>NZ_BJNG01000036.1 GCF_006539565.1 Pseudonocardia hydrocarbonoxydans
GGATGTCGGTGAGGGTGGGCCCGGGCGGCGGCGGTTCGAGATCAGTAACGAACATATGTTCGACTATACACCATCTGAGCTGCGGAGACGGAAGGATCTGAACGGCCGGTGGGGTACTGGGGGAGGGAGGAGGCGCCCCAAGCTGTCGGACTACAGCGCCGGGAGTCCGACGAGGACGTCATGGCCACCCCGATCGACTTCGAGGTCTCCCACCAGCTCGGGCCCGGGTCGTCCTACACGCTGCGCGGCTTCCTCTACGAGCCCGCGGGCCAGGAGGGCTGCCGGACCTCGATCCTGCAGGAGTCGGGCATCTCCTTCCTGGCGCTGAACACGCTCGGCCACGGCCAGCCCGACCACCCGTACCGCAGCTCGGCCCGGCCCGACGGCTACCCGGTCACGGTCGAGGCGCTGGCCGACACCGGCCACCAGATCACCCAGCCGCTGCGCGCCGACGGCGACGAGCACGTCGGCCTGATCGGGCACTCCACGGGCAGCGAGGAGTCGGAGATGCACGCCGGGCTCGGGTCACCGAGGAGGCGATCGGTGCGAGCGTTCCGCGGAACACGGCCCCGGCCCATCGATCACCGAGCCGTAGCCCGTCCACGACGGCGGTGCCGGGCCGACAACGGTGCCGGGCCGACGACGGTGCCGGGCCGACGACGGGCACGCGGTCCCGGAGACCGTCGTCGGCCACCCAGACGGGGACCGGCGGCCGCGACCGGTCCACCGCCGCACCGGGGTCAGCCGGGGAGCTCCCCGGTGCACACCAGGTGTTCGGCGACCTCCACCAGCTTCACGTTCGCCGCCTGCGACGCCACCGAGAGCCGGGAGAACGCCGCGTCGGCGGTGAGCCGGTGCCGCTCGATGAGGATCCCCTTCGCCTGCCCGATCACGTCCCGCCGCCCCAGCGCCTCCCGCAGCTGCTCCTCCCGGCGGCTCTCCGCCATCGCCAGCACGGCCTGCGCGGCGACCGCCCTGGCGACGCTCGCGGCCCGGTCGTCGAACGCACCGGCCTCGGTCGCGTACAGGCTCAGCGCCCCCGGCCGGCGGGCGTCGAGGCGCAGCGGCAGGCACAGCATCGCGCCCACCCCCGCGGCGCGGGCCCCGGAGCGGAACTCCGGCCAGCGGTGGTCGGCCGACATGTCGTCGATGTGGACGGTGACCTGCCGGTGGGCGGAGGTGCGGCTGGGCCCGTGGCCGAGGCGCCGCTGCAGTTCGTCGAGCCCGAGGGGCACCGCCCCGGCCGCCGCCACCGGGGCGAGGTGCCGGTCGGTGCCGGCGACGGCGACGCCGGCGTGGGATGCGCCGGGGACGCACGCCACGGCGAGGGCGGGGATGGCCCCGAGTGCGCTGGACGGGTCGGTGGGTTCCGTCGTCGGCGGGCGGGGGACGCGGACCCGGTCCAGACCCGGGGGAGCGGTGAGCACCGCCGGTGGGTACCCGCTGCGGGATCCGGTATGCGTGCCCTGCACGGGTCCGCGACCTGGCCTACTGTCGGGTTCCGGCCCGCTGCCCCAGCGGCGCCACAGGTGCAGACAGGCGCCTCCCGCACGTCACCCTTGGAGCCGTCGTGCCCGCACAAAGCCCGCACGTCCGATGACCGCGCTCGTCGGGCCCGGCCCACGACCCGACCTCCGGCTGTTCCGGCCGCCGGGTGTCTACCGGGCGCAGAGCGACTCGGCGGTGCTCGCCGAGGTGATCCGCCGTGGCGGCCACGCGTCGGGCCGTCACGTGCTCGACGTGGGGACCGGCTCCGGCGCGCTCGCACTGGCCGCCTCGCGGGCGGGGGCGGCGTCGGTCACGGCGGTCGATCTGTCGCTGCGCTCGGTGCTGGCCACCCGGGTGAACTGCGCCCTGCACGGGGCCCGGGTCGCCGTGCGGCGCGGTGACCTCTTCGCCCCGGTCGCCGGTCGCCGGTTCGACCTGGTCGTGGCCAACCCGCCCTACGTCCCCGCCGAGACCGACGACCTGCCCCGGCACCGCAGCGCCCGCTGCTGGGACGGGGGCGTCGACGGGCGGCTGGTCGTCGACCGCATCTGCGCGGCCGTGGCCGACCACCTCTCCGCCGACGGGGTGCTGCTGATGGTGCACTCCGCGGTCAGCGGCCCGGGCGCCACGGTCGAACGGCTCGCGGCCGCGGGGATGACGGCCTCGGTGGTGCTGCGGACCTCGGTCCCCTACGGCCCGGTGATGCGCGAGCGGGCCGCCCTGCTGGAACGCCGCGGGCTCGCCGCACCGGGGGAGAGCGTCGAGGAGCTGGTCGTCGTGGAGGCCCGCCGTGCCCGCTGAGCGTCGCGAGGTCGTGCTGACCGAGGAGGGGCCGGTGCTGGTCTCCGGGCCCGTGGAGATCGTCCTGCCCGACGGGCGGCGCGTCACCGCCGACCGCCCCGTCAACGCGCTGTGCCTGTGCCGGCGCAGCCGCCGCTACCCGATCTGTGACACCAGCCACCGCACCCGGACCCGGGAGGACTCCTGATGCTCAGCGCCACCGTGCCGCCGCCCGTCACCTCCCCGTCGTTGCCCCGGCCGCGGGGGCCGGTCTCCGCCGCCGTCCTCGACGCGCTGCGCGGCGGCCCGGTGCGCGTCGACGTCTCCGGCGCCGACCCGTACGGCGACGACGTGCAGCTCGCGCTGCACTGCTGCTACGAGCTGCACTACCGCGGCTTCGACGGCGTCGACGACGACCTGGAGTGGGACCCCGCCCTGCTCGCGGTGCGCGGGGACCTGGAGCGGCTGTTCCTCGCCGCGTTGCGGGCCGACGTCGAGGCGGGGGCGGACGTGGCGGCCGAGGTCGACGCGCTGCTCGTCGAGCCGGTGGGCCCGGACGTCGGCGGGGTCTCCCACCACCTGCGCCGCGACGGCGAGCTGTGGCAGCTGCGCGAGTACGTCGTGCACCGCTCGATCTACCACCTCAAGGAGGCCGACCCGCAGGCCTGGGTGATCCCGCGCCTGCCAGGGCCGGCGAAGGCCGCGCTGGTCACCGTCGAGCACGACGAGTACGGCGGCGGCGACCCCGACCGCATGCACGCCCGCCTGTTCGCCGACATGATGCGCGAGCTCGGGCTCGACGACTCCTACGGGCACTACGTCGACTCGGTGCCCGCCGAGACGCTCGCCGAGGTCAACCTCATGTCGATGTGCGGGCTGCGGCGCAGCCTGCGCGGGGCGCTGGTCGGCCAGTTCGCCGCCGTCGAGCTGACGTCCTCGCCCGGCTCGCAGCGCCTGGTGCGGGCCATGCGGCGCCTGGGCTGCGGCCCGGCCGCGATCGCGTTCTACGACGAGCACGTGGAGGCCGACGCCGTGCACGAGCAGATCATCCGTCGCGGCGTGCTCGGCCCCCTGCTCGCCGCCGAGCCGGGTCTGGCCGCCGACGTCGTGTTCGGCATCCGCGCCTACCTGCACCTGGGCGACCGGCTCGGCGAGCGGCTGCTGGACTGCTGGTCCCGCGGCGCGTCGAGCCTGCGGGGGGATACCGTCGGGGCGTGATCGCCCGCTCCGTCGGCCTGTTCGTCGTCGCCGCGCTGTTGGAGATCGGCGGGGCCTGGCTGGTGTGGCAGGGCGTGCGCGAGAACCGGGGCTGGATCTGGATCGGGGCCGGGGTGATCGCACTGGGCGCCTACGGCTTCGTCGCCACCCTGCAGCCCGACGCGCACTTCGGCCGGATCCTGGCCGCCTACGGGGGCGTGTTCGTCGCCGGGTCGCTGGCCTGGGGGATGGTCGCGGACGGCTACCGCCCCGACCGTTACGACGTGGTCGGGGCGTTGGTGTGCCTGGCCGGGGTCGCGGTGATCATGTATGCACCGCGCCCCGGCTGACACCTCTCAGGCGCGCTGGGCCTGGTCGTTCGGCGCGACGGCGCGATCGGTGTCGGCGTCGTAGCTGCGGGCCAGCGCGGAGAGCTTCTCGGTGAAGTCGTGCGCGGCCACGGCGGGCTCGGCGGAGCGGCCGGCGGCCAGGCCGAGCAGGAACACCGTCTGCGCCGCGACGGCCCCGTCGACGTTGGTGCGGACGAGCGCGTCGAGCTCGGCCGCGGCGTCGAGGGCCTGCTGTCCCTCGGCGGCGTCCTCCAGGCCCAGCTCGGTGCGGGCGGCGGTGAGCCACTCGGCGGTGCGGGTCTCGGTCTCAGGCACGGGGTGCTCCCAGTTCGCGTTGGATGCCGTCGACGGTCTGGTTGCCGAGCTTCTCGAACTCCAGCTGCATCAACGGGCTGCCGAGCTTCGCGACGCCGTGCAGGACGACCGTCGCGTCGTAGGTGATCTCGGAGCCCTCCGCCGCGGGTCGGACGGTGATGACGTCGGTGGCGGTGGCGGTCTTGTTCTCCCCGACCAGCTCGATGCGCTCGGCGTCGAGGTGGGTCAGGCGGTACTCGAGCTCGGTGGTGGAACCGAGGATCTTCGAGGTGTTGTGCCAGGTCGCGCCGACCTGCACCGGGCCGGGGTCGACGCGCACGCAGGACTGCGTACCTGGGTCCCAGTCCTGCGCATGGGTGAAGTCGGCGAGGTAGTCGACGGCCCGGCGGGGGTCGGCGGTGACGGTGAACGTCCGTACGACGTGGACCATCAGGCCGTGCCGCTCGACGGCGCCGGCGGGGTGACCGACTGCGGGGCGGCGTCGACGTCGCCGCGCCAGCTGCCGCCGGTGCCGCCCGCCTCGATGAACTGCTTGAAGTTCTCCATGTCGCCCTTGATCCGGC
Source organism: Pseudonocardia hydrocarbonoxydans (assembly GCF_006539565.1). Lineage (GTDB taxonomy): Bacteria > Actinomycetota > Actinomycetes > Mycobacteriales > Pseudonocardiaceae > Pseudonocardia > Pseudonocardia hydrocarbonoxydans. The sequence continues at coordinate 4,694 of NZ_BJNG01000036.1, forward strand.
GCTGCACGACGCCCAGCGCGTCCCCGGCCTTCTCGACGAGGCCCTCGGGCTCGTGGTCGAGCTGCAGGGTGACGCGGGTGGTGGTGTCGTCGAGGCGGTGGAAGGTGACGACGCCGGCCTGGTGCGTGCCGTTCTCGGTGGTCCAGGCGATGCGCTCGTCGGGGTGCTGCTCGGTGATCTCGGCGTCGAACTCGCGCTCGACCCCGGCGATGCGGGTCACCCAGTGGGTGCGGGTGTCGGTGAGCTGGTCGATGCGCTCGACCCCGTCCATGAACCGCGGGAACGACTCGAACTGGGTCCACTGGTCGTAGGCGGTGCGGACCGGGACGGAGGCGTCGATGCTGTGCGTGACATGAGTGCTCATGACGGTCGGTTGCCCGGGTGTCGACCGCGTCAAACCCGGTGCATCGCCGAACCGATGTGACGGGTCCGACGGCGTGGGGAGCCGGCCGGCCGCCGGTCCCACGACCCGTCCGCGCACCGCGGGGCCTACCGTGCGGGGGTGACCGGACCGGGATGGGTGCGACCGTGGGTGCAGCTCGTGGAGATCGCCTGTTCGGCACCGGTGGTGATCGCGTACCGGACCGTGGGCGTCGTGACCGGCGGCTGGCCGCCGAGTCCGGGGGCGCGGCGTGAGTACCGCCGGATGGTGCAGGAGAAGGCCGAGGGGTTCACCCGGGCCGCCGTGGTGGCGGTGACCACCCCGCCCGCCGACACCGCACGGTTCGCCGCCGCCGTCCTGGCCCCCGTCCACCGGCGGGTGGTGGCCAACCGCAGGCGGCTCACCCGGTAGCTACCGGCGTGGCGGCACCGGCACGCGCTGCAGGTCGTGCGCCACCACGACCTCCCCGTCGAACACCGCGGCGGCCTCCTCGCCGAAGCGGGCGGGGTCGGGGTAGCGCTGGGAGAAGTGGGTGAGCACGAGCGTGCGCACCCCCGCCCGCGCCGCGACCGCACCGGCCTGGCCCGCGGTGAGGTGGCCGTAGGCGTCGGCCAGGTCGGCGTCGGCGTCGAGGAAGGTCGACTCGATCACGAGCAGGTCGACGCCCGCGGCGAGCGCGTGCACGCCGTCGCACAGGCGCGTGTCCATCACGAACGCCACCTTCTGGCCCGGCCGCGGCTCGCTCACCTCCTCGAGCGTGACCGGACCGAGCGACCCGGTGCGCTGCAGCTCCCGGACGGCCGGGCCGTGCACGCCCGCGGCGGCGAGCCGGTCGGGCAGCATGCGGCGCCCGTCGGGCTCGACGAGCCGGTAGCCGTAGGACTCGATGCGGTGGTCGAGCCGGCGCACCTCCAGGTACGGGTCGGCGCAGACCGGCCCGTCGGCGGTGATCGGGTGCTCGCGCACGTCGAGGGTGTCGTGGAACGGGGTGGCGTGGCGCAGCCGGTCGAACCACACCCGTCCCGACGCCGGGAAGTGCGCGTGCACCGGGCGCGTCACGCGATCGAGCGAGAGGCGCTGCAGGACGCCGGGCAGGCCCAGGCAGTGGTCGCCGTGGAAGTGCGTCAGGCAGACGTGGGTGATCGCGCTGCTCGCGACCCCGGCCAGCGTCAGCTGCCGCTGGGTTCCCTCGCCCGGGTCGAACAGCAGGCCGTGGCCGTCCCAGCGCAGCAGGTAGCCGTTGTGGTTGCGGTGCCGTGTCGGCGCCTGGCTGGCGGTGCCCAGCACCACGAGCTCCCGCGCCGACACGGCGGTCACCCTAGCGACGCCCGGGGACCTCGCGCGCCGCGGCGAACCGCTCCGCGGCGTCGGCCCAGTTCACGACGTTCCACCAGGCGGCGACGTAGTCCGGCTTCACGTTCTTGTACTGCAGGTAGAACGCGTGCTCCCACATGTCGAGCATGACGATCGGCACGACGCCGACCGGCACGTTGGCCTGCTGGTCCCACAGCTGCAGGACGTGCAGGCGCTGCCCGAGCGGGTCGTAGGCGAGCACGCCCCAACCGGACCCCTGGATGGAGGTCGACGCGGCGGTGAACTGGGCCTGGAAGGCCTCGAACGAGCCGAAGGTGTCGTCGATCGCGGCCGCCAGGTCGCCCGTGGGCCTGCCGCCGCCGTCGGGGGAGAGATTCGTCCAGAACAGCGAGTGGTTGACGTGCCCGCCGAGGTGGAACGCCAGTGCCTTCTCCAGGCCCACGATCGCGCCGAACTCGCCGCTCCCACGGGCGGCGGCCAGCTTCTCCAGGGTCTCGTTGAGGCCGTTGACGTAGGTCTGGTGGTGCTTCGAGTGGTGCAGCTCCATGATCTCGCCCGCGATGTGCGGGGCCAGTGCGCCGTAGTCGTAGGGGAGGTCGGGAAGCGTGTAATCGGCCACAGAATTGCTCCTTCACATAGTTCTCCGGTGCCGCCATCTTGCAGTAAGGGGCGGATGCGCGCAGTGGCACCCGCCACGCCGGGTCGCGGTGTCCGGGCCGGGTGAGCAGACTGCCCGGATGAGCCGCTTCTCTGCGACCACTGAGTCGGAGGCCGTCGTCGCGGCCGAGCGTTCCCGGATCTGGGCGGTACTGACCGATCCCGTGCTGCTGCCGCGGCTCACGCCGCTGCTGAAGAAGATCGAGACCGACGGCGCGAGCTGGCGCTGGCACCTCGTCGGCCTCTCGGTGCTGGGGGTCGGGATCAGCCCGGTGTTCACCGAGAAGATGACCTTCGACGCCGGTGACGGCGACGGCCACCGCATCGACTACACCCACGCCCCGCCCCCCGGGGTGCGGGAGAGCACCGGTGCCGAGGGCTGGTACGTCCTGACCGACGAGCCCGGGGGCACGCGGCTGGCCATCAGCCTCGGGCTGAGCGTGGAGCTGCCGCTCCCGCGGCTGGCCGCCCCGGCCGTCACCGCGGTGATGAAGGAGACGATGCAGCGGATGGGCGACCGGTTCTCCGCCAACCTGCTCCGCCACCTCGGGGTGCCGGCCCGGTAGGTTGGCCGGGACGTGAACGGGCGCCGACGCCCCGCTGTCGGGAGGCGAGGTGCGTGGTGGCCGGGCTCCTCGCCGCGCTCGAACGGCGGATCGTCGGAGCCCTGCAGGTCGACGGGCGCGCGCCGTGGGAGCGGATCGCCGCGGTCCTCGGTGAGCCCGAGGGCGCCGTGGCCCGGCACGGTCCCGCGCTCCTCGCCGAGGGCGGGGTGCAGGTCGTCGGCGTGCCCGCCCCGCAGGCCGGCACCGTGGTGCACCTGCGCTGCGGGCCGGGCCAGGAGCGGGTGGCCGCCCTCGCGCTGGCCCGCCGCGCCGACACCCACTGGGTGCACCTGCTGGCCGGACCCGCCGGCGCGGTCGCCGAGATCGGCTGCCCGCCCGAACGCCTGGCGCGCCTGGTCGGCGACGAGCTGCCGCGTTTGCCCGGGCTCGTCGAGGCCGCCGCGAGCACGGTGCTGCGCCACGTCCGCACCGAGGACGAGTGGCGGCCCGGACTGCTGGGCCCCGAGGAGTCCGAGGCGCTGACCGAGCACCTGCCCCCGCCGGGGGACGCGCCGCTGGGCGAGGTCAAGACGCTGGGCCCGGCCGACCGCATGCTGCTCACCGCCCTGCAGTTCGACGCCCGGCGCGGCGACGACGAGCTGGCCGAGGTCACCGGGCTCTCGCGCAGCGCCGTCCCGCGGCGGATCGACCGGCTGCGCCGCGACGGACGGCTGCGCATCCGCGTCGTCGTCGACCCGGCCCGGCTCGGGTTCGGGGTGCGCGCCGTGCTCCGGGCGTCGGCCGCGCCGCGTGACGTCGCGGCCGTCGCCGCCGGGCTGCGCCGCGAGCCGTGGGTGCTGCGGGCGTGCCGGGTCACCGGTGACCGCCCGCTGCTGGCGGAGGTCGCCGTCCCCGGGGTCGACGCCCTGCACGACCTCACCACCGACGCCGCCTGGCTCGACCGCGTCACCGCCCTCGACACCGCCGTCGTGGTGGGCACGCTCAAGGACGGCGGCCTGTTCACCCCGCCGGACTGACGGGGTCGTCCGCTACTAGGTTCGTCGGCGATACCCAACTCACGGGGGAGTGCGGATGACGGACGCGGACACGCCGGTGGTGGAGGGGCGCGTGCACGTCGCCGCCCCGCCGGAGCGGGTGTGGGAGCTGGTCAGCGACATCCACCTCATCGCCTCGATCAGCTCCGAGCTGCAGGAGGTGTCCTGGCTCGGCGACGTGGCCGAACCGGCCGTGGGATGCCGGTTCCGGGGCCGCAGCCGGCACCCGGCCGTCGGCGAGTGGACCACCACCTCGCACGTCGTCGCCTGCGAAGCGCCGCGGGTGTTCGGCTGGGACGTCGGGCTGCCGGAGCGCCCGACCGCGAGCTGGTGCTTCGAGCTCACGGCCCGCGACGGCGGCACCGAGCTGCGCCAGTGGGCGCGGATGGGCCCCGGACCGTCGAACCTCGACGCGGCGATCGCGGCGATGCCGGAGAAGGCGGAGCGGATCGTCGCCGGGCGGCTGCGCGAATGGCAGGCCGGGATCGACGCGAACCTGGTGGCGATCAAGGAGCGGGCCGAGCGCCGGTGAGGACCGCGACGACGGTCGAGGCGTCGGGCGGCGACTGGCGCGAGACCGTCGAGTTCGTGGTGGAGGCCGAGCGCATCGGCCTCGACATGTGCTGGGTCGCCGAGGCGTGGGGGTCCGACGCGCCGTCCGCACTGGGGTACCTCGCCGCGCGCACGTCGCGGATCGGGCTCGGGTCCGGGGTCGTGCAGGTCGGCACGCGCAGTCCCGTGCTGCTCGCGCAGACCGCGCTGACGCTGGCCGACATGTCCGGCGGCCGGTTCGTCCTGGGCCTGGGCAGCTCCGGGCCGCAGGTGATCGAGGGGCTGCACGGCGTCCCGTTCGCGCACCCGCTGGGGCGCACCCGCGAGACCGTCGCGGTGATCCGGTCGGTGTTCGCGGGGGAGCGGGTGGCCCACGACGGGCGACACGTCCGCATCCCGCTGCCCGGCGGCGACGGGCGCCCGATGCGCACCTCCACGGCGCCGAACCCGGACATCCCGATCTACCTCGCCACGCTGTCGCCGCGGATGCTGGAGCTCACCGGGGAGGTCGCCGACGGGTGGCTGGGCACCAGCTTCGTGCCCGAGGGCGCCGCCGCCTACCTCGACCCGCTGCGCGCCGGGGCCGCCGCGGCCGGCCGGACCCTCGCCGACCTCGACCTCTGCCAGGGCGCGGAGGTGGCCTTCGCCGCCGACGAGCGCGAGCTGGCCGCGATGGTCGACGCCCGGCGCCCCGGCCTGGCCTTCAGCCTCGGCGGCATGGGCACGGCGACGTCGAACTTCTACTTCGACGCCTACCGCCGGCAGGGGTGGGGGGAGCGGGCCGACCGCGTCCGTGCGCTGTGGCTGGCCGGTGACCGCGCGGGCGCCGCCGCGGCCGTCGACGAGGAGATGGTGCTCGGCACCACGCTGATCGGCACCGAGGACGGCGTGCGCGCCCGGCTCGCGGCGTGGCGCGACGCCGGCGTCACCACGGTGCGGCTCTACCCCGCGGGCGACACCCTCGACGCCCGCCTGGAGACCCTCGGCCGGGCCGTCGACCTGGTGCGGGCGCTCTGACCGGTCCGCGACCCGGGACGGGGGACTCGCGCGCGGGGGACGGGGGACTCGCGCGCGTGGGACGGGGGACTCGTGGGGTCAGCGGCCGGGGTGCACCACGTGGATCTCGGCCCACGTCGCGCGGTCCGGCGGGGCGCCGGTGGGCACCCGGACCAGGCCGTCGGCGTCGGGGGCGGGCGGGTCGGGCGGGTGCGGGAGGCGGTCGGCCAGGCGCGCCAGCGCGGCCCGGTAGAAGCGGAGCTGGGTGTGCCGGCCGAACATCGAGAACCCGGCGCGGAAGAGCGGGTTGCGGATCTCGGACCGCCGCGAGTAGGCGTCGATGCGGAACTCGACGCGGCCCGTCGTCAGGTCCTTGACGATCTCGTAGGTCAACCGGCCCTGTTCCAGGTGCCCGTCCAGGGTCTGGTACGCCCACCCGACGACGCGCTCCGGACCGTCGGCGCCCGCCCGCACCTCGTCGAGCTCGGCGGTGATGCGCACGCCCATGTGGAACCGGAACATCGCGAACCTGCCCTGCAGCAGCATGTCGCGGCCCACCACGTCGGCCGGGTGGCGGTAGGCCGCGCGCAGCAGTGCGGGGTCGGTGAACTCGTAGCCGTTCACCAGCGCGTCGGCGGCCGCGACGATCCCGTCGGGCTCGGGTTCGCCGGGGGCCTCGTGCCCCAGCACCACCGTCCAGCGGTCCTGGTGCCAGCCGTCGGTGACGTGCGGGGGTGCGAGTGCCTCGTCGTAGTTCACGGAGCGGGTGGCCAGGTCGTCGACGACGGCCGCGAGGTCGGGGGCGTTCAGCGCGGGGCTCCGGTGGATCTCACGCGGAACGGGTACCCCGTACATCGTGTTCCTACTCGGCCGGCCCGCGCCCGGCACCCACCTGCACCGCGTCGACCATCTGCTGCGCTGGCCACTCGGTATCGCCCGGGTCCTGGCCTACCGGATCCCCGGCTACGGCCCCCCGCTGACCCGCACCGAGGCCGCGGGCGACGCCGGGGACCTGCCCGCCCCCGTGCCGCCGGAGGTCCGCGCCGCCGACGTCCAGTACGTGGCCGACGGGACGGGGGCGCTGCTGCACCGCCGCTACTCCGTGGTCGTCGACGGCGCCGACCGCGGTCCGGAGGTGCTGATGGCCGAGCTGTCGCGCGACCCGAACTGCGCGGTCCCCGACGCCGCGGTGTTCCAGCGCAGCGTGGGTGCCGACGGGCCGATGCGGCTGCGCGACGAGTGGCTGATCCGGATGCCCGCTCCCTGGGACGGGCCGGTGCGCGTCATCGCGGTGACCCCGTCGTCGTTCCGGTTCGCCACGCTGGAGGGGCACCTGGAGGCGGGCCAGATCGAGTTCCGGGCCGCGGTCCGCCCCGACGGCGCGCTGTCGTTCGAGATCGAGTCCTGGGCCCGCCCCGGTGACCTGGCGGCCCACCTGCTCTACAACCGGCTGCCGCTGGCCAAGGAGATCCAGCTGATGGTGTGGGCGCGCACCTGCACCGCGGTGGCCGAGCTGGTCGGCGGCACGCCGCGCGACGGGGTGACGGCGGCGACCCGCGTCGTCGACGGAGCGGCACTCGACGCGCTCCCGCCGGGGGTCTAGGGAAGGCTGGGGCCGTGCTCGCCACCGCTCTGGACACCCTGCTCGACCGCACCGTCGTCCCCGGCTACTCGCGGCTGGGCTACCTCGCCCGCTCGGCGACGTGGTCCGGTCCGCGGGCCGACCCGGCGCCCGGTGCCCTGGCCGGGCGCGTCGCACTGGTCACGGGCGGGGGCGGCGGGCTGGGGCTCGCCACCGTCACCGGGCTGGCGCGCCTGGGCGCCACCGTGCACCTGGTCGTGCGCGACGAGGGACGCGGCGCGGCCGCCCGCGACCGGGTCGAGGCCGCCGTGCCCGGGGCCGACCTGCACCTCACCCGGTGCGACGTCGCCGACCTCGACGACGTGCGCCGCGCCGCCGACGTGCTCGCCGCCGCCCGCCCCGACCTGCTGGTGCACAACGCCGGCGTGCTGCCGCCCGCGCGGACGGTGACCCCGCAGGGCCACGAGCTGTGCCTCGCCACGCACGTCCTGGGACCGCACCTGCTCACCCGGCGGCTCGCCGGGGCCCTGCGCGAGCGGGGCGGCCGGGTGCTGTGGATCTCCTCGGGCGGCATGTACGCCCAGCGGCTGAGGGCCGACGAGCCGGTGCCCTACGACGGCACCACCGCCTACGCCCGCACCAAGCGGATGCAGGTGGTGCTGTCCGGGCTCTGGGCGCGCGAGCTGGACTCCCACGCCGTGCACCCCGGCTGGGCCGACACCCCGGGGCTGGCCGAGTCGCTGCCCGCCTTCGGTCGGTTGCTCGGCCCGGTGCTGCGCACCGCGGAGCAGGGCGCCGACACCGCCGTCTGGCTGGCCGCGGCCCCCGCCGCCGTCGCGGGGACCGGGCGGTTCTGGCACGACCGCCGCCCGCGCCCGGAGCACTACGTGCCCTGGACGCGGGAGACCCCCGCGGACCGTGACGCCCTGTGGGCCCGCGTCGAGGCGCTCACCAGCTGAGCAGCAGCTCCTCCGGCCCGCGGACCAGCGCGCCCGTGCGCCACGGCACGTCGGCGGGGTCGACGGCCAGGCGCAGGTCGGGGAACGCGGCGAGCAGCGAGCCGACCGCCTCCTGCAGCTCCATGCGGGCCAGCTGGGCGCCCAGGCAGTGGTGCAGCCCGTGCCCGAACGCGACGTGGCGGTTCTCGGCGCGGTCGAGCACGAGCGTGTCGGGGTTCTCGAACGCCTCGGGGTCGCGGTTGGCCGCGGCGACCGACACCACCACGGCGTCGCCCGCGCGCACCGTGCCCCCGGCCAGCTCGACGTCCTCGGTCGCGATCCGCGGGAACCCCGCGGACGCGCCGAGGGGCAGGTAGCGCAGCAGCTCCTCGACCCCGCGGGCCACGGCACCGGGCCCGGACCGCAGCGCCTCCCCGCGGTCGGGGCGGGTGAGCAGCGCGAACACGATGTTGCCGATCATGTTCATGGTGGTCTCGTGCCCGGCGACGAGGATGCCGACGCCGAGCCCGACCAGCTCGCGCTCGCTGAGCGCGTCGCCGTCGTCGCGGGCGACGACCAGCGCGCCGAGCAGGTCGTCGGTCGGCTCCTCCCGGCGGCGGGCGACGAGCCCGGCCATGTAGGCGAGCAGCGCGTCGCGGGCCCGCGTGCGCTGCGCGGGCGACATGCCGGTCGTGGACAGCGCGGCGTCGGCCCCGGCGCGGAAGACGTCGCGGTCGGCCACCGGCACCCCGAGCAGCTCGCAGATGATGGTGACGGGCAGCGGGACCGACAGGTGCGCCACCAGGTCGGCCGGGGGCCCCGCGGCGCGCATGCCGTCGAGCAGCTCCGCGGTGAGCGCGGCCGCCCGCGGGCGCAGCGCCTCGACCCGGCGCACGGTGAACGCCCTGGCCACGAGCTTGCGCAACCGGGTGTGCTCGGGGGCGTCCATGTTGAGGATCGACGCCGGCTCGTGGTCGATCTCGGGACGCACGCGCGGCACGTCGGCCCCGACGGTCGCCGCGCGGCTGAACCGCGGGTCGGCCAGCACGGTGCGGACGTCGTCGAGGCGGGTGGCCAGCCAGGCCTCGCCGCCGTAGGGCAGGGCGACGCGGGCGAGCGGCTCCTCGCGCCGCAGGCGCGCGTAGCGCGGGTCGAACGTCAGGCCGTCGGGCTCGGCGAACGGGTAGGTCGTGGTCATCTCGCACCCCCGTAGTAAGCAGTCGCTTACTACGCAACGCTAACCATGTGGGGCCGGTGGGTCAACCGTCGAGCAGCGCGCGGGCCCCCCGCAGGACGTGGGCGACGACGGCCGCGTCCGAGGCGCCGATCTCCGCGCGGGTCTGGCTCAGCCCGAGCAGCCAGGCGAGCAGCAGCGAGGCGCGCAGCTCGGCCTCGACGGGGTCGGCGGTGCCCGCGAGGGCGGCGAACGCGGCCCGGTAGGCGGTGCCCAGCTCGGTGCGCACGGCCTCGGCCGCCCGCCCCTCCGAGCGCAGCACGGCGAAGAACATCGCCGAGCCGGGGGCGTCGTCGAACATCGTCGCGAGGATCCGCTCCAGCAACGTCTCCGGCGGGCCCTCCGACAGCGGGGCCAGCGCCTGCTCGGTGACGGCCTCGGCGAACAGCGCCTCCTTGTTGCCGAAGTAGCGGAACAGCAGCGCCTGGTTCACCCCGGCCCGGTCGGCCACGCCGCGCACGGTCGTGCCGTCGTAGCCGCGCTCGGCGAACAGCTCGCGCGCGGCGCGGAGCAGGGCTCCGCGGGTGGCGGCGGCGTCACGGGGGCGCGGGGCGGACGTCATCGGCGGCTCGCAGTCGTCGGGTCGGCCGATCAGACCACACCGGTGCCGCGTGTGGGCCACGGCTCCCCGGGGTAGGCACCCGCATGCCCGATTTCGACGACCAGTCCGCCGCCCCCGACCTGGGCGCCGCGGTGCAGCTCGACAACGCCGAGACCCTCGAGGGCGCCGCGGGCGGCCCCGACGCCCTCGACGCCGGGTACGTGCCGCCGGACCGTCCCTACGCCCTCGACGACGACGCCCACGAGACCCTCGACGAGCGCCTCGCCGCGGAGCGTCCCGAGGACTCCGCCGACGCCCAGGCCGACCGCACCGGGCGGCTGACCGCCGCGGCCGGGGGCGACGACACGGCCGCCACCGACGTCGGCGTCGACGGCGGCGCGGCGTCCGCGGAGGAGGCGGCGGTGCACGACGTCGCGGCCGACACCCGGGTCGACGGCGAGCCGTCGGTCGCGGCCGACCCGTCGCTCGTCGACCCCGAGGTGGACGCCGAGATCGCCGACGCCGAGGACGCGAGGGTCCGGCGCGAGGCCACCCGCGACGCCGCGGCCACGCTCGACGACGCCGCGGCCACGCTCGATGACGCCGTGGACGGGTCCGCCGTCGGGGCGTCGGGGCGCACGGACGCGGGCCCGTCCACCGGTCTGTGATTCCCGCCCGCGTCACGGCGCCGGGCCGCGCGGAGGAGGACGATGGGGTCATGACGATGCGCCGGCCCGGTCCGCTGTGGTGGCTCTGGTACGCCATGGGCGGCGGGCTGCCCACCCGGTACCGCGACTGGGTGCTGCACGACGTCTCGACGCGGACGTGGGCGCTGCGGCAGCTGGCGCGCTCGGTCGTGCAGGTGGTGCCCTTCGGCATCGTGCTGGTGCTGGTGGTGCCCGGGGAGCTGTGGGTCCGGCTGGTGGCCGTGCTCGGCGGGGCGCTGGTGGGGCTGATCTACGCGGCGTCGTTCGTCCATCTGACGACCGAGCACCGTTCGGTCAAGGCGGGCTGGGAGCCGGGCCGGGCCGAGGCGGAGCGGGAGCGGCGTACGGCCCCCGAGCGGGAGGCCGCGGCGCGGCGCTACGAGGAGCGCTACCGCTGACCTACTCGGCGTCGGCGGTGAGCTTGGCGATCTCCACGTCCAGGTCCATCCGGCCCTCCTCGTCACCGAACGCGACCAGCTCGTCGGTGGCCTCGACGAAGTGCCGCAGCAGGTCGCGGTCGACCTCCAGGACGGCGCGGCCGTCGGTGGAGCGGATCTCGATCTCGACGATGTCGTAGCCCTGCACCGTCTGCGGGCTCATCCGGATGTCGCCCTCTCCGGTGGCCTCGTCCAGCGCGTCGCGCACCAGGTCGCGCGCGACCAGCCACTCGACCCAGCGGTCGGCCCTGGTCCGGACGGCGAGGGTGACGGCGAACGGGTCGGCGGCGTCGTAGCTCCAGCGCGTCACGACGGGAGCGGGCTGGCCGTGGAGCACGGTGAACATGTCCTGCGAGACCGTGTCGATGGCGTCCATGGTGGCCCCCTGGGGTCCGGGTGTCCGCCGCTGCTGCGACGGTGTCAACGAACAGATCGCCGGTCGGGCCGCCGACGCTTCACTTCCGGCCGCTGTTCACCCGAACAAGTGAGCCGGTCGCCGTCCGTCACGCCGGGGTGTCGGCGGTGACCACCCAGATGCCGCCGGCGTCGGTGCGGCCGGGCTGCTCGACGGTCAGGACGTGGCGCGCCCCGCCGGGCCCGGTGACCTCGACGGAGCCGTCCGACGCGGTCGCCGTGGCGTCGGTCCAGCCCAGCGCCGCGGCGGCGTAGGAGCGCGCGACCTCGGCGGGGTCGAGCAGCCACGGCTGCGCCCCGCCGTCGGCGGCCTCCTGGAGGCCGGCGGCCTCCGCGTCGCTGCGGGCGGGCCACGGCAGTTCCACCGCGGCCGCCGGGGCTCCGGAGGGGGCGGGCGGTGCGGGCGGGGAGGTCGACGGGGCGGGGCCGGTGGGGGAGCCGCAGCCGGCCAGCAGGGCGCAGGCGGCCACCGACGTCACGAGGATGCGGCGCAGGATCACGGGCCGGACGCTAGCCCGGCGGGCCGTCCCGGCCGCCGGCGTCCGCGCGGCGCGTCCGGGTGGCCCCGGCCCTCCGGTGGGACGGGGAGCGGCCGCGTCCGCCGATCACCTAGGGTTCGTCACCGGCAGAGCGGCTACTTCACGAGGTGAGCAGATGACCGGGTCGGCAGAGGCCTTCTACGCGGCGCGCGCGTTCCTGCAGGAGCACCGGACCGACTACGACACGGCCTACCGCGACTTCGCCTGGCCGGAGATCGACGAGTTCAACTTCGCGCTCGACCACATCGACGCCGTCGCGGCCGACCCGCAGCGCGGGGCGCAGCGGGCGCTGTGGATCGTCGAGGGCGACGGGTCGGAGGCGCACTGGACCTTCGCGGAGCTCTCGGAGCGGTCGAACCGGGTGGCCAACTGGCTGCGCGCCCAGGGCGTGGCCCGCGGCGACCGGATCATCCTCATGCTCGGCAACCAGGTCGAGCTCTGGGAGACCATGCTCGCAGCCATGAAGCTGGGCGCCGTCGTCATCCCGGCCACGACGCTGCTCACGGCGTCGGACCTGCGCGACCGGCTCGACCGCGGCGCGGCCCGGCACGTCGTGGTGGGCGGGGCGGACGCGGCCAAGTTCGACGACGTCGAGGGCGACTACACGCGGATCGCCGTGCGCGGCGCACCCGAGGGCTGGCTCGACTACGCCGCCGCCGCGGACGCGCCCGCCGAATTCACCCCGGACGGGGTGACCCGGGGCAGCGACACGCTGCTGCTCTACTTCACCTCCGGCACCACCGCGAAGCCCAAGCTCGTCGAGCACACCCACGCCAGCTACCCCGTCGGGCACCTGTCCACGATGTACTGGATCGGGCTGGAGCCCGGCGACGTCCACCTCAACATCTCCTCGCCGGGCTGGGCCAAGCACGCGTGGAGCAACGTGTTCGCGCCGTGGATCGCCGAGTCCTGCGTGCTCGTCATGAACTACGCGAAGTTCGACGCCCAGAGCGTGCTCGACGTGCTCGACCGCTGCGGCGTCGACAGCTTCTGCGCCCCGCCCACCGTGTGGCGCATGCTCATCCAGGCCGACCTCTCGGGCCTGGCGAACCCGCCGCAGAAGGTCGTCGGCGCGGGGGAGCCCCTCAACCCCGAGGTGATCGAGCAGATCGAGAAGGCGTGGGGCGTCCGGATCCGCGACGGGTTCGGGCAGACCGAGTCGACCGTGCAGATCGGCAACCCGCCCGGGCAGACCGTCAAGCCCGGCTCGATGGGGCGCCCGATCCCCGGCTACCCGATCGTCCTGGTCGACCCGGCCACCGGCGAGGCGGGCGTCGAGGAGGGCGAGATCTGCATCGACCTGGCGCGGCGCCCGCTCGGGCTGATGGTCGGCTACGCCGGTGACCCGGAGCGCAACGCCGAGGCGATGGCCGGCGGGTACTACCACACCGGCGACGTCGGCTCCCGCGACGCGGACGGCTACATCACCTACGTCGGGCGCGCCGACGACGTGTTCAAGGCCTCGGACTACCGGATCTCGCCGTTCGAGCTGGAGAGCGTGCTCATCGAGCACCCGGCGGTGGCGGAGGCGGCGATCGTGCCGTCGCCCGACCCCGTCCGGCTCGCCGTCCCGAAGGCCTACGTGGTGCTGGCCGCGGGCTACGAGCCCACCGAGGAGACCGCGCGGGACATCCTGCAGTTCGCCCGCGAGTACCTGGCCCCCTACAAGCGGATCCGGCGCCTGGAGTTCTTCGAGCTGCCCAAGACGATCTCGGGCAAGATCCGCCGCGTCGAGCTGCGCGGGCGCGAGGGCGAGCTGCACGCCCAGGACGGCGCGACCCCACCCGGCGAGTTCACCCTCTAGTACGGGTACCCGCGGGAGCGGGAACCCGTCGGGCACGACACCATGGGACACGACCACTGAAACGGTTCCGGTACGCGGGGCGAACGCCCGGCGCCACCGGAACCGGCGGCGACGAGGGGGACTCGTGGACGTGACCCAGAAGTCCGGGCTGGCCGGCGAGATGGCCGCGATGCCGCACGTGTGGCGGCGGCTGCTCGCCGCCCACGTGCCCGACCGGCTGGGCCGCTGCACCTCGTGCCGGCACTCCAGCGGCTCGGGGGAGAAGTGGCCGTGCAACCTGCACCGGGTGGCCGCGGAGGCCGAGCGGCTCTACGACCTGCAGCTCGGTCAGGCGGTGGGTGCCGAGTAGTGCCCGGGCCAGTCCCGGTAGCGGATGCGGGTGATCTCCAGGAGCTCGCCGACGGTCGACCACTCGTCGCGGCCGAGGCGGGCCAGCGGGCGCAGCCGGTCGATCCGGGGCAGGCCGCCGTCGTGCGGGTCGCCGTCGAACACGTCGGTGCGCACCGAGGCGTGCACGACCCGGCCGATGACGACGGTCGAGTCCCCGAGCGTCAGGGCCTGCTCCAGGCGGCACTCCAGCGCCACCGGTGACTCCGCCACCCGCGGCGGTGCCACCCGCTCGCTCGGCTCGGCCGTCAGCCCCACCGCGGCGAACTCGCTGACGCCCGCCGGGAAGTCCGTGCCGGTGGCGTTGACCTGCTCGAACAGCGGCTCGGTCGCCAGGCACACGACGAACTCGCCGGTCTCGCGCGCGTTGGTCAGCGAGTCCTTCACCCCCACGCTGGTGAACTGGACCATCGGCGGGTCGACGCAGGCGACGGTGAAGAACGAGTGCGGGGCCAGGTTGTCGACGCCCGCGGCCGAGCGCGTGCTCACCCAGGCGATCGGGCGGGGCACGACCACGGAGGTCAACAGGCGGTAGAAGGGCCCGGCGCCCAGCTCGGTCGGGTCCAGGTCGGTGCGCATGCCCGCGATCATGCCCCGGACGCCGCGGCGCCGCGCGGCCCGTCGTAGGTTCGCGGCGTGAGATCGCGCGCAGCCGGGCTGCTGCTGGGGGTCCTGGCCGACGCCGCGTTCGGCGACCCGCGCCGCGGCCACCCCGTCGCCGGGTTCGGCACCGTCGCCGCGGCACTGGAGCGCCGGGTCTACGCCGACGGCCGCCTCGCCGGGGCCGGGTACACCGCGCTGCTGGTGGGGGCCGCGGCCGGGCTCGGGCTGCTCGCCGAGACCGCCGGGCGCCGGCGTCCGGTGCTCGGGGCCGCGCTGACGGGGGCGGCGACGTGGGCGGTCCTCGGGGGTGCGTCGCTGGCCGGGCACGGGGCGGCGCTGGCGCGGGAGCTGGGCGCCGGACCGTCGCCGGCCCACCGGGGCCCGGTGGGCCCGGGGCCGGACCTGGCCGCGGCGCGGCGGCGGCTGCCCTCGCTGTGCGGGCGCGACCCGGAGTCGCTCGACGCCGCCGGGATGGCCCGGGCCGGGGTGGAGTCGCTGGCCGAGAACACCTCCGACGCCGTGGTGGCCCCCCTGTTCTGGGGCGCGGTCGCCGGGGTGCCCGGACTGCTCGGGTACCGCGCCGTCAACACGCTGGACGCGATGGTCGGCTACCGGTCGCCGCGGTACCGGCGGTTCGGGTGGGCCGCGGCCCGGCTCGACGACGCCGCGAACCTCGTCCCGGCCCGGGTGTGCGCGGCGCTGTGCACGGTGCTGGCCCCCGCCGTCGGGGGCTCGCCGTCCGACGCCGTGGCCGCCTGGCGCCGGGACGCGGGCGGGCACCCGTCGCCCAACGCCGGACCGGTCGAGGCCGCCGCGGCCGGGGCGCTGGGCGTCGGGCTCGGGGGACGGACGGTGTACGCGCACGGGGTCGAGGAGCGGCCCCGACTCGGCTCCGGCCCGCCGCCCACCCCGGACGACCTGCACCGCGCGGCCCGCCTGTCCCGGCTGGTGGGCGCGGCGGCGGCGGCGGTGCTGGCGGTCGCGGTGGCCGCCCGGAACGGCCCCCGGACGCCGCGGCGACCGCTCAGCGGGCGAGCGGGGCCTCGTCGTCCTCGCCGGACAGGGCGCGGCGCAGGGCGGAGCGGTCGGGCCGGCCGCGGCGCTGCAGCAGCTCCAGGCGGATGAAGTAGCCGAGCGCGACCAGGGCGATGATGCCGAAGGTGATCCACTGCAGGGCGTAGGACAGGTTCGTGAACGGCGCGCCGCCGCTGGGGGGCAGCACCGGCAGCGGGGTGAGCACGCCCGGCTCGCCCGCGGCGAGCTGCAGCCGCCCCGGTTCGAGCGCGAGACCGGTGGCGGTGGCGAGCAGGCGCGAGTCGGCGACGTAGAGCTGCCGGAACCCGGCCTCGTCGAGCACGCGGCCCTCGGGGTCGGTCTGGTCGACGCGCAGCCGCCCGGTGAGCGTCACCTCGCCCGCGGGCGGTGGCGCGATCTCGGGGGTGACCGAGCCGCTGGAGGTCTCGACGGTGCCGCGCGCGACCGTCAGCAGGCGCCCGTCGGTGGTGCGGAACGGGGTGAGGACCTCGACGGCGGGGCGGCCGTCGACGACGCGGAGGCGGACCAGGCCCTGGTCGTCGGGCAGGTAGGTGCCGGTGACCTGCGCCTGGCGCCACTCGACGTCGGGGGTGACGCCGAACGGGGTGATCGTGCCGATCGGGGCAGGCGGGGTGGCGGAGGCGGCGTCGATGGCCTGCTGCTGGGCCTCCCGCTCGGCCTCCCGGCCGAACTGCCACGGCGCCAGGAACGTGTAGCAGGCCACCACGAACGCGAGCACCGCGAGGACGAGGGCCAGCCAGCCCGGACGCAGGAGGAACCGCACGCCCCTACGGTAGTCGGCGTGCGCGGAGGACTGCTGGTGGCCGGGACGACGTCGGACGCGGGCAAGAGCGCGCTCGTCGCCGGGATCTGCCGGGTGCTGGCCCGGCGTGGGGTGCGGGTCGCGCCGTTCAAGGCGCAGAACATGAGCAACAACTCAGTGGTGACCCCCGACGGCGGCGAGATCGGCCGGGCCCAGGCGATGCAGGCCCACGCCTGCGGGCTCGCGCCGAGCACGGCGTTCAACCCGGTGCTGCTCAAACCGGGCAGCGACCGCAGCTCCCAGGTGGTCGTGCTGGGCCGGGTCGACGGGACGGTGAGCGCCCGGTCCTACTACGACCGCAAGGCCGCGCTGCTCGACGTCGTCGTCGACACCCTCACCGACCTGCGGCGCCGCTACGACGTGGTGGTCTGCGAGGGCGCCGGCTCACCCGCGGAGATCAACCTGCGGGGCTCCGACATCGCCAACATGGGGCTGGCGCAGGCCGCCGACCTGCCGGTCGTCGTCGTCGGCGACATCGACCGCGGCGGGGTGCTCGCCCACCTGTTCGGCACCCTCGCCGTCCTCGACGCCGCCGACCAGGCCCGCATCGCCGGGTTCGTCATCAACAAGTTCCGCGGCGACCCGGGGCTGCTCGCGCCAGGGCTCGACCAGCTCCGCGCCCTCACCGGACGCCCGACGCTCGGCGTCGTCCCCTGGGCCGACGGGCTGTGGCTCGACGCCGAGGACTCGCTCTCGGTCGTCTCCGACGGCGTGCTCGGCCGTCCGGCCCCGCCGCACGGCGACGCCTGGCTGCGGGTCGCGGTCGTCCGGTTCCCGCGGATCTCCAACGCCACCGACGCCGAGGCGCTGGCCTGCGAGCCGGGTGTCGCGGTGCGCTACGTCACCGAGGCCTCGCGGCTGGCCGACGCCGACCTGGTCGTGCTGCCCGGCTCGAAGTCCACCGTCGCCGACCTCGCCTGGCTGCGCCGCACCGGGCTCGCCGACGCCGTCGCCGCGCACGCCCGCGCCGGGCGCCCGGTGCTCGGGATCTGCGGGGGCTACCAGATGCTCGGGCGGCGGATCGCCGACCCGCACGGCGTCGAGACCGGCGACGCCGTCGGGCTGGGGCTGCTCGACCTGGAGGTCGAGTTCGACGTCGACAAGCACCTGGGCAACCCCACCGGCACCGCATGGGGCGAGCCGGTGCGCGGGTACGAGATCCACCACGGGCGGGTGGTGCGGTCCGGGGACCCGGGGCTGGTCGGCCCCGAGGGGTCCGAGCGGGGACACGTGTGGGGCACCCACTGGCACGGCCTGCTGGAGAACGACGGCTTCCGGCGCCGGCTGCTGGAGCGGGTGGGCCGCGCGGGGTTCGTCGCGGCGCCCGACACCTGCTTCGCCGACGAGCGCGAACGCCAGCTCGACCTGCTCGGCGACCTCGTCGAGCAGCACGTCGACACCTGCACACTTGAGCATGTGATCAGTCACGGTGCGGGCCCGGACCTCCCGACGGTGACCTCCGGTCTGGCAGGGTCCCGTCCGTGACCCAGGTGCAGTTCCCGTTCTCCGCCGTCGTCGGCCACGACGACCTCCGTCTCGCGCTGCTGCTCAACGCCGTGCACCCGGGCGTCGGCGGGGTGCTCGTGCGGGGGGAGAAGGGCACCGCCAAGTCGACGGCCGTGCGTGCGCTGGCCGCGCTGCTCCCCGCGCTGGACGTGGTGCCGGGGTGCCGCTTCGGCTGCTCGCCGTCGGCGCCGGACCCCGGCTGCCCCGACGGCCCGCACGGCGGCGGGCCCGCGGAGACCCGCCCCGCGCGCCTGGTCGAGCTGCCCGTCGGCGCCACCGAGGACCGGCTCGTCGGCTCCCTGGACCTGGAGCGCGCGCTGTCCCACGGCGTCCGCGCCTACCAGCCGGGCCTGCTCGCCGACGCGCACCGCGGCGTGCTCTACGTCGACGAGGTCAACCTGCTGCACGACCACCTCGTCGACCTGCTCCTCGACGCCGCCGCGATGGGCCGCGCGCACGTCGAGCGCGACGGGGTGTCGGTGTCGCACGCGGCGCGGTTCCTGCTGGTCGGGACCATGAACCCGGAGGAGGGCGAGCTGCGGCCGCAGCTGCTGGACCGCTTCGGGCTCGCGGTCGAGGTGCGGGCGTCGCGCGAGGTCGGCACCCGGGTGGAGGTCGTGCGACGGCGGATGGCGTTCGAGGACGACCCGGCGGCCTTCGCCGCCGGGTGGAGCGCCGCCGAGGCGGAGACCGCGGCCCGGATCGTCGCGGCGCGCGCCCGGGTCGGCGCGGTCGCGCTGCCCGACGCCGAGCTGCGCCGCATCGCCGCGGTCTGCGCCGCGTTCGACGTCGACGGGATGCGCGCCGACCTGGTCATCGCCCGCGCCGCGGTGGCGCACGCCGCGTGGCGCGGGGCGGAGGCGGTGGAGGAGCAGGACGTGCGCGTCGCCGCCCGCCTGGCCCTGCCGCACCGCCGCC
Source organism: Pseudonocardia hydrocarbonoxydans (assembly GCF_006539565.1). Taxonomy (GTDB): domain Bacteria; phylum Actinomycetota; class Actinomycetes; order Mycobacteriales; family Pseudonocardiaceae; genus Pseudonocardia; species Pseudonocardia hydrocarbonoxydans. The sequence goes on from NZ_BJNG01000036.1 coordinate 23,663, forward strand.
GTCGCGACCCGTTCGACGAGCCCGGCATGGACGAGAACGCCCTCGACGACGCGCTGCGCGACGCCGCCGGGCAGGACGGCCCCGGCCAGGACGACCCCGGGAACGGCGGCTCGGGCGATGGCGGCCCCGGCGATGGTGGCCCCGAGGACGGTGGCCCCGAGGACGGCGGCCCCGAGGACGGCGGCCCCGGCGATGGTGGCCCCGACGACGGCGGCCCCGACGACGACGGCCCCGGGGGCGGCGGCCCCGACGGGGGCGGGAGCCCGGATCCCGCCCGGGCGAACGGCACCGTCACCCGACCGGACCGGGCGAACGGCCCGCTCGCGCCGGCGCGGGAGGGCCCCGGCTCCCCGCACGCCGACGCGCCCGCCCCGCCGGCCACCGCGACGTTCCGGGCCCGCCGGCTCGAGGTCCCGGGCGTCGGCGAGGGCGCGCCGGGCCGGCGCTCGCGTGCCCGCACCGACGCCGGGCGGGTGGTCCGCGCGGGCGCCGGGGCACCCACCCGCGCCGCGGACGTCCACCTGGCCGCCACCCTCGCCGCCGCCGCGCCGCACCAGCGCTCCCGCGGTCGCCGCGGACCGGGCCTGGTCCTGCGCCCCACCGATCTGCGCCGCACCGTGCGGGAGGGGCGGGAGGGCAACCTCGTGCTCTTCGCCGTCGACGCGTCGGGCTCGATGGCGGCCCGGACGCGGATGTCGGCGGTGTCGGGGGCGGTGCTGTCGCTGCTGCGTGACGCCTACCAGCGCCGCGACAAGGTCGGCCTGGTCACCTTCCGCGCGGGCGGCGCCGAGCTGGTGCTGCCGCCGACCTCCAGCGTGCCCGCGGCGCATGCCCGGATGGCCGGGATGCGGACGGGCGGGCGCACCCCGCTGGCCGAGGGCCTGCTGCGCGCCCGCGAGGTGCTGCGCGTCGAGCGCCTGCGCGACCCGCGTCGCCGCCCGCTGCTCGTGCTGCTCACCGACGGGCGGGCGACCGTCGGCGTGTCCGGCGACCCGGTGGCCGACGCGTGCCGGGCCGCCGCCCTGCTCGCCGCCGACGGCGTCGCGACCGTCGTCGTCGACTGCGAGAGCGGGCCGGTCCGCCTCGGGCTCGCCGCCCGGATCGCGGCGGCCGCCGGGGGCGAGCTCGTCGGCATCGGAGAGCTGAGCGCCGACCGGGTCACCGGCGTCGTCCACGCGGCGAGGGCGGCCTGATGCCGCAGGGCAGGGTGGAGCACACCCCCGACGACGGGCTCACGACCCGCCAGCGCCGCAACCGGCCGCTGCTCGTCGTCCACACGGGGACGATGAAGGGCAAGTCGACCGCGGCGTTCGGGCTGGCGCTGCGCGGGTGGAGCCAGGGCTGGTCGATCGGGGTGTTCCAGTTCGTCAAGTCGGCGAAGTGGAAGGTCGGCGAGGAGGCGGCGTTCCGGGCGCTGGACCGCGTCCACGCCGAGACGGGCGAGGGCGGGCCCGTCGAGTGGCACAAGATGGGGGAGGGCTGGAGCTGGGCGCGCAAGCCCGGCACCGAGGCCGACCACGCGGCCGACGCGCTGGAGGGCTGGCGCGAGATCCGCCGGCGGATCGAGGCCCAGACCCACGAGGTCTACGTCCTCGACGAGTTCACCTACCCGCTCAAGTGGGGGTGGGTGGACGTGCACGAGGTCGTCGAGGTGCTGGCCGCGCGGCAGGGCCGCCAGCACGTGATCGTCACCGGGCGCGACGCGGCGCCGGAGCTGATCGCCGCCGCCGACCTCGTCATGGAGACGACGAAGATCAAACATCCGATGGACGCCGGCCAGAAGGGCCAGCGGGGAATCGAGTGGTGATGCAGCAGATCAGGTTGGGCAACACCGGGTTGCAGGTCTCGCGGATCTGCCTGGGGATGATGAGCTACGGGTCGCCGGACTGGCGCGACTGGGTGCTCGACCTCGACGCCTCGCGCCCGCTGGTGCGCGCCGCCGTCGACGCCGGGATCACCTTCTTCGACACCGCCGACATGTACTCGCTGGGCGCGAGCGAGGAGGTGACGGGCACGCTGCTGCGCGAGTGCTTCGCCGACCGCGAGGACTACGTGCTCGCCACGAAGGTGTTCATGCCGATGAGCGACCGCCCCAACGCCGGCGGCCTGTCGCGCAAGCACGTCCTCGCCTCGATCGACGCGTCGCTGCGCCGGCTGGGCACCGACCACGTCGACCTCTACCAGATCCACCGGTGGGACCCCGGGACCCCGATCGAGGAGACGATGGAGGCGCTGCACGACGTCGTGCGCGCCGGGAAGGCCCGCTACATCGGGGCGTCGAGCATGTACGCCTGGCAGTTCGCGAAGGCCCAGCACACCGCCGACCTCGGCGGCTGGACGCGGTTCGTCTCCATGCAGGACCACTACAACCTGATCTACCGCGAGGAGGAGCGGGAGATGCACCCGCTGTGCCTCGACCAGGGCGTCGGGGTGATCCCGTGGAGCCCGCTGGCCCGCGGGCGGCTGACGCGGCTGCCCGAGCAGGCCACCACCACCCGCGCCGGCAGCGACCCGATCGCCGACCGCATGTACGGCGAGGCCGACGACGCCGTGGTGCGCGCCGTCGCCGAGGTGGCGAAGGCCCGCGACCTGCCGATGGCGCGGGTGGCGCTGGCCTGGATGCTGCACCGCGAGACCGTCACCGCGCCGATCGTCGGAGCGACGAGGGCGGGACACATCGAGGACGCGGTCGCCGCGGTGGACGTGGAGCTGGGCGACGACGAGATCGCGGCGCTGGAGGCCCCGTACGTGCCGCACCCGGTGCTCGGGCACACGTGACCGTCGGGGTCCCCGGCCCCCGCCGGCCGTGACCGCGCGGGCGCTGGTCGTCGGGGCGCCGTCGTCGGGCTCGGGGAAGACCACCGTCGCGACCGGGCTGATGGCCGCGCTGCGGCGCCGGGGCACCGTCGTCGCGCCGTTCAAGGTCGGGCCCGACTACATCGACCCCGGCTACCACACGCTCGCCGCGGGCCGGCCCGGCCGCAACCTCGACCCGGTCCTCGTCGGCGAGGACCGGATCGCCCCACTGGCGCGGCACGGTGCGGCGGGGGCGCAGGTGGCCGTCGTCGAGGGCGTGATGGGCCTGTTCGACGGCCGCCTGGCCGACGGGGCCGGGTCCACCGCGCACGTCGCGGGGCTGCTCGGGGCTCCGGTCGTGCTGGTCGTCGACGTGCGGGGTCAGTCGCGCAGCCTCGCCGCCGTCCTGCACGGGTTCCGCTCGTTCGACCCGGGCGTGCGCGTCGCCGGGGTCGTGCTCAACCGGGTGGGGAGCCCGCGCCACGAGGACGTCCTGCGGGCCGCGGCCGAGGAGGTCGGGCTCCCGGTGCTCGGTGCCCTGCCGCGGCGCGACGCGCTGGCCGTCCCGTCGCGCCATCTCGGGCTGGTCACCGCCGCGGAGCACGGGGCCGCCGCGCACGGCGCCGTCGACGCGATGGCCGATCTGGTGGCCGCCCACGTCGACCTGGACGCGGTGCTCGCGCTGGCCACGCCGCTGCCGGCCGGGCCGGTGTGGGACCCGGTGACGGAGATCGGGGGACTCGCGGACGGAGAACGGGGGACTCGCGGGCGCAGGACGGGGGACTCGCGGGTGGTGGGGGTGTTCGGGGGCGCGGCGTTCACGTTCGGGTACGCCGAGCACGTCGAGCTGCTGGCCGCCGCGGGGGCCGAGGTGGTGGTGGTCGATCCGCTGCGCGAGGAGGCGTTGCCGCCGGGGACGGGTGCGCTCGTCGTCCCGGGCGGGTTCCCCGAGGAGCACGCCGCCGCCCTGGGCGCCAACGCCGCGCTGCGGGCGGCGGTCCGGGAGCTGGCCGCGTCCGGGGTGCCGGTGCACGCGGAGTGCGCGGGGCTGCTCTACCTGTGCGCCTCGCTCGACGGCGCCCCGATGTGCGGGGTCCTGCCGGCGACGGCGGCCATGACCGACCGGCTGACGCTGGGCTACCGCGACGCCGTCGCCCCCGGGGGATCGGTGCTGTGGGCGGCGGGGGAGCGGGTCACCGGGCACGAGTTCCACCGGTGCGCGGTGGCCCCGCGGGCGGGCGCGGACCCGGCATGGGTGTGGCGGGGCGCCGAGCCGGAGGGCTGGCTGGTCGGCGGGGTGCACGCCTCGTTCCTGCACACCCACCCGGCCGGCGATCCCGCGGCGGTCGGGCGATTCGTCTCCCGCTCACTCTCCGTGGGGGCTACTGTGGAGTAGGTCACTCGACGAGGAGGACGCATGGTGGAGCGACTGTCGCCGCTGGACTCCTCGTTCCTGTTCATGGAGGGGACCACCACCGCCATGCACGTGGGCGGGCTGATGACCTTCGAGCCCACGGGTGGCCACGGCCCGGCCGACTTCGACGCGTTCATCGGGCTGATCGGTGAGCGTCTGGCCGCGGTGCCGCGCTACCGGCAGAAGATCCGCGAGGTCCCCGGGCGGCTCGGGCTCCCGGTCTGGGTCGACGACCCCGACTTCGACCTCGGCTTCCACGTCCGCCGCTCCGCGCTGCCCGCGCCGGGCACGCCGGAGCAGCTGCGCGAGCTCGTGGGGCGGCTGCAGGGCCGCCAGCTCGACCGCTCCCGCCCGCTGTGGGAGATCTACCTGGTCGAGGGCCTGGAGGACGGCGGGTTCGCGATCGTCACCAAGACCCACCACGCCATGGTCGACGGCCTGTCCTCGATCGACATCGGCGCGGTGCTGCTCGACCTCACCCCCACCCCGCGCCCGTCCGAACCCGACGACTGGCGGCCGCGGCGCGAGCCGTCGTCGGTGGAGCTGGCCGTCGACGCCGTGCTCGACCAGCTCCGCCGCCCCCAGCACCTGCTGGGCACCGCGCGCCGCGCCGTCGCCGACGTGCGGACCGCGGCCACCGCCGTCGCGCAGACGGCGGGGGCGGTGCTCGCGACCGTCGGCACCACCCGGCCCGCACCCTCGCACCCGCTCAACGCCGCCATCGGCCAGCAGCGCCGCTACGGCACCACCGCCGGCCTGCTCGACGACCACAAGGCCATCCGCAAGGCGCACGGCGGCACCGTCAACGACGTGGTGCTGGCGGTGGTCGCGGGCGGGCTGCGGCGCTGGCTCGCCACCCGCGGGGAGGACGTCCGGCCGGGGGCGACGGTGCGGGCGATGGTGCCGGTGAGCGTCCGGGCCCCCGGGGCGCAGCTGGGCAACCAGATCTCGGCGCTGTTCGTCGACCTGCCGGTGGGGGAGCCTGACCCGGTCGCCCGGCTGGAACGGATCACCGCGGCGATGCTGGCGCACAAGCGCGGCGGGCAGGCGATCGGGGCGGGGGCGCTGGTCGGGCTGGTCGGGCTCACCCCGCCCACGCTGCACAGCCTCGGCGCGCGGCTGTCCAGCTCGCTGTCGGCGCGGGTGTTCAACGTCGTCGTCACCAACGTCCCCGGTCCGCAGTTCCCGCTCTACGCGATGGGCGCGCGGATGCGCGACATGTACCCCGTGGTGCCGCTCGCGAAGGGCCAGACGGTCTCGATCGGTATCACCTCCTACGACGGCGGCGTCTTCTACGGACTCAACGCCGACCGCGACGCGATGGGCGACGTCGACGTGCTGGCCGCGTCGATCGGTGAGGCACTCGACGAGTTGAGGGGGACGGTCTGATGCGCACAGGACTCGTGCTCGGCGCAGGCGGCATCCTGGGGTCGGCGTGGATGGCCGGCGCGCTGTCCGCGCTGGCCCCGCGGCTGGACCGCCCGCTCGGCGACCTCGACCTCGTGCTGGGCACCAGCGCGGGCAGCGTCCTGGGCGCGGCGCTGCGCTGCGGCATGACGCTGCCGGAGCTGCTGGCCCACCAGCACGGCATGGCCCCGGCCCAGATCGCCGCCGACCTCGACGGCGACCTGCCCGACATGCGCACCCTGGAGCGCGAGTCCGGCGACGGCCTGCCGCCGGTCCCGCTGCCCTGGATCGGCTCGCCGCGGCTGCTGGCCTGCGCGGTGGCGCGCCCGCGGTCGATCAACCCGTGGGTGGCCGCGTCGGGGCTGCTGCCGGCCGGGCGGGGCCGGATGGGCTCGCTGGCCACGATGGTGGGCGCGCTGCAGACGCGGCTGGGCGTCACCACCGACGGCTGGGTGCCCGGGCCGCCGCTGTGGATCGCGGCCGTCGACTACGACTCCGGGCGCCCCGTCGTGTTCGGGCGTGCGGGCGCCCCGCCGTCGACGATCGGGGAGGCGGTGCTGGCGTCCTGCTCGATCCCCGGCTGGTTCACCCCGCAGGTGATCGGCGGGCGCCGCTACGTCGACGGCGGGGTGGCCTCCAGCACGTCGCTGGGCCTGCTGGCCGGGCCCGACGCCCCCGAGCTCGACGAGGTGTACGTGCTGGCGCCGATGGCCAGCCACGTCTACGACCGCCCGCGCGACCCGCTCTCGGTCGCCGAGCGCGGCGTCCGGCGGGTGTTCACGCGCTGGCTCGACGCCGAGGTGCGCGCGGTCCGCGAGGCGGGCGTGCGGGTGCACGTGCTCACCCCCGGGCCCGAGGACCTCGCCGCGATGGGCGGCAACCTGATGAACCCGCGCCGCCGCGAGCGGGTGCTGGAGACCTCCCTGGTCACCTCCGCCGCGGCGCTGGCCGCGCCGGAGGCGGGCAGCAGCGCGGCGTAGGCGGTGCGTCCGGGCTCACGCCCCCGAGCGGCCCCGGTGCGCGGTCCGTGGGTGACACTGACCCCGTGAAGAACGGACGTGTCTCCTTCGTCGGCGCCGGTCCCGGTGCGGCCGACCTCATCACCCTGCGCGGTGCGCGGCGCATCGCCGAGGCCGACGTGGTGGTGTGGGCGGCGTCGCTGGTGATGGAGGAGTGCGTCACCGAGCACGCCCGCCCCGGCGCCGAGCTGGTCGACTCCTCGCAGATCGCCCACGACGACGTCCTCGCGCTCTACCGCCGCGCCGCCGCCGAGGGGCTCGCCGTCGCCCGGGTGCACTCGGGCGACCCGTCGCTGTGGGGGGCGGTGCAGGAGCAGTACGACGCCGCCGTCGAGATCGGGCTGGAGGTCGAGATCGTGCCCGGGGTGTCGGCGTTCGGGGCCGCCGCGGCGGCCGCGGGCCGCGAGCTGACCATCCCCGAGGTGGCGCAGTCGGTGGTGCTGTGCCGGCTGGAGGGCGGCAAGACCCCGATGCCCGAGCGCGAGAAGCTGCGCGAGTTCGCCCGGCACGGCACCACGATGGCGATCTTCCTGTCCGCGGCGCGCACCTCCCAGATGGTCGACGAGCTGCGCGCGGGCGGGTATCCCGAGGACACCCCGGTCGTGGTCGCCTACCGCACCACCTGGCCCGACGAGCTGACGATCCGCTGCCGCCTCGACGAGGTCGTCGCGGTGTGCCGGGAGCGCAAGCTGTGGCGCCAGACGCTGTTCCTGGTCGGGGCCGCGCTCGGCGCCTCCGGCACCCGCTCGCACCTCTACCACGCGGGCCACTTCCACACCTTCCGCAAGCCCGACGCGGAGGCCCGGCGCGCCCTGCGCGCCGCCCGCTCCGCCACGCCGTGACCGGACCGGCGGCCGCTGACCGCCCCCCGCGTGCACCGATCACCGGGGCGGCGGTGTGCTGACCGTCGTCGGGGTCGACGGCGGGCCGCTGCCGCCGGGGGCGGTCGAGGCGCTGGCCCGGGCGCAGGTCGTCACCGGCGCAGGCCGTTACCTGCACCTCGCCCCGGACACGGCGCAGCGGGTCGAGATGGGGCCGGTCGACCCCGCCCTCGACGCGCTGGCCGGCCGCCGCGGGGTCGTGCTGGCCAGCGGGGACCCGGGGTTCTTCGGCATCGTCCGGCTGCTGCGCGCCCGCGGGCACACCCCGGTCGTGCTGCCGGCGTGCTCGGCGGTGCAGCGGGCGTTCGCGCGGATCGGGCGGCCCTGGGACGACGTCGCCGTGGTCAGCGCGCACGGTCGCGCGCTCGGCCCGGCCATCAACGTCTGCCGCGCCCGCGCCGCCACCGCCGTGCTCACCGCGCCCGGCGCCGGCCCGGCCGAGATCGGGGCGGCGCTGACGGGGTGGCGGCGCACGCTGGTCGTCGCCGAGGACCTGGACGGGCCGCACGAGCAGGTCACCACGGTGACCCCGGAGCAGGCGGCCGCCCGCACCTGGCGCGACCCGAACGTCGTGCTGTGCCTGCGCGACCCCGATGCGGTCCCCGGGGCGGGCTGGCTCGCCGGGGGCGGGTGGGCGCAGGGTGCGGACGGGTGGGCGCTGCCCGAGCCCGCCTTCGCCCACCGGGACGGGATGATCACCAAGTCGGAGGTGCGGGCGCTGGCGCTGGCCCGGCTCGCCCCGGCGCCGGGACGGCTGATCTGGGACGTCGGCGCGGGTTCCGGCTCGGTCGCCGTCGAGTGCGCCCGCCTCGGCGCGGCGGTGATCGCCGTGGAGCGCCGCCCCGACGACGCCGACCGGATCCGGGCCAACGCCGCTGCCCACGACGTCGACGTCCGCGTCGTGCAGGGGGCCGCCCCGGCCGCGCTGGCGGACCTGCCCCGGCCCGACGCGGTGTTCGTCGGCGGGGGTGGTCCCGACGTGGTCGCGGCGGTGGTCGGGGCGCCGCGGGTCGTCGTCGCCCTCGCCGCGCTGGACCGCCTCGCCCCCACCCGCCACGCCCTGCGCGGCCACCGCGTCGACGGGGTCCAGCTCGCCGCGTCCCGGCTCGCGGAGCTGCCCGACGGCACCGTCCGCCTCGCCGCCACCAACCCGATAATCCTGCTCTGGGGAGAAGCCACATGATCGCGCTGTTCGCCGTCACCGACGCCGGGCGCCGGGCCGCCGCCGAGCTCGCCCCCGCACTCGGGGCGCAGCTCCGGACGCTCGACGAGCTGCCCGCGCTGTGGCCCGAGCTCGACGGCGCCGTGTTCCTCCTCGCCGCCGGCGCCACCGTCCGGCTGGTCGCGCCCCTGCTCGCCGACAAGCACACCGATCCCGGGGTGGTCTGCGTCGACGAGGCGCGCCGCTTCGCCGTCGCCCTGTGCGGTGGCCACGAGGGCGGGGCCAACGCGCTCGCCGTCCGCGTCGCGGCGGTGCTCGGCGCCGAGCCGGTGGTCACGACCGCCTCCGACGCCGCCGGGTCCACCGGTCTCGACGAGCTCGCGGCGGTCCTCGACGCCGAGATCGACGGCGACGCGGCCGCCGCGGGCACCGCCCTGCTCGACGGCGCCGCGCTCGTCGAGAACCCGCTCGGCTTCCCGCTGCCCCCGCTCCCGCCGCTGACCGGGGAGCCCCGGCACACCATCACGATCAGCGACCGCGCCGCCCCCGGTGCCGCCCCGGCGTGGACGGTGCTGGTGCCCAGGACGCTGGTCGTGGGCATCGGGAGCGCCCGCGGGGTGCCCGCGGCGGCGGTCGCGGAGACGCTGCGCCGCGTCGAGACCGAGCTCGGCTTCGACCTGCGGGCGGTGCGCGCGGTCGCGTCGGTCGACCTCAAGGCCGACGAGGCCGGCATCCTCGCCGCGATCGCGCCGCACGAGCTGCACACCTACCCGGCCGACGTGCTCGCGGCCGTCGAGGTGCCCAACCCCAGCGAGGTCGTGCGGGCCGAGGTCGGCACGGCCAGCGTCGCCGAGGCCGCGGCGCTGCACCACGCGGGCCCGGGGGCCGAGCTGGTCGTCGAGAAGATCAAGGGCGACAACGTCACCGTCGCCGTCGCCAGGGTGCGCCCCCGTGGGCGCCTGGCGATCGTCGGGCTGGGCCCGGGCGCGGCCGACCTGCGGGTGCCCCGCGCCGACGCCGAGCTGCGGCGGGCGTCGATCGTGGTGGGGCTCGACCAGTACGTCGACCAGGTGCGCCACCTGCTGCGCCCCGGCACCGAGCTGCGGATCAGCGGGCTGGGCGAGGAGGAGCAGCGCGCCGCCGACGCCGTCGCACTGGCCGCGAAGGGGCACGCGGTCGCCCTGATCGGCTCCGGCGACGCCGGGATCTACGCGATGGCCAGCCCCGCGCTGGAGGGGGCGGGCGCCGACATCGACGTCGTCGGGGTGCCCGGGGTGACCGCGGCGCTGTCGTCGTCGGCGCTGCTCGGGGCGCCGCTGGGCCACGACCACGTGCTCATCTCCCTGTCGGACCTGCACACCCCGTGGCCGGTGATCGAGCAGCGGGTGGCCGCCGCGGCCGCGGCCGACCTCGTCACCGTCTTCTACAACCCGCGCAGCCGCGACCGGCACTGGCAGCTCGGCGCCGCCCTCGACGCCTTCCGCGCGCACCGGCCGCCGACCACGCCGGTGGGGGCCGTGCGGCAGTCCGGGCGGGCCGGGCAGCGGGTGTGGACGGCGCCGCTCGCCGAGTTCGACCCGGCCGAGGTGGACATGCTCACCACCGTGGTCGTCGGGTCGTCCACCACCCGGATGGTGGCGGGGCGGATGGTCACGCCGCGGGGATACCGCTGGAGCTGATCGCCCGGCCCGAACCTGTCGGCCCCCTCACGGTCCGCGTCACCGCACCGGACCCCGGGTTAGGGTGGCCGCCGGACCGCGCGGGAACCCGGTGCCACTCCGGGGCGGTCCCGCCACTGTGACCCCTGACCGAGGGGGAGCCAGACCCCGCGCGTCGCCACCACCACCCACCGCACCGGGCGAGGAACCCGGGGAGGAGCCAGCGTGCGCACCGTGCACCCCATCGAGACCGAGTCGTACGCGATCCTGCGCACCCGGCTCGACACCGCCGACCTCCCGCCGCTCACCCGCGCGGTCGTCGAGCGGATCGTGCACACCACCGCCGACCCCACCTGGGCGGGCGACCTGGTCTGCGACGAGGACGCCCTGCGCGCCGGCCGCGCGGCCCTGCTGGCGGGCGCGCCGTTGATCGCCGACGTACGGATGGTCGCCGTCGGGATCACCGCCCGCCCGTCGACGGTCGCGCTCGATCTCGCCCCCGTCGCCGAGCAGGGGCTGACGCGCTCGGCCACCGGCATCCGCCGGGCGGCGCAGAGCCACCCCGACGGCGCCGTCTGGGTGATCGGCAACGCGCCCACCGCGCTCGACGAGCTGCTGCGCACCGGCGTGCGGTCGCCACTGGTGATCGGCCTGCCGGTCGGGTTCGTCGGGTCGGTCGCCGCGAAGGCCGCGCTGCGCGACGCCGGGTGGCCGGCGATCTCGAACCGTTCCGAACGCGGGGGCGCCGCCGCGGCGGCCGCCGCCGTCAACGCCCTGCTGTACTGCGAGGAGTCCGCATGAACCCCCCACTGATGCTCGCCGGCCACGGCACGGTCGACGCCGCGGGGGTGGCCGAGTTCGTCGCCTTCACCGAGCGCCTGCGCGCCCTGCTGGCCCCCGAGGACGTCGACGTCGACGGCGGGTTCATCGAGCTGTCGCAGCCCACCGTGCACGAGGCGTGGACGCGGCTGACCGAGCGCGGGCACACCCACCGCGCCGCCGTGCCGATGGTGCTGGTCGGGGCCGGGCACGCGAAGGGCGACATCCCCGCCGCGCTGGAGCGCGAGGTGCGCCGCGAGCCCGGCACCAGCTACGTGTTCGGCCGCCCGCTGGGCCCGCACCCGGTGCTGCTGGAGATCCTGGAGACGCGGATCGCCGAGGTCGCCCCCACCGAGGGCACCGCGGTGCTGCTGGTCGGCCGCGGCTCGACCGACCCCGACGCGAACGCCGAGGTCGCGAAGGTCGCGCGGCTGCTGCAGGAGGGCCGCGGGTACGACTTCGTCGAGCCCGCGTTCGTCTCGCTGGCCCGCCCCGACGTCGCCACCGGGCTCGCCCGCTGCCGGGCGCTCGGCGCGACCCGCGTCGTCGTCGCCCCCTACTTCCTGTTCGACGGCGTGCTGCCGCGCCGGGTCCGCGACCAGGCCGCCGCGTTCGCCGCCGACCACCCCGACGTGGACGTCCGCAGCGCGGGCTATCTCGGTGACACCGACGCGCTGGCCGGGCTGGTCGTCGAGCGCTACCGGGAGGCGCTGCACGGCGACATCCGGATGAACTGCGACACCTGCGCCTACCGCGTGCTGCTGCCCGGGTTCGAGGACAAGCTCGGCGCGCCGCAGACCCCGCACCACCACCCCGACGACCCGTCGACCGGCCACGGCCACGGCCACGCCCACGGGCACGCCGGGTGATCACCGTGGACCCCTACCTCGCCGGGCTGGTGCTCGCCGGCCGCCGGGTCGTCGTGGTCGGCGGCGGCACCGTCGCGCAGCGCCGGATCACCGGGCTGCTGACGGCCGGGGCCGACGTCCTCGTCGTGGCGCCGCAGGTCACCCCGGCCGTGGAGGGCATGGCGACCGCCCGGGAACTGACCTGGGAGGCCCGCGGCTACCGCGAGGGCGACCTCGACGGCTCCTGGTACGCGGTCACCTGCACCGACGACGCGCAGGTCAACGCGGCCGTGGCCGCGTCGGCGGAACGGCTCCGCGTGTTCTGCGTCCGCGCCGACGACGCGACCGGCGGCACCGCCGTCACCCCGGCCGTCGGGCACCACGACGGGATCACCGTCGGTGTGCTCGCCGGCCGCCGCCCGCGCCGCTCCGCCGCCGTGCGCACCGCGCTGGTCGAGGCGCTCGCGACAGGGCTCGTCGACGACACCGCCGAGCCCGTGACGCCGGGCGTCGCGCTGGTCGGCGGGGGCCCGGGGGACCCGGAGCTGATCACCGTGCGCGGGCGGCGGCTGCTGGCCCGCGCCGACGTCGTGGTCACCGACCGGCTCGGCCCCCGCGACCTGCTCGACCACCTCGACCCGCACGTCGAGGTCGTCGACGCCTCGAAGATCCCCTACGGCCGGGCGATGAACCAGGCCCGGATCAACGAGCTGCTGATCGAGCACGCGCGGGCCGGGAAGTTCGTGGTGCGGCTCAAGGGCGGCGACCCCTACGTCTTCGGCCGCGGCTTCGAGGAGGCCCTCGCGTGCGCGGAGGCGGGGGTGCCGGTCACCGTCGTCCCCGGCGTGACCAGCGCGTTCGCCGCGCCCGCCGTCGCCGACGTGCCCGTGTCGCACCGCGGGGTGGCGCACGAGATCGTGGTGGTGTCCGGGCACGTCGCCCCCGACGACCCGCGCTCGCTCGTCGACTGGCCGGCGCTGGGCCGGCTGCGGGGCACGATCGTGCTGCTCATGGCCGTCGAGCGGATCGGGCACTTCGCCTCGGCCCTGATCGACGGCGGGCGCCCGCCCGACACCCCCGTCGCGGTCGTGCAGGACGGCACCATGCGCATCCAGCGCTCGGTGCGCGCCACGCTGGCCACCGTCGCCGACGTGGTGCGCGACGAGGGCATCAGCCCGCCCGCCGTGGTCGTGGTCGGGCCGGTGGCGGGGCTGGCCGAGCAGATCACCGGCCCGCCCGCGACCTGACCGGGCCCGCCGCGGTGGGCGGGCCCGGCCGGCTCGGGTCCCTGCTCGCCGGCTCGGATCAGAGCGAGAGCAGGCGGTCGAAGAAGCTGCGGTAGCGGCGCAGGGCCAGGCGCAGGTCCTCGGTGGAGGTGTCGTCGGTGTCGAGCCCGTGCTCGAGCCCGGCCCGCTGCTCGCGGAACAGCCGCTCCAGCTCGTCGAGCACCTCACCGACCAGCGCGTCGGCCTGGCGGACGGCCTGGCGCGGCTCGTCCACGAACGCCCCCTTCACCGCGTCCCAGCGCGCGCCGTACTCCTGGGCGCGCGGCTGCGGGAACAGCCGCTCCCGGCCGCTCGCGTCGTCACCCATGGCGGGGGTGCCGTGGGGCGCGGCGCCGTGGGAGGGGTCCGGCCCCGCCGCGGACGGTGCGGGCCCGGCGTGCGCCGGTCCGCCGGCGTTCCGCCCGTCGGTGGCGGCGGCGTGGCCGTCGGCCGGCCGGTCGCCACCGGCCCACCGGTCGTCGGCCCGCCGGTCCCCGGTGGCCGCCGCGGGGGCGACCCCGGCCGCCGCGGCGGCGCCCGCCCCGGCGGCCCCCGGTCCGGCCGTACCCGGTCCGGCCACATCCGGTCCCGGAGCGCTCGTCCCGGTACGGGGGTGGACGGGGGCGGGACCGTCGTGCGGCTGCTCGGGACGGGCGGGGGCGCCGTGTCCCTCCCGGTTCGGGGGACCGCCGACCGGCGCGGTCTGCGCCGGGGCCTGGCCCTGCGGCGCACCTGCGGGCGCGCCGGGGGCGGCCTGCGGGCCGGGTGCTACGGGGGGCGCGCCGTGCGCGGGCGGCGGGGCGTCACCGGCCGGGGGCGCCTGCCCGGCGCCCGCGCCCGGTCCGGGCACGGGCTGGGTCAGGCCGTCCGCGTCCCCCGGGGCCCGGGTGCCGTCGGGATGGCGGCCGTCCACGTGGCCGCCGTCCACGTGGCCGCCGTCCCCGTGGCCGCCGTCCCCGTGGCCGCCGTCCCCGTGGCCGCCGTCCATCTGGCGGGTGTCCCCGTGCCGGGCACCGGCGTGCGGGTCCTCCTCGTGGCGGCCCAGCAGGTCGTCGATGACGCCGCGGACGCCGCCGCGGGGCCGGTCGGCGTGGTGGTCGTCGGGGCGGTCGGGGGTGCTCATCGCGTCGGCTCCTCGGTGGTGCTGCGGTGGGTGCGGTGGCGGCCGTTGGAGTGCGGGTCGCCGGCGTGCGGGTCGCCGTGACGGGTGTCGTGCCCGAGCAGGGCCTCGACCAGCGAGCGGTAGGAGGTGACGGCGTGGCGCTGCTGCTCGGTGTCGGCGCGACCGTGCTCGGTGGCGTCGCGGACGGCGCGGGCCTCGCGGTAGTGGGCCACGACGTCGGGGTGCTCGACGGAGATGTCCTCGGCCCGCTGCTCGAAGTCGTCGACCGGGTAGCCGCGGGTGCGCATGATCTCCACGACGAGGACGTCGGCCTGGCGCACGGCGTGCACCGGGTCGTCGACGAACCCGCGCTGGATCTCGACCCACGACGCGTCGAACCGGTCGCGCTCCTCGGGCCGCAGGTCGCGGACGTCGAGCGAGCGGTGGCGCTTCTCGCGCTCGACGAGGCGGGCCTCGGTCTCGCGCGGGTCGCCGGTCTCGGCCAGCGTGCGGTCGTACTCGGAGCCGTAGCGCTCCTGGAGGCGCTCGGAGCGCCGCCGTCGGGACAACAGGGCTCCGGCGACGCCGAGGGCGATCACGAGCACCACGACGACGACGATCAGGACGATGACGGTGGGTTCCACCGGACACCTCTCTGTCTCTGGGGGACGATTCCGTGTGGCGGACGCCACACTCGATCGAGTGAACCGTTGTGCAGGGGTGCCCGAAGGTCGGTCGTCGCTAAACCCCGCCGGTGGGTCACCTCTCGTTGACCCCCGGCCGTCGCATGTGGTCCTGTGTGCTCGACGGCAGTGGAGGAAGTCGGTGCGAGTCCGACGCGGTCCCGCCACTGTCACCGGGGAGCGGGTGCCCAGCCGTCGTGACCACTGCCGTGAGGCGGGAAGGTCGGGCGCGCCGCAGCGATCCGGGAGCCAGGAGACTCGCTGCCGTCATCACCCCGAGTCGAGGGCGCGGACCCTCGGAGGAGGAGCCCGAAGATGGCGCCCGTCGTCCTGCTGCTGTCCACCGCCGACACCGAGCTGCTGGCCGCACGCGGCTCCGGTGCGCTCTACCGCACGGCGAACCCCGCGCGCGTCGAGCCGGAGGGGCTGACTGCGCTGCTCGACGGCGTCGACGTCGTCGTGCTGCGCCTGCTCGGCGGTCGGCGCGCCTGGCCGCAGGGGGTCGACGCGCTCGTCGCCTCGGGCCGCCCGGTCGTGCTGCTGGGCGGCGAGTCGGCCCCCGACGCCGAGCTCATGGCCGCGTCCACCGTGCCCGCGGGCGTGACGGCGGAGGCACTGGCCTACCTGGCCGCCGGGGGCACGACGAACATGGCGGAGCTGCACCGCTTCCTGTCCGACACCGTCCTGCTCACCGGCGAGGGGTTCGCCGCACCGGAGCCCACGCCGGAGTTCGGCGTGCTGGGTGCCCGGCCGCGCGACCCCGCCCGGCCCACGGTCGGCGTCGTCTTCTACCGGGCGCACGCCCTGAGCGGCAACACCGCGTTCGTCGAGACGCTGTGCGACGCGATCGAGGAGCGCGGCGCCAACGCGCTGCCGGTGTTCTGCGCGTCCCTGCGCCAGGCCGACACCGACCTGATGGCGCTGCTCTCGGGCGTCGACGCGCTGGTCACCACGGTGCTCGCGGCGGGCGGCACCGTCGCGTCCGCGGCCTCGGCCGGGGGCGAGGAGGACGCCTGGGACGCCGGTGCGCTCGCCACGCTCGACGTCCCCGTCCTGCAGGGCCTGTCGCTGACGACCTCGCGCGCGACCTGGGAGGAGTCCGACGCGGCGCTGTCGCCGATGGACGCCGCCATGCAGGTCGCCATCCCCGAGTTCGACGGCCGGCTGATCACGGTGCCGTTCTCGTTCAAGGAGACCGCGCCGGGCGACGATCTGCCCGTCTACCGCGCCGACCCCGAGCGCGCCGCCCGGCTCGCGGGGCTCGCGGTGCGGCACGCGTCGCTGCGGCGCACGCCCGTCGGGGAGCGGAAGCTCGCCGTGGTGCTGTCCAGCTACCCGACGAAGCACTCCCGCGTCGGCAACGCCGTGGGGCTGGACACCCCCGCGTCGGCCGTGGTCCTGCTGCGCGCGCTGCGCGACGCCGGGTACGCGGTGGGGGAGTTCCCCGAGGACTCCGACGAGCTGATCCACACCCTGATCGCCGCGGGCGGGCACGACGTCGAGTGGCTGACCGAGGAGCAGCTCTCCGCCGCCCCCGCGCGGGTGCACCTGGCGGACTACCGCCGCTGGTTCGACGCGCTCCCGGCCGCCCTGACCGACGGCATCCGCGAGCACTGGGGGGAGGCGCCCGGCTCGCTCTACGTCGACGGCGACGACATCGTCCTGGCCTCGCTCACCTTCGGCAACGTCATGCTGATGATCCAGCCCCCGCGCGGGTTCGGGGAGAACCCGATCGCGATCTACCACGACCCGGACCTGCCGCCCTCGCACCACTACCTCGCCGCGTACCGCTGGCTGGAGGCTGGTGTCGAGCAGAACGGCTTCGGCGCCGACGCCGTGGTGCACCTGGGCAAGCACGGCACGCTGGAGTGGCTGCCGGGCAAGGGGCTCGGCCTGTCCGCCGACTGCGCGCCGGACGCGGTGCTGGGCGAGCTGCCCCTGGTGTACCCGTTCATCGTCAACGACCCGGGCGAGGGCACGCAGGCCAAGCGCCGCGGGCACGCCGTGGTCGTCGACCACCTCGTGCCGCCGATGGCCCGCGCCGACACCTACGGCGAGATGGCGAAGCTGGAACAGCTCCTCGACGAGTACGCGACCGTCCAGGCGATGGACCCGGCGAAGCTGCCCGCGCTGCGCGCCCGGATCTGGGAGGTGGTGCAGGCGGCGCAGCTGCACCACGACCTGCACGTCGACGCCGCACCCGACGAGGACGACTTCGACGACTTCATCCTGCACATCGACGGGTACCTGTGCGAGGTCAAGGACGTCCAGATCCGCGACGGCCTGCACGTGCTCGGCGGCGTGCCGGAGGGCGAGCCGCAGGTCAACCTCGTACTGAGCATCCTGCGTGCCACGCAGGTGTGGGGCGGCGAGCGGGCCCTGCCCGGCCTGCGCGCGGCGCTGGCGGCGTGGGCGGGGTTGGACGAGCAGGCCCTGCTGGCGGATCCGGGGGCGCCGGTGGCCCCCTCTGCTCTGCACACCGATACGCACCGCGATGCGTCCGGGTGCGCAGAGCAATGGGGGGCGGGCGACCCACGCGAGCGGCTGGTCCGCCTCGCGGGCGGGCCCGCCCGGACCGGGGCCGATCTCGTCGACGTGCTCGAGGGCGTCGCCCGGGCGCTGGTCACCGGCGTGCAGGAGCGGGGCTGGTCCGGTGGTGCGTCGGTGTGCGCAGAGCTGCTGGGCGAGGAGGTCCCCGACGTCGTCGCCGTGCTGGAGTTCGGGTGCGCCGAGGTCGTGCCGCGGCTGGACCGCACCACCGACGAGGTCACCGGCGTGCTGCACGCCCTCGACGGCGGGTACGTCCCGGCCGGGCCGTCCGGCTCGCCGACGCGCGGGCTGGTCAACGTCCTGCCGACCGGGCGCAACTTCTACTCCGTCGACCCGAAGGCGATCCCCTCGCGCAGCGCCTGGGAGATCGGGTCGATGCTGGCCGACTCGCTCATCGCGCGGCACCTGGCCGACACCGGCGCGTACCCGCGGTCGGTCGGCCTGACCGTGTGGGGCACCTCCGCCATGCGCACCCAGGGCGACGACCTCGCCGAGATCCTCGCCCTGATCGGCACCCGCCCCGTCTGGGACGACGCCTCGCGCCGGGTCACCGGATTCGAGATCGTGCCGCGCGAGGAGCTGGGCCGCCCCCGCATCGACGTCACCGTCCGCATCTCGGGCTTCTTCCGCGACGCGTTCCCGCACGTCATCGCCCTGCTCGACGACGCGTTCGCCGCCGTCGCCGAGCTCGACGAGCCGGACAACTTCCTGCGCGAGCACGTCGAGGAGGACGTGGCCGCGCACGGCGACCGCCGCCGCGCCACCGCCCGCATCTTCGGCTCCAAGCCCGGCGCGTACGGCGCGGGCCTGCTCCCGCTGATCGACGCCCGCAACTGGCGCAGCGACGCCGACCTCGCCGAGGTCTACGCCGTCTGGGGCGGCTACGCCTACGGCCGCGGACTCGACGGGCGGGAGGCCCGCGCGGACATGGAGCAGTCCTTCCGGCGCATCTCCGTGGCGGCGAAGAACCAGGACACCCGCGAGCACGACATCGTCGACTCCGACGACTACTTCCAGTACCACGGCGGCATGGTCGCCACCGTCCGCGCGCTGACCGGGCGCACCCCGGCCGCCTACGTGGGCGACTCCGCCGTCACCGACGCCGTGAAGACCCGCACGCTGGCCGAGGAGACCAAGCGGGTCTTCCGCGCGCGCGTCGTCAACCCGAAGTGGATCGCCGCCATGCAGCGGCACGGCTACAAGGGCGCGTTCGAGCTGGCCGCCACCGTCGACTACCTCTTCGGCTACGACGCCACCGCCGGCGTCGTCGACGACTGGATGTACACCCAGCTCGCCGAGAGCTACGTGTTCGACGAGACCAACCGCGCGTTCATGGAGAAGTCGAACCCCTGGGCGCTGCGCGGGATCACCGAACGCCTGCTGGAGGCGGCCGACCGCGGCATGTGGGCCAAGCCCGACGACTCGGTCCTCGACCGGCTCAGGCAGAGCTACCTGGAGCTGGAAGGGGACCTCGAGGGATGAACACTCTCGTGGGGGTCGGCGTCGGCCCCGGTGACCCCGATCTCGTCACCGTCAAGGCGGCGAACCTGCTGGCCAAGGCCGACGTCGTGTTCGTGCCCGTCGCCGACTCCGGCGAGACCGGCCGAGCCGAGCAGACCGCGCTGTTCTACGCCGAGGCCTGGCGCGTCGAGCGGGTGGTGTTCGCGCTGCACGACCGCGAGCACACCGCCCGCCGCGAGCACGCGTGGGACGCCGCGGCCGCGCAGGTGGCGCGCTGGTTCGCCGCGCACCCCGACGGCACCGCGGCGTTCGCCACCATCGGCGACCCGTGCGTCTACTCCACCTTCACCTACCTCGCCGCCACCGTCCGCGACCTGGTCGGCGAGCTCGACGTGCAGCTGATCCCCGGCATCACCGCGATGCAGGACCTCGCCGCCCGCAGCGGCACCCCGCTCGTCGAGGGCCGGGAGACGCTGTCGCTGTTCCCGATGACGGCGGGCGCCGACCGGTTCCGCGAGGCCCTGAACCGTGGCGACGCCGTCGTCGCCTACAAGTTCGGCCGGATGCTCCCCGAGACCCTGGCGGTGCTGCGCGAGACCGGGCGGCTCGACGGCGCGGTGTACGGGGCCGGGCTCGGCCTGGTCGAGGAGGACGTGCGCCCCGCCGCCGACCTCGACCCGGACACCCCCGGCCCGTACCTGTCGACGCTGATCGTGCCCCCCGCCCGCACCGGCCGCGGGGGCGCGCTGTGAGCCTGCTCGACGACACCCTCGCCGCGATCGTGGCGCCCGACGCCGCCGCGCGCGCCGCCGCCGCCGACCGGCTCGACCGGATGACCAAGCCCCCCGGCTCGCTGGGGCGCATCGAGGACCTGGCGGTCACGCTGTGCGGCATCGCGGGTGCCTGCCCGCCGCCACCGCCGGACCCGGCCGTCGTCGTCGTGTGCGCGGGCGACCACGGCGTCCACGCGCAGGGCGTCACGCCGTGGCCGCAGGAGGTGACGGCGCAGATGGTCGCCAACTTCGCCGCCGGCGGGGCCGTGGTCAACGCCTTCGCCCGGGCGGCGGACGTGCAGGTCCGGGTGCTCGACGTCGGCGTGGCCGTCCCGCTGCCCGACCTCGACGGCGTGCTCGCCCGGCGCGTCGCCGACGGCACCGCCGACCTCACGCTCGGCCCCGCGCTGACCCGGGCGCAGGTGGTCGCCGCCGTCGAGGCCGGGATCGCGGCGGTCCCCGCGAGCGGGTGCGTGCTCACCGGCGACATGGGCATCGCCAACACCACCGCCGCCGCGCTGCTGATCTGCGCGTTCACCGGCGCCGACCCCGAGCGGGCCACCGGCCGCGGCACCGGCGTCGACGACGCGACGCTCGCCCGCAAGACCGCCGTCGTCCGCGACGCGCTGGCCCGCCACCGCCCCGACCCGGCCGACCCGCTCGGGGTCCTGGCCGCCTTCGGGGGGCTCGAGCACGCGGCGATCGCCGGGCTGGTGCTCGGCGCCGCGGCGCGGCGGATCCCGGTGCTGCTCGACGGCGTCAGTGCCGGGGCGGCCGCACTGGTCGCGGCGGCGCTCGCACCGCAGGCCGTGGGGTACTGCGTCGCCGGGCACCGCTCCGCCGAGCCGGGGCACCGCCTCGCACTGGGGCATCTGGGCCTGGACCCGCTGCTCGACCTGGGCATGCGTCTGGGCGAGGGCACCGGGGCCGTGCTGGCGCTGCCGCTCCTGCGGGCCGCGGCGCAGGCCCTGCACGACGTCGCCACCTTCGGCGACGCCGGCGTCACCGACGCGGCCCACGAGCCGGTGTAACGCCACGGGTGGGCCCCGGCGAGTACGTCTCCGGGTCGGGACCCGTGACGAGGTGGATCGATGACGCGACGGCGGGCCCGGCCGGTGCGGGTGACGCCCGACGTCACCTGGTTCCCGCCGTCGGACGGCGGGGTCGGGGCGCTGCTGCGGTTGGCCGACGGCGTGCCGGAGGAGGCCGTCCGCCAGATCCGGGACACCGGTGTGGGCGGGCTCCTGCCGATCGGCAACGTGTTCGTGCGCGACGGCGCGGTCTGGCTGCGGACCCCGCAGCCCTCCGGCCCGACCATCGACGACCTGACGACCGGCACCGGGCTGGGCACCGAGGACGCGGTCGCGGTGCTGGGCGGCATCGCCCGGGTCGTGCGGGCACTGCACGCCCGCGGCCTGCACCACGGCCGGATCGCCGGGGACACCGTCCTGCTGGACCCCTCGGGTGCGCCGCTGCTGGTGATGGTCCGTCCCGGGCCGCACGACCGGGCCCGCGACGAGCGGTGCCTCGCCGCGCTGGCCCGCACCCTCGCCGCCGCCTGGTGCGACGCCGACGGGGCGGCGCTGCTGCACCGGTTCGCCGGGCGGCTGGTGCTCGACGGCCTCGACGAGGCGCTGCCCGCCCTGCCGCGCGCGGCGCCCCCCGGCCCGGCCCGGCTGGCGGTGGTCCGGCGCTGGTCGCGCCGATCCTGATCAGGCGAGGCTGATCAGGTGAGGCTGATCAGGTGAGACTGCCCAGGGGGTCGGCGCGGGTCAGCGCCGGGTCGTCGGCGGGGAACGTGCGTGCCCGGCCCGGGCCCGTCGAGCGGGTCTCGAACCGCACGGTGACGCGCCCGTGCCCGGCGCCCTGCACCCACCCGTGGCCGTGCGCGGCGTGCCTGACGTCGTCGCCGGGCCGCCACGGCCGGTCGGCGTCCGGCGCGGGCTCGTCGGTGACCGCGGGGAGTTCGGGGACCTCGCCTGCGACCGGCGCGGACCGCGGCGGCGCGAACAACGCGGGCGGTGGGTCGTCGCCCAGCCCGGCCAGCGACACCCCGATCAGCCGGACGCCGCCCTCGGGCACCGCGGCCCGGGCGAGGCGCTGCGCCACCGCGGTGAGCTCGCCCAGGTCCGTGCTGGCCACGGCGGCGGTCTCGGACCGGGTGTGGGTGGTGAAGTCGGCGCTGCGCACCTTGACGGTGACGGTCCGCGCCGCCCGGCCGGACCCCACGAGCCTGCGGTGCGCCGAGGCGGTGATCCGCGCGACGGCCTCGTGCACCGCGCGCATCGCGGTGAGGTCGGCGTCGAAGGTCGTCTCGGCGCTCACCTGCTTGGCCGCGCCGCGCGGCGCCACCGGCCGCTCGTCGACGCCGCGGGCCAGGCGGTGCAGCTCGGTGCCGACGGCGGTGCCGAGCAGGCCCGTCAGCTCGCGCAGGTCCATCGCGGCGAGCGCGCCGACGGTGCGGACGCCCAGCCGGTGCAGCCCGGCCTCGGCCACCGGACCGACCCCGGACAGCGCGCGCACCGGCAGCGGCGCGAGCACCGCCTCCTGCTCGTCCGGGCCGACGACGCGCAGCCCGTCCGGCTTGGCCAGCTCGGAGGCGATCTTCGCCAGCTGCTTGCCCGACCCGGCCCCGACCGACGCCGGGAGCCCGGTGGCCGCGCGCACCGCCGCGCGCAGGTCGCGGGCGAACCGTTCGACGGCGTCGGCCGCGGCCCCGGCCAGCGCGGGCGGCTCCAGGTAGGCCTCGTCGACCGACACCGGCTCCAGCACCGGGGCCGCCTCCGCCAGCACGGCCATCACCTGCTCGGACAGCGCCTGGTAGAGCACGAACCGCGGCGGCACCGTCACCGCGTGGGGGCACCGGCGCCGGGCCTGGCCCATCGGCATCGCCGACCGGACCCCGAACACCCGCGACTCGTAGCTCGCCCCGGCCACCACCGCCCGCGGTCCCAGGCCCCCGACCAGCACCGGCCGCCCGGCCAGGGTGGGGCGGGTCAGCTGCTCGGCGGAGGCGAAGAAGGCGTCCATGTCCAGGTGCAGGACCCAGCGGCCGGCGTTCATCGGGTGCGCAGCAGGGCGTTCCCGTCCGCCTCGACCACCTCCGGCGGTACGGCGCCGGGCCCGGCGAGCGCGGCCGGGTGGCCGGGGGCGGGCGCGAGGTCGTGCAGCCAGGCCTGCCGCCCGGCCCAGCGCACGGCGCCGTCGGCGGCCAGCGTGATGTCCGACATCGGCGTCGACAGGCCCTCGCCGGTCGACTTGAGCAGCGCCTCCTTGCGCGTCCAGAGCCGGAAGAACGCGGCCTCGTCGCCGACGGTCTCGGTGGGGGAGCAGGCGTGCGCGGCCATCCCGGCGAGGTCGGGCAGCGGGCGGGCCTGTTCGACGTCGAGGCCGACCGGTCCGTCGTGCACGGCGACGCCGACCAGGTCGCCCGCGTGGGTCAGCGAGAAGCCCGGCCCGTCGCCGTCGAGCCGGGGCTTGCCGTGCGGGCGGCCGCAGCGGCAGGTGCGGTCGAACACCAGCGCGGCGGGATCGGCGTCCAGGCGCGCGCCGAGCGCGAGGCGGGTCAGGGCGTGGGCGGCGAGGTAGCGGGCGGCGTCGACCTCGCGGCGGAAGCGGTCGAGCCGTTCGCGCTCGTGCGCGTCGAGGATGCCGACGAGGCCGGGCGCGTCGCCGGGTGTCAGCGGCGCGGCCCACCAGACCGTGCAGGTGCCCACGTCGCGATCGTAGGCGCCGCCGGTCCCGTGGCCGCGGTGCAGCAACGGGACCGGCGGCGCGGCACGCCGCGGATCAGGCCGAGCGGCGGATCGGGCTGATCCGGCGGCCTTGGGCGGGCCGGGCGGGTGCCGCCGGGCCGCGGTGGCGGACGGCCGGGGGCACCGGTTCGGTGCGCGTCCCGCGCCGGGCGGCGCGGTTGGCGGGCGGGTTCGGGTTCGGGTTCGGTTCACGCATGCGGGACTCCTGAGGCAGCACGGGGCCGGACACGGCCGGACCGGCCGGTGGACGGGGACGGGGCGGCGGGGACCGGAGGGGTCGACCGGCCGCGGGGGCCGCGTGGTCGCGGCGGCGTCTCAGTTGCGCATGGACGGGACGGTAGCCGCGGGCCGCCCGCCCGCGCGAGCGGATTTCCTACAGTGGGGCCGTGCCTGACGGAGCGGTGGCCGACGTGGTGGTGATCGGGGGCGGCATCGCCGGGGCGTCGGTGGCCTACGAGCTGGCCGCCGACCGGTCGGTGCTGCTGCTGGAGGCCGAGGACGCCCTCGGGACGCACTCGACCGCCCGCTCGGCGGCGGTCTACGTGCCCGGGCACGGCGCCCGGGAGGTGCGGGAGCTGGTCGAGCGCAGCGGGCCGCGGTTCGCCGCGCTCGCCGACGAGCTCGGCACCCCGCCGCTGCTCACTCCGCGCCCGGTGCTCTGGGTCGGCTGCGACGAGCCGGGCGAGCGGGCGCTGGTCGCGCTGCTCGCCGAGCGTGCGGGCGAGCCCGACGCCCCGGCCCCGCTGGCCGCCGCCGACGCGCACCGGCTCTGCCCGACCCTCGTCCCCGGCGTCGTCCGGGCCGCCGCGCTCACCGCGGGCGCGGCCGACGTCGACACCGACGCGCTGCACCAGGGCTACGTCCGCGGTCTGAAGGCCCGCGGGGGCGCGGTCCGTACGGGCGCCCGGGTCACCGCGGTCGCCCGCGACGGCGACGGCTGGCGGGTCACGGCGGGCGGTGCGGTGCTGCGTGCCGGGGAGGTCGTGGACGCCGCGGGGGCCTGGGCCGACGAGGTCGCCGCGCTCGCCGGCGTCCCGCGCCTCGGGCTCGCGCCGCTGCGGCGGACCATCGCGGTGGCCCGGGTGCCCGACCCGTCGCGGCTGAGCCGCCCGATGGTGATCGACGCCGCGGAGCGCTTCTACTTCAGGACCGACGGGGACCTCCGGGCCGGCAGCGCCGACCTGCTGGTCTCCCGCGGCGACGAGACCCCCGCCCCGCCCGGCGACGCCCGCCCCGCCGAGGTGGACGTGGCGCTCGCGCTGGAGCGCGTCGAGGCCGTCACGGGGCTGGGGCTGCGCTCGGTCCGCACGAGCTGGGCGGGGCTGCGCTCGTTCGTGCCCGACCGGCGCCCGGTCGTCGGCGCGTGGCCGGAGCATCCCGGCTTCTGGTTCGTCGCGGGGCAGGGCGGGTCGGGCATCGAGTCCGCGCCCGCGCTGTCGGTGCTGGCCGCGGCGGTGGTGCGCGGGGCGCCCGCTCCGGCCGGCCTGGCGCCGTCCCGGCTTCACGTAAGCTGACGCTTACATCAGCGATGGGAGCCCCGTGACCACCACCCACGACGACCCCGCCACCCTGTTCGACGGCGCGTTCTGGTCCGACCCGTACCCGCTCTACGCGGCGCAGCGCTCCGGTGCCCCGGTCTGCCGGGTCCAGCAGCCCGACGGCCCGGTCTGGATGATGTTCGACCACGCCGACGTGCGGGCCGCGCTCACCGACCCCCGGCTGAGCAAGGACTGGCGGTACACGCTGCCCGCCGAGGCCCGCGAGGGACAGCCGGCCACCCCGATCCCGATGATGATCCTGATGGACCCGCCGGAGCACACCCGGCTGCGCAAGCTGGTCTCGCGCACCTTCACCGTGCGCCGGATGGAGGAGCTGCGCCCGCGCGTCGCGGAGTACGCGAACCGGCTGATCGACGACCTGCCCGCCACCGGGCCCGTCGACCTCATGGCCTCCTACGCCTTCCTGCTCCCGGTCTTCGTCATCTGCGAGCTGCTCGGCGTCCCCGCGCAGGACCGCGACGACTTCGCGGCCTGGTCGAACGTCATGGTCGACGAGTCGACGCAGGACCAGTCGATGGAGGCGGCGGGCAAGCTGCACGCCTACCTGTCGACCCTGATCGACGCCAAGCGGGAGAACCCCGACGACGCGCTGATCAGCGGGCTGATCGCGGTGGCCGACGACGGCGACGTGCTCGCCCAGGACGAGCTGGTCGCCATGGCGATGATGCTGCTCATCGCCGGGCACGAGACCACCGTCAACCTCATCGGCAACGGTGTGCTGGCCCTGCTCACCCACCCGGAGCAGCGGGCGCTGCTCGCGGAGCGGCCCGAACTCATCGGCCCCGCGGTCGAGGAGTTCCTGCGCTGGGACTCCCCGGTGCACAGCGCCCCGGCCCGGTTCGCCGCCGAGGACGTCGTGTACTCGGGGGTGACGATCCCGGCCGGCTCGGTCGTGTCGCTCTCGCTGGCCTCGGCCAACCGGGACGACAAGCGCCTCCCCGACGCCGCGGACCTGCGGATCGACCGCGACGCGAGCGGCCACACCGCGTTCGGCCACGGGCTGCACCACTGCCTGGGTGCCCAGCTCGCCCGGATCGAGGGCCAGGAGGCGATCGGGCTGCTGCTGGCCCGGCGTCCGGAGCTGGCTCTGGCCGTCGACCCGGCCGAGCTGGTCTACCGCCGCAGCACGCTGATCCGCGGCCTGCGCACCCTCCCGGTGCACCCCGGCGCGCCCGCCTGAGCCCCCGTACCCGCCGGGTGAACGGCACGTTCGCACAATGGCGTCGGGCGGACGTGCCGTTCGCCCGACGACCGGGAGGTGTGCGTGACGCGCGGAGCGCTGTTCGACCCGCTGTTCGGGGGTGACCGGGTCGCCGCCCGGCTCGACGACACCGCCTGGGTGGCGGCGCTCGTCGCCGTCGAGGTGGCGCTGGCCCGGGCCGCGGCCGCGCACGGCGTCATCCCGGCCGCACACGCCGAGGCGATCGCGGCCGTCGAGCTCGACCTCGACCCGGCGGCGCTCGGGCGCGCGGCCGTCGAGGGGGGCAACCCGGTGATCCCGCTGGTCCGCGCGTTGCGCGCGGCCGTCGGGCCCGAGGTGGCCCCCTCGGTGCACCCGGGGGCGACGAGCCAGGACGTCCTCGACACCGCCGCGATGCTGCTCACCGGCTGGGCCGGGGAGATCCTGCTCGACGACCTGCGCGGGGCCGCCGACGCCGCCGCCGGCCTCGCCGCGGCCCACCGTGACACCCCGACGACGGCCCGCACGCTGGGCCAGCAGGCGCTGCCCACGACGTTCGGCCTCGTCGCCGCGGGCTGGTGCGCCGGGCTCGACCGCGCCCGCACCGGGCTCGCCTCCGTCCTGCGCGGGCTGCCGGTGCAGCTCGGGGGCCCGGCGGGCACGCTCGACGGCCTGCCGCTGCCCGTCGCCGCCGACCTGGCGGCGGGCCTGGGCCTGGCCGACCCGGGCGTCCCGTGGCACACCGAGCGCACCCGCGTGGGCGAGCTGGCGGGAGCGCTCGGCGTCGCCGCCGGTGCGTGCGCGAAGCCCGCCACCGACGTCGTGCTGCTCGCCGGCACGGAGCTGGGGGAGGTGAGCGAGGCCGCGCCGGGGGACTCGTCGTCGATGCCGCACAAGCGCAACCCGATCGCCGCCGTCACCGCCCGCGCCGCGGCGCGCCGGGCGCCCGGGCTCGTCGCGGTGCTGCTCGCGGCGATGGACGGCGAGCACCAGCGGGCGGCGGGGGCGTGGCACAGCGAGTGGGAGACCCTGGCCGACCTGCTGCGCGCCACCGGCGGGGCGGCGGCGCGGCTGCGCGTCAGCCTGGAGGGGCTGGCGGTGCATCCCGATCGCATGGTCGCGGGCCCTCCGGACGTGGGCCGCGCACCCGAGCTGGTGGACCGGATCCTCGGCGGCCGTCCCCCGTCATGATCACCGGTCGGGCGCGTTTCCGGCGGGATGTCGCCGGTAACGCGCCCAGACGGTGATCATGGACGGTTCGACGCGGTCAGCGGCGGGCGAGCAGGCTGCTGGCCTCCTGGGCCGCGGCGCCCTCGGTCTCCAGGTGGGCCAGGGCGGGGCTGAGCTCCTCGCCGCGGTGCCGCACGGTCTGGGCGTAGAGGCGCCCGGCCCGGTACGACGAGCGCACCAGCGGCCCGGCCATCACCCCGGCGAACCCCATGGCCTGCGCGGCCTCGGAGTGCTCGACGAACTCCTCGGGCTTGACCCAGCGCTCGACCGGGTGGTGCCGCGCGGAGGGCCGCAGGTACTGGGTGATCGTGATGATCTCGCAGCCGGCCTCGTGCAGGTCGCGCAGCGCGGAGACGACCTCCTCCGGCGTCTCGCCCATGCCCAGGATCAGGTTGGACTTGGTGACCAGCCCGGCCGCGCGGGCCTTCGTGATCACCTCCAGCGAGCGGTCGTAGCGGAACGCGGGCCGGATCCGCTTGAAGATCCGCGGCACCGTCTCCAGGTTGTGCGCGAGCACCTCGGGACGGGTGGCGAAGACCTCGTCGAGCTGGGCGTCGACCGAGTTGAAGTCCGGGATCAGCAGCTCGACGCCGGTGCCCGGGTTCAGCTCGTGGATCAGCCGGACGGTTTCGGCGTAGAGCCAGGCGCCGCCGTCGGGCTGGTCGTCGCGCGCGACGCCGGTGACGGTGGAGTACCGCAGGCCCATCTGCCGCACCGACTCGGCGACCCGGCGGGGCTCGTCGCGGTCGAGATCGGCGGGGCGGCCGGTGTCGATCTGGCAGAAGTCGCAGCGCCGCGTGCACTGCTCGCCGCCGATGAGGAAGGTGGCCTCGCGGTCCTCCCAGCACTCGTAGATGTTGGGGCAGCCGGCCTCCTCGCACACCGTGTGCAGGCCGCCGGAGCGCACCAGCGACTTGAGTTCGGTGTACTGCGGGCCGGTGCGGGCCTTCGTCCGGATCCACGGCGGTTTGCGCTCGATGGGGGTCTCGCTGTTGCGGACCTCCAGGCGCAGGAGCTTGCGACCCTCGGGTGCGCCCCCGATCATCTGGGCTGTCACACCGGCCAGGCTACGCCGGATCCGGGGACACGCCCGTCTCGGCGGCGGTGACCTCCCACAGCCGGGCCGCCAGCGCGGCGTCGCGGGCCGCGCCGCTGCGCCGGGCCGGGGCCGGGAGACCGCGGGACTCGCCCGGACCGCCCGGGCCGACGTAGTCACCCCCGTCCACCTGCGGGGACGTCGCCGCGTAGAGCTGCGGCAGCATCCCGCGCTCCACCCGCTGCGTCACCACCGCGTTGACGGCCCGGGCCAGCGGGAGCACCAGCCGGGCCCCGGCACGCGCCCGCACCGACGTCGACAGCAGCGCGGTGTCGGTCAGCCCCGGGTGCGCCGCGACGGAGATCACGTCCGCGCCCGCCGCCCGCAGCCGCCGGTCGAGCTCGGCGGCGAACAGCAGGTTGGCCAGCTTGCTCTGGCTGTAGGCGCGGGCGCCGGTGTAGGCGCGGCGGGCGAAGTGCAGGTCGTCGACGTCGAGGCCGGGCCCGCGGTGCGCGAGGCTCGACAGCGTCACCACCCGGGCCGCGCCGGCCCCGCGCAGCGCGGGCATCAGCAGCCACGTCAGCGCCGCGTGGCCGAGGTGGTTGGTGCCGATCTGGGTCTCGAACCCGTCGACCGTCACCCCCGGCGGCAGCCCCATCACCCCGGCGTTGTTCATCAGCACGTGTAGAGCGTCGCCGGTGCGTTCCCGCACGTCGGCGGCGGCCCGGCGGACCGAGTCGAGGTCGGCCAGGTCGAGCTCGACCGGCTCGCCACCCTGTACCTGCGCCACCGCCGCCCGGCCGCGGTCCGGGTCGCGCGCCCCGAGCAGCACCCGGGCCCCGGCCCGGCCCAGCGCCGTCGCCGAGGCGAGTCCGAGCCCGGACGTGGCGCCGGTCACCAGCACCGTCCGTCCGGTCTGGTCCGGTAGGTCCGAGATCGTCCACCCCATGTCCCTATCCTCGACGGGTGGACTTCCGGATCTTCACCGAGCCCCAGCAGGGCGCCGACTACGACGACCTGCTCCGGGTCGCCCAGGCCGCCGAGGCGGCAGGCTACGACGCCTTCTTCCGCTCCGACCACTACCTCGCGATGGGCGACGCCTCCGGCGAGCCCGGCCCCACCGACGCGTGGCTGACCCTCGCCGGGCTCGCCCGCGAGACCTCCCGCATCCGCCTCGGCACGCTCGTGTCCTCGGCGACGTTCCGGCTGCCCGGCCCGCTGGCGGTGTCGGTGGCCCAGGTCGACCGCATGTCGCGCGGGCGCGTCGAGCTGGGACTGGGCTCGGGCTGGTTCGACGCCGAGCACGCCGCCTACGGCATCCCGTTCCCGCCGCTGGGGGAGCGCTTCGACCGCCTCGCCGAGCAGCTGGAGATCGTCACCGGCCTGTGGGGGACGCTGCCCGGCGAGCGCTACTCCTTCGACGGTGCGCACTACACCGTCACCGACTCCCCGGCGCTGCCCAAGCCGGTGCAGCAGCCGCGCCCGCCGATCGTCGTCGGGGGCCGGGGGAAGCGGCGCACCCCGGAGCTGGCCGCGCGGTTCGCGAGCGAGTTCAACGTCCCCTTCTCCGATGTCGACGTCGCCGCGGAGCAGTTCGGGCGCGTCGACGCCGCGTGCCGGGCGGTCGGCCGCGACCCCGCGGAGCTGGTGCGCTCGGTGGCGCAGGTCGTGTGCGTGGGCCGTGACGACGCCGAGATCGCCCGCCGCGCGCTGACCCTGGGCCGCGAGGTCGACGAGCTGCGCGCCAACGGCCTCACCGGTACCCCGGCCGAGGTCGTCGACCGCATCGGCACCTGGCGGGAGAAGGCCGGGGTCACGCGGCTGTACCTGCAGCTCATGGACCTCGACGACCTCGACCAGATCGACCTGATCGCCTCCGACGTCGCCGGGCGGCTCTGACGTGCTGCGCTGGAACCCGACCCTGATCCGGGCGACCGCCGCCGCGGCGGTGGCGGCGCTGGTGCTCACCACGGTGGTGGGCGCGTTCCAGCTGCCCGGCCTGGCGCTGGTCTCGATCGTGGTGATCGGTGTCGGGGTCGCGGTGGCGGCGGTGCTGGTGTCGGCGCGGGGCCGGAAGAACTAGCGCAGGGTCGGGTGCAGGTGCAGGTCGAGCCCGGCCGGTTCCGGCGCCCGGGCCACCGGGTGCTCGGTGACCGGCAGCGCCCCGTCGAGGGCGTCGAGGACGGCCGCGGTGACGTCGTCCACGACGGAGGCGACCGGCACCGCGCGGCCCAGCTCGGCCGACAGGGAGCTGACCCCGGCGTCGGCGATCCCGCACGGCACGATCCGGTCGAACGCACCGAGGTCGGGGTCGCAGTTCAGGGCGAACCCGTGCAGCGTCACGCCGCCCTGCACGCGCACCCCGATGGCGCCCAGCTTGCGCTCGGGCCCGCGGTCGTCGGCGGGCAGCCACACCCCGCTGCGCCCCTCGACCCGCCCGGCCGCGGTGACGCCGAGCCCGTGCACGACGTGGATCAGGGCCTCCTCCAGCCGCCGCACGAAGTCGACGACGTCCAGCGGCTCGGCGAGCCCGACGATCGGGTAGCCGACCAGCTGGCCCGGCCCGTGCCAGGTGATCCGGCCGCCGCGGTCGACGTCGACGACGGGGGTGCCGTCGGTGGGCCGGTCCTGCGGCTGGGTGCGCTTCCCCGCGGTGTAGACCGAGTGGTGCTCCAGCAGCATCAGGACGTCGGGGCCGGTGCCGTCGCGCCGGGCCGCGGCGTGGGCGCGCTGGGCGTCCCACGCCACGAGGTAGTCGACGGTGCCGGTCCGGTCGACGCGGACGGGGTCGGTGCTGCGCCGGCAGCTCGCACGGGACGCCATGCCTGGCAGGTTACGCCGCAGCGGGCCCCGTCGAGCACCGGTCAGGCCCGCAGGAGCGGGGCCAGCGCGTCGATCAGGATCGGCACCGTCGGCGGCGTGACGGGGAACCCGGCGGAGTTCTGCCGGGCGTCCAGCACGACGTAGCGGCCCTGGGCGATCACCGGGATCGCGGAGAACACCGGGTCGGCCAGCAGCGCGGCCTGCAGCTCGTCACCGGCGTGGCCGATCACCACGAAGTCGACGTCGAGCCGCGCGGAGGCCAGCTCCAGCGAGACGTCCTCGTAGCCGTCCTGCGCGGTCGGCGAGTCGGCGACCACCACGTTGAGCTCGGCGAGGAAGTTGGGCAGCTCCGCGCCGGGCACCCGGAAGTTGACGGTGCCGTCCCCGGCGTAGTCCAGCAGCACCGCCGCGGTGACCGGGGTGGCGCGCCGGGCCGCGGCGATCTGCGCGTCGACCTCGGCGAGCACCCGCCGGGCGACGTCGGGGGCCCCGAAGATCTCCCCGAGCAACGTCACCGTGGCCCGCAGATCGGTCTCCGGCAGCTGCACGAGCGGGCCGACCGCGCGGGCGGGCTCCCAGTAGTCGCCCAGGTTGCCGTTGGCCAGGATGAGGTCCGGGGCCAGCGCGGCCACCGCCTCGACCGGCACCCCGTCGGCGACGGTGAACGCGGGCCCGGGGGCGAGCTGGTCGGCGATCCAGGGGTACTCCTCGGGCGTGGCCGTGCCGCCGAAGCCGACGAGCCGGTACTCCGGGGTCAGGAACGGCACCAGGAACGGCAGGACGCGGTTGCCGTTCATCGCGACGATCCGGCGCGGGGCGCGGTCCAGCCGCACCGGCCCGTCGTCGGGGGTGGTGACGGTGCGCGGGAAGCCGGGGTCGGCCGGTGCCGTCCCGGGGTCGGCGGCGCAGGCGGTGAGCAGGCCGGCCGCGGCGATCATTCCGAGGAACCGGCGGCGGGTGGCGTCGTCGACGACCGGGGGAGCGAGCAGGGTGGGCGCCACGGGGACTCCTCGGACGATCCGGACAGGTCGCCGAAGTAAAGCAAGCCTCAACTAGGCAAGACAACCCTCATATCGGGCGTCGGACCCCGAGGTGCTCCAGCACCGCCTGCGCCGCGCGCCGCCCGCTGACCAGCGCGCCCTGCGTCGACGGGGTGTCACGGTGGTCGCCCGCCACGAACAGCCCGTCGCCGAGCGCGACGTCGCGGCGCACCGGGTGGCCGGGCCGGAACGCGGGCAGTGCGGCCCGGACCGGTGCGGTGTGCAGCAGTTCCCACCCCTCGACCGGGCGGCCGTAGACCCTGGCCAGCTCGCGGCGCACCTGCGGCTCCGGCAGCGGGTCGCCCAGCACCGTGGAGGACACCAGCGCGCGGTCGTCGGGGGAGTAGCCGGGCGCCGCGCGGGTGAGGACCACGGTGTTGGCGACCGGCCCGCCGGTGCCGTCGAGGTGCAGCAGCGGCAGCTCGGCCGGCGGGGTGTCGGTCACGTGGTAGTAGGTGGTCAGCGCGTGCATCGGCGCCACGTCGAGCCCGGGGAGCAGGGTGCCCGCGGCGACCGGGTCGGTCGCCACCAGCACCGCGCGCGCGGTGTGCTCGCCGTCGGCGGTGTGCACCACGCCGGGGCGCACGGTGGTGACCCGTCGCCCCAGGCGCAGCACGCCGTCGGGCAGGCCCGCGGCGAGCCGGGCGGGCAACGCGCCCATGCCGTCGGCCGGCACCGCGACCGTCCCGAGCGCGAAGCTGCGCCACACCAGCCGCACGAACGCCGCCGACGTCGCCAGCGCCGACTCGCCGAGCACCCCGGACAGGAAGGGGCGCAGGAACCGCTCCACGACCGGCCCGTCCAGGCCCGCCGCGGCGAGGTCCTGCGCGGCCGACCGGTCGACGATCCCGGCCGTGCGCGACGGCGGCGTGGCCAGCACCCGCGCGGTCCAGGCCACCAGCCGGGCCTTGTCCGCGACGCCGAACAGCCCGTCGACGGCCGTCGCGAACGCCTGGGACGGGCGCCGCACCGGGTTCGCGAAGCGGTGCAGGGCGCCGTCGCCGCCGCGGATGGCGGCCCCGGGCTCGAACGCGCGCAGGTCGAGCGCGGCGAGATCGGTGGCGGTGCGCAGCGCGGGGTAGGAGGTGTTGAGCACCTGGAAGCCGCGGTCGCAGCGGAAGCCGTCGACGACGTCGGTGGCCATCCGGCCACCGGGGCGGTCGGCGGCGTCCAGCACCGTGACCTCGAGCCCCCGGCGGGTGAGCAGCTGCGCCGCGCGCAGCCCGGCGAGCCCGGCGCCGACGACCAGGACGTCGGTCACGACCCGACGGCCGCGGCCAGCGCCTCGCCGACCGCGTGGTGGCGGAACTGGTACCCGGTGGCCTGCAGCTGCGCGGGCAGCACGCGCTGGCCGAACAGCGCCATCTCCTCGCCCATCGTGCCCATCACCGTGCGGATGACGAACGCGGGCACCGGGATCGAGGTGGGGCGGCCGACGGCGGCGGCGAGGGCCTTCGTCAGCTCGGCGTTGGTGACGGGGGTGGGACCGACGATGTTGAGCGGCCCGGTGACCGCCGGGTTCTCCAGGGCGAACCGGATGGCGCCCACCTCGTCGTCGAGCGACACCCACGGCATGTACTGCTGGCCCGAGCCCAGCCGCCCGCCCAGGAACGCCTTGAACAGCGGGCGCAGGACCCCGAGCAGCCCACCGGCGGGGGAGAGCACCAGGCCGGTGCGCAGCAGCACCACCCGCGCCCCCGCGTCCTGCGCCTTCGCGGTGGCGGCCTCCCAGTCGACGCACAGGTCGGCGAGGAACCCGGCGCCGCGTGGCGCGGACTCGTCGACGGGCCGGCCCGCGGTGTCACCGTAGAAGCCGACGGCCGACCCGGACAGGAACGCGGGCACCCCGTGCTCGGCGACGGCGGCGGCCAGCACCTCGGTGGGCACCGTCCGGCTGTCGCGCAGCTCCTGCTTGCGCGCGCCGGTCCACGGCCGGTCGGCCAGCCCCGCGCCCCCCAGGTTGACCACGGCGTCGACGCCGTCGAACGTGCCGGGGTCGATGCGTCCGGACGGGGGGTCCCAGCCCCGCTCGTCGGGGGCGGCGGGTGCCCGGCGGACCAGCCGCAGGACGTCGTGCCCCGCCTCGCGCAGGTGGGAGACGAGGGCTGTTCCGATCAGACCGGACGACCCGGCGATGACGACGCGCACGCGGTGAATCCTCGCCGAACGGCCCGGGGCGCGCGACCCGGGGTGTCCCCCGGTCGCGCGCCCGTGCGGCTACAGGCCGAGGTCGGCCTCGAACGCGCCCTCCTCGAGCCGTGCCTTGACCGCCGAGACGAACCGCCCGGCGTCGGCGCCGTCGACCAGGCGGTGGTCGTAGGTCAGCGGCAGGTAGCACACCGAGCGGACGGCGATCACGTCGTCGCCGTCGGCGCCGGTGACGACCATCGGCTGCTTGGTGATCACGCCGGTGCCCAGGATGGCGACCTGGGGCTGGTTGATGATCGGCGTGTCGAACAGCGCACCGGCGCTGCCGATGTTGGTGATGGTGAAGGTGCCGCCGGAGAGCTCGTCGGGGCCGATCTTGTTGTCGCGGGTGCGCGCCGCGACGTCGGCGATCCGGCGGGCCAGGCCCGCGATGTTGAGGTCCTCGGCGTTCTTGATGACCGGGACGAGCAGGCCACGCGGGGTGTCGACGGCGATCGCGAGGTGCACGTTGCCGTGGTAGGTCACCTCGTTGGTCTCGTCATTGATCGACGCGTTGACCTGCGGGAACGCCTTCAGGGCCTCGACGACGGCCTTCGCGAAGAACGGCAGGTAGGTGAGCTTGACGCCCTCGCGGCGCTCGAACTCCGCCTTCGCCCGCGCCCGCAGCTTCGCGATGCGCGTGACGTCGACCTCCTGCACCGTGGTGAGCTGCGCGGAGACCCGCAGCGACTCGGTCATCCGCTGGGCGATGACCTGGCGCAGCCGGGGCAGCTTCACCGTGGTGCCCGGCTCCGGGGCGCCCTTCGCCGGCCGGGGGATCGACCGGGGTGCGGCGGCCTGCGGCGCCGCGGGGGCGGACGCGGCGGCGGGGGCCGCGGCGGGCTCCGGGGTGGGCTCCGGCGCGGCGGCCTCGGCCGCGGCCAGCACGTCCTGCTTGCGGATGCGCCCGCCGACTCCGGAGCCGGTGATCGTCGACAGGTCGACGCCGTGCTCGGCGGCCAGCTTGCGGACCAGCGGGGTGACGTACGGGGCGCCCGTCGGGGCGTCGGCGGCCCCGTCGGACTCCGGCCGGGACGGCTGCTCGGCGGCGACGTCGGCGCGCTCGGCCTTCTCCTGAGCCTTCGGGGCGGGCTCGGGCGCCTTCTCCTGCGCCTTCGGGGCCGGCTCCGGCTCCGGCTCCTTCTCCTTCTCCGGCTCCGGCTCCTTCTCCGGGGCCGGCTCCTCCTCGGCCTGCGCCGCCGACCCGTCACCGATGACGGCGAGCTGCCCGCCGACCTCGACGGTCTCGTCCTCGCCCGCGGTGATCTCCAGCAGCGTGCCGGCGACGGGGGAGGGGATCTCGGTGTCGACCTTGTCGGTGGAGACCTCGAGCAACGGCTCGTCGACCTCGACGGAGTCGCCGACCTCCTTGAGCCAGCGCGTGACGGTGCCCTCGGTGACGCTCTCGCCCAGCTCGGGCATGGTGATCGCGGTGCCGGAACCGGTGCTCTTCGTGGCGGCCTGCGGCGCCGGCTCCTCCTGCGCGGGGGCGGGCTCCTCGGCGGGGGCCTCCTCCCGCGGTGCCTCCTCCTGCGCGGGCTCCTCCTCGGCGGCGGGCTCCGCGGGCTCGTCGCCCCCGGAGGCGCCGGAGTCGCCGGACTCCTCGCCGTCGCCGATCACGGCCAGCTCGCCGCCGACCTCGACCGTCTCGTCCTCCCCCGCGACGATGCGCTGCAGCACCCCGGCGGCGGGCGAGGGGATCTCGGTGTCGACCTTGTCGGTGGAGACCTCGAGCAACGGCTCGTCGACCTCGACCCGGTCACCCTCCTGCTTGAGCCAACGGGTGACGGTGCCCTCGGTGACGCTCTCACCGAGCGCGGGCATCTGGACGGAGAACGCCATGGCTCTCGGGGCTCCTTACTTCTACGCGGATCGGGGGAGCGGTCAGGAGTGGCTGTGCAGCGGCTTGCCGGCCAGCGCCAGGAACGCTTCGCCGAACGCCTCGTTCTGGGTGGGGTGGGCGTGGATCAGCGCGGCGACGTCCTCGGCCTGGGCGTCCCAGTTGTAGACCAGCTGGGCCTCGCCGATCAGCTCGCCGACCCGCGCGCCGACCATGTGGATGCCGACGACCGGGCCCTCGGTGCCCTTCGCGCCGGTCTTGACCAGCTTGATCGCGCCCTGGGTCTGCAGGATCTGGGACTTGCCGTTGCCGGCGAGGTCGTAGGTGAGCGTCTCGATCTCGCCGTAGCGCTCCTTGGCCTCGGCCTCGGTGAGACCGACCGACGCCACCTCGGGCTCGCAGTAGGTGACGCGCGGGATGCCCTTCTCGTCGATGACCGGCGGGTTGAGCCCGGCCAGGTCCTCGGCGAGGAAGACGCCCTGGGCGAAGCCGCGGTGCGCGAGCTGCAGGCCCGGGACGATGTCGCCGAGCGCGTAGACGTTCTCCAGGTTGGTGCGCAGCCGCTCGTCGACGAGGACGAACCCGCGCTCCATGTTGACGCCCGCCTCCTCGTAACCGGCGTTGGCGGTGTTGGGGCCGCGGCCGATGGCGACCAGCAGCAGGTCGGCCTCGATCTCCTCGCCCGACTCGAGCGACACGGTGACGGCGTCGTCGGTCTGCGTGGCGCCGGTGAACTTGACCCCGGTCTTGAAGGTGATCTTGCGCTTGCGGAACGCGCGCTCCAGGCCCTTGGACGCGAACTCGTCCTCGTTGGGCACCAGGTGCGGCAGCGCCTCGACGATCGTGACGTCGGCACCGAAGCTCTTGAACACGCTGGCGAACTCGACGCCGATCACGCCGCCGCCCAGGACGACGACCCGCTTCGGGGCCTCGTCGAGGTGGATCGCCTCGTAGGAGGTGACGATGCGGCCGCCGATGTCGAGCCCGGGCAGCGAGCGCGCGTAGCTGCCGGTGGCGAGCACCACCTTCTCGCCGACGTACCGGTCGTCGCCGACGACGACGGCGTTCGGTCCCTCGAAGCGGCCGGTGCCGTCGACCAGGGTGATCTTGCGGGACTTCACGAGCCCCTGCAGCCCCTTGTACAGCTTGGCGATCACGCCGTCCTTGTAGGAGTTCACGCCGGCCATGTCGATGCCGTCGAACGTGCTCCGCACACCGATCTTCTCGCCCTCGCGGGCGGCGTCGGCGACCTCGGCCGCGTGCAGCAGGGCCTTGGTCGGGATGCAGCCGTAGTGCAGGCAGGTGCCGCCGAGCTTGTCCTTCTCGATCAGCACGACCGACATCCCCAGCTCCGCAGCGCGCAGCGCGCAGGCGTATCCACCCGATCCGCCGCCGAGGATCACCAGGTCCGCGTTGTGCTCGGGCACGTGAGAACTCCCTATCGAGGTCGATCCGCAGGATCGTGAACAGTGGCATGTGCCGCCTGCGGCCATCCTGTCATCCGGCGGGCCATCGTGTGAGGCCTGGTCCGTTCGGGAGAAAATCACCACCCCGGCGCGTTGGCACGGGGACAGGGGGTGGGCCGGATGGGTCTGTTGGACAGGTGGCGGGGCCGGCGTCGGGGCACGACGCGCACGGGTGGTCGCGAGGACGAGGCGCACCTGCGGGAGTGGTTCGCCGCGCACGACGGGGTCGAGGCGTTCGTGGAGCCGCGCACCGCCGTCACCGAGACCACGATGCTCATGGTCGACAAGGACGGGCGCTGGACGCGCCGCCGCGTCACCGGCCCGGACGCGGCGCGCAAGCTCGCCCGCTCGCTGAAGATGCCGGTGTACGACGTGCAGCTCGTCGGCTACCCGCAGCGCATGCGCGACCACGACGCCCGCCAGAAGATCCTGCGCGAACGCGCCCGCCGCGACGGGCTCTGAGCGCCCGGAGCGGTCAGCCGTTCTCGGCGATGTCGGTGAGCAGCGCCCACAGGGTGCGGACGGGGACGCCGGTGCCGCCCTTGGCGGTGTAGCCGTAGGGACCGCCGGTGTGGAAGCTCGGGCCGGCGATGTCGATGTGCGCCCAGGGCAGGCCCTCGGGCACGAACTCCGCGAGGAACACCCCGGCGGCGAGCATGCCGCCCCAGCGGGCGGCGGTGACGTTCGCGATGTCGGCGACGCGGGAGTCGAGATCGGCGCGCAGGTGCGCGGGCAGCGGCATGGCCCAGCCGCCCTCGCCGGTGGCCTGCGCGTGCCCGGCGATGCGGTCGCGCAGCTCCTCGGTGCCCATGACGCCCGCGGTGCGGGTGCCCAGCGCCACCATCTGCGCGCCGGTCAGCGTCGAGGTCTCCACCAGGTAGTCCGGCTCGTCCTGCGCCGCGCGGACGATCGCGTCGGCCAGGATCAGCCGGCCCTCGGCGTCGGTGTTGAGCACCTCGACGGTCTTGCCGCCGTACATCCGCAGCACGTCGCCGGGGCGGTAGGCGGTGTCGCTGGGCATGTTCTCCGCCATCGGGACGGTCGCGGTGACCGCGACGGGCAGCTCCAGCTGCGCGGCCAGCACCGTGGTGGCGACGACGGCGGCCGCACCGCCCATGTCGGAGGTCATCTGGTCCATGTTCGCGGCCGGCTTGATCGAGATGCCGCCGGTGTCGAACGTGATGCCCTTGCCGACCAGCGCGACCCGCTTGCGCGGGGCGGAGCCGCCCGACCAGCTCAGCCGCACCAGCCGCGGCTTGCGCGACGAACCCTGGCCCACCCCGGTGACGCCGCCGTACCCGCCCTCCGCGAGCGCGACGTCGTCGAGCACCTCGACCTCGACGCCCGCGGCGCTCGCCAGGTCGGCGGCGCGCTGTGCGAACGACTCGGGGTAGAGGTCGTTGGGCGGGGTGTTCACCAGGTCGCGGGCCACGGTGACGGCGGTGGCGACGGCGGTGGCGACGCGCAGCGCCTCGGCCGCGCCGGTATCGGTGTCGGCGGGAAGCACGTCGACCCGGCCGACCGGGGCCGACGCGCCGTCACCGGAGCGGTAGGCGGTGAAGGCGTAGGCACCCAGCAGGGTGCCCTCGGCGGCCGCGGCGAGGTCGATGCGGCCCAGCGTCGACAGGGCGTGCCCGGTGCCGGACAGGGCGCGGGCCGCCGCACCCGAGGCGTTGCGCACGGCGGCCGCGTCGGCCTCGCCCGACCCGAGCCCGACGGCCAGCAGCAGCGGCGCCGTGATCGCGCCGCGGGTCGGGATCCGGACGACCTCCTCGGCCTTCCCGGTGGCGCCCGCGACGGCGAGCAGCCCGGCCAGGTCCCCGTCGAAGGCGGTGTCGATCTCGGCGGCGCCCGGGGCGAGGACGGGTGCCCCGTCGAGAGCCGACACGCCGATCACGACGGCGTCGACGGTGGCGGCGGCGGGGTCGCCGCTGCCGAG
The DNA here is from genome assembly GCF_006539565.1 of Pseudonocardia hydrocarbonoxydans. GTDB lineage: Bacteria > Actinomycetota > Actinomycetes > Mycobacteriales > Pseudonocardiaceae > Pseudonocardia > Pseudonocardia hydrocarbonoxydans. The sequence goes on from NZ_BJNG01000036.1 coordinate 63,556, forward strand.
CTGCAGTTCGGTGGGCACGGTGTTCCTCTCGACGGACGGCCGGGGTGAGACCGCTTCGAGATGCTAATGACACCGCCGCGCCCGACCGATGGGCAGGGGCGGATGACAGGGTGTCGCGGTGTCAGAGAGCGTGCAGAGACGACTGGGGACCGCCGACGCGGTGGTCCTCGGGCTCGCGGCGATGCTGGGCACGGGCGTCTTCGCGGTGTGGGGCCCGGCCGCGGCCGCGGCGGGCCCGTGGCTGCTGGTCGCCGTCGTCCTCGCCGGGACGGTGGCGGCCTGCAACGCGGCGTCCACCGCCGACCTCGCCGTCGCGCACCCCGAGAGCGGCGGCGGGTACGTCTACGGGCGCGAGCGCATCGCACCCGGCGCCGGGCGGCTCGCCGGGGTCGCGTTCCTGGCCGGGAAGACGTCCTCGGCGGCCGCGGCGGCCGGGGTGTTCGGCAGCTACGTGCTGCCCTCGCAGCCGGTGGCGGCGGCGGTCGTCGTCATCGTGGCGGTCACCGCGCTGAACCTCGCCGGCGTGCGCTGGACGGCGCGCGGGGCGTACGCGCTGGTCGGGGGCACCCTCGCGGTGCTGCTGCTGGTGGTCGTGAGCGGGCTGCTCGGGGCGGGGGAGAGCGTCACGCCCGCGGCGGTGCCGACCACGGAGGCGCCCGGGCCGGTGGCGGGCGGACCGCTCGGGGTCTTCACCGCGGCCGGGCTGCTGTTCTTCGCCTTCGCCGGCTACGCCCGGATCGCCACGCTGGGCGAGGAGGTCCGCGACCCCTCCCGCACGCTGCGCCGGGCGATCGAGGTGGCGCTGGCCATCGCCATGGCCACCTACCTGCTGGTCGGCGTCGCGCTGATCGTCGGGCTGGGGATCGACCGGCTGGCCACCGAGACCGCCCCGCTGGTCACCCTCGTCGACACCGGGCCCTCCCCGTCGCTGGGGGTGCTCGTGCGCGTCGGGGCCGCCGTCGCGGCCGGGTCGGCGCTGCTGTCGGTGCTGGTCGGGGTGAGCCGCACGGGCCTGGCGATGGCCCGGCGCGGCGAGCTGCCGGGCGCGCTCGCCGTCGTCGGCCGGCGCGGCACGCCGTGGCGCGCCGACCTCGCGGGCGGGGCGGTCGCGGTCGTCATCGCCCTGCTCGCCGGGCCGGCCGCGGCCATCGCGCTGTCGGCGTGCTCGGTGCTCGTCTACTACGCGGTGATCAACCTCGCGGCCCTGCGGCTGCCGCCGGAGCAGCGGCGCTGGCCGATGTGGACCTCGTGGGCCGGGTTCGTGCTCTGCCTGGCCCTCGCGGTGCTGCTCCCGGTGGTGCAGGTGGCGATCACGGCGCTCGTGCTGGTGGCCGGGTGGACGCTGGTCACCCTGCTCCGGGACCCCGGTCCACCGGGGTAGCGTCCCGGCCGTGGACGATCTCCTCACCAGCCCGCTGCACGACCGCCACCTCGCACTCGGGGCCACCCTCGGGGCGTTCGGCGGGTGGTCGATGCCGCTGTCCTACCCCGGCGGCACGGTCGCCGAGCACACCGCGGTGCGCGAGGCGGTCGGCGTGTTCGACGTCAGCCACCTCGGCAAGCTGGCGATCACCGGCCCGGGCGCGGCCGACCTCGTCAACCGGGTCTTCACCGCCGACCTCGGGCGGATCGCGCCGGGGCAGGCGCAGTACACGCTGTGCTGCACCCCCGGCGGCGGGGTCGTCGACGACGTGATCGTCTACCTGGTCGGGCCGGACGAGGTGCTCGCCGTGCCGAACGCCGCCAACGCCGCGGCGGTGGCGGAGATCCTGCGGGCGGAGGCCCCGGACGGCGTCACCGTCACCGACCGCCACCGCGACCTGGCCGTGCTCGCCGTCCAGGGCCCGCGCGTCGCCGACGTCCTGCCCGACGTGCCGGAGCTGGACTACATGGCCTTCGCCGACGTCGACGGCATCCGGGTGTGCCGCACCGGCTACACCGGGGAGCGGGGCTACGAGCTGCTGGTCCCGGCCGGCGACGCCGGTCCGGTGTGGGACCGCCTCGTCGCCGCGGGCGCCCACCCGGCCGGCCTCGCCGCCCGGGACACCCTGCGCACCGAGATGGGCTACCCGCTGCACGGCCAGGACCTCTCGGTGGACATCACCCCCGTGCAGGCGGGCAGCGGCTGGGCCGTCGGCTGGGACAAGGCGGCCTTCCGGGGCAAGGACGCGCTGGTCGCGGAGAAGGCGGCCGGCCCGGTCCGCAGGCTGCGCGGGCTGCGCGCCACCGGGCGGGGCGTGCCGCGGGCCGGGATGGACGTGCTGGTCGACGGCACGCGCGTCGGCGTCACCACCTCCGGCACGTTCTCGCCCACGCTGAGGTGCGGGATCGCGCTCGCGCTGATCGACACCGCGGCCGGTGTGGGGCTCGAGGACACCGTCGCCGTCGACGTCCGCGGGCGGGCCCTGGAATGCACCGTCGTGAAGCCCCCGTTCGTCGCGTCACACGTGCGCTGACTCTTGCTACCGTCTCGGCCATGACCGAGTTCTCCCGCACCCCCCACCCCTCCCCGGTGCCGGAGGACCGGCGCGCCGCGATCGTCGCCGACCCCGGTTTCGGGCGGTACTTCACCGACCACATGGTGACGATCCCGTGGAACGCGGAGCAGGGCTGGCACACCCCGTCGGTCGTGCCCTACGGCCCGCTGCTGCTCGACCCGGCGTCGATGGTGCTGCACTACGGGCAGGAGATCTTCGAGGGGCTCAAGGCCTACCAGCAGCCCGACGGCTCGGTCGCCTCCTTCCGCCCCGACGCCAACGCCGCGCGCTTCCGCTCGTCGGCGGCGCGGCTGGCGATGGCGGAGCTGCCCGACGAGCTGTTCCTCGCCTCGCTCACCGAGCTGCTCACCGTCGACCGGGCCTGGGTGCCGCCCGCGGGCGGCGAGGAGTCGGTGTACCTGCGGCCGTTCATGCTGGCCACCGAGGTCGGGCTGGGTGTCCGCCCGTCCGCGGAGTACCTCTACGTCCTCATCGCCTCGCCCGCGGGCGCCTACTTCCCCGGCGGCGTCCAGCCCGTCGACGTGTGGCTGTGCACCGACTACACCCGTGCCGCGCTCGGCGGCACCGGCACCGCGAAGTGCGGCGGCAACTACGCCGCCTCGCTGCTCCCGCAGGCCCAGGCCTCCGCGCACGGGTGCGCGCAGGTCGCCTACCTCGACGCCGCCGAGCACCGGTGGGTCGAGGAGATGGGCGGCATGAACCTGTTCTACGTCTTCGGGTCGGGGGAGTCGGTCGAGGTCGTCACCCCGGAGCTGAGCGGCTCGATCCTGCCCGGCATCACCCGCGACTCGCTGCTGGTGCTGGCCAAGGAGCTGGGCTGCCAGGTCACCGAGCGCCGGATCTCCGCCGACGAGTGGCTCGCCGGCTGTGCCTCCGGGGCGATCAGCGAGGTGTTCGCGTGCGGCACGGCGGCGGTGATCACGCCGGTCGGGACGGTCAAGCACAACGACGGCGAGGTCGTCGTCGGCGGCGGGGAGCCCGGCCCGATCACGATGCGCCTGCGCGACCTGCTCACCCGGATCCAGCGCGGCACCGCCCCCGACACCCACAGCTGGATGCACACGCTGGTCCGGTAGCCCGCTCAGGGCACCGTCGAGAGCACCACCAGGGCCGCGGTCGCGGCCAGCTCGCCCGCCGCGCCCAGGACGTCGCCGGTCATGCCGCCGAAGCGGCGGGCGGTGTGCCACGACAGCAGGGCCACCAGCGCCGCGCCCAGCGCGACGGCCACCACCCCGCGGGCGCCGGCCACCGCGAAGCCGGCCCCGGCCAGGGCCGTCCACCACAGCCCCGGCACCCACGGGGGCTGCGAGCCGGCGACCGTCGCGCCCAGGCCGCCGGGGCGCGCGGCCGGCACGCCACGGCGGCACACCCAGCCGAACCCGGCCCGGCCCGCCGCGCAGGCCAGCGCCACCGACCCGATCACGGCGGGCGCGCTCCACGGGCCCGCCGCGAGCGCGGCCAGCGCCGCCGCCTGCACCCCGACCACGACGAGCAGCGCCACCACCCCGAACGGGCCCGCCCCGCCGTCGCGCATCACGGCCAGCGCCCGCTCCGGCGGGCCGTAGCAGCCCAGGCCGTCGGCGGTGTCGGCCAGGCCGTCGAGGTGCATGCCGCGGGTCGCCAGCGCGAGGAGGCCGACGGCCAGCAGCCCCGCCACCGCCGGGGGGACACCGAGCGCCGCCAGCCCGACCAGCGCGCCACCCGCCGCGGCCCCGAGCAGGCCGCCGACCACCGGCGCCCAGCGGATCGCGCCCGCCGCGGTGCGGGCGTCGGGCGCCCCGGTGCGGACCGGCAGGACCGTCAGCCAGCTCAGGGCGAGGGCGAGCGAGCTCACCCGGTGGCGGCGAGCTCGGTCTCGGCCAGGACCCGCGCCGACATCTGCAGCAGCGGCAGGACGGCGACCGCGCCGGTGCCGTCGCCGGTGCGCAGGCCGAGGTCGACCAGCGGCGGCAGGCTCAGGTGCGTGGACACCAGCTCCATCCCGGGCTCGGTCGACCGCTGCGCGATCCGCCACCAGGCCCGGGCGCCGCGGGACAGGTCGTCGGCGATCATCGCGGCGGTGCCGGCCACCAGGCCGTCGACGAGCACCGGGGTGCGGCGCACGGCACCCTGCACGAGCATCCCGGCGAGCGCGGCCAGGTCGGCGCCCCCGGCGACGCGCAGCAGCGCCATGGGGTCGCGGACGTGCGGGCGGGCGCGGCGCAGGGCGTCGCGGACGGCGGCGGTCTTGCGCATCCAGCCCTGGTCGTCGATGCCGCTGCCCCGGCCGACGACGGCCACCGGCTCGGCCCCGGACAGCGCGCTGACCAGCGTGGACGCCGCCGTGGTCGCCCCCACGCCCAGCGACGCCGGGATCAGCAGGTCGGCCCCGCCGTCCACCTCCTCGTCGACGACGGCCCGCCCGGCCGCGAACGCGCGCTCGGTCTCCTCGGCGGTGAGCGCGTCCTCCCGGTCGATGCGACCGGATCCGCGGCGGACGTGGTGCGGGTCGGTGGACTCGTGGTCGAGCCCGACGTCGACGATCCGGATCGACGCCCCGCTCACCGGCGCCAGCACCGACACCGGGGCGGTGTGCTCGCGCACCGCGCGGACCTGCTCGAGCGTGGCGGAGCCGGGGTGGCGGGAGACCCCGCCCGCGGCGATCCCGTGGTCGGCGGCGACGACGACGACCCGGGCCCGCCCGGGCGGCAGCGGCGGGCAGGTGCCCTGCACCGCGGCCAGCCAGCAGCCCAGCTCGGCGAGGCGGCCCAGGCCGTCGAGCGGCACGGCGAGCTCGGCGATCCGGGCCGCCGCCGCGCGCTGGGCCTGGGCGTCGGGCGGGGTGATCGCGGGGATGTCCACGGGAACTTCCTATCGGTCGGGGTCGGCGGGGCGCGGGGCGGGGTGGCTACTTCAGCCGCAGCGTCAACCCCGCCACGAGCAGCACGACCTCGTCGGCGACCGCGGCCAGCGCGGCGTTCAGGGCGCCCAGCTCGTCGCGGAACACCCGGCCCGAGCGGGTGGCCGGCACGACCCCCAGCCCGACCTCCGCCGACACCAGCACCACCCGCCCCGGGGCCGCGGCGACGGCGTCGACCAGCTCGGCCACCCGGGCGCCGACCCCCGCCGGGACCGTGGGGGCGTCCCAGGCCCCGGTGTCGTCGAGCACGCCGGTGACCCAGGTGCCCAGGTCGTCGACGAGCAGCGGCCCGCCCCCGGCCCGGACGAGCGCGGCGACGTCGGGGGACTCGACGGTCTCCCAGGCGGCCGGGCGGCGGGCGCGGTGGGCGTCGAGCCGGGCGTCCCACTCGGCGTCGCCGGGGCGGCGCGCGGCGGTGGCCAGGTAGCGGACCGCGGCGTCGGCAGGCAGCAGCGACTCCGCGTACCCGGACTTGCCCGACCGCGTGCCACCGAGCACCAGCGTGATCACCGGTGCACGATAGGCCCGTGGCATTCCGGTGGAGGTACCTGGACGCGCAGGCGTCGCCCGTCGACGGTCCCGACGAGGTGTTCGACGACCAGGCGGAGGCCGAGTCGTGGTTCTCCGACGTCTGGCCCGAGCTGCGCTCCGCGGGCGTCGACGCCGTGGTGCTGCTCGACGGCGACGACGAGGTCTACGGCCCGATGAGCCTGCAGGACGGCACCTGAGGTCAGGGGTTCGCGCCCCGCTGCACCCGCGGCTTCGGGATGCGCAGGCGGCGCAGCTGGGAGGCGCGGGTGAAGGCGTACCAGCCGGTGCCCAGCCCGCCGATCTTCGCGTCCGGGAACTTCTTGCGCGCCTTCGCGGTGATCGACGCCCCGAGGAAGATGCCCTCGATGATCATCGTGGTGAGCGCGATGAGGCTGAACAGGCTCAGGTAGGACTGCACCTGCGGCATCGGGATCAGCAGCGAGAGCACCACCACGATCGCCAGCGGCATGAACAGGCCCATGAGGTGCGGCCGCGAGTCGACGACGTCGCGGACGTAGGCCTTGACCGGCCCGCGGTCGCGCGGCATCAGGAACTTCTCGTCGCCCGCGGCCATCCGCTCGCGGCGCTCCATCGCCTCGGCGCGGCGGACTGACCGGTCCGGCCGGTTGGCCCTGGCGAGCTTGGAGGCCTCGCGCTGGGTGCGCGGCGGGGGCGGCGCGGGGCCGCGGCGCTTCGTCTCGGCCTCGCGCCGCTTGGGCGTGGGCCGGCCCTTGCCCCCGACCCGCACCGTCTCCGGGCCGTCGGCGGACGCGTCGGTGGCGGCCTCGGTGGGGGGCTCGGTGGCGGGCTTGGAGCGCAGGAACCTCACGGGAAACAGAGTACGGCCCGCTAGGGTTCCCGTCGTGCGGGTGGTCGTGGCTCCGGATTCCTTCGGCGGGACGTTGAGTGCCACGGCGGCCGCGGAGGCGGTCGCGGAGGGCTGGCGCCGCTCCGCCCCCGGTGACGTGCTCACGCTCCTCCCGCTCGCCGACGGCGGCACCGGCTTCGTCGACGTCCTGCACACCGCCCGCGGCGGCACCTGGCACGAGCGCACCGTCACCGGCCCCCTCGGCGCGCCCGTCGCGGCCCGCTGGCTCGAGCTCGGCGGGGTGGCGTACGTGGAGTCGGCCGCGGCCTGCGGGCTGCACCTGGTGGCCGGGCGCACCCCCCACACCGCCCGGCGCGCGAGCACGCGCGGGGTCGGCGAGCTGATCGCCGACGCCCGCGACGCCGGCGTCACCGAGGTCGTCGTGGGGCTGGGCGGGTCGGCCACCACCGACGGGGGAGCGGGGATGCTGGCCGCGCTGGGCGCCGTCGCCGTGGACGCGGCGGGGCGGCCGCTGCCCGACGGCGCCCCGTCCGGCGCCGCAGGGCTCGCCGCGGCGCCCGACCTGGGCGGGGTCCGGCTGGTCGCGGCGGCCGACGTCGACAACCCGCTGCTCGGGCCGCACGGGGCCGCCGCGGTGTTCGGGCCGCAGAAGGGCGCGGACGAGGCCGCGGTCGCCGAGCTCGACGCGGCGCTGGCCGCGTTCGCCGACCTGCTGCCCCGCGAGGTGCGCGACGACCCGGGCGCGGGCGCCGCGGGCGGGCTCGGGGCCGCGTTGCTGGCGCTGGGCGCGCGACGGGTCTCGGGCGCGGGCCTGGTGCGCGAGCTGGTCGGCCTCGACGCCGCCCTCGACGCCGCCGACCTGGCGGTCACCGGGGAGGGCAGCTTCGACTGGCAGTCGCTGCGCGGCAAGCTCGTCACCACCGTGGCGCGCGGTGCGGCGGACCGGGGGATCCCGTGCCTGGTGCTGGCCGGTCAGGTGTCGGTGGGCCGCCGCGAGGCGGGCGCGGCCGGCGTCGACTCCGCGTACTCGGTGGCCGACGACGCGGGCGGCGTCGCGGCGTCGCTCGCCGATCCGGCCGGCACGCTGGCCGCCCTGGCCGCGCGCGTGGCGGCGCGCTGGAGCCGGTGATCGCCGTCACCGGGCCCGATCCGTCACCCGGTGGGCCTACACTGGAATGCGCACCGCATCGTTCGTTGTTGGGAGAGCCATGACCGTCGAGAACACCGTCACGACCGACACGGCCGCCGAGAGCGAGACGCACGGCGTCGAGCTCAGCGACGCCGCCGCGTTGAAGGCCCGTCTCCTGCTCGAGCAGGAGGGTCGCGACGACATGCACCTGCGCATCGCCGTCCAGCCCGGGGGCTGCGCAGGCCTGCGCTACCAGCTCTTCTTCGACGACCGCTCGCTCGACGGCGACCTGTTCCGGGACTACGACGGCCTCAAGGTCGGCGTCGACCGGATGAGCGCGCCGTACCTGCAGGGCGCCGTCATCGACTTCGTCGACACCATCGAGAAGCAGGGGTTCACGATCGACAACCCCAACGCGGGCGGCTCGTGCGCCTGCGGCGACTCGTTCAACTGAGTCCTGCGCCACCCGGACCCCGGTCGCCGTGCGCGACCGGGGTTCGCGCGTTCCGGGGAGGGTAGGGTCCCCTCCCGTGCCCATCGCCGTGACCGGATCCATCGCCACCGACCACCTCATGCACTTCCCGGGGCGGTTCGCCGACCAGATGGTCGTCGACCAGCTCGACCGGATGTCGCTGAGCTTCCTGGTCGACGAGCTCGTCATCAAGAAGGGCGGCTCGGCGGGCAACATCGCGTTCGGGCTGGGCGTGCTGGGCCAGTCCCCGCTGCTCGTCGGGGCCGTCGGGGGCGACTTCGCCGAGTACCGCGAGTGGCTGGAGCGCCACGGCGTCGACTGCTCGGCGATCCGGGTCTTCGACGACGTGCACACCGCGCGGTTCGTCTGCACCACCGATGACGACATGCGCCAGATCGGCTCGTTCTACACCGGCGCGATGGCCCGGTCCGGGGAGATCCACCTCACCGAGTTCGCCGACCGCGCCGAACTGGTGCTGATCGGCGCCAGCGACCCCGGCGCGATGGTGCAGCTCACCGGCGAGTGCCGCGAGGCGGGCATGCCGTTCGCCGCCGACGTCTCCCAGCAGGTCGCCCGGATGGACGGCGACGGCATCCGCCGGCTCGTCGAGGGCGCCCGCTACCTGATGACCAACGACTACGAGTGGGAGCTGCTCCAGCAGAAGACCGGCTGGACCGAGGAGCAGGTCGCCGAGCGCGTCGACATCCGGATCACCACCCTGGGCGAGCACGGCGTGCAGATCTCGGGCCGCGAGGTCGGCGAGCTCAAGGTCGGCGTCGTGCCCGAGACCGGCAAGGTCGACCCCACCGGCGTCGGCGACGCCTTCCGCGCCGGCTTCCTCGCGGCCACCGCGGGCGGGCTGTCGCTGGAGCGCGCGGCGCAGCTCGGCTCGCTGATCGCGGTGCTGGTGCTCGAGCACGACGGCGGCCAGGAGTGGCCGTGGGACCGCGCGCAGGGCCTGGAGCGCCTGCGCGACGCCTACGGCCCCGACGCCGCGGCCGACATCGAAACGGTCCTTCCGGCGTAACCGAGCGGGTGGTCCCGGCTGGCAGGATGCCCCGCATGCCGGATCACCGTCCCCAGACGATCGCCTATCCCGCCACCGGCGCCCGGCCCTACGGGCCCGGGTCCGAGCTCATCGCCCCCCACGTCGTCGTGCTCTTCGGGGCGACGGGCGACCTCGCCCGCCGCAAGCTGCTGCCGGGCCTCACCCACCTCGCTGCCTCCGCGCTGGCCCCGTCGATCCGGGTGGTCGGGTCGTCGCTGGAGGATCTGGACGACGAGGCGTTCCGTGCGTTCGCCCGCGAGGCCGTATTCGGGTTCGGCATCCACAAACCCACGGCCGAGCAGTGGGACGCCTTCGCGGCGAACCTGCGCTACGTGCCGGTGACGGCGGGCCCCGAGGCGCTGGCCGAGGCCGTCGCCGCCGCCGAGTCCGAGCTGGACGAGGGGTCGCTGCGGCTGCACTACCTCAGCGTGCCCCCGAAGGCGGCGCTCGACGTCATCACGATGCTCGACCAGGCCAAGCTGGTGGAGCGCTCGCGGGTGGTGATGGAGAAGCCGTTCGGCACCGACCTGGCCAGCGCCGTCGCGCTCAACGACGAGGTGCACGAGACCTTCGCCGAGTCCCAGATCTTCCGGATCGACCACTTCCTGGGCAAGGAGGCGGCGCAGAACATCCTCGCGCTGCGCTTCGCCAACGGGCTCTTCGAGCCGATCTGGAACCGCAACTTCATCGACCACGTCCAGATCGACGTCCCCGAGACCCTCGGCCTCGACGAGCGCGCGAACTTCTACGAGTCGACCGGCGCGTACAAGGACATGGTGGTCACGCACCTGTTCCAGGTGATGGCGTTCGTCGCGATGGAGCCGCCCACCGCGTTGGAGCCGCGGCCGATCAGCGAGGAGAAGAACAAGGTCTTCCGCTCGCTGCTGCCGGTCCTGCCCGCGCACGTGGTGCGGGGGCAGTTCACCGGCTACCGGGAGCTGCCCGGCGTCGCCCGCGACTCCGACACCGAGACCTTCATCGCCCTGCGCGCCCAGCTGGACAACTGGCGTTGGGCGGGCGTGCCGTTCTACCTGCGCACCGGCAAGAAGATGGCGCAGGGCCAGCGGATCATCTCGATCGCGTTCAAGGAGGCGCCGCGCACGATGTTCCCGGCCAACTCCGGCGTGGGCGCCTCCGGGCCCGACCACCTGACGTTCGACCTGGCCGACGAGTCGAAGGTCTCGCTGTCCTACTACGGCAAGCGGCCCGGCCCGGGGATGAAGCTCGACAAGCTCTCCATGCAGTTCTCCTCGCAGGAGGGCGAGCACTCCGGCGACACGCTGGAGGCTTACGAACGGCTCATCCTCGATGCCATGCGCGGGGACCACACCCTGTTCACCACCGCCGACGGCATCGAGAGCCTTTGGGAGCGCTCCCAGCCGATGCTCGACGACCCGCCCCCGGTGCGGCCCTACGGCGAGGGGAGCTGGGGGCCGAACGCGATCCACCAGCTCATCACCCCGCACGCCTGGCGGCTGCCGTTCGAGCGGGTGTGGCGGGAGAAGCTCAAGGCCTAGCCACCTAGATCCGGACGGGGTGCACCGGCTCGACGATGTCGGGCCGGATCCGGCCCTCCACGAAGATCCCGTGCCAGATCAGGAACACGAGCAGCGTCCACACCCGGCGGCTGTGGTCGACCGGGCCGTCGCGGTGGGCGTCGACGAGGCGCTGGACGGCGCGCAGGTCGAGGAGGTGGTCGGCCTGCGAGTCGCGGACGACCTCGCACGCCCACGGGTACATCTCGTCGCGCAGCCAATGCCGGATGGGCACCGGGAAGCCCAGCTTCCTACGGTGGAGCACGTGCGGGGGCACGATCCCCGACAGCGCGCGGCGCAGCGCGTACTTCGTGGTGCCGCCCGCGAGCTTGGCCGAGCGCGGCAGCTCGCGGGCCACCTCGAACACCTCGGGGTCCAGGAACGGCACCCGCAGCTCCAGCGAGTTGGCCATCGTCATCTTGTCGGCCTTGACCAGGATGTCGCCGCGCAGCCAGGTGAACAGGTCGACGTGCTGCATCCGCGAGACGGGGTCCCAGTGCCGGGACGCCAGGTAGTGCGCCTCGGTGATGTCGGTGTGCGAGCGTCGGGGGTCGTAGCGGCGCAGCACCCCGGCGAGCTGGTCGTCGCGGAAGATGCGGGCGTTGCCGTAGTAGCGCTGCTCCAGCGGGATCGCGCCGCGCCGCATGAGGTCCTTGCCGCGCAGGCCCTCCGGCAACCGCACCGAGGTGCGCCCCAGCAGCCGGCGCACCGAGCCGGGCACGCGCTCGAAGGCGGCCAGCGAGGCGGGCTCGCGGTAGATCGTGTAGCCGCCGAACAGCTCGTCGGCGCCCTCCCCGGACAGCACGACCTTCACGTGCTCGCGCGCTTCCCGCGCGACGAACCACAGCGGCACCAGCGCGGGGTCGGCCACGGGGTCGTCGAGGTACCAGACGATCGAGGGCAGCGCGGCCGCCATCTCGTCCGGCTTGACGGTGCGCACGACGTGCCGCACGCCGATCGTCTCCGCCGTCTCGGCCGCGACGTCGACCTCGGAGTAGCCCGACCGCTCGAACCCCGCCGTGAACGTGATCAGGTCCGGGTTGTGCTCCTTGGCGAGCACCGCGATCGCGGTGGAGTCGATGCCCCCGGACAGGAACGCGCCCACCGTCACGTCGGCGCGCATGTGCGTGGCCACCGACCCGCGCAGGACCTCGACGATGCGGGCGTGCAGGGCGGGCCCGGTGGGGCCGCGGCCGGTGAACACGGGGGTGAAGTAGCGCTCGTGCTCCACCTCGCCGCCCGGGCGGACCGTGACGTGGGTCCCCGACTCCACCCGCCGCACCCCGCGGTGCATCGTGGCGGGCTCGGGCACGTACTGCATCGTCAGGTAGTGCTGCAGCGCGACCGTGTCGACGTCGGCGGCGATCCCGTCCGTCTGCGGCAGCCCGAGCGCCGGGGCCAGCTCCAGCAGGCTCTTCTTCTCGCTGGAGAACGCGATGCCGGCCGGACCGGAGGCGAGGTAGAGCGGCTTGATGCCGAACGGGTCGCGCGCCCCGAACAGCACGCGCTCGCGGGCGTCCCAGATGAGGAAGGCGAACATGCCGCGCAGGCGGCGCACGACGTCGGGGCCCCAGTGGTGGTAGGCCGCGACCACCGCCTCGGTGTCACCCTCGGTGGCGAACACCGCGCCGTGCTCGGCGGCGAGCTCCGCGCGCAGCTCCGGGTAGTTGTAGACCTCGCCGTTGAAGACGATCGTGTACCGGCCGTCGGCGAAGTGCAGGGGCTGGCGGGAGTGCTCGATGTCGATGATGGACAGACGGTTGAAGCCGAACGCGACGTCGGCGTCGTGCCAGGTGCCGCTCTCGTCGGGCCCGCGGTGCCGGGCGCAGGCCATCGCGGCGCCCACCGCGCCGACCCGGTCCGGGGCCGCGGAGTCGGCGGTCAGGAGCCCCAGCAGTCCGCACACAGCGAGTCAGTATGCCGACGCCGACGCCGCGCACCCGGGCGACGCACCCGACAGGCGCGCGGGGACTTCGCTCGGCTAGTCTCTACGCGCGGTCGAAGGACGTCCTGCACTGAGCAAAAAGGGGAGGCGGCGCGCAGTGGGCCGAGCACACCACGGAGCGCACCCGGGCCGGGCGCGGGCGGTCAAGCTCGCCCTACTGGCTGCGCTGATCGTGCCGCTGACCGCCGGATGTTCGGTACAGGACGTCATCCGTTTCGGATGGCCCGCCGGTGTCACGCCACAGGCCGACGCGATGCGCGAGCTGTGGACCTGGTCGGCGATCGCCGCACTGGTCGTCGGCGCCGTCACATGGGGCGCGATGTTCTGGGCGGTGGCGTTCCACCGCAAGAAGAAGGGCGACGACGACACGCCGCCGCGGCAGACGCAGTACAACCTGCCCGTCGAGATCGCGTTCACCGTGATCCCGACGATCATCGTGGCCGTGCTGTTCGGGTTCACCGTCAGCGTGCAGAACTACGTCGACGTCGACAACCCGGACCCCGACCTCGCCATCGACATCCGCGGGTTCCAGTGGAACTGGGAGTTCACCTACCCCGACTCGCAGGGCCCCGACGGCGAGCCGGTGAGCACGCTGGGCGACAGCGCGACGATCCCGCTGCTGGTGCTGCCGACCGAGGCGAGCATCGAGTTCACGCAGGCGTCGAGCGACGTCATCCACAGCTTCTACGTGCCGGAATTCCTGTTCAAGCGCGACGTGTTCCCGATGCCGGAGAAGAACAACCAGGACAACGTCTGGCAGATCGACCGCATCGACCAGCAGGGCACGTTCGTCGGCCGCTGCGCCGAGCTGTGCGGCGCGTACCACTCGCAGATGAACTTCGAGGTCCGTGCCCTGCCCCAAGAGCTGTTCGACCGGTGGTTGACGCTGCGGGGCCAGGTCAACCCGGCCACCGGCGAGGGCTACACCGCGGGCGAGGCGCTGGGCGAGCTCGGCTGCGGCGTCGACTGCGAACCGGCTGCCACCACCACCTTCCCCTTCAACACCGATCGGGCCGCGCGCGAGGCGTCCGGCGCGGTCGCGGCCGGGAACTGAGACAGGGAAGAGGGGGAACCGGACATGAAGGTCGAGTCGCGACTCTTCGAGATCGTCACCGTCACCGTCTTCATCCTCGGCATCATCTACGCGGTGCTGGCGCAGGAGCCGGTCGGCGTCGCCGGGCTGTTCCTCACCGGCGGTCTGACGCTGATCATCGGCACCTACTTCCGGTTCGTCTCGCGCCGGCTGGAGGAGCGCCCCGAGGACAACCCGTTCGCCGAGGTCTCCGACGGAGCCGGTGACGTCGGATTCTTCTCACCCGGCAGCTACTGGCCGATCACGGTGGCCGCGTGCGCCGCGCTCGTCGGCATCTCGCTGGCGTTCTTCTACGTCTGGGCGCTGGTCATCGCCGGGATCATGCTGCTGATGGCCGTCGGCGGCCTGGTGTTCGAGTACCACATCCGCCCGGCCGACCACTAGGTCCCGTCCGCCAGGCGGTCGTACCAGGCTCCGTCGGTGTACGTGCCGTCGCCGAGCAGCGCGTTCGCTCGGTGCCGGCCGACCAGGGTGAACCCGGCCCGCTCGGCGACCTGCCGGCTGGCGTCGTTGCTCCACGCCGCCCCGAGTCGCAGCCTCCGCCGGCCCAGCCCGCCGTCGGCCACCGGGCGGAAGGCGTGGTCGACGGCCAGCCGCACCGCTTCGGTGACCACGCCGCGGCCCCGGGCGTCGGGGTGGGCCCAGTAGCCGACCTCCCCGCCCGCCGGGTCGGTCCCACCGGTCATGGCGAAGACCGCCACGTTGGCCAGCAGCCGGTCGTCGGTACGGTCGGCGACGGCCCAGGTGACGGCCCGCCCGAGCGACTCGGCGAGCCGCCGCCCGCGGACGAACTCCCGCACCGAGGCCGCCGTGTACGGGTGGGGCAGGCCGGTGAGGTACCTCCGGGTGCGCGGGTCGGAGCAGGCCTCGACGATGCGGGCCACGTCGGCGTCGGTGTGGGCCCGCAGCCGGACGCCGTCCCCGTCGAGAACCGGGACCGGCCACCACGTCGTGCGCGGGCGCGGGTCGTCGCCGGGGCGCAGGGAGGCGAACCATCCGTCGCGCAGGCCGTCGCGGTAGGGGATCGACAGCGGCCGCTCCCCGTGGAAGGTGAAGCCGCACGCGTGGGCGACCCGCCACGAGGCGAGGTGGCCCGCGTGGGCCCACCAGTGGACGACGGGCAGGCCCCGGTCGAACGCCCAGCGCGTCGCCAGCCGGACCGCACGGGTCATCGTGCCCTGGCCGCGGGCCCAGGGGGCCAGGACGTAGCCGATCTCGGGCACCGGCCCGAGGTGGACGTCCAGGCTGCCGGCGAAGCGGCCGCCGCACTCGACCGCCCACCGGTAGGCGGTGCCGTCGCGCCACGACGCGGCGACGGAGACGACCCGCTCCTCGGCGTCGGCGCGGCCGTAGGACGGCGGGATGGTCGTCCAGCGCGTCGACTCCGGGTCGGCCGCTGCCGCGACCATGTCGTCGACGTCGGCGGCCCGGGGTGCCCGCAGCGTGACGACGCCGTCGGAGAGCTCGTGCGCGGTCATCGGCCCAGGGTGCCGGGCCGCCCGCCGGGTCCGCGAGCGGGTTGCGCGGGTGCCGGCACCGGTCTCGCGCACCCTCCGGCCGTCCGCGCACGCCCGGCCGTGCGCGAACGGCCACGGGGTGCGCGAACGGCTTCCGGATGTGCGAACGGCGGCGGGCGGGTCAGGTGCGGGCGGCCCGGCCCAGCGCCTGCCGCGCGATGATCACCTGCTGGATCTGGCTGGTGCCCTCGTAGATCCGGAACAGCCGGGCGTCGCGGTAGAAGCGCTCGGCCGCGACGCCGCGGATGTACCCGGCGCCACCGTGCACCTGCACCGCACGGTCGGCCACCCGGCCCACCATCTCCGAGCAGAAGTACTTCGCGGCCGACGGGCCCTGCACGGTGTCGGTGCCCGCGTCGTAGGCGCGCGCGACGTCGAGGATCAGGGCGCGGCCGGCGTAGTGGTCGGTCACCGAGTCGGCGATCAGCCCCTGGACCAGCTGGAACGACGCGATCGGCTTCCCGCCCTGCTCGCGCGTCCGGGCGAACTCGACGGACTCGTGCACCAGCCGCGCCGCCATGCCGACGCACAGCGCCGCGATGTGCGCCCGCCCGTGCGCGAGGCACCGGGCCGCGGTCCGGAAGCCGACGTCGAGCCCGTCCTCGCCGCCGACGAGCGCCTCGGCCGGGACGCGGACGTCGTCGAGGAACACATCCGAGGTCCAGGTGCCCATCTGGCCCATCTTGTGGTCGCGCGGGCCGCAGGACAGGCCCGGGGTGCCGGCCGGCACGAGGAACGTGGAGATCCCGCGGTTGCCGGCCGCGTCGGGGTTGGTCCGCGCGAACACCATGACGACGTCGGCGACGATCGCGTTGGTGATGTAGCGCTTGGAGCCGTTCAGCACCCAGCCCGTGCCGTCGCGGCGGGCGGTGGTGGTCAGCGTCGAGGGGTCGGATCCGGCGTCGGCCTCGGTGAGCCCGAACGCCGCCGTCACCTCGCCCGAGGCCAGCCGGGGCAGCCACGACCGCTTCTGCTCCTCGGTGCCGCCCTGGATCAGCACCTGGCCGGCGATGCCGTTGTTGGTGCCGAACAGCGAGCGCAGCGCCGGGGTCGTCCAGCCCAGCTCGAACGCCAGCTGCGCCTCCTCGTGCATGGTCAGGCCCAGGCCGCCGTAGGCCTCCGGGATGGCGAAGCCGTAGAGCCCCATGTCCTTGCAGGCGGCGATCACGGACGCGGGGATCTCGTCGTCGCGGTCGATCTGCTCCTCGATCGGCACCACCTCGTTGCGCACGAAGGTGCGCACGGCGGCGAGCACGTCGGCCAGGTCAGCAGCGTCCATCCGCGCAACCTACCGGCCGGTACCGCCCGCCGTCAGATGACGCCGTCGGGGCGCAGGGCGGCCAGCTCGGCGTCGGGGACCCCGAGCTCCCGCAGCACCGCGTCGGTGTGCTCGCCCAGTGCGGGGACCGGGTCGAGGCGCTCGCCCAGGGGCGGGAGCAGGGCCGGGACCGGCCCGCCCGGGGTGTCGACCTCGCCCCAGCGCCCTCGGGCGGCCAGGTGCGGGTGCGCCAGCACGTCGGTGGTGGTGTTGTGGCGGGAGTTGCCGATGCCGGCGGCGTCGGCAGCGGCCTGGATCGTGGCCAGGTCGGTGCGGGCGCACCAGTCGGCCACCAGCGCGTCGAGCTCCGCGCGGTGCGCGACGCGGCCCGCGCCGGTGGCGTAGCGGGGGTCGTCGGCGAGGTCGGGGCGGTCGAGCAGGTCGCGGGCCAGGCGTCGCCACTCGGCGTCGTTGGTGGTGCCGAGCACGACGGTGTGCCCGTCGGCGGTGGGAAACGCGCCGTACGGGACGACGGCGGGCGAGCCCATCCCGCGCGGCTGCTGCTCCACGCCGGTGTGCCGGGTGTAGGTGAGCGGGTAGGTCATCAGCTCGGTCATCACGTCGAACATGGCGACGTGCGTGGACCCGCCCGCCCCGCCGCCCGCCCGGCGTCCGAACAGCCCGGCCAGCACGGCGATCGCGGCGTAGAGGCCGCTGGAGGTGTCGGCGACGGGTGGCCCGGCCTTCGCGGGCGCGCCCGGCGTGCCGGTGACCGAGCACGCCCCCGCCTCGGCCTGCACCAGCAGGTCGTAGGCGCGCTTGCCCGACAGCGGCCCGCCCGGCCCGTACCCGGAGATCTCCACGCCGACGACGTACGGGTGCCGCCGCGCCAGCTCGTCGGGCCCGATGCCCAGCCGCCCGGTCGCCCCGGGCGCGAGGTTGGTGACCAGGGCGTCGGCGCGGTCGAGCAGGCGGTGCAGCAGGTCGACCCCGCGCGGGTCCTTGAGGTCGAGGGTGACCGACTCCTTGCCCCGGTTGACCCACACGAAGTGCGCGGCCGAGCCGCGCACCACGTCGTCGTAGTGCCGGGCGAAGTCGCCCCCGCGCGGGTTCTCGACCTTGATCACGCGCGCGCCGAGGTCGCCGAGGGTGCGGCTGGCCAGCGGGGCGGACACGGCCTGCTCCAGCGCGACGACGGTGATCCCGGCCAGCGGTCCAGTCACCCGACCGACGGTAGCGGCTACGCCGGTGCGGCCTTCCCGCCGGTCGGCGTGACCGCGAACCAGGTGCCCTCCGCGCCGTGCTGCCCGGTGTCGGAGAGGCCGCCGGTGTCGTCGCGGTGGCGGTAGAGCGGCCATCCGGCGAGGGTGAGCTGGTCGCCCTCCGCGCGGGGCAGCCGCCCGACCAGCGCCTCGTCGACGCCCAGCAGCTCCGGCTCCGCGTCGCCGGTCACGACCAGCGGGATCCAGGTGTCGGTGCACCCGCCGGTGCAGGCCGAGGCGGGCGGGTCGGCGCTGTCGGCGTCGGAGCGGTAGAGCAGGTGGCCCTGCGCGTCGGTGGCGACGACGCCCAGCGGGCCGCTCTGCACGGCGTAGAGCCCGACGCCCTCGGCGTGCCCGGAGTGGGCCGCGGGCGGCGGGGGAGCGGGGGCGGGGGCGGCACCGCACGCCGTCAGCGCGAGCAGCCCGGCGACCGCCAGGGAACGGGACAGGTGTGTGGGGAGCACGCTTCGCATCCTCCCCGCGGCCCGGCCCCGTCGGCCCCGGGGTGCCGCGGTTGCTCCGACCGGCCTATTCCCGTGATCGGTACCGTGGCGGGGTGGCCGCACCGCAGGAGCCGGACGACATCCGGGCGTCGGACCAGGACCGTCACCGCGTCGCCGAGCAGCTGCACGCGGCGGCGGCCGACGGCCGGATCACCCTCGACGAGCTGGGCGAGCGGCTGGGCACCCTGTACTCCGCCCGCACCTACGGCGAGCTCGCCCCGCTCACCCGCGACCTGCCGGTGGAGGTCGTCGGACGGCCGGTGCCGGAGGTCGCGCCCGGCGACGCCGAGGGTCCGTCGGTGTCGGTCGCGGTCCTGAGCGGGTGCGACCGCACCGGGCAGTGGGTCGTCCCCCCGCGGCACACCGCGGTGGCGGTCCTGGGCGGCGTGCGGCTCGACCTGCGGCACGCCCGGTTCTCCGGCCGGGACACCACGATCACCGCCGTCGCGATCCTCGGCGGCATCGAGATCACGGTGCCCGACCACCTCGACGTCGTCGTCGACGGGTTCGGCCTGCTGGGCGGGTTCGCCGGGCACAGCACCGGCTCCGGGTCCGGCGGGCCACGGGTGCGGATCACCGGCCTCGCGCTGCTGGGGGGCGTCGACGTCAAGCGGGCGACGCCGGAGATCGGGCCGGGGGGCAAGGAGCTCCCATCATGATCACCACGTGCGGTGCAGGACGGTCACGGACGGTCGGTGTGCACCGCACGTGGTGATCATGATGGTGGGGGGCTGCCCGAACTCACCTGTTCGGGTGTCCGGGTCGTCACCGTCCGTGTGATGTGGCGGGCCGGGGTGCCGGGGGAGGCTCTGCGGTGTGCCGCACCCGCCCGCCCCGCCCCGCCGGCGCGGGGGACGCCACCGCCGCCGGTCCGCACCGCTGCCGCTCGTGCGGGCGGCGTTCGGGGCGCTCGTGCTGGCCGTGGTCGTCGGCGGGGTGCCGGCGGCCGGACCGGCCGGGATCGTCCCGGGTTCGGTCCCGGTGGTCGCGCAGCCGCCCGACCGTCCCGACCGGGTGGCGGAGGTCGCCGGCGTCGCGGTGCAGGCGGCACTGGCGCAGCTCGGCCTGCCCTACGAGTGGGGCGGTGACGGGCCGGCCGCGGGCGACGCCGGTTTCGACTGCTCCGGGCTCACCCGCCATGCCTACGCCGTGGCCGGTGTCGCGCTGCCGCGCACGGCCCACACCCAGTTCTACGCCGGGCCCGGGGTGCCCGACGGGATGCCGCTGCAGCCCGGTGACCTGGTGTTCTACGGGACCCCCGCCCGCGTGTACCACGTCGGGCTCTACCTGGGCGACGGCGCGATGGTCAACGCGCCGTCGCGGGGGCGACCGGTGCAGGTGGCCCGCCACCGCTATCCCGGCGACGCGTACCTGGGCGCCACCCGGCCCGCCGCGCTCGGTGACCCCGCGCTCGTCCCGCCGCGCCCGGCGCCCGCCCCCGCACCCGTCCCGCTGCCCGAGGTGTTCGACGCCCCGCCCGCCCCGCTGCCGGACGGGCTGCGCGACGGGCCGGGCGACGGGCCGGGCGACGGGCCGGGCGACGAGGTGCGCGCCGCCGGTCCGCCGTCGCCCGACGCCCTCGCCGCCGGGCCCGCGGACGTGGGGGACATCGTCGCGGCCCGGCGCAGCGTCCTCCCCGGCCCGTCGCCGTCGGGAGACCGCCGGCCCGCCGGGGTGCAGGCACCGCCCGTCGCGGAGGTCCCCGCGGCCGCCCCGCCCGCTGTCGACCCGCCCGCTGTCGCCCCGCCCGCAGCCGCCCCGCCCGCGGCCGCCCCGCCCGCCGTCGCCCCGCCCGGTGGGGGCCCCGTCGGTGTCCGGCTCGCGCCACCGTCCGTTCCCCGCCCACCGTCCGTCCCCGGCCCGTCGTCCGATCCCGGGGACGGGGACGGGGCCGGGTCGCCGCTCCCGGCCGGCCCGGCCACCCTCGTCGCCACGCGCGACCGGCACGTCGTCGTCCCCGCCGCCGACCCCGGACCGGGGGGCCCGTCCCCGGTGACCGGCCGGGTGCTGCAGGTGCCGCCCGACCTGCTCGACGGGCTGCGCCCCGGCGACCCGGTCGAGCTGACCACCGCCGACGTCACCGACGACCTGACCGTGGTCTCCCGGACCGAGGTCCCGGCCGGGGAGGTGGCGGCCGTGACGGCGACCGCCCTCGCCGCGCCGGGCCCGGACGGCCGGTGGACTCTGGTGGTCCTGGGTTAGGCGCTGCGCAGCGGCAGGGCCAGCTCGGCCGGGGCGCCCGGCGTCAGGCGCACCGGGATGCCCCAGTCCTGCTGGTAGCGGTGGCAGGCGGCGAAGACGCCGTCGCCGTCGTCGCAGGCCGCCGCGGCCACGCTGACCTGCAGCACGCCCTCGCCGCCGTCGGCCAGCACCAGCTCGCGCGCGAGCCCGGGGGAGGTGCCCGCCCCGGACACCAGCAGCTCGGGGGGCGACGCGGCGACCGTCAGCGAGGTGGGGTCGCCGAAGCGGGTGTCGAGGTGCTGCCCGGTGGGCGGGACGAACTCGATCCGCAGCGCCAGCGGGCCGGGGGAGAGGTCGGTGCGGGTCCGCCGGACGCGGTGCGCCGCCCCGTCGACCCGGGTCGAGGCCGGGATCGGCACCCGCACCAGCCGGTGCGCCGCGGACTCCACGACCACGAGCGTCTCCCCGTCGACGAGGACGTCCGAGGGCTCCCGCAGGCCGGTGGCCAGCGTGGACACCGTGCGGGTGGCGGGGTCGTAGCGGCGCAGCGCCCCGTTGTAGGTGTCGGCGACGACGACCGACCCGTCGGGCAGCACGGCCACCCCGAGCGGGTGCTGGAGCAGGGCCTGCGCGGCGTCCCCGTCGCGGTGGCCGAAGTCGAACAGCCCCAGGCCGACGGCCGTGCTCACCTGCGCCCCGACGCCGGGGGCCGGGGTCATCGACCGCAGCGCGGAGGTCTCGGAGTCGGCGATCCACAGCGTGCCGTCGGGGGCGACGGCCAGGCCGGAGGGCTGGGCGAAGAACGCCTCGGACGGCGGCCCGTCGCGTAGGCCCTCGTTGGTGGTGCCGGCCAGCACGGTCGCCTCCCCGGTCGCCGGGTCGACCGACCACAGCTGGTGCGTGCCCGCCATCGCGACGACGACGCGCCCGTCCCACAGGGCGAGGTCCCACGGCGTCGACAGCTCGGTCGCCGCCTGCCCGACCTCCACCCTCGTGCGCAGCTGCGCACCCGTGCCGGCCAGGGTCGAGACGGCCCCGTCGGACAGGCGCACGCGGCGGATCACGTGGTTCACCGAGTCGGCGACCAGCACGTCGTCACCGAGCAGGAGCAGGCCCTGCGGCTCGGAGAACGGGCCGCCGCGCTCCCCGGACCCGATCCGCCGCCGCTCGGTGACGAGGTCGGGTTCGAGCTCCACGAGCTGGTGGTGCGTGGTGTCGGACACCAGGAAGGTGCCGTCGTGCCCGTCCCCGGGTGGCAGGGCGATCACCTTGCCCGGGAAGCGCAGCGCCGTCTCCGGCTCCGGCGGCGCGACGTAGGGCCCCTCGCCCCGGCGCAGGGCACCGGCGTGGGTCCGCACCAGCTCCTCGAGGAGGACCCCGAGCCCGTGCGCGTGCCCCTCCCCGGCCATCTGCGCGACGACGTACCCGGCCGGGTCGACGACGACGAGCGTCGGCCACGCGCGGGCGGCGTAGGCGTCCCACGTGCGCAGCTCGGGGTCGTCGAGCACCGGGTGGGTCACGCCGTAGCGCTCCACCGCGTCCTCGACGGCGACCGGGTCGGCCTCGTGCACGAACTTCGGCGAGTGCACCCCGACGACCACGAGCTCGTCGGCGAACCGTTCCTCCAGCGCACGCAGCTCGTCGAGGACGTGCAGGCAGTTGACGCAGCAGAACGTCCAGAAGTCCAGCAGGACGATCCTGCCGCGCAGGTCGGCGAGGCGGAGGTCCTTCCCGCCGGTGTTGAGCCAGCGTCGCCCGAGCAGTTCCGGGGCCCGTACCCGCATGCGATCCACACGCCGCCCAACCCCGCCCGCCGCGCGCGTGTTCCGCCGCCCGGCGAGGATGGGGTCATGCCGGAACTGCCCGAGGTGGAGCTCGCCCGCACCGTGCTGTGCGACGCGCTGCACCGGGAGATCGCCTCGGTCGACGACAACGACGACTGGGTGTGCCGCCCGCACCCGCCCGGCCAGATCGCCGCGGCGCTGGTCGGCGGTGAGCTGACCGCGGCGCACCGGCGGGGGAAGACGATGTGGTGCGAGACGTCCACCGGCCCGCACCTGGGCATCCACCTCGGGATGGGCGGGCAGATCATCGTGGACGGGCGGGTCGGCCCGACCGGCCCCGAGCACCGCGCCCCCGGCCCCCGCAAGCCCGAGTGGGACCGCTTCACCGTCCGCTTCGCCGACGGCGGCCGGCTGACGCTGTTCGACAAGCGGCGCCTGGGCCGCGTCCGCCTGGACCCCGACATCGACGCGCTCGGCCCGGACGCCGCGACGATCACCCGCGAGGAATTCCGCACCCGCGTCCGGCGCGGGCACGCCGCGGTGAAGGCGCGGCTGCTGGACCAGACCGTGCTCGCCGGCGTCGGCAACCTGCTCGCCGACGAGACGCTGTGGCAGGCCTCGATCAGCCCGTCGCGCCCCGCCGACGAGCTGCGGCCGGCCGAGGTCGACCGCCTGCACGACTGCCTGGAGGCGTCGCTGAAGGCGGCCGTCGCGCACGGGGGCGTGCACACCGGCGAGGTGATCCCGTACCGGCACGCCGACGCCGCGTGCCCCCGCTGCGGGTCGCCGATGCGTCACGGGACGGTCGGTGGCCGCTCGACCTGGTGGTGCTCGACCGAGCAGCGCTGACCCGGTCAGAACGTGACGCCGTGGCGGGCCATGACCGGGCCGGTGGCCTCGAAGTCGAGGTCGCAGCCGTAGCGGGCGGCCATCGCGGCGAGCTCCTCGGGCGTCGGCCCGGCGGTGAGGTCGGCGAAGGACCGGAACAGGTCCTCCAGGCCGGACGGGGAGATCAGCTCCAGGCAGGAGGCCGGCTCGTCGCCGGCGTTCCAGAACGTGTGCCACTGGTCGCGCGGCTTGAACAGCAGGTCGCCGGGCCCGGCGACGAGCTCCTCGTCACCGAGCACCGCGCCGATCCGGCCGGTGAGCACGTAGGTGTACTCGTCCTCGTCGCGGTGGCGGTGCATCGGCGCGGCCAGCGCGCGCGGCTCGAACAGGTGCTGGACCAGCGCGAACCTCCCGCCGGTCTCCTTGCCGTCGATCATGAAACGGTCCCGCACGCCGCCCAGTGCGGAGAAGTCGCCGTCGTGCGGTCCGAGGACTCGGGCTGTGGTCATGGCGGGAACGCTAGGTCGGCGCGGCGGCCCGGCCCATTCCAGGAAAGTGGTATCCCGCCCGGTCCGCGGCGGGCGTAGCGTCGGCCGCCGTGACCGACCTGCAGCGCGCCGCCGACCGGATCGCCCGCGTCGCGGCCGCGCCGCTCGACCTGGTGACGCTGTGGCAGGAGGCCACCGACGTCCTCTCCGGCGCCGTCCCCTTCTACTGGACGCCCTGCTGGTACACCCTGGACCCGGCGTCGCTGTTGATGACCAGCCACTTCCACGACGGCATGCCGGAGTTCCCGCAGGAGTGGCTCCAGGCCGAGTACCTCTCCGACGACGTGCACAAGCTGGTCGACGTCACCCGCTCCGGCGCCGGCATCTCGACCCTGCACGAGGTGACCGGCGGCGACCCGAGCGGAAGCCCGCGCTGGCGGGCGAACATGGAGATGGGCGGCGACCAGGAGCTGATCCTGGGCCTGCGCACGCGCACCGGCGAGGTCTGGGGCGCGCTGGGCCTCTACCGCGAGCCCGGCGAGCCGATGTTCGACCGGGCCGAGAAGGAGTTCCTCACGGCGGTGGCGCCGCGCCTCGCGGAGGGGGCCAGGCGCGCGCTGCTCGTCGGGGAGGCCACCGATCCGGAGGGGCCGGGATCGCCCGGCCTGGTGATCCTCGACGGGCGGTTCGAGACGCACTCCACGACCCCGGGCGTCGACGACCTGCTCGCCGACCTGCCCGACGGCGACGTCGGCGCCGGCCGGTTGCCCACCGCGGTGCTGGCGGTCGCGGCGCGGGCGCTGCGCGGCGACGGCACGACGGCGATGGCGCGGGTGCTCTCCCGCAGCGGCCGCTGGCTCGTGCTGCACGGCGCGCCGATGGACGCCGCGGGGGAGCGGCGCGTCGCGGTGATCATCGAGCCGGCGCACCCCGCCCGGATCCTACCGCTGCTCATGGCGGCCTACGGCCTCACCGAGCGGGAGCGCGACGTCACCGCGCTGGTGCTCCAGGGCAGCTCCACCGCGCAGATCGCGCGGGAGCTGGTGGTGTCACCGCACACCGTGCAGCAGCACCTGAAGTCGATCTTCGACAAGGCCGGGGTGCGGAGCAGGCGCGACCTCGTCGCCGCCGTGTTCTTCACCCACTACGAGCCGCGGTTCCGCGACAACGAGGGGCGCGTGGCCCGGAGCAGGCCGGTGCGCGGCGGACCGGCCGGCTGAGCCGGGCGCCGGAGATCACCGGAAGTGGTGCCCGGGTGTCGCCGGTGGCACCTGCCGGCCACTTCCGGCGATCATGCCCGCCGGTCGTGCCGGCGGGACGCGCCGGCCCCTCATGTCGCGGCGGCCGGCCGCAGCGCCCGCCGCCGCCACCAGGTCCACGTCGCGGCGCAGGCCGCGAGCCACGCAGCACCCAGCAGCCAGCCGATGAGCACGTCGCTGAACCAGTGCACGCCCAGGTAGACCCGCGTCGACCCGACGGCCCCGACCCAGAGCGCGCCGGCGAGCACCATCGCGACCCGGCCCGCCGTGCCGCGCCCGGCCCAGGCCAGCACCACCAGCGACCCGATCACGACCATCGACATCGTGGCGTGCCCCGAGGGCAGCGACTCGTTGGTCTCGCGCACCACCTGGGTCAGCGCCGGGGGCCGCGGCCGGTCGACCAGGATCTTGATGCCGCGGAACAGCAGCACCGCCCCCGCCATCGTCCCCACGACGAACACCGCGTCGGCGCGGCGGCCCCGCGCCCAGCACCACAGGCCCGTCAGCGTGGCGAGCAGGGCCATCGCGAAGGTGTTGCCGACCTCGGTGATCGTGACGGCGACGGTGCTGAGCCCGGCGGAGCGGGACTCGACGGCCTCACCGAGGAACCGGGCGTCGAGCCGGCCGGGGCCGACGGTGTCGAGCGCCGCCCACATCGCCGCCCCGGCGCCGAGCAGCAGCAACACCGCCAGCAGCACGGTCCGTCCGGGCCGGGGAGCCGTGGGGGCCAGGGGGCCGTCGAGGCCTGCGGGCGGCGCGGGGTCGCCGGTCGGGGCGGGCTCCGGCGCCCCCGGGGTGTGCGTCATCGCCGTCCTCGTCCGTCGTCCTCGTCGCCGGCGTTCCCGGTCAGCGCCCGCGCCACTCGCGGTAGCGGGCCACGAGCGCGGCCGTGGAGGAGTCCAGCGCCGACAGATCGGGCGACGGGTCGGTGAGCGTCGGGCCCAGCTGCCGGGCCAGGACCTTCCCGAGCTCCACGCCCCACTGGTCGAACGAGTCGATGCCCCAGATCGTGCCCTGCACGAACGTGACGTGCTCGTAGAAGGCGATCAGCTGCCCCAGCACCGACGGCGTGAGCCGGCGCGCCAGGATCGTCGAACTCGGCCGGTTGCCCGGCATCACCTTGTGCGGCACCAGCTCGGGCGGGGTGCCCTCGGCGGCGATCTCCTCGGCGGTCTTCCCGAACGCCAGCGCGGAGGTCTGGGCGAACAGGTTGGCCATGAACAGGTCGTGCATGTCGGTGGTGCCCTCGACCGACCGCACGTGGTTGGGCTCGGCGAACCCGATGAAGTCGCACGGGATCAGCCGGGTGCCCTGGTGGATGAGCTGGTAGAACGCGTGCTGGCCGTTGGTGCCCGGCTCGCCCCAGAAGATCTCGCCGGTCATCGTCGTGACCGGTGTGCCGTCCTCGTGGACGGACTTGCCGTTGCTCTCCATCGTCAGCTGCTGGAGGTAGGCGGGCAGCCGGTGCAGGTACTGGCTGTAGGGGAGCACAGCGTGGGTCTCGGCGCCGAAGAAGTCGACGTACCAGATGTTGAGCAGCCCGGCGATGACCGGAAGGTTCTGCTCCAGCGGGGCGTCACGGAAGTGCCGATCCATCGCGTGCATGCCGGCGAGGAACTCGGCGAACCGCTCCCGGCCGATCGCGAGCATCAGCGACAGCCCGATGGCCGAGTCGACGGAGTAGCGGCCGCCGACCCAGTCCCAGAAGCCGAACATGTTCGCGGCGTCGATGCCGAAGGCCTCGACCTCGGTCGCGTTCGTCGAGACGGCCACGAAGTGCCGCGCGACGGCCGCCTCGTCGTGGAGCGCTCCGACCAGCCAGGCGCGCGCGGCGCGCGCGTTGGTCAGCGTCTCCTGCGTGGTGAAGGTCTTGGAGGAGACGACGAACAGGGTGGTGGCGGGGTCGAGGTCGAGCAGTGCCTCGGTGAGGTCGGTGGGGTCGACGTTGGACACGAACCGCATCTGGAGATCGCGCCGGGCGAAGTCGCGCAGCGCCTCGTAGGCCATCACCGGGCCCAGGTCCGAGCCGCCGATCCCGATGTTGACCACGGCCCGGATCCGCTGCCCGGTGTGCCCGAGCCACTCCCCGGACCGGACGGCGTCAGTGAAGGCGCCCATCCGGTCGAGCACCTCGTGGACGTCGTCGATCACGTCCTGGGCGTCGACGGCCAGCGCGGTGGCGCGCGGTGCGCGCAGTGCGGTGTGCAGGACGGCGCGGTCCTCGCTGGTGTTGATGTGCTCGCCCGCGAACATCGCGTCGGTGCGCTCGGGCAGGCCCGCGGCCCGGGCCAGCGCCGTCAGCAGGCCCATGGTCTCGCCGGTGATGCGGTGCTTGGAGTAGTCGAGCACGAGGTCGGCACCGGTGGCCGTGAACGCCGCAGCCCGCCCGGGGTCGTCGTCGAACAGGTCGCGCAGGTGGGTCCGGGCGACGGCGGCGTGGTGCTGGGTCAGGGCGGCCCACTCGGGGGTTGCGGCGATGTCCACCCCGACATCCTGCCGTCCGTCAGGGGCGCGCGGGAGCCGGGGCGTCGCCGACGTCGGCGGTGCGCTCCCACAACGCGATGCCGCCCAGCAGCCCGGAGATGTTGGGGACGATCGTGCGGTTCGGCCCGAGGGTGGCGGGGTCGAGCTTCTTGGCGTTGCCGCCGCCGATGAAGACGTGGTCGGGCAGGACCATCGCCTCGAGCGCCTGCAGCGCGTCGAGGACGCGCTCGCGCCAGACGTGCTTGCCGACCTGCTCGCGCTGGTTGTCCCCGCACGCCACCTCGATCGAGAGGCCCTCGCCGAACCGGCCGTGCGAGAGCTCCATGTGCGGGAGCAGCACGCCGTCGAAGAAGATCGCGCAGCCGACCCCGGTGCCGAGCGTGATCACCAGCTCCAGCCCCTGCCCGGACACGACGGCCGAGCCCTGCACGTCGGCGTCGTTGGCCACCCGCACCGGGCGCCCGAACCGCTCGCGCAGCGCGGTCTCCAGCTCGTAGCCGTGCCACTGCGCCACCAGCTCGGGATCCGGCGGCAGCCCGGGCCCGCGCCGGGAGAACGCGGGCACCTCGCGCACCCGGCCGCGCCGGATCGCGCCGGGGAAGCCGACGGACACGCGGTCGTAGGAGGGCTGGGTGGCGGCCAGTGCGTCGAGCTCCTCGAGCAGCACCGGCGGCGTGCACGGGTAGGGGGTCTCGCGGCGGACGCGCTCGGAGGTCATCTCGCCCGCGGGGTCGAGCACCGTGGCCTTCAGGCCCGAACCGCCGATGTCGATGGCAAGGGTGAGCATGGGTGCGAACGCTACAGGGACCACCACGGGGACCGGTGGTACCAGCACCCTCCCCGCGTCGCCCGCCGCGCGCTGGGATGGACCCCATGACCTCACTCGTCACGCCCGCCTGGTGGATGGCCGGCGGCCTGCGCAACGTCCCGGGAGTCCTCGCCGCGGGGGAGGGTCGTCTCGCCTTCGTCACCGACGACGGTCCGGTGTTCTCCGTGCCGCTGGCGGAGGTGTCCGACGTCCGCTGGCCGTGGCACTGGTTCGGCGGCGGCTGCCGCCTCGTCGCGGGCGGGCAGCGCTACGCGATCACCTTCGTCCGGCCCAACGGGGCGCCGCCGGTGACACCGTCGCTGCTGGAGGCCACCCAGTCGCTCGCCGTGGTCCTGTCGCTGGGCGCGGTGCCGGCGCACTCCGTCACCGGCCTGTTCGACGTCCGCAGCGGCCGGAAGGCGGGCGCGGCGTGGAAGGAGGTGCTGCCGCGCTAGAGGCGGGCGCCCCGCGGGAGCGTCGGGACGTCGACCGGCACGGTGTCGGGGTAGATCAGGCCGCTGCCGGTGTTGAGCACCACCACGTCCTCGGTGCCGTCGAGCCAGCCGCTCTCGCGCAGCCGCCCGACCGCGGCCATGCACGCCGCGCCCTCCGGGCAGATCCAGGTGCCCTCGTCGCGGGCCAGCGCGCCCTGCGCGGCGAGCAGCTCGTCGTCGGTGACGGCCAGCGCGGTGCCGCCGGTGGCCCGCACGGCGTCGAGGACGAGGAAGTCGCCCAGCGCCTTCGGCACCGTGATCCCGAAGGCGACGGTGCGCGGGTCCGCCGGGGTGACACCCGCGTCGAGCCCGGCGTCGAAGGCGTCGACGATCGGGGCGCAGCCCGCGGCCTGCACCGCCACCAGCCGGGGGAGCGGGCCGCGCATCCAGCCCAGCTCGGCCATCTCCTGCAGCGCCTTGTGGATGGCGATGATGCCGACGCCGCCGCCGGTCGGGTAGAGGATGACGTCGGGCGCGCGCCAGCCCAGCTGCTCGACGATCTCGTAGCCCATCGTCTTCTTGCCCTCCAGCCGGTAGGGCTCGCGCAGCGTCGAGGTGTCCTGGACGCCCGGGCGCCGGGTCACGGCGTCGGCGACGATCGCGCCGGCGTCGCCGATGAGGCCGTCGACCAGGTACAGCTCGGCCCCGGCGACGACGCACTCGCGCCGGGTGATGACCGGCGCGTCGACCGGCATCGCGATCAGGGCGCTCATCCCGGCGCGCGCGGCGTAGCAGGCCCAGGCCGCCCCGGCGTTGCCGTTGGTCGGCATGGCGATGCCGGTGACGCCCAGCTCGGCCGCCCGCGAGACGCCGACCGCGGCGCCGCGGGCCTTGAACGCCCCGGTCGGGACCAGCCCCTCGTCCTTCATCCGCAGCCGCGGGACGCCCAGCCGGGCGCCGTGGCGGGGGAGGTCGAGCAGGGGGGTCATGCCCTCGCCGAGGGTGACGACGTGCCGCTCGTCGCGCACCGGGAGCAGCTCGTGGTAGCGCCACAGGTCGGGGGCGCGCGTGGCGATCTGCGCCGGGCCGACGAGCCGCGCGGCGCGGTCGAGGTCGTATCGGGCCAGCAGCGGGGCGCCGAGCGGGGAGGTGCCCTGGACGGCGTCGGCGTCGTGGCGGGAGCCGTCGCGGGAGCAGTCGAGGTGGCTGAGCGTGGAGTACGAAGGCACCGGGTCAGCGTGCCCGCACTCACCGTCGGCGACGGGACCGGGCCGCGACGGGGTCCCGTCCGGCCGATCGGGCTGGGCCGTCCGGGTGGCGCGGGGGCGGCGTCGGGCTCACGGTGTGTGGTGCGTCACGCCGAGCGGCTCGTGACGCACGGCAACCGGTCGTGTCACGTACGGTCACCCGCTCGTGGCGCTGGGCCGACTGCTCGTCGCGCCGGGGCGAATGGTCGCCGCCCGATGCTCTGACCGGGCGTGTTCGGGCGCCTCCATCGAGTTAGCGTCCCTCACCGAAAGAGATAAGTTGATCACCGAGGGTTCCGGAGGCTCCCCCATGAACCGTCCCCTGCCCGCGCCGCTGCGCGACGTGGCCCTGCTCATCGCCCGGGTGCTGCTCGGGGTCGTGATGTTCGCCCACGGCTACCAGAAGATGGTCATCAACGGCATCGGCCGCACCACCGAGGGCTTCGAGTCGCTGAGCATCCCGCTGGCGATCGTGTCGGCGTCGTTCGTCACCGTCGTCGAGTTCGCCGGCAGCGCGCTGCTCATCGCCGGGGCCCTCACGCCGTTCGTCAGCGCCTGCAACCTGGTGATCATGGCCGGTGCCGCGGTGTTCGTGCACGCCCAGAACGGCATCTTCGTCGCCGACGGCGGGTGGGAGCTGGTCGGCGTCATCGGGGCCGGGTTCCTGCTGCTCGCCGCGTCCGGCCCGGGCCGCTACAGCGTCGACCACCTGATCAACAACCGGCAGCGGGAGGACCGCGAGGCGCTGGCCCGCGCGCAGTCCGCGTGGCCGCGCGGCACCGACGCCCCGCCCGCGCGCACCCCGGTCTCCCACCGGGCCTCCGCGGCCGACCTGTGGACCCCGCCCGGCGGCCTCACCGCCGGTGCCCCGCTGCCGCGGCGCAGCGCCCGGGTGCACGCCCCCGCGGACGTCCGCACCCCCCGCTGACCGACGCGCCGCGGGTCCACCGGCCGGTGGACCCGCGGCGGCGGGGTTCGGTGGTGACGGGGGCTCAGCGGGCGGCCTCGCCCAGCCTCTCGATGCTGGCCGCCATCTGCTCCTCGGACACCCGGGGGTACAGGGCGAGCGCGCCCTCGTCGGTGACCCCGCTCCAGTCGTAGGTGTGGGTGACGCGGGTGCCGCCCTCGGGGGTGGGCTCGAGCTCCCAGCCGTAGGTGTGGCCGCTCGGGTCGAGCTCGCCGATGATGTGGGCCAGCGAGCCGGGCGGGTGGATCGAGGGGGCCCAGGCGATGCGGCGGCCGGGCTCGAAGTCGGTGACCTCGCTGCGCATCGCGTAGTCGCCGATGCCGTCCTGGTTCATCCGCATGACGAACTCGTCGCCGACGGCGGTGACCGGGCCGCCGGAGTCGAGGCCGCGCAGCATTCCTGCGCCGTCGAGCTCGGTGTGCCGGCCCGGGTCGGCGAGCAGGGCGAACGCCTTCTCCGGCGGCGCGTCGATCGTGCCGCTGACCTGCAGGCTGCGGTCCTCGCTCATGTGGATCCTCCATCGACGGTGATGTGGTCGTGCGGGGTGCATCCACCCACGCCGCGCGATGGGCGTCAACCGCGCCCGTGCACTTGGATGGGGAGATGACGACCGACGCCGTACCGGCCGCGCCGCTCGCCGAGTGGTTCCGGACCGCGGTGCCGGGAGTGGCCGACGGACCGCTGACCGTCGCGCGGATCTCCGGCGGCCACTCCAACCTGACCTACCGCGTCACCGACGCCGCCGGTGCGACGTGGGCGCTGCGCCGTCCGCCCACCGGCATGGTCCTGGCCACCGCGCACGACATGGAGCGCGAGTGGCGGTTCCTGGTCGCGCTCGACGGAACGCCGGTGCCGGTCGCGGAGCCGGTCGCGCTGTGCACCGACCCGGGCGTCATCGGGGCCGGGTTCTACGTGATGGGCTTCGTGGAGGGCGACGTGCTGGGCGACGCGGCGTCCGGGCACCGCCTGAAGCCCGCGGCCCGCCACGCCGCCGGTCTGGACACGGTCGACGTGCTCGCCGCGCTGCACGCCGTCGATCCCGACGAGGTGGGGCTGGGCGACCTGCGCCGTCCCGGCGGCTATCTGGAGCGGCAGCTGCGCCGCTGGCACCGGCAGGTGCACGCCTCGGACGTGCCCGACCTGGGCGTCATCGACGCCGCGCACGACCGGCTCGCCGCGCGCGCCGCCGCGCTGCCGCCGTCGGAGGTGCGGATCGCCCACGGCGACTTCCGGCTGGGCAACCTCGCCGTCGGCCCGGACGGGACGGTCCGCGCCGTCTTCGACTGGGAGCTCGCCACGCTCGGCGACCCGCTCGCCGACCTCGGCTGGCTCGTCGCCTCCTGGGGCCGGCCCGGCGACAGCGTCCCCGCGACGCTGGCCGGCCCGAGCATGGTCGAGGGCTGGCCCGGGCGCGAGGAGCTGGTGGCCCGCTACGCCGAGCGCTCCGGCCGAGACGTCGCCGACCTGGACTTCTACGTCGCCTTCGCCCGCTGGCGCTCGTCGTGCATCGGGGCCGGGGTGTACAGCCGCTACGCCGGGGGCGTCATGGGCTCCGCCGAGGACGCGGGCGCGCTGGCCGCCCGGCTCGAGGCGTTCCACACGCAGGCGCAGGCGGCGTACGACGCGCTCGCCTGACCCCCACCCCACCCCGCGAGTCCCCCGGATTCCGTCCGCGAGTCCCCCGATCCACGTCCCCGAGTCCCCCGATCCACGGCCCGAGTGCGGGGGACTCGCGCGCGGGAAACGGGGGACTCGCGTGCGGGAAACCGGGGACTCGCCGACGCAAGAAGGGGGACTCGCGGGGAGGGGGGTCAGGTGAGGGTGAGGGCCAGGGCGGCGGGGCCGGCGCCACGCCGCTGGGTGACCGCGGTGAGGATCCGGCCGAGCAGGCCGTACTTGCGCCGCACGGCGTCGCGGACGGCGCGCAGGCCCGCGTCGTCGAGCACGCGTGCGGTGGCGGGGACGGTCGGACCGGTGACGGTGCCGCGCCGGTCGCACACCGCGAGCGTCGCCTCGCCGGAGCGGCGGGCGCGCGCGACCTTGCCGGTGCCGGCCATCGTCCAGACGCCGAGCTCGCCGCCGTCGAGCGGGACGATCCAGACCGGGGTCGGCACCCCGGTGCCGTCGCGCCGGAACGTCGTGAGCTGCACGAACCGGGCGTCGGCCAGCGGGGTCATGCGTCGACGGTAGCCGGGGTGAGCCGGGCAGGCATCGCGTCGTAGCCGCGCAGCACGCGGGTGGGCCGCCGGTGCGGCGGGCCGGACGGCGCGAGCTCGGGGAAGCGGTCGAACAGCGCGCGCAGCCCCACCTCGCCCTCCATCCGCGCGAGCCCGGCGCCCAGGCAGTAGTGGATGCCGCTGGAGAAGGCGATGTGGTCGCCCGCGTTGGCGCGGCCGACGTCGAAGGCCCCGGGGTCGGTGAACACCGCCGGGTCGCGGTTGGCGCCGCCGAGCATGATCACGACGACCTGCCCGGCGCGCAGCGGCTCGCCCGCGACGGTGGTGTGACGCAGCGCGATGCGGCCGGTGCGCTGGACCGGTGAGTCCAGCCGCAGCACCTCGTCGACGGCGCGGGGCCACAGCGCCGGGTCGGCCTGCAGCCGGGCGAGCTGGTCGGGGTGGGAGGTGAGCAGCGCGGCGCCGTTGCCGATGAGGTTGACGGTGGTCTCGAACCCCGCCGCGAGCAGCAGCATCGCGATCGAGGTCAGCTCGTCGTCGGAGAGCTTGCCCTCCTCGCCGTGGGCGTGCACGAGCGCGGAGAGGATGTTGTCGCCGGGGTGGCGCCGCAGGTGGGCGAAGTGGCCCTGCATCCAGTCGGCCAGCGCGGTGAGGTCGGACTCCGAGCGGCGGAACTCCGACCAGGACAGCCCGGCGTCGAGCGAGAGCGCCCCGCCCGCGCCCCACTCCAGGAACTGCCGGCGCATCTCCACCGGCGCGCCGAGCATCTCCGCGATGACGGTGGCGGGCAGCAGGGCGGCGTAGTCGTCGATGAGGTCGGCGTGCGGGCCGCGCATGTCGTCGAGCAGGCCGGCGGCGATCTGCTCGGTGCGGGTGCGCAGCGCGGCCACGGCCCGGGCGCTGAACGCCCTGGTCACGAGCTTGCGGTAGCGGGTGTGGTCGGGCGCGTCGACCGAGAGCATCGACGGCGGTGTGACCGGCCCGAGCGGCCCGCGGCCCCCGGCCCGCACGAGCGCCCGCAGCGCGGCGGGCGCCTGCCCGCTCGGCCCGCCGACGACCCCGCAGTCGGGGCTGCGCAGGATCGCGGTGGCGACGTCGTGGTGGGCGGTGTTGAGCACGATCCCGTTGTCGACGAGCCGGCCCCGCTCGCGCAGGTCGTCGTAGTGGCGGAACGGGTCGGCGATCATCACCGGGTCGACCATCAGCCGGGCGGTCGGGTCGCCGGCCCGGACGCGGCGCTCGACGGCGCGGCGGATCATGCCGTGGCGCAGCCCCCAGCGGATCGCCTGACGGACCACCATGTCGACCTCCCGATAACCTACCGACGGTAACCTCCGCCGAACCTACCGCCGGTAACCCCGGTCGTGCCAGCGCCGGGTGAGAGGATCGGGCCGGTGAAGCTGTGGGCGGTCAGTGACCTGCACGTGCGCCATCCCGACAACCGCGCGGTCGCCGAGGACCTCCGCCCGGAGTCCGGCGACGACTGGCTGGTCGTCGCGGGCGACGTCGCCGAGCAGGTCGAGGACGTCGTCCGCACCCTGGCGCTGCTGCGCAGCCGGTGGGCCCGGGTGATCTGGGTGCCCGGCAACCACGAGCTGTGGACGCGCGCGAAGGAGGCGGAGCCGCTGCGCGGGGTCGCCCGCTACGAGCGGCTGGTCCGGGAGTGCCGCGCGCTGGGCGTCGACACCCCGCAGGACCCGTTCCCGGTGTGGACGGGGCCGGGCGGGCCGGTCGTCGTCGCGCCGCTGTTCCTGCTGTTCGACTACTCGTTCCTGCCCGACGGCGCGACGACCCCGCAGGAGGGCCTGGCCATCGCGCGCTCGGCGGGGGTGGTCTGCACCGACGAGTTCCTGCTGCACCCCGACCCGTACCCGGACCGCGCGGCCTGGTGTGCCGCGCGGGTGCAGGAGTCGCGCGCCCGCCTGGACGCCGTCGACCCGGCGCTGCCCACGGTGCTGGTGAACCACTGGCCGCTGACCCGGCTGCCCACGCGGGTGCTGCGCCACCCGGAGTTCGCCCTGTGGTGCGGCACGACCGCCACCGCCGACTGGCACGTGCGCTACCGCGCGCGGGCGGTGGTCTACGGGCACCTGCACATCCCGCGCGTCACGGTGGAGGACGGCGTCCGCTTCGTAGAGGCGTCGCTGGGCTACCCGCGGGAGTGGAAGGCCCGGGCGGAGCGTCGAGGGCGCGCCGACCCGGTGCCGCGCCAGGTCCTGCCGGCACCCGCGACCCTCCCGGATCCCGGAACCACCACCACGTCAGCAGCCACGCCCCCGGCCCGGTGACGACCAGGATCGCGATCGCCAGCCAGCCCGTCTCGTACACGAACCCGGTGGCGACCCAGCCCGCGATCCACACGGCCATCAGCGCCGTGCGCCGGCGGATCAGCCTGCGGTGGACGACCGTGAGCGGCTCCCGCATGTCGGTGACGACCACCGCCCGGCTCCGGCGCACGGCACCCAGTCTCTACCCCCGCCTGCCGTAGCGCCGGTGGAACTTCTCGACCTGGCCCGCGGCGTCGAGCACGCGCGCCCCGCCCGTCCAGAAGGGGTGGGAGTAGGCGGTGACGTCGATCGTCACCAGCGGGTAGGTGTTGCCGTCGGTCCAGACGACGGTCTCCCGGGAGGTGGCGGTGGAGCGGGTGAGGAACCGGTCGCCGGTGGACTGGTCCTGGTAGACGACCGGGCCGTAGGCGGGGTGGATGTGCGGTCGCACGACGACTCCTTTGTTGACAACGATTGTCGTGTGCATCAACGTACAGGTATGGAGTCCTGTTCCGGGTTCACGGCCCTGTCCTGCGTCTCGGCCGGCTGCGGGGTGGGCGACCCGGCGACGGTCGGGGCCGAGCTCGTCGACGAGCTGCGCGCGATCGTGCGGGCGAGCTCGCACGGCGTGCTGGTCAGCGCGGGGTGCCTGCTGGGCACCGCGTGCGCGGCCCGCCCCGTCGCGCCGGTGGTCGTCGTCCAGCCCTGCGACGAGGAACGCCGGCCCGTCTCCGGCGCGGTCGCCGTCGGCCCGCTGCGCACCACGGCTGACGTCGCCGCGTTCGCGCAGTGGCTGCGCGCCGGGGACCTCGACGCGCGCCTGCTCCCGCCGCACCTGCTCGACGCCGCCCGCCGCGCCGCCGCGCGCCGGGGCTGACCCCGGCCCCCGCGTTGCAGTGGGGTGGCTCCACTGCAACCCGGTTGCAGTGAAGCCACCCCACTGCAACGAAGGCGGGCGGGGCGCCGCGCGGGGCGGGGCGGGTGGGGTGGGGCCGCGCGGGGCGGGGCGGGCCGGCGGGGCGGGCGGCGGGCCGGCGCCGGACGCGAGCGGGCCGCGACACCCGGGGGCCGGCGTGGTGGGATGGCACCCATGACCGGAGCGGCCGCACTCGACCGTGCCCGCGCCGAGCCGTTGTGGGCCCAGCTCCTCGCCGACCTGCGGCGACGGCTCGACACGGGCGAGTTCGCCGACGCCTTCCCCGGCGAGCTGGCGCTGGTGGGGGAGTACGGCGTCAGCCGGCACACGGTGCGCGAGGCGCTGCGGCGGCTGCGCGACGAGGGCACGGTGGTGGCCGGGCGGGGGCGGTCGCCGCGGCTGGCCGAGCCCACGGAGATCCGCCAGCCCCTCGGCGCCCTCTACAGCCTGTTCTCCTCGGTGGAGGCGGCCGGGCTGAGCCAGCGCAGCGTCGTGCGCACCCTGGAGGTGCGCGCCGACGGGGTGATCGCGGCGCGGCTGCAGCTGGAGGAGTCGACGCCGCTGGTGTACCTGGAGCGGCTGCGCATGGCCGGGACCTCGCCGCTGGCCGTCGACCGGGTCTGGCTGCCCGAGCGCATCGCCGCCCCGCTGCTCGACGTCGACCTCACCCACACCGCGCTCTACACCGAGCTCGCGCGGTCCTGCGGCGTCACCCTGACCGGGGGTCGCGAGGACATCCGGGCCGTCGTCCCCAGCGCGGCCGAGCGCGACCTGCTCGCCGTCGGCCCGGACGTCGCGGCGTT
This sequence comes from Pseudonocardia hydrocarbonoxydans, assembly GCF_006539565.1. Taxonomy (GTDB): domain Bacteria; phylum Actinomycetota; class Actinomycetes; order Mycobacteriales; family Pseudonocardiaceae; genus Pseudonocardia; species Pseudonocardia hydrocarbonoxydans. The sequence goes on from NZ_BJNG01000036.1 coordinate 100,718, forward strand.
CGCGATCGAGCGCCTCGGCCTGCTGGGGACCGAGCCGGTGGAGTGGCGGCACACGCTGGTGCGCGGCGACCGGTTCAGCGTCACCTCCGACTTCTCCTCCCGCGGCGGCTACCGGCTCGGGCTCGCCCGCTGAGCGTGCTCTCCCCGGCGGGTCTGCGCCGCGTCCTGGTCGTCCTGTGCGCCACCGAGGTGATCAGCTGGGGGATCCTCTACTACGCCTTCCCCGTGCTGGCCTCGTCGATCACGGCCGAGACCGGCTGGTCGCTGGCCACCGTCACCGCGGCGTTCTCGACGGGGCTCGTCGTGTCGGCGCTGGCCGGCATCCCGGTCGGGCGGTGGATCGACCGGCACGGCCCGCGCGCCGTGATGACGGCGGGGTCGCTGCTCGGCGTGCCGGCGCTCGTCGGCATCGCCACCGCCCCGACGCTGCCGTGGTTCTTCGCGGCCTGGGTGCTCGCCGGGCTCGCGATGGCCGGCACGCTCTACCCGCCCGCGTTCGCCGCGCTCGCGCGCTGGTGGGGGCCGCGCCGGGTCACCGCGCTGACGGCCGTCACGCTGCTCGCCGGCTTCGCGAGCGCCATCTTCGCCCCGCTCACCGCGGCGCTGGTGGAGTCCTCGGACTGGCGCCGCACCTACCTGGTGCTCGCCGTCGTGCTGGGGGTGACGACGGTGCCGGCGCACCTGTTCGGGCTGCGCGGGCCCTGGCCCGGGCCCGACCCGGCCGCGCACCCCGCCCACGACGACCCGGGGGCCATCGCGCGCAGCCGACCGTTCGTGCTGGTCGTGCTGGCCGTCGGGCTGGGGTCGTTCACGGCGTTCGCGGTGATCGTCAACCAGGTGCCGCTGCTCGTCGAGCGCGGGCTGACGACGGGCGAGGCGGCCTGGGCGCTGGGCCTGGGCGGGCTGGGGCAGACGGCGGGGCGGCTCGGGTACGGGTGGCTCCAGCGGTCGACGTCGGTGCGGGGCCGCGGGGTCGTCATCCTGCTGGCGACGGCGGCGACGACAGCGCTCATGGCCGCCGTGCCCGGCCCGACGCCGCTGCTCGTCGCCGTCGCGGTGCTGGCCGGGACCGCCCGCGGCGTGCTCACGCTGTTCCAGGCCACCGCCGTCAGCGACCGGTGGGGCGCCACGCACTACGGGCGCCTCGGCGGCATCCTGTCCGCGCCGGTGGTGCTGGCGACGGCACTGGCCCCGTGGGCGGGCGCCGCGCTGGCCGACGTGCTCGGCGGCTACCCGGCGGTGTTCGTCGTGCTCGCCGCGGTGGCCCTGGTCGCGGCGGGGTGCGCGGTGGGCAGCGTGCCGCGCACCGCCCGGTAGCGTCGCGGTCCGTGTCCCGCGACCTGTACGACGTGATCGCCCGGCGCCGCGACGTCCGCACCGAGTTCGTCGACGAGCCGCTCGACGACGACGTGCTGTGGCGGGTGCTCGACGCCGCCCACCGGGCCCCGAGCGTCGGCCTGACCCAGCCGTGGGACTTCGTGGTGGTGCGCGACCGCGCCGTCCGCTCGCGGTTCGCCGAGCACGTCGCCCAGCAGCGCCGGGCGTTCGCCGAGGGTCTCGACGGGGAGCGGGCCGAGCGGTTCGGCCCGATCACGGTGCAGGGCGTCCTCGGGGCGGCGGCCGGGATCGTCGTCACCAACGACCCGGGCCGCGGCGGACCGCACGTCCTGGGCGCGGACACCATCCCCGACACGCTGCTGTACTCCACCTGCCTGGCCGTGCAGAACCTGTGGCTGGCCGCGACGGCGGAGGGCCTGGGGGTCGGCTGGGTGTCGTTCTTCCGCGAGCCGTTCCTGCGCGAGCTGCTCGGCATCCCCGAGCGGCTGCGGCCGGTCGCGTGGCTGTGCGTCGGGCCGGTCAGCCACCTGGAGGAGGTCCCGGACCTGGAGCGGCACCGCTGGCGGGCGCGGCGCCCGCTGGCCGAGGCGGTGCACCGGGAGCGGTTCGGGTCCTGAGCCGGTCGTCACCCGCCGGCCGGGGTGTCCCGGGGCCGGGACACCGGCGTGCCCGGCGGGCCGGGGTGCGCGGGCGATGGTCCGATTTCGCGACAGTGTGACGTGACCGGGGCCACCTACGGTCGACCGTACCGGTCGACCAACGGAGGTTACTGATGAAGGCTCTCGTCTACCACGGCCCGGGGAACAAGGCCTGGGAGGACGTCCCGGACGCGGTGGTCCAGGACCCCACCGACGTGGTGGTGCGGGTCGACACCACGACGATCTGCGGCACCGACCTGCACATCCTGCAGGGCGACGTCGCCGCCGTGACCGACGGGCGCATCCTCGGGCACGAGGCCGTCGGCACCGTCACGGCGATCGGTGACGCCGTGAAGGGCTTCGCGGTGGGTGACCGCGTGCTCGTCCCGGCCATCACCAAGTGCGGGCGCTGCGAGTACTGCCAGCGCGGCATCCCGTCGCACTGCCAGACCGTCGGCGGCATCGGGTGGATCTTCGGCCACCTCATCGACGGCACCCAGGCCGAGCTGGTCCGGGTGCCCTACGCCGACACCTCGCTGTACCTCGTGCCCGACTCGGTCACCAACGAGCAGGCCATCTTCCTGGCCGACTCGCTGCCCACCGGCTACGAGGTCGGCGTGCTCGCGGGCAACGTGCGCCCCGGCGACACGGTCGCCGTCGTCGGCGCGGGGGCGGTCGGGCTGTCGGCGATCCTCACGACCGGGCTGTGGGGCGCGTCCAAGGTCATCGCCGTCGACTCCAACAAGTTCCGGCTGGAGAAGGCGCTGGAGTTCGGGGCGACCGACGCCGTCGAGGTCGGGCCGGGCACCGTCGCCGACGTCATCGCGCTCACCGACGGGCTCGGCGTCGACGTCTCGATCGAGGCCGTCGGCTACCCGGAGACGCTGCTCACCGCGGCGTCGCTGGTGCGCCCGGGCGGCACGATCGCCAACATCGGCGTGCACGGCACCCCGGTGGAGCTGCCGATGCAGGACATGTGGATCCAGAACGTCACGATGACGATGGGCCTGGTGGACACCGTCTCCATCCCGACGCTGCTGAAGATGGTGGGCAGCGGGCGGATCCCGGCGGAGAAGATGGGCACCCACACGTTCACCTTCGACCAGATGGACGAGGCCTACGACGTGTTCAAGAACGCCGCGGCCAACTCCGCCCTCAAGGTGATCATCACCCCGTAGTCGGGTGGGGCGCGTTCGGCGTCAGGCGATGTAGCTGATGCCGAACGCGTCGATCTTGCGGTAGAGCGAGGACCGGGCGATGCCCAGCATCGCCGCGGCCTTGTAGCGGTTGCCGTTGCACTCGTAGAGCGCCTGGATCACCGCGTCGCACTGCGCGGCCTCCAGCATCGACATCCTGCGGCTGCGGCCCTGGAAGCACAGCTGCGGCAGGTCACGCGCCTGGATCTCCCCGACGGGCTTGCGCGCCACGACGTAGCGCAGGACGTCCTCCAGCTCGCTGACGTTGCCCGGCCAGGCGTAGCCCTCCAGCACCCGGACGACCTGCAGGCTCAGCCGCAGCGACCGCCGCCCGGACAGCCGCCGCAGCACCGCCAGCGCGATCTCGCCGATCTCGTCGGCCCGGTAGCGCAGCGCGGGCACGCGGGTGACCTCGTGGAAGTGGCGCAGCAGCAGGCCGTACGGGCGGGTGGCGTCGACGGCCGGGGTGTCGACGCAGCCGACGACCAGCGGCGCCTCCGCCAGCGCGACGAGCGGGCGCAGGGCCTCGTCGAGCCGGCGGGCCCCGACCGGGGTCAGCAGGTTCATCGCGGCCAGCAGCACCAGGGTCGGGCGGCCGTCGGGGGCCAGGTCCGGCCCGGCGTCGCCCGCGTAGGTCTCCCCGTCGACGGTGACCACCCGCCCCGCCGGGTACGCCGCGCGGAACTGCTCGACGAGCAGCGTGCGCTTGCCGACCCCGGGCTCGCCGATGAGCAGGTGGTTGCGGCCCTGCCGGATGCTGGCGACGACCTCCTGGCGCGCCCGCAGGTACGGCGAGAGCAGCTCGCGGTTGGCCCGGATGCGGGCCTGCGCGTGCTCGTGCCGCGTGACGCGCAGGTCCTGCGCGTAGTCGCGCCGCGTGGTGGGCGCGACGTGCGATCCCTGCCGGCGCACGCTCTCCGGCGGCCGGGCGACCGCGGGCTCGCCGGCCGGCGCGCCGGTCAGCACGCAGCCCACCGACGCCCCGCCCAGGTGCACCGGCCGCACCCCGACCTCCGCGCACCGCCCCGAGGGCAGGTCGACGTGCCGGGTCGTGAAGTCGGCGAGCACCAGGCTGGCCAGCAGCAGGTCGCTGAGCACCCGCTGGTCGGCGGCCGGGAGCTGCCGGGCGGGGCCGTTGGTGACGACGTAGTCGCCGTCGGTGGCCAGCACCCAGGCCCCGCCGCCCGCGTGCTCGGCGGCGAAGCGGTCGAGGATCGCCCGCGTCACCCGGTGCGGCTCACCCGCCACCGCCTCGGTGACGCGGTCGGCCAGCGTCCGGGCCAGCGGCAGCGCCAGCGGGGTCCGGTCGGTCTGGTGGCACAGCACCGAGAGGACACCGGCGGTGCCGCCGGTGTGCGGGTCGGTGACGACGGCCGCGGCGCCGGCCAGGCAGGTGAGCCGGGAGTGGAAGTGCTCGGCCCCGTCGACGGCGGTGTCGGCCCGGTCGTGCAGCGCGACCGCCGCCGCGGTGGTGCCGACGGCCCGCTCGCCGTAGCCGTACCCGGGCACCAGCAGCACCTCGTCGAGCAGCCGGGCCAGCGCGCGGTCGCAGTCGCGGCGGGCGCGCACCACACCGGCCGGGTCGAGCAGCACGACCGAGCAGCCCGCCCCGGGATGCTCCGCGGTGAACGCGTCGAGCACGTCGCCCGCGCAGGTGACCAGCCGCGGGACGTCGCGCTGGTGGCCGAGGAAGTGCGCCGTGACCCGCTCCGGGTCGACGTCGTGGGAGCGCGAACGCTCCCACGACGCGGCCACCGACGGGGCGAGCAGCTCGGGGCCGGGGGCACGCGCGGTCCCGGCGAGGAACGACCGCCGCGCCGCCTCCAGCTCGACCGCCCGCGTCGCCACCGGCCGAGCATAGGGTCGGATCCGGGGGTCGCGTGTCCGGCAATGAGACGCGGCCCCGGCACCACCCGGACGCCGTCAGAGCTTCTCGAGCACCGACTCCACCGAGCTGACGGTGACCCCGGTGGGCACGGGCTCCACCCACAGGTCGCTCACGACGCCGTCGCGCAGGACGGCGGCGAAACGCTGCGAGCGCGTGCCCAGGCCGAAGCCGGTGCCGTCGAGGACCAGGCCGGCCGCGGTGGCGAACTCGGCGTTGCCGTCACCGAGCATGACGACCTTGCCGTCGTTGCCCACCGACTCGCCCCAGGCGCGCAGCACGAAGGCGTCGTTGACCGCGACGCAGGCGATCGTGTCGACGCCCTTGGCGCGCAGCTCGTCGGCCCGCAGGACGTAGCCGGGCAGGTGGAAGTCCGAGCAGGCGGGGGTGAACGCGCCGGGGACGCCGAACAGGACGACGGTGCCCGTGCCGAGCGCGTCGGTGCTGCTCACCGGGGCGGGCCCGTCCGGGGTCATCGCCATCAGGGTCGTCTCGGGAATGCGGTCGCCGCTGGACAGCGTCACGGGTCCTCCTGGGTTGTGGGGTACGGCGATCATCATGTCCGGATGCGGCGCGCGGCGCCCGTCCGGGTGAGGATGGTCGCGTGGACGGCGACCGGAACGTGCTGGTCCTGGGCGGCACCGCCGAGGCGCGCCGGCTCGCGGCCGCGCTCGTCGACGAGCCCGGGGTGCACGTCGTGTCGTCGCTGGCCGGGCGGGTGCGCGCGCCCGCCCGGCCGCCGGGGGAGGTCCGGATCGGCGGTTTCGGCGGCCCCGACGCGCTCGCGGGCTGGCTGGCCGGGCGCGGCACCGTCGCCGTCGTCGACGCCACGCACCCCTTCGCCGCACGGATGAGCGCCCACGCCGCCGCGGCCACGGCCGCCGCGGGGGTGCCGCTGCTGGTGCTGCGCCGCCCCGGCTGGACCCCCGGGCCCGGCGACGACTGGACGCCCGCCGCCTCGCTCGACGCCGCCGCCGACCTGCTCCCGGGCCTGGGCGAGCGCGCCTTCCTCACCACCGGCCGCGGCGGGCTCGCCGCGTTCGCCGCCTCGGACCGGTGGTTCCTGGTCCGCTCGGTCGACCCGCCGGAGCCGCCCGCGCCGCGGCGGATGCACGTGGTGCTGGGGCGCGGCCCGTTCACCGTCGAGGGCGAGCGGGCGCTGCTGCGCGCGCACGCGATCGACGTACTGGTCACCAAGGACAGCGGCGGGCCCGCGGCCAAGCTGACGGCGGCGCGCGAGCTCGGGGTCCCGGTGCTGATGGTGACCCGCCCTCCCGTCCCGCCCGGGGTGGAGGTCGTCGAGACCGTGGCGGCGGCGCTGGAGCGGGTCCGGGATACGGTCGCGCGGTGCGCACCGTCTACGTCATCGGCATCGGTGCGGGCGACCCGGAACACCTGACGCTGGCGGCGATCGCCGCGATGAACCGGGTCGAGGTGTTCTTCACCATCGACAAGGGCGAGGCGAAGTCCGACCTCGCGGGCCTGCGGGCCGAGCTGCTGCGCCGCCACGTCACCCGCCCGCACCGCGTCGTCGTCGCGCCCGACCCGCCGCGCGACCGGCGCGCGACCGCCTACGCCGACGCCGTCGTCGACTGGCAGGGCCGCCGCGAGGCGCTGTACGCGGAGATGATCGAGACCGAGCTCCCCGACGGCGGCGTAGGCGGGCTGCTCGTGTGGGGCGACCCGGCGCTCTACGACGGCACGCTGCGCATCCTGGACAGCATCGCGCGGCACACGCCGATCGAGGTCGTGTCGGTCCCGGGGATCAGCAGCGTGCAGGTGCTCGCCGCGCGCCACCGGCTGATCCTCAACCGGGTCGGCTCGCCGTTCCTGGTCACCACCGGACGCCGCCTCGCCGCCGGGGGCATGCCGGCCGACGTCGACGACGTGGTGGTGATGCTCGACGCGGGCAACGCCTTCGCCGACCTGCCCGACCGCGACCTCGACATCTACTGGGGCGCCTACCTCGGCACGCCCGACGAGCTGCTCGTCCACGGCGACCTGCACGCGGTGCGCGACGAGATCGTCGCGCTGTTCGCCGAACACCGCGGGCGCAAGGGCTGGATCATGGACACCTACCTGTTGCGCCGCAGGCGGGACGTCACCGGTCCCGGGTGACCCGCACCGTCGTCCGCCCGTCGAAGACCGCGGAGACCGTGCCGCCCACGGGCAACGGCACGGCGGCCGTGAGGCCACCGGTGATGACCAGGTCCCCGGCGGCCAGGCCCCGGCCGCTGCGCGCGAGCCGGTCGCAGAGCCAGACGACGCCGGCGAGCGGGTGCCCACCGGCGGCCGCGCCGGTGGCGGCGGCGACCTCGACACCGTCGCGGGACAACCGGACCGGGGTGTGCAGGCAGTCGATCGGGGCCACGTCCAGCGGGGGCCCGACCACGACCCCGGCGGCCGACGACCCGTCGGCGGTGTTCTGCGTGATGTCGAACCGGTAGTCCCGCCACACCGAGTCGACGACCTCCAGGCAGGGGCGCACCTCGGCGACCGCGGCGGCCACCCGTTCCAGATCCCCGTCCGGATCGTCCCCGTCCCCGTCACCGCGCAGGTCGGCGGCGCACAGGTCGCGGCCCAGCACCACGCCGATCTCCGGTTCGACGCGGGGCTGCACGAAACCCGACGCGGTCCCGTCGAGGAGCATGTCGTCGAACAGGGGGCCCGAGTTCGGCTCGGCGACGCCCATCTGCGCCCGCATGGCCGCGGAGGTGTAGCCCAGCTTGTGCCCGATCACGCGGCGGCCCTGCGCCAGCCGCAGGGCCGTCAGCTGCTCCTGCACGGCGTAGGCCTGGTCCATGGTGGCCGCGACGGCGTGTTCGGCGGCGTCCAGGAGCTCACCGGCCAGATGGGCCCGGTGCAGCAGGGCGGCCTGCCCGCGGGCGGGGTCGTGGTCGCCTCCGGGGCCCGTCACGACCGCAGTCTCACACGGGCCGCGGCCGCCCGCCGGGCTCACGTCGGTCCCGGCTCGCCGGGCGGTCGCAGCGACACCATCCGGGTCATGCCGGTGATCTCCAGGGCCCGGCGGACCGGTGACCCGGCGGTGACGACCAGCTCCAGGCCGATCTGCGAGATCTCCAGGCGCGCGGCCAGGGTGAACAGCAGCCGCAGGCCGGTGCTGTCGAGGTAGTCCAGGCCGTCGAGGTCGAGCACCACACCGACGAGGTCGTTCGCGGTGTGGTCGAGGATCCGGTCCTCGACCTCGGCGGCGTTGGCCAGGTCGACCTCCCCGGCGACGGCCAGCGTGCACACCCCGTCCGCCGTGCCCAGCGGTGTCACCGTGGCCGTCGTCACCGGCCGCTCCGGTCCGGGACGTTCCAGCGCAGCACGACGGTGGTGCCGTCGTCGGTCCGGTCGATGCGGACCTCGTCGGACAGGGCGTCGAGGAGCGTGAGCCCGCGACCGCGCCGCTGCCCGCGGGGGGCGCGCCAGCGACCCGTGTCGCGCACCTCGGCGACGATCCCGGACTCCTCGGCCCGCATCCGCAGCGCCACGCCGCCCCGACGCGGCCCGTAGGCGTGCTCCACGGCGTTGGCCAGCGCCTCGCCGACGGCGAGCAGCACGTCGGCGGCCCGTCGGCGGTCGACGCGGGCGTCGGCCAGCCACATCCGGGTCGCCTGCCGCAGCGGCTGCAGCGACGGCGGCGTCGCCGGGGCGTCGAGCACGAGGTCCTCGGGCCGTGCGCCGCCCGGGGTGCGCCGGGCGACCAGGACGGCGATGTCGTCGTCGGCCGCCACGTCGCCCACCAGCGCGGCCATCACCGCGGCGCACACCTCCTCGGCGGGCCCGGAGCGCAACGTCCGGCGCAGGATCCCCAGGCCGTCGTCGAGCGACCGTCCGCGGCGTTCGACGAGGCCGTCGGTGTAGAGGCAGACGGTGGCGCCGCGGGTCAGCAGCAGCGAGGCGGTCCGGCGGGGCCGTTCCCCGCCGACACCCAGTGGCAGGTCGGCCGGCACCTCGACGGTGGCGGCCGGACCCGACCCCACGGTGACCACGGGCGGCGGGTGCCCGGCGCTGGACAGGCTCATCCGCCCGCAGGAGGGGTCGACCACGGCGCAGAGCACGGTGGCCATCACCCCCGGGTCGAAGTGGCGGACCTGGCGGTCGAGGCGGCGCAACAGCTCCGCCGGGTCGTCGGTCTCCAGGGCGTAGGCGCGCAGCGCACTGCGCAGCCGGCCCATGGCGACGGCGGCGGGCAGCCCGTGCCCCGCGACGTCGCCCATCACCAGCCAGACGGCACCGGTGGGCACGGTGAGCACGTCGTACCAGTCGCCGCTGGCGCCCCCGGCGCCGGCCGGCACGTACCGCGCGGCGAGGTCGAGACCGGGCACGGCCGGCAGGGCCGCGGGCCAGAGGCTGCGGTGCAGGGCCTGCGCGGCGACGCGGTCGGCCTGCCGGGCGCGGATGCGCAGTGCGGGCGCCACCCGGTCGGCGGCGGCCTGCAGCAGGGCGGCGTCGGCGTCGTCGAAGCGCCGCTCCCCGCGGGCGCCGACGTGCAGCACGCCGAGCAGCTCGGGTCCGGCCAGCAGGGGGACGCCGACGAGCGCCCGGACCCCGGCCGCGATCAGGACGGGGTTGACCACCGTCGACGGCGACACCTCGTCGACGACGATCGACCGCCGCTGCGCGGCCACCCGGCCCGCGAAGCCCGTGCCGAGCGCCACCCGGGCGCCCTGCCGGACCTCGGCCTCCAGCCCGCGCGCCGCCGCGGCCACGAGGAACCGGCCCGACGGGTCCAGCAGCAGCACCGCCGCGGTGTCGGCGGCCATCAGGCCGAGGACCGTGTCGAGCACGTCGGAGAGCAGGTCCTCGACGGTGTTCCCGGTTCCGGAAGAGGGTGCGCCGAGGACGTCGAGCCGCCCGTCGAGGAGGGCGACCGGATCGTCCGCGAGCACCCGCGGAGCCTACGGACTATCCGGGCCCGGCTGCTCCGCCGAACGGCCGCCGTCGTCACGGTCCGCGTACGTCCGATCGCGGAAGGTCGGTGCGGTGCCCACCCGCGGCCGGGGCGTGCTGCCGGGCGCCCGCGCGCACCCGTCGGTGACCGGCGGGCCGGCTCCGGGGAACGGTGTCCCGGGCCCGTACCTGAGAGCCGGCCGGTCCGTGTGGCGGCTCCCGCTGCGCCGGGTGGACCAGCCGGGCGCCGCCGGGCGCACGCCCCGGGCCACAGGTCGTGGGCCCCTCTCAGCCCGGCAACCCGGGCGCGGGACGGTTCCTACGGTTCCTCGCGTGCCCGACACCGCCACGGACCCGGCCGGCCCGCATCCGCTGACCGCCCCCGCCCGGCTGGGCGCGTTCCTCGCGCTGCTCGCGCTGGTCGCCGGGGCCGGCTGGGGGGTGGGGCGGGTCGCGAACCCCCCGCTCCCGGTGCCCGACCTCCCCACCCCGTCGGTCTTCGGCCCCGCGGGACACGGGGCGGGGGAGGGGCATTGACCGCGGAGGTCTCCACCGCCCCGCCGGTCCGGACCGATCTCGAGGTCGGCGGCATGACCTGCGGTGCGTGCGCGCGCCGGGTCGAGCGCGTGCTGCGCCGCCTCGACGGCGTCGGTGCCGAGGTGAACTACGCGACCGGGCGGGTGGCGGTCGACCATCCGGCCACGGTCGCGGTGGCCGACCTGGTCGCCGTCATCGAGAAGGCGGGGTACACGGCGGCGTCGCCCGCCCCGCCGGCCGGACCGGCCGCCCCCGACGAGCAGGACCGGCCCGACCCGGAGCTGCGCGCGCTGCGCGACCGGGTCCGGGTCTGTGCCGCGCTGACGGTGCCCGTGCTGCTGCTCGCGATGGTCCCGCCGTGGCAGTTCACGCACTGGCAGTGGGCCAGCCTGGTGCTCGCCGCGCCGGTGGCGGTGTGGGGGGCGTGGCCCCTGCACCGCGCGGCCCTGCGCAACCTGCGCCACGGCACCTCGACGATGGACACGCTGGTCTCCACCGGTGTCGTCGCGTCGTTCGGCTGGTCGCTGCACGCGCTGTTCCTCGGCTCCGCCGGGTTCCCCGGCCACACCCACACCCTCGGTGCGGCCCCGGTCTGGTCCGACGGCACCGGCGCGGTCTACCTCGAGGTGGCCGCCACCGTCACCACGCTGGTCCTGGCCGGTCGCCACGCCGAGGCCCGCGCCCGCCGCCGCTCCGGGGCGGCCCTGCGCGGTCTGGTGGCCCTCGCCGCCTCCGACGCGGCACTGCTGCGTGACGGGCGGGAGGAACGGGTGCCGGCCGACCGGCTCGCGGTCGGCGACCGGATCGTCGTGCGTCCCGGCGAGCGGGTCGCCGTCGACGGGGTCGTCGAGGACGGTGTGTCGGCGCTGGACACCAGCCCGATCACGGGGGAGTCCCTGCCCCGGGAGGTCGGGCCCGGCGACGAGGTGTCCGGCGGGACCCTGAACGCGGGTGGTCGGCTGGTCGTGCGGGCCACCCGCGTGGGAGCCGACAGGCAGGTGGCGCAGATGGCGGCGCTGGTCGAGCGGGCCCAGGCCGGTACCGCCGCGGTGGCCCGCCTCGCCGACCGGATCTGCGCCTGGTTCGTGCCCGCGGTGCTGGTGCTCGCCGCGGCGACGGCCGGGTTCTGGTCCGGGGCGGGGGCGTCCACGGTGGGGGCGCTCGGTGCCGCGGTCGCCGTGCTGGTCGTGGCCTGCCCGTGCGCGCTGGGTCTCGCCACCCCCACGGCGCTGCTGGTCGGCACGGGCCGCGGGGCGCAGCTGGGGATCCTGGTGACCGGGCCGCAGGTGCTCGAGACCGTGCGCCGCGTCGACACCGTGCTGCTGGACAAGACCGGCACCCTCACCTCCGGGGAGATGCGGGTGACCCGGGTGTCGCCCGCGGCCGGGGAGGACACGGAGGAGGTGCTGGCCGTCGCGGCGGCGCTGGAGTCGGCGTCGGCCCATCCGGTGGCGCGGGCCGTCGTGGCCCACGCCGCCGGTCGGACGCTGCCCGACGTGCGCGACCCCGTGGCGCTGGACGGGCTCGGTGTCACCGGCACCGTCGACGGCCGGGAGGTCCTGTTCGGGCGGGTCGCGCTGCTGGTCGAGCGGGGTGTGGAGCTGCCCCCGGAGGTACGGGACGCGGTGGCCGGAGCACAACGGGAGGGCGCCAGCGTGGCCGTGCTCGCCCGGGACGGCCGGGCCCGGGCGGTGTTCGCCGTCGCCGACACCGTGCGGCCCACCGCCGCGGCCGCCGTCGCCGGGCTGCGCCGCCTCGGGCTGGATCCCGTGCTGCTCACCGGTGACGGCGAGGCCGTGGCCCGGTCGGTGGCCGCGCAGGTCGGGATCGACGCCGTCGTCGCCGACGCGCTGCCCACCGACAAGGCCGCGGCCGTGCGCCGGCTGCAGGAGCACGGGCACGTGGTGGCGGTCGTCGGGGACGGGGTGAACGACGCGCCCGCGCTCGCGCAGGCCGACGTCGGGATCGCCATGGGCAGCGGGGCCGACGTCGCGCTGCACGCCTGCGACGTCACGCTGGTGCGGGCCGACCCGACCGCCGCCGTCGACGCCCTGCGGCTGTGCCGCCGGACGCACGCGACGATCCGGGGCAACCTGGGCTGGGCGTTCGCCTACAACGTCGCGGCGTTGCCGGTGGCCGCCGCGGGCCTGCTCAACCCGATGCTGGCGGGAGCGGCGATGGCGCTGAGCTCGGTGTTCGTCGTGGGCAACAGCCTGTGCCTGAGGAGGTTCCGGCCGTGCCCCTACCCGGTGACCGTATAGCCATCCCCGAACACGCATGGTTACCCTTCCCGGGATCGTGGGACACCGAGGCCGGCGGGGAGTCGACATGGGACCGGACCTGACCTGGTGGAACGTCCCGTTCGGTCTGGCCTGCCTGCTCGCCGGCGCCGGGTACCTGGCCCTGCTCGCCGTCCGGCGTGCCCCGGCCGTGACCGCACTGGCCCACGCGGCGATGGGTCTCGGCATGGCGGCGATGTTCCTGCCGGCGCTCGATCCCGTCCCGCACGCGGCGTGGGTGGCGCTCTTCGTCGTCTCCGGTGCGTGGTTCGGCGCCGAGGCGCTGCGCGCCGGCACCGTCGGCGGCCCGGCGGGAGCCCTCGTCGTCGGGGCGGCCGCGATGCTGTTCATGCTGCTCGTGGGGCACGACCACGCCGCGACGTCCGCGGGCCCGGTCGATCCCGAGCACGCCCACCACGCCGCGTCCGGCGGTTCCGGTGCCCTGCTGGTCACCGTCCTCGCCCTGGTGTTCGCGGCCTGGTACGCCACCGATCTGGTCCGGCACGCGACGCACCGGTCCGCCGACGTCCCGGCCGCCGACGTCCCGGCCGCCGACGTCCCGGCCGCCGACGTCCCGGCCGCGGGTGCGCCGGTCGCCGTCGTCGAGCGGGCCGCCGTCCGGGTCTCCCCGCAGGTCGTGGCCCACGTCGTGATGAGCGTCGCGATGCTCGTCATGCTGCTCGGCATGGCCTAGCCCGGCCGTACCCACCGCCGGCCCGTCCCCCCGGCCACCGCGCCGCGGCCTGCGCGCGGTCGTGCCCGCGGCGCTCGCCACCGCCCTCGGCACGGCCGGGCACCTCCTGGCCGGTGGGGTGGTGTCGACGGGGCCGGTGGTGCTCGCCCTGGTCCTGGCCGGCGTCCCGGCGTGGTTGCTGACCGGCCGGGAACGGGGCTGGCTCACCATCGCCGGCGCGCAGCTCGTCCTGGGGCAGGTCGTGCACGCGGCGCTGTCCGCCGGGCACCCCCACGACGCGACGGGCCTGCTCCCGCACGACCTGATGCTGTACGCCCACGTGCTCGCCGCGCTGATGGGCGCGACCGCCCTGCGGGTGGGCGAGCGCCGGGTGTGGGCGGCGGCCCGCAGGCTGTCGGGCCGGGTCGCGGCCTGGTGGCGCGGCCTCACCGGCGTCGGCGCGCCGGTCACCGGCCCCGCCCCGGTCCCGGTCCGGTCCCCGGACCGTCCGTGCCACCCGGGCCTGCTGCTGCGCCACTCCCGCGCGCTGCGCGGCCCCCCGGCGCGCCCGGCCTGACCGACCCGGCCGGGTCCGTCCCGGCCCGCCCCCGCCGTGCCCCTGTCCGGCGGGGCCCCCGCGCGTGCGCGCCGCGCCGCGTCCCCCCACTCCGGCGCACCTGCGGGTGCGCCACCCCCTGGAGCTCCTAACGCCGACCGGCCGAGGGGCCTGACCGTCGGCTTCCGGACCGCGGCCGGGCGCGTCCGGGCCGTGTGCGAGGTCGACCTCGACGTGGCGGCGGGGGAGACGGTGGCCCTGGTCGGCGGGTCCGGGGCCGGGAAGTCGACGGTGGCGCGCGCGGTCGCGGGGCTCGTCGCCCCCGAGGGTGGGCGGATCCTGCTCGACGGGGTCGACCTGCCGACGCTGCGGCGCCGGGAGGCCCGGTGGCGTAGGCGGGCCCTGCACCTGGTGTTCCAGGATCCCTACGCGGCGCTGCCCCCGACCCTGCGGGTGGCCGACGTCGTCGCCGAGCCGCTGGTGATCCACCGGATCGGCGGGCGGGAAGAGCGGGTCGCCGAGGCGCTGGCGGCGGTGCAGCTACCCGGGCGGCTGCACCGCCGGTACGTCCACCAGCTCTCCGGCGGGGAGCGCCAGCGGGTGGCGCTGGCCCGGGCACTGGTGACCGGCCCGCGGCTGGTGCTCGCCGACGAGCCGACGGCGATGCTGGACGCGTCGCTGCGCCGCGACCTCGTCGACCTGCTCGGCGCGCTGGCCGCGCAGCGTGGGACGGCGGTCCTGCACATCACCCACGACCTCGCGCTCGCCGCACGCTCCTGCGCCCGCACCGTGGTGATGCGGGCCGGCCGGGTGGTCGAGCACGGCCCGACCGACGACGTGCTCAGCGCCCCGCAGCACGAGTACACGGCCGCGCTGGTCGCGGCGTGCCGATGATAAGGAAGCGCCCCCCATGGTTGACGTGTCACCGCCTGACCTGTCACTGCACGATGTCGCCCTGCTGGACATGGACGTCCGGTCCCCGGAACCGTCGGTGGACGGCGACCGGATCGACCTCTACCGCCTGCCCGTCACCGACCTGGGCCGGTACCGGCTCGTCGTGGTGCCGGGCATGGCCGACCAGGAGTTCCTGGCCCGGCACCGCGAGGTGATCCGCGGCTACCTCGACGGCGGCGGGGTGCTGCTGTTCGGCGGGCACCTGCACCGGGACTGGCTGCCCGGGGCGTCGCGGTTCGTGCCGTTGCACCCGCCGTCGCTCGCGTCGTACCGGGTCGCCGAGATCGCCCCGCACCCGATCTTCGACGGGGTGGGGCCCGACGACCTCACCTTCCGCCGCGGCGTCGCCGGGTTCTTCGCCCGCGGCCACCACCCGCCGCCGCCGGGCGCGCAGGTGCTGGTCCGGCTGGCCGGCGGGGAGCCCGCCACGTACGTCGACCAGGTCTCCACCGCGGGCACGATCGTCGTGCACACCACCGCCGACCTGTTCACCCACGGCGAGCCGGGCACCCCCGCGGCCCGGGTGCCCGGCCAGCTCGTGGCGTGGGCCCGGGCGCAGGGGCGACGCGACGGCGGCGCCTCGGCGCCGGTGGCCGCCCCGGCGGACGGCCCGCCGGGCACCGGGACCGGGCACGGCCTGGCCGCCGTCCACAGCGGGTCGGCCCCGCACCACCGCGCGCTCACCACGCCCCAGTACGCCCGCCACCTCACCGGTGGCCTGCTCTACCTGCCCGACCTCGCCCGCACCGACCTCACCGGGTACGACGCGGTGGTCCTCCCGGAACGGATGCACCGCGGCCTGCTCACCGCCGCGGCCCCCCGGCTGCACGAGCTGCTCGACGCGGGCGGCACGATCGTCGCGTTCGCCGGTGGGGAGCCGCTTCCGGAGTTCCTGCCCGGGGTCCGCTTCGACCCGCGGCCGACGAACTTCTGGTGGTGGCTCGAACCCGGCGCCGGCCTCGGCCTGCGCACGCCCTCGCCGGAGCACCCGCTGTTCGAGCACCTGTCGCTGCGCGACTGCACCTGGCACTACCACGGCGCGCTCACCCCGCCCGCGGGTGCGCAGACCCTGGTCGCGCTGCCCAGCGGGGAGGCGCTGCTCTACGTCGACCGGGTCAGCACCCCGGGCACGCTCGTCGTCTCCACGCTGGACCCGCTGACCCACTTCGGCGGCCACTTCATGCCCGCCACCGAGCGGTTCCTCGACGGGTTCCTGCCGTGGCTGGGCGGCGCGGTCGTGCGGAGTGCCCGGTGAGGGGGCCGCTGGTCGTCGTCGACCAGGGGACGGTGCTGCGGTTCGGCGTCGAGGACCTGATGCGCTACCACGGGCCCGGGTTCCCCGGCGGCGTCGCGCACGGGTTCACCGCGATGGAGCGGGCGCTGCCCCTGCTCGCCCCGGACGGGGTGCCGGAGCGCCGGGCGATCCGGCTGGAGACCGCCTTCCCCGGTCCCGGCGCCCGCGACGGGGTCGAGCTGGTCACCCGGGCGGTCACCGAGGGGCGCTACACCGTCGACCCGGCGCTGGCCATGGTCGAGCGCGGGACGACCCTGGAGCGCTACGTGTTCCGCTTCCGCGCCGGGGACCGCGCGGTGACCGTCGCGATCCGCGACGGGTTCGTCACCGACGAGTTCATCGCCCTGTCCCGGCAGCCGGGGCGCAGCGCGGCGCAGGACGCGCACCTGGCGGTGCTCAAGCAGGAGATGGCCGACCGGCTGCTCGCGGTGCCCGCCGCAGAGGTCTACGACGTGGTCGGCCGGGGATGATCACGCCACGTGGTGGTGGTCCTCGACCTCCCAGGCGGGCAGCGGGTCGGGGTAGGTGCGCCACACGTCGGGGCCGGCGGCGGCCTCCGCGTCGGTGAGCAGTGCGGCGTCGAGGCGGCGGTAGGTCTCGTCCCGGGTGACCCCGGTCCCGATGACGACGAGCTCCTGGCCGGCCGGGGCGCGGTCGGCGATCAGCTCGCCCGGCTCGAACGTCAGGTTGGGCCCGGCCTGCGACCACACGGCGAGCACGTCGGGGCGGGTGGCGATGCGGCAGAAGCCCTTGCTGCGCAGCACCCCCGGCCAGTCGTCGACGGCGGCCAGCAGGCGGGCCGGGTGGAACGGGCGGGCGGCCCGGTAGACCACCGAGCCGATCCCGTACTCCTCGGTCTCGGGGGTGTGGCTGCCGGCGAGCTCGGCGGCCCAGCCGGGCAGGGTGGCGGCGGTGATCGGGTCGTAGCGGCCGGTGTCGAGGATCTCGGCCAGGTCGACGCGCCCGCGCCGGGCCCGCACCATCCGCGCCCCCGGGTTCAGCCGGCGCAGCAGCGCCTCGAGCGTGCCCAGCTGCCCGTCGTCGACCAGGTCGGTCTTGGAGACCACGAGCACGTCGGCGAACTCGACCTGGTCGACGAGCAGGTCGGAGATCGCCCGCTCGTCGGTGGCGGAGGCCTCCAGCCCGCGCTCGGCCAGCGCGTCGCCCTCGACGAGCTCGGCCACGAACCCGGCCGCGTCGACGACGGTGACCATGGTGTCCAGGCGGGCGTGGTCGGACAGGCTCGTGCCGTCGTCGAAGACCCACTCGAAGGTCGCCGCGACCGGCATCGGCTCGGAGATGCCGCTGGACTCGATCAGCACCGTGTCGAAGCGCCCGGTGCGGGCCAGCTCGCCCACGGTCTGCAGCAGGTCCTCCCGCAGGGTGCAGCAGATGCAGCCGTTGGTCAGCTCGACCAGCCGCTCCTCGGTCCGGTCCAGGTGCCCCTGGCCGGCCAGCAGCGCCGCGTCGATGTTGACCTCGCTCATGTCGTTGACGACGACGGCGACCCGGCGGCCCTCGCGGTTGGCCAGCACGTGGTCGAGCAGCGTGGTCTTGCCGGCGCCGAGGAAGCCGGACAGCACCGTCACGGACGGGCGGGGATCGGTCGTCACCCGCCCAGTCAAGCGTGATTGAACATGATGTTCAAATAGGGCGACGCGCATGCCTCCCGCCCGAGTTCAACCAGATGGTTGACGACGGGAGGGGTGGTCGCTAGCCTCTTGCTCAACCAACTGGTTGAGAAAGGAGGTGACCGTGGCCGACGACGACCAGCTCTCCCGGGTGTTCGCCGCCCTCGCCGATCCCACGCGGCGCGACATCGTCGCCCGGCTCGCCGCGGGCGACGCCACCGTCGGGGACCTGGCCGCGCCCTACGACGTGTCCGTCCAGGCGGTGTCCAAGCACATCCGGGTGCTCACCGACGTCGGCCTGGTCAGCCAGACCCGCGACGCCCAGCGGCGCCCGTGCCACCTGGAGGCGGACGTCCTGGACCTGATGACGGCCTGGATCGAGCGGTACCGCCGCCAGGCGCAGGCGCGCTACGAGCGCCTCGACGACGTCCTCGCCGAGATGGGCGAGGACGGGCACGACCCACGACGATCACGAGGAGCAGCATCATGAGCACCACCCGGTACGCGGTCACCATCGAGGCCGACCCGACCCTGCCGATCATCCGGATCACCCGCGAGTTCGACGCCACCCCGGCGCAGCTGATGCGGGCCCACACCGATCCCGAGCTGTTCGCCCGCTGGATCGGCCCCGACGGCATGGCGACCACGATCCTGGACTGGGACGCCACCACCGGCGGGCGCTGGCGCTACGTCGCCGCGCGCGACGGGCAGGAGTACGGCTTCCACGGCAGCTTCCACGAGGTCGGCCCCGACCGCATCGTGCAGACCTTCACCTTCGACGGCCAGCCCGACGGCGTCGCGCTGGAGACGCTGCGGTTCACCGACCTGGGCGACGGCCGGACCCGGCTGGAGGCCCAGTCGCTCGTCGACAGCATCGAGGGCCGCGACCAGTGGCTGGCCAGCGGCATGGAGACCGGCGTCGAGCAGGGCTACGCCAAGCTCGACGCCCTCGTCGCGGAGCTGTGAGGGATCAGGGCGCCGCGGAGGGGAAGCGCGGCGCCCGCTTCTCGCGCAGCGCGGTGTGGCCCTCGACGACGTCGGGGCCCATGAACGTCAGCGCCTCGTAGGCCAGCGACTGGTCGAAGGTCGGCCCGGCCGCGCGCAGCCAGTTGTTGAGCGCCTTCTTGGTCAGCCGGATCGCCGAGCGCGACCCCGTGGCGAGCACCTCGGCCACGCGCAGCGCCTCGTCGAGGACCTCGTCGCGGGGGAGCGCCTTGGCCACCATGCCGAGGCGCTCGGCCTCCGCGCCGGTGACCATCTCGCCGGTGAGCAGGTAGTAGCGGGCCTTGGCCATGCCCGCGAGCAGCGGCCAGATGATGGCGGCGTGGTCGCCCGCGGCGACGCCGAGCCGCACGTGCCCGTCGCCGATCCTCGCGTCCTCCGCGGCGATCGCGACGTCGGCGAGCAGGGCGACCACGGTGCCGGCCCCGACGGCGACGCCGTTGATCGCGGAGACGATCGGCTTCTCGCAGTCGATGATGTTGTAGACGAGCTCGCCCGCCTCCTTGAGCATGGCCTGGACCCGGTCGTAGTCGCCGGCCATCCGCTCGACCCACGCCAGGTCACCGCCCGCGGAGAAGGCCTTGCCCGCCCCGGTGATGACGGCGACGGAGGTCTCGGGGTCGGCGTCGACGTCGCGCCAGACGCGGGCCAGCTCGGCGTGCATCCCCTCGTCGGCGGCGTTGTACTTCTCCGGCCGGTCGATCGTGATCAGCAGGACGCCGTGCTCGCGGCGGGTGAACGTCAGCTGCTCGTAGTCCTCGAAGCGCACCGGCGGAGTCAACCACACCTACGGTGGGCCGACCAGGGCGACCGAATACCGACCGTCTGGTTGAACAAATCGGGGCCGGGTCGGTAGCGTCGGCGGCTCGACGACGGAGAGGTGGGGGCGTCCGGTGGATCTCGGGAACAAGGTCGCGCTGGTGACCGGCGCGGCGTCCGGCATCGGCCGCGCGATCGCGGCCGGGCTGGCGACGGCCGGGGCGACGGTGGCCGCGGTGGACCGGGACGCCGAGGGGCTGGCCGAGACCGTGCGCGCCATCGGCGGAGCGTCCACGGCGCACCGGGTCGACCTGGCGGAACCCGCGGCGATCCTCGCGCTGCGCGACGAGGTCGTCGCGGCGCACGGCCTGCCCGACGTCGTCGTGAACGCGGCGGGGTTCGACCGGGTCGAGCCGTTCATGCAGAACGACGACGCGCTGTGGGAGGCCTTGACGACGGTCAACTTCCTCGGCCCGGTCCGGCTCACGCACGCGTTCCTGGAGCCGATCCTGGCCGCGGGGCGCACCGCCAAGATCGTCAACATCGCCAGCGACGCGGGCCGGGTCGGCAGCCTGGGGGAGACGGTCTACTCCGGCACCAAGGGCGGCCTGATCGCGTTCACGAAGTCGCTGGCCCGGGAGATGGCGCGGCACCGGATCAACGTCAACTGCGTGTGTCCCGGGCCGACCGACACCCCGCTGTTCGCGACGCTGCCGGAGAAGGTGCGCGACGGGCTGGTGCGGGCGATCCCGTTCCGCCGCCTGGCCACCCCCGAGGAGATCGCCGACGCGGTGCTGTTCTTCGCCTCGCACCGCTCGGACTTCGTCACCGGGCAGGTGCTCAGCGTCAGCGGCGGCCTGACGATGGCGGGCTGACCCCCGCGCCACGGGAGCTCAGCATCCGCGCCGCGGTCTCGACGACCAGCTCGCGCAGCTCGGCCCGGCGCTCCGGGGGCAGCGACGGGCGGATCCACAGCGACGACTGGTTGAGCACCCCGTGCAGGCACTGCAGCGCCACGTCGGCGTCGGGGCAGTCGAACTCGCCCGCGGCGATGCCGGCCTCGACGACCCGGCGGAAGATCGCGTCGTGCCGGCGACGGCTGTCCTTGATGACCGGCTCGAAGGACCCGGGCCAGGTGTTCGGCCAGGAGAACACCGTCGCGACCTCGGGCGCGGTGTCGGTGAGGATCCGGACCTGCTCGCGGATCAGCACCCGGATCCGGTCGTCCGCGCTCTCGCCCGCCACGCGGTCGAGCTCGCGTTCGAGGTGGTCGTTGACCAGCACGGTCAGCGCCTCCAGCGCCGCCGCCACCAGCTCGTCCTTGCCGGAGAAGTAGTGGTAGAGCGTGGCCTTGGCGATGTCGGTCCGCTCGGCCACCTCCTCCAGGCTCGTGCCCTGGTAGCCGCGCTCGGACAGCAGCAGCGCCGCCGTGCGGACGATCTCGGCCTTGCGGCGGTCCCGCCGGCGCGCGACCCGGCCCGACGCCCGCGGGGCGGTCCTCGGTTCGCTCGGCACCGATCGACCCTACATCCATGAAGTCGACCGCACGGTTGGGAGTTCGGCGGGTGTAACCCGGACGGCCCTCGGCGCGTCCTCCTGGGCAGAGACGCCACCCACCCACCCGAGGAGCCCCCGATGACCGACGTCTACCACCCCGAGGACGGCACCGTCGTCGCGCTGAGCGACGACGACGGCGACGGCTACCAGGAGACCACCCGCGTCGACCACGACGACGACGGCGAGGCCGACGTGGTCCTCATCGACAGCGACGGCGACACCCACGACGACGTCGCCCTGTTCGACAACGACAGCGGCGACCGCACCTTCGCCCCCGACGTCTACGCCTTCGACACCGACGGCGACGGGCGCGCGGACATCGTCTACGACGACCTCGACTACGACGGGGACATCGACCGGGTGACCGGCGGCGGCAACGCGCGGCTGGCCGACGCCAACCCCTACGGCCCGGACCTGCAGGACACCGTCGACCGGGTGTACGACGCGCTCTGAGCCGCGTTCCACGGAACGCACCCGACCGTGCGCCGCCGCGGGCCCGGTCGTCCGAACCCGGGTCGGCGCCGTCAGGCTCCCGGGTCGGGCAGCACGTCGCGCCAGGAGTGCTGCGGCTCGTAGCCGAGCAGTCGGCGGGCCTTGTCGATGCTGTAGAAGGTCTCGTCGCGGCCCATCGGGCGGCGCACCTCGACGCCGTCGTAGAACCGGTCGATGATCTCGTCCGTGGTGGCGGCCACCGACATGTCGGCGGCTCCGACGTTGAAGACCTCGTAGCCGAGCCCGTCGGTCTCCAGGCGAGGCGCTGCAGCAGCGCAGGGTGAGCGGTCCCAGGTCGCGGGTGTCGATGTAGGCGAACAGGTTGCGCCTGCGCAGGCCGGGGTCGGTGAGGAAGGCGGGGAAGAGCTCGGTGTACTCGTGGGGCTCGATGACGTTGTTGATGCGCAGTCCGTAGATGTCGGCGCCGGTGCGGGCGTGGAAGGACCGGGCGGTCACCTCGCCCGCGACTTTCGACATGGCGTAGGAGTCCTCGGGGACGACCGGGTGCTCCTCGTCGACCGGGACGTAGCGGGGCTTGCGGTCGCCGCGCCCGAAGCAGATGCCGTAGGTCGTCTCGGAGGAGGCGAACACGATCTTGCGGATGCCGAGGGCGGTGGCGGCCTCGAGGACGTTGTAGTGCGCGAGGACGTTGGTCGCGTAGGTGGCCTGGTCGGAGGTGAGCAGCGGTCGGGGGACCGCGGCGAAGTGGACGACCGCGTCGTAGGCCGAGCCGCCGTACGGTTCGGGGCGGGGGTCGTCGTAGTCGGCCTGGGTCGGGACGCCGGCCAGCGCGGAGTACACCTCGCCGGCGTCGGTGAGGTCCACCCGCAGGTCGGTGACTCGCGGGTGGCCGAGCGGGGTGAGGTCGGCGTTGGTGACCTGGTGGCCCTGGGAGGCGAGGTAGGGCGCGACGTGGTGCCCGGCCTTGCCGCTGCCGCCGGTGAAGAAGATCCTCATGGGGCCCGGGTCAAGCACTGCCGGCGGGCCGGAGCACGTCCGGCCGATCGCGGTCGTCCCCACCGGACAACGGCGTCACCGTCCGCCGCCCCGCGTCCATGACCTGCTCCACCTGCGGCGACGATCCGGCCGTGGGAGGCTTCCCCGCCCACGGGGACCGACGCACCGTGTGGGACGCCGGCACCCCGTCCCGACCACGCCGACCCGGAGAAGCGATGACGACGACGAACTGGCCGACACTGCGGGTCGCGGACTGGGCGCCCACCCGCGAGACCCTGCACATGTGGACCCAGATCGTGGGCAAGATCCGCATGGCGCACGCCCCGCTGGTCAACCACTGGTGGCAGGTGGCCCTCTACGTCACCCCGCGCGGGTTGACGACCTCGGCCGTCCCGTACGGCACCGGCGCCTTCGAGATCGAGTTCGACTTCCTCTCCCACCGGCTGGAGATCCGCAGCAGCGACGGCGGCACCCGGGCCGTCCCGTTGCGGCCGATGCCGGTCGCGGAGTTCTACGCGCAGGTGATGGACGCACTCGACGGGCTCGGGATCGAGGCGGCGATCCGTCCGGTGCCCAACGAGGTCGAGCCGGCGATCCCGTTCGCCGAGGACCACGTGCACGCCTCCTACGACGGTGAGGCGGCGGCCCTGTTCTGGCGGCAGCTGCTGCAGGCGAACCGGGTGATGGGGGAGTTCCGGTCGCACTTCGTCGGCAAGGTCAGCCCGGTGCACTTCTTCTGGGGCGGCATGGACCTGGCCTGTACCCGCTTCTCCGGGCGGCCGGCCCCGCCGCACCCCGGTGGGTGCCGAACTGCGGGGACTGGGTGATGGTCGAGGGGTACTCCCGGGAGCTGTCGAGCTGTGGGTTCTGGCCCGGCGGCGGGGAGGAGGGCGCCTTCTACTCCTACGCCTATCCCGCACCCGAGGGGTTCGCCGACCAGCCGGCCGGTCCCGACGGGGCCTTCTACAGCGCCGGGTTCCAGCAGTTCCTGCTCCCGTACGAGGTGGCCCGCGCCGCCCCCGACCCCGACCGCACGGTCGCGCAGTTCCTCCACGCCACCTACGAGGCCGCCGCGGGTCGCGGACTCTGGGACCGCGCCGCGCTGGAGGACGACCCCCTGCGATGGGCCGTCCGGGGGAGCGGCGCGGGATCGTCGTGACGTTCGGGTGGTGGAGCGCGACGGGCCGCGGGATCAGTCGGCCATCCACGTGCTCTTGACCCGCAGCGCGCGGTCGGTGGCGGCCAGCGCCACGGCGACGGTGAGCGTGAGGTTCGCCCAGGCGGGCAGGTGGACCGGTGAGGTGAACGTGCCGACGTACTGCGCGACGACCTCGACCCGGGTGACCTGCTCCGCGGCGAGCGACAGGCTCACCGCGAGCCCCGCGAGCAGGACGACGAGGCCGACCACGCCGACGGCCGCGCTGGCGCGGGGGAAGCGCCGGTCGAACCGTGCTCGTCGCCCCTCCAGGGACCGCGGGTGCGGACTCAGCACGTGTTCGCGACCGTCGTGGCCGACGAGGTGCATGCGCTTCACCCCGAACTGGCCGGTGGCGACCTCGATGACGCCGCCGGGCACCGGGAACGCCACCGGCAGGTTGCCCGCGAGGACCTGGACGCCGTCGCGGTAGAGCGCGGCGGGCCGGCGGGTCGACGAGCTGTCCCGGCCGTGCCGGACGTCGACCTCGTACAGGTGCCGGTCACCGGAGTCCTCGGCGAGGTCGACGGCGAACAGCGAGCGGGTGAACAGCTGCCGGAGGCGGAACCGCTGCACCCGGCTGCCGTCGCCGGGCCTGGCCCGGGCCAGGTGGCGGCGGCGCCTGGTCCTCGTGAACATCGTCCTCCCTCGACGTGGGCACGTCTTCTCCGTCGTCCGGGAGGGGACACCGTGCCGTCGCGGCACGGTCAACCCCGGCGGCCCGGAGGTGACCGGTGCCACCGGGGCGGGGTGACGCTCACCACGGCCGCTTGAGCATGCCGCTGCGGCAGGCCCTTTCCTGCACCCGGGACCACGACCCGCCTCAGGAGGACCCCATGAACAGGACCGACCACGGTCACGCCCGCACCGGCCCGCCCGCGCCGGACGGACCGCAGCCGACGCTGCTCGACCACCTGGGCGGCCCGAGGGCGTTCGTCTACTCCACCGTCCCGGTCCTCGTCTTCGTCGCGGCCAACTCGTTCCTGGCCCTGTCGACGACGATCGTCGTGTCCGTCGCGGTCGCGCTGGCCATCGCCGGCTTCCGGGGCCTGCGCGGGGAGCCGTTCAGCCGGGTGGCGGGCGGGCTGCTCGGACTCGCACTCGCCATCGGCATCGTCGCCCTGACCGGGTCGGCGCGGGACTTCTTCGTCATCGGGATCTGGGGCTATCTGGTCGTTCTCGTCGTCACGCTCGGGTCGATCCTGGTTCGGCGGCCGCTGAGCGGCGTGGTGTGGAACCTCGTGCACGGCGGCACGCACGGGTGGCGCGCCGACCGGAGGGTGCTGCGGGCCCACGACGTCGCCATGCTCGCCGCCGCGGCGGTCTCCGGTGCGCGCTTCGGGGTGCAGCAGTGGCTCTACGTGAGCGACGAGACGGGCTGGCTGGGTGTGGCCCGGATCGTCATGGGCTGGCCGCTGACGCTCGTGGCCGCGTTGGTGGTCGTGTGGGCGTGGCGGCGCAGCAGCAGGCTCCTGCTCCCGTCGACCTGACGGCCTTGACCATGCCGTCGGGGCACGGTGTGGGATCGGGTCATGGCCTGGAGCACGCGGGAGATCGCCGAACTCGCCGGGACGAGCCTGCGGGCGGTCCGGCACTACCACGAGGTCGGGCTGTTG
The DNA here is from genome assembly GCF_006539565.1 of Pseudonocardia hydrocarbonoxydans. GTDB lineage: Bacteria > Actinomycetota > Actinomycetes > Mycobacteriales > Pseudonocardiaceae > Pseudonocardia > Pseudonocardia hydrocarbonoxydans. Next base: position 126,176 of record NZ_BJNG01000036.1, read on the forward strand.
CCGGAGCCGGCGAGGCGGTCAAACGGCTACAAGCAGTACGGCGTCGCCCACCTGGTCCGGTTGCTGCGGATCAAGCGCCTCGTCGATCTCGGGTTCTCGCTGACCCGGATCGCCGAGCTGGGGGAGGACGACCACCCTCCCACCGACGCGCTGCGTGCCCTGGACGCGGAGCTGGGCGTCACGATCGAGCGGTTGGCGCGGGCGCGTGTGGAGCTCGGTCTGATCCTGCGCCACCACGCGCCCGCCGACCTGCCCGCCGAGCTCGTGCCGGTGGCGGGGGCGGCGGGGCTGTCGGACGCCGACCGGTCGCTCGTGCTGGTCATGAGCCGGCTCCTGGGGCCGCGGACCCTGGACGCCTACGCCGAGATGCTGCGCAGCGTGCCCCCGGACCCGACCGACGGCGAGTTCGACGCCCTGCCCGCCGACGCGGGGGAGGGAACGCGCCAGGACCTGGCGAGGCGCATGGCCCCGCACATCCGCCGGGTCCGCGCCGAGCACCCACAGATGGTCGATCTGCACGCCGACTCACCGCGCGGCGCCCGGACCGCCACCCGGATCGCGGGGGCCGCGATGTGGGAGCTCTACAACCCCGCGCAGGTCGACGTCGTCCGCCGGGTCCAGGAGATCCTGCAGGCCGAGACGGAGACCGACGTACCCCCGCGGGAACGCCCGCCGACGAAGGGCCGAGATGCCCGCTGAGGTGCCGCTCGACGGGGATGACGCCGTCGGCGGCGGCGCGGTTCGAGGCGGGGGGCACGGTGCCGACGCTGCCGGTGGTGGGGCGGATGTCGCACGAGGCGTGATGCGCCGTGATCGGGCCGTTCGACGACCGTTTCGGCGTCGTCAGCGCAGCGTCAGGAGCTGTTCGTGGAAACCGCCGATCTGCCGGGCGCGGTCGACGAGGTGCAGTTCCAGGATCCAGTGGCACAGCCGACCGGCGCGATCGGTGCGCCGCATCGGGTGTGGGTTTCCGGGTGCGATGTAGCTGTCGATCCTGTCGCCGTCGACGAACTCGTGCGGGAACTCGCCGACGAGGTGCCCGGCATGGACGTTCCCGAACTCCCAGCCCGCACCCGTGGCCAGCGCGGCGACATGGGCGTAGAGCTCGGAACCGGTGATGGTCGGGTGGGCCTCGAAGTGGGCGCGCCCCGCGGCCCACAGCTGCGGCAGGTCGTCGCGCAGCGCGAGCTTGACCGGGTCCTGCCCGAGGACGAACGTGCGGCCGAAGTCGGCCTCCCACTCGGCGAAGATCGGTCCGAAGTCCAGGAAGACGATGTCGTCCTCGCCGATCACGCGGTCCGGTGGGTTCTCCCGGTAGGCCAGCAGCGTGTTCGGGCCGGCCCGGACGACTCGCTTGTGCCAGTGGCGATCGGTGCCGAACATCGCGGCCCCCAGGTCCCGGACGCGGTCGCTGACCACGGTCTCGCGCTCGCCCGGTGCGACCAGCCCCCGCCGTTCCACCTCGGCGAACAACGCTTCCGCCTGCTCCTCCGCCGCGACCAGGCGCGCGGCGCGTCGCCGCTCGTCGATAGCGTCCCCCTCCGCCGCGGTCGTCATGCGGCGACGCCGGCCGGACGTCCCGCCCGCCGGTGGCTGCGTACCTGTGCCGGGCTCGGGGTGACGGGCGGCCGATCGACGACGACGTGCCGGGTTCGCCACGGCATCGGGTCCAACTCCCGGTCGGTCATCTGACCATTCCTCCTCATACGGTGCTCGACACGATTTCGGCCGGGCCTGTGTTCGCCGCTCCGGCAACTGTCCCAATTCGCTCCAGCACTGCGCTGCGGGCGCAGTGTCGCGTTCTCGGACAGTGGTCTCGGTCACCCGCCATCCACAATCCGACCATACATTTCGCCGGTTCGGACGTGAAGGAGCAGAAGCAGAATGACCTTGACAAGCCTTGCCGTCGGGAGCGACCGATGAGCATCACCGTGCGCGGGGTCCCTCTCGGCCACATGAAGTTGGACCTGTCGCTGCTGTCGAACCGTCCGCACAACGCCGGGGTCACCTACGACTGCCCGGTGATCGCCTACATCATCGAGACGCCTCAGGGGCGGATCCTGTGGGAGACGGGTGTCTCTCCCCAGGCCGCGCAGGAGTGGCTGCCCGAGTGGCTCGACGCCGTCGGCATCGACGAGCTCGGCACCGATGCGAACATCGAGCGGCGGCTCGCCGCGCTCGGTCTGGGCCCGGACGACTTCCGCTACGTGGTGTTCGGACACCTGCACACCGACCACGCCGGCGGCCTGCGCTTCTTCGAGGACGCCGGCGCCGAGATCGTCGTCCACGAACGCGAGTACGCGCACGTCATGGGCCTGCAGGAGAACGAGAACTTCTTCAACAAGGCCGACTGGGCCTTCCTGGGGGCGAAGAAGCCCACACTCGTCACCGACGAGGGAACCGAGCTCGCGGACGGGGTGCGGCTCCACCACCTTCCCGGCCACACCCCAGGACAGATGGTGATGCAGCTCGAACTCGACACCACCGGCACCGTGCTGCTCACCTCCGATGCGCTCTACACATCGGACAACTACGTCGAGCCGGTGGCCGACCCGCAGATCTACTGGGACGTCGACCTGTGGCGAACCTCCCTCGGCAGGCTGGGCAAGATCGCCCAGGAGAACAACGCATTGATGTTCCCGGGCCACGACGAGACCGCCATCGCGCACGTGGACGGCACGAAGGAACTCCGACCCATCAGGCTCACGCAGGGATACGCCTACGCCTGATTCCTCGCCCGAGGGTGCCGTCCGCGAGACCCCCGGAGTCGGCCCGGAAAACCACCACCCACATACCGGAGCCGCGCGATCCGTATTCGCCTGCTTTTCTCACGCGCCGACGACACCGGCAACGACGTGATCCATGAACGAGGAGTGAGCACATGACAGCAACGCAGTCCTCCGCGAGCGACGAGATAGCCGACCGGGTCCTCGACGTACTCGTCGTCGGCGGTGGGTTCTCCGGCCTGTACCAGCTCGACCGGCTTCGCGATCTCGGCTTCGACGTGAAGGTCTGGGACTCGGCCGGCGGGCTCGGTGGCGTCTGGTGGTGGAACTGCTACCCGGGTGCGCGGACCGACACCGTCGGTGCCATCTACCAGTTCGCGCACAAGGACCTGTGGAAGGACTTCGACTTCCGCGAGCGCTTCCCCGACCACCAGGAGGTGCGCGAGTACTTCGAGCACGTCGACCGCACGCTCGACCTGAGCAAGGACATCGAGTTCGACACGTTCGCCGCGCAGGCCCGATGGGACGAGGACAGCCGCCAGTGGACGGTCTTCTCCTCCGACGGCAAGCAGCAGAAGGCGCGCACCGTCCTCGTCGCCACCGGCTTCGGGTCCAAGCCGCTGTACCCCGACATCCCCGGCATGGAGACCTTCGCGGGCGAGTGCCACCACACGGCGCGCTGGCCGCAGGGCGGAGTCGACATGGCGGGCAAGCGCGTCGTCGTCATCGGCACGGGAGCCAGCGGTGTGCAGGTCTTCCAGGAGGCGGCCAAGGAGGCCGCGCACGTGACCCTGTTCCAGCGCACCCCCAACCTGGCGCTGCCGATGTGCCAGCGCACCCTCGACCGCGCCGACAACGACGAGGTGCGCAAGGGGCTGCCGGAGCGCTTCGCGGCGCGCTACACGGCGTTCGCGGGGTTCGATTTCACCTTCATGGACGAGGAGGGTGCGAAGGCGACCCCCGAGGAGCTCCGCGCCACCTACGAGCGCTTCTGGGCGGAGGGTGGCTTCCCGCTCTGGCTGGGCATGTACGTCGATCTGCTCGGCGACGAGGCGGTCAACCGCACCTTCTACGACTTCTGGCGCGAGAAGGTCCACGCCCGCGTGCACGACCCGGCCACCGCGGAGCTGCTCGCCCCCGAGACGCCGCCGCACCCCTTCGGCGTCAAGCGGCCCGCTCTGGAGCAGGACTACTTCGACCTGTTCAACCAGGACAACGTGCGGCTGATCGACCAGAACGACGAGCCGGTCCTGGAGGTGAGACCGGAGGGCGTCGTCACCAGGAACGGGCTGATCGAATGCGACGTGATCGCGCTGGCCACCGGGTTCGACAACAACCGCGGCGGAATCATGGCCATCGACATCCAGGGTGTGGGCGGTGAGCGGTTGGCGGACAAGTGGGCCGACCGGGTCGACACCTTCATGGGCCTGTCGACGGCAGGCTTCCCGAACCTGCTCTTCCTGTACGGCCCGCAGAGCCCGTCGGGCTTCTGCAACGGCCCCACGTCGGCGGAGTACCAGGGCGAGATCGTCGTCGACTTCCTCGACGACCTGCGGCGGCAGGGGCGCACGCGGTTCGAGTCGAGCGCCGACTCGGAGAAGGAGTGGACGGCGCACGTCAACGAGCTCTTCGAGGCGTCGCTGTTCACCAAGGCCCGGTCCTGGTACTGGGGTGCGAACGTGCCGGGCAAGCCGGCGCAGATGTTGAACTACCCGGGCGGGCTCGGGTCGTACTTCGGGAAGTGGGACGAGGTGAAGGCGGCCGGGTACCCCGAGTTCGAGGCCAGCTGAGCGATCACGGGCGCGCCGCACGCCCTCGGGTGCGCGGCGCGCCCGTCCGCCGGACGCCCCTGACCGGCATCGTTGCGGGCAACTGTCGCACTTTCGGACGGTACGGTGGGGCAGCTCTCTGTTTCGATGGCTCACCACCTATCCAGCACCGGCCTTCGTCGACGGTGAAGGGGCAGCCTGTGCACGCGAGCGAGGAGAACGTCAGGGCCCGCACCCGGCGGGAGCACGTCCTCGACGCTGCTCCCGGCCACCTCGACGAGGTCGCGACCGGGTTCCGGCCGGAGATCCTGACCTCGTGGCGACGCTGCCAGCTCGTCGGTCTCGCCCCGACCGGCGAGGAGGCACCGTACCGGCCCGAGTTCGAGCGTCCGGTGCGGCTCCTGCGCGCGGCGGGTCCGGTCATCGACCGCCTTGCCGACCAGCTCGAGGACAGCCCGGTCTCCATCGTGCTCGCCGACACCGAGGCGCAGATCATCGACCGGCGGGCCGGTGGCCGGAACCTGATGAAGGCCCTCGACCGGGCGCTGATCGCTCCGGGGTTCGTCTTCGCCGAGGAGTTCACCGGCACGAACGGCATCGGGACGGCGCTGGAGGCGGCGAAGCCGTTCAAGGTGTCGGGCGCCGAGCACTACCGGGAGATCCTGCAGGACTTCACGTGCATCGGTTCGCCCGTGCGGCATCCCATGACGGGCAGTGTCGAGGGGGTCCTCGACGTGACGTGCCGGGTGGAGGAGGCCCACGGGGCCCTGAAGCCGATGGTGCTGGCCGCCGTGCGCGAGATCGAGTCGCGCATGTACGCCGAGATGACCCGGCGTGAGCGCATGCTCCTCGACAGGTTCGTCCGGGCGAACCGTCGCGGTGGGACCGCAGTGGTGTCCCTCAACGAGGACGTCATCATGGCGAACACGGCGGCGTCCGCCATCCTCGACCTGTCCGACCAGGCCACGCTCTGGGAGTGGGCCTGCCGGATGTTGGGCAGCAGCGACGAGTGCACCGGCGAGGTGCGGCTCGCCCACGACGTGGTCGCACAGGCCAAGGCCGTGCGTATCGGGGAGAAGGGCGAGATGGCCGGGGTGCTGGTGGAGATGCGCCCGCACGTCCGTTCCGACGGGCGGGCACCGATCGCCCGGAGGACGTCGCAGCGTGCTCGGCATGCGGTGAAACATGACTGCGTGGCCGGTCGCAGCGTGGCCGCCACCCGGCTCCGGTCCGACATCGACGCCGCACTGCGCAGCGACCGCCCGGTGCTCATCTGCGGCGAGCCGGGTGTCGGGAAGCTGCACGTGGCCATGTACGTGCATCGGCACCGCACCGCCGAGGCGACCGTCGACGTACTCGATGCGGTACTGGCCGCGGACGACCCGGCCGCCTGGATCGGGCGACTGCACTCGTTCTGCGCGGCCGGTGACGCGATCGTGCTCCGTCATCTCGACCGGCTCGCCCCCGAGATCGCCGAGCGGAGCGAGAGCATCATCCAGACCGCGGCCCCGGGGCGTGTCATCGCGACCGCGAGGATCCGAGGCGGGGTGACCCCGGCCGGTCGCGTGCTGGACCACTTCCCCGTGTCGGTCACCGTGCCGCCGTTGCGGTACCGGGTCGAGGACATCGCCGAGCTGGCTCCGCTTCTCCTTGCGGCACACAGCACCAGGCGTCCGGTACCCAGACTGCTACCGGGGAGCCTCCGGGCGCTCAGCTCGCTCGACTGGCCCGGCAATGTCCGGGAGCTCGAGGCCGTGCTGGCGGAGGCGGTGACCCGCTCGGCGGGTTCGGACATCGCGCAGGAGCATCTTGCGCCCGACTACCGGTCAGCAGGACGACGGTCGGATCGCGCCTCCCTGCGACGAGCCGAGCGGGACGTCGTTCTGGAGGCCCTCGCCGAGACCCGTGGCAACAAGCTGGCCGCTGCCGAGCGGCTGGGTGTGGCCCGCTCGACGCTCTACCGGAAGATGCGTGTCCTCGGCATCGACGAGAACCACCTGCCTGCTCCGTCGTCGCGGTGAGCGCACCCGGGAATGCGGGTGCGACCGTCCGGAGATGACGCATCGCACTGCCGAGATCGCCCTGTGTCGCGAATCCGGACAGTGGGCGAGGCGCCTTTCGCTGCACGATCCCGTGCACGTCGAGTCGAGGAGCTGGGTCGATGGGGGTACTGCTGCACCACACCGTCGATGGCCTCGAGGAGGGACCGGTCCTCGTGCTCGCCGGATCGTTGGGCAGCACGCTGGAGATGTGGGAACCGAACGTGCCCGCGCTCGGCCGGCGACTGCGGGTCGTGCGGATCGACCAGCGCGGCCACGGGCGTTCTCCGGCGCCGCCCGGCCCGTACACGATCGCCGAGCTGGCCGACGACTTCCTCACGACGCTGGACTCACTCGGGCTGCGCGACGTCGCGTGGTGCGGGCTGTCGATGGGCGCGATGATCGGTATGCACATCGCCTCCGAGCACCCCGGCCGGATCAGTGCCCTGACGCTCTGCGCCACGTCCGCCCGCTTCGAACCCGCACCGTGGCGGCAGCGGATCGCCGACGTCGAGGAGCACGGGCTCGGTCCGCTCGCGCCGCGGATCGTCGGGCGCTGGTTCACCCCCGCCTGGGCGGCCGCGCATCCGGTCGCCGTCGCACGGGCCCGCGAATGGGTCGGGGACACGACGCAGCCGGGCTATCTGGGGTGCTGCGAGGCGATCGCGACGTGGGACCACGTCGATCGGCTCGACGCCATCCGGGCCCCGACGCTGGTCCTGGCCGGTGAGGCGGACCCGGTCGCACCGGCCGAACCGCATGCGCAGCTGCTCCGCTCCGCGATCGACGGGGCGCGGCTCGAGACCCTGCCCGCCTCCCACCTGCTGAACATCGAGGCGGCGGAGCAGGTGAACCGGCTGGTCGTGGACCACGTCCTCGACGCGGTCCAGGGGCCGGGCAGTTCCTCGTGACGGGGACGGAGCGCGCTTCCGTGGGAGCCGGGTCGTGGCCGTTCGAAGAGACCAACGGCGCTGATCCGGGGCATCACCGAAGCGCTCCCGGGGCGAGGTGCTCGGCGCACTGTGCCGTCGAATCCGCGACAGCCTGGGCACCTCGACGGCATACGTCGCCGTCAACAGGGCGGGAGGCCACGAGGCCGTGGTCTCGGCGAGCCACGGCCTGGTCACGCCGCTCTTCCGTACCCTGCGCCTGCCGCACCGCATCGGCCTCGGAGGCCTGGTCGCGTCCGACGGCGTCGCACAGTCGACCGAGGACTACGCCCGCGACGCGACGTTCCGCCACTCACCCGCCCTGGACCACTCCGTCCGGGAGGAGGGTCTGCGCGGGATCGCCGCCGCGCCGGTGGTCGTCGGCGGCCATGTGATCGGTGCGGCCGGTAGGCGGTGCCCGCCTCCTCGAGGGGGAACCGACGGGTGATCAGGGCTCCCGGATCGAGGGCGCCCTCCGACACGAGCCCGCCGAGGGCGGTGAGGTCGGGCAGGGGGCGCCCACTCATGCATCCGAGCACCTGCACCTTGCGCCGTACGAGCGGGGTGATCTCGAACTCCGCGGTGACGCCGGACGGGGCGATGCCGACCAGGACGCACCGCCCGCCGTCGGCCGTCATCTCCGTGGCCTGGCGGACGGTGCGGGGCTGCCCCACGGCTTCGATGACGATCTCGGCGCCGCCACCGGTGAGCTCCCGCACCGCGTCGACGGGGTCGCCGCTCGTGGCGTCCACGGTCGCGGTGGCACCGAGTCCGACCGCGGCGGCCAAGCGTTCCCGGGTGACGTCGACGCGATGATCGTCTCGGCACCGAGGGCCCTGGCGTGGCGATCGTGCTCAGCCCGACCCCGCCGGACCCGAGCACCACGACGGTCGCGCCCGTGCCGATGCCCCGACATGGACCAGCGCGCCGTAGGCGGTCAGGAACGCGCAGCCGAGGATCGAGCACTCGGCCAGCGACGCGGAGGCGGGGAGCGGCGCCACCGCGAGCGACGGCAGGACGGCGTACTCGGCGAGACCGCCCATCGAGTACATCCACACCGGATCGTCGTCGGCGTCGTAGAGCCGCGTCGTCCCGTCGTAGAGCGTGCCGTACCTGCGGTTCACGGGGAGGAACGTCTCGCAGATCTCCTCCCGGTCCGTGGTGCACATCCGACGCACGGCATGATGAAGGCCCCGACCGCGGCGTCGCCGACGGCGACGTGCCCCACCCCGTCGCCGACTTCCTCGACGGTGCCGGAGACCTCGTGGCCGAGCGTCGCCGGAAACCGGAAGCCCAGGGACCCGTCCTGCACGTGCAGGTCGGTGTGGCAGACCCCGCACGCCGCGACGCGCAGCAAGATCTCTCCCGGTCCGGGGGTCGGCGTGCGCAGCTCCTCCACGCGGAAGTCGGCGCCCGCGGCCCGGATCACGATGGCCCTCACCGTGCTTCCCCCGCCATCTCGATCGTCATGGCCCGATGCTGCGCCGACAGCGGGGAACGCGCACTGGAGACGATCCCGGTCACGACGCCGGCGGCTGTGCGTTCCCTCCGATGAGGCGGCGAGGGCGCCGGGTCACGGTGATTCGGGGAACTCCGCCGTGGTGAGCAGTCGACGGCGCACCGAGGCCACCAGCGGGCCGTCGACCTCGCTCGCCGACGCAGCGGCCCGCCACTGCGGGTCGGCGAAGAACGCGGCCCAGCACCTCTCCATCTCGTCGTAGGAGGAGAACCGCAGGACGTACACGATCTCGTTTTTCGAGTCCTCGCCGAAGTCGGTGCGCGACAGGAACACCAGATCCATGCCGTGCTTGCGGAACAGTTCGATGGTGACATCGTTGAACCGCTGGATGAGCCGCGGCAGGCGACCGGGCACCGCGGTGTACTCACGCAACTCGTACAGCATCAACGCTCCTCGTCCGGAGGTGCCGTCACCGGGGCCATGGCTGGTTCGCGGTCGTCGTCGGCGGTCGAGCCCCGGGCCGTCCTCGTCCGGCCAGGTCAGCCGGTCGAACAGGACCCACGGCGCGACGAACAGGCCGGGGCGTGTGGCAGGCGTGACCTTATACGCAGGGCAGTCTCGTACGCAGGGCATGTGCGGTATCCCGACCGGGCTGGCGGGGCGGCCGTCGCAGGGGCTCAGTCTGCCCAGGCCCAGCTGCTCGACACCGCGCCCGCGACGACGATGGGCGCCCTCGTGGTCGTCCCGTTGCCGACCGGCGCGCGGACCGAGGAGCTTCGGGCGCTGTCCTGGGAGCATGTCGACCTGGTCGGTGACCGGATGCGTCCCCGCCTGTCCCGCCGAACGTGCGGGTCCTGCGCACGGGGGAGCGCCGGTAGGAGATCGTCCGGCTCATCGGTCACACGGGCGGCTCGAAGGTCACCGGGTCCGTCCACCGCACGCAGCCGCGGCCCGTCATCGAGGAGGGCGCGACGTGTTTCCGCAGGTCAACGGGCATATGACGTCCACGCTCGTCCGCAATCGACCGCCTTTGTGCAGCTCGGTTGTCACCCAGTTAGTCACCCAACGGGTGTTGCCGATCCGTGGTCGATCCGTCGTCGACGTCGTATAGCATAGTCGCTATGTCGTGGGGTACCGTCGAGCTGGAACCGGAGGTCCGGGACTGGCTCGAGCAGCTACCGACGCAGCAGTTCGCCACGGCGGCGTTCTACATCGACCTGGTGGCGGATCGGGGTCCGCTGCTGGGCGAGCCGTACACGCGTCAGCTCGACGGCAAGCTCCGGGAGCTGCGGTTCCATCTGGACGGTCGTCCGACACGGGTGACGTACTGGATCGCGTCGGGTCGGCGGATCGTCCTGCTCACGGTGTTCGCGAAGACGCGGATGCGGGAGACGGGCGAGGTCGAGCGGGCGCGTCGGGCGATGGCGCGCTGCATGGCGCAGGAGCACACGGTGGAGGACGACGATGGCTGATGCGACGGGCGCCGGGCGGGAATCGTGGGCTGCGCTGCGGGATCGCCGGATGGCCGAGCCGGGTGTCGAGGAGGCGTACGAGGCTGCCCGGTTGGCGTTCGAGCTGGGGGCGGCGGTGCGGGAGCTCCGGCTGGCGCGGGGGTGGAGTCAGGCTGAGCTGGCGTCGGCGGCGGGGATGACGCAGTCGGCGGTGGCGCGGTTCGAGGCCGGGGGCACTGTGCCGACGTTGCCGGTGCTGGGGCGGATCGCGCGGGCGCTGGACGCAGACCTGACCGTGCGGGTTGCAGCCCGTCCGGATGTCGCCTGAGTCTCGCATCGAGGGTTCGAATCCCCTCAGCTCCACCTACAACGCGGCCTGGGCAGAGGCCCTTCTCTGCGCTGGTGGCCAGGCCGTTCGTCGTGTTGACGGGCTGTCGCTCGACCATCCGACTGACTACGTCGGTGGACGTGGGCGGGTGCACCAGGTCACGTCCCAGTGGTGGCTGCCCTGCTCGAAGTCCTCGACGTACTCAAGGCCGCCAATGTCGGTGGTCGTGTCCGCACTGCGGCGGAGACGATCTACCAGGCGCTGATCGCGGCCGAGCTCGCCGACACCATCAGCGCCGGGCTCCATGAACGCACGACGCCACCTACGGCAAGGCCCGAATGAACCACCGGGTCGTATCCCAGGCGGTCGTGATCGCCACCGGAGTGCGGGCCGACGGCTGGCGCGAAGTACTCGGGTTCGCCGTCGGTGACAGCGAGGACGGGGCGGTTCACCACTCACATCTGCTCACGAACTGCGGAACCCGGGTCAAGTCGCCGCTCGGGCGGATGCCGGCGCGACCGGACTCCCTACTGAACCGACTCCCGGACGTCATCGGTGAGGCCGGCGAGGATCGCGGCGAGCCCGGTCGGGTCGGTGAGCTGCGGGACGTGCCCGGTCGCCAGCCGCTCAACGTGGTCGGCGCGCGCCGCCATGGCCTCCTGCGCCTCCGGTGGGATGGCCCGGTCCTCCTCCAGCACTACGTAGGTCAGCGGGTGCATCGAGGTCGGGGCCGTGCTGGGGACGCCCAGGATGGCGGCCGACGACCACATCAGCGACGCGTGCCACTCCGGCACCCGGGACGGGTCGAGATCGGCGCAGAGCGCCTGGTGGGCGACCTCGACGTCACCGGTGACCCGCGTGGCGGCAACGTCTGCGGCCATCTCCATCCACGGCGCCGGATCGGAGCCGAAGAGGTCCATCAGCGACTGGTCCCGCGCCGGTAGGAACGCAGAGACGTAGACGGTGTGGACGACGCCGGGGTGGTCCGCGAGCTCGGTGACAACCATGCCGCTGTAGGAGTGGCCGACCAGCACCACCGGCCCGCCGGCCTCGTCGACCAGCCGTCGTACCTCGGCGACGTCGTCGGGCAGGCCGCCGAGCGTGGCCGGGTCGCGACCGGTACTCGGCAGGTCAGCGACGAGCACGCGGTGTCCCTCCTTCTCCAGGTGCGTAGCCGTCTCGCCCCAGTACCAGCCGTCGGTGAAGCCGCCGTGCACGAGCACGTAGGTGGTCATCTCGTCCTCCTTGAGTCGGTGCGCCGCGAGGGTGCGCGCCGGCGTTGCCGCCGCATTGCAGGGCGGCTGCAACGGCCGCGGGCACCCTGGGCGGCATGCGCGCGCGGTATCCCGACATCGAGGACCACGTCGAGCGGGACGGGGTGCGGATCGCCTACGAGGTCTACGAGCACCACGGAACACCCACGATCCTGCTGCCGACCTCCCTCCCGCTGGTGCACGCGCGGCAGTGGAAGTGCCAGGTGCCCTATCTGGCACGGCACTTCCGGGTGGTCACGGTCGACCTCCGGGGCAACGGGCGCAGCGACCGGCCGGCCGGGCCGGCGGCGTACACGATGGAGCAGGCCGTGGCCGACCTCGTCGCGGTGCTGGACGCGACGGGCACGGGTCGGGCGGTCGTCGTCGGGCTGTCCGGGGGCGCCCGGCAGGCGCTGGACCTTGCGGCGACCCATCCCGACCGGGTCGCGGGCGTCGTCGCGATCGCACCGACCGTGATGTTCGACGGATCCGACTTCGACGAGGTGCGCGACAGCTACGAGGGCCCGCACATCGTCAACCGGCACTACATCCGGGACAGCTTCGACGCCTTCGCCCGGTCCTTCCTGGCCGCGTGCAACTCCGAGCCGCATTCGTCGAAGCAGTGGGAGGACGCCGTCGGCTGGTCGGCGGGCACCACCGCCGAGGTGCTGATCGACTCCATGGTGGGGTTCGGCTTCCCGACGCCCGAGCAGGCCAGCGCAACCTGCACCCGCGTCCGATGCCCGGTTCTCGTGCTACACGGCAGCGAGGACCTGCTTATCCCGATGTCCGTGGGCGAGGCGGTCGCCGAGTGGACGGGCGGCACGCTAGTGACGCTGCCCGGAGCCGGGCACGTCCCGAACACCCGTCACCCGGTGCGGGTGAACCTGCTGCTGCGCGAGTTCGCCGACGCCGTGACCGCCCGGTCGCGCCCGCCACGGGCGTGGACGCCCGCCCGGTACCGCCGGCCCCGGGCGCTGTTCCTGTCCTCGCCGATCGGGCTCGGGCACGCCCGCCGTGATCTGGCCATTGCCGACGAGCTGCGGTTGCTGCGCCCGGACGTCGAGATCGAGTGGCTGGCTCAGCACCCCGTCACCGAGCTGCTCGCCGCCAGCGGTGAGCGAGTGCACCCGGCGTCGCGGCTGCTCACGAGCGAGGCCGGGCACATCGAGGGCGAGGCGGGCGAGCACGACCTGCCCGCGTTCCAGGCGCTGCGGTCGATGGACGAGATCCTGCTCGCGAACTTCCACGTCCTCGCCGAGGTCGCGCAGACCGAGCACCACGACCTGTGGGTGGGCGACGAAGCCTGGGAGCTCGACCACTTCCTGCACGAGAACCCCGAGCTCAAGTCGGCGGCCTACGCGTGGCTGACCGACTTCGTGGGCTACCTGCCGATGCCCGAGGGCGGCGACCGCGAGGCCGAGCTGACCGCCGACTACAACGCGCAGATGCTGGAGCAGGTGCGGCGCTTCCCGCGGCTGCGCGACCGCGCGCTGTTCGTCGGCGACGTCGAGGACGTGGTGGCGTGCCCGTTCGGTCCCGGCCTGCCGTCCATCGCGGAGTGGACGGCGGCGCACTACACGTTCCCGGGATACGTCACCGGGTTCACCCCGATCGAGGACCGCGACCGAGACGGGATCCGCGACGAGCTGGGCTGGCACCCGGACGAGCGGGTCTGCCTGGTCACCGCGGGCGGCACCGGTATCGGCCTGCCGCTGCTGCGCCGGGTCGTCGCGGCCCTGCCGGCGGCCCGGCGCGTGCTGCCGGACCTGCGGATGGTGGTCGTGACGGGCCCGCGGATCGACCCGGAGTGCGTGCCGCCCGCGTCCGGGCTGGAGGTGCACGGCTGGGTGCCGGACCTGTACCGGCGGCTCGCCGCCTGCGACGTCGCGATCACCCACGGCGGGCTCACCACGACGATGGAGCTCACGGCGAACCGCCGCCCGTTCCTCTACGTCCCGCTGCGCCGGCACTTCGAGCAGAACCTGCACGTCCCACACCGGCTGGCCCGATACGGGGCCGGTCGCCGGCTGGACTGGGACGAGCTGACCCCGGACGCGTTGGCCGCCGCGATCGCCGCCGAGATCGGCCGGGAGGTCAACTACGCGCCGGTCGATCCCGGTGGCGCGGCCCGCGCCGCGGCGCGGCTGGCCGAGCTGCTGTGACGTCGGGCGCCGGAGACCGCTGCGGCCGCGCGCTCGGCGAGGTGCGGCATGCCGTGGCGGCGCGCGAGCTCGCCCGCGCGGTGCCGCAGGCGTTTGGCCTCGACGTGCTCGCCGAGCTCGGCGAGGGCCGCGGCGTCCTCCAGCTCGCCGGCGGTCAGCCAAGGGATCCAGCCCGTGCGCCGGGCCGCGGTGAGCAGCGGAGCCAGCACCACCCGCGCTCGGCGGGGCTCGCCGCGCTGCCGCCACGCCCGGGCGACCGTGAGGTAGGTGTCGCCACCCGCGAGCCACGCCGAGCCCGCCGGTGCGCGGATCCGGCCGAGCAGCGCGTCGGCGGCTTCCAGCACCTCGGGCGAGCCGGTGGCCTGCGCCAGCGGCGCGAGACTGCGCAGCAGGTAGGCCTCCGTTCCGCCGCGGCGCGCGGCCGTCTCCGCCTCACGGAGCAGCACGGTCGCCTCCGCGACCTCGCCCAGCTCCAGCAGTGTGGACGCGAGCAGCGCATGCGCCGTCGGCAACCACCAGTCGTGTGGTGCGGCGCGGGCCAGCCGGGTCGCCTGCCGGCCCAGTTCGACGGCCTCGGCGTACCGGCCGCGCAGCCGTTCCACCCAGCCGCGATGGGCGACGATCCACACCTCCGGCGCGCGGGGGCCACTTCGCCGGTTGATCGCCAGCGCGTCGTCGATGCGCGCGATCGCGGTGTCCCAGTCCGCGGCGGCCACCGCCGGCAACGCCGACTCGAACACGGCCCAGTGGAGCAGGTGCAGCCTGCCCTGGCGACGCAGCAGCGGTTCCAGCTCGGCGAGCACCGGGGCGAGCCGTTCGGTCTCGCCGAGGTAGGCGTAGGCGGTCTTCAGCCCGTCGAGGCCACCGGCGAGCGCTTCCTCGTTCCGCCCCGCCCGGCCCGCCGCGACAGCGCGCCGACCCAGCTCGATCGCCTCGGCGAAACGCAGCCGGTTGGCCGCGAGGATCGCCTGGCCGCCGAGGAGATCGGCCTGCGCCGCCTTGTCGTCGAACTCGTGGGCGATGCGGACCCCGGTCGCGAGCTGCTGCTCGAGCTCCTGAGCCGGAACGACCGGGGCGAGGTCACTGAGGTAGCGACGGAGCGCGGTCATCTCCAGGCGCCGCTCTCCCGCCGCCCGGAAGTGGTCGACGCCCGCGCGCACATCGTGCAGTGCGGGTTCGAAGTCCGCGAGCGACTCGCACGCGCGCGACCGGGCGAGGTGGATGCGACCGGTGAGGACCGGGTCGTCCGCGGGTACGGCGGCGACGGCTCGGTCCAGCAACGCGCGGGCGTCGGCGGACGCGAACCGGGCGAGCGCGTCCTCCCCCGCGGCAAGCCACGCCCGGGCCGCGCGAGGGCGATCACCGAGCGCCTCGGCATGGCCGGCGAGGGCCTCCGGCCGGTCTGCGAGAAGATCGGCCGCCCGGTGGTGGTGGGCGAGGCGGGTGGGCGTCGGCGTCGTCGCGTAGAGCGCCTCGTGGAGGAGGTCGTTGGCGAACTCATACTCCGCCCCGACCGCCACGAGCAGCCGTGCCGCCGCGGCCTCCTCGCACAGGTGGACGACCGTCGGAGCCGGCAGTTCGAGCATCGCGGCGACGAGGTCAGGGCTGACCGCCGTTCCGAGCACGGCGCCGGCCCGCAGCATTCGCTCGATGTCCGACCCGGCGCGCCGCAGCCGGGCCAGGATCGCGGCCTGGAGCGACTCGGGGACGCCGTGCTCGCCGGCCGCGAGCGCACGCAGGCATTCGACGACGAACAGGGTGTGTCCGCGGGTGCGGCGCAGGACATCCTCGCCGCGTCGCGCCGCGCCGGCCCGGGCGGCCAGCAATGCGACGGCGTCCGGGCCCAGCGGGCCGACCTCGACCCGGTCGGTCACCTCGGCGAGCGCGTCGAGCGCGGCGGCGCCCTCCTCGGTGCGGACCGTGGCCAGAGCGAGCAGCCGCGTGCCGGCCGAGCGACGCGCCAGGTGGTGCAGCAGTTCGACCGTGGCGACCCCGGCGTTGTGCAGGTCGTCGAGAAGCAGCAGCACGGGCGCCGTGGCCGCCAGCCCGTGAACCGCGTCGCGGACGGCGTCCAGCGCCCGCGAGCGCGCCATCTCCGGGCTGCCGAGCGGCGGTTCGGGCTCACCGAGCACCCCGGCCGCATCAGAGAGCATGCCGGCCAGCACTCCGGCAGCGGGCCCGGCCAGCCGGCGGGCCTGCGGCGCGGGCCGGCTGAGCAACGCGGGCCCCAATGCGTCGAGCACCGGCCGCAGGAACAGCGACCGCTCCGCGGCGTAGCAGCGCGCACGCAGCACCAGCCCGCCGGTACCGACCGCGAATGCGGCGGCGGCCTCGGCCAGCGTGGTCTTGCCGATCCCGGCCTCGCCGGTGACCAGGACGGTGCGCGCGTCGCCCACCACCGCCGCCTCCCAGGCTGTCGCGAGGACGGCGAGCTCGGCGTCGCGGCCGGCGGGTGCTCTCGGCGGGGCGGCGGCCACCGTTCGGCGCGCCGGCGCCGGGGTGCGCCCATGCAGGATCGCGACGTGCAGCGCGCGGGTGTGCTCGTCGGGATCGACGCCGAGTTCCTCGGCGAGCGCGGATCGGAGCCGTTCGTACACCGCGAGGGCGCGGTCCTGCTCGCCGGCCGCGTCGTGGGCGGCCATCAGCAGGCGGTGCGCGCACTCGTCGAGCGGGTCGACCATGACGGCTGCGCGTCCGGCGGTGATGGCGACGGCCGGGTCGTCGGCGGCCGTCGCGGCCTCGGCGAGCAGATGACGCAGCGTCCGCAGCAGAGCTGTGACCTCCCCGCGCAGGTCGAGCACCCAGCCGGCCTCCGGCGACCCGACGAGCGCCCGGCCGTCGCCGAGCAGCTCGACGCCACGGCGCGCCGCGGCCGCCGCCAGCGCGGCCCGTCCGGCCCGAAGCTGTCGGGTCCCTTCGCGGGAGAGGCTCACGGCGTCCGCGATGTCGGTGCGGACGTCCGGTCCGAGCCGGTAGCCGTCCCGCCCGCCGAGCACAGCCGCTGGACCGAGCGCGGCGCGCAGCCGGCTGACGAGCGTCGCGACGTCGTTCGCCGGCCTGGCGGGCAATGTGTCCGCCCACAGCGCCTCGACCAGGTCGGCTGCGGCGAGAACCGCTCCGTCCGCCGCGGCGAGCCGGGCGAGCAGCAGCCGGGCCTTGCGTCCGACGACGACCACCGGCTCGTCCCCGCGCGTCACCTCCAAGACGCCGCACAGGCGGACCATGACGATGTCCACGGGGCCTCCCCGAGGTCGATGCTCGACGTGTTCTCTCACGTTGGAGCGACCGGACACAAGCGCGTCATCGTCGCGGTCGGTCGACCGATCTTCGCCTCCCGGGCGGCCGCCACGCGTCGGCGATCGCCGGCCGCGCGGTCGCGACCTGCCGCCTCTTCGGGTTCGATGCTGGTCGCCGGAACCGGTCGCCGGACGATGCGGCGAAGAGGACCCGATTGGCGTCAGAGATCTCGGGTGGGCCGAGTCGATCTCCAGCGGCGCGAGTACTGCTTCGGCGATCGTCCCGGCCGGGTTCCTCAGCATCACCGCCCGCGCCGATTCGTCGTCCCGGAGCCCCTGATCCGTGGTGACAGAACTCAGCGCGGGACGGGAAGACCTCCCAGGAGCTCGCCGCCCACCTGACGATCAGCCGAAGCGAACAGCCTGGACAAACGCGAGTTGCGTGACCGCGTCGACCTCATCGAGCCATGACCCGACGCGGGGCCTCACCGGACACCGCGACCCCCACCGGGCAATGGGTGGCGGGTCAGGAAGTCGGCGAGCACGCGAGCGACGTCGGCGGCGTGCGTGAGCGCGAGGTTGTGGTCGGCGCCCTCGATCGTCCGGATCTCGGCGTGCGGGATCCAGTCCCGGACGAGCCCGCGCACCTCGTCGAACCACCGGCCACTCGCGCTCCCGCCTACGTACAGGACGGGCGCGCGGATGCGCGCGGCGTCCGCGGCGCCGAACGACCAGGACAGCAGGGCCGCAGCGTCGGAGTCGAAGAACGTCGCCGCGTCCCGGGTCATCTGGGCCACGGCACCGGGCACGACCCGCTCGACCTCGCAACGCCAGCCGGGCCCGAGCAGGAGGGTCTGGAAGCGGTCGAGCGCCGCCACGGGGCCGTGTACCGCGCGGTGTCGGGCGAGCTCCGCGTTCGCCGCGCGGAACGCCGCGGAACTCGCCACGTGCACGGGTGGGGCGTCCAGCAGAGAGAGGCTGTGCACGCGGCCGGGTGCGTCCGCCGCCAGCTGCATCGCGATCGCCGCGCTGTAGGAGAGACCGACGACGTGGGCGCGACCGATGTCGAGCGCGTCGAGCAGCGACACGCAGTCGGCGGCCTCGCCGGTGATCGGGTGGACGCCACCGACGGCACTGCTCCCCGCGTAGCCGCGGCGGTGCGACCGGAGGCGCCGGAAGCCCGCGAGCGCGGGCTCCCGGCACAGCGGGAGGAACTCGTCGGCCAGCAGCGCGGTCTGGATGAGCAGCACGGGTGCACCGGCCCCCTCGGCGATCACCTCGATCCGGGCGCCGTCGACCGGGACCGGTGTCGTGTCGATGTTCTGCACAGCACTCCTCCTGTGATCTCCTCGGCCGTGGGTGGTGTCGGCCGGTGTGCGTGGACGACCTCGCCGGCACCCGCTGGGCCGGGTCGCGCAGGCGTTCCCGCGGATCCAGGAGCGGGTGCCGGGCCTGCGCATGGTCGTGGTGACGGGACCGCGGATCGATCCCGCCGCGGTCGCGGCGCCCGCGGGCGTGGAGGTGCGCGGCTACCTGCCCGACCTCGACGAGCACCTCGCGGCCTGCGACCTCGGCGTCGTCCAGGGCGGGCTGACGACCACGATGGAGCTCGTCGCGGCGGGCCGCCCGTTCGTCTACGTCCCGCTGGCGCAGCACTTCGAGCAGCAGATCCACGTGCCGCACCGGCTGGCGCAGTACCGGGCGGGCCGCCGGCTCGACTACGCCGACCTCGCCGATCCGGACCGGTTCGCCGAGGTCGTCACGGAGGCGATCGGACGGCCCGCCGGCTCGCTGCCGGTCGAGACCGGCGGGGCCGGGCGGGCCGCCGACCACCTCCTCGAGCTCCTCGGCTGAGTCCTGGTGCACTCAGGCCGGCGCGGGGATCGCGCCGATCTGGGTGTGCAGGGCGACCTCGTCGAGCCGGTTCCAGCGCTCGACCACCTGCCCGTCGCGGAACTCGACGATCGTGATGCCCTCGGCGTCGATCGCCGCCCCGGTGCCCGGGTTCCCGAACACCTCGCCGGTGTGCGTGCCGGTCACCGTGAACCGCACGGCGACCCGGTCGCCGTCGGCCACGATGTCCTGCGCGGTGATGCGGACGTCCGGCACGCCTGCGCGCAGCGTCCGCATGAACGCCCCGATGCCGTCGCGGGTCGGCGGGAAGTCGGGCGGGAAGCCGTGGACGGCGGCGTCCGGTGCGTAGAGCGTGGTGACGTACCCGTCCACGTCGCCGTCGTTGAGCATCCCGACGGCGGTGGCGATGGTGGTGACGTTGGCGTTCACGTGCGGCCTCCTCGGCGTGCGGTGGTCAGCAGGTACTCCCAGTCCATGACGGTGCCGGTGGTCCCGCGGTCGTGGCTGCGGGCGACCTCGGCGAGGTCGGTGTCCAGCGCGGCCACCCGTTCGGGCGAGCCGGCCAGCGCGTTGCGCACCATCAGGACGGGTCCGTAGCGCGGGGCGAACCAAGTCGCGCCACTCCTCGGGGGTGGCGTAGCCCTCGACGGTCACCGTGCCCCGCGTCGCGGTGAGGTCGGTGACGCCGTCCCCGAGCAGAGCCCGGAGGTGCTCCTCGTCGCCCCAGAGCACGGGCGGCTTCGCCCCGGCGGGTGGTGGTGGCGCCTAGA
>NZ_BJNG01000037.1 GCF_006539565.1 Pseudonocardia hydrocarbonoxydans
CCGGCGAGCAGGGCGCCGGGACCGGACGTCGGGACGTCGTCGCGGTCGGCCGGGCCGGCCTGGACGGGGATGAGGCCGGGGGGCTCACTGGGCAGCGACGGGCGGCTCGCGAGCTCGCTCACCACGTACCTCCCCGGACCATGATCGGCCGTTCCGCCCCGGGCACAGCCTACGTCAGCCGCGGGTCCCATGACGAGGAATCCGGCGCCCGGCGAGGCGTGACATCCGGGTGAACAGGCCGTCGACCTCGCGGACCCTGAGCAGCCGCATCGCGGCCAGCGTGGCGGGTGCGGCGACGAGCAGAGCGACGACCAGCGACGTCCACGCCGTGGCGGGGGCGGGCCAGCCTGCGGGCAGCGGCAGCACCGTCACGACCCCGAACGCGACGAGCGTGCCGAGCAGGGAGGCGACCGTGACCGACGCCATGCTGCCCAGCACCTCCAGGGTCGGCAGCCGGCCCAGGCGCCGCCGCAGCAGGACCTGCCCGAGCACCGCCCCGAACACGAACGAGGCGCTGTTGGCGGCGGACAGGCCGAGCACGACCTGCTCCGGCGGCAGCGCCACCCCGGCCAGCAGAAGCATCGGGATCTTGACGCCGACGGTGAACACCTGCACCAGCGTCGGGGTCCGGCTGTCGGCCAGTGCGTAGAACACCCGCAGCTGCAGCATCGTGATGGCGTAGGGCAGCAGGCCGAACGCGGAGACGGCCAGCGCGCCGCCGAGCACCTGGGCACCGGGCACGTTGTCGGGGTCCCAGGCGAACAGCGCCAGCGCGATCGACGTGCCGAACACCGTGATCAGGGCCGAGATCGGCAGCAGGAACACCGCGGAGAGGCGGCTGCCCAGCGCCAGGTCGGACACCACGTCGGCGGTGCGGCCCTCGGCCGCGGCGCGGCTCATCCGCGGCATCAGCGCGGTGAGCAGCGAGACGCCGAGGATGCCGTAGGGGACCTGGAGCAGCAGCCAGGCGTACGTGTACGTCGCAGGTCCGGACGCCGAGGCGCCGAATGCGATCCTGATGGTGATCGCCAGGCCGATCTGGCCGATCAGGACATAGCCGACGACCCATAGTGCAAGCCCGCCGGTCTCGGTGAGGCGGCGGTCCCAGCCCCAGATCGGGCGGTAGCGGAACCCGATGCGGGATATCGCCGGGATCAGCACGGCTGCCTGTACGACGATTCCCAGCGTGGTGCCGATGCCCAGGACCAGGAGCTTGGGTTCTCCCATCCGCACGGGGTCGACGCTGATCTCGCCCGGCATCAGCGCGAAGACCCCGAGAACGACGAGTACCACGACGTTGTTGAGGACGGGGGCCCACGCGAACGGGCCGAACACACCGCGACTGTTGAGGATGGCTCCGAGTAGCGCGCCCAGGCCGTAGAAGAAGATCTGGGGCAGCAGTAGGTAGGCGAACGCCATGGTCAGGGGCGAGGCCGCGGCATCGGACGAGGGGCTGACGTAAGCCCGGATGATCAGCGGGGCTGCTGCCATCGCCACAAGGGTGCCCAGCAGGAGGGCCGAGCCGGCCAGGGTCAACAGCCGGCGGGTGTAGGTCTCGCCGCCGTCGGCGTCCTCGGTCTGGGCTCGAACCAGCAGCGGGACCAGGACGCTTGACAGTACGCCGCCGATGAGGAGCTCGTAGACGATGTTGGGCAGAGTGTTCGCGACCGTGTACGAGCTGTTGACCAGCCCAAGTCCGAGCACACCGATCAGCACGATCTGGCGCAGGAACCCGGTGACCCGCGACACCAGGCTGGCGACCGCGATCAGGCTGCTGGACCGTCCGAGCGACGGAGCGGGCTCGGCGTCGGTGACCGGCGCGAAGATCTGCGTGATCTCGTCCGACGACGGGGGCGGCGCGTAGCGCGGGCGGATGATCCCGGTCGGCTGCTCGCCGATCGGGTCGGGCCGCGGGGCGCCGGGGCGGCGCGAGTCGGCCCACGGGGGCGGGACGCCGGGCAGCCCGGGCGGGGGGCCCTGCGGTCGGCGGATCGGCCCGCGCGGGTCGGGCCCACCCGGCCCGGCGACGGGCGGGTGCCCGTCCGCGCGGAACCGGTGCGGGCCCCCGGGGTGCCCACCGGGAGGTGGACCGCCGGGCTGGGGGTGACCGGCGGGGTGCGGGGGGCGCCCGGCCGGTGGGTGCGCGGGGGGACCCGACGGGGGACGGCCGGGCTGGGGACGGCCGGAGGGGCCCGGGGCGTGCCCCGGCCCGCCGGGTGGGACCGGGCCGGGTGGTGTGCGTCCGGGCGGCGGGGGCCGGTCGGCGTGCGGGCGTCCGGGTGGGGGTGCGGCGCCGCGCGGGGTGCCGTACGGGGGTGGTCCGGGCTGTGGGGGCCCGGGATGCGGGGGTCCGGTGTGGGGCGGCGCGCCGGGGCGCGGTGCGGCCCCGCCGGGCGGGACCGGGCCACCGGGGCGGCGTTCCACCGGCGGCGGCGCCGCAGCGCCCGCGGGCGGCGGACCGGGCGTGCGGGGACCCCGCGGCGCGTCGGGGCGGGCGGTCTCGTCGGGGCGGCGGTCGTCGGGGTACGGGTCGTCGGGGTACGGGGCCCCGTCCGGCCCACCGGGCTCTATCGGGACCCCGGCGGACGGACCGGCGGGCGACCGGGGGGCTGCGGGGCGGGCACCACCGGCGTCCGACCGGGGAAGTCCGGTCGCCGGGGTGGAGGCTCGGACGGTCCGGACCGGGCGGACGGCGCGGGTCGGTTCCGGCCAGTGGGCGGGCCAGCCGGGATCGGTCCGCTCGACGCCGGAGGACCGGTCGTCGACGTCGCGTTCGCCGGCGCCGCGCGGGTGGGCGTCGTGTCCACCGGCGTGGCGGCTCCCGGAGGCGGGTTCGGGAGCCGGTTCGGGGGCGGGCCGTCCGGTGGAGCCGTGCGCCGGGGCCGGGCCGGCACCGGTTGCGTCCGGGCGTCGACCGGCGCCAGGAGCCGGTCCGCCAGCACCACCGTCTCCGCCGTGTCCGGCAGGCTCTCCGGGGAGCCCGGGCGGGGCGGGCGGGGGGTGCTCCGGCCCGGTTCGCTGCGGACCCGTCGCAGGATCCGGCGTGCCGCCAGCACCACGAGCAGCACCCCCGCGGTTCCCGTCAGCCACAGGGTGATGGTGCCGTAGGCGGTGGACCGCACCTGCAGGCGGCTCGGCGTGCCGAGCAGGCCGCCGTCGACGGTCCGGACCGAGGCGTCGACGGTGAACACGCCGGAGCGCTGCACCTCCGCGCTCGCCTGGATCTGCCGCCGTCCGAACGGGGGGACGTCGACGTCCGGGATCGGGGCGACCCGCAGCCCGGTGGTGCTGGAGACCTCCACGCGCACCCGCACCGTCACCGGCAGCCCGTTCGCCACCGTCAGCAGCAGCGGCGAGGTGGAGGTCCCCAGGGAGAACGGGCTCGGGGGTTCGAGCACCTCGACGGTCCCGCGCAGGTCCCCGATCCGGCCGGCCAGTGCGGCGGCCGCGTCCGACGCGAGCCCGGGGGTGCCCCGCCACGACGACGATGCCGGCCGGACGGCCCCGAGGCGCAGGGGGTCGAGGACCTCGGCGGGGGCGAGACCGAGCTGGTCGTCGACGACGGAGGAGGCGAGGTCGGCGATGTCGTCGAGCGCCGGTCGGATGGCGTCGACGGCGGCGGGGGCGACCTCGCGCGCGCCGGCGTCGACCGGGTAGACGAGCTCCCGCTCCGTCGTGTCGGTGGGGGTCGTGAGCGTCGAACCGAGACCGCGGGCGGTGAGCAGGCCGTCGGCGACCAGCGTGCCGAGCCCCTCCAGCAGCCCGCGGCCGCCCGCCCCGTCGGCCGCCCAGCCGCGCGGCGGCGCGATCACCAGCGGGCCGCCTGCCGGGGCGTCCTCGGTGGCCCGGAACGCGACGGCGCCGAGCACGTCCTGCCCGGCGAGCGGGCCACCGGCCGGGGTGACGGCGGCCGCCCCGCCCCGCCCCGTCGGCACCGCGGTCGCCGTGGAGGCGCCCCCGGCGGCGAGCGTGACCAGCGGGTCGGTGACGACCGCGGTGGTGGCCGGTCCGGCGGTGGCGACCGGCAGCGTCCCGACGGGGTCGGCACTGGAGGGCAGGTCGAGCCCGTCGGCGGAGAGCACCAGCGAGCTCACCCCGGCCTCGGTCAGGGTGGCCAGCCCCGGCTCGTCGACGACGCCGTCGGCGGGCCAGGCGGTGGCGGGCAGCACCGGGGTGCCGAGCAGGTCGGTGACCAGGTCCCGCCCCGCGGTGACGGCGGTGACCGCCTTGGCGGCGAGGTCGCCGCGGGTGAGCGCGACGACGTCGGCGTCGGCGAACGGGAGGGCGAGCACGCACATGCCGCGCGCGGCGGCGGCGAACGCGGCGAGCCAGGCCCCCGCGGCCTCGGCGCCGCGTCCCGGGACGAGCCCGCCGTCGGGGCCGCGCACCTGGTAGCCCTGGCTCATCTGCTGCGCGGTCTGCAACAGGTCGGCGTCGGCGACGACGCAGGTGGCGGTGCGCACCGGCGATCCGGCCGGGGCCGCCTCGGCGAGCGCCGCCACGAGCCCGCCGAGCCGTCCGCCCGGGGCGAAGGAGTCGGCCAGGGTGTCGTCGGTGAGCTGCACCGGTTCGCCGGGGACCGTCGCCAGCCGCCGCGGGACGTCGACGACCGGGTAGAGCAGCGAGAACGGTGTGGCGGCCGGGGGTGGGGCGTCGGTCGTCGCCGTGCCGTCGAGGTCGGGCAGCCCGACCACCGGCAGCAGCATGCGCACGGCGGCGAGCCGGGCGCGGTCGCCGTCGCCGGGGACGCCGTTGACGTTGACCAGCAGCTCGTAGACCCCGCCCGTCCGCAGGGCGAGTGTCGTCTCGGGGGCGCCGCTCAGCGGCACCGTCAGCCGGACGGGCACCTGCTCCCCCACCTGCAGGGCGTCGGGCAGCTCCTGGAACTCCGGGGCGATGGCGTCGGTCGGGGCGCTGCCGCCGAGCGCGTCGCGGACGGCCCCCTCGGTGGTGAGCGGCCGGCCGCGCTGCAGCCGGACCCCGATGTCGGAGACGGTCTCGTCGCCGGTGTTGGTCAGGGTGCCGGTGACGGTGAGCACGGTCGGACCGTCCGCGGTGACGACGCGCGGCGCGAGCTCGTCGAGCCGCAGCGTCAGCGGGGCGGCGGCCGGCGGGGCAGGCTCGCGCGGTGCCGCGGACGCCGCGCCGGTGGCGGCGCCGGTGAGCAGCACGACGATGATCGCGACCAGAGCCGCGACCGGCTTCACGCGGAGTCCTCCAGCAGTTCGGTGGCGCGCCGGATCAGCCGCCGTTCGTCGGCGTAGGCCAGCCGCGACTCGAGCTCCCGCAGCGGCACCCACGCCACCTCGGAGACCTCGACGTCGGAGTCGGACAGCTCGCCGCCCAGCGCGCGCATGAGGAAGTGGTGCACGGTCTTGTGGACGCGACGGTCCTCGGCGACGAACCAGAAGTCGATGGTGCCCAGGGGTGCGACCACGGAGCCGATGATGCCGGTCTCCTCCTCGACCTCGCGCACCGCCGCCTGCTCCGCGGTCTCACCGGCCTCGATGTGCCCCTTGGGCAGCGACCAGAGCAACCGGCCGCGCCGGTCGAGGCGGCCGATGACGGCGGCGGTGCCGGAGGCGTGGTCGACGACGAGACCGCCCGCGGACGTCTCGTCGACGGTGCGCAGCCGGCGTCTCCGGTCCGGTGGGCCACCCGCGCGGCGCCCACCCGAGCGACCGCGGGATGTGGACATGTGGCGATGGTAACGAGCCGATCGCGACCGCACCGGTGACGCGCTGGCCGGTATCCCGGCACGCGCCCCCGGGGCGGCCCCTAGACTGACCGGTCGTGCCTCCCACCGACCTGCTGCGCGCCCAGCACAATGCGCTCGTGGACCTCGTGCCGATCCCGCCGGTGGCCGACGAGCTGGCCGAGCGGTTCGCCGCGGCCGGTCACCGGCTGTACCTGGTCGGCGGCAGCGTCCGCGACGCCCTGTTGGGCCGGGGGGTCAGCGATCTCGACTTCACCACCGACGCCCGGCCGCAGGACGTGCTGGCCGCGCTGTCCGGCTGGGCCGACGCGGTGTGGGACACCGGGATCGCGTTCGGCACCGTCGGGGCGCGCCGCCACGGCCACATCGTGGAGATCACGACGTTCCGCGCCGACAGCTACGACGGCGTCACCCGCAACCCGGTGGTCGCGTTCGGCGAGTCGATCGACGAGGACCTGGTGCGCCGCGACTTCTCCGTCAACGCGATGGCCGTCGAGCTGACCGGCACGCGCACGTTCGTCGACCCGCACTCCGGGCTCGCCGCGCTGCACGCCGGCACCCTCGACACCCCGGCCACGCCGGAGGAGTCGTTCTCCGACGACCCGCTGCGGATGCTGCGCGCCGCGCGGTTCGTCTCCCAGCTCGGCCTCACCCCCGCGCCCCGGGTCGTCGCGGCCATGACGGCGATGGCGGGCGAGCTGTCGCGGATCACCGCCGAGCGGGTGCAGACCGAGCTGTCCAAGCTGCTGCTCGGTGCGCACCCGCGACGGGCGATCGAGCTGCTCGTCGACACCGGGCTGGCCGAGATCGTGCTGCCCGAGGTGCCCGCGATGCGCCTGGCCGTCGACGAGCACATGCAGCACAAGGACGTCTACGTCCACTCGCTGGTGGTGCTCGAGCAGGCGATCGAGCGCGAGACCGACGGCCCCGACCTCGTCCTGCGCCTGGCCGCGCTGCTGCACGACATCGGCAAGCCCGCCACCCGGCGCAAGGAGGCCGACGGGCGCGTCAGCTTCCACCACCACGAGGTCGTCGGGGCCAAGATGACCCGCAAGCGGCTGCGCGAGCTGCGGTACCCGCGTGCGGTGATCGACGAGGTGGCCCAGCTGGTGTTCCTGCACCTGCGCTTCCACGGCTACTCGGGCGGCACCTGGACCGACTCCGCCGTGCGCCGCTACGTCACCGACGCGGGTCCCCTGCTGGATCGGCTGCACCGGCTCGTGCGGTCGGACTGCACCACCCGCAACCGCCGTCGCGCCGCCGCCCTGCAGCGCAGTTACGACGGGCTGGAGGAGCGGATCGCCGCCCTGCGCGAGCAGGAGCAGCTCGACTCCATCCGTCCCGACCTCGACGGCAACGCGATCATGGAGATCCTCGGCATCCCGGCCGGTCCGGCGGTGGGCCGGGCGTACAAGCACCTGCTGGCGGTGCGGATGGAGCAGGGCCCGCTGACGCGCGACGAGGCCGAGGCCGAGCTGCGGCGGTGGGCGGCGGAGCAGCAGTCCGTCTGAGGCGGTCCGAGTTCCTGCAGTTCAGGGGCGGGGGGCCCGGCGCAGCTGCCGGTCGTGCACCAGCAGGCCCACCACGTAGAGCAGCGCGGCCCCGGCCAGCAGGGCGGGCGAGCGGCCGTCGGGCGGGCTGAGCAGGGCCGTCACGGCGACGGCGATGACGTAGCCGACGTTGAACACGATGTCGTAGAGCGCGAACACCCGGCCCAGCACGCCGTCGCCCGCCTCGCCCTGCACCGCGGCGTCGGTGCACAGCTTCACCACCTGCCCGGTCATCCCGATCACGAACGCCGCCGCCATGACGGCGGGCAGGCTGAGCAGCGCGGCGAGGGCGAGCTGGGTGACTGTGGCGACGAGCAGGGCCAGCCGCACCGTCCGCGCCCGGCCGACGTGGTGCACCAGCCACGGCGTCACCAGCGCGGCGACGCCCAGCCCGGCCGCGGCCAGCACCACCGCCTCCCCCAGCCCGGCGAACCCGGCCCGCAGGACGCCCTGGTCGGTGAAGGCGTAGCGGAACAGCAGCAGCGTCGTGAGCGTGTTGACGCCGAACGCCAGCCGGTGCGCGGCGAGGGCGGCGAAGGACGCGGCGACCGACGGGGTGCCCGCGACCGCCCGCGCGCCGTCGACGAAACCCGTGGCGACCGCACGCGCGGTGGTGCGGGAGTCGTCGGTGCCGTCCGGGCCCAGCTGCCGCTTCCGGAAACCGGCGGCGAGCACCGCGGCCAGCACCGACCCGAGCACCGCGACGGCGACGGTGGCGGCCGAGCCGGCGTCGTCGGCGCCGAACAGGGCGCGCAGGCCGACCGCGCTCACCCCGCCCAGGGCGGAGACCGCGGCGCCCGCGGTGACGGCGAGGGTGTTGGCCTCCACGAGGTGGCGGCGCGGCACCACGTGCGGCAGGGCCGTCGACAGCCCGGCCAGCACGAACCGCGCCACCCCGGCCACCGACAGCGCGGCCACGTACAGGCCGGGCCCGGTGACCCCGCCCAGCACCACCCCGGCGACGACGAGCACCAGCGCGCCGCGCAGCAGGTTGGCGAACAGCAGGACCTGGCGGCGGTCCCAGCGGTCGAGGAGGGTGCCCGCGAACGGCCCGATCAGCGAGTACGGCAGCAGCAGCACCGCGAGGCCCGCGGCGACGGCGAGCGGGTCGGCCTGGCGTTCGGGGTTGAACAGCAGCGCGCCGCCGAGCGCGGCCTGGAACATCCCGTCGCCCCACTGCGCCGCGAACCGCAGGCCCAGCAGGCGGGCGTAGCCGGCGGTGGCGACGAGCCCGGCGAGGCCGAGCCGGTCCTCGGCGGGGGGCGTCGGCACGGGGGAAGGCTACGCACCGGCGGAGGGTGCGACGATGGGGCCGTGGTGGACGAGCGCTCCCCGGACCCGACGGGCATCGCGCCCGGGATGCTGCTCGTCGCCGCCCCCGGGCTGACCGACCCCAACTTCGCGCGCACCGTCGTCTACGTCATCGAGCACCGCCAGCAGGGCAGCCTCGGCGTGGTGCTGAACCGGCCGAGCGAGGTCACCGTCGCCGACGTGCTCCCGCGCTGGGCGACGCTGTCCTCGGCGCCGCCCGCGGTGTTCGTCGGCGGCCCGGTGGAGTCCGAGACCGCGCTGTGCCTGGCGACGCTGCGCGCCGGGCGCTCCGCCGAGGCCGTCGACGGGCTGGTCGCCGTCCGTGGCCCGGTGGCGCTGGTCGACCTCGACACCGACCCGACCGCCCTGGCCCCCCACCTGCGAGGTCTGCGCGTGTTCGCCGGGTACTCCGGATGGGACGCCCGCCAGCTCGCCGGGGAGATCGACCGCGGCGACTGGATCGTCGTCCCTGCCCTGCCCGACGACGTGGTGGCCGGTCAGGGCCCGCAGCTGTGGTCGCGGGTGCTGCGGCGCCAGGGCATGCCGGTGGCGCTGCTGGCCACCTTCCCGGCCGACGTCCGGCACAACTGACCCGCCCCGCCCGACCAACCGCGGCCCCGCCGCGCCCGCCCCGCCGCGCCCGTCCGGTGTCGCAGTGGGGTGGCTTCACTGCAACTCGGTTGAAGTAAAGCCACCCCACTGCAACCGGCCACGCCGCCACGCCGCCGCGCGGGGGCGTCGGCGCCGCGTCAGGATGGACGCATGCCCCGCCCCCGCCCCGACACCCCGGGCCCCGGCCAGGAGTCCGTCTGGGACTACCCCCGCCCACCCCGCGCCGAGGCCGACCACCGCCGCGCCGTGCTCCGCTACGGCGGCGTGGTCGTCGCCGACACCACCGACCTGGTCCGCGTGCTGGAGACCAGCCACCCGCCGACCTTCTACCTGCCGCGCATCGCGTTCGGGGAGTATCTCCGGCCGGTCGAGAAGACCACGTTCTGCGAGTGGAAGGGCGTCGCCCGCTACGTCGACGTGGTGGTCCCCGGCGCGGAGCCGCTGCGCGAGGTCGGCTGGTGGTACCCCGAGCCCGACCGCCGCTACCCGGAGCTGCTCGACCGGGTGGCCGTCTACGCGGCGCCGTTCGACGCGATCACGCTCGACGGCGTGCCCGTGCAGCCCCAGCCCGGCGGCTTCTACGGCGGCTGGGTGACCCCGGAGGTGGTGGGGCCGTTCAAGGGAGGTCCGGGCTCGTGGGGCTGGTAGGCCGGCAGCCGGCCACGAGCTCACAGCCCGCGCACACCCCGGCGCACGCGGGGGCCGGTTCCGGCAGCGCCGCGGCGGCCCGCTGACCCACCATCCCGCCGAACGCGCCGAGCACCAGCACGCCGACGAGCGTCACGGCGAGGACGACCACCGACACCGCCCCGGCGGGGCCCGCGGCCAGCACCGCCCCACCGGCGACGCCGACCGCCCCCGCGGCCCCGACCGGCGCCGCGGCGACCCTGTTGGCCAGGACGAACGCGGCGTCGGAGGCGAGGGTCTCGGCGGTGCGGACGCCGAGGCGGCGGTTGCGTGGGAGCCGCCCGCGGGCGCCCAGCACCGCGACGGCGAGCAGCGCCAGGCCGACGAGCACGAGCAGCGCGGCGACGACCAGGCGGGGCACGAGGGGCACGGGACCAGCGTAGGTCAACCCGATCGCGGCCCGGACGGCCCCGGCGCTACCCTGGACGAGTGGCCCGTCGCCTTCTTCTCGAGGCCGCGCCGGTCTGAACACGACCCCGGCGCGGTGACCCCTCCTGCCTCATGGCGGAGGGGTCGTCTGCTTTCCGGGCCAGACACGAACACTCCGGGATGGACATGAGCACCGACACCAGCACCGCCGTCGACACCGACGCCCCGCCGTTCCGCTACGGCGCCGCGCTGGCCACCGAGATCGAGCGCCGCTGGCAGGACCGCTGGGAGCGCGAGGGCACCTTCCACACGCCGAGTCGTCCCGGGCCGGACGCGGGCGAGAAGGTCTACCTGATGGACATGTTCCCGTACCCGTCCGGGTCGGGGCTGCACGTCGGGCACCCGCTGGGCTTCATCGGCACCGACGTCCTGGGCCGTTACCTGCGGATGAACGGCCGCACGGTGCTGCACACGATGGGCTTCGACTCCTTCGGGCTGCCCGCCGAGCAGTACGCCGTGCAGACGGGCACTCACCCGCGCACCACCACCGAGGCCAACATCCGGCGCTACAAGGAGCAGCTGCGCCAGCTGGGCCTGGCCCACGACGACCGGCGCTCGGTGGCGACCACCGACGTCGAGTTCTACCGGTGGACGCAGTGGATCTTCCTGCAGATCTACAACGCCTGGTACGACCCGGAGCAGCAGCGGGCGCGCCCGATCGCCGAGCTGGAGGCCGAGTACGCCGCCGGTCGGCGCGGGCCGTGGGCGGAGCTGTCGCGCGTCGAGCAGCGCCAGGTGATCGACGGCCACCGGCTGGCCTACATCTCCGAGGCGCCGGTGAACTGGTGTCCCGGGCTGGGCACGGTGCTGGCCAACGAGGAGGTCACCGCCGACGGCCGCAGCGAGCGCGGCAACTTCCCGGTGTTCCGGCGCAGCCTGAAGCAGTGGATGATGCGGATCACCGCGTACTCCGACCGCCTGGTCGCCGACCTGGACCGCCTGGACTGGCCCGACTCCGTCAAGGCCATGCAGCGCAACTGGATCGGCCGCTCCGAGGGAGCCGTCGTCCGGTTCGCCACGGCCACCGGCAGCGGCGCACTCGCCGACATCGAGGTCTTCACGACCCGTCCCGACACCCTGTTCGGCGCTACCTACATGGTCCTGGCGCCCGAGCACCCCCTGGTGTCGAGCCTGACGCCGCTGGAGTGGCCCGAGGGCACCGACGAGCGCTGGACCGGCGGTTCCTCCACCCCCGCGCTGGCCGTCGAGGACTACCGGTTCGAGGCCGGGCGCAAGACCGATCTGGACCGCCAGGAGAACAAGCAGAAGACCGGCGTGTTCACGGGCGCGTACGCCGTCAACCCGGTGAACGGCCGGGAGATCCCGGTCTTCGTCGCCGACTACGTGCTGATGGGCTACGGCACCGGCGCGATCATGGCCGTGCCCGGCCAGGACCAGCGCGACTGGGACTTCGCCGCGGCGTTCGGGCTGCCGATCGTGCGCACCGTCGACCCGGGTGACTGGGAGGGCGAGGCGTTCACCGGCGACGGCCCGGCGATCAACTCGGCGAACGAGGAGATCAGCCTGGACGGGCTGGGCGTCACCGAGGCCAAGCGCGCGATCACCGACTGGCTGGTGGCGCGCGGCGACGGCGAGGCGGTCACCCAGTACAAGCTGCGCGACTGGCTGTTCTCCCGCCAGCGCTACTGGGGCGAGCCGTTCCCGATCGTCTGGGACGCCGACGGCCTGCCGGTCGGGCTGCCCGACTCCGAGCTGCCCGTCGAGCTGCCGGAGATCGACGACTACTCCCCCAAGACCTACGACGCCGACGCGGCCGATACCGAGCCGGAGCCGCCGCTGTCGCGCAACGAGGAGTGGGTCGTCGCCGAGCTGGACCTGGGCGACGGCACGGCGAGCTACCGCCGGGAGACCAACACGATGCCGCAGTGGGCCGGCTCCTGCTGGTACCACCTGCGCTACCTGGACCCCGACAACACCGAGCGGTTCGTCGACCCCGACATCGAGAAGTACTGGCTGGGCGCCGACCCGTCGAAGCCCGGCGACCCGGGCGGTGTCGACCTGTACGTCGGCGGCGTCGAGCACGCCGTCCTGCACCTGCTGTACGCCCGCTTCTGGCACAAGGTGCTGTACGACCTGGGCCACCTGAGCTCCGAGGAGCCGTTCCGGCGGCTGTTCAACCAGGGCTACATCCAGGCCTTCGCCTACACCGACGCCCGCGGCACCTACGTGCCCGCCGAGGAGGTCGTGGAGGCGGCCGAGGGTGGTTTCACGTGGAACAACGAACCCGTGCGGCGTGAGTACGGGAAGATGGGCAAGTCGCTGAAGAACGTGGTGACGCCCGACGAGATGTGCGAGCGATACGGCGCCGACACGTTCCGGCTCTACGAGATGTCCACCGGCCCGATGGACGTGTCACGGCCGTGGTCGACGCGCGACGTCGTCGGCTCGCAGCGGTTCCTGCAGCGGGTGTGGCGCAACCTGGTCGACGAGCACACCGGTGAGACCCGGGTCGTCGACACCGAGCCGGACGTCGACACGCTGCGCGCCCTGCACAAGGCGATCGCCGGGGTGCACACCGACTACCGGGCGCTGCACTACAACACCGCCGCGGCGAAGCTGATCGAGCTGAACAACCACCTGACCAGGTCCGGCACCGCCGTACCGCGGTCGGTGGCCGAGGCGCTGGTCCTGATGATGGCGCCGCTGACGCCGCACGTCGCCGAGGAGCTGTGGTCGCGGCTGGGGCATCCGGAGACGCTGGCCTACGCGCCGTTCCCGGTGGCCGACGAGCGCTACCTGGTGGCTGACACCGTCGAGTACCCGATCCAGGTCAACGGCAAGGTGCGCTCCCGGGTCACCGTCGCCGCCGACGCCACCCCGGCCGAGGTCGAGGCGGCGGCGCTGGCCGACGAGAAGGTGGCGGCGGCGCTGGGGGGCAAGGACCCGCGCAAGCTGATCGTCGTGCCCGGGCGCCTGGTGAACGTCGTCGTCTGACGCCGGTCAGCGGCGCCTGCGCGGCGGCTTCGGCTTTGGGGCGCCGGGGGTGCCGCGGGCGATCGCGACGAAGTCGGAGTGCGTGAGCCAGGCCTCGACGGTGTCGACGACCGCGGTGGCGTCCTTGATCGCGTTGGGGCCCTCCGCGGTGGGCACCGTGCCGTCGGCGTGGGCGACCTCGGCGCGGTTGTGCAGCGAGCGCAGCAGGCGGCCCGCCTCCGCGTCGAGCCCGCGTTCGCGGACGACGTGCCGCACGAACGCGGTGACGACCGCGGCCGGCTCGGGCCCGGGCGCGCGACCCAGCTCCAGCAGTGCGGCCTCGGCGGCGGCGAGCGCGGCCCGGAACGCGAGCGCCACGGTCTGCGCCGCGAACCCGGTGGTGCCGAGCAGGTGCGCGGCGAACAGCTCGTCGCGCGCCCGCGCGACACCCGTCCCGGGGGTCATGCGACCACCCGTGCCTCGGCCGCGACCCGCGCCAGCAACGACGTGCCCGGCGCGGCCAGGTCGGCGGCGCTGACCGGCACCGCGGTCACGGTCAGCCCGGACCGCTCGGTGTGCCGCCACAGCACCTCGTCCATCCGGTGCAGCTCCTCCCACGGCGAACGCAGGTCGGCCAGCACCACGGCGAGCTGCAGGTCGGACTCCCCGGGGCCCTCGCCGCGCACCCACGACCCGAACACCAGCACCTGCTCCAGCCGGTCGCCGTAGAGCATCCCGAGGTCGACGGCGACGGCGGCGGGCAGGTCCTCGTCGCCCGCCGTCGGATCCGGGAAGGTGCTCGCGAGGCGCTCGGCGTCGGCGCGGGTGATCAGGTCGACGTCGGCGAGCCAGTGCACGGCGCGGCGCCGCCCGCGGGCGCCCCGGTAGCGGAACCACTGGTCGCGCAGCTCGGGGAACTCGAACAGGGTGTCCTTGAAGCGGCGGAACGCACCCGGACCACTGATCGCGCGGTCGAGCAGGTCGGCCGCCCGGCGGTGGTGCACGGCGGCGACGAACTGCGCCATGTCCTGGTAGCTCTCGCGCGACTCGGTGCGCCGGATCCGCACGCCCGTGGGCTTCGGGCCGCCGACGTCGGCCAGGTGCGAGGTGATCGCGCCGGACTCGGGGTCGATCCACCAGGAGACGCCGGCCGTGCGGTCCTCGAGGGCCGCGTACAGCTCGTCGATATCAACCGACGCCGGATCGAGCATCCGTCAACGGTACCGCCGCGGGGCTCAGCACGACCCCTGCGAACGGCCTCCGAGCGCCGAAGCGAGCAGAATCGCGCCCCAGATGCCGAGCGGGAACATCGGCCAGAAGAACAGCAGGGTGCCCGAGGCGACGGACGTGATGCCCCAGATGGTGATCAGCACGATCGCGGTGCCGCCCCAGGAGCGCCACTCGTCGTACCACTCGGCCTTCTCGACGGCCCCGCGGTCGGGGACCGCGGGCGCGGCGGGGGCGGGGGCCGGCAGGTCGGCGACGAGCTTCTCCAGCTCGCCGTAGGTGCGGGCGGCGTAGGCGTCGCGCAGGCGCTCGTCGAAGTCGGTCAGGTCGAGCCTGCCCTCGTCGACGGCGTGCTGCAGCCGCTGCGCCACCGCGGCCCGGTCGGCGTCCGAGGCCCGCAGCTGCGCCCGATCCTTCTGGGCCCGTTCCGTCTGCGCCAGATCCTTCTGGGCCCGTTCGATGTCCCCGCTCACGGCAGCCAGGGTAGGCGCGCCGGGGCCGCCCGCGCATCGGTCGTGCGGAGGATCGTGACAAGTGTCAGACGGCTCCGGTGGGCCGCAGCACGAGCTCGGTGAGCGCCGCGTCGGGCGGTGCGGTCACGGCGAGCAGGACCGCCCCGGCCACCGACTCCGGCCGCAGGTACTCCCTGGGGTCGTAGACGCCGCCCTCGTGGGCGACGACGGCGCGTTGCATGTCGGTGTCGACACGGCCGGGGTGCACGGAGGTGACCCGCACCCCCGCGTCCGCCTCCTCGGCGCGCAGCGCGTCGGCGAAGGCGCGCAGTGCGAACTTGCTGGCGGCGTAGGAGCCCCAGCCGGGACGGGCGGCGAGCCCCGCACCGGAGTTGACGAGCACGACCCGGCCGCGGGCCGCGCGCAGTGCGGGCAGCAGCAGCCGGGTGAGCTCGGCGACGGCGACGACGTTGACCTCGAACTGGCGGCGCCAGGTGGCCGCCGGCGTCGCCTCCACGGTGCCGAGGAGGCCGACGCCGGCCGAGTGCACGAGCACGTCGAGCCGCTCGATGCCCGCGGTGGCCTCGGCCAGGGCCGCGGTGTCGGTCAGGTCCACCGGCCACGCCCGCGACCCGGGCAGCTCCGCCGCGAGCGTCGCGAGAGCGGCGTGGTCACGCCCGCCGAGCAGCAGGTCGTGGCCGGGGGCCAGGATCCGGGCGACGGCGGCACCGATGCCCCGGGACGCCCCGGTGACGAGCGCGACGGGCTTCATGCCGCCGCACCCTAGCGTGATCAGATCCGGCGGGCCGAGTTGTACTGGCGCCCGTCGATCGAGGCCACCGCGACCGGCTTGCCGGAGGTGCTGGCGTGCACCATCTGGCCGTCGCCGATGTAGATGCCGACGTGGCTGACCGGGGAGTAGAAGAACACCAGGTCGCCGGGCTGGAGCTGGTCGCGGGAGACCGGGGTGCCGGTCTGCGACAGGGCGCGCGAGGTGCGCGGCACGTCGATGCCGGCCTTGCCGAAGGCCCAGTTGACCAGACCCGAGCAGTCGAAGGCCGACGGGCCGGTGGCGCCCCAGCGGTACGGGGACCCGACCTTGGACAGGGCGAGCGCGACCGCCGTGGTCCGGGCGGCGGAGGCGGCGGTCGGGGCGGGGGCGGCCGCGGGCGCCGAGACGGCGACCTGCGCGATCCGGGTGTCCGCGACGACGGGAGCGGCCGGTGCGGCCGGCGCGGTCGCCGCTGCGAGCAGCGCGGCGGTGTCGACGGCCGGGGTGGTCTGCACCGACGCGGCGGGGGCGGCGGCGGTCGCGTCGGCGGGGGTCTGCGCGCCGGCGGGGATGACGGCCAGGACCGCGGCCGCGGCGGTGGAGGTGGCCACGACCGCGGCACGGGTCGCGTACGTGCGGAAGCGGGGCCGGGCGTGCGACGGGGTGGTCGCGACGTGGGGTGTGACGGGGTGGATCGGCACGGATGGGGTCCTCAGGGTGCGCACCGTCCGACGGCGATCGCGGGCCGGGGAGCACGCGGCGGTCGTACGGGGAACTCGGAGGTGCGTGCCGCAGGCCGTGGGCCGGGCGCGCCGTTCCCCGCCCGTCCGGACGGTGACCCCGCGCCCTCCGCTCCGGGTGAGCGGTGGTGTCGCGAGGCCGGGCGCCACATTACGAACGCATTTCACCAAAAGGAATGACCAAGGTCTCTTTACCTCTGGTCCATTCTCGTGATCGTCGTCACCGCGATTTCGCCACGGAAAGACGAGTTACACGTCCGGAACTCCTGGCGTCCGGTGCTGGGAGGCGTCAGGCAGGTGACCTGCGTCGCAGATCCGACCGATATCGGGTCGTGATCAGGCTGAACGAGTGAAAGCATTTCCGGATCGGTAGTACGGCGCCGATCTGGAAAGGTTGCAGAACCGAAGCGATATCAGTGGGGCCAGGGCCCGGGCCGACGCTGCGCGGGCGGCGGCGGCCACGACTGCGGCCCGGCCGCGGGCGGTGGCGGCGGACCGGGGGGCGGCGGGGTCCAGTTCTGCGGGCCGCGGTGCGCCATGGCCACCGTCAGCGCCTCCGGGTGCCCGACGGCCGCGGCGCGGGCCCGCCGCAACGTCGACAGGGCCTGCTCGTGCCAGATCGGGGCCGACGACCCGACGGTGCCGCGCGCGATCCGCGCCCGCAGGAAGGCGAGCTCGGTGACCGCCGCCTGGTACTCGACGACGGCCTTCGCGGTGGCCCGGCCCGAGCGGCGTCGCACTGCGGCCTGCCACCCCCGGCGTCCCGCGAGGCTCGACAGCAGCGTCACCTCGCTCGGCGCGATCCAGCCGGCCTGCGCGAACAGCGGCAGCTGCTCGGCCACGGTGCGCTGCTCCCGGCGACGCTGCCAGACGACCACGCCGATCATGGCGACGAACAGCGGCAGCATCACGAACGCGTAGACGCCGAGGAACGCCGCCCCGCCCCCGACGGTGGCCGAGCCGTTCCACAGCGCGTGCAGCAGCACCGCCGCGAGGTAGCCCACGGCGATGGCGGCGACCCGCACCGCGGGGTTGCGGTGCCGGGCCGCGATCCCCGCACCGATGCCGATCATCGCGGTGAACAGGGGGTGCGCGAACGGGGAGAGCACGCCGCGCACGAGCAGGACGCCGAGCACCGCGCCGCTCTGCCCGGCCATCGAGTCCTCGGCGAAGGCCCGCCCGATGTAGAGGATGTTCTCGGTGAAGGCGAATCCGGCGGCCACCAGACCGGCGTAGACGATGCCGTCCACGATCCCGTCGAACTCGCGGTACCGGAACAGCAGCAGCCCGACGAGGAACGCGCCCTTGAACGCCTCCTCGACGATCGGGGCGACGACGACGGCCCCGTAGACGTCGCCCGCGCCGGTCAGCTCGTCGATCAGCAGGGCGGCGCCGGAGTTGATGAGCAGCGCCGACAGGGTGGCGAAGCAGGCCCCCCACAGGAACGCGAACAGCAGCAGCCGGGGCGGCTCGGGCTCCCAGCGGTCGATCCACAGGAACGTGGCGACGACCGGCCCGACGGGCAGCAGCGCGCCCAGCGCCCCGACGATCACCCCGCCCGGCCCGATGCTGCCGGCGACGAGCCCGATCACCACCAGGCCACAGATCCCCAGCGCCACCAGGCCGACGACCGGCCCCAGCACGAACCGCCGCTGGCGCCCCGGCGTCGGCAGTGGCGGCGGAGCCCCCCACCCCTGTGTCAGCTGCGTCATGCCCCGGGAGCCTACGGATTCCCCGCGGCCACCGCCGATCACCGGGCGCGGTCGGGCCGCTCGTCGTCGGGCGTGCGGCAGCAGCGCTCCAGCCACAGCGCGCCGCCCACCAGCACCAGCGCGCAGACCAGACCGATCACCGCACCGGCCGAGTCCCCTGCCGCCGCGACGACCTCCGCGGCCCGGGGCAGGACGTGCAGCGCCAGCCCGGCCCACGCCCCGGCCACGATCGCCCCGCCCAGCGCCGAGGCCTGCGCCACGAGCACCGCCCGCGCCGCGACCAGCGGCGGCACCGGGGTGGTGCCCGGGCGCCGCTCGATGCGGGCCCGCAGCGCGCTGCCCGCGATCGCCTCGGCCACACCGAGCACCCCCAGCGTCACGCCCGCGAACGCGGGGATCGCGGGGAGCGAGCCGTAGGTCAGCCGCACCGCCAGGTTCACCACGACGGCGGTGACGAGCGCGGCGACCAGCAGGTCGCGCGGGCGGGTCGCGGTCACGTCCGCCCCCGGGCACGGGCGCTCACAGGGCCGGTCCCGGACGCAGGCCGTCCTCGGCGCCGGGCCCGAGCGCCGCGAGCAGCGCCGCGACCGGCCCGTGGCCGGGCAGCACGGCGTCGGGTTCGACGTCGAGCCAGGGCCGCAGCACCGTGGCCCGCTCGGGCGTGCCGGGGTGCGGGAGCAGCAGGACGGGGTCGTCGCTGAGCACCGGACCGCCCTCCCCCGTCACCGTCACCACGTCGACGTCGAGGGTCCGCGGCCCCCAGCGCACCTCGCGCACCCGCCCGGCCGCGTCCTCCAGGGCCTGTGCGCGGCGCAGCCACTCCCACGCGTCGGCGCCCGGGTCGTCGACGACGATCACGGCGTTGAGGAAGTCGGCCTGCTCGACCCCGCCCCACGGCGCCGTCTCGTACACCGGCGAGACCCCGACCAGCACGTCGGCGAACCCGGCGACCGCGGCCCGCAGGTGGGCGGCCCGGTCGCCCAGGTTGGAGCCCAGCGACAGCACGGCGCGGGTCACGGCCGCGACCGCCGCACCACCACCGCGACGTCGGCGAACTCCAGCGGGATCGGGGCCTGCGGTTTGTGCAGCACCACCTCGACCTCCCGCACGCGCGCGTCGGTGAGCACGTCGGCCGCGATCCGCCCGGCGACGGTCTCGATCAGGTCGCACGGTTCGCCCCCGACGATCCCGGCGGCCCGCTGCGCCAGCTCCCCGTAGTGCAGGGTGTCGGCGAGGTCGTCGGACGCGGCGGCGGGCGCGAGGTCCATCCACACGGTGACGTCGACGACGAAGTCCTGCCCGTCGCGGCGCTCGTGGTCGAACACGCCGTGGTGGCCGCGCACGCGCAGGCCCCGGAGCTCGATGCGGTCGGTCACGTGTTCGGCGGGCCGGTCCGGGCCCGGGACGCCCCGAGCTGCCACGCGGCCGCGACCGCCACCGCGTCCATGCTGCCGTCGACGTCGTGCACCCGCACCCCCCACGCCCCGGCGTGCGCGGCCAGCGCGGTGATCGCCGCGGTGGCGCCGTCGCGGCCGGGGGTGGGACGGGGCGCGCCGTCGACGTCGGCCAGCAGCTCGCCGAGGAAGCGCTTGCGCGAGGCCCCGACCAGCACCGGGAAGCCGAGCGCGACGAGCACGTCGAGCCGGCGCAGCAGCGCCCAGTTGTGCGCCGCGGTCTTCGCGAACCCCAGTCCGGGGTCCAGCACCAGCAGGCCGGGGTCCACCCCGGCCAGCACGGCGGCGTCGGCGCGGGCCACCAGCTCGGCGCGGACCTCGCCGATCACGTCCTCGTAGGACGCCAGCTCGGACATCCGGTCGCTGTGCCCGCGCCAGTGCATGAGGATCCAGGGCACCCGCGCCGAGGCGACGACGGCCGCCATCCGCGGGTCGGCCAGGCCCCCCGACACGTCGTTGACGACCGTGGCCCCGGCCTCGACGGCGGCCTCGGCCACGGCGGCCCGGGTGGTGTCGACGCTGACCCGGACGCCCTCGGCCACCAGGTCGCGGATCACCGGGACGACCCGGTCCCGCTCGGTGGACGGGTCGACGCGACCGGCGCCCGGACGGGTCGACTCGCCACCGACGTCGACGAGGTCGGCCCCCGCGTCGCGCATCGCGACCCCGTGCGCGACGGCGTGCTCGCGGTCGACGTAGCGGCCGCCGTCGGAGAAGGAGTCGGGCGTGACGTTCAGGACGCCGAGTACGGCGCAGCGGCCGGGGTGCGGCAGGTACGGCATGGCCGTCAGGTACCCCGGATCAGGGAGTACGCCTCGGCCCGTGACGAGGGCGACGTCTGGAACTGGCCGCGCACCGCCGAGGTCATCGTGCGTGACCCGGGCTTGCGGATGCCGCGCATCCCCATGCAGAGGTGCTCGGCCTCCATCACGACGATGACCCCGGTCGGGGCGAGCTTGCGCACCAGCGCGTCGGCCACCTGCGCGGTGAGCCGCTCCTGCACCTGGGGGCGCCGGGCGTAGAGGTCGACGACGCGCGCGATCTTCGACAGGCCGGTGACGCGCCCGCTCACACCCGGGATGTACCCGACGTGGGCCATCCCGTGGAAGGGCACCAGGTGGTGCTCGCAGGTGGAGAACATCGGGATGTCGCGGACCAGGATCAGCTCCCGGTGGGACTCGTCGAAGGTCTTCTCCAGCACCGTGTCGGGATCGGTGTAGAGCCCGGCGAAGATCTCCTCGTAGGCCCGCGCCACCCGGGACGGGGTCTCGCGCAGCCCCTCGCGGTCGGGGTCCTCACCGATCGCGATCAGCAGTTCCCGGACGGCGGCCTCGGCACGCGGGCGGTCGACCGCCGGGCGGCCGTTCGGGCCGGCAGGCGTGGTGACGGTGCCTCCGGGGGCCCCCGCGCTCAGCGGGACCCACCCTGTTCGTCGTCCCCGGCGGTCCCGCCGGTGCGGCCGTCGGCCTCCGGGGGGTGCCCGTTGCCGGCGGCGGGGCCGCCGTTGCCGTTGCCCGGCGTCCCGCCGTTGCCCGGGGTGCCGTTGCCGGGTGCGCCGCCGTTGCCGTTGGCGCCGGTGGGGCGTTCCCACGGCGGGGTGACCGGCTGGCGCGGGGGCTGCCACTGGCCGGCGGGCGGCCAGGTGCTGCCGGACGGG
The DNA here is from genome assembly GCF_006539565.1 of Pseudonocardia hydrocarbonoxydans. GTDB lineage: Bacteria > Actinomycetota > Actinomycetes > Mycobacteriales > Pseudonocardiaceae > Pseudonocardia > Pseudonocardia hydrocarbonoxydans. The sequence goes on from NZ_BJNG01000037.1 coordinate 21,254, forward strand.
GTGGTGGCCGGGCGCCAGTCCGGCGGGGCACCGTAGTTGTGCGGCACCGCGGTGGGCCGCGGGTCCTGCGGGGCGGGGGTGCCCCAGCTCTGCTGCGGGCCCGTGGGCTGGTGCGTCGGGACGGCACCGGGGTAGCCGCCGTGCGGCCCGGGCACCGGCACGTCGTGCGCGCCGCCGGGGAAGGACCCGACCGGGGTGGGCTCGCGGGCGGGCTCGGTGTGCGGCGGCCACGGCTCGCCGCGCTCCTTGGCGCGCTCCGCCGGGGTGAGGATCGGCGGCTTGTCCGACGGGGTGCGCCCGCCGAAGTCGTTGAACGCGGTGATCCGCGGCCGCTTCTCGACCCGGTCGAAGATCCGCTCCAGGTCCGTGCGAGTGAGCGTCTCCTTCTCCAGGAGCTCGAACACCAGCGCGTCGAGGACGTCGCGGTAGGTGTTGAGGATCTCCCACGCCTCGGTGTGCGCGGCCTCGATGAGCTTGCGCACCTCCTCGTCGATCTCGTGGGCGACCTCGAGCGAGTAGTCGGCCTTGTTGCCCATCGAGCGGCCCAGGAACGGGTCGCCCTGCTCCTGGCCGTAGCGGACGGCGCCGAGGCGGGCGCTCATGCCGTACTCGGTGACCATCGCGCGGGCGATCTTGGTGGCCTGGTCGATGTCGGAGGACGCGCCGGTGGTGGGCTCGTGGAACACGAGCTCCTCCGCCGAGCGGCCACCCATGGCGAACACCAGCCGGGCGATCATCTCCGAGCGCGTCATCAGGCCCTTGTCGTCCTCGGGCACGACGAGCGCGTGGCCGCCGGTGCGACCGCGCGGCAGGATCGTGAGCTTGTAGACCGGCTCCAGGTCGGGCATGGCCCACGCGGCGAGCGCGTGCCCGCCCTCGTGGTAGGCGGTGATCTTCCGCTCCTGCTCCGAGATGATCTTGCCCTTGCGGCGCGGCCCGCCGACGACGCGGTCGACCGACTCCTCCAGCGCGGCACCGTTGATCAGCGTGGCGTTCTCGCGCGCGGTGAGCAGCGCCGCCTCGTTGATGACGTTGGCCAGGTCGGCACCGGACATGCCGACGGTGCGCTTGGCCAGGGCGTCGAAGTCGACGTCCGGGGCGAACGGCTTGCCCGTCGCGTGCACCTGCAGGATCGCCCGGCGGCCCGCCATGTCGGGGGCGCCGACCGGGATCTGGCGGTCGAACCGCCCCGGGCGCAGCAGTGCGGGGTCGAGGATGTCGGGCCGGTTGGTGGCGGCGATGAGGATGATGCCGCCGCGGGCGTCGAAGCCGTCCATCTCGACGAGGAGCTGGTTGAGCGTCTGCTCGCGCTCGTCGTGGCCGCCGCCCAGCCCGGCGCCGCGCTGGCGGCCGACCGCGTCGATCTCGTCGACGAAGATGATGCAGGGGCTGTTCTGCTTGGCCTGCTCGAACAGGTCGCGCACCCGGGAGGCGCCGACGCCGACGAACATCTCGACGAAGTCGGAGCCGGAGATCGTGTAGAACGGCACGCCCGCCTCGCCCGCGACCGCGCGGGCCAGCAGCGTCTTGCCGGTGCCGGGCGGGCCGTAGAGCAGCACACCCTTGGGGATCTTCGCGCCGAGCGCCTGGTAGCGCTGCGGGTTCTGCAGGAAGTCCTTGATCTCGTAGAGCTCCTCGACCGCCTCGTCGGCGCCTGCGACGTCGCCGAAGGTGGTCTTGGGCATGTCCTTGTTGAGCTGCTTGGCCTTGGACTTGCCGAAGCTCATGACGCGGTTGCCGCCGCCCTGGGCGTTGTTCATCATCCAGAACAGGACGAGCAGCACCAGGCCGAGCGGGATCAGGTAGATCAGCATCGTGGTCAGGAACGAGTCCTGCCGCACGGCGACGTCGAACGAGGGCGCGTTGGGCGCGGTCTGCAGGGCCTGCACGATCCGGTCGCTGGTCTGCGCCGGGTACTGGCTGAGGATCTCGGTGCTGCCGTCGACGGGCTGGGCCAGGGTGAGCCGCAGCCGCTGCTCGCGGTCCTCGACCAGCGCCTCGGTGACGTTGCCGGACTCGATCTGGGCGAGCGCCACGGAGGTGTCGACGCGGGTGTAGCCGCGCGTGTCGTCGAAGAGCAGGCTGAAGGTGAAGTAGACCAGGACCGCGACGAGGATCCAGATCAACGGGTTGCGGAGCAGACGCTTGCGGTCCATGCAGCTACGGCCTGAGTCGGCCTTCACCCTCCCTGGTGAGAAACTCCCTGCCGAGGGAGCCACGCCCACGTCCTTCCGCGGCGCGACCGGCCCTGATCCGACCAGGGTAGCGGTCGGACGGGCGCGGTGCGCCGTGGCTGTCGGCGGCGGACACCGGCGGGCTTGCCTGTCGTGAACGAACCGTGCACGGACGATGTTCCCGCGTAACCCGACAGGGGGGTAACGCGCGCCACTGTCCCGTCGTTAACCTGCCGCGGGCACCGACGTGCGGCCCGCCGAAGACGGGGGTTCGTGCATGAAGGTCAGCAAGCGTGGTCTGGCGTCGCTCGCGGCGGCGTCGGCGGTGGTGGCGAGCGCGGTCGTCGTCGCTCCCGCGGCGACGGCTGCACCCCCGGCCGCTCCCGCGCAGCCCGCCGCCTCCGCCGACTGGGCCCCCGCCGACACCGCGGCGATCCGCCCGGGCGTGGTGACCGACAGCGCCGGCGGCGGTGCGTGCACCAGCAACTTCGTGTTCACCAGCGGCGACCGCACCTTCCTCGGCCAGGCCGCCCACTGCGCAGGCACCGGCGAGGCCACCGAGACCAACGGCTGCGACTCGGGCACCGGCCCGCTGGGCACCGTGGTCACGATCCGGGCCGCCGACGGCACCGACCGCGTCGGGACGCTGGCCTACAGCTCCTGGGTCGCGATGCAGGCCAACGGCGAGGCCGACCCCGACATCTGCCAGTTCAACGACTTCGCCCTCGTCGAGATCGCGCCGGAGGACGTCGCCGACGTCAACCCGAGCATCCCGTTCTTCGGCGGCCCGGTCGGCCTCGACACCGACGGCCTCCCCGCGGGCGAGCAGGTCTTCTCCTACGGCAACTCGCCGCTGCGCATGGGCGTCGCGGAGCTCAGCCCGAAGGTCGGCGTCAACGCGGGCGACACCGGCGGCGGCTTCAGCCACGACGTCTTCACCGTCACCCCGGGTGTCCCCGGCGACTCCGGCAGCGCCTTCCTCGACAGCGACGGCGACGCGTTCGGCCTGCTGTCCACGCTCAACCTGGCCCCCCTGCCGGTGAGCAACGGCGTCACCGACCTCGCCCGGGCCCTGGCCTACGCCAACGAGTTCGGCGATCTCGGTGAGATCGAGCTGGTGCTCGGCACGGAGGCGTTCACCGCGTTCCCCGCCGGCGTCCCGCTCACGGCGGTCGCCCCGCCCGCGGGCCCGCCCGTCACCGGCTGACCCACCGGGCCCGCGCGGGTCCCCCTCCCGAGTCCCTGCCCCGCCCCGCGGGGTGGGGACTCAGGCGTAGACGGAGGGGTCGAGCGTGCCGATGTAGGGCAGGTCGCGGTAGCGCTCGGCGTAGTCCAGGCCGTAGCCGACGACGAACTCGTTGGGAATGTCGAAGCCGACGTAGCGCACCGGCACCTCGACCTTCACCGCGTCGGGCTTGCGCAGCAGCGTGCAGACCTCCAGCGACGCCGGCCCGCGCGACTCCAGGTTCTTCAGCAGCCACGAGAGCGTCAGGCCGGAGTCGATGATGTCCTCGACGATGAGGACGTGACGGCCCGCGATGTCGCGGTCGAGGTCCTTGAGGATCCGGACGACGCCCGAGGACGACGTCGACGACCCGTACGAGCTGACCGCCATGAACTCCAGCTGCACCGGCAGCGGCAGCGCCCGCGCGAGATCCGTCATGAACATCACGGCGCCCTTGAGCACGCCGACGAGCAGGAGGTCGGAGTCGCGGCCCAGACCGGCGCAGCTCTGCGCGTAGTCCTTGCCGACCTGCGCGGCCAGCTCCGCGGTCTTCTCGCGGATGGCCTGCTCGGTGACCAGCGTGGATGCGATGTCACCGTCGTACACGGCGGGGAGCCTCCTGCGTCGGGGTCAGCCGGTCTGGGACCGTCGCGGCCAGTTCGCCGGCCGCACCACGAGCCTGCCACGCGCGCGGACCAGCTCCAACCCGCCCGGCAGCGCCGTACCCGTTCGATCGGGCCCGCGGACGGCGAGCGCGTCGGCCCCGTGCAGGTGTTCGGCGGTGAGACCGGTGACGCCCAGGCCGTGCAGCCACGCCCGCAGGACCCGCCTGCGCACCGCGACGGGCTGCCCCGCGAGCGCGTCGTGGGCGACGCCCCGGTCGTCGGCGGCACCGGCGAGCACGGCGTCCGCGACCGCCGTGAGGGCCTCGTCGTCCTCGCGCAGCTGCGCGGCCGTGCGGGCCAGCGCACCGGCCACGCCGCCGGCGAGGACGTCCTCCAGCAGCGGGAGCACCTCGTGGCGCAGGCGCACGCGGGTGAAGCGGGGATCGGTGTTGTGCGGGTCGTCCCAGACCGGCAGGTCCAGCGCGGCGCAGGCGGCGCGGGTGGTCGCGCGGCGCACGTCGAGCAGCGGGCGCAGCCACGGGTCGTCCCAGGTGCGCATGCCCGACAGCGACCGCGCCCCGGACCCGCGCCCCAGCCCCAGCAGCACCGTCTCCGCCTGGTCGTCGAGGGTGTGGCCGAGCAGCACCGGCGACCGGGGGTGCGGGCGGGCCGCGCGCAGGGCGGCGTAGCGGGCCGTCCGGGCGGCCGCCTCGATGCCGCCGGGCCCGTCGACCTCGACGCGGTGCACCGTCGCGGCGACCCCCATCCGCCCCAGCAGGTCGACGGTCGCGGCGGCGTGGCGCGCCGACCCGTCCTGCAGGCCGTGGTCGACGACGGCCGCGTGCACGTCGGTGCGCAGGTGGGCGGCCGCGGCCACCAGCGCGAGCGAGTCGGCGCCCCCCGAGCAGGCGACGAGCAGCGGGACGTCGCCGAAGGGCGTCAGCGCGACCCGCACGGCCCGTCGCACCTGCGCGACGGCGGGATCGGGACCGGACACCGGCACACGGTCCCACGGCCCCGCCCCGGGGACTCGCGGACGGGATCCGGGGGACTCGCGGACGGGATCCGGGGGACTCGCGGACGGGATCCGGGGGACTCGCGGGTCAGGGACCGACGCGGCGCAGCCAGGCGGCCGGGTCCTCCAGCTCGGAGCGCAGCGGGAGGGTGTCGGGGTTCGTCCAGACCGTGTTGAAGCCGTCCATGCCCGCCGCGAGCACCACGTGCCGGGTGAACGCCGCCCCCACCGCGTACTGGCGGACCTTCGCCTCGACGCCGAGCAGCGCGCGCAGCACCCGGTCGATCAGCCCGCCCCCGCGGCGGCGGGCGGTGAAGCGGCGCCGGATCGTGACGACGCTGGGCACGACCTCGGGCCCGGCCGCGTCCATGACGTGGTCGGCGTGGCCCTCCAGCAGCGTGGTCAGGGCGAGCAGGCGGTCGAGCACCAGGCGCTGCTCGGGCCCCTGCAGCAGCTCGACGAGCGCGAGCGCGTCGCCGCGGGAGTCGCGCAGGGCGCGCAGCGCCTCAGGCAGCCGCTCGGCCAGCCCCTCGGGCTGCGCGATCGACAGCAGCGAGCCCACCTCGGCGGCGAAGTGCTCGCGCAGCCACGGCACCGCGGTGAACTGCAGGCGGTGCGTGGCCTCGTGCAGGCAGACCCACATGCCGAAGTCGGTGGACGGCACGTCGAGCGCCTGCTGGGCGGCGTGCACGTTGGGCGCGACGAGCAGCAGCCTGCCCTGGCGGTCGGCGCCGCCGAAGGGGTCGTACTGGCCCAGCACCCGGCCGCCGAGGTAGGCGAGGACCCCGCCGATCTGCAGTCCGGCGGTGCGGGCGGTGACGGCCCGGGCCAGCCGCGGGGTGGCCGGCAGCCGGGCCCCGTCGGTGAGCGAGCGCATGCCGTCGACGGCCGCGGACGCCCACGCGGGCCGGTCGACGACGTCGGCGGGCAGCAGCGGCAGCCCCGCCCCGAGCCCGGTGACGTCGCGGACGTGCCCCTCGGCGACGGCGGCGTCGGACCGCAGCCGGGCCACCAGCTCGGCCGCCTCGGCGACGGTGGCGGGCGGCCCCGACGACGTCAGCCGGGCCGCGGTGCGGGCCGCCAGGCCCCAGTCGACGGGCAGGCCGTGCTCGACGGGGAGGTCCTCGATGGTCTGCCGCACCCGGCCCACGCTACGCACCGTCAGCGACAGCCGCAGCCGCCCAGCTCGGCGGCCATGGCGTCGAGCCGGGGCCGCACGGTGGCGGGCGAGGCCCCGTTCGACATGAACGCGAAGACGAGCAGCCGTCCGTCGGCATCGGTGACCAGACCGGCGAGGCTGCTGACGTTCGTCAGCGTGCCGGTCTTGGCCCGCACGGTCCCGCGCCCCGGCGCGGACGGGGCGTCGATCCCGAAGCGGTCGTCCAGGGTGCCGTCACCGCCCGCGACGGGCAGCCCGGTGATCAGCGGCCGGAGGAAGTCGGTGTCGCGCTCGCCCTCGGCCGGGGTGGCCGCGGCCGCGAGCAGGGTGCCCAGCAGCCTCGCGGGCACCTCGTCGTCGGTGGACAGCCCGCTGCCGTCGACCAGGACCGCGCCCGCCGGGTCGAAACCGGCCTGGGTGAGCGCCCCGATGGTCTGCTCGGCGGCACCGGCGAAGCTCGGCTGGCCGTTGCGCGCGATCGCGACCTCGCGGGCGAGCGCCTCGGCGAGCACGTTGTCCGAGGTGCGCATCGTGTGCTCGACGAGCTCGCTGAACGGTGCCGACGTCACCGACGCCAGGCGCTCGCCCTCACCGGGCGCGGTGCCCGTCTCGACGTCGTCGGCCCCCAGCAGCTCGGCGAACACCTGACCGGCCTCGAGCGCGGGCTCGGACGTGCGCGGGGTGTCCTGCACCGTCGGGTCGAGCCGCCCGCCGTCGAGCATCAGCGGTTCGATCGGCGTGACGAAGCCCGCGGCGACGTCGGAGGGGTCCCAGCCGGGCGCCGAGGTGGGGCCGGAGTACCGGCTCGTGTCGACGACGACCGTGTCGATCGGGCCCGGGACCTTCTCCCGCACCTCCCGCACCAGCTCGTCGAGCCGGGCCGGGCCGGGGTAGACGCCGTCCTCGCCCTCGGGGAGTGCGGTGAGCGTCGGGTCGCCGCCGCCGACCAGCACGACCGTGCCCGGCTGCGTCCCGGCGACGACGCGGGTGACGAAGCCGTCGGTGGGGTTGAGCGTGAGCAGCGCCGCGGCGGCGGTGAGGACCTTCGCGGTCGACCCCGGGACGAGCGCGCGGTCGGCGTCGGAGGCCCAGAGGACCTGGCCGGTGGCGGGGTCGACCACGGTGCCGGCGAAGCGCCCGGGCATGTCCTCCACGGCCGGTCCGAGCACCGCCTCCAGGCCCGCGGTGGTGGGCGTCGGGGCGGTGGCGGCCAGCGGGCCCAGCGCGGGGACCGGCGCGGGCGGCCCCTCCGCGGCGGGTGCACCCGTCAGGCCGAGATCGGCGACGAGGGTCGGGGCGGTCAGCGAGACCGCGCTGCCGACCCCGGCGGCCAGCACCAGCACGGTGAGGACCGTGACGAACCGCCGCAGACCCCGACCGGGCACGCGCAACGTGTCACCGATCCGCTCGCCGAACCCCACGCCGATCCTCCTCGCCGGCCTCACCCGGTAGGGGTGCGCAACGGCACTGTCGGCCGACGACGAGCACGGGGAGGCGGTCCCCCACACTAGAGGGGCACCAGCACCGCACGTCCCCGAACCTCAGGAGAGCACCCCAGTGGACTTCGACGTCACCATCGAGATCCCCAAGGGCGGGCGCAACAAGTACGAGGTGGACCACAAGTCCGGCCGCATCCGCCTGGACCGCACGCTGTTCACGGCCACCCAGTACCCCGCCGACTACGGGTTCATCGACGACAGTCTCGGGGAGGACGGCGACCCCCTCGACGCACTCGTCCTGGTCCGGGAGCCCACGTTCCCCGGCTGCATCATCCAGTGCCGCGCCATCGGCATGTTCCGGATGAAGGACGAGATGGGCGGCGACGACAAGGTCCTCTGCGTCCCGTCGAACGACCCGCGCCAGGAGCACCTGCGCGACATCCACCACCTCGCGGAGTTCGACCGCCAGGAGATCCAGCACTTCTTCGAGATCTACAAGGAGCTGGAGCCGGGCAAGAGCGTGGAGGGTGCCACCTGGGTGGGACGCGCCGACGCCGAGCGCGAGATCCAGGCGTCCTGGAAGCGGGCGCAGGTCGCCGAGGCCGAGGCCGCCGAGGCCGGGGGCGAGCCCACGGAGCACTGAGCGTCCGGGCGGGTCTCACTCCGCCGCGTGCGCCCCGCGCCCGTGGTCCTCGTCGCCGGTGAGGCCGAGCAGCTCCCGCACCTGGTGCCGGCTCAGGCCCTGGGCGACGAGCTCCTCGGTGGCCCCGTCGAGCTCGGCGATGCGTTCCTCCAGCTCGGAGTGCGCCCTCCGGACCGCGTCGCGGGCCCGCTCGGCCTCCGTCACGACCGACAGCGCGCGCTCCGGGTCGGGCAGCAGCATGGCCAGCAGCCGGTCGCGGGCGTCGGCACCGGCCGGGGCCGCGGCCGGTTCCGCCCGTGTCCCGGCCAGCACCCCGACCCCGGACGAGCCGTTGAGCTGCAGGGCGGCCTCGCCGTTGCGCTCGGCGGGGACGCCGCCGTTCCCGCCGCCCGGAACGGACCCGGGGCCCGCACCGGCCGGTGGCGCCGTCGTGACGGTCGCCGGGGCCGACCCGTTCGACGTGCGGGGGGCCGGGAGCGCGTCGGGCCCACCCTCCACCGCGGCGGCCGCGGCGGCGGTGGTGTCCTCGGCGTTGCGGGCGTCGACGCCGGACTGGGTGCGCAGCGGCACCTCCTTCATCATGATCACCGCGAACAGCCCGATGACGAGCACCGCGGCAGCACCGAGGAACACGATGCTCATCGAGCCGGCGAAGGCCTCCAGGATCGGGCGGGCCAGGGTCGGGTCGGCGGCGGCGAGGAACGACGAGTCGTCGAGCGACACCGCCCCGCCACCCTGCAGGCCGGCCAGGATCGGCGCGTTGGCGGGGTCGCCGAGCACGGCCGGGTCGGCCAGCGCGGCCTGGAACGCCGGGGTGCCCGCGGCGGCGCGGAAGTTGTCGGCCACCTGCCCGCCCAGGGAGCTGAACAGCACCGAGAGGAACACCGCGGTGCCCAGCGTGCCGCCCATCTGCCGGAAGAACGTGGCGGACGCCGTGGCGACGCCCATGTCGCGCGGGGCGGCCGCGTTCTGCACGGCCAGCGTCAGCGGCTGCATGTTCCCGCCGAGCCCCCAGCCGATCACGACCATGATCAGGGCGACCTGCCAGTACGGGGTGTCGACGCCGATGAACGACAGCGCGCCGATCCCGAGGATCATCAGGGAGAGCCCGACGATCGGCCAGATCTTGTAGCGCCCGGTGCGGGAGATCATCTGCCCGGAGAACACCGACATGCTCATGATGCCCAGCACCAGCGGCAGGGTCTGCAGGCCGGCCTCGGTGGGCGTGGAGCCCTTGACGATCTGCAGGTAGAGCGGCAGCAGCGCGAGCGCGCCGAACATGCCCATGCCCGCGACGAACCCGGCGATCGAGCCCCAGCTGAACACGCCGCTGCGGAACATCCGCAGGGGCAGCAGGGCGTCGTCGCCGATGCGGCGCTCCAGCAGCAGGAACACACCGATGCCGAGCACGCCGATGCCGTAGCAGGCCAGGGCGCGCGGGGAGTCCCAGCCCCAGATGCGCCCCTGCTCGGCGACGATCAGCAGCGGCACCAGCCCGACCACCAGCGCCAGCGCGCCGGGCCAGTCGATGCGGTGCTCGCGCTTGGTGTGCGGGACGTTGAGCACCCGGGTGACGACGACGAGCGCGAGGATCCCCAGCGGCACGTTGATCAGGAAGACCCAGCGCCAGCCGGTGATGCCGAGGATGTCGGCCTGGCCGGCGAAGAACCCGCCCGCCACCGGTCCGAGCACGCTCGAGGTGCCGAACACGGCGACGAAGTAGCCCTGGTACCTGGCGCGTTCGCGGGGCGCGACGATGTCACCGATGATCGTGAGGGCGAGCGAGAACAGGCCGCCCGCGCCGAGTCCCTGGACGGCCCGGAACGCGGCGAGCTGGTACATCGACGCGGCGAAGGTGCAGGCGATCGAGCCGAGCACGAAGATGCCGATGGCGGTGAGGAACAGCGGCTTGCGGCCGTAGATGTCGGAGAGCTTGCCGTAGAGCGGCGTGGTGATGGTGGCCGTGATCAGGTAGGCGGTGGTGGCCCAGGCCTGCAGGCTCAGCCCGTCGAGGTCGTCGGCGATGGTGCGGATCGAGGTGGCCACGATCGTCTGGTCGAGCGCGGCCAGGAACATGCCGATCATCAGCCCGGCGAAGATGGTGAGGATCTGCCGGTGGGTCAGCAGTCCGGCGGGGGGTGCGGCCTCCGCGGAGGGGGCGGACATGGGTGTTCTCCTCAGGACCGGGTCGCCGCGGCGGCGACCTCGGTGTCGAAGGCGGCGGTGAAGCGGGCGAGCAGGTCGGCGAACAGGTGCCGGTCGGCGGGGTCCCAGTCGGCGACGAGTGCGGCGATGCGCTCGTTGCGGGAGCGGCGGTTCTGCTCGAACACGCGGCGGCCCTCGGCCGTGGCGGCGAGCAGCGTGGCCCGGCCGTCCTCGGGGTCGGCGGTGCGCTCGACGAGCCCGAGCCGCACCAGCTGCGCGACCTGGCGGCTGATCGTCGAGGGGTCGGAGTGCACGGACTCGGCGAGCGTGCCCGCGCGCTGCGGCCCGTCCTTCACGAGATGGACGAGCAGGATGTAGGTGGCGCGCTCGACGGCGTCGGGATGGTCGGCCTGGTACTGGGCGTGCTTGCGCTCCAGCAGCCGGACGAGCCGCATGAGCTGGGTGCCGACCATGTCGGCGGTGGCCAGCTCGTCATCGGAGGGCACGGTCTTTACCTCGGGTTTGCATGTGGCACACAACAAGTTGTCGGGTGCAAGCATGTACCCGGTACGGGGTGGCCGGCAAGCCGGCCGGGTGTGACCTACGCGGAGGTGAGCCGGGCGCGGCCGGCGGGGGTCAGCGCCGCGGGGGCCAGCGGCACGCGCGGGTCGGGGATCTCGACGAGCCCGCACTCGACCAGCCGCCGGGCCACCGACCAGTCGGCGCAGGCCAGTCCGTCGACCAGCAGCACCGGCTCACAGCCGCCGCGGAACTGGCAGCGACCGGCCGCCACCGCCCGCAGCAGCGCCCGTTCTCGTCCGCTCACCGTGACCGCGACCGGCATGTCCGTCATCTCCCCGACTCCCCGTGGGCCGATTCCCCGTGGCTGCATCCGCTACCGGAGTAATCGCCCTGGGCCGTCCGGGTGTTTCAGGTCACGACACCCTCCGTTCACCCGTCAGGGTGCGGAGAACACCGCCGCGAGGCCCTGACCGCCGCCGATGCACATCGTCTCCAGCCCGTAACGGGCGTCGCGACGGGCCATCTCGCGCGTCAGCGTGGCCAGGATGCGGCCCCCGGTGGCGCCGACGGGATGGCCCAGCGAGATGCCCGACCCGTTGACGTTGACGCGCTCGAGGTCGGCCTCGCCGAGCTTCCACTCGCGCGTGCACGCGAGCACCTGCGCGGCGAACGCCTCGTTCAGCTCGATCAGGTCGATGTCGGCGAGGGTGAGCGCCGCCGCGTCGAGGGCCTTCGCGACGGCCGGGACCGGGCCGATCCCCATCGTCGCGGGGGGCACGCCGCCGACACCCCACGAGACCAGCCGGGCGAGCGGGCGCAGGCCGAGCTCCTGCGCACGGGCGGGGTGGGTGACGACGCAGACGGCCGCGCCGTCGTTCTGGCCGCTGGCGTTGCCCGCGGTGACGGTGGCGTCGGGGTCGTCCCTGCCCAGGATCGGGCGCAGCGTCGCGAGCTTGTCGACCGAGGAGTCGGCACGGATGTGCTCGTCGGTGTCGACGACGGTGTCGCCCTTCCGGCCGCGCACCGTGACGGGCACGATCTCGTCGGCGAACCGGCCGGCGTCGCGGGCGGCGGCGGCACGGTGGTGGCTGCGCACGGCGTACTCGTCCTGCTCCGCCCGCGGGATCGCGTACTCGCGGCGCAGGTTCTCGGCGGTCTCCAGCATCCCGCCGGGCACCGGGAAGTTCACCCCGCCCGCCGTGACCCGGCCGCGCGCGAGCGAGTCGTGCAGCAGCACCCCGGGGCCGGCCTTCGCGCCCCAGCGCATCGACGTCGAGTAGAACGACGCGTTCGACATCGACTCCGCGCCGCCGGCCAGCACGACGTCGGACGCGCCCGCCTGCACCTGCATCGCCGCGTAGAGCACGGCCTGCAGGCCCGAGCCGCAGCGCCGGTCGAGCTGCAGCCCGGTGACGCTCACCGGCAGCCCGGCGTCGAGCGCGGCGACGCGCCCGATCGCCGGGGCGTCCATCGTGGGGTAGCAGTGGCCCAGGACGACGTCGTCGACGGCGTCGGGGGCGAGCCCCGTCCGGTCGAGCAACCCGCGGATGACGGTGGCGGCCAGCTCGTGGGCCGGGACGTCGCGCAGGGAGCCGCCGAAGCCGCCGACCGGCGTCCGCAGCGGCTCGCAGATGACCGCCTCGCGCATCAGACGTACCGGCGGGTGAGCCACTCGGCGACGAGCGCGGGGCGCTCGGAGCCCTCGATCTCGACGGTCACGTTCGTGACGACCTGCACGCCGCCCGCGACGTCGGTGACCTCGCCCAGCTCCACGTTGGCGCGCACCTTGCTGCCGACCGGCACCGGGGAGGTGAAGCGCACCTTGTTGAGCCCGTAGTTGACGCCCATCTTGGTGTTCTGCACCTCGAAGATCCCGGCCACCAGCGACGGCAGCAGCGACAGCGTCAGGAAGCCGTGCGCGATGGTGGTGCCGAAGGGGCCCTCCTTCGCCTTCTCGGGGTCGACGTGGATCCACTGGTGGTCGTCGGTGGCGTCGGCGAAGGTGTCGATCTGGCCCTGTTCGATGGTCACCCACTCACCCACCCCGAGCTGCGTGCCCGCCGCCGCCCGCAGGTCGTCCACTCCGTCGAAGACGCGCATCCGTGCTCCCGATCTCTCGTCGTCCGGTTTCCGGGGGTCACCCTGCCACGCTCCGCACTGCTGCGCGGTGCGACGGCGGTTACTGTCCGCCGGTCGGCTCGACGGGGGGTGGGGATGGACAGCTCGGCGGCCGGCCCCGTGGACCATCTGGCCGTACCCTTCGCCTCCCCCGACGAGCTGGCGGCCCGGCTGGAGCCCGCGCTGCGCGCCGCGCTGGCGGCGGGTGACCGGGTGCTCGCGGTGTTGGCCGATGCCGAGCGCGACGCCGTCACCGCACGGCTCGGTGCCGCCGCGGCGGACGTCGAGTTCGCCGATCCGCTCCGGGTGCACGCCGTGCCCGCGTTCACCGTCGCGGTGCGCTGGGCCCGGCTCGCGCACGACGCCCCGGCGGGCCGGGTGCTGGTCGTCGGCCAGCACCTGGAGCTGCCCGACCGGGACGCCGAGCACTGGCCGCGCCTGGACCTCGCGATCGACGTGGCCATCGCGGGCCTGCCGATCACGGTGCTCTGCGCGTGCCCGGCCGACGACCCGGCGACCGGCCGCACCCATCCCCGGGTGCTCACCGCGGACGGCCCGCAGCCGGGCCCGGGCTACCGGCCGCCGCCGGAGGCGGTGGTCGAGTACCCGCCGCCCCCGCCGCCCGATCTCGGCCCGGCCGACGTCGACCTGGCCTTCGGACTCGCCGACCTGTCGGCCGTCCGGCGCCGCGTCGCCGCGGCCGCCGCCTCCGCGGGCCTGTCCGGCGACCCGGCCGACGACCTCGTGCTCGCCGTCAACGAGCTGGTCAGCAACAGCGTCGAGCACGGCCCCGGGGAGGGTCGGCTGCGGATGTGGGCGGGCCGCGGGGCGATCACCGCGGAGGTCGCCGACCGGGGCCGGATGGACGTGCCGTTCCCCGGGCTGGTGCGCCCGCCGCCGACCGGGGTGCGGGGCCGCGGCCTGTGGCTGGCCTCGGAGCTGACCGACGTGCTCCAGGTCTGGAGCGACGACACCGGCACCGTCATCCGCGCCCACACGGGCTAGCCGATCTGCAGGATCAGCTTGCCGGTGTTCTCGCCGCGGAACAGCCGCAGCAGGGTGTCGGGGAAGTCGGCGACGCCGCCGCGCACCACGTCCTCGCGGCTGCGCAGCTTCCCGTCCCGCAGCCAGCCGCCCAGCTCCGCGGCGGCCTCGGCGTAGCGGTCGGCGTAGTCGAAGACCACGAACCCCTCCATCCGCGCCCGGTTGACCAGCAGGGACATGTAGTTGGACGGACCGGCCGGGCGCCCGGTGGCGTTGTAGGTGCTGATCGCGCCGCAGATCACCACGCGGGCGCCGCGGCGCAGGCGGGCGAGTGCGGCGTCGAGGATGTCGCCGCCGACGTTGTCGAAGTACACGTCGATGCCGTTGGGGGCGTGGGTGCGCAGGGCCGTGCCGACGTTCTCGGCGCGGTAGTCGATCGCGGCGTCGAAGCCCAGCTCGTCGACGATCCAGGCGCACTTCTCCGGACCGCCGGCGATCCCGACCACCCGGCAGCCCTTGATCTTCGCCAGCTGGCCGACGACGCTGCCGACGGCCCCGGCCGCCCCCGACACCACGACCGTCTCGCCCTCGCGCAGCGCGCCGACGTCGAACAGGCCGAAGTAGGCGGTCATCCCGGTCATGCCCAGCACCGCGAGGTAGGTGGACAGCGGCACCACCGACGGGTCGACGACGAGCACGCCCGTACCGTCGGACTCGGCGTACTCCTGCACCCCGAAGATGCCCGTGACGTGCGCGCCCTGCGGGAAGTCGGGGTGCCGCGAGGCCACGACCTCCCCGGCGCCCAGCGCCCGCATGACCTCCCCGATCCCGACCGGCGGCACGTAGGAGCGGCCGGCGTTCATCCAGCCGCGCATGGCCGGGTCGAGGCTCAGGTGCGAGACGCGGACGACGAACCGGCCCTCGGCGGGCTCCGGGACGGGCTCGGTGGTGTGCTCCCACACCTCGGGGGTCGGGAGGCCCTCGGGGCGGGCGGCGAGACGGACCTGGTGGTTGTCGGTCATGGCACCTGTCTACAGGGCGGGCTGTGCGGCGGCCCCGCGCGTTCCTCCTCCGGGGCCTCGACTCGCGGTGGGGTCCGGCGCAGGATGGGAGAGTGGACGCCGTGCAGCGGTTCGGCCGGGTGGTCGCTGTGCCCGACCCCCCGCTGGACCGGGCCGCCCTCGCGCTCGCCGGGGGCTCCGATCCGGAGCTCGACATCGACCGCTGGCTGCGCGAGCTCGACCGCCTCGCCGCGGGCGTCAGCTCGCTGGAGGGTCTGCGGCAGCGGCTGTTCGTCGAGGAGGGGTTCGGCGGCAACGCCGGGGACTACACCGACCCGCGCAACTCGCTGCTGCACCACGTGCTGCACCGCCGCCTCGGCATCCCGATCACGCTCGCCGTCGTCACGATGGAGGTGGGGCGGCGGGCGGGGGTGCCGATCGAGGGCGTCGGGATGCCCGGGCACTTCCTCGTGCGCCCGACGGGCACCTCCCGCTACCTCGACGTGTTCGCCGGCGGGGCCGAGATCAGCGGCGCCCGCTGCGAGCAGCTGTTCCGCGGGGCCACCGGGGCCGGCCCGGAGGTGCCATTCGGCCCGCACCTGCTCACCGCCGCCCCGACGCGCGCGATCCTGGTGCGGATGCTGGAGAACCTGCGCGCGGTCTACGGGGCCCGCCGCCGGCCCGCCGACCTCGAGTGGGTGCTGCGGATGCGGCTGCTGCTGCCCGGCGTCCGGCTCACCGACGTGCTCGACCTCGGCACCGCGCTCGGCGACCAGGGGCGGTGGCTGGAGGGCGCGAAGCTGCTGGAGGACCGCGTGCCCGCGGCGTCGGCGGCCCACGCCGACCGGCTGCGGAACGCGGCGAGGAGCCTGCGGGCGCACCTCAACTGACGCGCGTCAGGTGCGGAAGCCCGGGTCGGGACGGTTGACGGCCCGGTCGCCGGGGCGCAGCAGCCTGCCGACCAGCAGCACCGGCCAGAGCAGGAACTCCAGGGCCGAGAACAGCACCAGCCCGACGACGACGGCGACCGCCGGCAGCGCCACCACCGGCAGCGCGACGAGGGTGACGGCGAGGACGGCCGGCAGGTCGCGCAGCCACCCCGGACGCCCGTCGCGGTCGGTGAGCGAGCCCAGCCGCACCGCGGCCCACATGAACCAGCGCAGCAGGAACGGCACCCCGAGCTCGCGCATCGCGCGGCGGAACAGGCCGTCGGCGTCGACCGCGCTGATCCGCCCGGCCGGCCGCTCCACGCGCACGAGGTGGTCGTGCAGCACCGCGGCGGCGGTGTAGCGGCCGAACTTCGGCACCAGCCAGACGAACACACGCGGCACCGAGGCGAAGTCGGTGAGGGTGCCCCGCGGCACGACGAAGGTATCGGTGCGGCCCTGGTAGACCAGCTGCTCCTCCAGCGTCCAGTCCTGCGCGGTCGCCTGCCGGACGAGCACCTTGGGGCC
The DNA here is from genome assembly GCF_006539565.1 of Pseudonocardia hydrocarbonoxydans. Classification (GTDB taxonomy): domain Bacteria; phylum Actinomycetota; class Actinomycetes; order Mycobacteriales; family Pseudonocardiaceae; genus Pseudonocardia; species Pseudonocardia hydrocarbonoxydans. Next base: position 37,738 of record NZ_BJNG01000037.1, read on the forward strand.
GTCGAGGAAGGTCATCGGGGCGAGATCCCCCAGCGGCCCGTCCAGGTCTCCCCCGGCGCGACGACCAGCAGCCCGGTCCCGGAGTTGAGCGCGTCGGGCGGGCAGGTCATCGGCTCGACGGCCACGGCGCGCCCGCGGCCGGGGTGGTCGTCGGGGGTGAAGACCTGCACCCAGCCGAAGTCGGGGTCGGCCCACAGCTCCACGTCGCCGTCGGGGCCGGACAGCCGGTGGCGCACCAGGCCGTCGGTCGGCTCGCAGCCGCCGAAGGCGTGGTCGAGCTCGGCGCCGCGCAGCGTGATCTCCGGTGACCGGACGGGCGCGGCGGGCGCGACCGGCAGGCCCCCGCCCAGCGGCAGCGCGGTGGTCGCGGCCAGGTGCAGCGTGCAGTCGTCGGTGGCGGCGTCACCCGCGCGCAGGTAGGGGTGCGCGCCGACGCCGAACGGCACCGCGGCCGTCCCGACGTTGGTGACGGTGTGGGTGACGGTCAGGCCACCGGCGTCGACGGCGTAGCGGACCGACGTCGCCAGCGGGACCGGCCACCCCGGCTGCGGCGCGACGACGGCGCCGAGCGTGACGGAGTCCGGCGCCCGCTCCTCGACCCGGTAGAAGGTGTGCCGCAGCAGGCCGTGGATCGCGTTGCCCGCCGCGGGCTCGGACAGCGCGAGCTGCTGCGGCCCGCCGTCCCAGAGCCACTGGCCGCGGGCGGTGCGGTTGGGCCACGGCACCAGCACGCACCCCGACCCGCGGGGCGGGCGGGCGTCGACGGAGAAGGTCTCGACGTAGGGGCGGCCGTCCACGGAGAACGCCCGCAGCCCGGCCCCCACCTCGGTGACGACGGCCTGCGCGGCCCCGGAGCGGATCTCGAACTGCTCGCCCGTCGGCGGCATCGGCATGAGCACGCCGGGAGGCTACCGGCGCGTCCGGGTGCGCGCCGTCGCCGCGCCACGCCGAGGTCGCCCCGCTCGCCTACCGTGGAGCCGTGGCCTCCTCACGACGACTCCCGGCGACCGGCCTCAGGGCCCTGATCACCAACGACGACGGCATCGACTCGCCGGGGCTGTGGGCCCTCGCGGCCGGGGCCGTCGAGGCCGGGTTCGACGTGACGGTCGCGGCGCCGCACGTCGACGCGAGCGGGGTGGGCGGCTCGGTGCTCGCCGTGCGCGAGGGCGGGCGGGTCCGGCTGCACCCGCGGGAGCTGCCCGGGCTCGACGGGGTGCCGGCGTTCGCGGTGGAGGGCCACCCGGCGTTCATCGTGCACTCGGCGGCGCGCGGCTGGCTCGACCCGGCCCCCGACGTCGTGCTCTCCGGGATCAACCTGGGCTCCAACGTCGGGCGCGCGGTGCTGCACTCGGGCACCGTCGGCGCGGCGCTGACGGCCGGGATCCACGGCTGGCGGGCACTGGCCGTCTCGCTCGACAGCGGGTGGGACCCGCCCGAGGAGCCCCGCTGGGACGCCGTGCGGCACGTCCTGCCCACCGTGCTCGACCTCCTGCTCGGCGAGGACGAGGGCGCCGTGCTCAACCTCAACGTGCCCGACCGCGCCCCCGCCGAGCTGGGCGAACTGCGGGAGGCGCGGCTGGCCGCGTTCGGCGCGGTGCAGGTGCGGGTCGACCAGCGCTCCGGCGACGACGGGCACGGGCTGCACATGAGCTTCGGCGAGGGCACGCCCCCGGAGCCGGGCACCGACACCGCGCTGCTGGTCGAGGGACACCCCACGGTGACGCGCCTGGAGTCGATCGGTGCCCGCCCCGGCGTCCTCGGTACGGCTGTGACCACTGGGAGATGAGTGACCCCGGTGACGACGTGATCTGAATCACACGTCATGATCTCACGATGCGTGACGGTGAGACCAGCTCCGAGTGGTGCACCCACTTCGCCCGGACAGTGGCCGACGAGATCCGGGCCGGGGTGCAGACCGGCGCCCTGACCTTCGCCGAAGCCGATCAGCTGCTCGCCCGCATGCGGGTGCTGCTGGAGCAGGCCCTCGACCTCTCGCCGCAGCCGGTGTGACCCTCAGTGTTCGTCGGCCCCGGTGAGCGCGTGCTCCATCCGGTCGGCCACGCCGACGACGAGGTGGAACGAGCGGTCGAAGCCGTCGAGCGCGGTGTCGTGCAGCGGGATCGAGTGCCGGAACAGCAGCAGGCCGTCCTCGACGACCAGCCCCCCGGTGACGGGCTCGGCCGCCATCTCCAGCGCCTTCGGCAGGTCGACCTGCCCGGCACGCCCCACCGGAGAGGTGATCTGCGCCCACGGGTGTGCGTCCTCGCCGGTGACCAGCCGGACGGCGACGACCTGCGTGCGCTCCCCGGTGGTGGGGAGGTTGAACCACAGCTCGCCCTCGCGCTGGCGCATGATCTCGTAGCGCACCCGCACGAAGGAGCCCAGGTCGTCCCAGCTGGCCATGCCGGGGACCGTACCGCCCTCAGGTGTGCAGGTGGTCGACGGGCGCGCGGTCGTCGGTGAGCACGGGTGCGTCGCCGGCCAGCGCGCGGGTCGCGGCGTCGTCGAGCACCGAGCCGGGCTCGCCGCGCCCGGCCGCCGAGGCGGCGAGGGCGGCCAGGTCGGGTGCGCTGTCCGACGCCACGAGCACCGCGTTGCCCCCGCCGCCGGGCGCGAGCTGGTCGGGCCGGATCAGCAGCGCGACGGTGACGAACCGTTCGGCCACCGTGGCCGTCTCGGCGGCCAGCAGGGTCAGCGGGTCGCGGTCGATGACGTTGAGGACGTAGAGGCCACCGGGGCGCAGGACGCGGCGCACCTCGTCGACGAACTCGGTGGTGGCCAGGTGCCAGGGCACCGAGCGGGCGCCGAACGCGTCGCCGACGACGAGGTCGGCCGAGGCGTCGGGCAGCTCGGCCAGGGTGGTGCGGGCGTCGCCGACGCGGACGTCGAGGTCGGGGATGTCGTCGACGCCCAGCTCGCGGCGGCCGAGGTCGACCACCCCCTGGTCGACCTCCAGCACCGTCGAGGTGCTGCCCGGCCGGGTGGCGGCGAGCCAGCGCGGCATGGTGAACCCGCCCCCGCCCAGGTGTACCGCCTCCAGCGGGGCGCCGGCCGGGAACGCGGCGTCGATCGCGTCGCCGAAGCGCCGGGTGTAGGCGAACTCCAGGTGCGCGGGGTCGGCGCGGTCGACGTAGGAGTGGCGCAGGTCGTCGAGGACCAGCACCTGCGCGCCCGGCCGCTCGGGGGCGGTGTCGACCCGGGCGCAGTAGTAGACGGTGTCGGCGTCGCAGCGGCCCGGCACGGCCACCAGCGCGACGGCCAGCAGCACCGCGGCCGCACCGCCCCTGGCCAGCGCCGACCGCCGGGCGTCCTCGACGACCAGCAGCGCGAGCAGCAGGCACGCCGCCGCGGTGATGAGCAGGATCGCGGTGACGGGCAGGAACGCGACCAGCACGAACCCGGTGAGGAACGTGCCGGCGAGCGACCCGATCGTGCCCGCCGCGGACAGCTCGCCGATCACGCTGCCCGAGCCGTCGACGGAGGTCAGCCGTGCCCGGGTGATGGCCGGGGTCACCATCGCGAGCGCGGTGACCGACACCAGGGTCGACGCCGCGACCAGCAGGATCGCCGCCACCGGACCGGGCCCGAGCACCGGCCCGAGCAGCCGCACCAGCGGCCGGACGGCCAGCACCCCCAGACCACCGACGACCAGCGCACCCGCCGCCACGCGCCGCGGCGGGAACACGTCCGCCCACCGGCCGCCCAGCGACGCCCCGACCGCGATCCCGGCCAGCGCCACGCCGATGACCGCGGTCGTCGACTCCAGGGTCAGGCCGACGTAGGGCGCGACGAGGCGCGTCGCCAGAGTCTCGACGACCAGGATCGCCGCCCCGCTGACGAGCACGACGATCCGGGCGAACCGTGCATTCACCCGACCATCCTCGCCGGTGGCCCCGGGTGTGTCGCGGCCGGGCCGCCGCCCTGCGGTCAGAGGCCCAGCTGGCGGGCGATGAGCATCCGCTGGACCTCCGAGGTGCCCTCGCCGATCTCCAGGATCTTCGCGTCGCGGTAGAACCGGCCGACCGGGTACTCGTTCATGAACCCGTAGCCGCCGAAGACCTGGGTGGCGGCGCGGGCGTTGTCCATCGCCGCGTTGGACGACACGAGCTTGGCGATGGCCGCCTCCTTCTTGAACGGCTCGCCCTTGAGCATCTTCGCCGCGGCGGCGTAGTAGGCCAGCCGAGCGGTGTGCGCGCGCACCTCCATGTCGGCGATCATGAACTGCACGGCCTGGTAGTTGCCGATCCTCTGGCCGAACGCCTCGCGCTCGTGGGCGTAGCGCACCGACTCGTCGACGCAGCCCTGCGCGAGCCCGACCGACAGCGCCGCGATCGCGACGCGCCCCTCGTCGAGGATGGACAGGAACTGGGCGTAGCCGCGGCCGCGCTCGCCGACGAGGTTCGCCGCGGGCACGCGCACGTCGTCGAAGAACAGCTCGCGGGTGTCGGAGCTGCACCAGCCAACCTTGGAGTACGGCTTCGCGACCCGCAGCCCCGGCGTCCCGGCCGGGATCATGATCGCCGAGATCTCCTTCTTCCCGCCGTCGCGCTCACCGGTGATGGCGGTGACGGTGATGACGCTGGTGATGTCGGTGCCGGAGTTCGTGATGAACGCCTTCGACCCGTTGATCACCCACTCGTCGCCGTCGAGCTTCGCGGTGGTGCGGGTGGCGCCGGCGTCGGAGCCGCCGCCGGGCTCGGTGAGCCCGAACGCGCCCAGCTTCTCCCCCGCGGCCAGGGCCGGGAGCCACTCCTGCTTCTGCTCGTCGGTGCCGAAGCGGTAGATCGGCATCGCGCCGAGGGAGACCCCGGCCTCCAGCGTGATCGCCACCGAGGAGTCGACGCGGGCCAGCTCCTCCAGGGCCAGGCACAGCGCGAAGTAGTCGCCGCCCATGCCGCCGTACTCCTCGGACACGGGCAGGCCGAACAGGCCCATCGCGCCCATCTTGGCGACGATCTCGTACGGGAACTCCTCGCGCTCGTAGAGGTCGCCGATGACGGGGGCGACCTCCTTGCGCGCGAAGTCCTCGACGGTGGCGCGCAGCGCCTCGTGCTCCTCGCTCAGTGACAGGTCCATGCTTCAGTCCCCTTCGACGATCAGGAGCGCGGCGTCCCGCGCGACGGTCGCGCCCGCACGGGCGCGCAGTTCCCGGACGACCCCGTCGACCGGTGCGGTGAGGACGTGCTCCATCTTCATCGCCTCGACGACGACCAGCCGGTCGCCCGCGGCGACCCGCTGGCCCTCGGTGACCTCGACGACGGTGACGGTGCCCGGCATCGGCGACAGCACGGGCCCGCCGCCGCCCGCGTCGGCGGTGGCGGCGGCCTCCAGCGGGGCCTGCTCGCGCACGCCCCAGGCGTGCCCGTCGCGGCCGATCCAGAGCGTGTGCCCGTCGACCGCGCACGCGTAGGTCCGCGTGACGCCGTCGACCGCCACCCCGATCTCCCGCGAACCGGGAGATCCGTGCGACCGAGATGTGCCCTGCATGCGGGCCCGGACCGGCTCGGCGTCCCCGACGGCGACGACGGCGTCGGCGGCCCGCCCGCGGATCCGGACGTCGACCGGCTCGTGACCGGCGACGACCATCCGCCACGTCGCCCACGCCCGCTCCCCGACCCGCCAGCCGCCCGGCACGGAGAACGGGTCCACCACCGGCCCGGCGGGCTCGAGCGCGTCGACGGTGTGCACCGCGGCGGCCGCGAGGACGTCGGCGGGCAGCTCGGCGCTCGTCCAGTCGTCGACGCGGCGGCCGACCAGGCCGGTGTCGAGCCGTCCGGCGCGCACGTCGTCGTCGGCGAGCAGGGCGCGCAGGAACCCGATGTTGGTGCCGACGCCGAGCAGCACGGTCTCGCGCAGCGCGGCGTCGAGCCTGCGCAGCGCCTCGCCCCGGTCGGCGCCGTGGGCGATGACCTTGGCGAGCATCGGGTCGTAGTCGGACCCGACGACGCCGCCCTCGGCGATCCCGGAGTCGACCCGCACCCCGGCCGGCGGGCGCCAGCGCAGGATCCGCCCGCCGGTGGGCAGGAAGCCCGCGGCCGGGTCCTCGGCGTAGACGCGCACCTCGACGGCGTGCCCGTCGAGGCGGACGTCGTCCTGACCGATCGGCAGCGGCTCACCCGCGGCGACCCGCAGCTGCAGCTCGACCAGGTCGAGCCCGGTGACCAGCTCGGTGACCGGGTGCTCCACCTGCAGGCGGGTGTTCATCTCCATGAAGAAGAACTGGTCGGGATCGTCGGCGCCGACGATGAACTCGACGGTGCCCGCCCCGACGTAGCCGCAGGCCCGCGCCGCCTCGACGGCCGCGGCGCCCATGCTCGCCCGTTGCGCGGGGGTGAGCAGAGCGGAGGGGGCCTCCTCGACGATCTTCTGGTGACGGCGCTGGAGGCTGCACTCCCGCTCACCGAGGTGGATCACGGTGCCGTGGGTGTCGGCCAGCACCTGGATCTCGATGTGCCGGGGCGTGGTGACCAGCCGTTCGACGAGCAGCGTGTCGTCGCCGAAGGACCCGCGGGCCTCGCGGCGGGCGGCCGTGATCGCGTGCGCCAGGTCCTCCGCGCGGTGCACCTCGTGCATGCCCTTGCCGCCGCCGCCCGCGCTGGGCTTGAGCAGCACCGGGTAGCCGACCTGTTCCACGGCGAGCGCGAGCGCGGCGTCGTCGAGGCCCGACCCGTCGGAACCCGGGACGACCGGCACCCCGGCCTTCGCGACCGTCTGCTTGGCCCGGATCTTGTCGCCCATCGCCTCGATCGCCGAGGCGGGCGGGCCGACGAACACGATCCCGGCGTCCGCGCAGGCCGAGGCGAACGCGGTGTTCTCGGACAGGAACCCGTAGCCGGGGTGGATCGCCTGCGCGCCCGTCGCCAGGGCCGCCCCGACCACCTTCTCGATGGACAGGTAGCTCTCGGCGGCCGCGGCCGGGCCGATGCGCACGGCGACGTCGGCGGCGGCGACGTGCGGGGAGCCGGCGTCGGCGTCGGAGTACACGGCGACCGACCGGATGCCGAGCGCGCGCAGCGTCCGGATCACCCGGACGGCGATCTCGCCGCGGTTGGCGACGAGCACGGTGTCGAACATGTCTGTGCCTCTCACGTCCGGGCCTCTCACATCCGGAAGACGCCGAAGTGCGGCGTCTCCAGCGGGGCGTTGGCCGCGGCCGTCAGGGCCAGGCCGAGCACGGTGCGGGTGTCCTTCGGGTCGATCACGCCGTCGTCCCACAGCCGGGCGGTGGAGTAGTACGGGTGGCCCTGGGTCTCGTACTGGTCGCGGATCGTCGTCGGGTCCGCCCCGACCGTCCCGAGGACGGTGGCCGCCTGCTCCCCGCCCATGACGGAGATGCGGGCGTTGGGCCACATGAACAGGAACCGGGGCGAGTAGGCCCGCCCGCACATCGCGTAGTTCCCGGCCCCGAACGACCCGCCGATGATGATCGTGATCTTCGGGACGCGGGTGGACGCGACGGCCGTGACCATCTTGGCGCCGTTCTTCGCGATGCCGCCCGCCTCGTACTCGCGGCCGACCATGAACCCGGTGATGTTCTGCAGGAACACCAGCGGGATGCCGCGCTGGTCGCACAGCTCGACGAAGTGCGCGCCCTTGAGCGCGGACTCGGAGAACAGGATGCCGTTGTTCGCGACGATCCCGACCGGGTGCCCGTGCACGTGCGCGAACCCCGTGACGAGCGTGGTGCCGTACTCGGCCTTGAACTCGTGGAACCGCGACCCGTCGACGACGCGGGCGATCACCTCGCGCACGTCGTAGGGGGTGCGGCTGTCGGTGGGGACGACCGAGTACAGCTCGGCGGGGTCGACGACCGGCTCCTCGGTGGGGCGCACCTCCCAGGGCCGCGGCGCGCGCGGGCCGAGCGTGCCGACGATCGAGCGGACGATGGACAGCGCGTGGGCGTCGTCGTTCGCGAGGTGGTCGGTGACCCCGGAGATCCTGGTGTGCAGGTCGCCGCCGCCGAGCTCCTCCGCGGTGACGACCTCACCGGTCGCGGCCTTCACCAGCGGCGGCCCGCCGAGGAAGATCGTGCCCTGGTTGCGGACGATCACGGCCTCGTCGCTCATCGCCGGCACGTACGCCCCGCCCGCGGTGCACGAGCCGAGCACCGCGGCGATCTGCGGGATGCCCTTCCCGGACATCTGCGCCTGGTTGTAGAAGATCCGCCCGAAGTGCTCGCGGTCGGGGAACACGTCGTCCTGCTGCGGGAGGAAGGCGCCGCCGGAGTCGACCAGGTACACGCACGGCAGCCGGTTGTGCAGGGCCACCTCCTGCGCGCGCAGGTGCTTCTTGACCGTCATCGGGTAGTAGGTGCCGCCCTTGACGGTGGCGTCGTTGGCGACGATCACGCACTCGCGCCCGGCCACCCGCCCGACGCCGGTGATCATCCCGGCGCCCGGGGCGTCGCCGCCGTACATGTCGTGGGCGGCGAGCGGGGACAGCTCCAGGAACGGGCTCGACGGGTCGACGAGGGAGTCGACGCGGTCGCGCGGCAGCAGCTTGCCGCGCTCGAGGTGCCGGGCCCGCGAGCGCTCCGACCCGCCCAGGGCGGCCGTGGCGAGCCGGGTGCGCAGGTCGTCGACGAGTGCACGGTGGCCGGCCTCGTGCCGCTCCCCCGCGGACGGGTCGGCGGTGCCGGTCAGCACGGTGCCGGTCAGCACTGCGGTCACGTCTCCTCCTCGGTTAGCGATTGTTAACAAGGTTAGCGCTCATTAACCGCCGGCGCTAGGCTGTGCCGATGTCGGTGGTGCGGTCGAGGCGGGAGCAGATCCTCGACGTCGCCGCGCAGCTGTTCGCCAGGCACGGCTTCCACGGCGTGAGCATCGCGGACCTGGGCGCCGCGGTCGGGGTCAGCGGGCCCGCGCTCTACCGGCACTTCCCTGGCAAGGAGGCGCTGCTCGCGGAGCTGCTCGTCGGGATCAGCGAGCACCTGCTGGCCGGCGGGCGGGAGCGCGCCGCGGCGTCGGAGGACCCGCGGGAGGTGCTGGCCGCGCTGGTGGAGTTCCAGGCCGCGTTCGCGTTGCGCGAGCCCGAGCTGATCGTGGTGCAGGACCGCGACCTCGCGAACCTGCCGACCGCCGCGCGCCGCCGCGTGCGCCGGCTGCAGCGCACCTACGTCGAGATCTGGGTCGACACGCTGCGCCGGATCCATCCCGCGCTGACGGTCGAGTCCGCCCGCGTCGCCGCCCACGCCGCGTTCGGGCTGCTCAACTCCACCCCGCACACCGCCCGCACCCCGGACACGGCGGCCCTGCTCCGACGGATGGCACTGGCCGCGCTCGACGACCTCTGAGCCCGTCCGGGCCCTAAGGTCCCCCTGTGGACGCCTGCTCGGTGCTCGACACCGCTCTCACCACCGCCGTCGACGCCGCCCGGGCCGGGGGTGCGGTGCTCGCCGCCACCGACCGCACGCGGGTCGACGTCACCCGCAAGGACGCCCGCGTCGACGTCACGACCTCGGCCGACCTGGCCTCGCAGGCCGCGGTGGTGCGGGTGTTGCAGGGGGCGTTCCCGGAGCACGTGGTCGTCGGGGAGGAGGGCACCGAACCCGGGTCCGACGGGGACCACGTCTGGTACGTCGACGGGCTCGACGGCACCTCCAACTTCACCCACGCCATCCCCTGGTACTGCGTGTCCGTGGCGCTGCGCTGCCGGGGCGAGGTGGTGGCGGGCGCGGTGTACGACCCGGTCCACGACGAGCTGTGGGCGGCCGGGCGCGGTCGCGGGGCCACCGGGAACGGGGTGCCGCTGCGGGTCGCCGCCACCGACGGGCTGGCCCGCGCGGTCGTCGTCAGCCAGATCCAGTCCTCGGACGCGGAGCGGATCGCCGAGTTCGTCGCGATGTTCGAGCGGCTGATGAACGCGGCGGGCGGCGTGCGGTTCGTCGGCGCGCCGGCCCTGATCCTCAGCCACATCGCGGCCGGGCACCTGACCGCCTACGTCGAGCGCGCGATGCCGCCGTGGGACATCAGTGCAGGTCAGCTGATCCTGGAGGAGGCGGGCGGGCGGCTGACCGACCTCGCGGGCGTGCGGCCGGCGGGCGCGGACGTCACCGACGTGGTGGCCAGCAACGGTGCCGTGCACGACGAGCTGCTGGCCGTCCTGGGGTCGTAGGATGAGCCGATCCAGTCGTTCCCAGCGGTGCGGGCGGCCTCTCGGCCGATCGCGGAGGACCCTGTGACCGAACTGCTGGCCCCGAACTCCCTCGCCGCGCACGCGGGCGTCACGTCCACCTCGGGCCACGACGCGCTGCGCGCCGACATCCGCCGCCTGTCCACCATGCTGGGCCGCACGCTCGTGCACCACGGCGGACCGGAGCTGCTGGACCTCGTGGAGCAGGTGCGCAAGCTCGCCCGCGACGGCGGCCCGGAGATCACCGCGCTGCTGTCCGGGCTCGACGCGGGCACCGCGGTGGCGCTGGCCCGCGCGTTCTCCCAGTACTTCCAGCTGGCCAACATCGCCGAGCAGCGCCACCGCGCCGCCGAGCTCGCGGCCACCCATCCCGACGGCCACGGCCCGCTGCGGCGGCTGATGGGCCGGCTGGCCGGGTCGGCGGACACGCAGGAGGTGCAGGACGTCCTGGCCCGCGCCGAGCTGCGCCCGGTGTTCACCGCGCACCCCACGGAGTCGTCGCGGCAGTCGGTGCTGGCGATCCTGCGCCGCGTCGCCGACGGGCTGGACCGCGGCGCCTCCGACGACGACCTGGAGTCGCTGGTCGAGCTGCTCTGGCAGACCGACGAGCTGCGTCCCGGCAAGCCCACCGTCGCCGACGAGGCGCGCGCGATCGGCTGGTACATGGAGCAGCTGGGCCGCGGCGCGGTGCCGGAGCTGCTCGCCGAGTTCGAGCGGGAGGTGCGCGCGGCCGGGTTCACCGTGCCGCCGGACGCCCGGCCGCTGGTGCTCGGCTGCTGGGTCGGCGGCGACCGGGACGGCAACCCCAATGTCACCCCGGCTGTCACGCGCGAGGTGCTGGAGCTGTACTCCGACCGCGCGCTGCGCATCCACGAGGGGCTGGTCGAGGAGCTGATCGGTGAGCTCAGCATCTCGACGCGGGTGATCGGGGTGTCCGAGGAGCTGCGCGCCTCGCTGGCCCGCGACCGCCGCGCGCTGCCGGAGGTGCACGACCGCTTCATCCGGCTCAACGCGAACGAGCCCTACCGCCTGAAGCTCAGCTACGTCCAGGCGCGGCTGGCGCACACCCGCACCCGGTCCGAGCACGTGCCCGGGCGCGACTACCTGGGCCCCGACGGCTACGTCGAGGACTTGGCCGTGATCGACCGCTCCCTGCGCGGCCACCTCGGTGCCCGCATCGCCGACGGCACGCTGGCCCGCGCCCTGCGCACCGCCCGCGCGCTCGGGCTCCATCTCGCCGAGCTGGACGTCCGCGAGCACAGCAGGCGCCACCACGAGGCCCTCGGCGCGGTGTACGACGCGCTGGGCGAGCTGGACCGGCCGTACGCGGAGCTGACGCGGGAGGAGCGGACGGAGCTGCTCTCCCGTGAGCTCGACCACGGCCGCCCGCTGATCCGCCGCCGCTACGGGCTGCCCGCGGAGGCCGTCGACGTCCTGGGCGTGTTCGACCTGCTCCACGAGGTGCAGCACCAGTACGGGCCGCAGGTGGCGCGCACCTACATCGTGTCGATGTGCCAGGGTGTCGACGACCTGCTCGCCGTCGCCGTGCTGTCCCGCGAGGCGTTCATGGTGGAGCTGCGGCACGACCCGCGCAGCTCGATCGACCTGGTGCCGCTGTTCGAGACGGTGGAGGAGCTCTCGCAGGCGGGTCCGCTGCTCGACGGGCTGCTGTCGGTCCCCGGGTACCGGCAGCACGTCCGCAACCGCGGCGACCTGCAGGAGGTGATGCTCGGCTACTCCGACTCCAACAAGGGCGCCGGCATCACCACGTCGCAGTGGGAGATCCACCGCGCGCAGCGCCAGCTGCGCGACGTCGCGGCCGGGCACGGGGTGCGGCTGCGGCTGTTCCACGGGCGCGGCGGGTCGGTCGGGCGCGGCGGCGGGCCGTCGGCGGAGGCCGTGGCGTCGGCGCCGTACGGGTCGGTGGACGCGACGATGAAGGTCACCGAGCAGGGCGAGGTCGTGTCCGACAAGTACTCGCTGCCCGCGCTCGCCCACGACAACCTGGAGATCATGCTCGCGGCGATGCTGGAGGCCACGCTGCTGCACCAGTCGAGCCGCTGGGACGACGCCACCCTCGAGCGCTGGGACGAGGCGATGACGGTCGTCAGCGACGCCGCCCGCACCGCGTACGCGGGGCTGGTCTCGCGGCCGGGGCTGCCGGAGTTCTTCACCGCCGCCACCCCCGTCGACGAGCTGGGCGAGCTCAACGTCGGCTCCCGCCCGTCGCGGCGCCCCGGCTCGGGCGACCGCACGCTCGACGACCTGCGCGCCATCCCGTGGGTGTTCGGCTGGACGCAGACCCGGATGGTCGTGCCCGGCTGGTACGGCCTGGGCAGCGGGCTGGCCGCCGCGCGTGCGGCGGGTTACGGGGAGCAGCTCGACGAGATGCGCGAGTGGGCCTTCTTCACCAACCTGCTGGGCAACGTCGAGATGACGCTGGCCAAGACCGACCTGCGGATCGCGCGGTTCTACGTCGAGGAGCTGGTGGACCCGGCGCTGCATCCGGTGTTCGACGACATCGTGGCCGAGCACGCGTCCACGCTGCGGGAGGTGCTGCGGCTGACCGGGTCGCCGACGCTGCTCGCCCGGCACCCGGTGCTGCGTCACACCCTCGCGGTGCGCGCGTCCTACCTGGAGCCGCTGCACCACCTGCAGGTGGAGCTGCTGTCCCAGCGCCGCCGCACCTCCGAACCCGACGCCGACCTGCAGCGCGCCCTGCTGCTGACGATCAACGGCATCGCGGCGGGACTGCGCAACACCGGCTGACGCCCCTCCCCGTTGCAGTGGGGTGGCTCTACTCCGACCCGGTTGCAGTAAAGCCACCCCACTGCAACCCCGGGCGGAGTTACCGGGCCGCGTGGACTGCTGCCGGCGCGTGCGTGTGGGACGGCTCGACGCCTGGGGCCGGCCATCCCGGCCACACCAGCAGGCGCAGCCCGTTGAGGCAGACCAGCACGGTCGACAGCTCGTGTCCGGCGACCCCGACGGCCAGCGGGAGCGTGCCGACCAGGTCCCACGTCACCAGCCCGGCGATGACGGCCGCGGCGAACGCCAGGTTGGCCCGCGCCACCCGCCGCGCCCGCCGGGTGAGGGTGATCAGGGGGACGAGCGAGCCGAGCGGGTCGCGCAGCAGCACGCCGTCGGAGGCCTGGACGCTGAGCGCGCCGGCCCCCTCGCCGACCGCGAGCCCGACCGCGGCGGTGGCCAGCAGCGGGGCGTCGTTGATGCCGTCGCCGACGGCGAGCACCGTGCCGGGGTGGGCGGTCGCGACGGCGGCCTTGTCGGCGGGCAGCAGGCCGGGGCGCACGTCGTCGATGCCCAGGGCGCCGGCCACCGCGGCGGCGGGGCGCGGGGCGTCGCCGGTGAGCAGGGCCGGTGCGGTGCCGAGCAGCGCGGTGAGCTCGGCGACGGCCGCGGCCGCACCGGGGCGCAGCTCGTCGGACAGGGCCAGGACGCCGACCGGCCGCCCGTCGACGGAGACGACCACCGCGGTGCGCCCTGCGCCCTCGTGCCGCGCCACGGCCTCCCCGACCGCGTCGCCCCCCGTCCCCGCATCGCAGTGGGGTGGCTTCACTGCAACGGGATCGGAGTGGAGCCACCCCACTGCAACGGCGGGGCGGGGCGGGCGGCCCACCCGGATCGTCGCCCCGTCCAGCTCGGCGCGGACCCCCTCGCCGGGCTCGGCGGCGAAGCCCGTCACGGCCGGGACCGGGAGCCCGGCCGCCGCGTCGCGGACCGCCCGGCCCAGCACGTGCTCGCTGCCCGCCTCGGCCGCGGCGGCGAGGACGAGCACGTCGTCGCGCGTGCGGGACGGGTCGAGCACGTCGACGGCCACCACCTCGGGCCGTCCGCGGGTGACGGTGCCGGTCTTGTCCAGCACCACCGCGTCGACCTCGGCCAGGGTCTCGACCACCCCGGCGTCCTTGAGCAGCACCCCGCGCCGGCCCGCCACGGCGATCGCGGCCAGCAGCGGCGGCATCGTGGCGAGCACGATCGCGCACGGCGAGGCGACGATCATGAATGTCATCGCGCGCAGCAGCGTCGGCTCGAACTCCGCACCCAGCAGCAGCGGCCCGGCCAGCAGCGCCACGGTGGCCGCCACGACGACCACCGAGTAGCGCTGCTCGATCCGCTCGATCCACAGCTGCCGCCCCGACTTGGTCTCCGTGGCGTGCCGGACCTGGGTCGCGATCCCGGCGACGACGGACTCGGCCGGGTCGCGCCCGACGCGCACGCGCAGCGTCCCGGTGCCGTTGACGGTGCCCGCGTGCACGTCGTCGCCGCGCCGGCGGGCGACGGGCAGCGGCTCGCCGGTGAGCCCCGCGGTGTCGACGTCGCTCGCGCCGTCGAGCACGCGGCCGTCGGCGGGGATCTGCTCGCCGGGCCGCACCAGCACCTCGTCGCCGACGGACAGCTCGGCCGCGCGCACGGTGCACTCCCCGTCGGGGGTGAGCAGGGTGGCCGTCTCGGGGGCGAGGTCGAGCAGCGCCTCGATGCTGCGGCGGGTGCGGGCGGTCATCACGGCCTCGAGGGCCCCGGACCCGGCGAAGATGACGATGAGCAGCCCGCCGTCGAGGTGCTGGCCGATGGCCGCGGCGGCCAGGGCGGCGACGACCATCAGCAGGTCGACGTCGAGGCGGCGCTCCCCCAGCGCCCGGACGCCCTCGACCGCGGGCTCCCACCCGCCCGCGAGGTAGCAGGCCGCGTAGAGCAGCGCGACCAGCGCGGCCGGCGCGCCGAGCAGATCGGCGGGCACGGCCAGCGCGAACGCGGCGAGGGAGAGCAGGGCCCAGCGGACCTCGGGCATCGACCACATGCGCGTCACCATAGCTGCGTATGTATGAAGGTATGCAGGTTAGGCCCTCGGGTATCCTGCGTCCGTGCACGACGGCATCCCCGGCTTCGCGATGCCGCACCCGGACGACGTCCGGCGGGCGGCCGAGTCGCTGCGCCTGCTCGCCGACCCCACGCGCATCAAGATCCTCTGGGCCCTGCTGCACGGCGAGGAGTCGGTCGCGTGCCTGGCCGAGCTCGTCGGCGCCGCCCCCACCGCCGTCAGCCAGCACCTGGCCAAGCTGCGGCTCGCGGGCCTGGTCGAGGGCCGCCGCGAGGGCACGTTCATCTACTACTCGGCGGGCGACGGCGTCCGCGCCCTGCTCACCGAGGCCCTGCGCGCCGGCGCGCCCGCGGCGAGCAGCCGGTAGCCGGCGGGCGCACCGCCGGCCGGGGTGATCACCGGCGCCTGATCACGACTGCTTCGCCGCCAGCTCGGCCACCGCACGGCGGGCGGCCATCGGGTCCGGCGCGGCGCAGGCGGCGGTCGCCCGCTCGCGGCAGTCCTCCAGCGTGGCGGCGGCGAGGCTCGCGCCCACCCCGGCCAGCGCCCCGGCGCCCATCGACAGCGTCGCCATCCCGAGCCCGACGAGCACGGGGGCAAGCGTCGGGTCGGCCGCGGCCTCGCCGCACACGCCGACCGGGGTGCCGGTCGCCGCGGACGCCTCCCCGAGCAGGCGCAGCAGCCGCAGCAGCCGCAGCAGTGCGGGCTGCCACGGGTCGTTGAGGGCGGCGACCGGCCCGGACTGGCGGTCGGCCGCGAACAGGTACTGCGCCAGGTCGTTGGTGCCGACGCTGGCGAAGTCGACCTCGGCCAGCACCTCGTGGGCGGTGAGCACCGCCGCCGGCACCTCGATCATGACGCCCGCCGACCGGATCCCGTGGGCCCGGCAGCGCTGTACGAACCAGCGCGCCTCCTCGGCCGTCGCGACCATCGGGGCCATCACCTTCAGCTCCGCGCCCGTCTCCGCCGCGGCGGCGGCGAGGGTCGCGAGCTGGCGGTCGAGCACGTCGGAGCCGGGGCCGGGGACCCGCGCGACCCGCAGCCCGCGGACGCCGAGCGCGGGGTTCGGCTCGCCGTCGAGGGTGAGGAAGGGCAGCGGCTTGTCGGCGCCGGCGTCGAGGGTGCGGGCGGTGACCGGCCGAGTCGTGCCCCCACCGCCGGCGGGCGGGCCGGAGAACGCGGAGAGCACCCCCGCGTAGACCGCCTGCTGGGTCGCGACCGGGGGCTCCTCGGCCGCGGAGAGGAAGGTGAGCTCGGTGCGGAACAGCCCGACGCCCTGCGCGCGCAGCCCCGCGGCCTTCTCCGCGCCGGGCGTGTCGCCGACGTTGGCCAGCAGCGGCACCACGTGCCCGTCGGACGTCCGCCCGACGCCGTCCCACTCCGCCGCGACCGCGGCGCCGTCCGTGAGCACCAGGACCTCGGCCACCTCCTCGACCGCGCCGGTCGCGCCGTCGACGACGACCGCGGACCCCTCGACCAGCGACGTCGCCCCCGCGCACCCGACGACCGCGGGGATGCCGAGCGAGCGGGCCAGGATCGCGGTGTGGCTGGTCGGGCCGCCCTGCTCGGTGACGAGCGCGAGCGCGATGCCCGGCCGGAGCCCGGCGGTGTCGGCGGGGGCGAGGTCGGCGGCGACCAGCACACACGGCGCGTCGAGGTCGGCGACGCCTGGCGCGGGCAGCCCGAGCAGCTCGGCGACGATCCGGTCGCGCACGTCGTGGATGTCGCGGGCGCGCTCGGCCATGTAGCCGCCCATGCCGGTGAGCAGGTCGGCGAACGCGCCGGCCGCCTCGTACACGGCGCGGGCGGCGGTGCGGCCGCCGCCGGTGACCAGGTCGCGGGCGTTGTCGAGCAGGGCGGGGTCGGTGACCATCGCGACGGTCGCCTCCAGCACGTCGCGGGCGTCGCCGGACACCGTCGCGGCCCGGGCCTCCAGGCGCGCGGCCACGACGCCGACGGCGGGGGCGATGCGGTCGGCCTCCGCGGCGGGGTCGGTGGGAGCGGGCCCGGCCGGGGGCTCGCCCGGTGCGTCGGCGACCCGGACGACCCGTCCGCTCGCCCGTCCCGGACTCGCCGGGATCCCGCTCAGTGTCCGCATGTCCGCTCCAGATGACTTCGTCGTGACCCGTTGACAAACACAGTAAAACCCACATACTCGGTAACAAGCAAGCACAAACACAGGAGCAAACAAAGATGTACGCAGCGGAGCGGCAGCAGTGGTTGCTCAACCGGACCCGCGAGGCGGGCCGTCTCGACGTGGCCGTCACGGCCGAGGAGCTCGACGTCTCGGCCGAGACGATCCGGCGCGACCTCGACGCCCTGGAGCGCCAGGGCCTGCTGCGCCGCGTGCACGGTGGCGCCATCCCGGCCGACCTGCTCGGTTTCGAGCCCGGCATCTCCGCCCGCGACTCGGTGGCCGCGCAGGAGAAGGAGCGCATCGCCAAGGCCGCCCTCGAGGAGCTCGACGGTGCCACCACCGTGTTGCTCGACGCGGGCACCACCACCGCCCGCCTCGCCGCGCTGCTGCCGACCGACCGCGAGCTGACCGTCGTCACCAACGCCCTGCCGATCGCGTCCATGCTCGCCGCGCGACCGAACATCACGCTGCTGATGCTCGGCGGCCGCGTCCGCGGCACCACGATGGCCACCGTCGACGAGTGGGCGCTCGACGTGCTGGGCGACCTCACCGCCGACGTCGCCTTCCTGGGCACCAACGGCTTCTCCGCCGAGCGCGGCCTCACCACCCCCGACCGCGCCGAGGCCGCCGCCAAGAAGGCCATGCTCGGCGCCGCCCGCCGCGCGGTCGTGCTGGCCGACTCCGCCAAGCACGGCGCCGACCAGTTCGTCCGCTTCGGCCGGCTCGACCAGGTCGACGCGCTGATCACCGACACCGGCCTGACGCCGGACACCGCGGCCGCGCTGTCGGCCGCCGGACCGAGAGTGGTGCGCGCCTGATGATCATCACGGTCACCCCCAACCCCAGCCTCGACCGCACGATCGAGCTGCCGCACCTCCTGCGCGGTGAGGTCCACCGGGCCACCTCGGTGCGCCTGGACCCGGGCGGCAAGGGCGTCAACGTGGCCCGCGCGCTCACCGCGGCCGGCCTCGACACGATCGCCGTCCTGCCCTCGGGCCGGGCCCCGGGCGGGCGCCTGACCGGCCTGCTGGACGTGCACGGCGTGCGGGCGGCCACCGTCGTCATCGACGGCGCCACCCGCACCAACATCACCCTCGTCGAGCCGGACGGCACCACGACCAAGATCAACGAGATCGGTCCGGTGCTCACCGAGGACGAGGTGACCCAACTGGCCGACACGGTCGGGTCCCTGGCGGCCGGGGCGAGCTGGGTCGTCACCTGCGGGTCGCTGCCCGCCGGGATGCCGGACGACTTCCACGCCGAGCTCGTCCGGCGCACCCGCCGGGCCGGGGTCCGGGTCGCGGTCGACGCGAGCGACGCCCCGCTGCGGGCCGCCTGCGCCGCGGGCCCGGACCTGATCAAGCCGAACCACGAGGAGCTGGCCGAGCTCGTCGGGCGCCCGCTGGCAAGCCTCGGCGACGTCCTCGACGCGGCCCGTGAGCTGCGCGCCTCCGGTGTCGGGGCGGTGCTCGTCAGCCTCGGGGCGGGCGGCGCGCTGCTGGTGGAGGACGGCGGCGAGTACCACGCCGTCTCGTCGCCGGTCGCCGTCCGCAGCACCGTCGGCGCGGGTGACGCCACCCTCGCCGGTTTCCTCGCGGCCGGCGGCGCCGGCCCCGACGCACTCCGCCACGCGGTGGCCTACGGGGCCGCCGCGTGCCGCCTGCCGGGCAGTGCGATGCCCGGACCGCACGAGATCGACCAGCACGACGTCCGGGTGGTCTCCCACCCGGACGCCACCCTCGCCCTCACCGGAGCAGCCGCATGACCGCCCTGATCACCGCCGATCTCGTCGACCTCGACCTCCCCTCGGCCGACCGCCGCACCGCGGTGCGCTCGCTCGCCGAGCGGCTGGAGAAGGCCGGGCGGGTCACCGACATCGAACGGTTCCTCGCCGACATCGAGGCCCGCGAGGCGCAGATGGCGACCGGCCTGGAGGGCGGCATCGGCATCCCGCACTGCCGCTCCGCCGCCGTCACCGAGCCGACGCTCGCGTTCGGCCGCAGCACCACCGGCGTCGACTTCGGCGCCGAGGACGGGCCCGCCACGCTCGTCTTCATGATCGCCGCCCCCGAGGGCGGGAACACCGACCACATGACGGTGCTGGCCGCGTTGGCCCGCCGGTTGGTGCGCAAGGCGTTCAAGGACGAGCTGACCAACGCCACCGACGCCGGGGCCGTTGCGGACTACATCCAGAAGGAGGTCGCGGGATGAAGCTCCTGGCGATCACGGCATGCCCCACGGGCATCGCGCACACGTACATGGCCGCCGAGGCCCTCGAGTAGGCCGCGGCCGACGCCGGGCACGAGATGGTGGTGGAGACCCAGGGCTCGGCGGGCACCACGCCCTTCACCGACGCCCAGATCGCCGAGGCCGACGCGATCATCTTCGCCGCCGACGTCGCCGTCCGGGACGAGGAGCGCTTCGCGCACCTGCCGGTCGTGCGCACCGGGGTGAAGAAGGCCATCAGCGGCGCCGAGGGCCTCGTCGCGCAGGCCGTCGAGGCCGCGCGGAACGCCCCGAAGGGCGCCGTCCCGGCGCAGCGCTCCGCCTCGCCCGCCACCAAGGACTTCGGTCCGGGCTTCGGCTCCCGCCTGCGCGGCTGGCTGATGACCGGTGTCTCCTACGTCATCCCGTTCGTGGCCGCGGGCGGCCTGCTGATCGCGCTGGGTTTCGCGCTCGGCGGCTACCAGATCACCGACGCGCCGGCCGTCACCGACGGCTTCGACGTCGCCTCGCTGGCCAGCTGGGCCGCGCTGTTCTTCCAGATCGGCGCGCTCGCGTTCGGGTTCCTGGTGCCGGTGCTCGGCGGCTTCATCGCCTACGCGATGGCAGACCGCCCGGCGATCGTGCCCGGCTTCGTCGGCGGCGCCATCGCCGCGGAGATCGGCGCGGGCTTCCTCGGCGGCCTGATCGCGGGCCTGCTCGCCGGCGCCGTCGTCATGGGGCTCAAGCGGTTCTCGGTGCCCAAGGCGATGGCC
The DNA here is from genome assembly GCF_006539565.1 of Pseudonocardia hydrocarbonoxydans. Taxonomy (GTDB): domain Bacteria; phylum Actinomycetota; class Actinomycetes; order Mycobacteriales; family Pseudonocardiaceae; genus Pseudonocardia; species Pseudonocardia hydrocarbonoxydans. Next base: position 57,824 of record NZ_BJNG01000037.1, read on the forward strand.
GGGATCATGCCGGTGGTCGTGTACCCGCTGCTCGGCACGCTCGTCGTCGGCATCGCGATGTTCGTGATCATCGGCCCGCCGCTGGCCGCGGTGAACACCGGCCTGACGGCGTGGCTGACCGGGCTGTCCGGGGCCAACGCCCTGCTGCTCGGCGCGATCGTCGGGCTGATGATGGCCTTCGACATGGGCGGGCCGGTCAACAAGGCCGCCTACACGTTCGCGATCGCCGGGCTGGGAGCGGTTCCGAGGCCGGGCTGCTGATCATGGCCGCGGTGATGGCCGCGGGCATGACCCCGCCGCTGGCGATGGCGCTGGCCACCGTCGTCCGCAAGAAGCTGTTCAGCGAGGTCGAGCGGGAGAACGGGCGGGCCGCCTGGCTGCTCGGGGCCTCCTTCATCACCGAGGGCGCGATCCCGTTCGCCGCGGCCGACCCGCTGCGCGTCATCCCGTCGCTGATGGCCGGCTCGGCCGTGACCGGGGTGCTGTCCATCGCGTTCGGCTCGACCCTGCGGGCCCCGCACGGCGGCATCTTCGTGCTGCCGCTGATCGGCAACCCCTTCGGCTACCTGGTCGCCATCGTCGTCGGGACGCTGATCTCCACCGCGCTGGTCGTCGCGCTCAAGAACGCCCGCCGCTCGCCCGCCACCACCGCGGCGCCCGTCGCCGTCGCCGCCTGATCCCGGAGGACACACCATGACCGTCGAGCGCCGCGTCACCGTCGGATCGTCGGTGGGCCTGCACGCCCGCCCCGCCACCCTGTTCACCAAGGCCGCCGCCGCGCAGCCCGTCAAGGTCACGATCGCCGCGGGCGACCGCGGCCCGGTCGACGCCCGCAGCATCCTCTCGGTGCTCGGGCTCGGCGTGGGCAGCGGCGAGGAGGTGGTGCTCTCCGCCGAGGACGGCGCCGACTCCGAGGCCGCCGTCACCGCACTCGCCGAACTGCTCGCCACCGACCTGGACGCGAGCTGACGGACCCCCGGCCGCGTGCCCGCGGCCGGGTCGCACGACGACGGCGCGGTGCCCCTTCCGTCGAGGGGCACCGCGCCGTCGCGCGTGCAGGGCCGCCGGGCCTCAGCGGTCCAGGGCGTCGTAGGCGTCGAGCAGCTGGGCCAGTGCCGCGTCCAGGTAGTCGGTGACGGCGTCCGCGGCGGCGGCCCGGTCACCGGCCTCCAGCAGCGCGCAGATCGCGTCGTTGCGGGCGAGGTAGGGCTCGAAGAACTCGCGGACGTCGGGCATGCGGTGGAACACCAGACGCATCTCGGCGAGCAGCAGCCCCATCTGCTGGTCGAGCCGTGGGCTGCCGGCGAGGCCGACCAGCGCGCGGTGGAAGTGCTGGTTGGCGCTGCCGACGGCGTTCCAGTCGCCGGCCGCGGCGGCCGCGTGCCCCTCCTGCACCGCGGTGCGCAGGGCGGCCACCCCGTCCCGGGACCACGCCTCGCCGTACCGGACGGCGGCGGGCTCGATGAGGCGCCGGGCCCGGTAGACGTCGCGCACGGCGTCGCGGTCGGGTCGGGCCACGAACACGCCGCGGTGCGCCTCGCGCACCAGCACCCGCTCGGCGACGAGCTGGCTCAGCGCCTCGCGGACGGTGTTGCGGGAGACGGCCAGCGCGGTGCAGACGTCCTGCTCGGGCAGCCGCTCGCCGGGCCGCAGCCGCCCCTCCACCACCTCCTCGCGGACCGCGTCGGCGACCCGCTCGGCCGTGGTGCTCCGGGCGACGAGGGCCCGCGCGCGACCGAGGGAGGCGAGGGCGTCGACCGAGGTCATGGGTGCACTGTAGAAGACGTTCCTCTTGCAGGATTGTTGAACAATCCTTACGCTCACCGAAACTCGGCGTGAGGGAGGCCACAATGACCGAGAACGTGAGGGCAGGGGCCGAGAACGTGAGGGCAGGGGCCGAGAACGTGAAGGCGGCGATCGGCTCGGCGACGAGCCGGGGCGCGGTGCTCGGGGCGATGTTCCTGATGGCGACGAGCGCCATCGGGCCCGGGTTCATCACCCAGACCACGACGTTCACCGCGCGGCTCGGCGCGGCGTTCGCGTTCGCGGTGCTGGTGTCGATCCTGGTCGACATCGCGGTGCAGCTGAACGTGTGGCGGGTGATCGGGGTCAGCGGGCAGCGGGCGCACGAGCTGGGCAACCGGGTGCTGCCGGGCGTCGGCTACGCGCTGGCCGCGCTCGTCGTCGTCGGCGGGCTGGTGTTCAACATCGGCAACGTCGGTGGCACCGGGCTCGGCGTCAACGCGATGCTCGGCGTCGACGCGAAGATCGGCGGGGCGATCTCGGCGGCGATCGCCATCGCGATCTTCCTGAGCAAGCGGGCCGGTGTGGCGCTGGACCGGATCGTCGTCGTGCTCGGAACGGTGATGATCCTGATGACGGCCTACGTCGCGGTGGTCTCCGGACCGCCCGTCGGCGACGCGCTGCGCCAGACCGTGCTGCCCGACCAGGTCGACTTCCTGGTGATCACCACGCTGATCGGCGGCACCGTCGGCGGCTACATCACCTACGCCGGAGCGCACCGGCTGCTGGACTCCGGGCTGACCGGCCCGGAGCACGTCGGTGCGATCTCCCGCAGCTCGATCGTCGGGATCCTGGTGACCGGTGTGATGCGGGTGCTGCTGTTCCTCGCCGTGCTCGGCGTGGTCGCGGGCGGTGTGGCGCTGGCGGAGGACAACCCCGCGGCGAGCGCGTTCGAGGCGGCGGCGGGCCAGGTGGGCCTGCGCGTCTTCGGGATCATCCTGTGGGCCGCGAGCATCACCTCGGTGATCGGCGCGGCGTACACCTCGGTGTCGTTCCTGACCTCGAGCGGCACCTCACCGCGGCGACGCAACCTGCTCACCGTCGGCTTCATCGCGCTCTCCGCGACGATCTACCTGCTGGTCGGCACGGCCCCGGTGACCCTGCTGGTGTTCGCGGGCGCGTTCAACGGGCTGATCCTGCCGATCGGGTTCACCGTGGTGCTGTGGGTGGCGTGGCGGCGCCGCGACCTGCTCGGCGGCTACCGCTACCCGGCCTGGCTGCTCGGCATCGGCGTGCTGGCCTGGGTGCTGACGCTGTACCTGGGCTACCAGTCGCTCGGCGGGCTGGCGAGCCTGTGATCGATCTGAACGCCGATCTCGGCGAGTCCTTCGGGCGCTGGACCCTCGGCGACGACGACGCCATGCTCGACGTCGTCACCTCCGCGAACGTGGCCTGCGGCTTCCACGCGGGCGACGCCACGACGCTGCGCCGCACCTGCGTGGCGGCCGCGGCGCGGGGCGTGGTCGTGGGCGCGCAGGTCGGCTACCGCGACCTCGCCGGGTTCGGCAGGCGGTTCGTCGACATGGACCCGGTCGAGCTCACCGACGAGGTGCTCTACCAGCTCGGCGCCCTGGACGGGATGTGCCGCGTGGCGGGCACGGCGGTGCGCTACCTCAAGCCGCACGGCGCCCTCTACAACGCCGTGGTGCACCACGAGACGCAGGCGCGGGCCGTCGTCGACGCGGTGCGGGCCTACGACCCGTCGCTGCCGGTGCTGGGCCTGCCCGGTTCGGAGCTGCTGCGGCTGGCCGAGGCGGCGGGGCTGCGCGCGGTGCCGGAGTTCTTCGTCGACCGCGGGTACACCGCAGGCGGCGCGCTCGTGCCGCGCTCGGAGCCCGGTGCGCTGCTGCACGACGCCGTCGAGGTGGCCGACCGGGTGCGGCGACTGCTCACCGAGGGCGTGGTGCGGGCGGTGGACGGCACGGACGTGCCGGTCCGGGCGGAGTCGGCCTGCGTGCACGGCGACTCCCCCGGTGCGGTGGAGATGGCGGTGGCTGTCCGATCGGCCCTGGAGGCCGACGGCGTGCGGCTGGCGGCGTTCGCGTGACCGGCCGCCCGCACACGGGTCCGGGGGTTCGCACACAGGGCCGGGCCCGTGTGCCGGCCCCGGAAGGTGTGTGCGAGCCGTGAACGTGCTGCCGTGCGGGGACGCCGCGGTGCTGTGCGAGGTCGACTCGCTGTCCGCGGTGCTCGCGCTCGCCGCCGTCGTGCGGGCCGCCGACCTGCCGGGGGTGCTCGACGTCGTCCCGGCCGCGCGCACGGTGCTGCTGCTGACCGCTCCGGGCACCGACCTCCCGGCGCTGCGTCGCGCGGTGGGCGACCTGCCCGTCGACCCGTCGGCGGCCGCGCCGGACGGGGAGATCGTGGAGATCCCGGTGGTCTACGACGGGCCGGATCTCGACGAGGTCGGCCGTCTGACCGGGCTCGGGGCCGAGGGCGTGGTGCAGGCGCACACCGCCACCCCGTGGCGGGTCGGCTTCGGCGGGTTCGCGCCCGGTTTCGCCTACCTCGCCGGGGGCGACGAGCGGCTGCACGTCCCGCGCCGCGACGAGCCGCGGACGGCGGTGCCCGCGGGGTCGGTCGGCCTGGCCGGCGAGTTCAGCGGCGTGTACCCGAGATCCAGCCCCGGCGGGTGGCAGCTGATCGGGAGCACGACGGTGCGGCTCTGGGACGCCCGGCGCACCCCCGCGGCGCTGCTGCGCCCGGGGGCGGAGGTCCGCTTCGTCCGCGTCGCGGAGGCCGCCGCTCCCCCGGCGGACGAACCCGGGGGCGACGCGGTGCCGGAGTGCGGGCCCCGGCGGCTGGAGGTGCTGGCCACCGGGGCGCTCGCGCTCGTGCAGGACCTCGGACGTCCCGGAGCCGGAGCCACCGGGGTCGGCCGCTCGGGGGCCGCCGACCGGGCCGCCCTGCGGCTGGGCAACCGGCTGGTCGCCAACCCCCCGTCCGCCGCCGCCGTCGAGGTCGTGTTCGGCGGGCTCGCCGTCCGGGCCGGGCCCGACCTGCCCGCCCCGTTGCTGGTCGCGCTCACCGGCGCCCCCGCACCCGCGGACGTCGACGGCACGCCGGTCGGGCACCACGCGCTGGTGACGCTGCGCGCCGGGCAGACGCTGCGGCTCGGGCCCCCGCCCACCGGGCTGCGCACCTACCTCGCCGTGCGCGGCGGGGTCGAGGTCGACGCGGTCCTCGGCTCCCGCAGCAGCGACGTGCTGTCCGGGATCGGCCCGGCCCCCCTCGCGCCGGGCGACGTGGTGCCGATCGGTCCGGAGCCCGGGTCGCCGCCGCTCGTCGACGTCGCCCCGGTCGCCCTGCCCACCGGCGACGCCGTGACGCTGCGCGCCGTCCTCGGCCCCCGCGCCGACTGGACGGCCGACCCGGCCGCGCTCGCCCGCACCACCTGGACGGCGTCGGGGCGCAGCGACCGCGTCGGCATGCGCCTGGAGGGCCCGCCGCTGGAGCGCCGCGACCGGGGCGAGCTGCCCAGCGAGGGCATGGTCCGCGGCGCGGTCCAGGTGCCCCCCGGCGGCGAGCCCGTGCTGTTCGGCGCCGACCACCCCGTCACCGGTGGCTATCCCGTCGTCGCCGTGGTGCTCGACGCCGACATGGACCGCGCGGCGCAGATCCGACCCGGCCAGCAGGTCCGCTTCCGACTCCTGGAGACCCCATGACCCCCGCCCAGGCCCGCGCCCGCTTCCGCGGCGGCCTCGTCACCCCCACCGCCGGCTGGTGCGACGGCGCCACCCAGGCCAACCTGATCACCGTGCCGCGCGCGCAGGCCTGGGACTTCCTGCTGTTCGCCCAGCGCAACCCGAAGCCGTGCCCGGTCCTCGACGTCCTGGACGCGGGCGCGGTCACCGGGCCGTTGATGCCGGACGGCGACGTGCGCACCGACCTCCCGCTCTACCGCGTCTACGTCGACGGCGAGCAGGTCGCCGAGACCCCGGACGTCTCGGAATGGTGGCGCGCGGACCTCGTCAGCTTCCTGATCGGCTGCAGCTTCACCTTCGAGCGGGCGCTCGGGTCGGCCGGGGTGCCCGTGCGTCACGTCGAGCAGGGCGTCAACGTGCCGATGTACCGGACGTCGTGGCGCTGCCGGGAGGCCGGAGCGGTCGCGGGACCGCTGGTCGTCTCGATGCGCTGGGTGCCCGCCGACCTGGTGGCGACCGCGGTGGCGGTGACGGCCCGCTACCCCGCCGTGCACGGCGCGCCGGTGCACACCGGCGACCCCCGCGAGCTGGGGATCGCCGACCTCGACAGCCCCGACTACGGCGACCCCGTGCGCCCCGAGCCGGGGGACGTGCCGGTGTTCTGGGCGTGCGGGGTGACCCCGCAGGCGGCGGTGGTGGAGTCGCGGCCCCCGCTGGCCATCGCCCACGCGCCGGGCCACATGCTGATCACCGACGCCCGCGACGACGACCACCGGATCTGAGTCACCGCCGCCGCGACAGCCCCACCCCGGCCAGGCACACCACGCCGCCGACGAGCGCGAGCCACGGCGGCAGCTCGCCGAGCAGCATCGCCGACAGCCCGATCGTGACGGGCGGCACCGCGTAGGTGGTGACGCCGAGGCGCCCGGCGTCCATCCGCGCCAGTGCGTAGGCCCAGGCCGAGAAGGCCAGTGCGGTGGGGACGACGCCGAGGTAGACGAGCCCGGCGGTGGCGCCGGGCGGCGCCGCGGCGAGGTCGGCGAGCAGGGCGGGGGTGTACGGCAGGCAGGCGATCGCCCCGACCGCGCACGCCAGGAACGTCACCTGCAGGGCGGGCAGCCGGCGCAGCACCGGTTTCTGCGCGAGCACCCCGATCGCGTACGTCACCGCCGCCACCAGGCAGAGGACCACGCCGAGGACGTCGGCGGAGTCGGTGTCGGCGGTGGCCGCCCCCACCAGCAGGACGCCGAGGAACGCGACGCCCGCGCCGATCAGCAGCCGGCGCGGGAACCCCTCGCCCAGCAGCAGGCCCGCGAACAGCGCGATGAGGATCGGCCCGACGTTCACGAGCATCGCCGTGGTGCCCGCGTCGATCCGCTGCTCGGCGGCGTTGAGTGCCACGTTGTAGACGGCGAACCAGGCGATCCCGCACAGCACGACCAGCGCCCACTCGCGCGCGGTCGGCGCCACCCAGCGGCGACCGAGGAGCACCCCGGCCCCCAGCGCGAGCGCCCCGACCAGCAGGCGGCCCAGCGCGAGCGGCCCCGGCTCGTAGAAGGCCCCGACGGCGCGGATCGCGACGAACGCCGAGGCCCACGCCAGCACCGTGACGACGACGGCGAGCAGGGCTCCGGACCGGACGCGCGGGGAGGCGGTGGTGCTCACCCGTGGCACGCTACGACCGGTCGCCCGGGATCTCGCGCGGTTTCCGGACACGGCCCGCCGAGATCGTGCCGTTCCCCGGCTCAGTCCTCGACGACGGTGAACTCCAGCTCGACCCGCCGGTTCCGCCGCCGCCCCTCGGGGTCGTCGGATCCGTCCGGGGCGGCGTTCGCGGCCACCGGCTCGGCCTCGCCGCGCCCGGACACCGCGAACGTCACGGCACCCTCGGCCGCCGGTTCCAGCACGGCGCGGACGGTCTCGGCCCGGCGTCGCGACAGGTCGAGGTTGTAGTCGTCGGCCCCCAGCGCGTCGGTGTGCCCGACCACGGTGACCTCGCCGGTGGCCCGGTCGGCCAGGTCGGCGCCGATGGTGTCCAGGGCCGCCGCGGCGCCGGGGGTGAGGTCGGCGCGGTCGAACTCGAACAGCACGTCGGTGTCGAGGACGACCGTGACGCGCCCGCCGTCGGTGCGCGCGGTCCGTCCGTCGTAGGGCACGACCTGGCGGACGATGCCGCGGGTCTCCCGCTCGATCGGCACGGTGCGGTCGTCGGTGTCCGGACCCGGCGGGACGACCGTCGGCAGGAACGCCGCGCCCCCGACGAGCAGGGCCGCGGCGAGCCGCGAGGTCATCGGTCGGAGACCGCGATCGCGGGCACGATCCCGAGCTCGCCCAGCTGGATGTCGACCTCGTCGGCGGCCGGGGACGGGTAGCTCGCCCGGACGTCCACGGCCGAACCGGCCGGCACGGTCGTGGAGCCCACGTCGCTGCACACGCACCCGCCCGCGGTGTCGGTGAGGACGAGATGGCGCAGGTCCGTCGTGAGGTCGATCAGCGAGACGCCGGAGAGGGTGAAGTCGCTGATCGCGCCCGCGCTGAGGTCGGCCCCCGGCCGGTACTCGAACTCGTCGGACAGGTTGGCGATACGCAGGGCCAGCCGGGTGTCCGCACCGTCGCGCTCGAGGGACACGACGTCGAACCGCAGGGTCACCACCTGGTCCTGGGCGTTGCTGGTGGCGATCTCCAGCGACGCGACCGGCGGGGCCGGGGCGCCCGGTGCCGCCGAGGGGGGTGCCGCCGACGGGGGTGCGGGTGCGGCCGGGGCGGGGTCAGCGCCGGTGCACCCGCTCAGCGTCAGGAGAAGTGCGGCGGCCAGCAGTGCCGTCGTGCGCCTCATCGTCGTCGCCCTCCATCGGTCGGTCCGCCACGGGGACGGCGAGCCGGGTCGGCTCGTCCCGTCCGCGCAGCACGGTCTGCTCGCCCGGTTCCCAGCGTGCCCGCTCGCCGTCGGCGGCGAGCGCGACGGCGGAGCCCGCGGCCAGCACACCCCCGCGCACCGACTTGGCCAGTTCGGTGAGCCGCGCGGCCTCGTTCACCGGGTCGCCGATCACGGTGTACTCGAAGCGGCGCGGGTCGCCGACGTTGCCGGCGACGGCGTCACCGGCGGACACGCCGATGCCGGCGTCGAGCCCGGGCAGCTCTGCGGCCAGTCGGGTGCCGAGCTCGCGCGCGGCGGCCAGCGCGCACCCGGCGGGGTCGTCGACCGCCACCGGCGCGCCGAAGACGGCGAGTGCGGCGTCGCCCTGGAACTTGTTGATCCACCCGCCGTGGGCCTCGACGACCTCGACGACGACACCGAAGAAGCGGTTCAGCATCCCGACGATCTCCTCCGCGGGCCGGCGCGTGGTCAGCGCGGTGGAGCCGACGAGGTCGACGAACAGGACCGCCACCGCCCGTACCTCGCCGCCCAGGCGCACCTCGTCGGCGGCGGCCGCGGCGGCCGCGACGTCGCGCCCGACGTGGCGGCCGAACAGGTCGCGGATCCGCTCCCGCTCGGCCAGCCCGGCGACCATCGTGTTGAAGCCCGACTGCAGCTGCCCCAGCTCGGTGCCGTCGTTGACGGTGACGCGCGCGTCGAACTCGCCCCGCTCCACCCGCCGCATCGCCCGGCGCACCGCGTTCACCGGGTCGGCGACGGCCCGGGCGGCGCCCGCCGTCACCAGTCCGCCGACGAGGAGGCCGGTGCCGCCGACGCTGAGGATGATCACCGCGAGCTGCTCGGCGGGGACGTCGCGGTAGGCCAGCGCGGAGATCGCCGAGAGCAGCAGCCCGACGACGAACACCGCCGTGCCCAGCGCCCAGAACAGCAGCGAGCGCACCACGATCCCGGGCAGCACCCGGCGCCGCGGCGGCTGCGAGGACAGCACCCGGCCCACCGAGCGCCGCAGGATGCGCTCGGTCAACAGGTAGGACAGCGCGCACACGGTGATGCCGCCGACCAGGATCGTCTCCCCGACCTGGATCGCCAGCCGCCACGAGTACCGCGCGTTGAGGAAGAAGAACAGCAGCGCGGCGGCCACCCACAGCACGGCCTGCACGGTGGTCAGGCGGAGCGGTCCGTAGAGGACGCGCCGGTGCTCGCGGCGCTGCTGGGTGACGGCGTCGCCGGTGATCCGCATCCGGAAGCGCAGGGTGCCCCAGACCGCCCCGGCGAGCACCGCGAAGAGCAGGTAGGCGCCGAACGCGATCAGGTTGACCACCCGCACCGTGTCCGGGTCCTCGATCGTGCCGCTGGGCAGCACCCAGGCGGCCAGCACCAGCACCACGCCGGCCCCGACGATGTTCTCCGCGACGACGACGACGAGCAGCGCCAGCCGCACCGGCCACGAGACCACCCACCGCCGCGTCCGCGCCATGAGCAGGGAGTTTAGGCCGTTCGGGGCATCGGGGTGTGCACCGCATCGACGCTCCCCACCCGGGCGCGCCGGATCATCAGCACGCCGAGCCCGGCGACGGCGAGCCCCCGCGCGAGCTCGATCTGCAGCCCGCTGAGCACGGGCGCCTCCGGCAGCGGCGTCACCGCGAGCACCCCGGCGACGATCGACGCGATCCCGATCCAGCGCGGCACGACCGGGGTGCGCAGCAGCGCGACGCCCAGCACCACCAGGCCCGCCACCAGCACCAGCCCGCCCACCACCTGGACGGTCGCGAACAGCGGGGCGTCCAGGATCGAGCCGTCGTCGGGCACCAGCTCCGGGGCCCGCCGGGCGATCTCCGGCGCGACGAACGCCTCCACCACCAGGTGGCCCTGTGCGCTGACGGCGTTGCCGAGGAAGTACAGCGAGAACCCGGCGAAGCCGAGCCGTCCGACGTGCGGGGCGAGCCAGGCGTACGCGGCCGGGAGCCCGAACATGAGCAGCAGCGCGCCGACGTAGATGAGGATCTGGGCGTACGGCGAGGCGGCCGCCGTCAGCGAGGCGACGGAGTGCGCGTCCCCGTCGACGACGGGATGGGCCAGCCCGCCGGCCAGGCTGACGACGAACGAGGCGATCAGGGCATGTCCGCCGAGGCTGAGCAGGCGCAACCGGTCCATGGGAGGTCCTTCCACGAGGTCCCGGTGGGCGTTCGCCACCGGCCCGACGAGGCTGCGGCCCCCCGTTTGCGATGCTCTTGCGATCCGCTTGCGACCCTCAGGCGGGGACCCAGTGCGGTGCGCCGATCCGGCGGGCGAGCTCCCCGGCGGCGGTGCGGTGGCGCCGGGCGTCGTCGGCACGCCCGAGCAGCGCGGCCGTGCGGGCGAGGAAGCCGTCGACGGGTCCGTGCACGAGCACCCCGTTGAGCGAGCGCACGAGCTGCCCGCTCCACGGCAGCAGGTCCTGGTGGCAGCGGGCCGCCTCGACCGGGTCGCGCAGACGCACCGCGAGGTCGGCCCGCAGCGCCGTGACCGACAGCCACGTCGAGTTGCGCGGCCACGCCGGGATCGGCCACAGCGCCCGCGCCCCGGCCTCGTCGCCCGCGTCCAGCAGCGCCGTCGCGAGCTGGTCGTCCAGGACCCCGCGGGGGTACCGCGCGCGCAGGTCGAGCAGCTGGGGCAGCAGCGGTGAGGTGTCGCCCGCCGCGTGCTCGACGGTCGTGAGCGCCCAGATCCGCACGAGCGCGGCGTTCGGGTCGCCGGAGGCGGCGATCCGGTCGGTGGCGTCGACGAACGCGGCGCGGGCGCGGTCGACGTGGCCGTGCACGAGGTCGGCGGTGGCGGCGAACAGCGAGGCGGCCAGCAGCAGCGCGGGGAGCTGGCCCGTGGTGCCGGCCCGCACCGCACCCCGGACGTGCTCCGGGACGGAGCCGAGGTCACCCCGGCCCACCGCGTCGGAGGCCAGGACGAGGTGCGCCAGCGCCTGGTGGTCGAGCAGCCCCGCGGCCGTGGCGACGTCGAGCATCTCGCGACCCGTCCGCGCGGCGAACGTGACGTCGGAGTGCCGGAAGGTCTGCAGGTACTGCACGTTGAGGGCCTGGCACAGCAGCCGCGGGTCGTCGAGACGGCGGGCCAGCGCGAGTGCGGCCTCGGCGCTGCGCAGCCCGGTCTCCAGACCCCACGGCTCGGCCTCGGCGGCCCGGGTGGCGAGCAGCCGCGCGCGCAGGTGCGCGTCGGCGGGATCGACGCGGTCGAGCACCGCCGAGATGCGGTCGACCACGGAGTGCTGGTCGGTGAACGGCCGGGTGCTCCACAGCCCCGGGGTGTCCCACACCCAGGCCCGCCCGACGTCGTCGGGCGACCCGATCTCCTCCGCGACGCGGATCGACACCGCCCGCTCGGCGCCCGCCGCGACGAGGTCGCCGCCCGCGGCGATGCACCGCACCAGCTCGCGGTGCGCCTCGAGCCGCTGCGCCGTGGACCCGGCGCCGAGGTCGTGGGCGCGCAGCGCGGCCCGCCAGTACCCGGCGGCCTCCGCGACGGCCCCGGCCCGCTGGGCCTGCCGCGCGCCGGTGAGCAGGTGCGGCAACGCGCGGTCGGCGGTGGCGGCGCGCAGCGAGAGCGCGGCGTGGTGGGCGAGGGCGAACACGTGCCCGCCGGCACGCCGCTCCAGTGCGTCGAGGACGTCGAGGTGCAGCCGGGCCCGGCGGACCGGCGGGATCCGCTCGTAGGCGGCGTCGCGGACCAGCGCATGGGTGAACCGCAGCTCCCCCGGAGAGCCGGCCTGCAGCAACCCGGCGACGACACCCGAGTCGAGGTCGTCGACGATCTCGTCCTCGGTCTGCGACCCGCGCAGCGCCCCGACCTCCAGCAGCAGGTCGACGTCGATCTCGCGGCCGAGCACGGCGGCCCGGGCCAGGGTGGCGACGGTCCGTCCGGGCAGGCGGTCCAGGCGGCGACCCAGCACGTCGCGGATGCCCAGCGGCAGCGCGGTGGTGGCGGCGTCGGCGCCCTCCGAGGCCACGAGCCTGCCGAGCTGACGCAGGAACAGCGCGTTGCCCGCGGCCCGGTCGACCAGCCGTCGCCACACCGGCTCGGGCAGCTCACGGCCGACGTGGCGGCGCAGCAGGCGGCGGGCGGCGGGCTCGTCGAGCCCGGCCAGTGCGATGCGGTCGACCGTGCGCTCGGCGGTGGCCGCGAGGGTGCCGGCCAGGTCGGGGCCCACCTCGTCGCCGCGGAAGGAGCCGACCAGCAACAGGGGCCGCGTCCACGGCCGTGACCAGGTGCCGCAGCACCTGCAGCGTCTCCTCGTCGGCGCGGTGCAGGTCCTCCAGCACCACGACGGCGCGGCGCCCGCCCAGCACCCGGGCGAGGGCGAGCGTCAGCGCGTAGGCGTCGTCGACGGCCGGGTCGTCACCGGTGAGCGCGCGCAGGACGTCGTGCCAGGCCCACGCCGGTGGGGCGCCGCGCACCTCGGAGCACCGCCCGCGCGCGGTGTCGGTCCCGACGCCGGCGACGAACCGCTCCAGCAGCGCCGACTTGCCGGTCCCGGCGTCGCCGGTGACCCAGACGACGACGGGACGCGTGCCCACCGACCCGGCCGCGGCGCGCAGCCGGGCCAGCTCGGCGTCGCGGCCCACCAGCTCGTCGCGGCCCACCAGCTCGTCGGGGTCCTCCCGGACGGCCTCGTCGGGGACCCGGGGCACGCGGACGGGGGCGGTGCGCAGGTGCTCGGCGTGGCCGAGGATGTCGGCCTCCAGCGCACGCAGGTCCGGGCCGGGATCGACGCCGAGCTCGTCGGCCAGGTGCCGGCGGGTGCGACGGAGCACGGCGAGCGCCTCGCCCTGCCGGGCGACCCCGTACAGGGCCGTGGCGAGCAGCCCCGCGGCCCGCTCGCGCAGCGGCTCCGCGCGCACGAGCTCCTCCAGATCGGCCACGACGGTGCCGGGCTGCCCGAGCCGGATCCGGCCCGCGGCCCGCAGTTCCACGGCGTCCGCGCGCAACCGGTGCAGCCGGTCGGTCTCGGCGGCGGCCCAGCCCTGGCCGGTGTAGGCGGCGTACGGCTCGCCCGTCCACAGGGCCAGCCCGTCGTCGACCAGCCGCACCACCTCGGCCGGGTCGGCGGCCTCCGCGGCCGAGCGGAGCAGCGCGGCGAACCGCCACGCGTCGACGGCGTCCTCGGCGACGGCGAGGCGGTAGCCGGGGGTGGCGCTGAGGATGGTGGTCGCCGGGGTGCGGGGAGCGCGGCCGGGCTCGAGCAGCCGGCGCAGGTGCGAGACGTAGGACTGCAGCGCGCCGAGCGCCCTGGGCGGCGGCTCGCCCGCCCACAGGTCCTCGAGGAACCGGTCGGTCGACACCACCCGCCCGCCCGCCGCGACCAGCATGCCCAGCACGGCACGCTGCCGCGGGCCACCGAGGTCGACGGGCTCCCCGGCCACCTCCGCGCGGACCGCCGAGCACCTGCACCGACAGCACGGTGATCAGGTTATGCGCCGGGGCGGTCACCTGCTGTGGCCGTGAGGTGGGTGCCCTTCCGCGAGCGGACGTCGAGGCCCCACCCGTCGCCGTCGCGGCGCGTGCGCAGCTCGACGGTCGAGGGCAGCAGCAGCGGCCGGCCGAACGCGACGGTGTGCGTCAGCGCGTCGGGCAGGCGGCCCTCCAGCGCGGCGAGCGAGCGGGCGGCGGTCCACATGCCGTGCGCGATGGCCCGCGGGAACCCGAACGCCTTCGCGCTCAGCGGGTACAGGTGGATCGGGTTGACGTCGCCGCTGACGGCGGCGTAGCGGCGCCCGGTGTCGCCGTCGACGCGCCAGACCGCGGACGGCGGCCCGTCGGCGATCTCCGGCGGGGGCGGTGACTGCTCACCGGGTTCCGGCGCGTGGGCGCCGCGGGCCAGGTAGGTGCTGCGCCCGTCCCAGACCCGCTCGCCGTCGACGTCCACCGCCGCGACGAGATCGACCTGGGCCCCCTTCGGGTGCCCGACGAACCGCTCCGCGTGCACGGCGAGCTGCAGCCGTTCGGCGGCGTCGACGCGGCGGTGCACGGTGATCGTGTTCGCGACGTGCACGAGCCCGGGCAGCGGCAGCGGGAACGACCGCCCGGCCATCAGCTCGATCTGCAGCGCGAACGCGAGCACGTGCGGGTAGGTCGGGGGCAGGGCGTCGGAGAACCGGAAGCCGCACACCTGCGCGTAGGCGGCGAGGTGGGTGCGGTCGACGTCGACACTCCGGCGCAGCACCGTGTCGGGCAGCGTCGACGCGCGCGGCCCGACCGCGCCCACGGCGGCCTTCGCGTACAGCGGTGCGAGGCTCACGTCAGGCCCCGATCAGGCTCTGGCCGCACACGCGCACGACCTGCCCGGTGACGCCGCCGCTCTCCGCGCGCCCCAGCCAGCCCACGGTCTCGGCGACGTCGACGGGCAGCCCGCCCTGGCGCAGGCTGTTGATCCGCCTGCCCCCCTCGCGGGTCGCCAGCGGCATCGTCGCGGTCATGGCGGTCTCGATGAACCCGGGCGCGACCGCGTTGACCGTGACCCCCTTCGCCGCCACCTGCGGTGCCAGCGCGCGGACCATCCCGATCACGCCCGCCTTGCTGGCGGCGTAGTTGGTCTGGCCGCGGTTGCCGGCGATGCCGCTGGTGGACGCGACGCAGACGATCCGGCCGGTGTCGGAGAGCAGGTCGCTCCCCAGCAGCGCCGCGTTGATCGCCAACTGCGCGCGCAGGTTCACCGCGAGCACGGCGTTCCAGCGGTCGGCGTCCATGTTGGCGAGCAGCTTGTCGCGGGTGATGCCGGCGTTGTGCACCACGACGTCGACGCGCCCGTGCCGCTCGCGCAGGTGCGCCAGCAGCCGGTCGGCGGCGTCGGCGGCGGTGATGTCGAGCTGCAGCGCGGTGCCGCCGGTGCGGTTGGCGACGGCGGCGAGCGACTCGCCCGCGGCCGGGACGTCGACGGCCACGATCGTCGCGCCGTCGCGGGCCAGCGTCTCGGCGATGGCCGCGCCGATCCCGCGCGCCGCCCCGGTGACGACGGCGACCCGCCCGGCGAGCGGGTGCTCCTCGTCGGACTCCGCGGGCGGCGGGCCCACGGGGGCGCCGACGTGCACGACCTGCCCGTCGACGTAGGCGGAGCGCCCGGACAGGAAGAACCGCACCGACGACGCGACGTCGGCATCGGGCGTGACGACCAGCAGGTTCGCGGTCGCGCCGGCCCGCACCTCCTTGGCCGCGGACCGCACGATCCCGTCGAAGGCGTGCGCCACGGCGGCGGCCTCCGGGTCGTCGGACGGCTCGGGGGCCAGCACCAGCAGGCGCCCGTTGGGGGCGAGCCGCTTCACCGCGGGCGTCAGGAACGCCTGGGCGGCGGAGAGGTCGTCGAGCGTGGTCGCGGCGGTGGCGTCGAGGACGACCGCGGCGACCTTCCCCTCGGTGGTCTCGGTGACGCCGGCCTCCTCGAGCAGCGCCCGGACCGGCTCGGCGAACCGCCCGGCGCCGATTGCGCCGACGACGGCGGGCCCGTCGAGCAGGGGCGCGCCGACCGCGTGGCGGCGCAGCACCGGGATGCGGGGCACGCCGAGCCGCTGGACGAGCGGGTTCTGGGACAGGTCGCGGAAGGTGTCGTTCGACATGTCAGGCCGCCTCGAGGATGGCGACGACGCCCTGGCCGCCGGCTGCGCAGAGGGAGATCAGCCCCCGGCCCCTGTTCCCGGTGTCCCGGCCCTTCTCGTGCAGGAGCTTGGCCAGCGTGGCGACGATCCGCCCGCCGGTGGCGGCGAACGGGTGCCCGGTCGCCAGCGACGACCCGGCCACGTTGAGCCTCGACCGGTCGATCGCACCCAGCGGGGCGTCGAGGCCGAGGCGCTCCTTCGCGAACGCCGGGTCCTCCCAGGCCGCCAGCGTGGCGAGCACGGTGGACGCGAACGCCTCGTGGATCTCGTAGAAGTCGAAGTCCTGCAGCGTGAGGCCGTTGCGCTCCAGCAGCCGCGGCACGGCGTGCACGGGTGCGGTCAGCAGCCCGTCGCCCCCGTGCACGAAGTCGACCGCCGCGGTCTCGGCGTCGACGACGTGCGCGAGCACCGGCAGCCGGTGCTCCGCGGCCCACTCGTCGGAGCCGAGCAGGACCGCCGAGGCGCCGTCGGTGAGCGGGGTGGAGTTGCCGGCGGTCATCGTGCCGTCCGGGCCGCCGAACACGGGCTTGAGGCGGGCGAGCTTCTCGGCCGTCGAGTCCGCGCGCAGGTTCTGGTCGCGGGTGAGGCCCAGGAACGGCGTCACCAGGTCGTCGAAGAAGCCGCGCTCGTAGGCGGCGGCGAGGTTGCGGTGGCTGGCCGCGGCCAGCTCGTCCTGCGCCTCGCGGCCGACGTGCCACTCCAGCGCGGTCAGCGCGGCGTGCTCGCCCATCGACAGCCCGGTGCGCGGTTCGGCGTTGCGCGGGATCTCCGGCACGACCTGCCCGGGGCGGATCCCGGCGATCGCCCTGAGGCGCTCGCCGAGGGACCGGGCGCCGTTGAGCCGCATGAGGACGCGGCGCAGGTCGTCGTTGAGGGCGACGGGCGCGTCGCTGGCGGTGTCGACGCCCGCCGCGATGCCGCTCTCGATCTGCCCCAGCGCGATCTTGTTGGCGACCAGGACGGCGGTCTCCAGGCCGGTGCCGCACGCCTGCTGCACGTCGTAGGCGGGGGTGGCGGGCGAGAGGCGGCTGCCGAGCACGGACTCGCGGGTGAGGTCGCGGTCGCGCGAGTGCTTGAGCACCGCCCCGCCCGCCACCTCCCCGATCCGCTCGCCGGCGAGGCCGAAGCGGGCGGCGAGGCCGTCGAGGGTCGCGGTGAGCATGTCGAGGTTGGTGGCCTGGGCGTAGGCCCCGTTCGCACGGGCGAACGGGATGCGGTTGCCCCCGATGACGGCGGCCTGCCGGGCTGAACGGGTCATGGTGCGGAAGGTACCCGGTACCGCCGGTCCCGCATACGTGACGCCCTTCACCTAGCCGATACTGCGAGTACTCGGTACCGTCGGTCCCGTGAAGACGGTCCGGGATCGCCGCGCCAGCCGATGGGACGCCCACCGGCAGGCCCGGCGCGTCGAGCTCACCGACGCCGCGATCCTGGCGATCCGGACGCACGGCGCCGGCGTCGGCATGGACGACGTCGCGGCGCAGGCCGGCACCAGCAAGACCGTCGTCTACCGGCACTTCGCCGACCGCACCGAGCTCTACGTCGCCGTGTGCGCCCGGGTGGCCGAGGTGCTGCTGGCCCAGGTCCGGGCCGCGATGGACGGCGCCGAGGGCCCGCACGCCCAGACCGCCGCGGGCATCGAGGCCTACCTGCGGCTCATCGAGCACGACCCCGAGGTCTACCGCTTCGTGGTGCACCGCCCGCTCGTCGACCGGTCCCCCGGCGCCGACCCGGTGGCCGACCTCGTCTCCCTCGTCGGCGACCAGGTCGCCGCGGTGATCGCCACCCGCACGGGTGACGCGGCGACCGCGGTGCCCTGGGGGCACGGCATCGTCGGGATGGTGCGGGCCGCCGCCGACAACTGGCTGGCCCGGGGTGGGCGGGGCGACGTCACTGCGATGACCCGCTCGCAACTGGCCGCCCACCTCACCGAACTCGCCTGGGCCGGACTCTCCGGAGTCACCGCCTCGAAGGAGGACTCATGAGTGACCTGCAGACCGTTCTCGACGGCCGCTGGGCCGACGTCCGCAACGACGTCCGCGCGCAGATGGGCGAGCTGAAGCTGACGCCCGACCCCGACGCGTCCACCGAGCAGTACCGCGCCGAGATCGCCGACGCCGTGCGCACGCTGGCCGAGAGCCGCCGCCCGCACCAGGGCTTCGACCCGGCCTACGGCGGCGACGGCGACGTCGGCGGCGTCGTCGCGGCGTTCCAGATGCTCGGCCACGGCGACCTGTCGCTGCTGGTCAAGGCCGGTGTGCAGTGGGGCCTGTTCGGCGGGGCGCTCGCGGCGCTCGGGACGCAGCGCCATCACGACGCGCACCTGCGCGACATGATGGACGGCACGCTGCTCGGCTGCTTCGCGATGACCGAGACCGGCCACGGCTCCGACGTGCAGCACCTGCGCACCACCGCCACCTACGACGCCGACACGGGCGAGTTCGTCGTCCACACCCCGGAGCCCGGGGCGCGCAAGGACTACATCGGCGGGGCCGCCCGCGACGCGACGATGGCGGCGGTGTTCGCGCAGCTGGTCACGAGAGGCGAGACGCACGGCGTCCACTGCTTCCTCGTGCCGATCCGCACCGCCGACGGTGACGCGCAGCCGGGCGTCACGATCTCCGACTGCGGCGTGAAGGCCGGCCTCAACGGCGTCGACAACGGGCGGCTGGTGTTCGACTCCGTCCGCGTCCCCCGCGAGGCCCTGCTCAACCGCTACGCCGACGTCTCCCCCGACGGCACCTACTCCAGCGACATCACCAACGAGACCCGTCGCTTCTTCACCATGCTCGGCACGCTCGTGCGCGGCCGGATCAGCGTGGCGGGCGGTGCGGCGAGCGCCGCCGAGAAGGCCCTCACCCTGGCCACCCGCTACGGCGCGACGCGGCGGCAGTTCAGCAACCCGGCCACCGGCGAGGAGGTCGTGGTCCTCGACTACCTCGTCCACCAGCGCAAGCTGCTGCCCGCCATCGCCACCTCCTACGCGCTGCACTTCGCCCAGAACGACCTGGTCGGGCAGATGCACGAGCTGCAGAAGCCGGGCGCCGTCCCGGACGAGGAGCGCCAGCGCGACCTGGAGACCCGCGCCGCGGGGATCAAGGCGATCGGCACCTGGCACGCCACCCGCACCATCCAGATGTGCCGCGAGGCGTGTGGCGGCGCCGGCTACCTCGCTGAGAACCTGCTGCCCGCGCTCAAGGCCGACACCGACGTGTTCACCACGTTCGAGGGCGACAACACCGTCCTGCTGCAGCTCGTCGCGAAGACGCTGCTGTCGGACTACGGCCGCCGCGTCGGGAAGCTCGACCTGCGCGGCAAGGTCCGCTTCGGTGCCGACCTCGTCGCGGGCACGGTGCTGGAGAAGACCGGCGCGCGCTCGGTGCTGAACCGCGGCGACGTCCGCTCGCGCGACTACCAGCGCTGGCTGCTCGCCCAGCGCGAGGAGCACCTGATCGCCAGCGGGGCTCAGCGGATGCGCAAGGCGCTCGCCCCCGGCGCCGACCAGTTCGCGATCTTCAACGGCGCCCAGGACCACCTGCTCGCCGCCGCCCGCGCGCACGTCGACCGGATCGTGTTCGACGCCTTCGCCGCGGTCGCCGACCAGCACCCGCTGCTGGGGCGGGTGCTGGCGCTGCACGGGCTCTCCGTGATCGAGGGCGACCGCGCGTGGTTCGTCGAGCACGGGTACCTGACGGCGGCCCGCACCAAGACCGTCGCGACGGCGATCAACGCCCTGTGCGGCGAGCTGCGCCCGCACGCACGGGAGCTGGTGGACGGCTTCGGCATCCCGCAGAACTGGCTCGACTGCCCCCTCCTCGACGGCGAGCGGACGCCGACGACGGAGGCCGACGGGCAGCACGCCGACACCCTCACCGCCGTCGGCTGAGTCCGGCCGGCGGAACCCGTCGGCGGCGCCGCACGTTGAACGGGTGAGCGCCGCCGACGGAAGGACGCGATGACCGGGACGATCCTGACCCTGCTGGTGGCGGTGGCCGTCGTGGCCGCCGCCGTCTGGCTGATCCGCGGGCAGCGCGCCGCGCGGGCGCGCGAGCTCGACGACGCGCGGTCCGAGGCGCGCCGCTGGGTGGAACGGCTCGGCGGCCAGGTCCTCTCGCTCGTGGGCACCGACGAGCCGTCGCGGCAGGCGGTGGCCGACGCGGCCGAGCGCTACACCGCGGCCGGATCGCAGATGGAGCAGGCCGCGAGCGTCGCGCAGGCCCGGCAGGTCACCGAGACCGCTTACGAGGGGCTGTACTACGTGCGCGCGGCCCGCACCGCGATGGGCATGGACCCCGGTCCCGACCTGCCGCCGCTGCCCGGGCAGCAGCAGGCGGGAGCGGTCAGCGAGGAGCGCGACGTCCGGGTCGAGGGCCACGCCTACAGCGCCTCGCCGCGCCCGTCGGACCGCAACTCCCACTTCTACCCCGGCGGCACCGTCGCCGGGCGCCCCGTCCCGCGCGGCTGGTACTCCGAGCCGTGGTGGCGGCCCGCGCTCGTCGCGGGCGCGTGGGGCGTCGGGTCGATGGTGCTGTTCAGCGCGATGTTCTCCGGCATGGCCGGCACCGGGTACGAGGCCGGCTACGCCGACGGCCTGGATGCGGGTGGCGGCGACCCGGGCGGTGACGGGGGCTTCGACGACGGCGGGGGCTTCGACGGGGGCTTCGACTTCTGACCGCTCAGCGCGAGCGGGCGGCCTCGATCTCGGGCAGGCGGGTCTGGATGAAGCCGAGCAGCCCCGCGAGGTGGGGGGTGAGGTCGGCGCCCAGCGTCGTGAGGCCGTAGGTGACCTGGGGCGGTGTGGTGGGGGCGACCTCGCGGGTGAGGAAGCCGTCGGCCTCCAGCGTGCGCAGCGTCTGGGACAGCATCTTCTCGCTCACCCCGTCGATGCGACGGCGCAGCGCGCTGAACCGCAGCGGCCCGGTGTCGAGCGCGGCCAGCACGAGCACCGCCCACTTGCTCGTCACGTGGTCGAGCACGCCGCGGCTGGGACACCGGCTGCTGAACACGTCACCCACAGGAGAGGGGTCGCTGTCCAGGACCTGGCGGCTCACATCCACCCCCCATACTTACTCACAGGTGTGTACTTACCAATCGTTAGTGCGGAGACTACCGTCGAATCCATGATCGCTGTCACCGGAGTCACCGGGAACCTCGGCCGCGTCGTCCTCGACGACCTCCTCACCCGCGTCCCCGCCACCGAGCTGGTCGCCGTCGCCCGCGACCCGGAGAAGGCCGCGGGCCTCGGCGTCGACGTCCGCCGGGGCGACTACGACGACCCCGCCTCGCTGCGCGCGGCGTTCGAGGGCGTCGACGTGCTGCTGCTCGTCTCCTCCCCCGACGTCACCCCCGGCGTCCGGCCGCGCCAGCACGGCAACGCGATCGACGCGGCGAAGGCCGCGGGCGTCGGCCGGATCGCCTACACCAGCGCGATCGGTGCGCAGGACGGCCAGGGCTTCCTCGCCGACCACACCACCACCGAGGCCCTGCTGCGCGACTCCGGCGTGCCGCACACCCTGCTGCGCAACACCTTCTACGAGGAGGTTCTGGTCAACCCGGGGCTGCGTGCGGTCGTCGAGGCGGGCGAGCTCCTGGGCGCCGACGGCGGACGGCCCGTCAACTTCGCGACGATCCGCGACCTCGGCCTCGCCGCGTCGGCCGCGCTGACCGGCGACGGCCACGCGGGTGTGGTCTACGAGCTGCGCGGCCCGCTCTGGACCCTGCCCGACCTCGCCGCCGTCGTCTCGGAGGTGTCGGGCACCCCGGTGGCCTACCGCGTCGTGCCGTCCTCGGAGCTCGGCCCCATCGGCTTCGTGCACGACCTCATCGCGTCGGGCCTGTTCAGCGAGCCCGCCCCCGACCTGGAGAAGCTCCTCGGCCGCCCGGCCACGAGCCTGCGCGACGCCGTGACGGCCGCCCTCACCTGATCCGCGCCGCCCGCACACAGGTCCCGGGGCCCGCACACAGGGCCGGACCTGTGTGCGGGCCCCTCACCCTGTGTGCGAGCCGAGGCGCAGGGTGGCGACCGCGAGCCAGCCGGTGTTCACGGCGAGCCAGGCGCGTTGCCAGGCGCCGAGGTCGGGGCCGCCGATGTTCAGGGCCAGCACCACCGAGGCGACGGCGGCCGCGACGGCGAGCGCGGCGGCCGCCGGCCGGGTCCGGGCCAGCCGCCCTGCGACCGCCAGCATGGCCGCGACGAGCGCGATCTCGTACCCGACGACGCCGTACACGTGCACGGCGTCGGCCAGGTCGGGCACGGTCTCGTTCGCCCCGGACCCGCAGCCGGCCGCCCCCAGCGGGCACGCGGTGCGGAACGCCGCCACCACGATCCCGCACAGCCCGGCGAGTCCGAGTGCCACCGCGGCCCTCCCCCGGACGGCGGCCGCGGCGGCGAGGTGCGCGCCCGCCAGCGCCAGCAGCGCCGCGATCCCGAGCGGCGCCACCTCCGAGCCGCGCCCGGCCAGGCTGGAGACGAAGTCGCCCCGCGCCGAGTACCCGGGCGCCAGCGCCCCGGCCACCACGGTGCCCGCCCAGAAGACCGCGAGCGCACCGACCACCGTCCACCGCGCCCGCACGGAC
This sequence comes from Pseudonocardia hydrocarbonoxydans, assembly GCF_006539565.1. Taxonomy (GTDB): domain Bacteria; phylum Actinomycetota; class Actinomycetes; order Mycobacteriales; family Pseudonocardiaceae; genus Pseudonocardia; species Pseudonocardia hydrocarbonoxydans. The sequence goes on from NZ_BJNG01000037.1 coordinate 80,362, forward strand.
GCATCCTGCCTCAGCCGGGGACCACCTCGACGGCCACGGTCCGCCGGTCGGCGATCGACACCTCGTGCACCGGGCCGGTCAGCTCCACCGACGCGGTGAGCACCGGGTCGGCGCACGACGTGCCGACGAACAGCTCCACCCGCGCGACGGGGTCGCTGCCGTGGAGCTGGACGACGTCGGCCCCCGCGCGTGCACCGGTGTCGGTGACGCGGCAGCGCACGACGAGCGCGCCGTCCGTCCGCACCTCGGCGGCGTCGACGCGCGGGTCGGAGTGCGCGAACGTGGTGGAGGACAGCCCGAAGCCGAACGGCCGCACCGGTGTGGTGTCGAGGGTGCCCACCGACGCCGGGCGGTGACTCACCCCGTCGCCAGGTCGGCGTGCTCCGCCCGCAGCTCCCGCTTGAGGATCTTGCCGCTGGGGTTCTTCGGCAGCGCGTCGGCCAGCACGACGTACTTGGGCCGCTTGTAGCCGGCGAGCACCCCGCGGGCGTGCGCGTCCACCTGCTCGGCGGTGAGCGCGACGCCCTCCTTCGGCACCACCACCGCGGTGACGGCCTCGATCCACGTCGGGTGCGCGATGCCGAACACGGCCACCTCGGCGACGCCGTCGAGCTGGTAGATCGCCTCCTCCACCTCGCGGGAGGCGACGTTCTCCCCGCCGGTCTTGATCATGTCCTTCTTGCGGTCGACGACCGACAGGTAGCCGTCGGGGGTCATGACGCCGAGGTCGCCGGAGTGGAACCAGCCGTCGGCGAACGCGGCGGCGGTCTTCTCCTCGTCCTCGTAGTAGCCCAGCGCGGCGTGCGGGGAGCGGTGCACGATCTCGCCGATCTCCCCCGGCGCCACCGGCCGGCCGTCGTCGTCGACGAGGCGGGTCTCGACGTTGACCGCCGGCCGACCGGCCGAACCGGCCCGCTCCAGCTGCTCGTGCGGGCGCAGGATCGTGGCCAGCGGCGACATCTCGGTCTGGCCGTAGAAGTTCCAGAACGCGACGTCGGGCAGCCGCCGGGAGAGCTCCTTGAGCACCTCCACCGGCATCGCCGACGCCCCGTAGTAGCCCTTGCGCAGCGACGACAGGTCGCGGGTGTCGAAGTCCGGGTGGCGCAGCAGCGAGATCCACACCGTCGGCGGGCAGAACAGCTTGGTGGCCTTCTCCCGCTCGACGGTCGCCAGCAGCGTCGCCGGGTCCGGCCCGGGCAGGATGACCGAGGTGGCGCCGAGGTAGACGTCGACGGAGAGGAAGCAGTCGAGCTGCGCGCAGTGGTAGAGCGGCAGCGAGTGCACCTCGACGTCGTCGGCGCTCATCCCGCCGTCGATCGTGCAGCTCACGTACTGCGCGATCAGCGACCGGCTCGACAGCATCACGCCCTTGGGCCGCGACTCGGTGCCCGAGGTGTACATCAGGCGCAGCGGGTCGTCGTCGCCGACCGCGACCTCCGGGTCGTGGTCGGGGCCCTGCCCCAGCCAGGTCTCGACGTCCTCCCAGCCGTCGGCGGGGTCGGCGCCGATCCAGCCCCGCACCCCGCCCTCGACGCCCGCCTCGGCCAGCGCCTGCGCCGCGGTGCCGGCCAGCGCGTCCTGCGCGACCATCCCGGACGCGCCGGAGTGCCGGAGGATGAAGGCGATCTCCGAGGCGCCCAGCATGAAGTTCACCGGCACCAGCACGACGCCGATCTTGGCCGTCGCGAAGGCGAGCACCGCGTAGGAGTAGGAGTTGCGGGCCAGCAGCGCGAGCCGGTCGCCCTTGCCCACACCGCGGGCGGTGAGCGCGTGTGCGGTGCGGTTGGCGGCGGCGTCGAACTCCGCGAAGGTGACGCGCCGGTCGCCGTCGACGACCGCGAGCTTGTCGGGATGGCGCAGCGCGGAGCGGCGCAGCAGGTCGCCGACGGAGTGCTGGCGGGCGCGGGCGACGGCGGCCTCGGTGCCGGGCGAGAAGGTCACGAGCCCGATCCTGGCACCTCCGCGTGCGGATCGCCTACGGCCACCTCGCCGGTCCCGGCCACGTCGGCGTACACCCCCGCGCACGCCCACACCCCGCCGATCTGCGGGATCTCGATGCGGTTGTGCTTCGCGATCGTGCGCAGGGTGTCGGGGTCGGCGGGAAGGTCGCCCTGCCCGAGCGTGGTCATCACGCAGCGCATGGTGGCGAAGGAGAACCGCACGGTGGCCCCGCCCAGGGTGGCGGTGCGGCCCGGCCAGTCGTTCTCCACGAAGCCGGCGTCCTCGTCGCGCAGGACGAAGTTGGGCCGGTAGCGGCGGGCGTCGAAGGTGGCGTCGGGGGCCAGCTCGCGCAGCCGGTCCAGCGTCGACTCGGTGAGCACGTGCAGCGCGGAGAGGTCGAAGAAGGTGCCCTTGGCGCCGAACGCGGAGATGTCGAAGCGGCTGATCACCTCGCCGGTGTCCTCGTGGCGGGTGGTGGTGGCGTCGATGAGCTGCTGCGGCGCCAGGCCCTCGATGTCGGGCCACAGCTCCTCGAAGTAGGCGCCCTCGGGCGGCACGCTCGCCAGGTGGACCGGACGGCCGAGCGCGGCCGAGAGCGCGGCGTCGACGTCGGCGTCGTCGCTGCGGTGCGTCGAGCCGTCCGGGAAGGTGATCTCGACCGGCGGGGGCGCGGCCCCGGCCTCCGGCTCGCTGACGAACCGCGCCGAGAACGACAGCAGGTCGGCCCAGCGCCGCGGTACCTTCGCGCTCGCGACGATCCCGGTCTCGTCGTCGATCACCGCGTAGGCGCGGTCGCCGACCACCCCGGTCGGCCCCACCACGCAGCGGGTGAGCGACTCGCCGAGCATCGACTTGACCGGATAGCGGTGGATCGCGGTGATCGTCATGGTCCCGGTCTAGTGGGTCGCGCCGGGCGGGGACACCCTCCGACCGGACGGGTCAGCGCGTCCGTTCCGCACATGCGGCCAGGGTGCGCAGTTGCTTCCGCATCATCACCAGATCGCCCCAGGCGATCGGGGTGGCCAGGCGGGTCGCGGTGAGGTCGAGGCGTGCGACGAGCCGGCTGCCCGCACCGTGCGGGGTGACCCGGTAGGTGCACGCCATCGGGCCGAACCGGCGCGTCGGCCCCGGCCGGCCGACGGCCGTGACCTCCCGCCCGGGCACGACATCGACCACCTCGAAGATCATGACGAACGGTGTGCCCGGCTCCAGCGCGTCGGCGCCCGGGGTGAGGGTGCGGGGACTGCGCCGGCCCAGGTTGTCGACCAGGTCGTAGCTGTAGGGCGCCTGCGTGAGCTGGGCGACCCAGCGGAACACGTGCGGCGCGGGCGCGGCGACGTCGACGGCCCGGACCATCCGCGCGGCGGGCTCGGGCACGAGATCGGCACAGGGGTAGGAGTCGTCGATCTCGGGGTCGGTGGCGCCCCAGGCCCAGGGCAGTCCGCGGCGCACCCGTCCAGCCTAGGAGCGGCCCAGGTTGAGAGCGCGCTGAGAACGGCGTGCGCGGGTGCGGGCGCGGGCCCGCTAGGTTCGCCGCACCGACCGTGCCGCTCCCCGCCCGCACGGTCCCGCTGCGAGACGGACGGCTGTGCGATGCCCAGGCCCCGGTCACGACCCGGTGACGCGCCCCCGCACGCCCGGATGATCGAGCTCGACGCGGTGACGAAGGTGTACCAGGCGGGCAAGGTCGCCGTCCGCGCGCTCGACACCGTCGACCTCACGATCGACGAGGGCGACCTCGTCGCGATCATGGGTCCGTCCGGCTCGGGCAAGTCGACGATGATGAACATCCTGGGCTGCCTCGACGTGCCCACCACCGGCCACTACCGGCTCGGCGGCACCGACGTCGTCGGGATGCGGGAGAACGCGCTCGCCGACCTGCGCAACCGCCGCATCGGCTTCGTCTTCCAGTCCTTCAACCTCATCCCGCGCACGAGCGCCGCGCGCAACGTCGAGCTGCCGCTGGTCTACGCCGGGGTCGGCCGACGCGAGCGCCGCGACCGGGCGCGCGAGGCGCTGGCCCGCGTCGGCCTCGACGGGCGCGGCACCAGCATGCCCAACGAGCTCTCCGGCGGGCAGCAGCAGCGCGTCGCGATCGCCCGCGCGCTGGTGACCCGCCCGGCGATGATCCTGGCCGACGAGCCGACCGGCAACCTCGACACCACCTCCACCCGCGAGGTCATGGAGCTGCTCGTCGAGCTGAACGACGCCGGGCGCACCGTCGTGCTGATCACCCACGAGGACGAGGTGGCCGAGTTCGCCCGGCGGGTGGTGCGGCTGCGCGACGGCCGGGTCGTCAGCGACGCCCGGCAGGAGGCGCTGCGCCGATGACCGTCTGGGAGGCCGCCCGGCTGGCGCTGCGCGGGCTGCGCGCCAACAAGCTCCGCTCCGGGCTGACGACGCTGGGCATCATCATCGGCGTCGCCGCGGTGATCGTGCTGGTGGCGCTGGGCAACGGCATCCAGAGCGGGTTCACCGAGTCGTTCGGGTCGCTGGCCACGCAGATCACCGTGAACGCCAACCAGGAGGGCACGAACGGCGCGCCGCGCGACCTCACCGACGCCGACGTCGCCGCGCTCGACGACCCGGTCGACGCCCCGGACGTCGTCTCGGCCACCCCGATCGCCGGCGGCCCGGTCACCGTGCAGCTGCCCGGCGGCTCCCGGTTCCGCACCTCGGTGACCGGCACGACCGCGGGCTACCTCGACGTGACCGACCGCGACCTGGTCGTCGGCCGCATGTTCGACGCCACCGAGGAGCGCGGCAAGGCCAAGGTCGCGGTGCTGGCCCCCGGGCCCGTCGAGGACCTCTTCGCCGGTGACGCCGGTGCGGCGCTGGGCAGCGAGGTGCGGATCGGGCGCACCGCGTTCCGGGTGATCGGGGTCGTCGCGGCGACCGGCCAGGACGACGTGGTGATCACCCCGCTGGGCACCGCGCGCAGCTTCCTGCTCGGCGGGGGCGACGCCGTCAGCACCGTGGTGGTGGTGGCGCGCTCGCCGGAGGCGGTGCCTGCGGCGCTCGCGCAGGTCACCGCGATCCTCGACGACCGGCAGTCCGTCGACGACCCCGCCGAGCGCGACTACACCGCCACCGCCCAGCAGAGCCTGCTCGACCAGGTCAACCAGACCCTGTCGTTCCTCACCCTGTTCACCGTCGCCGTGGCGGCGATCTCGCTGATCGTCGGCGGGATCGGCGTCGCGAACATCATGCTGGTCACCGTCACCGAGCGGACGCGCGAGATCGGCATCCGTAAGGCCATCGGGGCGCGCCGCCGCGCGATCCTGCAGCAGTTCCTGCTCGAGTCGACGATCCTGGCCGGTTTCGGCGGGCTCGTCGGCATCCTGCTCGGCGTCGGCCTGTCGACGGCCGCCGCGATCGCGCTGCCGCAGGCGATCCCGGACTTCCCGCCGCCCGTCGTCGACGTCAACTCGGTGCTGATCTCGTTCGGGATCAGCCTGCTCATCGGCCTGGTCGCCGGTGGCTACCCGGCCAACCGCGCGGCCCGGCTGCGTCCCATCGAAGCGTTGAGGTTCCAGTGAGGCATCCCGTCATGGCCCGGCTCGCGATCCTCGCCGGGGCGGTGCTGCTCACCGCCTGCAGCGGCGACGCGGCGCCGCCCCCGGTCGTCCGTGTCGACCGCGGGACGGTCGCCACCACCGTCACCGCCTCGGGGTCGCTGGTGGCGATCACCGAGCAGAACCTGGGGTTCGCCGAGGGCGGGCGGCTCGCCGAGGTGCTGGTCTCGGTCGGTGACCGCGTGCAGACCGGTGACGTGCTGGCGCGCCTGGAGGACTTCGCCCTGGAGCAGGCGCTGGAGCGGGCCCGAGCCCAGCTCGACCAGGCCCGCGCCAACCTCGCCAAGATCGAGAACGGCAACTCCGTCGAGGCCGCGCAGGCCTCGCTCGACCAGGCGCGGGAGATCCTCGGCGCCACCCAGGACCAGGTGGACGCGACGAACGCCGCCAACGACGTGGCCACCGAACGGGCCCGCGTGCAGCTCGACTTCGACCGCGACCAGCTCGACCGCGCACAGGACCGGCTGGCGGCCGACGAGGCGGGGTGCAGCAGCCCGCCGCCCACCACGACGTCGTCGTCGGGGCTGCTGGCCGGCACGGAGCAGACGGCGCCCACGCCCGCGCCCGACCCGGAGTGCGAGGCGATCGCCGCCGACGAGACGGCCGTGCAGCAGGCGCGCGGCGCCGTCATCGCCTCGGAGACGGCGCTGCGAACCGCCGAGCAGCGCGAGCACGTCGACGAGGCGTCGGGCCGGCTCTCGGTCGAGAACGCCCGTAACAGCGTCGTGAGCGCGCAGAACCAGCTCGACCAGGCCGGTTCCGACCGCCCCGCCGACACCGGCGCGCAGGAGGCGGCGGTGCGCGACGCCGAGGCGGGCGTCGCGCTGGCCCAGCGCGACCTCGACGACACCGCGCTGCGCGCCCCCACCGCGGGGGTCGTCTCGCAGATCAACGGCGCGGTGGGCGAGTTCGTCGGGCCCGCGTCCGGGACGACCTCGCTCGCCCCCGGCAGCAGCGCACGCCTACCCGGCGTCACCGACTCGTCGAGCACGGGTGCGGGCGGCGCGACGGCGGGCGGGGCGTTCCTGGTGCTCAACGACGTCGAATCGTTCCAGCTCGTCGTGCCGTTCGAGGAGTCCGATGCGGCCCGCGTGCAGCCCGGGCAGGCCGTCGACGTCACGGTGGACGCGGTACCCGGCCTGACCGTCCCGGCCTCGGTGCTCGCGGTCGCCCCGACCGGCGCCGACGTCTCCGGCATCGTCAACTACTACGCCACGGTCGTCCTGGACCGCGGCGACCCGCAGCTGCGTGACGGCCAGACCGCCGACGCCGCGGTGCGCGTCGAGGCGGTGGAGGACGTGCTGCGCGTGCCGTCGTCGACGGTGCGGACCGACGAGGGGCGCCGCGTCGTCAGCATCCCCGGGGTGGACGGCGGCGAGCCGGTGACGGTCCCGTTCACCCCCGGCGCGGTGGGTGACGAGTTCACGGAGGTGCGCTCGGGCCTGCGGGAGGGCCAGGAGGTGCTGGTGCCGCAGGCCCAGGTGGCCTCGGCCCCCGGCGGCCCGCCCCGGAACTGACCCCACCCGCGAGTCCCCCGTTCCCGTCCGCGAGTCCCCGCGCCGGCGGGTCGTGGCGTCAGACCGACGTCAGGACCCGCGGCCCGGCGTCGGTGACGGCGATCGTGTGCTCGGCGTGGGCCGCGCGGCTGCCGTCGGCGGTGCGCAGGGTCCAGCCGTCGGGGTCGTGGCGGTAGCGGTCGGTGCCGCGGGTCAGCATCGGCTCGATGGCGATGACCAGGCCCGCCCGCAGCCGGGCGCCGCGGCCGGCCTTCCCCTCGTTGGGCACCGACGGCGCCTCGTGCATGGAGCGCCCGACGCCGTGCCCGCCGTGGTCGTCGAGCATCCCGTAGCCCGCGCCGCGGGCGACGGCGGCGATCGCGTGCCCCACGTCGCCCATCCGCGCCCCCGGCACGGCCGCCGCGATCCCGGCCGCGAGGGCGCGCTCGGCGGTGTCGATCATCTCCTGGTCCGCGGCGCTGGGGGTGCCCACGACGGTGCTGAACGCGGCGTCGGCGCACCAGCCGTCCAGGTGCACCGCGAGGTCGACGCTGAGCAGCGCGCCGTCGGCGAGCGGTTCGTCCGACGGGATCCCGTGCACCACCGCGTCGTCGACGCTCACGCACAGCACGGCCGGGTAGGGCCCGGGCGCCCACGACGGGTGGTAGCCGCGGAAGCTGGACACGGCGCCGGCCTCGGCAATGAGGTCCGCGGCCATGGCGTCCAGCTCGCCGGGCCGGACGCCGGGGGCCGCCGCGGCCCGCACCGCGGCGAGCACCCGGGCGACCACCGTGCCCGCGGCGTCCATCGCGTCGATCTCGGAGGGCGTCTTCAGCTCGATCATGAAAGATAACTATACCGGTATTACTATCGGCGTCATGGTGCGCGTCCCCCTCACCCCGGCCGAGCGCGAACGCGGCGAGCAGCTCGGCGCGGTGCTGCGCGCGGCCCGCGCCGACCGCAGCCTGGTCGAGGTCGCCGCGGAGTCCGGCATCTCGCCCGAGACCCTGCGCAAGATCGAGACCGGCCGCATCCCCACCCCGGCGTTCTTCACCGTCGCCGCGCTGGCGCAGACCCTCGGGCTGTCCCTGGACGAACTGGTCACACCGGGCCGGTCCGGGGCGCGACAGTACGGACGTACTGCATAAGGTCGGGGCGTGACGATCGAGCCCGATATCGAGGTCGGCGAGCCCAAGACCGCCGCGGCCGGCTTCCCGGCGGTGGCCGTCAGCCTGGGCATGGCGGTGAAGCAGATGGGGCCGGTGCGCACCGCGCGCAACCTGCTGCGCCTCAACCAGGTCGACGGTTTCGACTGCATGAGCTGCGCCTGGCCCGACCCGGACCCGGAGCACCGCCACACCGCGGAGTTCTGCGAGAACGGGGCCAAGGCCGTCGCCTGGGAGGGCGACACCCGCCGGATCGGCCGCGAGTTCTTCGCCGCGCACTCCCTGGCCGACCTGGAGACGCGCTCGGAGTACTGGATGGGGCAGCAGGGCCGGCTCACCGAGCCGATGGTCCGGCGCGCGGGCGGCACGCACTACGAGCCGATCTCCTGGGACGCCGCGTTCGCCCTGGTCGCGGAGCACCTGAACGCGCTGGGGAGCCCGGACGAGGCGCTGTTCTACACCTCGGGCCGCGCGTCGAACGAGGCCGCGTTCGTCTACCAGCTCTTCGCGCGGGCCTACGGCACCAACAACCTGCCCGACTGCTCCAACATGTGCCACGAGTCCACCTCGGTGGGGCTCGCCGACACCATCGGCATCGGCAAGGGCTCGGTCTCCCTCGACGACATCCACGAGGCCGACCTCATCGTCATCTCCGGGCAGAACCCGGGCACGAACCACCCGCGGATGCTCTCGGCGCTGGAGATCGCGAAGAACGACGGCGCCACGATCGTCGCGATCAACCCGCTGCGCGAGGCCGGGCTGCTGAAGTTCAACAACCCGCAGAAGCCCTCGGGCATGGCCGGGCGCGGCACCGAGCTGGCCGACCAGTACCTGCAGATCCGTTCCGACGGCGACCTCGCGCTATGGCAGGCGCTGGGCCACCTGCTGCTCGCCCGCGGCGTGGCCGACGAGGAGTTCATCGCCGAGCACACCGTCGGCTTCGACGCCTACGCCGAGCACCTGCGCGAGATCGACCGCGACGAGGTCCTCGCCGCCACCGGCCTGCGCTGGGCGCAGATCGAGGAGCTGGCCGACGTCTTCGCGCGGTCGCACAAGATCGTCAACTGCTGGGCCATGGGCATCACCCAGCACCGCAACGCCGTCGCGACGATCAAGGAGTTCGTCAACGTCGCGCTGCTCCAAGGCATGATCGGCAAGCCGGGAGCGGGGCTGTGCCCCGTGCGGGGGCACTCCAACGTGCAGGGCGACCGCACGATGGGCATCTGGGAGCGCTCCCCCGACTCCTTCCTCGACGCGCTGCGCGACGAGTTCGGCTTCGAGCCGCCGCGCGAGCACGGCCTCGACGCCGTCAAGGCCGTCCGGGCGCTGCGCGACGGCGCCGCGCACGTGTTCGTCGGGCTGGGCGGCAACTTCGTCTCGGCGATGTCCGACACCGCCGTCACCGAGGCGGCGCTGCGCGGTGCGCGGCTGACCGTCCAGATCTCGACGAAGCTCAACCGCAGCCACGTCGTGTGCGGGGAGACCGCGCTGATCCTGCCGACACTGGGCCGCACCGAGAAGGACCTCTCCGGCGGGACCGAGCAGCGCGTCACCGTCGAGGACTCGATGTCGGCGGTGCACGCGTCGCGCGGGCGGATGGAGCCGGCGAGCGCGGACCTGCGCTCCGAGGTGGGCATCCTGTGCGGCATCGCCGCCGCCACCCTCGGCGATCGGCACGGCATCCCGTGGCACGCGTTCGCGGAGGACTACGACGAGATCCGGCACCGCATCGCCCGCGTCGTGCCCGGCTGCGACGACTACGCGGAGAAGATCCGGGCCCGCGGCGGATTCACGCTGCCGCACCCGCCGCGCGACAGCCGCACCTTCCCGACGGAGCCCGGCAGGGCCGTGTTCTCGGTGAGCCCGCTCGCCGCCGTGCAGGTGCCGGAGGGGCGCCTGGTGCTGCAGACGATGCGCAGCCACGACCAGTTCAACACCACGATCTACGGCCTCGACGACCGCTACCGCGGCATCCACCACGGCCGCCGCGTGGTGTTCATCGGCGCGGCGGACCTGGCCGAGCTCGGTTTCGCCGACGGCGACGTGGTCGACCTGGTCAGCGAGTGGGAGGACGGCGTCGAGCGGCGGGCCGACGGGTTCCGGCTCGTCGAGTACTCCACGCCGAAGGGCTGCGTCGCCGCCTACTACCCGGAGACGAACCCGCTGATCCCGCTCGCCTCGGTGGCGCTGGAGTCCAACACCCCGACGTCGAAGTGGGTCGTGGTCCGGCTCGTCAGGCCCTGACCGGGGTCGGTCGGGTGGCGCCCCACAGCAGGCCGCCGAGCATGAACACCCCCGGCAGCACCCCGGCGAGCAGCGCCACGACGGCGGCCGACCCCCCGGCGACCGCCGCGACGAGGCCCGCCACACCCAGCAGGGCGAGGACGACGCCGGCCCGGCCCAGCACCGGGGCCCTCCACATCCGGGCCAGCGGAAGCAGGTGCAGGCCGACGACGATCGTCACCCACGGCAGCGGCGGCAGGCCCAGCGCGTTCAGCACCTGCGCCCCCAGGACGATCGCGACCACCTCGCCGAGCACGACGAGCCAGTAGAGGCGGTCGAAGTGCGGCCGCTCGCCGGGACCCGCGCCGCGGCCGCGGAACGTCAGCACCACCAGCGCGACGAACGCGAGCACGCCCGCCCCCTGCAGCACCGGTCCGGCCGGGTTGCCGAGCGCCCCCGCGTTGACCAGCACGTAGACCAGACCGAACGACCCGCCGATGAGCGCCCCGATGTTCATGAGGAGAGCATGACCGGCGCTCCGGGCCGCCGGTACGCACAAATGTCACCGCCGCGGTGCCGCCCCCGTCGCACACCCTCCGGCCCGTCGCAGACCGTCCGACCTCTGCGTCGAGCGAGAACCTGTGCGACGGCGGCCGGCTCAGCCGATCTCCAGCACCACCTTGCCGGCCTCGTGGCCGCGTTCCACCGCTGCCAGGGCGGCGCGGGCGTCGTCGAACCCGACCACCCGGGTGACGTGCGGGTCCAGCCCGCCCGCCGCGACGAGGCGGGCCAGCTCGGCCAGCACCGCGGTGCTGCGGTCGCGCGCCACGTCGGCCCCGCCGAGCTCGGCCACCAGCGGCTTGTCGGCGACCGACCGCAGCCGCGACCGGTCGCCGACCAGCGAGGCGACGGTGCGCAGGGCGGCGCCACCGACCAGGTCGAACACCGCGTCGACGCCCGACGGCGCCGCGGCCCGCACCCGGTCGAGCACCCCGGTCCCGTAGGCGACCGGGACGGTCCCGAACCGCCGCAGCAGGTCGTGCTTGGCCGGGCTCGCGACACCGACCACGCGGAGGCCGCGGGCCGCGGCCAGCTGCACCACGGCCACCCCCACCCCGCCGCCCGCGCCGTTGACCACCAGCGTCGCCCCGGCCGGGAGGTCGAGGCCGGTGAGCGCGTCGTGGGCGGTGCCGGCGGCGACCGGGAGCACGGCCGCGTCGACGGACGACACCCCGACCGGGCGGTGCGCGGCGAACGACGCCGTCACCCGCGCCAGCGGCGCCCAGCCGCCGACCATGCCGGGGCAGCCGCCGAACACCTCGTCCCCGACGGCGAAGCCCGCGGTCCCCGGCCCGAGCGCCACGACGGTGCCGGCCACCTCCCGGCCCAGCACCGCGGGCGGCTCGACGCCGTGGGCGCCCTCGCGCAGCCGCCGGTCGCCGGGGTTCACCCCGGCCGCGAGCACGCGGACCAGCAGCTCCCCCGCCCCCGCGACGGGCTCGGGCACGTCGAGGAACGCCTCGTGCTCCGGCCCGCCGACGGCGGTGAACCCGTAGGCCCTCACAGCGCGGCGCGCAGCCCGGCGAGCCGCGAGACCGCCTCGGTCAGCACCTCGTCGCGCTTGCAGAACGCGAACCGCACCAGCGTGCGGCCCAGCTCCGGGTCGGCGCAGAACACCGACACCGGCACCGCGGCCACCCCGGCCAGCTCCGGCAGCCGCCAGCAGAAATCCGCCCCGTCGGTGACGCCCAGCGGTGCGACGTCGGTGACGACGAAGTAGGTGCCCGCCGACGGGTACACGGTCAGCCCGGCCGCGCGCAGGCCGTCCGACAGGAGGTCGCGCTTGCGCTCCAGACCGGCCGCGAGGTCGGTGTAGAAGGAGTCGGGCAGGGCGAGCGCGGCGGCGATGGCCGGCTGGAACGGCGCGCCGCTGACGTAGGTGAGGAACTGCTTGGCCGCGCGCACCGCCGCCACCAGCTCCGACGGCCCGTGCACCCAGCCGACCTTCCACCCCGTCACCGAGAACGTCTTGCCCGCCGAGGAGATCGTGAGCGTCCGCTCGGCCATCCCGGGCAGCGTCGCCATCGGCACGTGCGCGTGGCCGGAGAAGACCATGTGCTCGTACACCTCGTCGGCCACGACCACCGCGCCGTACTCGGCGGCCAGCGCACCGATGTGCGCGAGCTGCTCCGCGGTGAACACCGCCCCGGTCGGGTTGTGCGGGGTGTTCAGCAGCACCACGCGCGTGCGCGACGAGAACGCCGCCCGCAGCTCGTCGGGGTCGAACCCGAACGACGGCGGCCGCAGCGGCACCGCCTTGAGCACCGCACCGGCGAGCGCGACGGTCGCGGCGTAGGAGTCGTAGTACGGCTGGAAGGTGACGACCTCGTCGCCCGGGTCGCACAGCGCGAGCACCGCCGCCGCGATCGCCTCGGTGGCCCCGGTGGTGACCAGCACGTCGTCCGGGTCGACCGACAGGCCGTGGAACCGGCTCTGGTGCTCGGCCACCGCGGCCCGCAGCGCCGGGATCCCCGGCCCGGGCGGGTACTGGTTGAGCCCGCCGGTGATGTTGGCCGCGGCGTCGGCCAGCAGCGACGGCGGTCCGTCGGTGTCGGGGAAGCCCTGCCCGAGGTTGATCGCCCCCGTCCGCAGGGCCAGCGCCGACATCTCGGCGAAGATCGTCGACGTGAACGGTCGCATCCGCTCGACCAGCATTCCCGCACCGTAACCCGGCCGCCCGGTGTGTGCGGCGTCACACCCGGCGGAGATCGGGAACAACGCGCCGGAGGCCGGTCCTTGACCGCTCAGTGACGACAACCCCCGATCGAGTCGAGCTGAGAACGGCCCCCGATCGGGGCCAGCGGCTGCGGTTGATCGTGATCCTCGGATCGATGATCGCGCTCGGCCCCCTGACCATCGACATGTACCTGCCGGCCCTGCCGACGATCACCACCGACCTGCTGACGACCTCGGCCGCGGTCCAGCTGACGCTGACCGGCACCCTGCTCGGGCTCGCGCTCGGCCAGCTCGTCATCGGCCCGCTGTCGGACGCGCTGGGCCGCAAGCGCCCGCTGATCGCCGGCACCGCGCTGCACGTCGTGTCCTCGCTGCTGTGCGCCGTCGCCCCGAACATCGCGGTGCTCGGCGCGCTGCGGGTGCTGCAGGGCATGGGCGCCGCGGCCGGGGCCGTCATCGCGATGGCCATCGTGCGCGACCTCTACACCGGCCGCCCCGCCGCCACGCTGATCTCCCGGCTGATCCTGGTGATGGGTGCCGCGCCGGTGATCGCCCCGACGCTGGGCGGTGAGCTGCTGCGCTTCACCTCCTGGCGCGGGGTGTTCGTGGCGCTCGCCGCGATCGGCGTCGTCCTGATCCCGGTGGCGCTGGTGGGGCTGCGCGAGACGCTCCCGCCCGAGCGCCGACGCACCGCCGGGGTCCGCGGCACCCTGCGCGACTACGGCGCCCTGTTCGGCGACCGCACGTTCGTCGGGCTGGTGGTGGTGGCCGGGCTCGCGATGTCGGCGCTGCTCGGCTACGTCTCGGGCTCGTCGTTCGTGTTCCAGGACCAGTTCGGGCTCGACCAGCAGCAGTTCGGGCTGGTCTTCGGCTCCGGCGCGATCTTCCTGATCCTCGCCACCCAGCTCAACCCGGTGCTGCTGCGCCGCTTCGAGCCCCGCCAGATCCTGCTCGCCGCCGTCGCGGCGGGCGCGGGCGCCGGCGTCCTGCTCGTGCTGATCGCGGCCACCGGGTTCGCCGGGATCGTGGGCGTCCTCGGCGCGATGTGGCTGGTGCTGTTCTGCACCGGCCTCGCCCTGCCCAACGCGCCCGCCGTCGCGCTGTCGCGCCACGGCGAGACCGCCGGCACGGCGGCCGCACTGCTCGGGGCCGTCCAGTTCGGCATCGGCGCGGTGATCTCGCCGGTCGTCGGGCTGCTGGGCAACGACGCGCTCGCGATGGGCGCGGTCGTCGTGGGCGGGATGGTGCTGGCGCTGGTCGTGCTGGTCACCGTCGTGCGGCCGTGGACCCTGGCGGACGTGGCGTACGAACCGCCAGGAACGGCAGGAACGCCTGCGTGAGCGGGCCGATGGCCAGCGCGTAGAGCACCGTGCCGGCGCCGACGGTGCCGCCGAGCAGCCAGCCCGCCGTCAGCACGGTGACCTCGATGCCCGTCCGCACCAGCCGCAGCGAGCGCCCGGTGCGGGCGGCCAGGCCGGTCATCAGCCCGTCGCGCGGCCCGGGGCCCAGCCGCGCCCCGACGTAGGCCGCCGACGCCACCCCGTTGAGCACGATCCCGGCCGTCATCAGCGCGACGCGGGCGGGCAGCGCGTCGGGTGCGGGGAGCAGGGCCAGCGCGACGTCCACGGTGACGGCGATGACCAGCACGTTCGCCACCGTCCCGACGCCCGGCCGTTGGCGCAGCGGGATCCACAGCAGCAGCACCACGACCCCGGTGACGGCGGTGACGAGCCCGAACCCGAGCGGCGTCCGCTCCGTCAGCCCCTCGTGCAGGACGTCCCACGGGTTGAGCCCGAGCGTGGCGCGGACCTGCATCGCCATCGACGTGCCGTAGAGCGCGAGGCCGCCGACCAGCTGCGCCAGCCGCCGCACCGGGTCGTGCGTGACGGGCAGGGGGCGCAGCTCGATCGCGGTCATGCCCCGATCCTCACCGGCCGCGCCCGCCGCGCCAGATCCACCTCGGCACGGGTGGCCCCGTCCGGGCGACGGGGCGGGCCGCCATGATGTGCGGATCAATCCCGGGTGTGCGGAGGTCGTCGTGCGCAGGTTGCTGGTGCTGGGGCTGCTGGTCCTCGGGGTGGGGCTGCTCGGGGGCGGGGTCGCCGCGGCCGAGCCGCCGCTGCGGGTCGGGCCGGCGGTCACCGACGCCGCGGGCGTCCTCGCCGCGGGCGACGAGGCCCGCATCACCGAGGCGTTCGGCCGGCTGCGCGAGGCCAACGGCACCCAGCTGTTCGTCGTCTACGTCGAGTCCTTCGACGGCGCGGGCGGGCAGGAGTGGGCCGACGAGTCCGCCGCGCTGTCCCAGTTCGGCCGCGACGACGTGCTGCTCGCCGTGGCCGTCGGCGACCGGGCCTACGGCGTGTCGGTCGCCGACGACCTCGGGCTCTCCGACTCCACCGTCGACGGCGCGATCGCCGACGCCGAGGGACGGCTCGCGGCGGGCGACTGGGCCGGGGCGGCGATCGCGCTGTCCGACGGCCTCGGCGGCGGGGGCGGCGACTTCCCCACCGGCACCGTGCTGGTCGGCGGCGTGCTGCTGGTCGGGGGCGGCGCCTGGTACGTGACCTCGCGGCGGCGCCGCACCCGCGCCGCCCGGAACCCGGACGCACAGGCCCCGGCCGGGCCTGCCGCCCCGCGCGACGAGTTCACCGACGTCGCCACCGACGATCTCGCCTACCGCGCCAGCGCCGGCCTGATCGAGGTCGACGAGGCCGTGCGCACCTCGGAGATCGAGCTGTCGGCCGCACGCGGGCACTTCGGCGACCAGGCGGTGGCCGGGTTCGCCGCTGCCGTCGAGGAGTCGCGGGCCGACATGCTGCGCGCGTTCGGCATCCGCCAGCTGCTCGACGACGACGTCCCCGAGGACGAGCCGGCGAAGCGGGCGATGTACGCCGACATCGTCCGCGCCTGCCGCTCCGCCGACGAACGCCTCGACGCCCAGGTCGCCGCGTTCGACGCCCTGCGCGACCTGGAGACCCGGGCCCCGGAGTACGTGTCCGGCCTGGCCGCCCGCCGCGACGCGGTGCTCGCGCGGGTCCCGCGGGCCGAGTCGGCCTGGGCGGCGCTGTCGGCGCGCTACGCCCCGAGCGCGCTGGAGCCGGTGGCCGGGTCGCTGGACCGGGCCCGCGACCTGCTCGACGTCGCCGGCACCGAGATCGTCGCCGCCCGCGCCGCGCTCGACGCCGGCTCCCGCCCGGCCGCGGTCGTGTCCGGCCGGGCCGCGGAGGACGCGCTCACCCAGGCCGAGACCCTGCTCGACGCCGTCCTGCGCCGCGACGCCGAGCTGGTCGAGGCCGCCGCCGCCCTCCCCGCCGCGCGCGCCGAGACCGGGCAGGACCTCGCCGAGGCCCGCGCGCTGGACCCGTCGCTCGCGCCCGCCGTCGCCCGCGCCGAGGCCGCGGTCGAGGCCTCGGCCCAGGTCGAGGCGTCCGACCCGATCGCCGCCCTGCGCCTGCTCGACGAGGCGGGCGCCGCGCTCGACGAGGCCATCGCCGCCGCCCGCGCCGAGCAGGACCGGCGCCGCCGCACCGCCGCGGTGCTGGAGCAGACCGTGCTCACCGCCCGCTCGGCCGTCGCCGCGGCGGCCGACTTCATCGGGACGCGGCGCGGCGCCGTCGGCGCGCAGGCCCGTACCCGGCTCGCCGAGGCCCAGCGCCACCTGCAGGCCGCGACCTCCGGCGGCGACCCCGCGGTCGCGCTGCGGGAGGCGCAGCAGGCCGACGCCCGGGCCCAGGAGGCGTTGCGGCTCGCGCAGTCCGACGTGTCGGGCTGGTCGGCGCCCGCGTCGTCGGGCGGGGGCCTGGGGGTCGACCTGGGCAGCCTGATCCTCGGCGGGATCATCTCCGGGGCCACCCGCGGAGGGGGCGGGGGCTTCGGGGGTGGGGGCGGCGGCCGCTCGCCGGGCAGCTTCGGCGGCTCGTCGTCACGGGGGCGCCGGGGTGGCGGCGGCCGGTTCTGAGCCCGCCGCCGCCCGGCTCAGGCGAAGTCCTCGGGCGAGACCTCGCCAAGCTCTTAGGTATGCAAGCCACAACGGCTTGCCGACCGAGGGAGCAGTCAGTGAAGGTCATCGTTCGTAAGCCCCGGCTGACCAGCCGGCACTCTGAGATCCTGCGGTTCGTCGGGGTGGCCCTGGCCGCCGCTCTGACGGTCGTCGGACTCGGGTTCGTCGGTTCGTACGCCGGTGCGTCCGCAGCGTGCGTCGCGGCGGTTGGAGCGGTCGGGCTCGGTCGTCCGCTCCGAGAGATCAGGGACGACCGAGCCTCCGAGGTTCGGACCGGTGACGACCTCTGGTCGCCCGGTCGCGGGTTCCTCCCGGTCGTGGACACACTCCAGGACGATCGATACGTGGAGATCACCACCGACGACGCCGAGGCGTATGGCGCTGACGAGCTGGTGACGGTTCGTAGGGTCTCGGAGTGACCCGCGCTCTGATCCTGATCCGTGTCAGCCGGACGACCGACACCGGATCCTCGCCGTCGACTCAGCGGGAAGACTGCGAGCGGTACTGCGAGATCCACGGTCTAGAGGTCGTCGGGATCGCTGAGGATCTGGACACCAGCGGGTCTACCAACCCGCTAGAGCGGACCGGGGCCGGACCGTGGCTACACGAGGACCGGCTACCCGAGTGGGACGTGATCGTCGCTTGGAAGCTCCACCGCGTCGGTCGTTCGGCGCGGCACATCTCAGCGCTGATGAACTACCTGATCGACCACGGCAAGTCGTTGGTGTGCGTGAACGACCCGATCGATCTGTCTACCCCGATCGGCAAGATGATCGTGTACATCCTCGCCACGATCGCCGAGATGGACCTAGCGAACATCTCGGCGGGCAACGCTAGGGCGTCCGAGGAAGCGCGTAAGGAAGGCCGGTTCAAGGGCGGTACGTGGCCCGCCGGGTACCTCGCCCGCAGGGTCGAGGACGGGTATCGGTTGTTCCCGGACGAGGACGGTCTAGCGCCGGTGATGCGGTCGATCGTCCGGAGAGTGCTCGCGGGCGATCGGTTCACGTCGATCATCGCGGACCTGAACGAACGCGGTGTGCCGACCCCGACCGACAGGCAGAAGATCCTGTCGGGCCGGGAACCGGTGGGTACTCGGTGGTCAATGGCGCCGTTCACGGCGATGCTGACGAGTCCGACGCTCGTCGGGTTCGCGGTGCACCGAGGTAGCGGGAGGCACGGCGGCCCGCCGTCGATCGTGTACGACACGGACGACCTCCCGATCCAGCGTGCCGAACCGCTGATCAGCGAGGCTGACTTCCGATCGCTACAGCACACGATCTCCGAGCGGAAAAGAGGATCGACCGGAACCAAGCGTTCGGAGACGAACGCGCTGCTGGTCCGGGTCATCTTCTGCGGCGTGTGCAAGCGGCCGATGTACCGGTTCAAGCAACCCACAGCGATCCGGTACCGGTGCCCTTCTCCGAACAAGGGCGACGCCTGCGGCAACGGATCGGTGATCGCAGCCGAGTTCGATGCGCTCGTGGCTCGGACGATGCTGTTGTTCAGCGAGTTCGAGTACATGGAGCAGAGGTACCGCCCCGGGTCCAACGCGGGGGCGGAGATGGCAGAACTGTCGGCGAAGATCGAACGGGTCACCGAAGCGTTGTTGACCGTGATGCCGGGCGTCCCGTCCGCTGCGAGTCTGGCCGACCGGCTCAACGAACTAGAGGCGCGGCGCGCTGAACTCGCGGCGCTGCCCCGAGAGGAAGCGGGGTACGAACTAGTGCCCACCGGTCGGACGTTCGGCGAGGAATGGGAGAACCTGACCGACGCCGGTCGCAACGATCTGCTCCGCAGGTTCGAGGTGCGGCTAGAGGTCTGGAAAGACCCGAAGTCGAGGACCGCAGGAACCGTCCGATTGGAGCTGGGGCAGACGGTCGAGTTCCTGCGGTCGATCGATCCTCGGTTCGGTCGAGACGATTTCGTAGCGATGGCCGAAACTCTCGGCTCGCGTATCCCAGACGGCGCCTCTATCGAGGTCGTCCACCCGGAGTAGCTACGGCTCGTCGTGCCCCGGTCCGTGCTCAGCGGACCGGGGCTCTCGCGTGTCTACGGCTGGTTTCGGCGATGTTCGGCGACGGCGTTCCGCCATGTGTCATCGGACTGATCTGGCAGTGCGGCACGTCGCGCCTTCTCGGTGAGAGCGCCCCCCTTCCGGCCGTGCGAGCGCTCGAACAGCTCGCGTCGCTGCGCCTGCCATAGGTGGTGCTTGACGGTCGCGGGTGTCTTCCCGACCGCCCGCGCTAGGGCGTCGTGTGGCCGGTCGTGCTCAGCGTTGACAAGGACCAGGTACGCCGCAGCGAGCATCGCTAGGTACCGGTCGGTCAGCCCGTCCGAGGCTGCCTTGCGGAGCAGCCGCGTAGTCGGGTCTGAGTCCGTCCCGAACCTCTCCGCAGCGCTCAGCGTGCCGCGCCCGCGTAGTTGCCTGTAGGCGTCGGGGAACGAGACGTCCCGCAGGACCGTGGAGCTGAGCCCGTTGGGGGGTGGATCGGCTGGGTCGGTGGGTCTGATTTCCAGCGTGACGGGGCCACGGCCAGGCACCGGCACGTCCGTGTCCCACCGCATGACGGCGGTCCACCCGCCCGGTAGCTCTTGCTCGACGGTTGCGCCGTCTGGCGTAGTCATGCCCCCAGACTACCCGACCGACCAGCGTGTTTGACAACAGGTTGCGCCCTCTGCCAACCTGTTGCCGTACTGGTTGGGCCGCTGCCTCGGCCAGGACACCAGGAACGGACCGCACGGCGGGCCGGTGGAGACAACTCAATGTGGGCACTGAGCCCTGGGTCCCGGCTAATACGGGGCCGTTCATCCATCATCGAGAAAGGCAATCCGCAAGTGAAGAAGCACGCTCCCCGCAAGCGTTCGTTGCTCGTCGACTCCCCGATGTGGCTGACAGCCGGCCTCACGGACATGCCTCACGGATTCCGTGCGTTGCTCGTGTACGTCTCGGTCCGAGTACAAGAACACGACCGGATCTATCGGCCGGTCGCGGATCTGTTGTCCAGTGGGTGCCACCGGCTCGATTCGGTGGACACGGTCGAAGACCACACGATGATGGGCTACGAAGCGAATGAGCTGATCTACTCGATCTGGCCGGAATGCCCCGGCCCGCTCGTACCTCACGGGTGCGTTTCAGATCGCGTACGGGTTCAGACCCGATAAGACCCCCGCGGGTCGCAGAAGCGACCCGACAGAGAAAGAGAATCAGATGGAAATCGAGAAAGAAGACCGGGTGCCGTTGTGGCACCTTGCCCGGAACACCGGGATGCCGAAACGTGAGCTGCTGCCGCTGCTCGCCGAGATCGGGATGACCGTCGAGGCAGACCTGACCACCGGCGACGTCTATGCGTCGCGCTCCGAGTTCGGTGACCTGCTTCGGTCGGTCGCCGAGGGGGCCGTGTGAGCACGGCACTACTCACGCCCTACATCGAGGAAGCACACCAACGGCTCGGTGAGAGGGCTACACCGGACGTGCTCGCCGTAGCCGAGGCGTTGGAGCGGTACGCGGCCGCTGACGGGCGACTCCCCGACGGGCGGGCCGTGGTCGAGGAGACCGGGCTCCCTTCCGAGGAGTTCAAGGCCGCGCTCTCCGTGCTCGGCGCGGCAGGGCTGTTCGTGGCCCGTGGAGAGAGCCGGGACGGCACGGCTCGGATAGTCGTCCCTGGCGTCCGGGTGCTCCGCTCCCCGGATCGGGAGGTGGACTACCGCTGCTCGGTGATGGATCACCCCGGGCTCTCGGTGGGCGCCCGGTACACCGGCGTAGCGATCGTGCGGCACTGCTTCCGCAAGTTGGAGCTGTTCGCTGGCATGGACACGGTGGCTGAGTGGATCGGGCTCAGCCCTGAGTCCCGCAAGCAGGCGGGGAAGTACGTCGAGGAGCTTGCCAAGGCCGGGTTCCTGGACCCGATCGGCAAGGCGGGCCGGTCCATCAAGTATCGGCTGACGATCCCGGAACGGGTGGATCCACCCCACTAGGGGGATCCTCGCTAACGGGTCGATCCGCCCTGTCCCTAGTGGGGCGGATCCGCCCTATGAGTGGGTCAATCCACCCCACTATGTAATAGAGCTAAGTAATAGCTGAGGTAGATAGAGGGAGCCCCGGAAGGGCTCCCTTCGAGGCCGGCCCTTGGGGGCCGTCCTGACCACTCTCACCTCACCGGGATAAACCGAGAGTCCTACGGGTCAATCCACCCCACTAGGGGTGCGGACCCTATCGAAAGGAAACCATGACCACCGCATCCGCCCGAACGATCGTCTGCGTCGTCTGCGATCAGGCGTTCACCTACCCCTACACCGGCGGCCGTGACCGCCGGACGTGCGATCAGCCCGAGTGCAAGACCGCACGGAAGACGACAAACAAGCGCTCGGAGCGCGACCGACAAAGACCGAGGAACGGGCCGGACGGATCGGAGTACGTGCCGGCCGACTACCCGCACAACATCCCGGGACGCCCGGGACTCGATGACGGCGAGTGGGCCGATGTCATCGAGCGGAACCGCTGGTACCGGGAGCGACACAGGCTCCGGGCACAACCCGAGGGGGTGACCGTAGATCAGCGCTCGATCCCGCTCAGCGGCGCCGACGGCTCGGTCCGTGAGCTGCTGAGCAGCGGCCACGGCTATGTCATGGACGACCACCGGGACCGTGACGAGGATCCGCTACGGCTGATCCCAACACAGTACCGAGGCGCGGTGAAGCACTGGTTCAAGCTGCACGGTGAACCGCTCGCCGGGCTTGCCGGGAGCCGGCCCCGGCCGGGCGATCCGGTCATGCACATAGTGGGCCGGCCGGACACCGGCCCCAGCTCGCCACCTCTGAGGATCACACGGCGGTTCTGCGCTCGGAACGCGCTCGTTCCGCTCGAAAGGTTCTCGCTCACGCTCTAAGTGTCGCTTTTTCCCTTATCTTTGAAGGGAGAGCGGCGCCCGCCTCTCACCGCTAACCCCTTCCTGACGCAGCCCCGTACCCCTTGGCGGAGGTACGGGGCTGTTGCCGTTCCTGGACCCTGCCAGGGTGATAGTTCCTTACTCGGTTTGCCGCTCGGTGGGGTCGCCCACCGAGTAGCAAGGAAAATCCCGAATGGCAGAAACGCAGACCATCGGTCGCGTGGGAGTCAAGGTCACTCCCGAACTCCGAACATTCGCCCGCGATGCCCGAGCGGGCATCACATCCGCACTCCGGAACCTCCGCGTAGAGGTCCCGATCTTGCCCGACACCGACCGGCTACGGCAGGGACTCGAAACCGCCGTCCGGCAGGCATCGGCCGGAGTCGTCGCTCAGGTCCGTGTCCAGTGGGTGCCCGCCGCTGCAGTGCTCCGGGCTGAGCTACAGCGGCTCGCCGACGCCGCTGCTCGTGGTGTCCGGGCCGACATCGAAGTCAGCGCAGACGCTTCCGGCCTGCGAAACGCGATGCGGGCGCTCACCGGGTCGTCTGGCGGTGGTGGTCCGGGCCGGGTGCTCGCCGGCCTGTCTCGCTCGTTCTCGGTCCTGACACGGTCCGTGGCGGGTCTCGCCGCCGCCGGTAGTGCCGTCCAGGTGATCGGCGGTCTCTCGGCCGCTCTCGCCCAACTAGCGCCTATCGCGCTCGCTCTCCCGGGTCTGCTGCTCGGTGTAGGCGCCGCGTTCGCTGCGGTGAAGATCGGGCTCTCCGGTGTCGGTGAGGCGATCAAGACCGGGGACCTCTCCGGGCTCGCCGGTCCGGCCGCCGAGTCGGTCACCGCGCTCCGATCCCTGAAGCCCGCGCTCGACGACCTGAAGTCGTCTGTCCAGGGCGCGCTGTTCGAGGGTCTGGCCGGGCCACTCCGGGAGGCCGGCACGACTCTGCTGCCGATCCTGAAGACCGGGCTTACAGGGATCTCTACCGAGTTCAACGGGATCGCCAAGTCTGCTCTGGCCGCTACTCAGTCTCCGTTCTTCCAGGACGACCTGACACAAATCCTGGGCAACACCGCCGGGATGCTCGGCAACATGCGAGATTCCCTAGGGAATCTCCTCTCCGGTTTCGTCGGTCTCGGTGGCGTCGGATCCACCTACCTTCCCGCGCTCGGTAACGCGATCGACAACGTCGCGTCGAAGTTCAAGGCGTGGGTCGACCAGGGTGTCGAAGACGGCTCGATCAAGGCGATGATCGATGGCGCGATCCAGGGCTTTAACGACCTGGGCGCGGTGCTCGGCAATATCGGTAGCTCGATCGGCTCCGTGTTCTCCGGTCTCCAGGCCGGAATGGGCGGCGCCGGCCTGCTCTCGAACCTCGTAGCGCTTACCGATCAGGTCGCCCGGTTCATGGAGACCGCAGCGGCACAGGATGCGCTCCGCTCGCTCGGTGAACTCATGGCTACGGCTGGAACGGCTGTCCGGGAGATCCTGGGTGCTGCGCTCCAGGCGCTCGCACCGATCGTGTCGGCTCTCGCTCCGCTGATCTCCGCGTTCGCTACCGCGCTGTCTAGCGCGCTGGTCCCGATCCTGGAATCGGTCGGTCCTCCGATCGCCCGGCTCGTCGAGGCGTTCGCTAACGGGCTCGCTCCGATCCTGCCTTTGCTCGCTAGTGCGTTCGCTCAGCTAGGCCCGATCGTCGGGACGCTGATCGACGCTCTCGTTCCGGTCGTATCGATGCTCGCAGAGACGATGCTCCCGGTCTTCGAGATGCTGCTCCCGCTCGTCGTGGACATCGCGGACGCTCTCGGCTCGGCTCTCGCCACGGCGATTCAATCCGTGGCACCGTTCATTCCGCCGCTCGTCCAGGCCGTGAGCGACGTCCTGGCGGCCGTGCTGCCGCTGATCCCGAAGATCCTGGAACTCGCTCAGATCGTGTTCCCGCTGCTCGTCGGGATCATCGGATCGGTAGTGGTTCCCGCGATCCAACTGATCGCCGGGATCATCACGAACGTCCTTGTTCCGGTCGTCTCCGGGGTTATCGACGTGATCCTGTTCCTCGCACGGATCTTCACGATGTCGTGGTCCGACATCGACGCGGTGGTCCGCGACGGCGTAGCGATCGTGTCCGGTCTGCTCGGACAGATGATCGATTTCGTCGGCACGATCCCCTCACGGGTCGTGTCGGTGCTCGGCAACCTTGGGTCGCTGCTCGTGAACTCTGGTCGGGCGATGATCGACGGGTTCGTCACCGGTATCCGCAACGCGATCGGTTCCGCGATCAGCGCGGTATCCGGGTTCATCGGACGGATCCGCAACCTGTTCCCGTTCTCTCCCGCTAAGGACGGCCCGCTATCGGGCCGAGGGTACGTCACCCACTCCGGTAAGGCGCTAACCCGAGACTTCGCTAAGTCGCTCCGCAAGGGAGCGGCAGTAGTCCAGCGCGCCGCGGCCGGCGTCGTCTCCGGTGTCGAATCCGAGTTCGCGGGCGTGCCGCTCGCTATCGGCGCTATCGACGCTGCGGTCGACCGCATGAAGCGGGTTGACATGAACTCCGATATCCGAGCGTCGGTCACCTCCGACGATTTCGGTATCGACTACGACCGACTCGCCGACTCGGTGGTTAACGGTCTGACCGGATCGACTCTCAACGTTGAGGGCAACGGCATGGCCAAGATCGTCAACAAGTCGAACACCCGCAAGGCTCGACGCAGGTAAGCGCCAGGGTCCCGTCTACGGACGGGACCCTCCTCTTTTTATGATCTACCAATACAGACAGGAGTAAACGTGTATCACGGTCCAGGCAGCACGGAGAAGATCAGTGCTGCGATCCGATCGTCCGGCATGACTCAGCGCGAGATCGCTCGCGCGGTCGGTCTCTCGGAAGGCTCGATCAGCCACTACGTCAACGGGTGGCGACTGCCATCGGCCGGCAACCTCTACCGGCTCGCCGGTGTGCTCGGTGTCGACGTCCGGTCGCTCACGTGAGCGCATTCCCCTATCCGCAGACCGAGACGGCAGAAGACGTCGAGGCGCTGATGAACCACGCGGCGCAGATCGCCGCCGATCGAGGCCGGCTCGGCTCCGATGGTGCCGCTTATGCGTTCGCGCTCGCATCGCTCGCCGTGAACTCCGTGTTCGCCGGTTCGTTTCCCGATAGCCCGCCGACCCACCGACAAGGGCTGTACGCCGTATGACCGAGTCGCTAACCGAAACGCTCGCTCGCATCAAGCGGGAGAGCGATGGTCGATGCCTGAGCCAACGAGTAGCCGAGGACGGCTACCGAGTACTCGCCGATCCGTTCGGCGATAAGACAACCGCCGCCGTAGAGCGGCGGACCGATACCGAGACAAGGGAGCAGAATGACTGACTGGAAGAACGATTTCATGGCCCGGATGCCCGCCGGGTTCGGTGATATCGCCCCCGGCGCGGGCGCGCCGACCGAGTACGACTACGCGGGCAACGTGGTCGGGTTTGCCCGCACCGAGGACGAGCTGTACGCGAATCGTGCCCAGCAGGCGCTCGCGATCCGGGAGGCCGGTGGAGCGGCCGGGGTTCTCGATCCCGCCCGGCTCGACAAGGACGACCGGAGCAAGGCGCTCCCGGTGCTCGCGCGGTACGGCGTGAAGACCCCCGAGAGGATCACCCACGCGATGACCGTCGCCGGGCAGGTAGAGCTTGCCCTGACGCCGGATAACCCCCACCTGGACGTGCGGACCGTTCCGGTGGACCAGATCCAGGACCGGGTCCGGGAGCACATCGCCCAGAAGCAGCGCGAGGCGTACCTGAACACCGAGTCGGCGGTACTGCGTCAGCAGGCAGCGCACGGCGTGGTGAGCGCGTTCCGTGCGTCGTTCTCTGACGTGCTCGCCGAGAAGGAGATCCGCGACGAGTTCGACCAGGCGCGCGACGAGTTCCTGGCGGCTCTCCCGATCGTCGGCGGGTGCCGGTCGATCGCCGATGCCGGTCTGCTCGACGAGACCGGCGAGGGTGTGGCCGCGTGGTGGCGCGCGGTGAAGTCCGCTCAGCGCATGGACAAGATCGTCGAGCTGCTGGTCTGGTTCGCCGCACCCGCGAAGGTGCAGGCGCTCGGGTCGCTGCGCCGCTCGATGGAGTCCGGCGAGATCCTGGCCCTGTCCGCTGAGCCGGTGGACACCCTGACCTATATGGGAGCGCTCGCAGCGCGCGGGATCGACCATCACGAGCACCTGCGCCGGCCGGCCGACGCCGCACCGTTCGCGCTGTACGCCGCTCAGGTCGAGGCCGGATGCACGCTCGGTCTCCCCACGAGCGCCGAGGAGTTCGAGGCTCGTTCGCTCTCGTTCAACCCCTACGCCGTGATCGCCGACGCGATGAGCGCCGATGTCTGAGCGCGGTGAATGTCAGCGGTACGGGTGCGGCCGGCGGTTCAGCGACCCCGGCCTACACAAGCACTGTTCTCGGATGTGCTCTGCCGTAGACGGTGCGTTCGACAACCTCCGAGGTTTGTACAAGCGGAGACCGGAGGACATCGATCAGTTCGATGAGCAGTGGGACGCGCTGTGCGCCGTCACCGCAGCGCTCACCGGGTTTTACGCGCTGGTCGACGCTCATCGGGCGGAGAGAGGCGAGACCCCGTGATCCTCGCCGAGTACTTCGCTGGCACGCGGGCGATCCGTCGCCCGCTCGCCCGGGCGGTCATCGCGATCATGAATCCGCTCGCTCGGCTCGATCGGAAGCCCGCCGACAACGCTGCCGCGCTCCGCTCGCTCTGGCCGGTGGTCGAGGCCGCTCACACCGAGTCCGGTGATCTCGCACGCCGGTTCTACGACGAGGAACGCGCGTCGCGCGGGATGGCCCGTCACGACACGTACCGCTCGGTCATCAAGCCCGAGTGGTTCGGGGAGGCGCTGACCCCGGTCCTGATCGAGACCTCCGAGCCGGCCCAAGACGGCGCAGAGCAAGCACGACAGACAGAACTCGTCACCGCCGCCGCTATCGCGGTGGTGGACTCCGGCGGCCGACGGACGATGCTGCGAGCCACCGAGACGGATCGGGAACTCGCGGGGTGGGCTCGCGTCGAGGGAGGCGCGGAATCCTGCGCTTTCTGCACGATGCTGATCTCCCGGGGGCCGGTCTACTCGTCCGCCGACTCGGCCGGCCTGGACTCGGACGACGAGTCCGCGAAGGAACTCGCCGAGGCGTACCAACGCACCGGCGACCGGTCCGAACTTGACTCGCTCATGAAGCGATTCCACGTCCGGTGTGACTGTCAGGTGGTCCCGGTGTTCGACCGGGCGGACTGGCCCGGGATCGACCAGTACCGCGCGGCAGAGGCCGCGTGGATCAAAGCCAGCAAGGCAGCCAGAGAAGCGGGCACCGACCCGATGACCGCGCTCCGATACCAACTCGACGGCCGGGCCGTCCCCGCGAAGGAGAAGAAGTGAGTTTGCTCGACAGGGGCAACGCCGACGTTGTCCTGTTCCCCGAAGTCACGATCACCGATCCGGACGGGAACACGATCACCCGACCGGCAACGGCCGGAATCCCGGCTCGCGCCACCGTCCAGCCGCTCGGCTCGACGACCGACGACCAGGACGGGGCCGGGTTCGTCACCGGCCCGACCCGATACCGGCTCAGGCTCACCAGGAGCTACGCCGGCCCGGTGCTCGGCCGGCAATCCCGAGTGGAGTGGAACGGTGATCGATACGCGGTTCTCGGTGATCCGGTGCACTTCACCGGGTCCAGGAAGACCGCACACACTGACTACGTGATCGGCCGTGCCTGATGTCCGTGACGATCAGGCTCTACGGAGACAAGACGATCAACCGGATCGTCTCACGTCTCCCTGCCGTCAGGGACGCGGTGAAGGACCACGCGGACCAGATCGGCCGCCGGGCCGAGGCTCGGTTAGCGGCTCATCGAGATGCCGGCGCCACCCGCGTCGGTGTCGACCATTCCGGGCAGATCGACTCCGTGGTCTACCTGGACGACGAGCGCGGCGCTAAGGCCGCGCTCTCTATCGAGTTCGGGCACACCGACCCGAGGACCGGCCGCCACGTCGAGGGGCTGTATGTCCTCTACGGTGCTGCCGGCTTGCTCTAGTGCCGTGGGACCCGGCGGCCCGGAAAGGCCGCTCTGGGCTACCTCCGGACTGGGCTCGGCTCCGTCTCCGAGTGCTTGCCCGCGACGAGCACCGGTGCCAGATCAAGGGACCGTCGTGCGTCGGGTTCGCTACCGACGTCGACCACCGAGACGACCGTGACGACCACTCGCTAGGGAATCTCCGCTCGGCCTGCCGGCCGTGCCACAACCAGCACACGAGCGCTCAGGGAGTCGCCGCGAAGGCGCGGCTCCGAGCAGCCCGACGCCGGCCCGAAGGCCGTCACCCCGGACGGCTCGACTGATCCCGCGTAGACCGCTGAGAGCGCCCCTAACGGGCGCTCTCGGCACTCCCGACCCATCACACCGGGAAGATCCGAGAGACGAGATCAGCGCCTCTCCGACCTGCGGAAACGTGATCCGTACGGACGTCGGTGCTCACGAAACGCACGCGCGCCGAGACCCCAGGGGCCGTACCCCTCCCCCAGGCGTCCCCACCCGCTGCGTAATGCGGGTCCCCGGCTCTGTACGGGTTAGAAGGTCGATGGGGCCAACCAGCCATGATCGAGATGCACGGGTTTTGGGACGACCAAGAACGATGTTCCTCGCGACGCTGCGAGGAACATCCGCTCAGCCGTTCACGCGCTCGACGCGCTCAACCGTTTTCTCCGGAAGTCGGAGCACGAGGCCGTCCCCGTCGTAGAACGACATCCATCCGCCCGAGATATCCATGTCAGCCGCCTGGACAGTCTCCGTGTTCCCGTTGATGTGTCTTTGCGTGGGAACGGTCGTGATCTGGTACTTGTGCATCGTGCTGTTCCTCTCGTGGGGAGCGAAGTGACTGGATGTCACTGCGACCACTCTAATGGATAACCCCGACAGATGTGGTTGCTTGGCATTGCTGCCGAACGTGAAGCAGTCCTGTCGGTGCCCCGTGGCACGATCCTCGCGTGGACCTCGAAGCGACCCCTCTGGACTCGATCGCTCAGCCCCGGCCGTGTGTCCGGTGCTCGAAGCCATGCCTCCTCTGGGTGGTCGGGCGATGCGCCGACTGCATGGCAGACATGTACTTCAACCACCCCGAGGACTACCGGGCGTTCAAGGACGACGTCCGCGAGGAGTTCGGTACCAAGGCCATCGCCTAGCGCCGATCGACACACCCGCCTATAAGGGGGGTAGATTGAGACGGCACGCCCCGGGGTTGCAGCCCCGGGACGAGCCACGACCTCTCCTAGTGGTCGCTGAAGTAGAAGCACACCTGAATGAGCAGCCACAGGTAGCGCAGTGGCGTGAGAAGGCGGCTAGCCCAACCGGGCCGGTCGCCTTCTCGCTTGTCCGTCGACCGATCCGGGTCGACAGGGTCGGGTCTGTTCAACGCACCTCCGGGCTAGCTGCGACCGCGGAACCGAATCGGTATCCGCTGCATCTGAGACTAACGAGGAGTCCCGACAGATCGGCGGCTAGGACCCGCCCAGGTTGTCCACAGAAGGCCGAACAGCCACCGGTTCTGGCGATCTCAGCCCAGCTAAGCGATGCCCATAGGACAGCCGGACTAGTCGAACTGATCCGAATGCCGCACGGAGACGGGGTCAAGGTCAGGTTGGGGTCGTCGCCGATGAGGACGTGTGGACGGACGCGCGGTAGTCATCCACAGATGTGGACAACGTTGCTCGGGAAGGCAGACCCCGGCTCGGACGGTCCGAGCCGGGCTGCATCAGCCCGCCGGGTGACCCGGGTCACGCCAACCTTGACTATCCGGCGAGACCTCGTCGATGAACTTGCGGAAGTCCTCGAGCTGCTTCTCCGGCGCGGCCTCGGTGCCGTCGGGGAACAGGTCGGCGGTGGGCTGGCCGACCTCGTCGAGGATCGTCGACTCCACCCCGATCGGCAGCCCCTCGCGCACGGCGATGGCGAGCGCGTCGCTCGGCCGCAGCTCGACCCGCGCGCCGTCGGCGAACACCAGGTCGGCCTGGAACTTGCCGTCGACCAGCGCCACGATCTCGGCCCCGGCGATCCGGTGCCCGAGCCCCTCCAGCAACGGCACGACGACGTCCTGCGGCAGTTGCGGATCATCCTCCCCGCGCGCGCCGAGCGCGATCGCGTCGGCCTGGGGACGGCGCAGGAAGACGGGGAGGCAGCGCTCACCGTCGACCTCACCCAGCAGCAGCACCGGCTCGCGGGTCCGCACGTGGACCACCAGCCGCAGGACCCGCATCGTCGTCATCGACATCGCGTCAGTCTCGCCTCATCCCCGCAGCGTGTCACTGGGCGATCGCCCGAATCGGCGACGATAGTCGCTGGCGAACCGTCCGGGATGGCCGAATCCCCAGCGGGCGGCGATCGCGCCGACGGTGCTGCCGTCGCCCGGGTCGGCCGCGCGCAGGTCCTCGTGGGCGTGGTCGAGCCGGACCGACCGCAGGTAGGCCATCGGGGTGCGGTCCATCGCACGGCGGAACGCCCGCTGCAGGGCCCGCGGCCCCACGTGTGCGGCGCGGGCGACGGCGGTGAGGTCGAGGTCCTCCGCGGCGTGCTCCTCCATGAACACCATCGCCCGGCGCACGGCCTCCGGCGAGGCCGCCGCGCCGGTGGAGCGGAGATCGGGCGAGGTGCCCGAGTTCGGGAAGGTGTCCAGCAGCGTGGCGACGACGAGCCGCTGCACCTGGCGCAGCACCAGCGGGCTGCCGTGGGCCGCGGGGTTCTTCGCGACGTCGTTGGTCACGTACTGCATGAGCCGCTTCCAGTGCACCGCCTTGTCGGTCGACACCGGGCGGCCGGTGTCGAACAGGATCGGGTGCACGCGCCGGTCGTCGCCGAACATCTCGCTGGCCAGCCGTTCGACGACCGACCGCTCGATGCGGACCTGCGCCATCCGGATGTCGTTCCAGCTGACGGCCATCTGCACGTCGGGGTCGTAGGAGAAGACGTCGCCCGGGCCGGCGGCCACCTCGGCGGTGGGCGAGCGGATCGTGAACCGCCCCTCGAGCAGGTGGCTGAACAGCAGCATGTCGTCGAGCGGGTCCCAGGTGCCGCGCAGCGCCATCGAGTGCCGGGCGACGCCGACCTTGAAGGACCCGAAGTCGGCGACGCTGTGCGAGAACCGGAAGGCGTTGGACGGTCCGGAGAGCGACACGTGGTGGTCGGCGTAGGCGTTGCGCAACCAGGCGTGGGCCTCGTCCGGGTCGGGAGTGTCGATGGACAGCCGCATCAACGTCTCTGCCACGGTCAGAACCCCTCGATTGCCGAGCACGAGACTGTAGTTGGACGAAACGGACTGCGCACTCGTCCATCCGGAGCAGAGCCCGTGCGTCGTCCGATTCGCGTCGCCACTGTCCGTCATGCGAGTACGGCGTACGGCCGAGTTGTGTACGGCCGGGTAAGGGTCTACCTATTGCGTGCGGTGCGGGAGCACCTCCGCTGGAGGGGGCGGACGGTCCTCCCGGCCGTGGGGTGGCCGGCCGGCTACAGGTCGGCCGGTCCCTCCTGCACCGTCATCCCGAGCTGCCGGGCCACGGCGTCCATGACGTCCTGCACCACCACGGTGTCCGCGAGCGGCATCACCGCACTCTGCAGCCGCCCGTCGGCGACGCCGTCGGTGACCTCCCGCAGCTCGTGGGCGTACCCGCTGCCCGCGGGCGGGGCGACGATCCGCTCCGGCTCGGCCCCGTTGCGGCACAGCACGATCGAGTCCGGGTGGTGGAAGCGGGGCGGCACGTCGATCCAGCCCTCCGTGCCGACGACGCGCGCCGCGCCGGGCGTCGCGCAGCGCAGCGACGCGAGCAGCGACGCGGTGCGGCCGTCGGGGTAGGACAGCAGGACCGCCTCCTCGACGTCGACGCCGCTGGGGGCCAGCACGCCGTGCGACGCGACGGCGTCCGGGGTGCCGAGCACCATCTGCGCGAAGGAGATCGGGTACACGCCGACGTCGAAGAGTGCACCTCCCCCGACGGCCGGGTCGTAGAAGCGGTCGGACGGGTCGGTGGGGTGCTGCGCGCCCAGGTCGGCCTGCACCGACTGCACCTCCCCGATCGCCCCGTCGGCGATCAGCTCCCGCATCCGCACGATCGCGGGCTGGAAGCGGGTCCACATGGCCTCCATGGCGAACACCCCGGCCGCGCCCGCGGCGTCGACGATCTCGCGGGTCGCCGCCGGCGTCACCGTGAACGCCTTCTCCACCAGCACCGCCTTGCCCGCCCGCAGCGCGGCCAGCGCCACGGCCCGGTGCTGGGGGTGCGGCGTGGCGATGTAGAGGACGTCGACCCCGTCGTCGTCGACGATCGCCCGGTAGGACCCGTGCGCGCGGGCGACGTCGTGCCGCGCGGCGAACGCCCGGGCCCGCTCCGGCGAGCGCGACGCCACGGCCACCACCTCGGCGCCGGGCACGTGCGGGAAGTCCGCCGTCACCTTCGACGCGATCCGGCCCGGCCCGACGATCCCCCAGCGCACGCTCATACGCCCTAGCATCGCAGTGCGGATCAACGACCGGACGGAGTGTGTGTCACGTGAGTGTCAGCCTGGCCAAGGGTGGGAACGTCAGCCTGAGCAAGGAGGCCCCCGGCCTCACCAACGTCATCGTCGGGGTGGGCTGGGACGTGCGCGCCACGACCGGAGCCGACTTCGACCTCGACGTCTCGGCGATCATGCTGGGGGAGAACGGCAAGGTCCTGTCCGACGCCCACTTCGTGTTCTTCAACAACCTCACCGCCCCGGACGGCACCGTCGAGCACACCGGCGACAACCTCACCGGCGAGGGTGACGGCGACGACGAGCAGCTCAAGGTCGACCTCGCCGGCATGTCGCCACAGGTCGACAAGATCGTCTTCCCGGTGAGCATCTACGACGCCGACAACCGGCGGCAGAGCTTCGGGCAGGTCGCCAACGCCTTCATCCGGATCGTCAACGCCGCGGGCGAGGCCGAGATCACCCGCTTCGACCTCACCGAGGACGCCTCCACCGAGACCGCGATGCTGTTCGGCGAGCTCTACCGCCGGGGCAGCGAGTGGAAGTTCCGCGCGATCGGGCAGGGCTACGCCTCGGGGCTGGCGGGCATCGCCCGCGACTTCGGCGTGAACGTCGGCTGACGCGGCACCCACCGCTCCGCTCCGGGCCCACCCGCGAGAACCCGCGCGCGTGGCCCGCGGCGCGGGCCGGGTCAGAACAGGTCGGGCGTCGTCGACGGCGGGCCGGGTGAGCGGTTCGGAGCGGGCGGCCGCGGCCGCGGGGGCTTCGCCGTCGAGGGGGCCGCGGTGCCCCTGCCGAGCAGCGCCCGCAGGTCGGCACCGGCCGCGGCGGGGCGCCCGGTGTCGACGGCGATGACCGGCGCCACCCGGCGCAGCGCCGCGACCAGCCGTGCGTCGACGAGGTCGTGCGCCCGCTCGACGGCGCCGGTGACGATCACGTCGGGCTTCAGCGCGGCCACCGCCCGCAGGTCGGGCGCCCGCTGCTCGCCGACCGCCGCGACGCCGTCGAGGCTCCCCGCGCAGCCGACCACGTCGCCCCCGAGCGCGCTCAGCAGCCCGCCGACGACCTCGTCGGTGGCCACGAACCGCCGGATCGACGGTGGCAGCGACACCGACGCGCCCGTGGCGTCGATGAACGCCCTGCGCCCTCCGCCGCCCGCGTCGCTGATGACGCCGGTGAGCGCGGCCGTGCGTGCGGGCTGGCTGCGCGGGTCCTCCCCGCCGGTGGGTGGCACCCGCCGAGCGTAACCGCGCCGTGGCCCCGGGCCGTCACACCGACTTCAGAACACTCTTGTATCCAATACATGCTCGTTCTAGACTCACGGAGGGAGGTGCGACATGTCCACATCGGACGGTCCGGCCGACACCCGGATGATGGCGATCGTTCACGAGGCGCTGAAGCGGGATCTGCGCCGCGCGCGTGCCGTGCT
Organism: Pseudonocardia hydrocarbonoxydans; assembly: GCF_006539565.1. GTDB lineage: Bacteria > Actinomycetota > Actinomycetes > Mycobacteriales > Pseudonocardiaceae > Pseudonocardia > Pseudonocardia hydrocarbonoxydans. The sequence goes on from NZ_BJNG01000037.1 coordinate 114,339, forward strand.
GGCCGCGGATCCCCCGCCGGTCGGCCGGCAGCAGGTGGCGCTGGGCCGGCACGTGAGCTGGATGATGGACTTCCTCCACGCGCACCACACCGGTGAGGACGAGGGCCTGTGGCCGGTGGTGCGGCGGCGCAACCCGGCCGCGGAGGGCCTGCTGGACTCGCTCGAGGCCGACCACGCGCGGATCGCCCCGGCGGCCGGGGCGGTCACCGCCGCGGCCCGCCACTACACCGACGGCGTCTCGGACGGGGCGCGGTCCGCACTCGTCGCGTCGCTGGACGATCTGCTCGCGGTCCTGGTGCCCCATCTGGACCGCGAGGTGTCCGAGGCGATGCCGGTGGTCGCGGCGAGCATCACCGACCGCGAGTGGGACGCCGTGGAGCAGGAGTACAACATCAAGCCCAAGTCGGTGCGGGCGCTGGCCATGGAGGGCCACTGGTTGCTCGAGGGGATCGATCCGGAGGGCTACGACATCGTCGTGCACAAGGTCCCCGCGGCGCTGCGCCTGCTCCTGCTGCACGGTTTCGGACGCGCGTACCGGCGCCAGGCGTCGGCGCGGTGGTCGGCGGAGCTGCCGCAGCGCCGCGGCGCGACCGCGTGACGGCCGATCCCCGGGACGTCGGGCCCGTTGCCGGCGGTCCCCGCCCGACGGCGGCGGGCGGCCGGCGGGCCTACCGGTCCGCACGGCGGCAGGAACAGGCGGCGGAGACCCGCGCGCTCGTCGTCGCCGCCGCCACGTCCCTGTTCTCCGAACGGGGCTGGGCCACGACCGGGATGCGCGACGTGGCCGCGTCGGCGGGGGTGTCCGTCGAGACCGTCTACGCGAACTTCCGGTCCAAGAGCGAGCTGCTGCTGACCGCCATCGACGTCGGCGTCGTCGGGGACACCGACCCGGTGCCGCTGTCGCAGCGACCCGAGTACGCGGCACTCGCCACCGGCTCCTTCGACGACCGGGTGGCGACGGCGGCGAGACTGCTGACCGTCATCAACAGCCGGGGTCGGGGCCTGCACCGCGCGCTGTACGAGGCCGCGGGCGGCGACGCCCGGATCGAGGCCGCGCTGCACCGGCTGGAGCTGCGCCGGCGCGACAACATCGCCGACGCCGCGGCCCTCGTCACGGGCGGCCCGGTCGGCGACGACGTCCTCGACCGGCTGTGGTCGCTCCTGAGCTCGGACACGTTCTCCCTGGTCACCCACATCGCCGGCCGCTCCGTGCCGGACTACGAACGCTGGTTGGCGACCACGATCGCCGCCGTGCTGCGAGCCGGTCCACCCTGAGGCGGGCGGACCTTCCCCGGACGAGGAGGAGTCATGGCGCAGGTCCAGAAGACCTCACGGGTCGAGGTCGTCGTCGACGCCGCCGCGCACCTGGTGTGGGAGGTCGTCGCCGACGTCACCCGGGTCGGTGAGTGGAGCCACGAGTGCCGCTCCGCCCGCTGGCTCGACGGCGACGGTCGCGCCCGACCGGGCGCCCGGTTCCGCGGCCGCAACCGGGCCGGTCGGGCCCGGTGGAGCCGGACCGCCGAGATCGTGTCCGTCGACCCGCCGCACGAGATCGTCTGGCGGACGGTGCCGACGTGGATCGTGCCCGACAGCACCGTCTGGCGGATCCGGGTCGACCCCGTCGTGGGCGGCACGCGCATCCGGCAGTCCTTCGACGTCGTCGCCGCACCCTGGCTCCTGGACCGGTTCTTCGCCCGGGTCCTGCCGGCTCACCGGGACCGCGACGCGCGCCTGGTCGAGGACCTGCGGCGCATCGGCCGGGTGGCGTCGCGGGAGGCAGCGCCGTGGACCGGCGCCTGACCCGTATCGGCAATCGGCTCGGCGTCGGGCTCTACCGGCGCACGAACGGGCGCCTGGTCGGCTACCCGGCCGTCGACGTCCTGCTGCTCACCGTGCCCGGGCGACGGAGCGGCCGCTCCCGTGCCACGTGCGTCCGTTTCCTCCGCACCGCCGACGGTCTCCTGCTCTGGGGCACCGCGTCGGGCTCCCCCCGCGACCCCGACTGGTTCCGCAACCTCCGTGCGGCCGGGACCGCCGTCGTCCGGATCGGGCGCGAGAGCGTGCCGGTGCGCGCCCGGGAGCTGCTCGGTCCGGAGCGGGACACCGCCTGGCGTCTCGTCCGGCAGGAGCTGCCCCAGGTCAACCGGTACGCGCGCAGGTCCGGCCGGACCATCCCGGTCGCCGTCCTCCGGTCCGGCGGGGATCCCGTCGTCGACGACCAGTAGGACGAGCGGGTCCCGGGAGCCGGGCGGTGCGGAGCGGGTGGGCTACCAGGCGCCGGGCGCGAACTCGGCGGACATCTCCCGCCAGGACACCGGCTCGGCACAGTGCGCGCAGGTCATGCGCGGTTCGGCCGGGTGCCCGCAGCCGCGGTGGATCAGCCGCACCGGCGGCACGTCGTTCTCGTAGCGGTCGCCCCAGGCCATGAGCGCGACGAGCACGGGGTAGAGGTCGGCGCCCTTGGGGGTGAGGCGGTACTCGTGGCGCACCGGGTTGTCCTGGTAGGCCACCCGGTCCAGCACGCCCTCGCCGACCAGGACCCGGAGCCGGTCGTTGAGGACGTTGCTGCCCAGGCCGAGCTTGGACCGGAAGTGGTCGTAGCGGCGCTCCCCGCGGAAGCACTCGCGCAGGATCATCATCGTCCAGCGCTCGCCGATGACCGACCAGGTGCGGCCGACCGAGCAGTAGACGTCCTGCAGCTCGTCGTGCTTCATGCACTCAGAATAGGACACCTTTCGAGTCCTTCGAGCTTGCGGGCACGTCGGCCCGTCGGTAGCTTCGACTCGATTCGAGTCCCACCGACCCGCGGAGGCCCTGCGATGCCCTTCTACCAGTTCACCGTCCCCACCGGCGGCGCGACGCTGCGGCACCGGGCCGAGGTCGCGGCGGCGATGACGAAGGTGCACAGCGAGGTCACCGGCGCCCCGGGCACCTACGTGCACTGCTCGTTCGTCGAGGTCGCCCCGGACAGCGTCTTCGTGGCCGGTGAGCCGGTGAACGACGCCCGGATGGTCGGGCTCATCCGCGAGGGGCGTTCCGCGGAGGTCCGGGCAGCGCTCATCCACGGGATCGCCGACGCCTGGTCCGCGGTCACCGGGGACGCCAGGGAGAAGCTGGCGATCTTCCTCGTCGAGATCCCGGGGGCGAACGTCATGGAGGACGGCGTGATCCTGCCCGAGATCACCGAGGAGCCCGGCGCCGTCTACTGAGCCGCCCCCTCGCGCGGGTCGGCGCCGGCCCGACCGCGCCTCGTCGACCGGTCACCGGTACGGGTCGGTGATCTCACGGAGCCGGCTCAGGAGCTCGTGCAGCCGCGCGGTGGCCCGCCGCCCCAGGTGGCGGGTCCACTCCTCCTGCACGACGGCCTCGGTCCGGCGCGCCACCTCCTGCGCCGCGAGGCCCCGCTCGGCGAAGACCACCAGCCGGGCACGGGCGTCGGAGGGGTCCGGGACCCGGCGCACGTACCCGGCCCGCTCGAGGTGGTCGACCATGAAGGTGGCGGTCTGCCGGGTGACGCGCGCCCGCTCGGCGAGATCGGAGAGCCGGGTGCCCTTGGCGTCGACGCGGGCCAGCACCCGCCCCTGCGCGATCGTCACGTCGTCGTACCCGGCCGCGGCCAGGTCGGCGAGCACCCGGTCCTCCATCGCGCGCTGGACGATGAAGCACAGCAGGCCGATGTTCAGCGGCCCGTCCATCGCCTGCTCCGGCATGTACGCCCCTTGACATTAGGCAGAGAATCGAATCAAGATAGTACCATCTTCGAATCGTCTGGAGGGGCCGTGGACGACGACGCCATCTGGCGGGTCATCGACGACGAGCGCAGCCGCCTGGCCGACCTGCTCGACGAGCTGGGCGACGCCGAGTGGCGCACGCCGTCGCTGTGCACGGCCTGGACCGTGCGGGACGTCGTCGCGCACCTGACGCTGGCCCACGCGAGCCCGCTCACCGCCGCCGTCGGCCTGATCCGGGCCGGGGGGAACTTCGACCGGACGATCCGCGACACCGCGATCCGGCAGGCCCGCCTGCCGGTACCGGAGCTCCGGCGGCGGCTGAGGGCGATGGTGGGCTCGCGCCGCATCGTGCCGTTCCTCGTCCCGATCAACCCGATGATCGACGTCCTGTGCCACGCCCAGGACATCGCCCGCCCCCTCGGGCGGACCCACCCGATGCCGGTGGCCCCGGCCGTCGCGGCGGCGGACCGGATCTGGGGCCAGTCGTTCCCGTTCCGGTCGCAGCGCCGGCTGGCCGGGTTCGAGCTGGTGGCCACCGACGCGCCGTGGCGGGCGGGGTCCGGCGTCCGGGTGGAGGGGCCGATGTCGGCGCTGCTGCTGCTGGTCACGGGCCGCCCGGCCGCGCTGGCCGAGCTGTCCGGGCCCGGCGCGGCCACGCTCCCCGCCCGGTTCCCGCACGTCACCGGCACGGCACCCACGAAGGAGCGGTCATGACCTACTTCGCACACGTCGTCGACGTCCCGGCCCCCGCCGCCGTCTACGACGCCACCCACGCCGAGCTGCTGCGCCGCACCGGCGGGCACGTCGACGGCCTCGTCGTGCACCTGTGCCGGGTCACCGACGCCGGCTTCCAGGTGGTGGAGGTGTGGACCGACAGGGCCGCGTTCGAGAAGGCCGAACGGGAGCACGTCGGGCCGATCCTGGCCGAGCAGGCCGCGGCCGCGTCCGGCGCGCCGCTGTCGCCCCCGCGGGTGGAGGAGTTCGAGCTGCGCGGGCTGGCCGTCCCCGCGGCCGGCATCGCGACGTAGGCGTGCCGCGGACCGTGGGCGGCGCGACGCTCGACCCCGCCGCCCTGGACGACCTCGACGACCTCGGCCTCGGCCCGGAGCCGCTGTCCCGGCTCGGCTCGATGGTGGCCGCGCAGCTCGGGCGTCCGCGCGTGCGGGTGTGCACCGTCCACCGGCGGGACCACCCCTACGACCGGCCCGCGTTGACGACCCGCAGCCGCCACCTGGTCGGGGGCACCGCCGTCGACGAACTCGGCCGGACCCGGGAGTACGCGTTCTTCGTCAAGGTGGTCCAGGCCTGGCGGAGGTCGCCGCTGGCCGCGGAGGTGCCCGAGCCCCTGCGCTCGCAGCTGGCACCGCTGATGCCCTGGCGGACCGAGATCGACCTCTACCGCAGCGATCTCGCCGCGCACCTGCCCACCGGCCTCGGCCTCGCGCCCGCCCGCCACGTCGCCGAGCTGGACGCGGAGTCGGCCGCTCTGTGGCTCGACCACCTCCCGGTCCGCCCGGTCCGCCGCGACCTCGCGCACCACCGGCGCGCGGCGTACCTGCTGGGGCGGCTCGCGGCGAGCCCGTCCGTCGCGCCGTACGCCGTGGACGTCCCGCCGGGCCGGACCCCGCGGCGGTTCGCGGAGCACTGGCTGGCCGTGAAGGTCGTCCCCGACCTCGGCACGGAGGTCTACTGGCGGCAGCCGGGTGTGGCCGAGACCTTCGACGCCCCCCTGCGCCGACGGATCGTCGCCGCTGCCGACGCCCTCCCGGCGCTGGTCGACGAGCTGGAGTCGCTGCCCGTCACGACCGCGCACGGCGACGCGTGCACCGACAACCTGCTGCTCACCACGCGCGACGACGACCTCATCATGATCGACTTCGGCTTCTGGGGCCGGGCGCCGGTGGGGTTCGACCTGGGTCAGCTCCTGCTCGGCGAGATGCAGCTGGGGCGGCGCCCGGCGCACGAGTTCCCCGAGCTGGAGCGGGAGTGCCTGGCGGCCTACGTCCGGGGCCTGCGCGACGAGGGCAGCACCGTCCCGGCCGACCGGGTCCGGAGGGCCCACGCGCTGGCCATGACGATCTTTCACGCCGTCCCGGCCGTCCCCTACGAGATCCGGGACGCCGGGGCGGGGCCGGAGCTGCAGCCACTGCTCGCCACCCGCGCGGCGATCGCCCGGTACGTCCTGGACCTCCTGGACGCCACCGCCCGGCCGTGACGCGGCCCCACCCCCGCGGCCTCACCGCGTGAGCAGCTGCTCCAGTCGCCGGGCCGCGGGCCCGGGGATGCGGCGGCGTCCGCGCAGGTGCCGGAACACCGGCCCGAGCAGGTCGTCGGCGAGCAGCGCGGCGCGGGGCAGCGGGTCGTCGAGGAGATGGACGACGCATGCCGCGAACCGCCCGCCGTCGGGCCGCTGCACCGCGTCGCCGGTGAAGTCGACGACCGCCGCGACGCCACCGCCGGGCCCGGTGCGGTAGACGACGGCCCGGTCCCCCGCCCGCGTCGGGCGCAGGCAGCAGGGAGCGGTGGGTGGGTCGAGCAGCTCCTCGGCGTTCCACAGCAGGATCGAGGTCGGCACGGGGCCTGCGGGGACGGGCACGGGAACAGTCTCGTCCGTGGTCCCGGGGCGGGGGCCGGGGGCGGGGGTGGCGGGACGGCTCAGGCGAGTACGCGTGCGAGGGCAGCCCAGCGCCGGTGCCGGTAGCGGTAGAACGCCCGCGCGGTGAGGACGACCAGCGGGGTCAGCGCCCCGGCGTCGATCTCCACCTCGTCGGTGTACCGGCAGCTGCGCGCCGAGACCGGGGTGACCACCAGGCGATGGCGCCAGGCCCGCAGCGGACCGCCGTGCTCCTCGGTCCGCGCCTCGCCTGCCGACCCGTCGCCCGCGACGACGCGCACGGTGTGCCGCCACAGGGGGAGCACCCCGAACAGGCGCAGCCGCACCGTCATCTCGTGACCGACGCGGAACTCCCCGTCGGGCAGCTCCGGTAGGACGAGCACCGGCCAGGTCACGTACCGCAGCAGCTCCGGCTTGCGGATCAGGCCGGCCGCCACGTCGGCCGGGATCGGCAGCTCGCTCGAGACCCGGACCACCACGTCGTCCCCCTCGGGCGTGTCGGATCGACCACGGTGAGCCTATCGGCCGGGACGCCCGGATCGGTTGGACATCGGCGCGTGACGCCGTCGAGTGATGCCCGCGCCGCGGGCGTGTGAGGATCGGTCGGTGGTGCCCGACCCGTTCGCACGTCAGCACCGGAACTGGGCCGAGTGGTTCGGGCCGGAGTGGGACGCCGTCCGCATCGCGACGGCCGCGCGGGCACGGGCGGCCATGCAGGAGTGGGGCGTGGTCGACGCCCGGCCGTTCGGCAGCGGCGGCGTGGGATACGTCTACCGTGCGCGGCTGCGCACCGGCGATGCGGTCGTGCTGAAGGTCGAGCCGGTCACGAGCGCCTGGACGGCCGGGGCCGCCGACCGGGCGCTGGTCGTCTGGGCCCGGGCGGGGCTCGCGCCTCGCGTCCTCGCCGCCCGTGACGACGGCCGGACGCTGCTGCTCGAGCCGGTCACACCGGGGACCGAGCTCGGCGACGTCACGGCGGGCTCGGTCGGCGTGTCGTTCCCCGTCATCGCCGACGTCGCCCGGCGGCTGCGGCATGCCGACCGCACCGCTGCGGACGGCCCGTTCCCCACCATCGCCGAGCACGCCGACTCGGACGGCTGGCGACGGGCGCTGACCCGTCGGTGTCCGGCGGCCGGGGCCGAGCTGGATTCCCTGCTCGCGCTGCCCGCGACGGACCTGATCCACAACGATCTCTACCAGGACAACGTCCTGCGAGCCGGCGACGACTGGGTGGTGATCGACCCGAAGCCGGTCCTCGCCGATCCCCACGCAGAGTGCTTCGCCTTCCTCGCGGCGGCCGAGCATGTGACCGATGTGGCCGTCGTGGCGGGCTACGCCCGAACGGCGGGCCTGTCCGACCCGCAGCTGCTGGCCCGGTGGGTGCGCATCCGCGCGATCATCGCCATCGCGCAGCATTCCGAGAGCGCGGAGCCCAGCCCCGATTCCGCGCGGTGGATCGCCCACCTGCAGGCCCTGGCACGAAGGCTCGAACCGGTGTGTCGGTAGAGCCGCCCGCGCGGCCGGGACCCTGTTGCCCCCCGGCGTGGACGGCGTCCACCAGCCGCCGGGCAGTCACCGGCACGAGTCCGGTCAGGAGGATGCTCATCCCAGCAGGATCAGGAACCGGAGTCATCCGCGACCCGTCCCGCGGATGCCGTGTCGTCACGTCGACCGCCCGTCCGGGCCGGTCATCGGCTCGGTGCTCCGCGGCCCACGGGGGTCGCCACCGCCGGCAGCCTCGTCGGGCAGTGGCATCGGCTCGGGGGAGTCGGCCAGCGCGATGACCGGGCGGGCGGTGATGCGGTGGCCCAGGAAGACCGGCCGGTTGGCCTGCCCGAGCAACAGCGGCAGCAGCTCCTCCGCGCGGACCTGTCCCCACCAGCCGTGCCGGGCCGGGAGCTCACCGAACTCGGTGACGGTGTCGGCGCGCACGGTCGGCCCGGTGACCAGCAGCGGGGTCGGGTCGGCGGTGTGCATGACGCCGTGGGTCGAGGGGGTGGCGTGGTCGCCGGTGACCGCGACGATCGCGCGGTCGGCGATCCCGTGCAGGCCGACCAGGCCGCGGTCGATGGCCTCGAGGGCGTCGCGCTTGGCGTAGGGCTGCTTGGTGTGGCCGGCCTCGTCGGTGGCCTTGGTGTGCACGTGCACGAACCGGGCCCCGCCGGCGATCAGGTCCTGCGCGGCGGCGAGACGCGCGGCGAGGTCCGTCCCCAGGTCCTCGACGGGCGGCAGGTGCACCGAGTCCATGACGAGGGCGGCGGCGATGCCGCGGTAGAGCCGGGTGCTCGTCACCAGCGCCCCGGGTACGCCGACCTGGTCGACGAAGGAGGGGATCCGTCCGCGCCGCCCGGACCACTTGGTCGTCAGCACGTCCAGGGCGGGCAGGCCGCGCCGCCGCCGGGCGGTGTTGACCGCGCTGCCCGACAGGTGGGTGCGGGCGGCGCCCAGCGCGGCGGTGAGGTCCGCGGCGAACGCGGCGCCCTCGTCGCCGGTCGGGACCGGCCGCATCCAGGGGTGGAAGGTCTCGAACAGCGGGTCGCTGTCGGTGACGTCGCCGCAGCGGTGGGCGGGCGCGGCGAGCAGCGCCTCGCCCCGGTCCCCCAGGCGCTGCAGCGTCATGCCGTGCGCGGCGAGCACGGGCACGAGCCCGGCGAGCAGCTCGGCGACGTCGGCGACGTCGTCGCGCCCGGCGCGTCCGGTGAGGTGCAGGGTGTCGCCGTCGCGGCGGGAGGTGCGCAGCGAGGCGTGGGTGACGGCGTGGTCGGGATCGACGTCGAGACCTCCGCCGAGCGCTTCGAGCACCGCCCGGCCGGGGAAGCGGACGGGGGCGTAACCGAACATCGCCCAGTGCGCGAGCTCCGAGGCCGGGGCCCGGCCCCAGCCGAAGGGCAGGTGCCAGCCGCTGGCTCCGCGGCGGGCCAGCGCGTCCAGGTTCGGGGTGTGGGCGGCCTCGGCCGGGGTGCGCCCGTCGAGCTCGGCGATCGGACGGTCCCCGAGCCCGTCGAGGACGACCAGCACGATCGGCAGGCGGTCGTCGTGCAGCCGAGGCTGGTTCTCCCCGTAGCCCGCGGGCACGGTCGGGGTCGTGGTCATGCCCGGCCTCCCGTCGTCGCCCTCGTGGCGAGGATCTCGATCAGCAGGGGTACCACCGCGGCGGGGACGAGGTCGGCCCAGCCGGCCGGGTCACCGTGCAGGTGGGCGCGGACGTCGGTGGCCGAGAGCTTCGTGGCCGGGTCGCCGTCGAGGACGGTGACCGGGTAGCCGGCCCCGGCCAGGCGCGAGGCCTTCTCCCGTTCCCAGTCGCCGTACACGCGCACCAGCTGCCGGGCGTGCAGCGGCACGTACTCGACCCAGGTCTGCGGGCGGGTCAGGTCGAACGGGACGATCGTGGCGTGCTCGGCCGGCCCCCGCCCGGCGAGCGCGGCCCGCAGCATCCGGGCCCGTTCGAAGAAGGTGAACGGGTTGGACCGGGGCAGGTGGCGGTGCGCCGAGGTCGACTCGGCGTGCCGGGCGCCGGAGTCGGGGTTGGTGACGGCGACGACGAGATGGTCCGCGTCGCGTGCGGCGATCTCGAACAGCTCCAGGTGCTGCGCGTGCACCGGCTGGAAGCGCCCCGTCACGCAGGCCAGGCGGGTCATCGGGCGGTCCCCCGCAGGCCCGCCGCGCGGTCGTCGCCCGCGATGCCGACCTGCCCGGCCACGCCCTCGACGAGCTCGCCGACCACGGTGGCGTGCTGCTCACCGACGGCCCGCAGCCCGCCGAGCACCTGGTCCACCCCGGCCGGGGGGACGGCGAGCAGCAGCCCGCCGGAGGTCTGGGCGTCGGCCAGCAGCAGCTGCGTCGTCGGGTCGAGGTCGCCCGGGACGAACCAGCCCGCGGCGAGGGCGTCGCGCAGCGTGCGGCGGCTGCCGTCCGGGGCGCACCCGGCCTGCACCAGCTCCCGCACGCCCGGCAGCAGCGGCACCGCCGAGGGCCGGACCCGGGCCGCCACACCGGCGGCGAGGGCCATCTCGTGCAGGTGCCCGATCAGCCCGTAGCCGGTGACGTCGGTGCCACCACGCAGGCCGGCGGCCACGGCGACCTGCGCGGCGGTGGCGTTGAGACGCGTCATCGAGGTGACCGCGTCCCGGACGTGGGCCTCGCCGGCCTGCCCGCGCCGGATCGCGGTCCCGACCACACCCAAGCCGAGCCGCTTGGTCAGCACCAGCCGGTCCCCCGCCCGGCCGCCGCCCTTGCGCAGGACGGCGTCGTGGGCGACCTCGCCGACGACCGCGAGCCCGTACTTCGGCGCCGGGTCGACGATGCTGTGCCCGCCGACGATGAGCGCCCCGGCCCCGGTGACCGCCGCCGCGCCGCCGCGCAGCACCTCGGCGAGCAACGCCCGGTCCAGATCCGCGGGCCAGCCGAGCAGGTTCACCGCGACCAGCGGGCGGCCGCCCATCGCGTAGACGTCGGAGAGGGCGTTGGTGGCCGCGATGCGACCCCACTCGAACGGGTCGTCCACCACCGGGGTGAGGAAGTCGGTGGTCACCACCAGCGAACGGCCCTCCCAGCCGGGAAGGTCGACCACGGCGGCGTCGTCGGCCGGGTCGAGCCCGACCCGCAGGATCCCGCCCGTCCCGCCGGCGAGGTGGCCGTCCCGTACCGAGGTCAGCACCTCGTCCAGGAGCCGCTGGGGCAGCTTGCAGGCGCACCCCCCGCCGGGCGAGTACCGCGTCAACGGCATCGGTGCGGTGGTCATGCCGCGGGGCTCCGCAACAGGCCGCGCGCGATGGCGTTGCGCTGGATCTCCGACGTCCCGGCCGGGATGCGCAGGTTGCGCGCCACCCGGAACAGCTTCTCCTCGGGCGAGTCCTGCACCAGCCCGACCGCGCCGCGGACCTGCACCGCGGTGTCCGCGACCCGGAAGAACGCCTCGTCGTTGATCACCTTGATCAGGCTGATCAGCCGCGGGGCCTCGCGGTGCAGCGGGATCGCGAACGGGCCGAGCTCGTCGAGCTCGGCCTGGGCGACCAGTGAGGTGGCCCGGGCCTGGTAGACGTCGGCGTCCATGTTCGCGAGCATGTGCTGCACGACCTGCTGCTCGGCGATCGGTCGGCCGCCGGAGTGGCGTTGCCGGGCGTAGGCCACCGCCCGCTCGAGCAGCCACCGCCCCCAGCCCGCGCACATGCCGCCGCGGCACATCCGCCGCCAGTTGATCCACGACATCGCCAGGGCGAACCCGTCGCCGACCTCGCCGACCACGTTCTCCGCCGGTACCCGCACGTCGCGGAACTCCAGGGTGCCGGTGAGCCCGTCGGCCATCGTGGTGGGCAGCGCGCGGTCGCGGCTCAGCCCGGGGGCGGCGCCGTCGACGAGGAACATCGACAGCGACCGGGTGCCCGCTCCGGGATCGGTGACCGCCACGACCTGCAGGACGTCGGCGAAGTGGGAGTTGGTGATCCACCCCTTGGTCCCGTTGATGATCCAGTCGCTGCCGTCGCGGACCGCGTGGGTCGACATCGCCAGCACGTCCGAGCCGACACCGAGCTCGGTGTTGCAGAACGCCGTGGTGATCTCACCCGTGATCAGCGGCGTCAGGTACTGCTCGCGCATCGCCGGCGAGCAGTGCTCGACGGCCGGGTTCGGGCCCTCGGTCCACGCCAGCGCGGCCAGGCCCAGCCCGAGCCCGGACTCGCGGTAGACGAACTCCTCGACGTGGTGCATCTCGACCCGGCCGAAGCCCCCGCCCCCGACGTCGGTGCTGTTGTGCGGGGCGTAGAGACCGAGCGCGCCGGCGCGGCGCTGCACCTCGCGGCGGGCCTCCCACACCGCGGGGTGCATCCGGCCCTGCTCGTCGAACCGCGGCGCGCTCGGGGAACCGGCGTCCCGGCCGGCCAGCTCCTCCTCCAGCGGCGCGACGTCCTCGTCGAGGAAGGTCCGGAAACGCTCGGTGTAGGCGGTCACCCGCTCGCTGGCGACGGTGGTCATCTGCGTGGGACTCCTTCGTCCTGAATTAGGTTCAGTTGAGTGAACCCTGTTCAGAACGTAGCATCGCCGTTCGGCCCGGGAAGGCGAGATGATGACGGACGCTGCGCGCGCAGAACGACTCGGCGCGGTCACCGAGGCGAAGCGGACCCTGATCCTGGAGGCCGCACTGCGCGTGTTCGCCCGTGACGGGCTGCGCGGGGCCGGCATCCGGGCCATCGCCAAGGAGGCGGGATACGCACCGGGGGCGATCTACGCCTACTTCCCGAGCAAGGAGCACATCTACGCCGCGGCGCTCCGGGAGTCGCTGACCCGCCTGCGCGCCGCCACGGAGGCCGCCGCGTCCGGGATCGACGACCCGGCGCCCCGCTACGTCGCGGCCGGGCTGGCGTTCTTCGACTTCTACGACGAGAACCCGCGCGAGCTGGACCTGGGCTTCTACCTGTTCGCCGGCGGCATCGCGCCCCGCGGACTGTCCGACGACGAGACCAACCGCGAGCTCAACGACGCCCTGCTCGCGACGCTGCAACCGATGTGCGACGCCGCGTCCGGGCTGTTCGGACCCGACGAGGCGACGCGGCTGACCGCGGAGGCCTTCGCGCACGCCGCCGGCCTCCTGCTGCTGCGCCACACCCGTCGGCTCCAGCTCTTCCGCCTGGAGGCACGGCCCCTGATGGAGCGCTACCTCGGCGATCAGCTCTCCCACGCGAGGTAGCGCCCCGCCGGGTGCACCGCGGCGGCCCTGCGGTCGGCACTCGTCGAGCAGCGCCCGCCGGCCGTCGTCGCGCGGCGACTGTGGGCAGACTCGAGCGACAGGGTCCGCCGGACGTGCCTTGTGGCGGGCGCGGATCCGGCCCGTGCCCCCGACAGTCCGGAGAGGCCGCACATGACGACGACCGCCCGCTCCGTGGTCCTTCCCTCCGGCGAGAGGATCGCCGCACTCGGCCAGGGCACCTGGCACTTCGCGGAACGCCCCGCCCGCAGGGCCGAGGAGATCGCCTCGATACGACTCGGCGTCGACCTCGGGATGACCGTGATCGACACCGCCGAGATGTACGCCGACGGCGCATCGGAGATCCTGGTGGGGGAGGCGATCGCCGGGCGCCGCGACGAGGTGTTCCTGGTGGACAAGGTGCTGCCGCGACACGCGACCCGGGCGGGCACCGTGCGGGCCTGCGAAGCCAGCCTCGCCCGGCTCGGCACCGACCGGATCGATCTCTACCTGCTGCACTGGCGCGGCGGTGTCCCGCTTGCCGAGACGATCGCGGGGTTCGCGGACCTGACGGAGCGCGGACTGATCCGGTACTGGGGGGTCAGCAACCTCGACGCCGACGACATGGCCGAGGTGGCCGGCGTTCCCGGCGGCGACCAGGTGCAGACCGACCAGATCCTCTACAACCTCGTGCGGCGCGGGCCGGAGTACGACCTCCTCCCGTGGCTGTCGGGACGCCGGATCCCGGTCATGGCCTACTCGCCGATCGAGCAGGGCCGCCTGCTCGGGCACCCGGCGCTGGGCGAGGTCGCGCGGCGGCACGGGGCGACACCGGCCCAGATCGCACTGGCCTGGGTGCTGCGCGCCGACGGCGTCAACGCCATCCCGCGCGCGGGCACCCTCGACCACGTCCGGGACAACGCCGCCGCCCTCCGGATCCGCCTCGGCGACGAGGACCTGACCTCGCTCGACGAGGCCTTCCCCCCACCGGCCCGACCCCGTCCCCTGGAGATGCTGTAGCCCGATCCGTCGGCGCCCGGGTGCAGGATGGGGGTGAGCGCCGGTCGACGGTGGCAGGAGTCACGAGCGAGGAGCGGTGGATGGACGACCAGGAACTGCATCGGCGCATCGACGAGCTGGTGGCCGAGGAGCACCGGCTGGAGCGCGCACACATCGGCCAGGCGCTCTCCGAGGAGGAGCAGCGGCGGCTGCGGGATCTGGGTGTGCAGCTCGACCGCTACTGGGACCTGCTGCGGCAGCGCGACGCCCGCCGCCGGGCCGGCCAGGACCCGGACGCCGCGCAGGAGCGGCCCGCGAGCGTGGTGGAGGGGTACCGCCAGTAGCGCCCGGCGATCGACCCGACGTCACCGGCCGGCTCGCCATCGACCGGATCGCGAACGCGCGACCGGCGAGTGGTCAGGGAGTCGCGGCGGCGGCTGTCAGGTCCTGCGGCGACGGGTCCACGGGCGGCACGAGGTCGTCGTCCGTGCCTGTCTCGTCGGCGGGAGCGCTGGGGCGTGCGGGTTCGGCGTCGTCGAGCTGTCCGCCGTCGGGAGCACAGGCTCGTGAGACCGGGCGGGCGACCCGTCACCGCTTTAGGCTCGCTGCCATGGACGTCGCGAAGCCGCCCGTCGTGTCCGCATCCGAGTGGCGACTCGAGCTCGCCCGCCTGAGCGAACGAGAGGAGGCGGTCGCCGCAGAGCTCGACGCGCTCGCCGCCGCGCGCAAGCGGATGCCGATGGTGCGCGTCGAGCGCGACTACCACTTCGAGGGCCCCGACGGGCCGAGGTCCCTGCTCGATCTCTTCGACGGACGCAGCCAGCTGATCCTCTACCGGTTCTTCTTCGAGGAGGGTGTCGGCGGCTGGCCCGACGCCGGCTGTGTCGGCTGCTCGTCCTGGGCCGACGGGGTGGCCGACCTGGGCCTGCTGCACGCCCACGACGTCTCCTTCGCCATGGCCTCCCCCGCGCCGCAGACGGCGCTCACCGCGTACGCCGAGCGGATGGGGTGGACCGACCTGCCCTGGTACACGATCACGACTCCCGAGTTCGTCGAGGACTTCGACACCACGCAGTGGTTCTCGCTCAATGTCTTCCTGCGCGACGGCGACGAGGTCTACCGCACCTACTTCTTGCAGAACGGCCCGATGGTCAGCCGCATCGGCAGCGTGTCCAGCCTGCTCGACCTCACCCCCTACGGCGGGCAGATCGAGGGCGAGGACGTCCCCGACGACTGGCCGCAGGCTCCTTTCTCCTTCTGGATGCGACGCCACGACGAGTACGACGAACCCGCACCCTCGGCCCGCCTCTGAACCGTCGGCCCCGTCGGGTGCGGCGCTTCTGGGTGGGCTGCTGGAAACGCACCCGATCGCGGTCCTCGCGGCGCTGTTGCGACGGGCCCGGCAGGCA
>NZ_BJNG01000038.1 GCF_006539565.1 Pseudonocardia hydrocarbonoxydans
CATGTTCGATCATACACGACCTGAACTGGGAAAACGACCGTCCCCAGCATCGGACCGTACCCGCGCCATCGATCCGAACCGGACGCCGACGGCCGGCCCCGGCCAGCGGGACGCGACGCCCGCTCGTCGCCGAACTGGCGCGCCCAGCATCCCGCCGCCTACGACACGGCCCCGAAGGCAGCTCACGCGCCTCCCCCGGCTGCCGTACCCCACACTCGGCGACCCCAGGCCGCCGCGGGCGACGCCCCGACGCCGAGAGCCCATCGGCGAACACGAGTGCGCAGCGAGGATCAACGAGGAGCGTCGGGCAGGTCCAGCCCCATCGACCACTCCCGCGACCGTTCACTGATCAACAGCATGAACGCCACGAACACCGCCGCTCCGCAGACGATGCCCAGCACGAGCTGCCGCGACGGCCCGATCAGCGAGTACACCACCGGCAACAGCAGCAGCTGCGTGACGATCGCCGGCGTCCGGGCCCAGCGGCGCCCGACGACCAGCCCGGCCCCGACGGCCACCAGCGCCCCCCCGATGAGCACGAAGTACCCGGCCTCCCCGATCACGAAGGAGAGCGGCAGTTCCGCGTCACCCGCCCGCACGACGAGCAGCACGGAGAACGCCAGGCCGAGCAGCCCCTGGACGCCCACGATCAGACCGGCCACCCGCACCTGGACGGGCGGACCGGAGGGAATGGCGGGCTCGTCGGTCCTCACCGACCCGAGGATAGGCGCGCACCGGCACGGTGACCCGCAGTTCCCGTCCGAACCCGCTGAGCGACGAGTCGTCGTACGAAAGGCACTTCTCGTCGCGTCGAGCGGTTCGCGTCACCCGATTCGGTGATGCAGGGGGGCCATTCACCGACCGCGGCGGACCGTCGAGCCGATAAGGGCTCGCACCAGGGCAAACGAGGGCGCACTGTAGGTCCCGGACAAGCAAGGGCCCGTCGGCCGCGACGGTGACGGGCTCCGCGCATGGTCCGTCGGAGACCGGGTAACCGAACTCCGACGGGCGGCCGAGGATCAGCGTTCATCCGTACGACAGTCACGAAGCAGTAACCGATCGTGTCAGCCGTCGTTACGATGAGTGGGTGAGAGTGCTCACCGGACTGGGCCTTGACCCTTGAAAGACGTACGCGCTCGTGAAATCATTCACAAGCGCGGAAACACCGTGACGGACGATCGGCGCGACCCCGATCGCGCAAGTACGAGGAGCAGAGCAATCATGGACTGGCGCCACCGCGCAATCTGCCGCGACGAGGACCCCGAGCTGTTCTTCCCTGTGGGGACGAGCGGTCCTGCGCTGCTGCAGATCGCCGAGGCCAAGACCGTATGCCGGCGCTGCCCCGTGGTCACCGAGTGCCTCACCTGGGCACTCGAGAGCGGCCAGGACGCAGGCGTCTGGGGCGGCATGAGCGAGGACGAGCGTCGGGCGCTGAAGCGTCGCAACGCGCGTACCCGCGCTCGCACGGCCTGACGAGACGAGCAGTAGAACTCAAGACTCCCCCACCGAGGGCCCGAGACCGGACTGCACCCGGTCGCGGGCCCTCGGTCGTTCCCTCCGGGCGCACGCGGGGGCTGCTCCGGACGGGGGGTCGGCGACTCGCCAGTGCGACCTGCGTGCCGTCAACCACAGTCCCCAGGCTAACGCCCCCGTAACGAGAGCCTGATGAGGGCCTCGGTTCCGCCGCCCTCCCGCGCCCGGACCTGGAGCGCCGAGCCGAGCTCGGAGTCCAGCAACGTGCGGACGATCTGCAGGCCCAGGCCCCCGGCCGTCTCGACGTCGAACCCGGGCGGCAGGCCGCGCCCGTCGTCGAGGACCGCGACGTCGAGCGCGGACGCCGTGCGCCGGGCGGTGACGACGACCTCGCCGGCGCGGCCGGGCTCGAAGGCGTGCGCCAGCGCGTTGTGCACGAGCTCGGTGAGCACCAGCACGAGCGGCGTGGCCAGCTCGGCGGGCAGCTCGCCGAAGCTGCCGTCGCGGCGCACCTTGGCCCGCGACTCGGCGGTGGCGCCGTCGCCGATGGCGGGCAGGACCTTGTCGACGAGCTCGTCGAGGTCGACCCGCTCGGCCACCGACGCCGACAGCGTCTCGTGGACCAGCGCGATGGAGTCGACCCGCCGCACGCTCTCCGCCAGCGCCCGGCGGGCCTCGGGGATCGCCGTACGGCGGGCCTGCAGGCGCAGCAGGGCCGCGACGGTCTGGAGATTGTTCTTCACCCGGTGGTGGATCTCCCGGATCGTCGCGTCCTTGGACAGCAACGCCATGTCACGGCGGCGCAGGTCGGTGATGTCGCGGACCAGCACCAGCGCGCCCGCCGCGTCGCCCCGGGGCCGCAGCGGCAGCGCGCGCACGAGCATCACCGCGCCGCGGGCCCGGACCTCCATCCGCAGCGAGTGCCGCCCGGCCAGCGCGGACTCGATGCGCCCGGCGACCTCGGCGGCGTCGAAGGGGTCGAGGACGAGCGCGCGGGTGGCACGGTCGAGCGGCAGACCCACGAGGTCGCTGGCGTGGCCCATGCGGTGGTAGGCCGAGAGCGCGTTGGGGCTGGCGTAGGCGACGAGGCCGTGCGCGTCGAGGCGGACCAGGCCGTCCCCTGCCCGGGGGCTGGTGTCGGCGCCCGCGACGGTGGCGCGCGGCGGGAAGGTGCCGTCGGCGACCATCTGGCACAGGTCCGACGCGCTGCCCAGGTACGCGATCTCCAGCGGGCTCGGCACCCGCGGCATCGCGAGGTTCGTGTCGCGGGACAGGACCGCGACGACCGCCCCGGCGTGCCGCACCGGGATCGTCTCGGTACGGACCGGTACCTCCAGGTGCCACCGGGGGGCCTCGTCACGACAGATCCGCCCCTCGACGACCGCCCGGCGCAGCTGCGGGTTGTCCGCCACCGGCACCCGCCGGGCCACCATGTCCTCCGCGTGCGCGGTGGGCGCGGTGGTGGGCCGGGCCTGCGCCACGCAGAGGAAGTCGGAGTCGAGCGGGACCCAGAGCAGGAAGTCGGCGAAGGACATGTCGGCCAGCAGCTGCCACTCGGCGACGACCCGCTGCAGGTGCTCGACGGCGTCACCGGGCAGCTGCGTGTGCTCGGCCAGCAGCTCGCTCAGGGTGGACATCGGCGCCAGTCAATCACGTGCGATGCTGGTCCCAGCAGCCACGACCGTGTGAGGGAGGGAACCATGTCGAAGCGTGCACGCAAGCGCCGCGACCGCAAGAAGGGCGGCGCCAACCACGGCAAGCGCCCCAACACCTGAGGCCCGAACCCTCGTGAGACACCGGACGCCGGGACCCGACGGGTCCCGGCGTTCCGTGTGCGTGATCAGCCGCGGCGCTCGACGCGGGTCGTGCGCACCTCGACCGTGGTGGTGACGCCGTCGGGGCCGGACTCGACCGTGACCTCGGCCTGCTCCAGCACCGCGGTGCGGATCTGGTGGCGCAGCTTGTCCTTGAGCCCGGGCGGCGCCTGCTCCCCGCCGCACTTCGCGGCCAGCAGCCGCTTGAGCTTCTCGTCCAGGCCGTACTCGGCCAGGCACGGGCCGCACTCGTCGAGATGCTTGGACAGCAGCGCCCGGCGCTCGCCGTCGCACTCCTGGTCGAGGAACAGCCAGACCTCGGCCAGCACCTCCGAGCAGTCCGTCTCGTGGTGGTCGCCGCAGCTCATGAGGTGACCTCCTCCTGCTTGCCGCGCAGGAAGCCCCGCTCCCGGGCGGTCTCGGTGAGCATGTCGCGCAGCTGGCGGCGTCCGCGGTGCAGCCGCGACATGACGGTGCCGATCGGGGTGCCCATGATCTCGGCGATCTCCTTGTAGGCGAACCCCTCGACGTCGGCGTAGTACACCGCCATCCGGAAGTCCTCCGGGAGCGCCTGCAGCGCCGCCTTCACCGCGTCGTCGGGCAGCCCGTCGAGCGCCTCGGCCTCGGCCGAGGGCAGCCCCTTCGACGTGTGCTCACCGGCCTGCGCGATCTGCCAGTCGGTGATCTCGTCGGTGGGGGACTGCAGCGGCTGGCGCTGCTTCTTGCGGTACCCGTTGATGTAGGTGTTGGTGAGGATCCGGTACAGCCAGGCCTTGAGGTTGGTGCCCGCGCGGAAGGTGCCGAAGGCCGAGTAGGCCTTCAGGTAGGTCTCCTGCACCAGGTCCTCGGCGTCGGCGGGGTTGCGCGTCATGCGCAGACCGGCACCGTAGAGCTGGTCGATCAGGGGCATCGCGTCGCGCTCGAAGCGCGCCATGCGCTCCTCGGGGGTCTCCGCCTCCTGGTCGATCGCCTTCTGGTCGATCGCCTCCTGGTCGACGGCCTCCACCGCATCGGTGACCGGTGCGGTGCGGTCGGACGTGCTGCCGGGCACCGTGCTCCTCTCACGCCGGACCACGCGGGCCCCGGGGACGACCCCCGAAGCGGTGGCCGGACGACGAGGCGAGCCTACGCGCCTCGTCGCGGAGCGGCCCGGCGATGCCGGGGGGGAGTCCATCAGTGCGTGCGTCACGGCCCGTACAACACGCGCTCCCCGCCGGGTGATTCCCTGTCCGTCATGGCCGGAAGAGCAACCCCCGCGACGGCGCTGCTGGCGAAGGGCCGCGTGGCGCACGTCCTGCACTCCTACGAGCACGGCACCGGGCAGGCCTATGGGCCGGAGGCGGCGCAGATGCTGGGGCTGGACCCGGGGCGGGTGTTCAAGACCCTGGTCGCCGACGTCGACGGGCGGCTCACCGTCGCCGTCGTCCCGGTCACCGCGTCGCTGGACCTCAAGGCGCTGGCGGCGGCGGTCGGCGGGAAGCGGGCGCGGATGGCGGAGGTGGCCGACGCCGAGCGCGTCACCGGCTACGTCGCGGGCGGGATCTCGCCGCTGGGGCAGCGCAGGCGCCTGCCCACGGTGATCGACTCCTCGGCCCGCGGGTTCGACACGCTGTTCTGCAGCGCGGGACGGCGCGGCCTGGAGATGGAACTGGCCCCCGACGACCTCGCGCGCCTGGCCGGGGCGAGCTTCGCCCCCATCGCCACCGCGCTCAGCTGAGCAGGCCGCCCAGGAACCCGGCGACCGCGGCCCGGAGCTCGCCGTGCGCGGCCTTGAGGCCGTGGTCACCGGGCAGCAGCACGACCCGGCGACCGGGCGCCTCCTCGGGGCGGCCGAACGGGTCGCGCTCGCCCTGCACCACCAGCACCGGGACCTGCGGTGCGGCCAGCTCGGCGAGCCGGTGCTTCTCCGGGCTCCGCGGCGGGGCGACCGGGAACGCCAGGCACACCACGCCGACCGCGCCGCCCGCACCGGCCGTGCGGCAGGCGACCCGGGCACCGGAGGAGCGCCCGCCGAACACCAGCGGCAGATCCGCACGGACGTGCTCGACGACGGCCAGCCAGGCGGTGTCGAGCTGCCCGGCGGGCGCGGGGGCCCGACGACCGGCCACGCGGTAGGGCTGCTCGACGAGCACCACCGACACCCCGGTCGCGACGGCCGCGGCGGTGGCGGACACCAGGTCCGGCGCCCCCACCCCGCCACCCGCCCCGTGGCCGAGCAGCAGCACCGCCCGCGGGTCGGTGGCCTCGTGCCGGGTGACGCGGGCGGGGCCGTGCGGGGTGTCGACCTCGGTGGCCGCGACCTCGGTCACTGCGGGTTCGGCCCGGCCAGCAGGTCGAGCTGCAGCGGCTCGGGGACGTCGGTGAACGGCTCCAGCAGCTCGGGCCCGTTGTTGCGGACGCTGTTGACCAGCGGCGACACCGGACGCAGCTCCAGCGACGCCACCAGCTCCTCCGACGGCGGCGCGAGCCAGGACGCGACCGGGTCGGCGTCGGCGCCGGTGTCGGGGTCGAGCCAGGCGTCCCAGGCCGCGGGCGGGAGCAGCAGCGGCATCCGGTCGTGCACCTGGGCCAGCTCCCCCACCGCCGACGTCGTGAGCACCGCGGCGGTGACGAGCCCGTCGGGGTAGGCGCCCTCCGGGTCGTCCTTGGGCTTCCAGAACTCCCAGATGCCGGCCATCGCCAGGCTCGAGCGGTCGGCGTAGCGGGTGTAGTACGGCTGCTTGTGGTCGGGCCCGCGCTGCCACTCGTACCAGCCGTCGGCCGGGATCAGGCAGCGCCGCGCCCGCATCGCCCGCTTGAAGGCCGGCTTCTCCGCGGCCGTCTCCGACCGCGCGTTGATCATCCGGGCACCGCCCTTGGCGTCCTTGGCCCACGACGGCACCAGGCCCCAGGTGACCAGGCGCAGCGTGCGCTCGGTGACGTCCGGGTCCGGCGTGCCGTCGGCGTCGCGCGGGTGCCGCTGGACGACGGTGACGATGGTCTTGGTCGGTGCGACGTTGTAGTCGGGCTCCGCGGCGCCGTCGGTGGCGTCGACGGCGCGGAACTCGTCGGCGAGGTCGGTGGGCGCCTTGATCGAGGCGTAGCGGCCGCACATGGGTCCATCGTGGCACCCCACCCCGACACCCCGCGGGCCGGACGGAGTGGGGGATCATGGGTGCCGTGACCAGCCCCTGGACCGCACCCGTCGCGACCGGCCCCGTCCGCGGCCGGGTGTCCGTGCCCGGCTCCAAGTCGGTGACCAACCGCGCGCTGCTGCTCGCCGCCCTGTCCGGCGGCCCGGCGTCGGTGTCCGGTGCCCCGGCCACCCGCGACACCGCGCTCATGGTGGGGGCGCTGCGCGCGCTCGGCGTCCCGGTCACCGTCGACGGCGAGCACGTCGCGATCGGTGCGTACGACGGCCTGCGCGGCGGCGGGGCGGTCGACTGCGGGCTGGCCGGCACCGTCATGCGCTTCGTCCCGCCCGCCGCGGCGCTGGCCGACGGCCCGGTGGCCTTCGACGGCGACCCGCGCGCCCGCGAGCGGCCGATGGGCACCGTCCTTCACGCCCTGCGGGCCCTGGGTGCCGCGGTCGACGGCGACGGGCTGCCGTTCACGCTGCGCGGTTCCGGCGCGCTGCCCGGCGGCGACGTCGTGATCGACGCGTCGGCGTCGAGCCAGTTCGTCTCCGGGCTGCTGCTCTCGGCGGCGCGCTACGACAAGGGCGTGACCGTGCACCACGACGGCAAGCCGGTGCCGTCGCTGCCGCACATCGAGATGACGGTGGAGATGCTGCGCACCGCCGGGGTGCACGTCGACGACTCCTCCGCGAACACCTGGCACGTCGCCCCGGGCCCGATCGCGGCGCGTGACTGGGCCGTGGAGCCCGACCTGTCCAACGCCTCGGTGTTCCTCGCCGCCGCCGCGCTGACCGGGGGCTCGGTCACCGTCGCGGGCTGGCCGGCCGGCTCCACCCAGCCGGGCGCGGAGATCCTGTCGGTCCTCGCGCAGGCCGGGTGCACGGTCGAGCCCGGGCCGGACGGGATGACGGTGCACGGGCCGGACGCCCTGCTCGGCGTCGACGTCGACCTGCACGACGCCAGCGAGCTCACGCCCACCGTCGCCGCGCTCGCCGCGCTCGCCACCACCCCGTCGCGGATCCGCGGCGTCGCGCACATCCGCGGCCACGAGACCGACCGGATCGCCGCGCTCGCCCACGAGATCACCGCCGTCGGCGGCGACGTCACCGAGACCGACGACGGCCTGGAGATCCGCCCCGCGCCGCTGCACGGCGGACCGTGGGGGGCCTACGCGGACCACCGCATGGCCACCGCGGGCGCGCTGGTGGGGCTGCGCGTGCCCGGGGTGGAGATCGACGACATCGGCTGCACGGACAAGACGATCCCCGACTTCCCCGGGCGCTGGACGGCGCTGCTCGCTCCGTGAGCAAGCGGGAGTACGACGAGTCCGACGTCCGGATCCGCCCCGGGCGCCGGGGCTCGCGGCCGCGCACGAAACAGCGCCCCGACCACGCCGACGCCGCCGAGGCCATGGTCGTCACCGTCGACCGCGGCCGCTGGACCTGCGCCCCCGACGGCGACAGCACCCGCCCGCCGGTCACCGCGATGCGCGCCCGCGAGCTGGGTCGCACGCCGATCGTCGTCGGCGACCGGGTGGGCCTGGTCGGCGACCTGACCGGCGCCGTCGACACCCTCGCCCGGATCGTCCGCGTCGAGCCGCGCTCCACCGTCCTGCGCCGCACCGCCGAGGACGACGACCCGTTCGAGCGGGTGGTGGTGGCCAACGCCGAGCAGCTCGTGATCGTCACGGCGGTGGCCGACCCGGTGCCGCGGACCGGGTTCGTCGACCGCTGCCTCGTCGCCGCCTACGCGGGCGGGCTGCGGCCCGTGCTGTGCCTGACGAAGGCCGACCTCGCCGACCCCGAACCGTTCGCGGCGGCCTACCGGGAGCTGGACTTCCCGGTCGTGGTGACCCGGCGCGACCGGCCGCCGACGGAGCTGGCCGCGCTGCTCGCCGGGAAGGTGTCGGCACTGGTCGGGCACTCGGGGGTCGGCAAGTCCACGCTGGTCAACGCGCTGGTGCCGGACGCCGACCGGGCCGTCGGCGTGGTGTCGGCCGTCGGCAAGGGGCGGCACACCACCGTCGCCGCGCTGGCCCTGCCGCTGCCGCGCACCCCCGACGGCCGGGACGGGTGGGTCGTCGACACGCCGGGCGTCCGGTCGTTCGGGCTGGCGCACGTCACCCCCGACGACGTGCCCGCCGCGTTCGAGGACCTGGCCGCCGCCATCGAGGACTGCCCGCGCGGCTGCGGGCACCTCGGGCCGCCCGCCGACCCCGAGTGCGCGCTCGACGTCCGGGTGGCGCAGGGACTGTTGCGGCCGGGGCGGCTGGAGGCGCTGCGCCGGGTGCTCGTCGCGCTCCGGTGACCGACCGCTACCGTTCCTCAACCCCCGACGGAGGTGCCGTGGTGGCTTCGTGGATCCCCCGCCTGCTCGCGTTGCTGCTCGTGGTCGGTGCCGTCGTCGGCTGCGGCGGGCCGGAACCCGCCGCCGCCGCGCTCACCCGCTACGACGACATCGACGAGCTGATCGCGGCCGTGTCGGCGCAGCAGCGCCTCGACCGCACGGCCCGGTTCAGCCTGCGGGGCGAGCTCATCGGCGCCGACGACGTCCGGCTGCGGTTCACCGGCGCGGGCGAGCTGCGGATCAGCGACGACGACGTGGAGCTGTCGTTCACCCAGGTCGTCACGCAGCGGGGTGCCGACCCGCAGGAGACCGGCTTCGTGGTCCTGCCCGACGCGGTCTACCTGCGGATGCCGGCCGACGACGGCGACGACCGGCCGTGGGTGCGGGTCGACCCGGCCAGCACCGACCCGGACGCCCAGCAGCTCATCGCGCAGGCCGACCAGCTCACCGAGCGCGCCGACCTCACCGTCACCCTGGCCCGCTACGCCGACTCCACGCAGATCAGCGAGGCCGCCGACGACGTCATCGGCGGGGACCCGGCGGTGCGCTACACGATCGTCACCGACCTCGCCCGGGCCGCCGAGACCGCCACCGACCCCGCACTCAAGGCGCAGCTGGAGCAGCAGGTGCGGGCCGGGCTGACCCTCATCACCTCCACGCTGTGGGTCGACTCCGCGCACCGGCCGCTGCGCAGCGCCGCCCGCCAGCAGCTCCCCGGCATCGGCACCCTGGCGATCACGAGCAGCTACCGCGACTGGGGCCAGGCCGCCACGATCGCCCCGCCGCCGGACAACCGGGTGCGCTGAGGCCCACTCGGCCCCGCGCACCGTCGGGCCCCACGCGCATCGTCGACGGTGCGCGAGGGGCCGGAGGGTGCGCGGCGAGGGCGACGGTGCGCGCCGGCCGCAGAGGACGCCGCCGACCGCTTCACACCCGGCCACGCGCACCATCGCACCCCACGCGCACCCTCGACGGTGCGCGCCGGGCCGCAAGGTGCGCGCCGGGCCGAACGGTGCGCGTCGGCCGGTGGCAGGGCGGGCCCGGTGGGTGTGGCGGGCGGGCGGGTGTCGGCGCGCGGGCCGCGGCCGCCGGGGTGAGACTGGGCCGGTGCTGCTCCCCACGCCCGAGCCGGGCACCGCCGTCGGCTGGGTCCGCGACCACCTCGCCGACCTGTGCTGCGACGAACCCGCCCCGTCCCCCGCGTTCCGGGGCGGGCAGCAGGCCGCCGACACCGCGCTCGCCACGCTCGACCTCACCGGTTACGCGGCCCGCCGCAACGAGGTGCTCCCGGTGTCGCGCCGGGGCGCGACCCGGCTGTCGCCGTGGATCCGGCACGGCCTGATCGACCTGCCGACGGCCTGGGCGGCCGCCGCCGACGCCCCGCCGCGCGACCGCACCAAGTTCCGCGACGAGCTCGCCTGGCAGGAGTACGCCCGCCACCTCTACGCCCGGCTGGGCCGGCGCACCGCCTCCGCGCTGCGGGCCGCCCCGGCCCGCCCGGCGCGGTCGTGGGACGAGCCGTGGCCCGTGGAGATGAACTGCGTGGCGAGCTGCGTCGAGGAGTTGGAGACCGACGGCTGGCTGGTCAACCAGACCCGGATGTGGATGTCGTCGCAGTGGACCGTGCGCGCCGGGGCGGAGTGGACGGGCGGCGAGGACCGCTTCTTCACCCATCTGCTCGACGGCTCGCGCGCGGCCAACCGGCTGGGCTGGCAGTGGAGCATCGGGGCCGGCACCGGCAAGCCCTACGGCTTCTCGCGCTGGCAGGTGCAGAAGCGCGCGCCGCAGCTGTGCCGGGGTTGCGCCCTGCGCGACGCGTGCCCCATCCAGGACTGGCCGCCGGACGCCCCCGTCGACCGGCTCGACCCCGATCCGCGCATGCGCTCCGACCCCGACCCCGAGGCCACCGGCGGGCCGCGGGAACCGGCGGGCGAGGGCGACCCCGGGGCCGTGTGGCTCACCGCGGAGTCGCTCGGCGACGCCGACCCGGCGCTGGCGGCCCACCCCGACCTGCCCGCGGTGTTCGTGTTCGACGAGCCGCTCCTCGCGCGGCTTCGCCTGTCGGGCAAGCGCCTGGTGTTCCTCGCCGAGACCCTCGCCGACCTGGGCACCCGCCGCCCGGTCGAGGTGCGCCGCGGCGTCGTGGCCGACGAGCTGGCCGGGCGCGCGGTGGCCGTCACGCACGCCCCCGTGCCCGGCTTCGCCCGGCGGGCCGCGGCCGTCGGCCCGGTGCGGGTGCACCCCTGGCCGTGGCTGTTCCGCCCGCACTCCGGCCCGGTGACCTCCTACAGCGCGTGGCGGAAGAAGGCGCGCTAGCCCAGCTCCACCAGGAACGCGATCTCCGAGGGGTCATACCAGGCCAGCTCGTGGTCCTGCGCCTCGCCGATGAGGAACTCGGCGTCGAGGTCGCCCATGTCGGCGGCGTCGACCGCGCCCGCGGCCTGCCGCACGGCGTACTCCGCCTCCTCGGTGTCGACGTGCACCGCGGCGACCGCCGACATCGGCACCCCGCCGGAGATCCGCACCGCGCCGTCGTCGAGGTCGGGGCGCAGGGTGGCGTCGACGTCGGCGGCCACCACCACCCGCCGTGCGGGTACGTCGTTCTCCCCCAGCCCGAACTCGACGCCGAGCAGCCGCAGCGACGCGCGGGCGGCCTCGGCCATCGCCGCGTACTCCAGCTCCTCCTCGTCGCCCGCGGCGTAGCTCTCGCGCAGCTTCGGGGTGAGCGCGAACGCCGTGCCGCCCATCGGGTCGAGGCGGCCGTTCTTCACCATCCGCGCCAGCATCGGCCAGGTCGCCGGGACGTAGACCCTCATCAGTTCACCGTTCCCACGAGCTCCTCGAGTGCCTCGTCGACGAGGCCGGCCAGCACCTCGACGTCGGGCATGGCGTCGCGGTCGCCGTTGAAGCCGTAGTA
The DNA here is from genome assembly GCF_006539565.1 of Pseudonocardia hydrocarbonoxydans. Lineage (GTDB taxonomy): Bacteria > Actinomycetota > Actinomycetes > Mycobacteriales > Pseudonocardiaceae > Pseudonocardia > Pseudonocardia hydrocarbonoxydans. Next base: position 11,667 of record NZ_BJNG01000038.1, read on the forward strand.
GACACCACCGTCGTAGGACGTCAGCCCGATGGCCAGCGCCTGCCCCTTCGCCAGCGGGACGACGGGGAACATCTCCAGCATCCGGGCGCCCGCGGCGTAGAGCGGGAACTGCGGGCCGGGGACGTTGGTGACGACCAGGTTGAAGATCCGCTTCGACATGCCGCTCGCCGCGCGGGCGCCCAGCGCGTGCAGCGTGGGCGGGGCGAACCCGCCGATCCGCACGAGCGTGTCGGCCCCGACGGAGTGCGCCGAGGCCGTGTGCTCGCGCATCGCGTGCGTGACGTGGTGCAGCCGCACGACCGGGCTGGGCTCGCCGACGGGCAGGTCGACGATGAACGACGACACCCGGTTGCCCAGCGAACCCGCCGTGGCGCTGCTGGGGACGTCGGCCTCGCCGCGGACCGACAGCGGCACCATCGCCCGCACCGACGAGCCCGCGCGCACCGGCTCGCCGCGGGAGAGCAGCCAGTCGCGCAGCGCGCCCGCGACGACGCTGAGCACCACGTCGTTGACGGTGCACCCGTGTGCCGCCCGCACCCGGCGGTAGGCCTCCAGCTCCGTGCGCGCGATCGCGAAGCGCCGCTGGGTGGAGATGTCGACGTTGAGCGGGGTGCCCGGGGCGCGCCTGCTCGCCGTGCGGGCCATCGAGAACAGCTGCCCGAACCCGCCGGCGACCTTCCCGACGGTGGCCACCGCGTCGCCCGCCGCCGCGACGGCCGTCTCGACGACCAGCCCCGGCCGGGCCACGGCCTCGGCGACCGCCCCCATCACCAGCTCGACGTCGGTGGGCTCCGGGCGGGGCATCCACAGCTCCGGATGGGTCCCCGGCCCGCGGGCCCGGCCGTCGCCGTTCGTCTCGGGGGCGGCGACGTCGAGGATCACCTGACCGATGTCGATGGCGCTGATGCCGTCGACCATGGCCTGGTGGGTCTTGGTGAGGATCGCCGACCGGCCGCCCTCCAGCCCCTCGACCAGGTACATCTCCCACAGCGGGCGCGTCGGGTCGAGCGGGCGCGACATCAGCCGCGCCACCAGCTCCGTCAGCTGCTCGTCGGAGCCGGGCTTGGGCAGGGCGGAGCGGCGGACGTGGTAGGCGACGTCGAAGTCGACGTCGTCGACCCACACCGGCCGGGCCAGGTTGGCCGGGACGTGGCGCACCTTCTGGCGGTAGCGGGGCACCAGCGCGATGCGCTGCTCCACCAGACCCACCAGGGTGTCGTAGTCGAAGCCCGACGGGGGCCGCTCGACGATCGAGACGGCTCCGACGTGCATCGGCGTGGTCGGCTGCTCGAGGTAGAGGAACGAGGCGTCGAGGGGCGAGAGCCGGGGCGGCATGGGCCTGATCCTAGGCTGCGCGGGTGCCGGACCCCCGTTCGCCGAAGGCTCGTTCACCCAAAGACACCTTCATCACCGTGTACGGCCGCAAGCCCGTGCAGGAGGCGCTGGAGGACCCCGACCTGCGGGTCGACAAGGTGATCCTCGCCGAGGGGCTGCACGGCGGGCCGGTCCGCGCGATCCTCGACGCCGCCCGCGCCCGCGGGGTCCCGGTGCAGCGCGCCAGCGCCCACCGCGTCAAGGTGCTCGCCGGCAACGGGCGCCACGACCAGGGCGTGCTCGCCGACGTCGTCGCACCGCGGATGGCCCCGGTCGCCGAGTTCCTCGACGCGCTGGCCCCCGGCGCGCCCGCCGCCGTGCTGGTGCTCGACCGCGTCACCAACCCGGCGAACGTCGGCATGATCCTGCGCAGCGCCACCGCCGCCGGTCTCGACGGCGTGCTGCTCCCCCGCCGCGGCGTCCCGGCGATCGACCCGCTGGTCGTCAAGGCCTCGGCGGGGGTGGCGTTCCGGGCGCCGGTGCTGCGCGCGGGCACCGTCGAGGAGGGCTGCACCGCCCTGCGCGACGCCGGGTTCGCCCTGCACGGTCTCGACGCCGGCGGGTCGTCGCTGCTCGACGCCGACCTGCCGCCGCGGGTGGCGCTGGTGCTGGGCAACGAGACCGACGGCCTGTCCGCGACCGTGCGCCCGCTGCTCGACGGCGTCCTCGGCATCCCCATGCACGGCGGCGTCGAGTCGCTGGGCGTGGCCAGCGCCGGGGCGGTGACGGCGTTCGAGCTCGCCCGCAGGCGCCACGCGTGAGCACTGTGCGCGGGCCCGGGGCCGCCTAACCTGGAGGCCATGGTCCAGCGTCGCCTCCCCCGCCCGTCCGAGCTCGCACCCCTGCTCCGCCCGGCGCCGATCCGGTGGAACGGCACCGATCGGCGCCTGGCCAAGGCCGCCAGCATCGCCGACCTGCGCCGCATCGCCCGGCGCCGCACGCCGCGGGCGGTGTTCGACTACACCGACGGCGCCGCCGACGGCGAGCTGTCGCTGAACCGGGCCCGCGACGCGTTCAACCGCGTGGAGTTCTCGCCCACCGTGCTGCGCGACGTCTCCGAGGTCGACACCGGCCGCGACATCCTGGGCGTGCGCGCGAACCTCCCCTTCGCGTTCGGGCCCACCGGCTTCACGCGGATGATGAACCACGAGGGCGAGCGGGCCGTCGCGGCCGTCGCGGAGCGGGTCGGCATCCCCTACGCCCTGTCGACGATGGGCACCACGACCATCGAGGACGTCGCCGCGGCCGCGCCCGGGGCCCGCCGCTGGTTCCAGCTCTACCTCTGGCGCGACCGCTCCGTGGCCAAGGACCTCGTGCAGCGCGCCGCCGACTCCGGCTACGACACGCTCATGCTCACCGTCGACACACCCGTCGGCGGGGCCCGGCTGCGCGACGTCCACAACGGGCTGACGATCCCGCCCGCGCTGTCGCTCAAGACCTTCGTCGACGGGGCGATGCACCCCCACTGGTGGGTCAACCTGCTCACCACCGACCCGCTGACCTTCGCCAGCCTGGAGTCCACCGACGGCACCGTCGCCGAGCTCATCAACCGCGTCTTCGACCCGGCGCTGACCATGGACGACGTCGACTGGCTGCGCGGCACCTGGCCCGGGAAGCTGGTGATCAAGGGCATCCAGAGCGTCGACGACGCCCGCCGCGTGGTCGACGCCGGCGCCGACGCGGTGCTGCTGTCCAACCACGGCGGCCGCCAGCTCGACCGCGCGCCGGTGCCGCTGGAGCTGGTGCCCCCGGTCGTCGACGCGGTGGGCGACCGGGCCGAGGTGTGGGTCGACACCGGTATCACCCACGGCGCCGACATCGTCGCCGCGATCGCCTTCGGTGCGCGCGCCGCGCTGATCGGGCGCGCCTACCTCTACGGGCTGATGGCGGGCGGGCAGCGGGGCGTGGAGAAGGCGGTGGAGATCCTCGCGGGCGAGATCGTGCGGACGATGCAGCTCATGGGCGTCGGCAGCGTCGACGAGCTGCGGCCTTCACACGTTCGGCTTCGTTCGATCGGGTGAATGCGGATGTTGCATTCGCCGGTGATCCACGCCAGGGTGCGGGTATGAGCTTCCTGGACAAGGCAAAGGACCTGTTGAACCAGCACGACGACAAGGTGGACCAGGGTCTCGACAAGGTGGGCGAGGCCGCCAAGGGCCGGTTCGCCGGGCACGAGGGCCACATCGACAACATCGTCGACCAGGCGCAGCAGCGGACCGGGGCGGGCGACACCACCCAGGCGCCGCCGCCCGCGCCCGCCGAGGGTGCGCCGGCCGACGAGCAGCAGCACGAGACGCCGCCGCCCGCTCCGCCGCAGCAGTGACGACCCGGGACCGCCCCCGGTGGCGACCGGCCACCGGGGGCGGTCCCGTCACGTGAGCCCGAGCAGCACCTCGACCTCGTCGACGGTGCGCTCCGGGTCCACGTGGTGCACGACCACCGCGCCCGCCTCCCGGGCGCCCCGCACGTTCACGGCCAGGTCGTCGACGACCACGCACTCGTCGACGCCGAGCCCCAGTAGCCCCGCGGTCCGCCGGAACACCTCCGGGTCGGGCTTGCGAACACCGAGCGCGGGGCCGAGCACGAGCACGTCGAACAGGGCGGCCAGTTCGTCGGACACCGCGTGCGCGTCGGACACCAGCGCCGTGGGGCACCCGGCGGCCCGCGCCCGGCGCACCAGCTCCAGCACCTCGGGCCCGTCGGTGAGCACCCCGCCGAGGTCCATGACCAGCCCGCGCAACGGCACCGGACCACCGTAGACCGCTTCGCCGCCGGACCGTACGGACCCGAACCGATCCGACCGGCCCCGCCGGGCGTCGCCGGCGCCGCACCCTCCCGGCATGACGATCCTGGCGACGCCCACCCGCCCGCGCATCCGTGCCGCCTCCTACGAGCCCACCCCGGGTCCGGTCACGGCACCGGCCCGGGCCCGCCCGCCGTCGCCGACGCCTGCCGCGGACCCCCCGGACGCCCGGGTCGCGATCACCCGGCTGCTGCGGCTGGGCTGCGAGGTCCTCGACGGGCGTCGCCCGCCCGGGCAGCTCGCCGCGCACTCCGCCGAGGAGGTGGTGCGCTACTGGCGGGTGGTCGCGGCCCGGCGCCCGGTGCCGCGCCGGTCACCCGCGCGCTTCCACCGCGTCCGGCTCTGCCATCCGCGGCCCGACGCCGCCGAGGTGGCGCTGGCCGTCGAGCTCGACGGCGGGGTGCGGGCCCTCGCCGCCCGGTTCGACCTGGCCGACGGGCGCTGGCGCTGGACCGCCGTCCGCATCGGCTGAGGCCGGCGGCACGACCCCGTCCAGGGCCGCGAGTACCGCACACAGGTAGCCGCGGACGGCCGCCTCCGACCCCGGGGGCGGCTGTGGCACCCGGGCGCGCAGCTCGCGGCCGACCGCGGCGAACGCGGCGGCGTAGCGCGCCGAGCCGGCACCGGTGACCCCGACCCGCACGACCCGGCGGTCGACCGCGTCGCGGACCCGCACGACCTCGCCCGCGCGCTCCAGCGCGTCGACGACCGGGGTGAGGGTGGCCGGCGCCACGCCGAGTGCGGCCGCCAGGTCCCGGTGAGCCGCGGGTCGGCCGCGGACCAGCACGCCGAGGACCCCCAACGAGGTCGGGGTGAGCCCGTGGGCGGCGACGACCCGCCGCAGCAGGCGGTCGACCGCCTGCCCGGCCCGCGGGAGCAGCAGGTCGGGCAGGAGCAGGTCCGGTTCCGTCACACCCCGCACGCTAGGGCGCGCGGCCCGCGCGGCGGGGCGGTTCGGGAAACTACGACCGTGCCGCGGTGGCCGACCCGTGGCACTGCTTGTACTTGCGACCGGAACCGCACGGGCACGGCCGGTTGCGCGAGGGCTCGGCGTCGCTGCGCGCCGCCGTGCCCCGGGCCGCGCGACCGTTGCCGCCACGGGTGACGGTGCCGCCGTCCTCGGCGGGGCCGCTGTAGCGCAGCTCCGAGGGGCGGGCGCCGGTGAAGGCCGACGGGAGCACGCTGGTGGCTGCCGCGTCGTCGACGACGGCGGCGGCCGGCTCGGGACGGCGGCGGCGACCCGTGGGCCGGGCGGCGGCCGGAGCCGCGGCCGCGGGGGTGGCCGGGACGCCGGTCGCCGGGGTGGCGGGCTCGGTCGCCGGGGTCGGCTCCACCGGGACCGCCGCAGGCTGCTCCGCGGCGGGCGCTGCCGGGGCGGCGGGCGCCGCCGGGGCGGCGGCCTGCACCTTGACGTTGAACAGGTGCCCGACCGTCTCCTCCTTGATGCCCTCGAGCATCGCGGCGAACATGTCGTAGCCCTCGCGCTGGTACTCGATGACCGGGTCGCGCTGGGCCATCGCGCGCAGGCCGATGCCCTCCTTGAGGTAGTCCATCTCGTAGAGGTGCTCGCGCCACTTGCGGTCGATGACCTGCAGGAGGACCTGGCGCTCCAGCTCCCGCATGCCACCCTGGGCGCCGATCATCGCGTCGATCTCGGCCTCGCGCCGGGCGTAGGCGCCCCGCGCGTCCTCCAGGACCGCGGCAGTGAGCGCCTCGCTGGTCAGGTCGCCCGGGTCGTCGAGGTCGCCCTCGTCGTCGGCGCCCGCGAGGTCCTGCCAGCGGATCCCGATCGGGTAGACGGTGCGCAGCGCGGTCCACAGCTTGTCGAGGTCCCAGTCCTCGGCGTAGCCCTGGCCGGTCTCGCCGTCGACGTAGGCGGTGACCACGTCGGTGAGCATGTGCTCGATCTGCTCCTGGATGTTCTCGCCCGCGAGCACACGGCGCCGCTCGGAGTAGATGACGGTGCGCTGCTTGTTGAGCACCTCGTCGTACTTGAGGACGTTCTTGCGGATCTCGAAGTTCTGCTGCTCGACCTGCGTCTGGGCGCTGCGGATGGCCTTGGTGACCATCCCCGCCTCGATCGGCACGTCGTCGGGCAGGTTGAACCGGTTCATGATCGACTCGACCATGTGGCCGTTGAACCGGCGCATGAGCTCGTCGCCGAGAGACAGGTAGAAGCGCGACTCGCCCTGGTCGCCCTGGCGGCCGGACCGGCCGCGGAGCTGGTTGTCGATGCGGCGGGACTCGTGCCGCTCGGTGCCCAGCACGTAGAGTCCGCCCGCGGCCTTGACCTCCTCGGCCTCGGCCGCGACCTGCGACTTCATGTCGGCGACGGCGGCGTCCCAGGCCGCCTCGTACTCCTCGCGCGTCTCCACCGGGTCGAGCCCGCGACGGCGCAGCTCGAGGTCGGCGAGGAACTCCGGGTTGCCGCCCAGCACGATGTCGGTGCCGCGGCCGGCCATGTTGGTGGCGACGGTGACCGCGCCCGCGTGCCCGGCCTGCGCCACGATCGCGGCCTCGCGCTCGTGGTGCTTGGCGTTGAGGACCTCGTGCGGGACCTGCCGCTTGAGCAGCAGCTTCGACAGGTACTCGGACTTCTCGACGCTCGTGGTGCCCACCAGCACCGGCTGCCCGGCCGCGTGCTTCTCGGCGATGTCGTCGGCGACGGCCTCGAACTTCGCCTCCTCGGTCTTGTAGATGAGGTCGGGCTGGTCCTTGCGGATCATGTCGCGGTTGGTGGGGATGGAGACGACGCCCAGCTTGTAGATCTGGTTGAGCTCGGCGGCCTCGGTCTGCGCGGTGCCGGTCATGCCGGAGAGGCGCTCGTAGAGGCGGAAATAGTTCTGCAGGGTGATGGTGGCCAGCGTCTGGTTCTCCGCCTTGACCTCCACCCCCTCCTTGGCCTCGATGGCCTGGTGCATGCCCTCGTTGTAGCGGCGCCCGGCCAGGACGCGGCCGGTGAACTCGTCGACGATGAGCACCTGCCCGTCGCGGACGATGTAGTCCTTGTCCTTCTTGAACAGCTCCTTGACCTTGATCGCGTTGTTCAGGTAGCCGACGAGCGGGGTGTTGGCCGCCTCGTAGAGGTTGTCGATGCCGAGCTGGTCCTCGACCAGCGACACGCCCTCCTCGGTGACGCCGATCGTGCGCTTGCGCTCGTCGACCTCGTAGTGGACGTCGCGCTTGAGCATCGGCGCCATCCGCGCGAACTCCTGGTACCAGCGGGCGCTCTGCTCGGCCGGGCCGGAGATGATCAGCGGGGTGCGCGCCTCGTCGATGAGGATGGAGTCGGCCTCGTCGACGACGGCGAAGTTGTGGCCGCGCTGCACCATGTCCGCGGCGTTCCAGGCCATGTTGTCGCGCAGGTAGTCGAAGCCGAACTCGTTGTTCGTGCCGTAGGTGATGTCGGCCTTGTACTGGCCGCGGCGGATCAGCGGCGGCATCTCCGAGAGGATCACCCCGACCGACAGGCCCAGGAAGCGGTGGATGCGGCCCATCGTCTCCGCGTCGCGCTTGGCCAGGTAGTCGTTGACGGTGACCAGGTGCACGCCCTCGCCGGACAGCGCGTTGAGGTAGGCCGGCAGCGTGGAGGTGAGCGTCTTGCCCTCACCGGTCTTCATCTCGGCGATGTTGCCCAGGTGCAGCGCGGCACCACCCATCAGCTGGACGGTGAACGGGCGCTGGCCGATCGTGCGGCGCGCGGCCTCGCGGACGACGGAGAAGGCCTCGGGCAGCAGCTCGTCGAGGGTCTCCCCGGCGGTGTAGCGCTCGCGGAACTCGTCGGTCTTGGCGCGCAGCTCGGCGTCGGTGAGACGCTCCACGTCGGGCTCGAGGGTGTCGATGTGCGCGGCGATCCGACCCAGCCGCTTGACCAGCTTCGTCTCTCCGGCGCGCAGCAGGCGGTTCAACAGCGGCACAGCTGAAACCTCATTCACGTCGCGGTCAGGTCGCAGCACGCCAGCCGAGGCGGCGCACTGCCCGTCCAGGGTAGCGAAGCACCCGGACCCACCTGCACAACGCCGAGGGGGCGGCCCGCGTTCCGTGGAACGCGTGACCGCCCCCTCGGGGTCGGTGGACGGGTCGTCAGCCGAGCCGGATGACGCCGTAGTCGTAGCCCTTGCGCCGGTAGACCACGCAGGGCGAACCGCTCTCGACGTCGGCGAAGAGGTAGAAGTCGTGCCCGACGAGCTCCATGCGCGACAGTGCGTCGTCGATCGACATCGGCTCGGCCGTGTGCACCTTGCGCCGCACGACGCGGCCGGGGGCCGGGTCGGGGTCGCCGTGGTCGTGGTCGTGGGTCCCGGCGGGCGCGTGCTCGTGGAGCGCGTCGTCCGCTGCGTCGCGTGGGAACGGGATGTCGACCGACGGGGCCTCGTCGAGCACCGCGGTGGCGCGCCCGTTCGACGACCCGCGGCCGACGAGGACGCGGGTGCGGCGTGCGGTGACGCGGCGGCGGTCGTGCGACCGGCGCAGGCGCGCCTCCAGCTTGGCCACGCAGGCGTCGAGGGCGGCGTAGAAGTCCTGCGCACAGGCCTCCGCCCTGGCGACGGGGCCCGCGCCGCGTCCGGTGAGCTCGACGCGCTGGCAGGTCTTGAGCTGTCGTCGGTTGGGTTCGTGGAACAGCTCCACCTCCAGCCCGACGATCTTGTGGTCGTAGCGTTCCAGGCGAGCGACCTTCTCGGCGACGTGAACCCGGAAATGTTCGGGCACCTCGACGTTACGGCCGGTGACAACGATCTCCACGCAGACTTCCCTCGCTCTCAGCGTCGGGTTGGCGGTGCAGACGCCCCGGGACCTCTGGCCCCGGCGCCGGGTGGTGCTTCCTCCTCTGCTCCCCGTTCGGTCGGGGGTGGGTCGGATGCTCAGGGACGGTAGCCGGGATCACAGAAGTGCAACAGAGGCGTGCGCTGAGTGACGCCGACCTGTGTGAATGCGCCCGATGACATTCCCCGGACGGCCTCGCGCCGGTATGATTCCACCCGGCGTTCATGATCAACTGAAGCCCGTCGCGTCGCACAGCACGAGCGCGCCGTCCACCGGGATCCCGGCCGCGGCCAGCGCGGCGACGCACGTCCGCAACGTCGCGCCGGTGGTCACGACGTCGTCGACGAGCAGCAGCGGCCCGCCGGGCGAGGGCCCGTGGCCGGGCCGCACGAGCACCCGTCCGCGCAGGTTGGCCGCCCGCTGCGCGGCGTCGAGGCCCACCGAGTCGGCCACCCCGCGGGCCAGGCCCAGCACGGGCCACACCCGCACCCCTGGGCCCAGGAGGGCCAGGCCGCGGCACAGCCGCAGGACGTGGTCGCCCCCGCGGGCCCGCGCGGCGGCCGCGCGCGAGGGCGCGGGCACCAGCGTCGCCGGGCCGGCCAGCCCGGTCGCCAGCACCGCGGCGAGCGGGGCGGCCAGGTCGCGGCGCCCGCGCTCCTTGGCCCGCAGCAGCGCGGTGCGCAGCGGGCCGCCGTAGCGGCCGGCCGCCAGCGTCGGCGGCAGGCCCGGCAGGTCGACCCGCCGCGGCGGGCCCACGGCCGGCGCGCAGCCCGCGCACCACGGCCCGGCCGGGTCGGCGCATCCGGCACAGCCGCCCGGGAACACCAGGTCGGTGAGGGCGGCCCCGAGGCCACGGACGTCCATGCCCGCACCCTGCCGCCCCCGCGGCACGCACGCGGAGACCGTCCACAGGCCGGTCCCGCGGCCTGTGGACAACCGGTCAGCCGGGGTAGAACGGCACGGCGTCGGGCGCGGCGCCGAGCACCTGGCGCCAGGCGTCCTGGTCGCCCCCCGCGAAGCTCCACACCCCGCTCTGGTCGGTGACCAGGAACGGCCGGCTCGGTGCCGCGGCCACCGCGCCCAGCGGCGGCGTCAGGTTGTTGACCAGCAGTCCCTGCACCGACAGCCCGTCCACCGACACCTGCGCGACCAGGCGGTCGGGCCGCCGGGTGATCGCGACGACCGCCTCCGCGGAGCGCCAGTCGGCGCTCACGACCTCGCCGAGGTCGTCGGGGCGCAGCCGCCGGATGTTGCGGACGGCCACCTCGCCGTCGATCCCGCGCGTCACCGCGGCGGTGTAGAGGCCGCCCGCGACGACCGCGACCACCCGCATGCCGTCACGGGACAGGCGCAGGTCCTGGATCGGGCCGAACGCGGCCAGCTCGTCGGCGTTGACCTGGCCGGTGCGCGGGGGACCGCTGCCGTCGACGAGGACGCGCGCCACCGTCGTCTGGTCCAGGACGGTCCAGACCTCCGAGCCGGTGGGCGTCCACGACGGGCGGGACATGTCCGCGGCGCCGAGCCCGACCTCGGACACCCCGGCCTCGGCCCCGCCCCCGACCAGCAGCAGCCGCCGCCCGGCCGACCGGGCGACCGCGGCGAGTCGCTGCCCGTCGACGGTGGACGCCGCGGACTCGACGTCGAAGCCGCCGTTGCCGACCGGTCCCGGCAGCTCGGCGGCCGCCGCCCCGAGCTCGCGCAGCCGCCCGCCCGCGGCGACCAGCGCCGGGACGTCGGCACCGGGCTGGGTGTCGCCACTGAGGTCGGCGACGTCCTCGCGGCTGAGCACCGGCCGCTCGGGCAGCAGCGGGATGCCGTCGACGAGCAGCTGCACGCGCGCCACGTTCACCTCGGCCAGCGACAGCACGACCTGGGCCGCGAGCAGCCTGCGGCCGGGCTCGTCGAGGTCGCCGACCCGCGTCAGGTCGACGACCAGGGCCCCGGTCTCGCTCAGCGCCACGTTGGACCGCAGGCGGGCGCCCGCCGCCAGCTGCGAGCCGACCGCGCCGAGCAGCGCCCCCGACGGCCCGGCGAGCAGCAGCTCCATGACGCGCGCGGCCTGCGCCCGCGACGGGAACGACGGCAGGTAGCGCAGGTCGGGCACGACCACGGGCCGTGACGGGTCGACGAACCAGGTGCGGACCCCGCGGTAGTGGGTGCGGAACTCGTCGAGCGGCACGACGACGCCGTCGGGCAGCTCGGAGATCCGCCACTGCCCGTCGCGGCGCACGACGGTGACGTCGATCTGCACCGGGGCCGGCGCGGGCTCGAACGACCCCGACGAGGTCACCCGGCCCACCGAGGTGCCCCGGATCCGGATGCGGGTGACGTCGGTGGACGGGTCCGACGCGCCCGGCGCGGGGACGGTGTCGAACTGGGGTTCGAGCACGGTGAAGCCGGCGCCCGCGTCCCACTGCTGGGCCTCGGGGGCGAGGAACTGGCGGGCGGCGCCGTAGTCGTCGGTGCTGCTGGCCGAGGCCTCGACGAAGCCGCGGACCAGGCCGCCCGCGTCGGTGCCGTCGACCGGGCCGGGCGGGAGGACCGCCGTCTCGCCCTCGGTGACGCGGCGCAGGATCTGCACGGGGGAGCTGCCCGGCACGCTCGCGCAGCCGGCCACCCCGGACAGCGCGAGCAGCAGGGCCAGGGCCACGGTCACGCGCCTCATCGCGGGTCCTCCGCCAGGTCCGCGACCGGCTCCCCGACGTCGTCGCCCGGGAGCCACTCCGGCGCCGGCTCCGGCTCCGGACGCCCGCGGGGCGGCGTCGGGACCGAGCCCACCGTCGACGCCAGTGCCCGCTCGTCGGGCCCCAGCGGGAGCGGGCTGCCGACCAGGGTGTCGCCGGAGACGCGCGGCAGCGTCAGCCGGAAGGCCGCGCCGCACCCGACCTCGCCCCAGGCCTGCAGCCAGCCGCCGTGCAGCCGGGCGTCCTCGACGCTGATCGACAGGCCCAGCCCGCTGCCCCCGCTGCGGCGCGCCCGGCTCTCCTCGGCCCGCCAGAACCGGTTGAACACCAGCGCCGCCTCGCCAGGGCGCAGCCCGACGCCCTGGTCGCGGACCAGCACGGCCACCGCCAGGTCGTCGGCGGCCAGCTCGACGCGCACCGGCCGCCCCTCCCCGTGGTCGACGGCGTTGGCGACGAGGTTGCGCACGATCCGCTCGACCCGCCGGTTGTCGATCTCGGCGTACACGCCGTGCGGCAGGAGGAGCTCCAGCTCGGTGCCGGTCTCGTCGGCGATGCCCCGGACGGCCTCGACGGCGCGCAGCACGACCGACCGGACGTCGACGTTCTCGGCCACCAGCTCGGCCACGCCCGCGTCGAGGCGGCTGATCTCCAACAGGTCCGAGAGCAGCGCCTCGAACCGGTCGAGCTCGGTGACCAGCAGCTCCGAGCTGCGCCGCAGCGCCGGGAGCAGCTCCCCGCGGGAGGCGTAGAGGACGTCGGCGGCCATCCGCACGGTAGTCAGGGGGGTGCGCAGCTCGTGGCTGACGTCGGAGGTGAACCGGCGCTGCAGCGCCCCGAACTCCTCCAGCTGCCGGATCTGGTTCTGGATGCTCTGCGCCATCTCGTTGTACGACTCGCCCAGCCGGGCGACCTCGTCGTCGCCCTGCACGCGCATGCGCTCGTCGAGGTGGCCGTCGGCGAACCGCTCGGCGATCTCCGCGGCCTCCCGGACCGGCCGCACCACCAGCCGCGTCACGATGCTCACGATGCCCGCGAGCAGCAGGAGCAGCAGCAGCCCGCCGACGATCAGCGTGCTCTGCACCAGGCCGAGCGTGCGCTGCTCGGAGTCGAGCGGGAACAGCATGTAGAACTCGAGGACCCGCGGCCCGGCCGTGCGCACCGGCTGCCCGACCACCAGCGTCGGCACCGCCACCCCGTCGCGGACGATCGTGACGTACTGGCGGGCCAGCGTGCCGTCGGCGCCGACGTCGCGGCGCAGCTCGGCGGGCACGTCCTCGACCGGCCCGGAGGAGACCTCCTCGCCGCCGTCGCGCCGCCCGGTCGTCAGCACCGCCCGGAACTCGCCCGCCGCGGCCGCGTCGCCGCTCGCGTCGGCGCTGGTCAGCTGCGCGAGCGCGTTGTTCAGCTCGCCCTCGGCGCCCTCGCGGTCGGGATCGACCCCGGACAGGTCGCGCTCCAGCAGCGCGACGCCCGCCTCGAAGCGCAGCAGCGTGTCGGCCTCCTTGCCCTGCACCAGCCGCTGCGCGATCTGGGTCTGCAGGACCAGGCCCAGCACCAGGACGACGGCGGTGGACAGCGCCAGCGTGCTGATGACGACCCGCAGCTGCAGCGACCGGCGCCACACCGCACCGGAGGCCTCGGCCACCTCCGAGGAGAGCTGGCGCACCTGCGCCAGGCCGCGGCGCATGCGGCCCGACATCAGCCGATCACGGCGGGCCGGCCTTGTAGCCGACCCCGCGGACCGTCAGCACGACCTCCGGGTGCTCGGGGTCGGTTTCGACCTTCGAGCGCAGCCGCTGCACGTGGACGTTGACCAGGCGGGTGTCGGCGGCGTGCCGGTAGCCCCAGACCTGCTCCAGCAGCACCTCGCGGGTGAACACCTGACGCGGCTTGCGCGCCAGCGCCACCAGCAGGTCGAACTCCAGCGGGGTCAGCGCGATCTGCTCGGTGCCGCGCTGCACCTGGTGGGCGGGCACGTCGATCGTGACGTCGCCGATGGACAGCTGCTCGCGGGCTCGTTCTCGGTGCGCCGCACGCGCGCCCGGATCCGCGCCACCAGCTCCTTGGGCTTGAACGGCTTGACCACGTAGTCGTCGGCGCCGGACTCCAGGCCCAGCACGATGTCGACGGTGTCGCTCTTGGCCGTGAGCATGACGATCGGCACGCCCGACTCCGACCGGATCGCCCGGCACACGTCGATGCCGTTCATCCCGGGCAGCATCAGGTCGAGCAGCACGACGTCGGGCCGCAGCTCGCGGACGGCGGGCAGCGCCCGGGTGCCGTCGGCGACCACCGCGGTGTCGAACCCCTCGCCCCGCAGCACGATGGTGAGCATCTCGGCCAGGGCCGGGTCGTCGTCGACCACCAGCACGCGCGACTTCATGCCGGCCAGCATCCCATTCCCGGGTCGGCGGCCGCGCCGGGGCCGAGGTTCGCGACGGGCCCGCGCGCATCCCCCGGCCCTGCGCGCACCGTCGAGGGTGCGCGCGGGGCGACGAGGTGCGCGGCGGCCGGGCTCGCCCCGCAGCCTGTCGGGCTCGCCCCGCAGCCCGCCGGGCTCGCCCCGCGGCCGGTCGGGTCAGCCCAGCAGCCGGTCGGCCAGCGCTGCCGCGTCGACGTCGGCCGCGCCGTCCAGCACCACCCACGGCGCGACCCACCCGGCCGCCGCGAGCCCGGCGTAGACGGCGCCGGTGCGCTCCTGCAGCCCGTCGTCGGTCTCGTAGACGTCGCGTTCCCGGCCGGGTTCGGTGCGTTCGCGGTGGGCGGCCCGCCCGGCGGCGACCTCGCGGCTCACCGCCAGCAGCAGGTGGTGGTCGGGCACCGGGACGCCGAAGCGGTCGAACTCCAGCGCCCGCACCCACTCGACGAACTCCCCCGCGGCGTCCTGGTGCAGGCGGGCGGCCCCGTAGGCGGCCCCCGAGGCGACGTACCGGTCGACCAGCACGACGTCGTGCTCCGCCAGCGCGGCCCGCAGGCCGTCGGCGGCGGCGCGGCGGTCCAGCGCGTACAGCACCGCCATCCCGTGCACCGAGTCGGTGAGGTCGCCCAGGCGGCCGTAGAGGGCGTCGCGGACCAGCTCGGCGTGCACGTCGTCGTCGTAGCGCGGGAAGGCGACGGCGTGGGTCCGGGCACCGCGGTCGGCCAGCGCGGTCACGAGCCGGTCGGCCAGCGTGCGCTTCCCCGCCCCGTCCACCCCTTCGACGACGATCATCCGGCCCACGGCGCGGAACTGTAGTGCCTACTGCCTGGTGGGGTCGTGCTCCCGCCGGGGCTCCGCGGTGCGGGCCTCGTCGTCGCCGGACCGGCGCGGCGGGACGACGCCGACGGGCCGGGTGGCGTCGTCGGGAACGCCCGGCTGGGGGGCGGGCTGTGGAGGGGCGGGCTGCTGGGGGGCCTGCCGGCGGGTCGGGACGGGGCGGGTCGCGTCGTCGACCGGCGGCCGGGCGGCGGCCGGGGCCGGGTACCGACCGGACGGGGGACCCGGCGCCGACGGGGGCCGGGCGGCGGGAGGGTGCGGCCGGGGCGGCCCCGCACCGTGCGGGTGCGCACCGGAGGGCTGCAGCCCCGGCGGACGGGGGGTGTGCTGCGTCCGGGGGCCCACGGGCTGCGGGGGCAGGTGCTGCGGCATCTGCGGCGGGCGCGGCCCCGGCGGGGGCCGGGTGCCGGGGGGCGGCCGGGTGCCGACCGGAGGGTGGGTGCCGGGTGGAGGCGGGGTGCCGGGCGGGAGCGGGGCGCCGGGGGGAGCCTGGGCGTGCCGGGCCGTCGCCGGCTCGGCGGACGCGACCTCGGCCGACGCCCCCGCGGCGGCGTCGGGCTCCTGCACCCGGATCAGGCGGCGGAGCTCGGTCATCGAGATCCGGACCATCAGGTAGGCCCACAGCGCGACCCCGGCCAGCTTGAGCCCGTCCTCGACGATGAACGGGGCGCCGGTGCTGAGCACGATGTCGAGAGCGGCCGAGGAGAGCCAGCAGCCGAAGGCCGCGGCGAGCAGCAGCAGGCCCGGGCCGAGGCGGCGCCGGTGGAGCCAGGCGAAGGCGACGGTCGCCAGCCCGTAGGCGACGAAGAAGATCTCCTCGCGCTCGCCGAGGATCAGCCCGATGGTCTCGTGCAGCAGGAAGGCGTCGTCCAGGACCATGAACGCGGTGATCAGGCCGCCGAACAGCAGGTACCGGAACGCGGCCCGGTCGCCCGACCGGCGCATCACCAGCGCGCAGAACAGCGCCACGGCGGCCGAGGACGCCCAGAGCAGCACCGTGAACATGGCGTAGGCGCCGGTGTAGTTCGGGCCCTCCAGCACCGCGGCGGCATCGCGGCTCAGGTCGGCGAACGGCACGCCCTCGAGGTTGGCGTACACCTGCGCGACCGCGGTGACGACGGCCGCGGCGACCAGCGCCAGCAGGGCGCCGACGGCCACGACCCTGACCTCGGGCCATCGCCAGCGCGCCGTGTCGCCCACCACGACGACCGACCCTACCTTTGCCTGTCAATAGCCGCGGGCTCGCCTCGCGTTCACCTGCCGTCCACCCACCCCGCGGTCGGGCCTACGGGGCCTCGGACAGGAACGTGCGAAGGGCGGCGAGGGTCTCCTCCGGGCGCTCCTCGGCGAGGAAGTGGCCGGCGTCGACGGTGCCGCCGCGGACGTCGTCCCCGCGCTCGCGCCACACCTCCAGCGGCCCGGCCGGGCTCGCCCCGACCACGCTGCGGGCGCCCCACAGGGCGAGCAGCGGCACGGCGACGCGGCGGTGCAGGTCGGCCCGGTCGTGCTCCAGGTCGGTCGACGCGCCCGCGCGGTAGTCCTCCAGCATCGCGTGGCGGGCGCCGTCGTCGGAGAAGCAGCGCTCGTACTCCGCGAGAGCCTCGGGCGCGAACGCGTCCAGGCCCGATCCCCAGCCGCCGAGCAGGGAGTGCAGGTAGCCGACGGGGTCGGCGGCGATCATGCGTTCGGGCAGGTCGGCGGGCTGGATGAAGAAGAACCAGTGGTAGTACGCCGTGGCCAGGGCCTGGTCGACGTGGTCGTAGACGTGCAGCGTCGGGAGGATGTCGAGCACCGCGGCGCGGGTGACGACGGCGGGGTGGTCGAGCGCCATCCGGTGCGTCACGCGGGCGCCGCGGTCGTGCCCGACGACCGCGAACTCCTCGTACCCCAGCGCGCGCATCAGCCCGACCTGGTCGGCCGCCATCGCCCGGAACGTGTAGCCGGTGTGGCGGTCCCCCGACGGCGGGCGTCCGGAGTCGCCGTAGCCGCGCAGGTCGGCCGCGACGACGGTGTGGTCGGCGGCGAGGCCGGGCGCGACGCCGTGCCACATCGCGTGCGTCTGGGGGAAGCCGTGCAACAGCAGCACCGGCGGCCCGTCGCCACCGCGCACCGCGTGCACCGGCACCCCGTCGATCACCCGGTCGATCGTCTCGAACCCCTCGAACACGCCCGGGACGCTACCTCGCGGCGGCCGTCAGGCCCGCGCGGGCGGCCCGGCCGCACGCACCGCCGCCCAGCTCGCGGCGAAACCGGGGTGCAGGGACAGCGCGCCGAGGTCGTCGGCGGGGACCCAGCGCACCTCGATCGTCTCCGCGGTGAGCGCGGTGAGGTGCAGCGGCGTCGCGACCCGCCCGATGACCGTGGTGTAGCTCCAGCCGCCGTGGTCGTCGACGTGACCGGCGGTGGTCACGACGTCGGCGGGGTCGACGCCCGCCTCCTCGCCCGCCTCGCGCAACGCGGCCGCCTCGGCGCTCTCGCCGCGGTTGCGGGCGCCGCCGAGGATGCCCCACGTGCCGCCGTGGTGGCTCCACAGGGCGCGGTGCTGGAGCAGCACGTGGTCGTCGTGCCACAGCAGCAGGCCCGCGGCGCCGAACAGGCCCCAGTGGGTGTGCCCCTGCCCGCACCGGACCCAGCCGTCACCGTCACCGCGCGGGAACACCCCACCAGCCTAGGCCGCCGCCCCCGGACCGGCTCGCACACAGGCCGCGGGGCCCGCACACAGGTCCGTACCCGTGTGCGGGCCCCGCGAGGTGTGTGCGGGCTCAGTACCGGTAGTGCTCCGGCTTGAACGGGCCCTCGACGTCCACGCCTATGTACTCGGCCTGGTCCTTCGTCAGCTTCGTCAGCTCGCCGCCCAGCGCCAGGACGTGGATCTTCGCGACCTTCTCGTCCAGGTGCTTGGGCAGGCGGTAGACGTCCTTGTTGTACTCCTCGTGCTTGGTGAACAGCTCAACCTGCGCGATGACCTGGTTCGCGAAGCTGTTGCTCATCACGAACGACGGGTGACCCGTGGCGTTGCCCAGGTTCATCAGCCGGCCCTCGGACAGCAGGATGATCGAGTGCCCGTCCGGGAACACCCACTCGTCGACCTGCGGCTTGATGTTGATCTTGATGATGCCGGGGATCCGGCCCAGGCCCGCGACGTCGATCTCGTTGTCGAAGTGACCCACGTTGGCGACGATCGCCTGGTGCTTCATCCGGGACATCGCCTCGGTGGTGATGATGTCCTTGTTGCCCGTGGTCGTGACGACGATGTCGGCCTTCTCGATGACCGAGTCCAGCGTGGCGACCTGGAAGCCCTGCAGCAGCGCCTGCAGCGCGCAGATCGGGTCGACCTCCGAGACGATGACGCGCGCGCCCTGGCCGGCCAGCGCGGCCGCCGAGCCCTTGCCCACGTCGCCGAAGCCGCAGACCAGCGCCACCTTGCCGCCGATGAGGACGTCGGTGGCGCGGTTGAGGCCGTCGACGAGCGAGTGGCGGATGCCGTAGACGTTGTCGAACTTGCTCTTGGTGACCGAGTCGTTGACGTTGATCGCCGGGAACAGCAGCTCGCCGCGCTCGGCCAGCTGGTAGAGCCGGTGCACGCCGGTGGTGGTCTCCTCGGTGACGCCGCGGATGTCGGAGGCGACCGTGGTCCAGCGCTGCGGGTCGTCGGCCAGCGAGCGGCGCAGGGTGTCGAGGATGATCCGGTACTCGTCGGAGACGGTCAGGTCGTCGTCGTCGACCGTGGGCACGACGCCGGTCTTCTCGTACTCGACGCCCTTGTGGATCAGCAGGGTGGCGTCGCCGCCGTCGTCGAGGATCATGTTCGGGCCGACGACGTTCCCGTCGGCGTCACGGAACAGGAACAGCTGCTCGGTGCACCACCAGTAGTCCTCCAGCGTCTCGCCCTTCCAGGCGAAGACGGGGACGCCCTTGGGCTCCTCCGGGGTGCCGTGCGGGCCGACGACGGTGGCCGCGGCGGCGTGGTCCTGCGTGGAGAAGATGTTGCAGGAGACCCAGCGGACCTCGGCGCCGAGGCTGACCAGGGTCTCGATGAGCACGGCGGTCTGCACGGTCATGTGCAGCGAGCCGACGATCCGGGCGCCGTGCAGCGGGCGCGCCTCGGCGTACTCGGTACGCAGCTCCATCAGGCCGGGCATCTCGTTCTCGGCGAGACGGATCTCCTTGCGGCCGAACTCGTGCAGCGCGAGGTCGGCGACGGCGAAGTCGATGCCGTTGCGGTTCTGCAGCCGGCTGGCGCCGGTGGGGGTGACGGTGGTCATGCGGGTGCTACGCCTTCCATGGGGCAGATCAGGGCAGGAACGGTCGACTGCCCGGCGGGGATGAGCGGCACGGGAACAGCCTCCGGATCGGAGGCGCCCTTAACACGATGGCCCGGACTCCCCGAGCGTGGCGGACCACAGGTCCGTCGCAGCGCCTCTCGGGGATCGGCATTGCCAGTGCCCGTCCAGGGTGGCGAGGCCGTGCGGCGGTGTCAACCCGACCGGAGTGCTCCCCGCCACACCCGCTGCAGGGCGGGTCAGCCCGCCGCCTCTCCGGCGATCCGCGGCCAGGTCGGGCCGGGCTCCGGGACGTCCCAGAAGACGGCGAAGAAGTATCCGTCCGCGACAGCAGGCCGCATCGTGCGGCCCGCGTACTCGACGGCGACAGGGTCCTCCCGAGTACCGACCTCACCCCAGAAGGTGACGAGCCCGCGACCGGCGGGTTCCCGCCACCCCGGCCCGTTCGCACCGGCGACCTCGACCCAGCGTCCGTCACGTCGCTCGCACACCACCTCGTACGGATACGGGGTGCCGGCCGAGCCGGTGTCGACGAGCACCACCCCCGCATCTCCCGAGGTCTCCTCGAACAGCACCCGCGCGCCGGGCGGGAAGCCGTCCAGCGCAGCGGTCGCAGCCGTCGGGGATCCCTTCGGGTCCATGCGGCGCTCCTCGGCAGCCCGGTCAGGGCACACGGCAGATGTTCGTGACACTCGTGTAGATCCTGCCGTCTGCTGATGCCAAGGTCGCCTCGACCTCGAACGATTGACCCGAGCGAGCGGCGACGCTGCCGTGCGGGACGTACGACCCGGTCGTCGGACGGTTGAACGAGCTGCTCGTGCGACGTCCGTTCAGGTAGGTGAAGTCGGCACGGCGTACGGCCGTGGGCGAACGGCACGGGATCGCCCCATCGTGTGCGGCGCTACCCCAGCAGGTGGTCGCGCAGCAGGGACTCCGCGGCGTCTGTGCGGCCGTGGGTGGCGAGCAGCCCGGCCGGGGCGACGGTGAAGTCGGCGTCCACCACCACCTCGACGTCGGCCAGCACGGACGCGAGCACCGGGTCGGCACGCAGGGTGGCGATCACCGAGGCCAGCCCGTTGGCCCGCCCGCGCTGCCGGAACACCCCGCCGGTCAGCACGACCAGCCCGATCCCGCCCCCGGGCTCGACGGCTCGCAGGTGCCGTCGCACCGCGATGACGGCGGCGAGCGCGGCGATCCTGCGGTCCTCCGCCGCGCTGCCCGCATTGCTCGGCACGTAGCCGACCTCGCTGGCCATGCGCGCGACGGTGGGGGCGAGCAGGTCGGCCTCCACCGGGTCGACGACGCCCTCGGCCTGCCCCTCCAGGAGTACGCCCCCGGCCGCCGCCCGGACACCGAGATCGCCCTCGACGGTGCGCACCGGGTCGCCGGTGCCACCCGCGGAGTGGACGTCGGTGGTGGCGCACCCGACGTCGACGAGCAGCACCCGGCCGTCGCGGATCCGGGCAAGCTCCGCGGTGCCCCGGCCGACGGCGTCGGGGGTGACGACCCGGACGAGGCGCCGGAAGCGGGGGGCGACGGCCGGGCCGCGGCCGCCGATGGCGTGGCGCTGGTACAGGGCGACGAGCGCGGCCCGGGCCGGGCCCGGTTCCACCTCCCCGAGCCGGGGCAGCACGTTCTCACAGCTCACGACGGTGCGCCCGGTGGCCAGCAGGATGGCGAGCGCCTCCTCACGACCGTCGGCGTTGCCCGCGAGCAGGATCGGCGGGCGGATCCGGGCCCGGGCCAGGCGGGCGGCGTTGTGCAGCAGCGGGGCGGGATCGTCCCCGTCGGAGCCGCCGAGCAGCAGCACCACCCCGGGCCGGGCGTTGCGCAGCGCGCGGACGTCGGCCGGTTCGAGGGGCCCCGCGTGCACGTGGACGACGTGCGCCCCCGCCGAGACGGCGACACGGTGCCCCGCCTCGGTGGCCGGGAGCCGTTCGGACCCGACGACGGCCAGCCGGAGCCCGCCGCCCGCCGAGGAGCAGGCCAGCAGCGTGGGCTCGCCGGCCGATCCGCCGACGGCGGTGACCGCGCGGACCGTCGCGTCCATGCCCGCCAGGACATCTGCGGTGGTGGTCGGGTGCTCGGCGAAGCCGCCCAGCCCGCCGTCGGGATGGACGAGCACGGCCTTCGTCCACGTCGAGCCCACGTCGAGGCACACCGCGGCGGCAGGGACGGGTGTCACGACGGTCGAGCCTAACGGGCCGGAGCCCCGGTGGCGCATGGTCAACACCCGGGCGTCCCGGTAGGTTCGCGCGAGACCTGGTTCACATCGCGCAGCCCGGGAGTACCCATGCTCGGCCTCATGCAGGATCGCCCGCTCACCCTTCCGCACGTGTTCCACCGGGCCGAACAGTTCTTCGGGCACAAGGAGATCGTCACGGCGGGGGCGGGCGGGGAGGCGACGTCCACCACCGTCGCGGAGTGGGCGGCGCGGGTGCGCCGGCTCGCGACCGTCCTCGACACGCTCGGGGTGTCGGCCGACGGCCGCGTGGCCACCTTCTGCTGGAACACCGGGCGGCACCTGGAGCTGTACCTGGCCGCGCCGTGCACCGGACGGGTGCTGCACACGCTCAACATCCGGCTCTTCCCCGAGCAGCTGGTCTACATCGCGAACCACGCCGAGGACGAGGTCGTCTTCGTCGACCGCTCGCTGATCCCGCTGCTCGCGCCGCTGGCCGACAAGCTGACGACGGTACGCACCTACGTCGTCGTCGACGACGGCGCCGACGCCCCGATCCCCGACGGCTGGCTCGACTACGAGGAGCTGCTCGCCGCCGCCTCCCCCCACGAGGGGCGGTTCGTCGTCGAGGACGAGAACACCGCCGCGGCCATGTGCTACACCTCCGGCACCACGGGCAACCCCAAGGGCGTGGTCTACAGCCACCGCTCGGCGGTGCTGCACTCCCTGATCACGCTGACCGCCGACGCGTTCGGCCTGTCCGAGCGCGACGTCGTGCTGCCGGTCGTCCCGATGTTCCACGCCAACGCCTGGGGCCTGCCCTACGGCTGCCTGCTGGCCGGCGCGACGATGGTGTTTCCCGGCCCGAACATGACCCCGCAGGCGATCGTGGACATGCTGGAGCGCCACCGCGTCACGATCACCGGAGGTGTCCCCACCATCTGGATGGGGATGCTGCCGCTGGCCGAGGGGCGCGACCTGTCGGCGCTGCGGCAGATCCTCTGCGGCGGCTCGGCGGTGCCGCGGTCGCTCTCGGAGGCCTACCGCGAGAAGGTCGGCATCCCGATCACCCAGGCCTGGGGCATGACCGAGACCAGCCCGATCGCCACGATGGCCACCCCGCGCAGCCACCACGACGCGCTCACCGAGGACGAGCGGGCCGACATCCGCGCGCGGCAGGGCCAGCCCGCACCGTTCGTCGACATCCGGCTGGTCGACCCGGACTCCGGCGAGGTGCAGCCCTGGGACGACGTCGCCACCGGCGAGATCCAGGCCGCGGGCCCGTGGATCGCGAGCGAGTACTACCGCGGCGAGGGCGGCGGCGCGCAGTTCACCGACGACGGCTGGCTGCGCACCGGCGACGTCGGCACCGGCGACCGCTACGGCTTCGTCCGCCTCGTCGACCGCACCAAGGACCTGATCAAGTCCGGCGGCGAGTGGATCGGCTCCGTCGAGCTGGAGAACGAGATCATGGCCCACCCGAAGGTGGCCGAGGCCGCGGTCATCGCGATCCCCAGCGAGAAGTGGGTGGAGCGCCCGCTGGCCTGCGTCGTCGTCGCGCCCGGGGAGTCGGTCACCGCCGAGGAGATCATCGAGTTCCTCACCCCGCGGGTGGCGAAGTGGTGGCTGCCCGACGCCGTCGAGTTCATCGACGAGGTGCCCAAGACCAGCGTGGGCAAGTTCTCGAAGAAGACGCTGCGGGAGAAGTTCGGCGGGTACCAGGTGGCCGGGCCCACCAGCCACGACCCGGCCTGATCAGATGCCGAACGGGGCCGCGTAGCGGACCCGCCCTGCGGGCAGCGGGCCGCCGTCGAGCGACAGCGCCATGAGCGCCTCGTCGGGCACCTCGACCGACAGCGAGATGCCGTGCGCGGAGGCCCGCCCGAAGCCGAAGCGCGGGTAGTACGCGGGGTGGCCGAGCACGACGACGGTCCGCTCGCCGCGGTCGCGGGCGGCGTCGAGCGCGGCGGTGACGGCCGCCGAACCCGCCCCGCTCCGCTGGAAGGCCGGCAGCACCGCGCACGGGGCCAGGCACAGCGCTGCGACCTCGCCGACGTGGCAGCGGGTCAGCAGGGCGTGGCCGACCGGCGTGCCGTCGGCGTGCACCGCGAGCAGCGACAGGCCGGGGATCCAGGCGCGGTCGGCGCGCAGGGCGTCGACGAGATCGGCCTCGTCGGCGGTGTCGAAGGCCGCCAGCTCGATCTCGCGGACGGCGGCGACGTCGGCGGGGGTCTCGGGGCGGGTGGACCACGGCTCGGGCACGACCGGGATCCTCCCGCACCGGGGAGCGGGCGTGCGACGGTGAGCCGTGACCTCCCTGCCCGCGACGCTCGCCGCGCGGGTGCGGGCGGCCCCGCCGCGGTGCGGGGCGACGCGGCTGGTCTGCGTCGACGGGCCGTCGGGGTCGGGCAAGACGACGCTGGCGGGGCGCCTCGGCGCGGCCCTGGACGCCACCGTCCTGCACCTGGACGACCTCTACCCCGGCTGGGACGGGCTCGCCGCCGCCGTGGCGCTGCTGCACGACCGGGTGGTCGCGCCGCTGTGCGCCGGGCGGGCGGGCGCCTACCGGCGCTGGGACTGGGAGCGGTCGGCACCCGGGGCGGAGGTCGACGTCGGGCGGCCGCCGGTGCTCGTCGTCGAGGGGGCGGGCAGCGGGGCGCGGGTGGTCGCCGCGCACGCGGTGCTGCTGGTGTGGGTCGACGCGCCCCGGGCGGAGCGGTACCGCCGCGGCATCGCCCGCGACGGCGAGACCTACCGCCCGCACTGGGAGCGCTGGGCCACCCAGGAGGACGCGTTGTTCGCCGCCGAGGGCACCCGCGCCCGGGCCGACGTGGTGCTCGACACCGGCCCGCCGCGGTGATCACCGTCTGCGGTGCGATCCGGCCGTCCGTGGCCGCCCCGCACCGCGACCGGTGATCACGGGCGGGCGGCGAGCCTGCCGACGAGCGCCGTGACCTCCGCGGGGAGCTCCCGCACGGCGCGGTCGCGCTCCCCCGCGTCCGTCCCGCTCCGGACGTGCCGCAGCCGGGCCCCGTGGCCGGTGCCCTCGACGAGCTCCCACCGCCCGTCGAGGCCGGCCAGCAGCGGCTCGACGACCTCGGCGGGGTGCACGAGCTGGCGCTCGACCGTCACCTCCCAGCCGTCCCGGTCCGCGGTGACGACAGGGGCCAGCAGCCCCAGCTCCTCGACGTAGCGCTCGTGCAGCGCGTCGTGGTCGACACCCGGGTCCGCCCCGGGCCGCCCGGCCAGCAGGAGATCGAGCTCTAGCACGCAGGTGTGCCAGCCGGCGGCGAAGCTGGCGGCGCCCGCACGGTCGTCGAAGGTGTGGGTGAGCAGCAGCACCGAACCGTCGCCGTCCGGGCGCAGCTCGAAGCGCAGGTGGTCGGTGTCCCAGGTGAACGCGACCAGCCGCGGCGGGTCGAGGTCGGTCACCACACCGTCGTCGCCGAAGCCGAACGCGACCCGGCCGCCGACGCAAGGCTCGATCGTCGCCCCGCTCGGGAACCAGGTGGCCAGGCGGTCGGTCTCGACCAGTGCGGGCCAGACGCGCTCGGGCGGGTGGGCCAACCTGCGCTCCATGCGCAGGACCGAGCGGCCGTCGGTGGTGGTCAGGTTCATGGCGTCTCCTCGTCGGCGGCGGTGTCGAGGTGGCGCTCCAGGGCGTCGAACCGGTCGGCCCACATGCGGCGGTAGGGCGCGAGCCAGGCGTCGATCTCGGCCAGCGGGGCCGGGTCGAGCTCGTAGCGGCGCCGCTGCGCCTCCGCACGCACGCGGACCAGCCCCGCGTCGCGCAGCACCCGCAGGTGCTTGGAGGTGCCGGGCTGGCTCAGCCCGAGCGCCTCGGACAGCTCCCCGACCAGGCGCGGGCGCTCCCGGAGCAGGTCCAGGATCCGTCGGCGGGCCGGCTCGGCGAGCACCTCGAACGTCACCCGGCGAACATATCTCGTCAGCTATATAACTGGCAAGACATGTTCATCGCGCGGCGAGACGGGAGTGCCGGCGGCCGTACACGGCGTAGACGACCACGCCGAGCACCATCCACACGACGAACCGCAGCCACGTCTCCACCGACAGGTTCAGCATCAGCCACAGGCACGCCAGCACGGCGAGGACCGGCACCAGCGGCACCAGCGGGGTCCGGAACGCCCGCGGCAGGTCGGGCCGGGTGCGGCGCAGCACGACGACCCCGATCGAGACCAGCACGAACGCGAACAGCGTGCCGATGTTGACCATCTGCTCCAGGTCGCCCGCCGGGAAGAAGGTGGCGATCGCCGCGACGACGGCGCCCACCAGCAGCGTCGCGCGCGCCGGGGTGCCGCGCTCCCCGGTGCGCGAGAGCGCGCGGGGCAGCAGCCCGTCGCGCGACATCGCGAACAGCACCCGGATCTGGCCCAGCATCAGCACCATGACGACGGTCGTGAGGCCGGCCAGCGCGCCGACGGCGATGACGGTGGCCGCCCAGTCGACGCCCAGCGAGGCGAAGGCGGTCGACAGCGTGGCGCCCGTGCCGTCCTCGGCGGTCTGCAGCTCGGTGTAGGGCACCATGCCGGTGAGCACCAGGGAGACGGCGACGTAGAGCACGGTGACGATCGCCAGCGAGCCCAGGATCCCGCGGGGCAGGGCCTTCTGGGGGTCTCGCGTCTCCTCCGCGGTGGTGGCGACGACGTCGAAGCCGATGAACGCGAAGAACACCAGCGACGCCGCGGCGAGCAGCCCGTAGATGCCGTAGACGCTGCCGGACTCCCCGCCGAACAGCGACAGCAGCGACTGGGTGAGGCCGCTCTCGGCCTCGCCCCCCGACGCCGCGGGCGGCACGAACGGCGTGTAGTTCGCCGGGTTCACGTACATCAGGCCGACGACGATCACCAGCAGCACGATGGCGACCTTGATCGTGGTGAAGACCAGGCTGACGCGGCTGGAGAGCTTGGTGCCCAGCGCCAGCAGCGTCGCGAGGACGACCACGAGCAGCAGCGCGCCCCAGTCCATCGTCAGCGGGCCCAGCGGGACCGTCGTGGACACCTCGAGGCCGAACTGCGCGAACACCGTGGCCAGGTACTCCGACCAGCCCTTCGACACCACCGCGGAGCCGACGGCGAACTCCAGCACGAGGTCCCAGCCGATGATCCACGCGACGAACTCGCCGAAGGTGGCGTAGGAGAACGTGTAGGCCGACCCGGCGACCGGGACGGTGGAGGCGAACTCCGCGTAGCACAGCGCGGCGAGCCCGCAGGCGATCGCCGCGATCACGAACGCCAGCGAGACCGAGGGCCCCGCGACGTCGCCCGCGGTGCTCGCAGCGAGGGTGAAGATACCGGCCCCGACCACGACGGCGACCCCGAAGACGATCAGGTCCCCGGTGCCCAGGTCCTTGCGGAGCCGGGTGTCCGGCTCGTCGGTGTCGGCGATGGACTGCTCCACCGACTTGGTGCGGAAGATGCCTGTCTGCCGGTCGCGCACGGCCATGACGGGCGCCTCCTCTCCTCGTGGGCTGCGGGTGCGGGGTCCGGGCCCCACCGTGTCCGGCCACGACTCCCCCGGTCCACCGTCCGCCCGCGGCGACCCTACCGAGCGCGGGCGGTCCGCGACGGGTCGGGACCCGGCCCCGAAACGGACGAAAGTGCTGATCAGGGTGGGTGCGGACGAAGCGGTCAGAGCCCGTCGCCGGCCAGGAACAGCTGGGTGCCCTCGGCCCGCGCCGACACGGTGACGTCGGTGTCGGACGCCCCCAGCCACACCGACGCCCCGCGCTTGACGGCCAGCTCGGCGGCCCCGCTCCGGACCGCGGCCGCCCCGGAGGTGCACAGCAGGATGCGCGGCCCGTCGCCGGGCACGCGGACGTCGTCGGGGCCGCCCTCCCAGCGCCGCAGCAGGAACTCGGTGGCGGGGGTGTCGTAGCGGCACCACCCGGCGTCGGGCGTGCCGTGGAGCACGGGCGCGGAGGGCGCGGTGAAGTCGAGCACCCGCAGCAGCTCCGGCACGTCGACGTGCTTGGGGGTGAGCCCGCCGCGCAGCACGTTGTCGGAGTTGGCCATCAGCTCGACGGCGGCCCCGGACAGGTAGGCGTGCAGGTTGCCGGCCGGCAGGTACAGCGCCTCGCCGGGGGCGAGGGTGACGCGGCGCAGCAGCAGCGCGGCCAGCACGCCGGCGTCACCGGGGTAGCGCTCGGACAGCTCCAGGACGGTGCGGGCCTCCGCGCTGAACCGCTCGGACCCCCCGGCGAGCCGCACGCACCCCTCCTGCAGGGCCGGGACGAGGGTGTCGAGCGAGGACTGCGGCAGGGTGATCCAGGTGGTGAACAGCGCGCGCAGGCCGTGGTGGTCGGGCTGGGCGGCGAGCAGCTCGGCGTGCCCGGCGAGCGCGGGGACGTCGAGGTCGCGCAGCAGCTCGACGGTGGCCGTCGGCTCCCGGAACCCGATCAGCGCGTGGAACTCGGTGAGCGCGCAGACCAGCTCGGGCTTGTGCTGGGCGTCGCGGTAGTTGCGGTCGGGGGCGTCGCGGTCGAGCCCGGCGGCCTCCTCGCGGGCGAACCCCTCGGCCGCCTGCGCCGCGCTCGGGTGCGCCTGCAGCGACAGCGGCTCGTCGGCGGCGAGGACCTTGAACAGGAAGGGCAGCCGCCCGTCCCACCGGTCCGCGCGGTCGGGGCCGAGCCGCCCGCGGGGATCGGCGGTGATCGCGTCGAGCAGGGAGGTGCGGCTGCCGTGCCCGTCGACCAGGTGCGACGGCGCGCCCGGGTGCGCGCCCAGCCACAGCTCGGCCTGCGGGTGCGGCGAGGGCACCTCCTCGCCGAGGAGGTCGGCGATGACGGTGCGCGATCCCCACGAGTAGGGCCGGACCGGGTTCTCCAGCAGCTCCACGGCGGTCGGGTACTCCCTGTCGGTCGGTCAGGCGGGCTCGATGGTGCGGGTGGCCAGCCCGAGGTACACCGCGGCGATGTCGACGCGGGACGCCAGCAGCGCGGCCCGCAGCAGCGCGGAGTGCGGAACCCCCCGGGCGACCTCGTCGACGGGGTGCAGGAGGTCGCCGTCGGGCAGCGTCCGTCCGGTGCGGCGCAGCACCGCCTGGCCCGGATCATCCTCCCCCGTCGCCACGAGCACCAGCCTCGGCGGCGGGGCCTCGCCGCCGGGCGCGGGATCGTCGAACGGGTCGTGGAAGACGTCGCGTGCCCCGGCCGCACGGTCGAGCGCGGCGAGCAGCGCCGACGCCGCGACGCCCTCGGCGACGTCGCCGCCGTGCGCGACGACCCCGGCGTGGGTGGCCAGCGACGACGCCGCGTGCCGGGCGACCGCGACCGCCAGCGGGTCGGTGCCCCAGACCAGCGGGGTGTGCTCGGCCAGGCGCAGCGCGAGCGCCTTCGCCGGGTTCATGAACGGCTCGTGGCCGGGCTGGTCGCGCTCGGCCTCGGCGTCCAGGACGTCGGCGAGCACGTCCATCGCGGGGTCCAGCGGCGCGGTGAGCAACCCGAGCGCGCGCAGCACGGCGAGCCCGACGGCGAGCGCGCGCGGCAGGTCCAGACCCGGCGGCACCGGGATCCGCGGCTCCACCAGCCGCATCCGGCCCGCCCCGGCGGAGCCGACCGGCCCGTCGGCGGGCGCGGACAGCACGACCTCGGCGCCGCGGCGGACCGAGCGCGCCACCGAGTCGGCGAGGTCGGCGTCGGTGGGGTCGTCGGTGTGGGCGAACACGACGTCGAGCGGGCCGATCCAGCTCGGCACCGACTCCGCCACCACCACCGGCACCGGGCACGCCGGGCCGAGCAGGGCCGTCAGCAGCGCCGTCGCCGAGGTGGACGCCCCCGGCCGGCGCACCAGCACCAGTGCCCGGGGGCGCGAGCCGCCCAGCTCGGCGATCCCGGCCTCCTGGACGCCGTGCGCGGCCGAGCGGACCTGCGCGCCCGCCGTCGCCGCGGAGCGCAGGACGCCGCGGGTGTCGAGCGCGGCCAGCGCGCGGGGGTCGGCCAGGAGCGTGTCGTCGAGCACTACGGCCGTTCCCCGGCCGGGAGCGGCGGGGACGCCTCCTCCAGCAACAGGACCGGGATGCCGTCGACGACCGGGAAGCCGCGGCCGCACGCCGTGCACGTCAGCACGTCGGCCTGCGGGTCGGCCGGCGTGCCCGCGCGCAGCGGCGCGTGGTCGTCGGACGGGCAGGCCAGGATGTCGAGCAGCTGGGGGTCGAGCCGGACGGTCACGGTTCCTCCTGGGGTGGTGCTGTGGTCGACTCTGCCAGTGCGGCGGGGCCGGCGCCGGATCCGTCCGGGTGCCGGCGTCCTCACCGCGGGTGGCTACGCCCGCACGATCGCCAGCACCTCGTCGCGCAACCGGGCGACGGCCGCGTCGTCGGCCGCCTCGACGTTGAGGCGCAGCAGCGGCTCGGTGTTGGACGACCGCAGGTTGAACCAGGACCGGTCGTCGAGACGGACGGTGAGCCCGTCGAGCTCGTCGAACTCGGCCCCGGCGTAGGCCGCGCGCACGGCCGCGATCCGCCCGGGCGCGTCGGCGACGGTGGAGTTGACCTCGCCCGACGCCGCGTACCGCTCGAAGTCGCGCATCAGCTCCGACGCGGTGCCGCCGGACGCCCCGAGCTCGGCCAGCACGTGCAGCGCGGCGAGCATCCCGGAGTCGGCCTTCCAGAAGTCCCGGAAGTAGTAGTGCGCGGAGTGCTCGCCGCCGAACACCGCCCCGGTCTGCGCCATCGTCTGCTTGATGAACGAGTGCCCGACGCGGGTGCGCACCGGCGTGCCGCCGTGCTCGGCGACGATCTCCGGGACCGCCTGCGACGTGATGCAGTTGTGGATCACGGTGCCGCCCGGCGCGCCGGCCAGCGCCCGCACCGCCACCAGCGCGGTGATCGCGCTGGGGCTCACCGGCTCGCCCCGCTCGTCGACGACGAAGCAGCGGTCGGCGTCGCCGTCGAAGGCCAGGCCCAGGTCGGCCCCCTCGGCGACGACGGCCTTGCGCAGGTCGACCAGGTTGGCCGGCTCCAGCGGGTTGGCCTCGTGGTTCGGGAAGGAGCCGTCGAGCTCGAAGTAGAGCGGCACGACGTCGATCGGCGCGCCCAGCACCGCGGGGACGGTGTGCCCGCCCATCCCGTTGCCGGCGTCGACGACGACCCGCAGCGGACGGCACCCGGACAGGTCGACGAGCTCCCGCAGGTACGCCGCGTAGTCCGCCAGCACGTCGCGGTGGCTCTCGGTGCCGCCGCCCGGCCCGTCCGGCACGCCCTGCTCGACGGCCGCGCGGATCGTCGACAGGCCGGTGTCCTGGCCGATCGGGGTGGCGCCCGCGCGGCAGAGCTTGATGCCGTTGTAGCGCGCCGGGTTGTGGCTGGCGGTGAACATCGCGCCGGGCAGGCCGAGCCGGCCGGAGGCGAAGTAGAGCTGGTCGGTGCTGGCCAGGCCGATGTGCACGACGTCGAGCCCCTGGCCGGTGACGCCGGCCGCGAACGCCGCGACCAGCCCGGGCGAGGAGTCGCGCATGTCGTGGCCCACCACGACGGCGGTGGGCGCGTCGGCCGCGGCGCCCTCCGAGCGCAGCAGGCGGGCCAGCGCGGCACCGATGGAGCGGACCGTCGGCTCGTCGATCCCGTCGCCGACGACGCCGCGGATGTCGTAGGCCTTGATGACGGCGGAGAGGTCCCTCATGGAGGGAACCCTATCGACGGGTGCTCAGGACTCCGATGGGCCGGGCAGCACCCGCAGGTGCCCGCGGCGGCCGGTGCCCGTGGCCGGGGCGGCCTCGACGTGCCGGTCCGCGCGGCCCGCCTCGCGCACGGCCTCGGCGAGCGCCGTCAGGTCGTCGCTGGTGTGCTGCGGCGGCGCGAACTCGCCCTCGAACCGCACGACCTCCCAGCCCCGGGGGGCGGTGAGGCGGTGGGCGTGCCGGTTGCACAGGTCGTAGGAGTGCGGCTCGGCCTGCGTGGCCAGCGGGCCCACGACGGCCGTGGAATCGGCATAGACGTAGGTGAGAGTGGCCACCGCGAGCTCGGTGCACCCGGTCCGCGAACACCGCCGCACACTCAGCACGCCGACGACAGTAGCGCGTGGCCGACGCCGATCCCCGTTCCGACGCGCGGGGCCGCGGCGCGCTCTAGGATTCACCGATGACCACCGCGCGACGCACGCTGCGCCAGTCCCCGGCGCGCCGTTCCCCGCGGCGTCGCGACCGCAGGGGGCGGGGCCTGCGGGGACTGCTCTACCCCACCACCACCCCGGTCGCCCGCACCCGAGCGGAGAAGTTCGACGCGCTGGTGCTCGAGGCGCTGGAGCCGATCGAGCTGCGCTGGGGCTCGGAGCTGGCCGACCTCGACCTCGCCGTCGACGAGGTGCCGGAGGTCGAGCGCACCGCGCCCGACGAGGTGAGCTGGGCCGCCGGCACCCTCGCCGACGCGGGCGTGCCGCTCGCGCAGCTGGTGCCCGCGGGCGTCGACCCCGACGGCATCCCGTCCCGGGCCCGGATCGTGGTCTACCGCAGGCCGCTGGAGGCCCGCGCCAAGGGCGGGGCCGAGCTCGCCGACCTGCTGCACGAGGTCCTCGTGGAGCAGGTGGCGGAGTACCTCAACATCGAGCCCGACGCCGTCGACGGCGGGGCTCCCTGACCCGGGAGGTCAGATGACGGCGCCGAGCTCACCGCGGCGCAGCCGGCGGCGTTCCCGCTCCGAGAGCCCGCCCCAGATGCCGAAGCGCTCGTCGTGGGCCAGCGCGTAGTCCAGGCACTCGGCGCGCACGTCGCAACCCCCGCAGATGCGCTTGGCCTCGCGGGTGGAGCCGCCCTTCTCCGGGAAGAACGCCTCGGGGTCGGTCTGGGCGCACAGCGCGCGCTCCTGCCACTCCGGGTCCTCCTCACCCCCGCCGTCGATGACGGTGAAGGGGCCGGAGAGGCGGTCGGGCAGCAGGCCCACGATCCCGGATCCGGACTCGAAGGGTCCCTCGTCCAGGACTCCTGCAACGACGTTCACTCGCCCACCTCCCCGCAAACCACTCACGCGATCCACGTGCCCCCGCGAATCACAGCCCTGTAAGTACAGCCCTGTCGGTTGGTAGTTGGCAAGCCGAAGCTGCCATCCGGGTGACGTTGTCCACCCCATCGGTCCCCCGTTCAGCACAATGAGCGGATGCGTGGTGTGGCGAATCGAGTCAGTCCGTGGTTCCTGGTGTTACTCGTGGTCACTGTGGGTGGTGCTGTACTCACTACTTCGGGTACACCCGCCCTACTGACGGCCGGGATCGTGCTCCTCGTGCTAGGCGGCTGGGCGGTGTCGCTGTGCCTGCACGAGTTCGGGCACGCCTGGGTCGCCCTGCGCGGCGGCGACCGGTCGGTGCGCGACAAGGGCTACCTCACCCTCGACATCCGCCGGTACACCGACCCGGTGCTCTCCTTCGGCCTGCCGGTGGTGTTCCTGCTGCTCGGCGGCATCCCGCTGCCCGGCGGGGCGGTGTGGATCGAGCACGGGGCGATCCGCTCCCGGGCCGCGCGCAGCCTCGTCTCGCTCGCCGGGCCGGCGGTGAACCTGGTGCTCGGCGCCGCACTGACCATCGCCGTGGCCACCGTGTCGATGCCCGTCGGGCTCGCGGTCGGGCTGTCCTGCCTGGCCCTGATCCAGGTGCTCGCGTTCGTCCTGAACATCCTGCCCGTCCCCGGTCTCGACGGGTTCGGCGTGCTGGAGCCCTACCTGTCCGCCCCGGCCCGCCGACTGGCCTCGCGGGTGCGCCCGTGGGCCCCGCTGGCGCTGTTCGTCCTGCTCATCGGGGTGCCCGGGGTGGCCGCGGTGTTCTTCGACCTCGCCTACGCCGTCTTCGACGCCGTCGGGGGCGACGGCCGCTACGCCGCGGCGGGCTACGGGGAGCTGCTGTTCTGGCGCTGACCCCCGGCCAGGCGGCGGCGGGCCGCCGCCACCATCTCCCGCACGGTCGGGCTGTCGTCGGGCAGCGCGTCGACCGGCCACCAGCGCAGGTCGTCGGACTCGTCGCTGATCCGCTCGACCGCACCGGCCGGGGCCCGCACCAGGAAGCGGACGTCGAGGTGGTGGGTGGGCACGCCCAGCGAGCAGGTGATCGGGTGCACGTCGACGTGCAGCGGGACCGGGTCGATCTCCAGCCCGCCGATCCCGGACTCCTCGGTGGCCTCGCGCAGGGCGGCGGCGACCAGCGAGCCGTCACCGGGCTCGCAGTGCCCGCCGAGCTGGATCCACTTGCCCACGCGCGGGTGCAGCGTCAGCAGGGTGTGCGTGCCTGCAGCGTCGAGGAGCAGCGCCGACGCCGTCAGGTGTCCGGGCTCGCACGAGCGCTCGCAGGCGTCGGGCCGGGCGGCGAGGAAGGCGAGCACCGCGTGCTTGAGGCCGCGCTGGTCGGACCCGTCGGGCTCCCAGGCCCCCAGCTCGCCCGCGGCGGTGGCGGCGGCTACCACTGCCCCAGCTCCCCCTCGCGGGCCGGGCGCGGCGTCAGCGGCTCCGGCGGGTGGCCGACGGCGACGGCGCCGAGGGGCTGCCAGTCCGGCGGGAGGTCGAGCACGGTGCGGACGACGTCGGGGGCGAAGATCGTGGACCCGACCCAGCAGGACGCGAGCCCCTCCGCGGCCAGAGCCACGAGCAGCGACTGCACCGCCGCCCCGCCCGCGACGGTGAACATCGTGCGCTCGCCCAGGCGCCGCGCGTCGTCGGGATAGGTGTGCATGCCCTCGCCGGTGCGGAAGGCGAGCAGCAGCTCGGGGGCGCGGCGCAGCAGGTCGCCGCGGGCGGTGCGGCGCGCCACCTCCTCGGCCGGGCGCCCGTCGGCGACGAGGTGCTCGCGCCACCGCCGGGCCATCGCGTCGAGCAGCTCCGTGCGCCGCTCCCGCACCACGCCGAACCGGAACGGGCTGCTGTGGTGCGGCGCCGGGGCCGTCAGCGCGACCCCGACGGCGCGGCGCACCGCCGCGAGGTCGACGGGGGTGTCGGCGAAGTCGCGGGTGCTGCGCCGCAGCAGCACGGCCTCGCCGCGCCCGCGCGCGATCGCCTCGTTCGCGCCCAGCCAGAACATGTCCTCGTGCACGGGGCGCACCAGGTCGCGCGCGGTCGACCCGTCGTCGACCGGGGCCAGCCCGCGCACCACCGCCACCGGCAGGCCGCCGAGCTTGCCCTTGACGAGGTCGGCGGCCGCGGCCAGCTCGTCCGCGATCGCGACCTGGGTGACGAGCAGCTCGTTGCCCTGCTCGTCGGTCTGCCCCTCGTAGCCGTGCAGCACCGCGATCCCGGCCGACCCGATCGCGACGTCGGTCTGCCCGATCCGCCAGGACCGCCCGAGGGTGTCGGTGACGACCACGGCCACGTCGACGCCGAGGCGCGCACGCAGCTCCCCCCGCAGCCGCGCCGCGCTGGCGTCGGGGTCGGCGGGCAGCAGCGCGAGCTCGTCGCGGCGCACGTTGGACCCGTCGATCCCGGCGGCGGCCTGCACGATCCCCAGCTTGCCGACCACGATCGCGGTGGGGCCGCGGCGGGCGACCACCCGCTCGGTCTCGGCGTCGATCAGCTCGCGGCGCAGGGCGTCGCGCGCCTGCGGGTCGGTGGGGGCGGCGACGAGCCGGCCCTCGACCTTGGAGAACACCTTCGAGGTGACCACCACGACGTCGCCGTCGACGATCCACGGCGCGGCCGCGGCGAGCGCGGCCCCCAGGTCGTCGCCGGGGCGGAACTCGGGCAGGCCGCGGACGGGCAGGACGGTGACGGCGTCGCGGGCGCCGTGGTCGGCGACGGCTCGCTCAGGCACCCGCGAGCCCCACGGCCTCGCGCGCCATCGCGGCGGTGGCGTCGGGGTCCGACATCAGCAGCGGCACCGACCGGACCTCGACGCCGGGCACGTCGGCCGTCTCGCCGGAGTGGACCAGCCAGCCGTCGAGGATCCCGCCGGCGGACCGGGCCCCGTAGTGCCGGCCGACGGCCTCGGCGGTGGTGTCGACGCCGATCGCGGCGAGGCAGCGGTCGGCCATGCCGCGCAGCGGGCGCCCGCCGACGATCGGGGAGACGCCGACGACCTTCGCCGCCGTGGCGCGCAGCGCGTCGCGGGTGCCCGGGACCTCCAGCAGCGCCCCGATGCTCACGACCGGGTTCGACGGCGCCAGCAGCACCACGTCGGCGCCGGTGACCGCCTCGCGGGCGGCGGGCAGCATCGTGGCCTCGTCGGCCCCGATGGCGGCGAACCGGCGCGCGGGCAGCTCGCCCTTGTGCCGGATCCACCACTCCTGGAAGTGGATCGCCTTCTGCGCCTTCGGGCCGTTCGTCGGGTCGTCGACGACGACGTGGGTCTCGACGCGGTCGTCGGTGACCGGCAGCAGGGTGACGCCGGGCTGCCAGCGGTGGCACAGCGCCGCGGTGACGTCGGAGAGCGGGTAGCCCGCCCGCAGCATCCGCGACCGGACGAGGTGCGTGGCGGTGTCCTTGTCGCCGAGGCCGAACCAGTCGGGGTCGGCGCCGTAGGCGGCCAGCTCGTCGCGCACCGACCAGGTCTCCCCCGCGTGCCCCCACCCGCGGTCGGGGTCGATGCCCCCGCCGAGGGTGTACATGCAGGTGTCGAGGTCGGGGCAGATGCGCAGCCCGTGGAGCCAGATGTCGTCGCCGACGTTGACGACGGCGGTGATCTCGGCGTCGGGGTACGCGGCACGGACGCCGACGAGGAACCGGGCGCCGCCCACGCCGCCGACCAGCACGGTGACCTTCACGCGTCGAGCCTACGACGGGCGGTGGCGGCCGACCCGACCGGCGCGGCGCGTCAGATCGCGCGGTAGTCGCGCGGGGGGAAGCGGGGGCCGAAGCGGGGCCTGCGGAAGCCGCTGACCTCCACGTACCGCACCGCCCGCTGCCGCTGCGGCACGTAGGGGGCCAGCACCTCCAGCATCCCGGCGTCGTCGAGCGGGCGGCCGACCAGCGCCCAGCCGACCAGGGTGGGGATGTGGAAGTCGCCGAAGCTGACGGCGTCGGGATCGCCCCAGACGCGCTGGGCCACCTCGGCCGCGGTCCAGACGCCGATGCCCGGGACGCGGCGCAGCAGCTCGCGCCCGGCGCTGCCGCCCAGCTCGGCGGCGTTCTCCAGCCGGTGTGCGACGGCGGCGCAGGACAGGATCGCGCGCCGCCGGGCCGAGTCGACGCCCGCACGGTGCCACTCCCAGTCCGGGACGGCCCGGATCTGCGCCGGGGTGGGCGGCACCCGCATCCCGGGCGGGACCGGACCGGGCGGGGTGTCGCCGAAGCGGCGGCACAGCTCGCGCCAGGACCGCCGGGCCTCGGTGCCGGTGACCTTCTGCTCCAGGATCGCCGGCACCAGCTGGTCCCACACCCGCCGCGAGCTGCCGAACCGCAGGCCGGGCAGGCGCCGGTGGGCGTCGGCGACCAGCGGGTGGTGTGCGGTGAACTCCTCGGGCCGGTCGTCGGCGCCGAGCAGGGCGGGCAGCCCGTCGAGCGACCACTGCGCCCCCGCCCCCCACGCCCTGGCCAGCACCGACCCGTCGGCGCGGCGGCGCAGCAGCGTCGTCACCGGGCCGTCGGGGGTGGTGCCGACGAGCCAGATCCCGTCGTCGGTGTGCTGCCAGGTGGGGTCGCCCCTGCCGCGGCGCAGCGGGGCCAGGACGCCCGCGAGGTCGACGGGGAACCCCGGCGTCCACTCCCGCCTGCGCGGCTCGTCAGGCATCCGGGGAGAAGCGGATCCCGCGCACCTGCGCGTCCGGCCACACCCGCGCGCCGCCGCGCAGCTCGCACCCGCTCCCCACGACCGCGCGGTCGCCCACCACGGAGCCGACGACGACCGCGCCGTCCTCCACGACCGCGCCCGCGCCCACGACGGAGTGCTCGACGACGGCGCCCGCCCCGACCACGGCCCCGTCGAACAGCATCGACCCCTCGACCGAGGCCCCGGCACCGACGCTCGCCCCGCGCCCGACCGTGCTGCCGCCGGACACCTTCGCCGACGGGTCGACCCGCGCGCCGTCGAGCACCAGCGCGTCGCCCGTGGGCCCCGGCAGGGCCGCGGACGGGGCCACGCCGCGCACCAGGTCGGCAGAGCCCTGGACGAGGTCGGCCGGGGTGCCCATGTCGCGCCAGTACGCCGAGTCGACGTGGCCCGACACCCGCCGCCCGGCCGCGAGCAGCCCCGGGAAGGTCTCGCGCTCCACCGACACCGCCCGCCCCGCGGGGATGGAGTCGATCACCGAGCGGCGGAAGACGTAGCAGCCGGCGTTGATCTGGTCGGTCGGCGGGTCCGGGGTCTTCTCCAGGAACGCGGTGACGCGGCCGTCGGCGTCGGTGGGGACGCAGCCGAACGCGCGCGGATCGGGCACCCGCACCAGGTGCAGCGTGACGTCGGCGTCGGTGCGGCGGTGGGTGTCGACGACGGCGGTCAGGTCGGTGCCCGCGAGGACGTCGCCGTTGAACACCAGCACGTGCTCGGCGCTCAGGTGCGCCGCCACGTTGCGGATGCCGCCGCCGGTGCCCAGCGGCTCGTCCTCGACGACGTAGGTCAGGCGCAGGTCGAGCGCGGCGCCGTCGCCGAAGTGCGCGGAGAACGTCTCCGCCAGGTAGGAGGTGCCCAGCACGACGTGCCGGACCCCGGCGGCCCGGATGCGGGAGAGCAGGTGCGCCAGGAACGGCACCCCGGCCGTGGGCAGCATCGGCTTGGGCGCGGACAGGGTGAGCGGGCGCAGGCGGGTGCCCTTGCCGCCCACCAGCACCACGGCCTCGACGTCATCCATCCCGGCGCCCTCCATCACGGTGTCCCCTCGCGTAGCGGCGCAGGCCGCACTCGACGGACTCCAGCATGCCGGTCGGCGCACCCGGTCCGACGACGACCTCCGCGGCGGGCACGTGCACGGCCAGCCAGCCCGCGCGGCCCAGCCGCGCGCCCAGGTCGACGGCGTCGACCGGGCCGAGGTGCCGCGCGTCGAACCCGTCGACGGACTCCCAGGCCGCGCGGCGCACCAGCAGGCACTCCCCCGCGACCCAGCCGACGGGGGCGGTGTGCCGCGGCGCGCCGTCCGGGAGTCGGCCCCGGCGCAGGTCGCGGCGTGCCGGGAGCGCCCCGGCGCTGGGCAGGGCGGCCCCGTCGGCGCCGCGCAGCCGCGGCCCGAGCACGCCCGCCCGCGGGAAGCGCCGGGCGGCGGCCCGCAGCGCGTCGACCGCGCCGGGCCCGGGCTCGGCCCGCGGGTCGAGCACCAGGACCGCGTCGACGTCGGGCAGCGCCGCCACCCCGCGGTTGACCGCCGCCGCGCGCGCCAGCCGCTCGCCGACCGCCACCACCCGGGCCCCCGCGACCGGCTCCGCGCCCTCGGTGACGACCACCACGGGCCCGTCGTACGCCGGGAACCGCTCGCCGGGCGCGTCCCACGTCACGACTCCGATGCGCACGCCGCCACTCTAGGACCCGGCCCGTGATCACCATCTGCGGTGCGGGGCGGCCACCGGTGGCCGCTCCGCACCGCGGACGGTGATCATGGTCAGTCGTCGGCCGGGT
Source organism: Pseudonocardia hydrocarbonoxydans (assembly GCF_006539565.1). Taxonomy (GTDB): domain Bacteria; phylum Actinomycetota; class Actinomycetes; order Mycobacteriales; family Pseudonocardiaceae; genus Pseudonocardia; species Pseudonocardia hydrocarbonoxydans. The sequence continues at coordinate 50,477 of NZ_BJNG01000038.1, forward strand.
CGACGCCGTCGAGCTCGGCGAGGGTCTCGGCGGCCACGCGGTCCCCGGTGTCGGCGGCGACCTGCAGGAACTCGCGGGCGTCGTCGGGTCGCCCGACGTCGAGCAGGAAGCGGCCCATCGTCCAGGCCCAGCCCGGCTCGGCGTGCCGGCGGGCCTCGAAGAACTCGCCCTGGGCGCCCAGGACGTCGCCGCGCTCGGTGAGCAGGAACTGCCCGTAGGCGGTGTGCGCCCGCAGCGCCCCGAGCTCGGCCGCCTGGCGGAACAGCCCGTCGGCCTCCTCCAGCCGGGACTGCGCGGCACGCACCTCGGCCAGGGCCAGCACGGTGTCGGGGCGGGCGGGGTCGGCGTAGTGCTCGGCGGCCTCGACGGCGGCGGGCAGGTCGCCGTCCTCCAGGTGCAGGGCGACGAGGTTGGCCGGGGCGAGCGGGTCGCCGTCGGCCGCGGCCCTGGCCAGCACCTGGATGCCCTCGGCGAGGCGGCCCTCGTCGCGCAGCAGGATGCCCAGGTCGTTGGCCGCCGCGGGCTCGCCGGAGGCCACGGCCAGGCGCAGCGCGTCCTCGGCACGCGCGCGGTCGCCGGTCTCGATCAGCGCCACCCCGAGCCGCCCCGCGAAGCGGACGTGGCCCTGCTCGACCAGCGGCGCCAGCCACTCGACGGCCGAGTGCCAGCTCCCGCTGTCGAGGTAGGCGCGGACCAGCAGGTCGGGCGCGGAGCTCTCCCCCGACGCGACGGCCTGCCGGAGCACGTCGACCGCCTCGAGCGGGCGGCCCGCCTCCAGGAGCGCGGCGCCCTCGGCGGCGAGGGGCTCGACAGGGAGCGACGTCATGGAACCTCCTCGATGGAGTGACCCATGCTGTCAGCTCGAGCCCGGACGGTCACCCTCGGTAGGTGGCTATCACCTTTCTGTAGGCCATTCGGCGCAACGACTCCGGCACCAGCCGGTACCCGCCGCGCACGACGACGTTGCGCGCGAACTGCCCGCGCGTGGTGAACCCGAGCTGCCGGAAGCGCCGCTGCACGGCCAGCTCGGCGCGCAGCTGACCCAGCCCGCCGCGGCGCGCGTAGGCGCCCGCCCCCACCCGGTACTTGACGAGGGGCTCCGCCACGTTCGCCACCCGCGCCCCGGCGACGAGCAGCTTCGCCCAGAGCAGGTAGTCCTCCATCAGCGCGAAGTCGCTGTAGCCGCCGACGGCGCGGACGAGGTCGCGGCGGTAGACGACGGTGGGGTGGTTGAACGGATCGGCGAAGCGGGCGCGGACCGCGATGTCGTGCGCGTCGACGGGCGGGGTGCGGGTGCCGACGATCTCGTCGGGGTCGTCACCGAACTCCTGCAACCCCGACCCGACCAGGTCGATCCCCGACTCGATGATCGGCAGCTGCACCGCGAACCGGTGCGGCAGCGAGATGTCGTCGGCGTCCATCCGCGCGACGACGTCGTACCGGCACGCCTCCAGCCCCGCGTCCAGCGCCGGGCCGAGCCCGCGGTTGCGCTCGCCCGCCAGCACGTCGACCGGCACCGGGCTGGACGCCACCAGCTCCGCGATCGCCGCGTCCAGCGCGGCCGGCACCGGGCCGTCACGCACGATGACGACGTGGTCGGGCCGGCGGGTCTGCTCGTCGACGCTGGAGCGGAACGCCCCGGTCAGGTGGTCGGCCCGGTCACCGGCCCAGACCGGCAGCAACAGCGAGAACTGTGCGGGCAACGCCGGGTCCTCCGCCTCTCCTGCGTCGTCACGGTCGGTACCGGGCCGCGGGGCGACGACGGTCACCCGCGACACGCCCGCAGCCTCCCGCCGGGCGGCGCCCGATGCTGCACCCTAGAAGGCTCGACACACCGGTCACGCCGTCGGGGATGGAGTGAGGTGGAGATGGACCCGCGCGACGCCGGATACCCGGCTGCCGCACTGCCCGAGCCGCCCTGGCTGGCGCGCGCCACGCGCGAGCGCGTCGCGCGGTCCGTGTCCACCCGGACCGCTCCGGCCCCGTCCAGCAGTGGATCTTCGAGTAGATCCTTGCGCACCCGGTCCACGCGGCCCGTCGCGGGGTCCCCCGTCCCGGCACCCCGTCCGGCACCCGCCGTCCGTCGACGGCCCAAGCCCGTCCGCACCCCGGCCCCGCGGCCCGCGCCGGGCCGGGTGCTGCGGCGGCTGCGGATCGCCACCGTCGTCGCCTCGGCGCTCGTGCTGGCCGTCACCGGCACGGCGTGGGGGCTCTACCGCGACATCACCGCGGGCATCGTCACCACCGACGTCATCTCCGGGGGCGGTGACGGCGGCGCGCAGAACATCCTGCTCGTCGGCGTCGACAGTCGCACCGACGCCCAGGGCAACCCGCTGCCGCCGGAGATCCTGCGCGAGCTCAACAGCGGCGCCGACACCGGCGTCCTCAACTCCGACACGATCATGATGCTGCACCTGCCCGAGGACGGCGGGGCCGCGGCGGCGTTCTCCATCCCGCGCGACACCTACGTCGACATCCCCGGCTACCGCACCGACAAGATCAACGCGGCCTACCCCGCCGTCAAGGCGCTGACGGCCGAGCGCCTGGTCGCCGACGGGATCCGCAACCCCGCGCAGGTCGAGGCCGAGGCCGCGCGGGCCGGGCGCAGCGCGCTGATCGGGGCCGTCGAACGCCTCACCGGTCAGCAGATCGACCACTACGCCGAGCTCAACCTCGTCGGGTTCTACGACCTGACGCGCGCGATCGGCGGCGTCGACGTCTGCCTCGCCGCGCCCGTCGACGAGCCGCTGTCCGGCGCGCGCTTCGCGGCGGGCCCGCAGACGATCTCCGGCCGCGACGCGCTGGCGTTCGTGCGCCAGCGCCACGGGCTGCCCGACGGCGACCTGTCCCGGATCCGGCGCCAGCAGGTCTTCCTGGCCGCGGTCGCCGACAAGGTGCTCTCCGCCGGCACGCTGACCGACCCGGCGGCGCTGGGCGCGCTGATCGGGGTGATCCAGCAGTCCGTCGTGCTCGACGAGGGCTGGGACCTGCTCGCCTTCGCCCAGCAGGCCTCCGACATCGCCGCGGGCAACCTGGAGTTCGTCACGATCCCGACCGAGGGCGCCGAGAACAACGCCCGCGGGGACGTCCTGCTGGTCGATCCCGACGTCGTGCGCGGGTTCGTGGAGGAGCGGATCGAGGCGCAGCGGCTCGCGGCCGAGGCCGCCGCGCAGGTGCGTGCGGCCGAGCCCCCGCCGCCGGTCACCGTCATCGCCTCGCGCTACATCGTCCACGTCCTCAACGGCTCCGAGGCCGGCGGCCTGGCCGGTGACGTGCGCGGCCACCTCACCGGCCTCGGCTTCTCCGGCGGCACCGTCGACAACACCGAGCCCGCCGAGACCAGCGTGGTGCGCCACTCGGGCGCCGACGGCGAGGCGGCGCGGTCGGTGGCCGACCAGCTCGGCGGCATCGACGTCGAGCGCGACGAGTCCGTGCCACGGGGCCACCTGACGGTGGTGCTCGGCGGCGACTTCGACCCGTCGGTGCTGCCCGCGCCGCCGCCGGCCGTCGCCGACGACGCCGCGCCGCCGCCGCCGGTGGACGCCGCGATCACCGCCGCCGGGGTGCCCTGCATCGACTGAGGCGACAATGTCGCGGTGTCCCTCACCGATGCGCTCCTGGACCGCTCGTCCGCCCGGCCCCTGATCACCTTCTACGACGACGCCACCGGCGAGCGGATCGAGCTCTCCGGGGTCACGACGGCGAACTGGGCGGCGAAGACCGCCAACCTGCTGCGCGACGAGTGCGACGTCGAGCCGGGCACGACCGTCGCCGTCCTGCTCCCCGCGCACTGGCAGACCGCGGCGGTGCTGCTGGGCGCGTGGTGGTGCGGGGCGCAGGTCGTCGGCGACCCGGTGGGGGCCGACCTGGTGCTGTGCGACCGCGAGCGCCTCGACCTCGCCCTGTCCGCCGCGCCCCCGCTGGGGGTGGTGGCCCTGTCGCTGCACGCGTTCGGCCAGGGCATCGACGGGCTGCCCGCGGGGGTCGTCGACTACGCCACCGAGGTGCGCCTGCACGGTGACGACTTCGTGCCGTGGGAGCCCGTCCCGGACTCCGCGCCCGCCCTGGACTCCGCCCCCGTCTCCGACGTCGTCGCCGCCGCCCGCGACAGGGCGGCGGCGCTGGGGTTCACGGCGTCGGACCGGGTGCTGTCGACCCTGGACTGGTCCTCGCCGGGGGGCCTCACCGACGGCCTGCTCGCCGTGCTCGCCGCGGGCGCGAGCCTGGTCCAGTGCCGCCACCCGGACCCGGCGGCGCTCGAGCGGCGGGCCGGGGCCGAGCGCACGACGGCCCGCCTGGGCAGCGGGTAGCGGCCCAGTCAGAGCAGGGCGGTGACGAGCCCGGCCGCCCGCTCCAGCCCCGGCAGCGTGCGGGCGGAGGCCTCGGGGTGCTGGGCGTGCAGGGCCAGGCGGTACAGCGCGGCCCGCAGCAGCATCTGCGGCCACTCGTCGAGGTGCGACCAGCGGTCCGGCAGCCCGTCGTCGGCCCCGCCCCAGGCCAGCGCGTCGACGACGACCACGGCCGCCGCCCACTCCGGGGGCCGCCACGCGGGTACGAGGTCGACGAGCGCGGGCACGTCGTCGTCGAACAGGACCGCCCCGAACAGCTCGGCGTGCACGACCTGCGGGGTCACCTGCACGTTCGTGCGGTACGCCGCCAGCTCCGCGTAGAGGGCGCCGCCCGTGTCGGGGTCGAGGGAGAGCCGCCGTTCCCCCCACGCCGCCGCGGCGGAGCGGGCCAGCAGGTCGTCACGGCCGTCGAGGACGCGGGGCCGGGCCAGGTCGGCGGTCGCCGCGTGCAGGCGGTTGGCCGCCTCGATCACGTCGTCGTAGCGGGGTTCCAGGGTGCCCGGGACGTAGCGGCTCGCGGCCCAGCCCGCCACGACCCACCGGCCGTCCGACGACCGCACCGGGTGCGCCAGCCGCAGCCCCTCGACCCGGAGGCCGTCGAGCACGCCCGCCGACCAGGCGGCCACGGCGTTGTCGGGCACCGGGCGGACGAGGACGTCGCCGCAGTGCCAGGCCCGCCGGCCCGCCCACACCACGGGGCGCGGCTCGGTGTCCTGGACGCCGAATGCGGTGCGGACGTGCGGCGGCAGAGTGGTCCCCGCGGGTCCGCTCGGGAGGACGGGAGCAGCGGTCACGGTCCGGCACGCTACCGGCGGACGGTCGCCGATCAACGTCGCCACGCGGGGGCGCGGCGCAGTATCGCCTGGTCCGGTCAGCCCTCCTCGTCGTCGTCCCAGGAGTCGCTGCCGGAGTCGCCGGAGTCGCCGGAGTCGCCGGAGTCGTCGGCGGAGTCACTGCCGGAGTCGCCGGAGTCGTCGCCGGAGTCGTCGCCGTCGGACGACCCGCCCCCGTCGCCCGATCCGCCCTCGTCCCGGCCGTCGTCGCCCGATCCGCCCTCGTCCGAGCCGTCGTCGTCCGACCCGTCGGCCTCGTCGGACCCGTCGGCGTCGTACGACACGTCGTCATCGGACCCGGCGGACCCGTCGGGACCATCGGCGTCGTCGGACGGCCCCCCGGAGTCGCCGTCGCCGGACCCCGACCCGTCGCCGGCCCCACTCCCGCCCGGGCCGTACCCGTACGCGCCGTCCTCGTCCGCACCGTCGTCGCCGGACCCGTAGGCGTCGCCGGACCCGTCACCGTCACCGGGGCCCGGGTCGTACCCGGTGGCGCGGTCGGACGCCGTGTCGGCGGCGGACGAGGACCCGCCGTACCCGACGTCGTAGCCGAGGCTCTCCGCGTACTCGACGTACGCGGCCTCCTCCGGGAGGCCGGAGTCGTACCCGGAGCCCGTCCCGGCATCGGCCGTCGGGATCCCGTAGGCCTCCAGGACCGCCTGTTCCTGGGCCGAGCCGGTCCCGGCCCGGTCGGCGCCCGCCGGGTACCCCTGCCCGGATGCGGCGGCCATCTCGTTGAGCGCCTCGATGCTCTCGTCGTCGAAGCCCCACATGCCCAGCGCCGCCGCCGCGACGGCCTGCTCCCCGCCGGTCGGGCCCGCGGCGGACGACCCGGGCTCGCCCGCCTGCTGCGCCTCCTGCCGGGCCGCTTCCTCGACCGCGGCCTCGACCAGCGGTGCGGCCCACGCCGCGGCCGGGGTCGAGCGCACGACCTCGAGCGCCGTCGCGGCCTCGGCGGACGGCGCGGCCTCGGCGGACGGCGCGGCGACCGCAGGGGCCTCCTCCACGGGAACCTCGACCGGGAGTGCGCGGACCGTGGGTGCGGGGGCGGCGCTCCGGGAGCCGTCGGCGTCGCGGACCGGGCCGGCCGGCGCGGCGGCCGGCTCGTCCGGGGCGTCGGGGTAGCGGTCGTCGACGGCCGGGAGGGTCGCGGTGTCCTCGACGGCGTCGACGACCGGGGACAGCACCCGGCCGGCTCCCCCGGCCCGGGCGGGGGCGTCGTCGACGTCCTCACCCCCGGTGGAGCGCTCGGCGTCGGCCGCGCCCCGGCCGCCGCGGTCGCGCTCGCGGTCGCGGGCCTCGTCGGCCGGCTGGTCGGGCCCGTCGACGACGTCGCCGACGGTGTCCACGACCTCCGCCACGGGCCCGCCGCGCTGCTCGTCGCCGTCGCGGTCGCGGTCCGGAGGCCCCGGATCCGGGGCCGCGGCGGGCGCGGGCCCGCCGACGACGCCCTCGACGGTGTCGACGACGGTCTCCACCGGCCCGGGGGCGGTGTCGGCGGCCGGGCCCGCGGGGGCCGGGTCGCCGGGCCGGTCGGCCGACCTGTCGCGGTCGCGGTCGCGGTTCCCGCCGTCCACCACGGCGCCGACGGCCCCGTCGACGCCCTGGGCGAGCTGGTCGACCGGGCCGGCGGGCGGCGCCGGATCGGGCGGCGGGACGTCGACGGGCCCCTCGCCGGGGCCGCGCGGGTCGGGCGGCCCGCTGGTGTCGACGTCCTGGCGCGGCGGCCCGCCCGGCTCGTCGCGGCCGTTGACGACCTCGGGGCGCGGGGGCACCGGATCCGTCGGGGCCGGGGTCGGGACGTCCTCGCCGCGGATGACCCGCCGGACGTCCTCGCCGACCTGCTCGGTCTCCGCGACGTCGTCGGGCAGCGGCCGGGCCATCGCGCTCTCGACGCCGCCCTCGAGCGCGGCCAGCTCCTCGCGGCGGGAGTCGCGCTGGCGGATGCGCAGGTCGCGCTGCTCGTCGAGGGCCGAGAGGGCGGTGGCCTGCTCGGGAGAGCGCCGGGCGGGCGGCGGCGCCGCGGCCAGCGTGCTCTCCATCTCCTGCAGGTCCTGCTCGGCCGCCGCGAGCTGGGCGCGCGCGGCGTCGAGCTCCTCCAGCGAGTCGAGCTGGGACAGCAGGGTGGCGCGCCGGTTCTCCAGCAGCTCGCGACGCTCCTCCAGCGCCTCCACCGGGGCGGCCGGGCTCGCCGAGCGCTGGGCCGCGGGGAGCTGCAACCACTCGGCCTCGACCTCGGCGATCGCGTCGAGCTGCCGGTTGACCGAGGCCAGCGTGACGCGCGCGTCGCGGGCCCACTCCTCCTGGGACACCGCGGCGGCGACCGACGTCGACGGCACCGGACCGGAGGAGGTGATGGCGTACCCGCCCGCGAGGATGCCCGCGGCCCCGAGCACGGCGAGGGCGCGACGGCGGCGCGGGATCGGCGCGTGCAACCCCCCGGTACGCCGCCCCGGAGGTGTCTCGGAACGTCGGGGGGCGGCGGCCCGGCGGCGGGCGGCGCGGTTGCCCGGCACCTTCGGCGCCACCGGGGCGGGCCCGGGCGGCGGACCGTCGACGGCCGCGGGGTTCTCGACGGGTGCGGGCTCGGCGAGCCAGGGCAGGGTGGCCGCGAGCCGGGAGTCGGCGCCGGACTGCATCGCCGCACGGCGGGCCTGGCGGGCGGCCGCGCGGTGGGCCGCGGTGCAGTAGCGGCGGGGCGGACGACCGGGGGTGTCCTGGATGGGGACCGCGCACCCGGGAAGGGCGCAGCGCCGCGTCGTCTCGGTCATCGTCTCGTGCCCCCTGCCGACGGCGGGCGGGTGGCCCCACCCACGACGCTCACCGCTGCGGCGCGTCCCCCGACGCCCCGGACCGCCACCCGTGAAATTGATCTTCCGAGAGCCGAACGTACCCCGCTCACCCGAACTTGTCACTGCTCCAAGTGGGACGGAAAGCCCTGGTCAGGGTCACACTCCGTACACGGCGGCCCGTCCCCTCACGCTCCGTCGGCAGCCGGGGAGCACGGCACCCACCGATGGCCGGATGCGGGTCGGCGTGCACCCACAGGGTCACCGTGCACACGCCCCGCGGTGTGCACGGCGACCGCCCGGTGTGCACCGCCACATCGGACGGGGGCCGCGGACGACGAACGGCGCGCCGTCCCCCGTGGGGGCCGGCGCGCCGTCGGGGACGCGGGGCGTCAGTAGGTGGGCAGGCTCTTGTCCACCTGGTTGGCCCAGGCGAGCACGCCGCCGCCGACGTGCACGGCGTCGGAGAACCCGGCCTTGTGCAGGGCCGCGAGCGCGTCGGCGGAGCGGGCGCCGGACTTGCAGTGCAGGACCACCGGCTTGTCCTGCGGGATCTCCGAGAGCGCCTCGCCGGAGAGGATGCGGTCCTTGGGGATCAGGACCGCGCCCGGGATGTTGACGATCTCGTACTCGTGCTGCTCGCGGACGTCGATGAGCGCGAAGTCCTTGCCCGCGTCCATCATCTCCTTGAGCTCGGTGGCCGTGATCGTGTGACCGGCGGCGGCGCTCTGCGCGTCGTCGGACACCACACCGCAGAACGCGTCGTAGTCGATCAGCTCGGTGATCGGCTTGGTCTCCGGGTCCTTGCGGATGTTGATCGTGCGGTAGCTCATCTCGAGCGCGTCGTAGACCATCAGCCGGCCCAGCAGCGGCTCGCCGATGCCGGTGATCAGCTTGATCGCCTCGTTGACCATGATCGAGCCGATCGAGGCGCACAGCACGCCCAGCACGCCGCCCTCGGCGCAGGACGGGACCATGCCGGGGGGCGGGGGCTCGGGGTAGAGGTCGCGGTAGTTCAGGCCCTTGCCGTTCGGTGCGTCCTCCCAGAAGACCGACGCCTGGCCCTCGAACCGGAAGATCGAGCCCCAGACGTAGGGCTTGCCGAGCAGCACGGCGGCGTCGTTCACCAGGTAGCGGGTGGCGAAGTTGTCGGTGCCGTCGAGGATCAGGTCGTAGTCGCGGAAGATGTCGAGGACGTTGGAGCTGTCCAGGCGCACCGGGTGCAGCCGCACCTCGACGAACGGGTTGATCTCGCGGATCGAGTCGCGCGCCGACTCACCCTTGGGCCGCCCGATGTCGGACTGGCCGTGGATGACCTGGCGGTGCAGGTTGGACTCGTCGACCTCGTCGAACTCGGCGATCCCCAGCGTGCCGACGCCCGCGGCGGCCAGGTAGAGCAGCGCCGGGCTGCCCAGGCCGCCCGCGCCCACCACCAGGACCTTCGCGTTCTTCAGCCGCTTCTGCCCGGCCATCCCGACGTCGGGGATGATCAGGTGGCGGCTGTAGCGGGCCACCTCGTCCTTGGTCAGCTCGGCGGCCGGCTCCACGAGCGGCGGTAGCGCCATTTGACATGCTCCTCGGTATCGACTGCGGTCTGTGTGCGGCAACGTCAGACCGCGGCAGGATCTTCCCAGAGCTCGCCCACCGCCGCGGCGACGGCGTCGGGCGCCTCCATCTGCGCCACGTGCCCGACCCCGGGCAGCATGAGCAGCCGCGCCCCCGGGATCGTCGACGCCGTGCGGGCCGCCAGCCGCGGCGAGACCAGCCGGTCCCGATCGCCCCAGACGACCAGCGTCGGCGCCTGCACCCGGGCCGCCTGCCGCCACAACCCGCCCAGCGCCCAGCTCGCGATCATCTGGCCCGCCGTGCCCATGACGGCCTGGCGGGCCCACGGCAGGTCGGCCCGCGCCTCGATCTCGGCCACGGCCTGCGCCAGCCGCTGCGGCGGGACGACGCCCGGGTCCCCGAAGCACAGCCGGATCGTCTGCTCGGCGCGCTCGGCCGCCGTCAGCTCCGCGATCTGCGCCCGCGCACGGCGCCCCAGCACCGGCACCATGGCCAGGGCCAGGCGGGGGTCGGCGATGCGCCGGGGGTCGGGCCTGCGGTCCGGCATCGCGGGCGAGACGAGCGTGAGGCTGGCGACGAGCTCGGGACGCCGCGCCGCCACGCTGATCGAGAGCGCACCGCCGAGCGAGTTGCCGAGCAGGTGCACGCGTTCGCCGCGCCCGGCCAGGAAGCACATCAGCGCGTCGGCGTGGGCGTCGGGCGACCAGTCCGGCGTGGCGAGCGGGCGGGAGCGCCCGAACCCCGGCAGGTCGACGGCCGTGCCCGCGGCCCGTGGGGACAGCAGCCCGGCGAGGTCGGTCCAGTTCGTGGCCGAGCCGGACAGTCCGTGGACGTAGACGGCCGGGATCCCGCCGGGTCCGGGGGTCTCGCGGACGTGCAGGGTGACGCCGCCGGAGCTGATCTCCCGCCCGGGCCACGGCTCGCGGAGGCCGTTCTCGGCCGATACCTGTGTGCTCACCCCACGAGCATCACCCGTCGACCGGCCGTCCGGCCACTTCCGGAGACGTGAGTTACCATCGGTAACACCTGCGGGGGGCGTGGTAGCTTCCGCCGCATCCGACCCGCCCGCGGAGGTTCCCGGTGCCGAGCGAGAACCCGCCACCCCCGGCCGACGGGCTGACGGCGCACGCCGAGGCGCTGGTCACCCGGGCCGGTTCGCTGGCGCGGTGGGCCGCCCGCACCGGGACCGACGTGGCCCGCAGGCTCCCCGGTGCGGCGGCCGTCGAGTCCGAGCTGGGCCAGCTCGAACGGGTGGTCCTGTCGAAGCTGCGCCGGCGCCTGGACACCATCGACCCCCTCGGCGAGGGCGACCCGGACGAGCCGGTCGAGAACCCGACGCGCAACGCCCCGCCTCCCCGGCAGACCGAGCCGCTGCGGGTGGCCATGGCCGAGCTGCTGATGAGGTCGCTGGAGCAGTCCAAGCAGCGTGCCCGCGAGTACCTCTACCTCGCCCTGCTGCGCCAGCTCGTGCCCGACGAGGCCCGCATCCTGTCCGCGCTCGCCGACGGCAGCACCTATCCCGTGGTGCACGTCGACTGCCGGACCGGCGTCTCCGGGTCGCGGCGGGTGCTGTCGTACGCCTCCACCGTCGGCCGCGCGGCCGGGGTCGCCGTGCTGCCGTCGGTGCCGCGCTACCTGTCGCGGCTGCGCCACTTCGATCTCGTCGAGCTGGGCGAGGCCGCGCCCGACCTCAACGTGCAGTACGACATCCTGATGACCGACCAGACCGTGCGCGACGCGGAGGACGCCGCCCGCGCGGAGGGGCGCGTCCGCTTCGTCCGTGCCACCGTGCGGATCTCGCCGCTGGGCCGCGACCTGTGGGACGCCTGCCACCCGCGCTCCGACGTGGACCCCGGACCCGATCCCGCCGGTGCCGCGCAGGTGCTCGTCGACCCGGCCGACCCGCCCACCCGCTACGCCTGGGAGCAGGTGCTGCCGCCCGAACCCGCACCGCCGGTGGCCGCGCCGACCGCCCCGTCGACGGTCGAGGTCCCCTGGGCGGTCAACGGCAACGGCCGCCACCCCCGCGACGACTGACCCGCCGCGGCCCGTCCCGCACGGAGCGCACGACCCGGACGCACGGAAGTCCCGACTCGCGGGTCAGACCGAGAAGTGCACGACCGCGTAGGACTGGATCTCACCGACCGCGAAGCCCAGCACCGCCCCGACCGTGATCAGGATCCACTCGTCCTGCGAGAACGCCGGGCGCAGGATCTCCTCGAACTCCTCGGGCGTGAGCTCCTGCATCTTGGTGACCAGGATGTTGCGGATGTCCATGGCGTCCTCGGCGTAGTCCTCCATGTACGCCATGGTCTCCGGGAGCGCGGCCATCACCTGGCCGCTGACGATCCGCTTCATCTCCTGGTAGCGGGTGCTGCCGACGGCGAACACGAGCAGCGGCTTGACCAGCCCCGCCTGGGAGTCCAGTACCGCCTGGACCTCCTTCTGCACCATCACGAACAGCTTGTCCGACATCGGCCCGGTGAGCACGGCCTCGATGATGTTGTGCGGGGTGATGATCTCCTTGGCGATCAGGTCGCCGTAGGCGGCGGCGACCTCCTTGTGCCGCTTGAGGAACAGGCCCTGCCACTCGAAGAGGCCGAAGTAGCGCGTGGGCCGCTTCGGGTTGAAGATCATCTTCAGGGCGAGCCAGTCGGTGAACCAGCCCGTCAGGCCGCCCGCGATCGGCATGATGATCGGCAGCTTGAGCAGCGCCCAGGCCACCGCCTGGAACAGGCCGATGATCGCGCCGAAGTAGATCCCCGAGTACCGGATGAACGCGAACTCCTTGTGCCCCGCCTCCTTGAAGATGCGGTTGAGCAGCGCCTTGTCCTTGACGAGGTTGGTGACGATCATGTCCTTGAGGTCGAACACGCCGTCGATGTCGTCCTTGATGGCCGCCATCATGTGCTCGACGATGAACGGCGCCTGCCGTTGCACCCGCCCGATGATGATCCGGCGCACGCTCTCGGGCACCGACTCCCACAGCCCGGGCTGGAACTGCGTGGCCACCTGACGGGTGATCGTCTCGATGTTGTCCAGGAGCGGCTTCTCGATTTCCTTGGCGACCCGCTCGGCGTCGAGCCGGTCGAAGATCTCCTCCGGGCTGATGAGCTTCTCGGTCATCGTGTCGCAGACGATGCTGGCCATCCGGGCCGCGCGGCGCGGCACGATGCCCTGCCAGCCCAGGTACGGCGGGATGCCCCGGAACTCCAGCGGGCGGAACATCATCTCGATCGCGACGATCTTGGTGAAGTACCCGATGACGGCCGCGACCAGCGGCATCGACAGGTAGATGTACCAGTTGCGACCGACGTCGGCGATGATCTCGTCCACGCCCACCCCGATCATCGCCGCGCCCGACTAGTCCGTCCGGGTGGTCAGATTGGCATACCGCCACAACCGGGTGAGCGGCCCGCCCACGATGCCGACCTCGCGCAGGAACGGCATGAGCTTGCGCGCGGACCAGGCGATCGACTCCCGGTGGTGCGGGTTGGCCAGCGCCGCCCGCCGCGCGGTGGCCGGGTCGAGCCCGACGCTCGCGTAGACCGAGGGGTGGATCAGGCTCCGGATGACGACGAACGAGACCACCGGCGTCAGCGTCCGCGCGACGCGGCGCTGGTGGGCGGTGAGCCGCGGCATCAGCCGGGCCAGCTCCTCCCGCGCCCAGCGGACGTGCCGGGCCTCCTCCGTCACGTGGATCCGGTTGACCATGCGGCTCAGCGGCTGCACCCGCTCGTCGCGCATCGACTCGCGCTGGAACTGGTCGAGGGTCTCCTCGGCCACCAGCACGCTGGCGAACATCGCCGCGCCGCCGGCGGTGGCCGCGAACAGCCCGCCCAGGGCGTGCACGAGCGGCCCGGGCCGGTAGTCGGGCACGTCGAAGCGGGCGGCGAGCTTCGCGAACATGATCGAGTGCCGGCACTCGTCGGCGATCTCGGTGAGGGCGTACTGGACGTGCCCGGTGCGCGGGTCGCGGTCGTAGGAGTACCGCAGCAGCATCTGCATGAGGATCATCTCGAACCACAGCCCGACCTGCGCGATGCTGCAGATCTCGTGGATCGACAGCGTCACCCGCTGCTCCTCGGTGAGCCCCTCCCACAGGTCGGTGCCGTAGAGGGAGCAGCGCTCGGGACTCAGGCCGTAGAGGCCCGCGACGAGGTCGGCGTCCCAGTCGACGTCGATCGACGGCTCGTAGGAGTGCTCCAGCGACGAGCGGAGCAGCCGCTCGGCGACGGACTCGCGGTCGGTGACCTTCATGTCCGGACCCTCCGTTGGGCGTTACCGGCGGTTACTGTTACCACAGGTAACGTGACCGGGGCCTCAGTTGTCAAGACCCGGCCGCCACCACCGTGGCGGTCGCGCGTTGTACCGGGCATGACGACCGTGGTCCGGCTCGGCGGCTACGCCACCGTGCTCGCGGTCGCCTTCGGGGTCGCCTTCGGCGTGGGTTCCGCGGTCGGTGAGCCCCCCGCCACCGTTCCGGGCACCGGCCACACCGCCGCCGGCCACGCCACCGACGGCCGTCCGGCCGCCACCGACGGCCTGGCCGCCACCTCCGCCGGCTACACCCTCGTCCCGGCGACCGACACGCTCACCCCGGGCGAGCCGGGCGGGTACGCGTTCACCGTCACCGGGCCGGACGGCGCGCCGGTCACCGCGTTCGACGTCGCGCACGACCGGCCCCTGCACCTGGTCGTCGTGCGCCGCGACGCCGCCGGCTTCCAGCACCTGCACCCCGAGCTGGGCCCCGGCGGCGTGTGGCGGGTGCCGCTCACACTGCCCGCGGGCGGGGTCTACCGGGTCTACGCCGACTTCACCCCGGTCGGCGGGCCCCCGCTCGTGCTGGGCACCGACCTGTTCGCCCCCGGCGACTTCACCCCCCTCCCGTCCACGCCGTCCCGGGTCGCCGGGGTCGACCGCTACCAGGTGCGGCTCGACGGCGACCTCGTCCCCGGCACGGAGTCGGCGGTGTTCGCCACCGTCAGCCTCGACGGGGCGCCGGTCACCGACCTGGAACCCCACCTCGGCGCGTTCGGCCATCTCGTCGCGATCCGCCGCAGCGACCTCGCCTACGTGCACGTCCACCCCGACGCCCCGGCCCCCGCCGCGACCGACCGCTCCGGGCCGGGCGTCCCGTTCGTCGCCGAGGTGCCCTCGGCGGGCGGGTACCGGCTGTTCCTCGACTTCCGCCACGGCGGGGTCGTCCGCACCGCCGAGTTCACCGTCGACGTCGGCTGACGTGCGGTTCGCCCCGGGCGTCGCGACGGCGGCGGTGGTCGCCCTCTCGGCGGTGCCGCCGTGGCAGTTCCGGTACTGGCAGTGGGTCGCGCTCGCCCTCACCGTGGCCGTGGTGCTGCACGGGCTGCTCGGGGCCCTGCGGCGTCGGTCGGCACCCGCCGACCCCGCGGTGGCGCTCACCGCGGCCGGCGCACTGGCCGCGCTGGGCTGGTCGGTGGCGGCGTTGCTGGTGGGCGGGGCCGGGGAGCCCGGTATGACCCAGCCCGCCGGGTCACCGGTGCTGGCCCTCGACGCCGCCGCGGTACTCGCCGCCCTGCTGCCCCTGCGGGACGACGGGCCCCCGGTGCCCGGCGTGCGGGTGCTGGCCGGGCTCGTCCCCGTCGTCGCGGTGGTGGCACTGGGCTTCCGGTTCGGAGCGGGCGACCTCGCCGACGGGGTGGGCTCGGCCGTCGCCGTGCTGGTGGCCGGCAGCCCGTGCGCCCTGCTGCTGCTCCCCCGGCTCGGCGCCGGGCCGCCGCGGGTCGTCGTGGCCGCCGCGCACGGCCCCGACGTACTGCGGACCGCCGGTGCGCTGCACGTCGCCGCGGGCGGGACGGCGCCGGTCGGCCGGGCCGTGGTCGCCGCTGCCCGGGCGCGGCACTCCGTGCTGCCCGGCGTCTCCGACCCCGACGGCGATGCCGCCACCGGGCTGCGCGGGGTCGTCTCCGAGCTGGCCGGGCCGGACCGCGTCGTCGCGCACGCCGCGCTGGCCGGGCCGCCCGACTGGCTGGCCGCCCACGGCGTGGCCCCCACCGAGGCCGCGGGCCGCGCGGCCGGGCGCGGCGCGGGCGTGTGGTGCGTGGCCTGGGACGGCGTCGCCCGCGGCTGGCTGGAGCTCTCGACGGCCCCGCTCCCGGGCACCCGCAGGCGACGGGTCGCGGTCGCCGTGACACTGGCCGCCGCCGCGCTCGGCGCCACGGCGGCCGCGCTCGGCACGCCGGCGCCGGCCGCGGCGGGGGCGGTCCCCGCAGGCGTCGCCCTGCTGGTCGCGGCGCTGCGCGCACTCCCCCGGCACGACGCGGACGACGAGGGCCACCCGATCGGGGCTACCAGCGGGTAAGGTGTGCACTCGCCCCGGACCGGGGCGTGCACGCGATCGGAAGGCCGCCGCCCATGACCCACTCTCCGGGCCGATGACCGAGGCCACCGCGCCCCCCCACCGCGGGGCGCGTCTCTCCCGCAGCGCCCGCCGCGCCCAGCTGCTCGTCGCCGCGCGCGACGTGTTCGCCGCGCAGGGCTACCACTCCGCCGCGATGGACGACATCGCCGAGAAGGCGGGCGTCAGCAAGCCGGTGCTCTACCAGCACTTCCCCGGCAAGATGGAGCTCTACCGGGCACTGCTGACGACCTACGCCGACGAGCTGGTCGACCGCGTCCGCGACGCGCTGAGCCGTCCGGGCGACAACCACGACCGCGCCCGCGCCGCGGTGGCCGCCTACTTCGACTTCGTCGCCGACGAGGGCAGCCGGCTGATCTTCGAGTCCGACCTGCGCGGCGAGCCGGAGGCGGCCGCCGTCGTGGAGGGCGCGTCGACCCGCTGCATCGAGCTCATCGCCGAGGCCGTCACCACCGACGCCGGCCTCGACGGCCCCCGGGCCCGGCTCCTCGCCGTCGGCGTGGTGGGCCTGAGTCAGGTCACCGCCCAGTACTGGCTCGACTCGGGCAAGACCGTGCCGCGCGACGAGGCCGTCGAGCTGGCCACCGGCCTGGCCTGGCGCGGCCTGGCCGGGTTTCCCCTGATCAACCCGTGACGGCGTGGCCACGGAACCGAGCAACCTGACGGCCCGCCGCGACCTCGTGCGCCCGCTCGCCGCAGCGCTGGTGTCGGTCTCGGCCGTGTTCCTGTTCGGCCTGCAGGACCGCCCGGTCGGCTACGCGGTGCTCGCCGCAGGCCTGGTCGTCGCCGCGGCCGTGGACCGGGCGCTGCTGCGGCACCTGCTGCTGATCGCGGCCGGCCTGGTGATCATCAGCTCGATGTCGCTGGAGGCCGACCTCAGCGACGCCGGGATGCTCCGCTTCACCGTCACCCTGACGGCGGCGGTCGCCGTGCCCTACGCGATCTCCCGGTGGGTCTACCGCGAGGACGTGATCAAGTTCCCGGTCGGCACGGGCAACCGGTGGAGCCGGTTCGAGTTCGGCTACCTCGCGCTGGTCGTCGTCGGCGGCTACCTGATCCTGCCGGTGTACTTCCTCGGTTCGGGCGCCTACCTGAACTGGCCCGAGATCACCGGGCCGGACGAGATCGCGCGGCTGTTCGTCGGTGTCAACGCGGTGGGGCTGTGGGACGAGCTGTTCTTCGTCTGCACGGTGTTCGCCCTGCTGCGCAGGCACTTCCCGTTCTGGCAGGCCAACCTGCTGCAGGCCGTGGTGTTCGTGTCGTTCCTGTGGGAGCTGGGCTACCGCGGCTGGGGCCCGCTGCTCACGGTGCCCTTCGCGCTGCTGCAGGGCTACATCTTCCAGCGCACCCGCTCGCTGCCCTACGTGGTCACCGTCCACCTGACCTTCGACGTGATCATCTTCGGGATCCTGGTGCACGCCTACAACCCGGCGCTGGCGGACGTGTTCGTCACCGATCCGCGGTAGCGCCTCAGGCGGCCGGGGACCGGACCGCCCGGGCCCCGCGGACCAGCGCCCCGAGCCGCCCGGACACCCCGGCCACCCGCTCCAGCGGCAGCATGTGCCCGGCCTCCGGGAAGATCGTGAGCGAGGCCGAGGGCAGCGCGGCCCGGATCCGGCGCGACGCCGCGACCGGGGTGAGCCGGTCGCGCGACCCGGCGAGCACGACCGTCGGGATCCCGGCGAACGCGGCCAGCGCGGTCTCGCGCTCGTGCGCGGCGAGGGTGGGCCGGAAGCCCGACAGCGTCAGCGGCCGGCACGCGGCCAGCGACCGCACGGTGGTCCGCACGGCGTGCCGGTCGGCGTCCGGCCCGAGCAGCAGCCACCTCGCGGCCGGGGCGATCGCCCGTGGGCTGCCCAGCCGCGACCCCGCGGCCCAGCGCCGCGAGGCGAACAGCCGGTCCTCCACCGCCCTGACGACCGGGACCGTCTGCCGGGGCAGCCCGAACGAGGTGTCCGCCAGCCCGCCGGCCGCCGTCGCGACCAGCGCGACCCCGGCCGCCCGCGCCACGACGTCGGGGTGCCGGTCGGCCAGCGCCATGAGCGTCATGCCGCCCATCGAGTGCCCGGCGAGCACCAGCGGGCCGGTCGGCGCGGTCCGCGCGATCAGCAGCGCGAGATCGTCGGCGAGCTGGTCGAGGGTGAGCGAGGCCGGGTCGGCGACGCCGGAGCGGCCGTGACCGCGGTGGTCGTAGCGGACGACCCGCGCGCCCGGCCCGGACAGTGCGGCCGACACCGGCGCCCAGGTGGACGAGTCGAGCGTCCAGCCGTGGGCGAGCACGACGGTGACCGGGGCGGTGTCGGGTCCGTCCACCTCGACGTGCAGGGGGACCCCGTCGGTGGTGGTGAGCATCAGATCAGGTGCGCCTTCCGCCAGAGGATCTCGGTGGGCCCGCCGACGAGCTTCTGCTCGCGCAGGAACGGCACCAGCTTGCGGGCCGACCACCGGAGCATCTCGTGATGATGCGGGTTGGCCTGCGCCGCGCGGAACCCCACGGCGGGGTCGATGCCGACCGAGGCGTAGACGTCGCGGTGGATCAGGTTCTTCGCCACGACGTAGGCGATCCGGGCGGTGAGGTAGTTGGCCAGCGCGCGCTCGGCCGCGTTGGTCCTGGGCATCAGCCGGACCAGCTCCTCGCGGGCGTAGCGGACGTGCCGGGCCTCCTCCGTCACGTGGATCTTGTTGACCATGCGGGTGAGCGGCTGCACGGTCTCGTCGCGCATCGCCTCGCGCTGCATCTGGTCGAGGATCTCCTCGACGAACAGCGTGCCCGCGAACATCGCCGGCCCGCTCGCGACGGCCTTGAACAGGCGGCCGAGCTCGTGGGTGAGGCGGCGCGGGCGGTAGTCGGGCACCTCGCAGTGCGCGTTCATCTTGGCGAACATGATCGAGTGTCGGCACTCGTCGGCGATCTCGACGAGCGCGTACTGGATGTGGTTGCTGCGCGGGTCGCGGTCGTAGGAGTACCGCAGCAGCATCTGCATGAGGATCATCTCGAACCACAGCCCGATGCGCGCCACGCTGCACAGCTCGTGGATCGACAGCGTGCGCCGCTGCTCCTCGGAGAGCGTGTCCCACAGCTCGGTGCCGTAGAGCGACACCCGGTGCTCGGGCACGCCCCACAGCCCGTCGACGAGCGGGGCGTCCCAGTCGATGTCGATGCTGGGCTCGTAGGAGTGGTCGAGCGACGACTTGAGCAGCCGCGTGGCGGTGGCCTCGCGGTCACCCACCCGACTCGCGAATCCTGCGGTCATCCGGCATTCCTCCCGACACTGTTACCGGCGGTAACTGTTACCTCTGGTACCGTGCCTCCAGTGGAGCCTCCTGTCAAGCCGACCGATCGCCAGGCCCGCCGCGCGCAGCGCCGCGCCGAGATGGTGCAGGCCGCGATGGACGCCGTGCGCCGGCACGGGCCGGGCGTCTCCGTCGCCGACATCGCCGCCGAGGCCGGCATCACGAAACCCGTGCTCTACCGGCACTTCGACGACCGCGCCGACCTGCACCGCGCCGTCGGCCACGAGGCCGCCGCGCTGCTGATGGCCCGCATCGCGCCGGAGCTGATGAAGAACCGCGAGCCCAAGGAGCACATCCGCGGGGTCATCGACGGCTTCCTGTCCGGCGTCGAGGACGAGCCGCAGCTGTGGCGCTTCGTCGTGCACAACCCGGGCGAGCACACGCCGGGCGCGGAGGTCGTCGACGACGTCCGGCAGACCATCGCGAGCCTGCTCTCGTCGCTGATCGGCGTGCGGCTGCGGGAGGCCGACCTCGACCCGGGCGGCGCGGAGGCCTGGGCGATCGGGCTCGTCGGCATGGTGCAGAGCGCGGGCGACTGGTGGCTGGAGCGCCAGACGATGAGCCGCGAGGCCGTCACCGACTACCTGACCACGTTGATCTGGGGCGGCGTCGCCGGCGTGCTGGGCGACGGCACCGCCGCCGAGCCGCACCCGCCGCTGCGCCTGCTGCCCCCCACCGGAACGGGAGAACCCACATGAGCGACGAGCACGAGGACGGCTACCGGGGCCCCGCCACCCTCACCGTCGACGGGCGCGACGTGCCGGTCACGGTCGTCCTCGACGCCCGCCACGAGCCGCACGACGGCCGGCTGCACTGGTTCGGGCGGCTCACCCTGGAGCCCGGCGTCGAGCCCGCGCTGGTCGGCGCCCTCACGGCCGCGTCGAGCCGCCTGGAGCTGAGCACCGGGGGCGGCCGCGCCGACGCCCGCATCGGCGACCGGGACCCGTGGGGCCGCTTCCGCGTCACCGGGGTGGGCCGGCTCCCGTACGCCGTCGAGGAACCCTCGCTCGACGACTAGAGCGTGTCCCGTGGATCAGTGGTGCGGGATGCGATAGACCGTGGTCGTGCTTGATCGTCACGATCTGACCGACGAGGAATGGGCGCGGCTGGAGCCGCTGTTACCCAGTCGTGCACCTCGTCGTGGGGGCCGCTGGGCTGATCACCGCCAGGTGGTCAACGGGGTGTTCTGGCGGACCCGTTGCGGGTCGCCGTGGCGGGATCTGCCCGTCGAGTATGGGCACTGGAAGACCGTCTACAACCGGCATCGCCGCTGGTCGGGTGATGGGACCTGGGCCGGCGTGCTGGCCGAGCTGCGTCGCGGCGCGGACGGTGAGCAGGGCGCGGGCTGGGTGGTGGCGGTGGACGCCGGGGTGGTGCGTGGCCATCAACACGCCGCCGGCGCCCGGCACGCCCCGCCCGCCGACATCGACGTGGAGGTCGCCACCCCGCTCGATGTCGACACAGGGGGCGATGTCGAATGACAAGAATCCGGGCCGGCCGCGGGCCACGCGGCCCAGCCGGGAGTCGCTGGGGCGCTCCCGGGGCGGGCTGACCTGCAAGATCCACCTCGCGGCTGATTCCCGCTGTCGGCCGATCTCCCGGGTGACCACTGCGGGGCACCGGCACGATTCGCTGGCCTTCGCCGCGGTGATGGCCGGGATCCGGATCGGCCGCCGCGGACCGGGCCGGCCGCGGACCCGGCCCGGGCAGGTACTGGGCGACAAGGCCTATTCCAGCCGGGCGATCCGTTCCCACCTGCGACGACGCGGGATCCGGGCGGTCATCCCGGAGCCAGCCGACCAGGCCGGTCACCGGGCCAAGCGGGGCAGCCGGGGCGGGCGACCACCCGGGTTCGATGCCGAGGCCTACAAGCAGCGCAACATAGTCGAGCGGGCGATCAACAAGCTCAAGAGCTTCCGCGCGGTCGCGACCCGCTACGACAAACGCGACTTCGTGTACCGCGGAACCGTCGACATCGCCTCGATCAGGATCTGGCTACGCGACCCCGTCCCATGATCCACGGGACACGCTCTAGCCCCGGAATGGCAGGAAGGCCACCTTCACGCAGCGAGATGGCGTGAAGGTGGCCTTCCTGCAGTTCGAGAGGGCTCAGCCGATGGCGAAGCCGACCCGGCGGCCCTCCTCGGGCGCGATCTCCACGTAGGCGATGTGCGCCGCCCGGACCACGTACTTGCGGCCCTTCTCGTCGACCAGCCGCAGCAGGCCGTCGCCGCCGGCGAGCGCCTCGTCGACGAGCTTCGAGACCTCGTCCGGGGTCTGGTCGCTGGACACCACGAGCTCGCGCTGGCTCTCCGCGATGCCGATCTTGACCTCCACCGGGGACCTCCTGGTCGTCGTGTGAGTGGCTGTGCGGCCCAGGCTAGTCGAGCCGGGGCGTCCGGGCGTGGACGGGCGTGCGCCGTGAGCGAACTAGGAGAGCCCGAGCTTGGTCATCCGCTTGCCGTGGTTGATCTGCAGCCGCCGCAGCAGGGCGCCGATCCCGGCGAGGTCGCCCGAGCCGGTGACGATGAACTCGGCCAGCTCGTCGCGCTCGGCCACGATGTGCTGGGCCTGGGTGACGGCCTCGCCGAGCAGCCGCCGACCCCACAGGGCCAGGCGGTCGTGCAGCTGACGGTCCGCCGCGCACGCCGCCCTGACCTCGCGTTCGGCGAACGCGCTGTGCCCGGTGTCGGCGAGTACCAGGCGCACCAGCTCACCGGTCGGACCCGACACCCAGGCCGCGACCTCGCGGTAGAAGTCGGCGGCCAGCCCGTCGCCGAGGTAGGCCTTGACCAGCGACTCCAGCCAGCTCCGCGGCGCGGTGGACGCGTGGTAGGCGTCCCACATGTCGATGAACGGCGCCATCGCGTCCTCGATCGGCACCCCGATGCCGCGCAGGTGCTCCTCCAGCATCCGGAAGTGCTCGATCTCGGCCGCCGCCATCGACGAGAGCGCGGCCCGCCCGCTCAGCGTCGGGGCGTGCCGGGCGTCCTCGGCGAGGCGGTCGAACGCCGAGAGCTCCCCGTAGGCGAGCACCCCCAGCAGGTCGATCGTGGCCCGTCCGGCGGCGGTGTCGCCGTCGACCGCCGTCACGCCGGCACCCCTGATGTGCACATGGCCGGAAGCCTAGAGGGCGGACCGCCCCCGCGGAGCGGCACACATCACCCCGCCGTGGACGCGCCGGGCGGGCGGCCGGGCAGACGCGCGGGGCCCACGGCGGGTAGGATGCGACCCAGCGCAGCACCCGTACGGGTGCGCGCCTACCCGCGGCCCGCATCCGAGGACGGTCTGGCCGCAACGACCTGGTGCGTGCAGCGCCTCGTCGGCTCTCCCGCACGGCGAGGTCCCGGATCGGGCGCCCGCGCCGCGCGGTCGACGAGCCGGCCCCGGCTCCTGTGCGCGGAGAGAGGCGATCACACTGTCCGTCGACACCGATAACTCCACCCCCGCGATCATCCCCGACCCCGAGGACGCAGCGCAGGCGAAGCCGCTCACCGGCGACGCCCCCGTCCGGCCCGAGTCCCCCACCTTCGCCTCGCTGGGCGTACGCCCCGAGATCGTCCAGGCACTGGCCGAGGCGGGCATCGTGCACACCTTCGCCATCCAGGAGCTGACGCTCCCGCTGGCGCTGGCCGGCGAGGACGTCATCGGCCAGGCCCGCACCGGCATGGGCAAGACCCTGGGCTTCGGCGTGCCGCTGCTGCAGCGCGTCACCCCGCCCGCCGAGCAGCCCGCCGCCACGCTGGAGGGCGAGGCCGCCGACCGCACGAAGGACGTCCCGCAGGCGCTGGTCGTCGTCCCCACCCGTGAGCTGTGCGTGCAGGTGGCCGCCGACCTGGCCGACGCCGGCAAGCACCTCGGCATCCGCGTCACCGCGATCTACGGCGGGCGCGCCTACGAGCCCCAGCTGGCCGCGCTGCGCAAGGGCGTCGACGTCGTGGTCGGCACCCCCGGCCGCCTGCTCGACCTCGCCGAGCAGCGCCACCTGGTGCTCGGGCGGGTCAAGGCGCTCGTCCTCGACGAGGCCGACGAGATGCTCGACCTGGGCTTCCTGCCCGACGTCGAGAAGATCCTGCGGATGCTGCCCGACGAGCGCCACACGATGCTCTTCTCGGCCACCATGCCCGGCCCGATCATCGCGCTGGCCAGGGCGTTCCTCACCCGGCCCACACACATCCGCGCCGAGGAGCCCGACTCGGGCTCCACGCACGAGAACACCACGCAGCACGTCTACCGCGCCCACGCGATGGACAAGGTCGAGCTGCTCACCCGCGTGCTGCAGGCCGAGGGGCGCGGGCTCACGATGATCTTCGCGCGCACCAAGCGCACCGTGCAGCGCGTGGCCGACGACCTCGCCGACCGCGGGTTCGCCGCCGCCGCCGTGCACGGCGACCTGGGCCAGGGCGCCCGCGAGCAGGCGCTGCGCGCGTTCCGCTCGGGCAAGGTCGACGTGCTGGTCGCCACCGACGTCGCCGCCCGCGGCATCGACGTCTCCGACGTCACGCACGTCATCAACTACCAGTGCCCCGAGGACTCCAAGACCTACGTCCACCGGATCGGCCGCACCGGCCGCGCCGGGAAGACCGGGGTCGCGGTCACGCTCGTCGACTGGGACGAGCTGCACAAGTGGAAGACGATCAGCGACGACCTGGGCCTCGACATGCCCGAGGCGCCGGAGACCTACTCCACCTCGCCGCACCTGTTCACCGACCTGTCCATCCCCACCACCGCCAAGGGGCGGCTGCCGCACTCGCAGCGCACCCGGGCCGGGCTCGACGCCGAGTACGTCGACACCGAGGGCGACCAGGGCGGCGGCCGCCGACGCGACCGCGACCGCGGCCGGCGCACCGAGGACGTCGTGCTGCCCGAGCGCCGGCCGCGCCGGTCGCGCTCGCGCACGCGCAGCCGGGCGGGCGTCTCGCTCGACGGCGGTGACACGCCCGCCGTGGCCGCCACCGCCGGGGCCGCTCCCGCCGGGGACACCACCGCGGCGGCCGACCCGGTCGCCGAGCCGAACGGGCCCGGGTCGAACGGATCCGGGCCCAACGGATCAGGGCCGAACGGATCAGGGCCGCGCACCGAGGGCGAGGACGGGCGTCCGCGCCGTCGCCGCCGGCGGGGCGGCCGGGGCCGCAGCGCGGGCGGCACGCGTCCCGACGACGGCCCGTCCTCGGACGGTGCCTCCGAGGACGCCGCCGCGAGCTGATCCCGGCGTCCGGCCGGAGAGGACGACGCCCGATGTTCCGCGCGCCACCACCCGAACGCCGCCGCCGCCGCGACCTCGTCGCGGCGGCGGTCGTCGTCGTGGTGCTCGCCGCGCTGGTGCTCGCCCTGGCCGCCACCAGCGACATCGCCGGCACCACCTCCCGCACCGCCGACGAGCCGATCGCGGCCCCGCCCCCGGCGTCCGGGGCCCCGGCCGCGTTCTCGACGGCCTGGGAGGCGGCCGGCCCCGGTGCGCCGGCACCGGTGGTCGCGGGGCCCGCCGTCGTCACCGCCGAGGGGTCGACGGTCCTCGGCCGCGATCCGCGCACCGGCGAGGAGCGCTGGAGCTACACCCGCGACCTGCCGCTGTGCACCGTCGGAGCCGGGTTCCCCGGCATCGAGCAGGGCCGGGTGCTGGCCGTCTACGCCAACGACGACCTCGTCGAGGACCCCGGCGCGGGCGACGGCGCCTACTGCTCCGAGCTGACGATGCTCAGCGGCGACACCGGCGAACGGGTCGGCGCCCGCAACCCCGACTCCCGGCCCGGCACCCGGCTCCTCGCCGACGACACCTACGTGCTCGCCACCGGCACCGACCGCCTGGAGGTGTGGCGCTCCGACCTGGTCCGCACGCTGGAGTACGGCACCGTCCCGGCACAGGAGCAGGTGGGGCGCCAGCCCCGCCCCGACTGCACGCACGGGTCCGCGGCACTGGGCGGGCGCCGGGTCGCGGTGCTCGAACGCTGCCCCGGCGAGGCCACCGACCGGCTCACCGTCCTGGCCGCGGACGGCGAGGACGGCGCCGAGCAGCCGGAGGAGCGCTTCTCCGTGCTGCTGCCCGGCACCGGGGCCGTGGTGGTCGCGGTGTCGACCGCGCAGGTCGCGGTGGCCCTGCCCGACCCCGCGCGCCTGGTCGTGCTCGACGACGCGGGGGTGCAGGTGTCGGTGAGCGAGGTGGCGGGCACGGTCGCCGACCCGCCGGGGGGTGTCGCCGCCACGTCGGCGGACGACACCCACCGCTTCTGGTTCACCGGCTCGTCGGTGGTCGCCCTCGACGCCACCCAGCTCGCCCTGCTCTGGACGCTGCCCGACGCGCTGGGCCCGCCCGTCCGCTACGGCGTCGACCTGCTCGTCCCGGTGCGCGAGGGCCTGCGGGTCGTCGACGCCGAGCGCGGCACGCCCGGGCGGCTGCTGCCGGTGTCCCGCCCGGACCCGGACGCCCCGGTCACCCTCGCCGTCGCCGGGGACGTGCTGCTCGAGCAGCGCGGCGGCCGGGTGGCCGCACTCGTCCCCGCTGCCTAGCCTCGGTACGTGAGCACCACGGCCGACACCGGCTACTTCCCGCCCGGCAGCGCCACCCGCCGGGTCATCGGCGACCCGGCCGCCCTGATCGGCGGCTTCAGCGCCCTGTTCCTGCAGGCCCTGCACCCGCGCGCGATGGCGGGTATCGACCAGCACTCGTCGTTCCCCGACGACTTCTGGCCCCGCCTGCAGCGCACCGCCGAGTACGTCACGACGCTGGCCTTCGCCGACACCGCCACGGCCGACCGCGCCGCCGCGCGGGTGCGCGGCATCCACCGCCACGTCCACGGCACCGACCCGGTCACCGGGCTGCCCTACTCCGCCGCCGACCCCGACCTGTTGCGCTGGGTCCACGTCACCGAGGTGAGCTCGTTCTCCGCGGCCGTGCGCCGCCTCGGCCTGATCGACGCCGCCGAGGAGGACCGCTTCCTGGCCGAGCAGGTGCGGGCGGGTGCGCTGCTCGGCGCCGTCGACCTGCCGGCGAGCCGCGCCGAGGTCGACGCCTACTTCGCCGCCGTCCGGCCCGAGCTGGTGGCGACCCCCGTCGCCCGCCGCGCGGCCCGGCGGCTCGCGCTGGCCCCCATCCCGCGCCGGATCCCGCTGCCGGTGCCGGTGGGCCCCCTCGGCGAGATGGCCGCGTCGCTGGCTCTGGCCCGGCCCGCCTGGACCGCGGTCGCGACCGTCGCGATCGGGCTGCTGCCGCCGTGGGCGAAGCGGCTCTACCGCATCCCGCGCGTCCCGGAGATCGCCACCACCGCGGGACTGGCCACGCTGCGCGCGGCGTTCCTGGGCGTCACGCGAGCCACAGGCCGGCCAGGACCGCCGCGCTGATCAGCAGCACGACGGCGGCGGCACCGGCGCCGCGGCCGTCGGACGCCCGGTCGGCCCGTACCTGGGCCACGACGGCGGCGACCGCGGCCACCGCGTGCCAGGCCAGGAACGCGCCGTCGGGCCCGGGGGCGCCGGTGCGGGTCGCCATCACCCAGGCGACGCCGAGGGCGACCGCGAGCACGACGAGCCCGCCCGCGAACACCCCGGACACCCGGCGCAGCACCCCGCTCACGGCGCCAGCCCGTCCCACGGAGCGGGCTCCGGCACCGCCGCACGCCCCTCGGGACAGTGCCGGCGCACCCCGCAGGTGCCGCAGGACGGCGAGATCCGGGGCGGGAACAGCGCCTCCGGGTCGCCGCCCGCGGCCAGGGCGTCGGTGGCGCCGGCCAGCTCCGCCGCGGTCGCCTCGGCCCGCCCCAGCGCCGCCCGCAGCGTCCGCTCGTCGTGGTCGAAGGCGTGCACCTCGCCGGTCGGCAGGTGGTGCAGCTCGACGCGCGTGCACGCGCGGTGCAGCGTGCGCGCGGTGGCGACGGCGTAGAGCGCGAGCGCCTCGGAGTCGCGGGCGTCGTCGGCGGACAGACCGCGGCGCCCGGTCTTGTAGTCGACGACCACCGCCTCACGGCCGCGCGCGTCGATCCGGTCGACCCGGCCCTCGGCGACGATCCGCTCGGTGGACACCGACACCCACTGCTCGACGCCCAGCGGCTCGGCCCCGCCCAGGTCCCCGCCCGCCCCGTCGGTGACGTAGGCGGCCACCCAGCCCCTGGCCCGCTCGCGGTGCACCTGCTCCTGCGCGGCGTCGCGGAAGCCCTCGCCGTTCCAGTTGCGGTCGACGAACGCCGCGGCGGCGTCCGGGGTGCGGCGGGCGGGCGGCAGGCCGTAGAACGCGCGCAGCGCCAGGTGCACCACCGCGCCCAGCGTGCTGCTCGCGCGCCCCCCGCCGCGGGAGGCCCGGTCGAGATAGCCCAGCCGGTAGCGGCGGGGGCAGTCGCGCCAGGTGCCGAGCCGGGCGGGGGTGACCCGCACCAGCCGGGGCGCGACGAAGTCGAAGCCGAGCTGCCCGGAGCTCATGCGCACACTGCCACCGCGCCACGGTAGCGGTCAGCCGGTGACCACCCCGACGCCGCCCACGGCCCGCTCGACCAGCGCGTCGAGGGCGTCGGCGCCGGTGGTCTCGGCCGCGATCGGGGTGGTCTTGTTGGTGCCGTGGTAGTCGCTGGAGCCCGTCGCGACCAGGCCGTGCTCCGCCGCCAGGTCGCGCAGCAGCGCGCGGTCCTCCGGCGCGTGGTCGGGGTGGTCGACCTCGACCCCGCCCAGCCCGGCCGCCGCCAGCTCGACCAGCACCGAGGGCTCGATCACCCGTCCCCGCCTGCGGGCCAGCGGGTGCGCGAACACCGCGACCCCCCCGGCGGCCCGCACCATCTCCACAGCCGTGCGCACGTCGGTGTCGCGCTTGGGGACGTAGAACGGGCTACCGGTGTAGAGCAGCTTCGCGAACGCCTCGTTCACGCTCTCGACGACACCCGCGGCCACCAGCGCCCGCGCGAGGTGCGGCCGTCCGGCGCTGGCGCCCTCGGGGAGGTAGGCGAAGACCGTCTCGACGTCGACGGGATACCCCGCGTCGGCCATCTTCCCGACCATCCCGACGAGCCGGTGGTGGCGCTCCTCGCGCAGCCGCGCCTGCTCGGAGACGATCGCGGAGTGCGTGGGGTCGAACAGGTAACCCAGCAGGTGCACCGACACGTCGGGGTCGTCGCGCCCGGTCGGGCTCACGCACGAGAACTCCGCGCCGCGGACCAGCCGCATGCCGCGCGGGAGCGCGGCGACCGCCTCGTCCCAGCCCGCGGTGGTGTCGTGGTCGGTGATCGCCAGCACGTCGACGCCCGCCGCGGCGGCGGTGGCCACCAGCTGCGCGGGGGTGTCGGTGCCGTCGGAGGTGGTGGTATGCGCGTGCAGGTCGATCCGGGGTGAGGCCACGCCGCACGCTACGTCAGCGGCGCCAGCGCGGCCGGGCCAGCATGCCCGTGGCGCGCGTCTTGCCCTTCTCCCCGAACACCAGCTCGGACAGCGCCTCGTAGATCTCCTCCGGGCGCGGCATGTAGTCGATCCGGTTGAGCGCCTGGATCTGCCCGGCCGACTCGACGATCATCGTGCCGTAGCCGAACATCCGGCCGCCCAGCGTGCGCTGGAACGTCAGGTCGGTGACCTTGCTCAGCGGCATCATCTTCACGTTGTGGACGATGATCCCCTCGGCCAGCATCACCCGCTTGTCGGTGATCACGATGCGCTCGATCCACCACAGGATCGTCAGCACGGTGAACCGCAGGACCGCGACCAGACCGAGGTAGAAGGTGATGTTGTCGGCGAGCACCGCACCGAAGGTCGGCTCGCCCGAGGCGGGGGTGTTCGGCTCGATCCACAGCTGGATGATGACCAGCAGCAGCAGGAACAGGGCCGTCTCGGTGAGATGCTTGATCATCACCGCCCAGTGCTGGCGCACACGGATGACCCGCCGCTCCGTCGGGAGCAGGTACTCGTCGATCTCCCGGGGGGCGAGCACGGCCTACACGAGCTCGGTGAAGAACGTGACGATCGAGTTCGCGGCGTCGGAGAGGATGCCACCGATGTTCTGGACCGACTGCGCAGCGCTGCCCGGCTGGGTGACCACGAAGAAGATCAGCAACGCGATCGCGAGCAGTCCGACGATCTTCCTGACGTTCACCCGTACCACCGTTCCGAGCCGGAGTTGGACCGCTTCCGCACTGATTTGTACAGCACCCGCGCGACCCAGGGTATCCGGCACGCGGGCCAGTACGGTGCACATCTGTGACCGAACGTAACGATATGACTCCCTGTGTCGGGGGTCTCGTCTACGACGTCCACGGCCGCCTGCTGCTGGTCCGACGGGCCAACGAGCCGGGCCGCGGGCGGTGGTCCGTGCCTGGTGGGAGGGTCGAGGCCGGGGAGGACGACGCGGCCGCGGTGGTGCGCGAGATGCGCGAGGAGACCGGTCTGCACGTGACCCCCGGTCGCCTGATCGGGCGAGTGGTGCGGGGGCCGTACGGCATCGCGGACTACGCCTGCACGGTCGTCGGCGGCGCCCTGCGGGCCGGCGACGACGCACTCGACGCCCGCTGGTGCTCGGCCGCCGACCTCGCCGCGCTGCCGCTCGTCGACGGGCTCGTGGAGACCCTCGACGCCTGGGGCGCGCTCCCCCGCTGAGGGTGCGCGCCCCGGGCGGCGTCAGACCTGCGGCTCGGGGCGCCCGGCCTGCTCGCCGCCGCGCGCGTCGCCGTAGGACCTCTTGGGGATCATCACCTTGCGCCGGAACGTGCACACGACGGTGCCGTCCTGCTTGTAGCCGCGCGTCTCGACGTAGACGACGCCGCGGTCGTCCTTGGACTTCGACGGCGTCTTGTCCAGTACCTCGGTCTCGCCGTAGATGGTGTCGCCGTGGAAGGTCGGCTTCGTGTGCTTGAGCGACTCCACCTCCAGGTTGGCGATGGCCTTGCCCGACACGTCCGGCACCGACATCCCCAGCAGCAGCGAGTAGATGTAGTTGCCCACCACCACGTTCTTGCCGAACTCGGTGGTCTCCTGCGCGAAGTGCGCGTCGAGGTGCAGCGGGTGGTGGTTCATCGTGATCAGACAGAAGAGGTGGTCGTCGTACTCGGTGACCGTCTTCCCGGGCCAGTGCTTGTACACCGCACCGACCTCGAACTCCTCGTAGTACCGCCCGAACTGCAACGTCAACGCCTCCTGAGCCGATGTAGGTCTCCGAGGAGTAATCTAGTCAACGGCCTCGCGCACAGCGGGGCGATGGTCGACACAGGGATTGAGAGGTGAGCGCGGTGCCGACGGCACCCGGTTGTAGTAGTCGCCGCGCCCCCGACCGAGTCCGCCGCTAGCGGGTTCCTGCAGGTCCGGGGCGTGAACTCGTGCGTTCCGAACCTCCTGGAGGTACCCCGTGCCGCCGCTGTCCTCGATCCGCCCTGCCATCCGGGCGGCCTCGCGCATCACCACCCGCATCTCCGAGCCGCTGCTGCCCAAGCTGCGCGTGCCCGTCTCCGCCTACGTCGTCGACTGCGCCGTGTACGTCGACGGCGAGCGCCTGCCCGGCCGCTGGACCCACGACGGCGCCCTCGCCGAGGTCCGCAGGCGCGAGGAGGGCTTCGTCTGGATCGGGCTCCACGAGCCCGACGAGGAGCAGATCACCAGCATCGCCGACGTGTTCGGGCTGCACGAGCTCGCCGTCGAGGACGCCGTGCACGCCCACCAGCGCCCCAAGCTGGAGCGCTACGAGGACATGCTGTTCATGGTGCTCAAGACCGTCTGCTACATCGGCAACGGCCAGCCCACCGCCGAGCACGAGATCGTCGAGACCGGCGAGGTCATGGTGTTCGTCGGACCCGACTTCGCGATCACCGTCCGGCACGGCAAGCACTCCTCGCTGCGCGACGTCCGCAGCCGGCTGGAGGCCGACCCGGAGCAGCTCGCGCAGGGCCCGGCCGCGGTCCTGCACGCGATCGCCGACCGCGTCGTCGACACCTACCTCGAGGTCACCGAGGCCATCGAGGACGACATCGACGAGCTGGAGGCGCAGGTCTTCACCCCCCGCTCCACGATGGACGCCGAGCAGATCTACGTCATGAAGCGCGAGGTGCTGGAGCTGCGCCGCGCCGTGGTGCCGCTGGCCACGCCGCTGCGCAAGCTCACCGAGGGCTACAGCGCCCTGGTCCCGCACGACGTGCGCTCCTACTTCCGCGACGTCGACGACCACCTCGTCACCGTGGTGGAGCGGGTGGCGGGCTTCAACGAACTGCTCACCACGCTCGTCGACGCGTCGCTGGCGAAGATCACGATGCAGCAGAACAACGACATGCGGAAGATCACCTCGTACGCCGCGCTGATCACCGTGCCCACGATGATCGCGGGCATCTACGGCATGAACTTCGAGTACATGCCCGAGCTCTCGCACCCGTTGGGCTATCCGGCCGTGCTGCTGTCCATCGCGCTGATCTGCGGTTTCCTGTTCCGACAGTTCCGGCGCAACCACTGGCTGTGACCTGTACCGGTCGCCGCGCCCCGTCCGGGGCGCGGTCCTAATCTGGGGTGCGTGAACGAGCACCGTTCCGACCGCCCCGTCAACCCCCTGCGGCTGTTCCCCCGCCCGGCCTGGGCCGAACAGGCACCCACGTGGGCCGACGCGAAACCC
Organism: Pseudonocardia hydrocarbonoxydans; assembly: GCF_006539565.1. Taxonomy (GTDB): domain Bacteria; phylum Actinomycetota; class Actinomycetes; order Mycobacteriales; family Pseudonocardiaceae; genus Pseudonocardia; species Pseudonocardia hydrocarbonoxydans. The sequence goes on from NZ_BJNG01000038.1 coordinate 82,258, forward strand.
GGCGTCATCCGCGCCGCGCTGGCCCGCGCGCAGGCCCGGCCCTCCGGGGGCTGGTTCGTGGTGGCCGGCAGCCGGGAGATCCGCCGGGGCACCACGTTCGGGCGCGTCGTCGGGGGCCGCGAGGTCGTCCTGTGGCGCGACGACGACGGCACCCTGCACGCCGGTCCCGGCGCCTGCCCGCACCTGGGAGCGGCGCTGTGCGACACCCCCGTCCACGGCGGGCGGGTCGTCTGCCGCTGGCACGGGCTCGCGCTCGGCCCCGAGGGCCGGCCCGGCTGGCGCCCCTTCCCCGCCCACGACGACGGCGTGCTGGCCTGGGTGCGCCTGGAGGCGGCGGGCGAGGCCGTCACCGAGGCGCCGGTGCTGGGCCCGCGTCCCGACCCCGCACGCAGCCTGCCCACCGTCGCCACCGTGATCGGCCGGTGCGAACCGGAGGACGTGCTGGCCAACCGGCTCGACCCGTGGCACGGCGCCTGGTTCCACCCGTACTCGTTCGCGAACCTGCGGGTGCTCTCGGCCCCACGGCTCGACTCCCCGCCCGCCGAGGACCGCTTCCTCGTCGAAGTCACCTTCACCCTGGCCCGCAGGCTCGGCGTGCCGGTCCGGGCCGAGTTCACCTGCCCCGACCCGCGCACGATCACGATGGAGATCGTCGACGGGGAGGGCGCGGGCTCGGTCGTGGAGACCCACGCGACGCCGCTGCGGCCCGGCCCCGACGGGCGCCCGCGCACCGCGGTGATCGAGGCCGTCGTCGCCCACTCCGACCGGCCCGGCTTCGTGCACTCGCGCAAGGTCGCCGCGGCCGTGCGCCCGCTGGTGGCGACGGTGGCGAAGCGGCTGTGGCGCGACGACCTGGACTACGCCGAGCGCCGCTACGAGCTGCGCTCCCGCCGCTGATCCACCTCACTTCGTGAGGTCGAGGCCCTCCGGCGGCGTCGGCGCCTCGGGGTCGGTGCCGGGCGGCACGCCGGGGCTGCGGCCCAGGAAGGTGTGCACGATGTGCTGCTGCCAGCCCGGCATCGTCTGCACGCGGACGTCCTCGAAGCCCACGGCCGTCATGCGCCCGGTGAAGGCCTCGACCCCGTCGAAGTCCAGGACGCTGCGCCACAGGTAGCGGTAGAGGTCGGCGGAGCCCGTGCGCAGCCTGCCCATCGGGATGATCACGCCCCAGCAGACCGCCGTCCACACCGCCCGGCTGCGGGCGGAGTCGCGCACCGAGTACTCGTGGACCGCCAGGGGCGCGCCCGGCTTGAGCAGGCCGCGGAAGCGGCGCAGCGCGGCGTTGCGGTCGGTGAGGTTGCGCAGCAGGTAGGCGGCGAGGATGCCGTCGTAGGGCCCGGCGAACTTCGCCGGGTCGAGCTCCTCGGCGTTGCCGTGCACGAACCGCACCGACGACGGCCAGCTCTTGCGGGTGGCCTGCGCGAGCATCTCCGCGGAGGCGTCGACGGCCGTGATCTGCGCATGGGGGGCCGCGTCGAGCAGCGCCGCCGTCGACGCGCCGGTGCCGCACCCGAGGTCGAGCAGCCGCAGCCCGGCGCCGCCGCCGGGCAGCCCCATCCGCTTCGCCGAGAGCCGCAGGTGCTCGTGGTACCCCGGGTTCGCGCCGACGAGCTTGTCGTAGGTGCGCGCGTGCGAGTCGAAGGACCGCGAGACGTTGCCGGCGTCGATCCGGCCGGGCTGCTGCTTGGGGCTCACCCCTGCGATCCTGCCGCACCGGTGCGACCCCGGCCCACCGGTGCGGCCGGGCGCGTTCAGCTCTGCTGCGCGGGGCCCATCGCGAGCTTGGCGAGCAGCTCGCGCGCCTTCTCGGCGTTGCGGGGCTGGCACAGGACGTCGTAGCGGCCCGCGACCATCTGGCTCGCGGAGGTGAAGTCGCGCCGGCCGCGGGAGGCGCCGTACCCGACGGCCGCGAACACCAGGCCGAACACCACACCGCTGGCCAGACCGACCAGGATCGGGCCGAAGCCGCCGCCCTCCGTGCCGCTGAACAGGCTCAGCAGCAGGCCGACGAACAGGCCGAACCACGCCCCCGACGCCGCGCCCGACATCAGGACGCGGCCCCAGGTGAGCCGCCCGATGACCCGCTCGACCAGCATCAGGTCGACCCCGACGATGGTGACGTCGCGGACCGGGAAGTCGGAGTCGGCGAGATGGTCGACCGCGCGCTGCGCCTCCTCGTAGGTGGCGTACGAGCCGACCGGCCAGCCGGTGGGCGGGGTCGGCAGGTTGGGCAGGCCGGGCGCGGTGCGCGCGGGCCCGCCGAAGGGGGAACTCACGGGGGCCTCCTCTGGGTGGACGGGCAGGTGTCCACGACCGGTCAACGCGCGGACCTGCACGGTGGTGCCGGACGCGCCCATCATCACACCACCGGGAACGTCGTCGACACCCCCCGCGGCCGCGCCGGTGGGTGACGTGTCCGGACCGGTCCGCGGCGCCCGCCGCTCAGCGCAGCTTGTACTCCTTCAGCAGGCCCCGGCTGATGATCGTCTTCTGGATCTCGGAGGTGCCCTCGCCGATGAGCAGGAACGGCGCCTCGCGCATGAGGCGCTCGATCTCGTACTCCTTGGAGTAGCCGTAGCCGCCGTGGATGCGGAACGACTCCTGGGTGACCTCGGCGCAGTACTCGCTCGCGATCAGCTTCGCCATGCCCGACTCGACGTCGAAGCGCTCGCCGGAGTCCTTGAGGCGCGCAGCGTTGACCATCATCAGGTGCGCGGCCTCGACCTTGGTGGCCATCTCCGCGAGCTTGAACGCGATCGCCTGGTGCTGCGCGATCGGCTTGCCGAAGGTGGAGCGCTGCTGGGCGTACTCGACGGCGAGCTCGAACGCGCGGATCGAGATGCCGCAGGCGCGGGCCGCGACGTTGACCCGGCCGACCTCGACACCGTCCATCATCTGGGCGAAGCCGCCGCCCCGCTTGCCGCCCAGGATCCGGTCGGCGGGCACGCGGTGGCCCTTGAACACCATCTCGGTGGTGTCGACGCCCTTGTAGCCCATCTTGTCGATCTTGCCGGGGACGATCAGCCCGGGCGCCACCTCGCCGTAGCCGACGGGCTTCTCCACCAGGAAGCAGGTGAGGTTCTGGTACGGCTTCTCCGCGCCCTCGTCGGTCTTCACCAGCACCGCGGTGAGCGTGGACGTGCCGCCGTTGGTCAGCCACATCTTGGCGCCGTCGATGACGAAGTCGTCACCGTCCTGCACGGCCTTCGTCTTGATCGCCGCGACGTCGGAGCCGAGGTCGGGCTCGGACATCGAGAAGGAGCCGCGGGTCTCCCCCAGGGCCATCTGCGGCAGGTACTTCTGCTTCTGCTCGTCGGTGCCGTGGTGGGTGATCATGTGCGCCACGATGAAGTGGGTGTTGATCACGCCGGAGACGCTCATCCAGCCGCGGGCGATCTGCTCGACGACCAGCGCGTAGGTCAGCAGCGACTCGCCGAGCCCGCCGAACTCCTCGGGGATGGTGAGCCCGAACAGTCCCATCTCCTTCATCCCGTCGACGATGTCCTGCGGGTAGGTGTCGGCGTGCTCCAGGGCCGTGGCGTGCGGGATGATCTCCTTGTCCACGAAGGTCTTGACGGTGGACAGGATCTCCTGCTGGATCTCGGTGAGACCTGCGGTCTGGGCGAGCCTGGCCATGGGTCATTCCTCCGGACGGACGATCGGTCGCCGGGTCGTCCCGGCGCTGGGTACTGGTTGGGAAGTATCCCGTGCGATCCGCGCGGGCCGCGCGGCCATCCCGTGTGAACCTGCCCACGACCCACCTACCCTGGCCCGGTGACCGCGCTCTCGCCCCGGCTGGCCGCCGTCGTCGAGGCCCTGCCGCTCACCCCGTCGTCCCGTGTGCTGGAGGTCGGCTGCGGCCCGGGCGCGGCGGCCCGGGCCGTCGCCGCCCGGCTCGTCGACGGGCGGGTGGTGGCGATCGACCGCTCGGCCACCGCGGTCGCCGCCGCCCGCCGCGCGGGCGCGGACCTGATCGCGGCCGGGCGGCTCGACGTGCGGCAGGTGGCGATCGAGGACTTCGTCCGGGAGCCGGACGAGCCCCCGTTCGACCTGGTGTTCGCGGTGCGGGTGGGGGCACTGGACGGCCGTCACCCGGGGGCCGCGGCCTGGGCCCGGATCACCGCCGCCCTCGCCCCCGACGGCCGGGTGTTCCTCGACGGGCGGCCGGTCCGACACGGGTGAGATCGACGTCATCGGGGTCCCCGGCGTCGGGAACCCCGATGGTGTCGATCTCGCGCGTCAGCTCTCCGGCGGGGTCCACCGGTCGGTGCGCTCCATGCCCGCGGCCCGGCCCTTGCCCGAGATCACCAGGGCCATCTTGCGGCTGGCCTCGTCGATCATCTCGTCGCCGATCATCGCCGCGCCGCGCTTGCCGCCCGCCTCGGAGGTGAAGTACTCGTAGGCGTCGAGGATGTTCTCGGCGTGGTCGTAGTCGCTCTGCAGCGGGCTGTAGGTCTCGTTGGCCGCGTCGATCTGGCCGGGGTGCAGCACCCACTTGCCGTCGAAGCCGAGCGCGGCGGAGCGACCGGCCACCCTGCGGTACCCGTCGACGTCCTTGATCTGCAGGTACGGACCGTCGATGGCCTGCTTGTCGTAGGCCCGCGCCGCCATGAGGATGCTCATGAGGATGTGGTGGTAGGCGTCGCCCACGTCGTAGCCGGGGGGCTGCTCGCCCACCACGAGCGACTTCATGTTGATCGAGGCCATGAAGTCGGCCGGGCCGAAGATGATGGTCTCGACGCGCGGCGAGGCCGCCGCGATGGCGTTGACGTTGGTCAGCCCCAGCGCGTTCTCGATCTGCGCCTCGATGCCGATCTTCCCGATCTCGTAGCCCATCGACTTCTCGATCTGGGTGAGCAGCAGGTCGAGCGCGACGACCTGCTCGGCCGTCTGGACCTTCGGCAGCATGATCGCGTCGAGGTTCGCGCCCGCGCCCTCGACGACCTCGGTGACGTCGCGGTAGGTCCACTCGGTGGTCCAGTCGTTCACGCGGACGACGCGGATCTTCTCGCCCCAGCCGCCCTCGTTGAGCGCGGAGACGATGGTCTTGCGGGCGCCGGGCTTGGCCAGCGGCGCGCACGCGTCCTCGAGGTCGAGGAACACCTGGTCGGCCGGCAGCGTCCGCGCCTTGTCGATGAACTTCTGGCTCGACCCCGGTACCGCCAGGCAGGAGCGGCGGGGGCGGATCTTGTCGGTCATCGGTGAGGGCTCCTCGTCGGCGTCGGCGGGTGGAAGGCGATGCTGGCACGGAGTGCCGCTGCCCGGCGCCCCGGGGTGACCGGCTTCTCACCCGGCGGTGGCACCGGCGGCGACGGTCCGGACGGGCACCCGCTGCCCGGCCCCCCGCTGCGCCCGGTCAGCGGTCGGGCAGGGCCACCAGCTCGCCGCGGGCCACGGGCGTCACCGTGCCCCAGACCGAGGTGCGCACCGCCGCCCCGGCGTCGGCGTGCACCAGCACCCCGAGCTGCGACGGGCGGCCCAGCTCCGCGCCCTGCGCCACGATGAAGCCGGTCTGGCCCTCTGGCGACAGCACGCCCCGGTCGACCAGGAGGACCGCCAGCGCCACGGCCGCCGAGCCGGTGGCCGGGTCCTCCGCGACGCCGACGTCCGGGGCGAACATCCGCATGTGCGCGGCACCGGCCGGGGCGTCGTAGGCCACGACGACGAGCCCGACCAGCCCGTCGGTGTGCGCCCGGACGGCCGCGGGGTCGGGCACCGCGCGGGCCACCGCGTCCGGGTGCACGGCGAGGAAGGCGTAGGGCACCCCGGCACCGGCCACCCCGGCCGGCACGGCCGCGTCGACGTCGGACCCGGTGAGCCCGACCGCCGCGGCGAGCGCGGCCCCGTCGAGCGCCGGGCCGATCTCCGGTGCCCCGCCGGTGACCTGCGCGCCGTAGTCGTCGACCCGCACCGGCAGCAGGCCCGCGCCGCACTCCTGCACGACGTCGCCGGTGGAGATCAGGCCGTCGCGGGCCAGCACCCACGCGGCGCCGACGCTCGGGTGCCCGGCGAAGGGCAGCTCCCGGCCCGGGGTGAAGATCCGCACCCGGTAGTCGGCGTCGCCGGTGGGCGGCAGCGGGAACACCGTCTCCGACAGGTGGAACTCCGCCGCGATCGCCTGCATCTGCGCGGTGCTCAGCCCGTGGCCGCCGTGCACCACGGCCAGCGGGTTGCCGGCGTAGGGGCGGTCGGTGAACACGTCGACGACGTCGTAGCGCAGGCTCATGCCCCCTGTCTACCGGCCTCCCACGCCAGCAGGTCGGCCACCTGGTGCGGCAGCGGGCGTGCGTCGGGGCGGGCGCGCCGGACGGCGGCGAGCGCGGCGGCGGCCCCCAGCCCGTCGCGGGCGACGAGCGCGGCCGCGGCCACCGTGGCCGAGCGCTGCCAGCCGGCCCGGCAGTGCACGTAGACGGCCTGCCCGGCGTCCAGGGCCGCCCCGACGGTGGCGGCGCCGCGCTCGAGCAGCTCGGGGGTGAGCCCGCCGTAGTCCTGCGAGGCCATGCGGTGCTCGACGACGCCGGCGCCCGCGTAGGCCGCCGTCACCGCCGCGCGGGCCCCCGGCCGGTACTCCTCGTCACGGCACAGGTTGACCACCGTCGCGACCCCGGCGGCGCGCAGCGCGGCGACGTCGGCCGCGTCCTGCGGGTAGGCGCCGGTGAAGAGCCCGGGAGCCACCGCACCCCACCCGTACTCGTGGAACCAGCTCGACATGATCGCCGACGGTAGCGACACGCCCTAGGCTGCGGGTATGGGGTCGGACCGGGTCTTCGTCGCACGGCTGGCGGGGCTGTCGGTGTTCGGGCCCGACGGCGAGCGGATCGGGCGGGTGCGCGACGTCGTCGTCACCGTGCGGGTCGACGCGAGCCCCCCGCGGGTGCTGGGGCTCGTGGTGGAGATGGTCACCCGGCGGCGCATCTTCGTGCCGATGCTGCGCGTGACGTCGATCGACCCGGGATCGGTCACCCTGGCGACGGGGTCGGTCAGCCTGCGCGGGTTCGGCCAGCGCCCCAACGAGACGCTCGTGCTGGGCCAGCTGCTCGACGCCCCCGTCACGATCGTCGACGGCGGGGCGCCCGCGCTGGTCGTCGACGCGGCGATCGAGCCGACCCGCTCCCGCGACTGGGTGATCAGCCGGCTGGCGGTGCGCGCCCGGCGGCACCGCCTCGGCCGCCGCGGCCAGGTGCAGGAGCTGCCGTGGGGCGCGGTCACCGGCCTGTCGCTCACCGACCGCCAGGGCACCGCGGGCCTGCTCACGGTGTTCGAGACGATGCGCGCCGCCGACGTCGCCGCCGCGCTGTCGGAGCTGCCGGACAAGCGCCGCCGCGAGGTCGTCGACGCCCTCGACGACGAGCGGCTCGCCGACGTCGTCGAGGAGCTGTCCGACGCCGACCAGCGCAGGCTGCTCGCCGAGCTCGACGACGAACGGGCCGCCGACGTGCTGGAGGCGATGAGTCCCGACGACGCGGCCGACCTGCTGGGCGACCTGCCGCAGGCGGAGTCCGACGCGCTGCTGGCCCTGATGGAGCCGGGCGAGTCGGGGCCGGTGCGGCGGCTGATGTCGTACTCGGGCGACACCGCGGGCGGGCTGATGACACCGGAGCCGGTGATCCTGCGGCCCGACGCCACCGTCGCGGAGGCGCTGGCCCGGGTCCGCAACCCCGACCTGCCCGTGGCGCTGGCCAGCATGGTGTTCGTCTGCCGGCCGCCCACCGAGACCCCGACCGGGCGCTACCTGGGCTGCGCCCACGTGCAGCGGCTGCTGCGCGAGGCGCCCTACGAGCTGGTGGCGGGCGTGCTCGACAAGGAGCTCGCGCGGCTGTCCCCGGACGCCACGCTCGGCGGCATCGCGCGGTACTTCGCGGCCTACAACCTGGTGGCCGGCCCCGTCGTCGACGACCAGGACCACCTGCTCGGCGCCGTCACCGTCGACGACGTGCTCGACCACCTGCTCCCCCACGACTGGCGCGACCGGTTCACCGAGGAGGCCCCGACGGAGGCCGCCCCCACGGAGCCTGCCGATGCCTGACGCCCCGCGCCGCAGGCTCGACCGCCCGGGACGGCGCCCCTTCGAGCTCGACCCCGACGGCTTCGCCAAGCTCTCCGAGCGCATCGCCCGGTTCCTGGGCACGGGGCGGTTCCTGGCGATCCAGACCGTCATCGTGATCGTCTGGATCGCGCTCAACCTCACGGCGGTGTCGCTGCGCTGGGACCCCTACCCGTTCATCCTGCTCAACCTGGCCTTCTCCACCCAGGCCGCCTACGCCGCGCCGCTGATCCTGCTGGCGCAGAACCGCCAGGACGACCGCGACCGCGTCGCCCTCGACGAGGACCGCACCCGCGCCGAGCGCACCAAGGCCGACACCGAGTACCTGGCCCGCGAGCTGGCCGCGCTGCGGATCGCGGTCGGCGAGACCGTCACCCGCGACTACCTGCGCGGCGAGCTCGACCGCCTCGCCGACCGGATCAGCCGGAGAGCCGGCGGCTGATCCGCTCCAGCGCGCACAGGTCGTCGGCGTCGAGGCGGGCGACGAAGTGCCGCAGCACCCCCGCGAGGTGGGTGCGCGAGGCGGTCCGCAGCCGGCCGAAGCCCTGGTCGGTCAGCTCCGCGGCCACGCCCCGGCCGTCGCCCTCGACCCGGGTGCGCGCCACCAGCCCGCTCTGCTCCATCCGGTCGACCAGGCGGGTCACGCCCGAGCGCGAGAGCAGCACGGCCTCGGCGAGCTCGGTCATCCGCAACCGGCGCCCCGGCGCCTCGGCGAGCTGCACCAGCACGTCGTAGGCGGCCAGCGACAGGTCCTGCTCCGCGAGGAGCTCGGACTCCAGCCGCCGCGTGATCGTCGCGTGCGCCCGCAGGAAGGCCCGCCAGGCCGTGAGCTGCTCGACCGACGGGGTGACGCGCGCGGCCGCGTCCGGCGCGCTGTCGGTGACGTCACGGGAGGGCACGTCGGCTGATGCTACGGACCGGCGGGCGGGATCCGGAGGTCCACGTAGCATGGCGGCGTGTCCACCTCCACCGGAACCACCACCGTCGAGCAGGCCGTGCGGGCCGCGCTCGCCACCGTCGAGGACCCGGAGATCCACAAGCCGATCACCGACCTGGGGATGGTCAAGAGCGTCTCCGTGTCGCCGGAGGGCCTCGCCCACATCGGCGTGTACCTCACCGTCGCCGGCTGCCCCATGAAGGACACGATCACCACGCGCGTCACCACGGCCGTGGGTGCCGTGGCCGGCGTCAGCGAGGTCCGCGTCGAGCTCGACGTCATGAACGACGAGCAGCGCACCGAGCTGCGCCGCGGCCTGCGCGGCGACGCGGCCGAGCCGGTGATCCCGTTCGCGCAGCCCGGGTCGATGACCCGCGTGTACTGCGTGGCGTCGGGCAAGGGCGGCGTCGGCAAGTCCTCGGTCACGGTCAACCTGGCCGCGGCCATGGCCGCGCGCGGGCTGTCGGTCGGGGTCGTCGACGCCGACATCTACGGCCACTCGGTCCCGCGCATGCTGGGCACCACCACGCTGCCCACCAAGGTCGACGACATGATCATGCCGCCGCAGGCGCACGGCGTGAAGGTCATCTCCATCGGGATGTTCACCCCGGGCAACGAGGCGGTCGTCTGGCGCGGCCCGATGCTGCACCGCGCGCTGCAGCAGTTCCTCGCCGACGTGTTCTGGGGCGACCTCGACATCCTGCTGCTCGACCTGCCCCCGGGCACCGGCGACATCGCCATCTCCACCGCCCAGCTCATCCCCAACGCCGAGCTGCTCGTCGTCACCACGCCGCAGCAGGCCGCGGCCGAGGTGGCCGAGCGGGCCGGGTCGATCGCGCTGCAGACCAAGCAGCGGATCGCGGGCGTCGTGGAGAACATGTCGTGGATGGAGCTGCCCGACGGCACCCGGATGGAGGTCTTCGGCTCCGGCGGCGGGCAGACCGTCGCCGACTCGCTGACCCGCGCCATCGGCGCGCCGGTTCCGCTGCTGGGCCAGGTCCCGCTGGACACGGCGCTGCGCGAGTGCGGCGACGCCGGCACCCCGATCGTGCTCACCCACCCGGACAGCGCCGCCGCGCGGGCGCTCAAGGGCGTCTCCGACAAGCTGACGACCCGGGCCCGCGGGCTGGCCGGGATGAGCCTGAACCTGACGCCGGTCAGCCGGTAGCCGGTGCGCGGGGGCCGTGGCCGGGCCACGGTCCCCGCGCACGGCCCCGTCAGGCCCGCACCGCCTCCGACCAGATCTGCACGCCCTCCTCCACCTGCTCGGCGGTGACGATCAGCGGCGGGATCATCCGCACGACGTTGCCGAACGGGCCACAGGTCAGCAGCAGCAGGCCGCGTTCGGCCGCGGCCGCGTGCGCCCGGCCCGCCGCGGCGGCGTCGGGCGCGCCGTCGGCGGTCAGGAACTCGTTGCCGACCATCAGCCCCAGCCCGCGGACGTCGGCGATGGCGGGGTTCTCCACGGCCACCTTGCGCAGGCCCTCCAGCAGCCGCAGCCCCTGCTCGCGGGCGTTGTCGACCAGGTTCTCCTCCGCGATGACCTCCAGCGTGGCCAGCGCGGCGGCGCAGGACACCGCGTTGCCGCCGTAGGTGCCGCCCTGCGAACCGGGCAGCGCCTTGCCCATGATCGCCTCCGGGGCCGCGATGGCGGAGAGCGGGAAGCCGGACGCGAGACCCTTGGCGGTGATGAGGATGTCGGGGGTGAGGCCGTCGGTGTGCTGGTGGCCCCAGAACCGGCCCGTGCGGCCGTAGCCGGTCTGCACCTCGTCGGCGATCAGCATGATGCCGTGGGCGTCGGCGCGCTCGCGCAGGCCCTTCAGGAACGCGGGCGGCGTGGGCACGTAGCCGCCCTCGCCGAGCACGGGCTCGATGAGGAACGCGGCCACGTCCCGGGCGGGTGCGGCCGTCACCAGGACCCGGTCGAGCTCCTTGAGGCAGAACGCGACCGTCTCCTCCTCGCTCCAGCCGTAGCGGAACGCGTAGGGGAACGGCGCGAACGCGACCCCACCCATCATCGGGCCGATGCCCGCGCGGATCTTGGCCCCCGACGTGGTGAGCGCGGCGGCGCCCATCGTGCGGCCGTGGAAGCCGCCGTCGAAGGCGATGATCGTCTGCCGGCCGGTGGCGTGGCGGGCCAGCCGCACCGACGCCTCGACGGCCTCGCTGCCGGAGTTGAGGAAGAACACCCGGTCCATCCCCGACGGCAGGACCTCGCCCATGCGCTCGGCGAGGCGCAGCAGCGGCTGGTGCATCACCGTCGTGTACTGGCCGTGGATCAGCGTCGCGACCTGCTCCTGCGCCGCGGCGACCACCTTCGGGTGGCAGTGCCCGGTGCTGGTGACGCCGATGCCCGCGGTGAAGTCGAGATGGCGGCGGCCGTCGGTGTCGTACAGGTGGACGCCCTCACCGCGCGCGGCCTGCACGGGGGTCGCCTGCTGGAGGACGGGGGACAGCCGGGCCATGAGCACTCCTGGTGTTGTCGGATTGTCGACAACAGCGAGGAAAGCACACGGGCCCCGGGGCGGACAAGGCGCCGGACCGGGAAGTGCGCCGGGCGCGGAGGGACACACACCGGTCCCGTGCGCCGCACACCGGCTGCGACCGGTGCGCGGGCGGCGGGACCGGTGTGTCGGGCGGTCCGTCAACGGCCGCCGGCGAGGGCGCGGCGCAGGCGCTCGCTCACCTCGCCGAAGCGGCGCAGCTCGTCCCAGATCCACCGGACCACCCGCAGTCCCTCGTCACGGATGCGGTCCTCGCGCTGCTTCTCGGCGAACACCGCATCGCCCGGGTCCTGGCCCGGCCGCAGGTACTTGCCGTACTTCACGCGGCCGTCGAACTCCCCGACGACGCCGGGCCAGGCGAAGTCGACGCGCCCGAGCCACACCTGCCCGGACGACACCTCCCGTTGCAGGTGCGGCACCGGCAACCCGGCCCGCGCGATCGCCACCCGGCTGCGCGACTCCCCGACGCTCTCGGCCCGGTGGTCGGCGAACTCCAGGGCCCGGCGCGCGGCGGGCACGCCCCGCCACCCCGCCGCCCGCAGCAGCGCCTGCTGCAACGCCTCCGGATCCACCAGGCGCCGGTGCAGCGCGGCGTCGGCCAGAACGACCACCTGCTCGAACCCCGCGGTCCGGCCGATGTCGGCGAGGGTGCGGGCGACCGTGGTGACGAGCCGGCCGCCCACCTCCGTCACCTCCCCCGCGTCGAGCGGGGCGGCGTGCAGATGCGCGGTGGGGGTGCGCCGTCCGCCGGTGCGGCGATCGCGGGTGCGGTGCACGCGGTCCAGCGGGAGGTTCCAGACCGGGAGCCCGTGCACCACGGCGGCGGAGACGTGGCTGACCACGGAGTCGTCGGCCCTCAGCGGCTCACCCGACTCGATGCGCAGCGCGTGCGCCGCCGCGGCCTCGACGAGCCGGGGGTCCGTCGCGGGGAGGTACCCGCCGCGCCCGACCGCGACCAGCTCACCGGAGCGCCGGCGCCGACGGAGCTCCCCGTCCGACCACCCTGCCGCCAGCAACCGCGGCCGCAACATCACCGGAGGCTCGTCCATGGGGCGCAGGGTGCCCGGCTGACCCCGGTCCGCGGGCACGAACACCACGACCCGCCCCACGACACACCGGTTCCCTACCCGGCACACCGGCTACGACCGGTGTGTGGGGGCCGGATCCGGTGTGCGGGCCGGGAAAGCCGGTGTGCGGACGCATACGCGGCCGCCGGTGCGCGGGCTCAGGCCGGGAGGGAGGCGCCGGGGACCGCGGACGGGGCGAGCAGGCGACCCACCGCGTCGGCCATGTGGGCCTCCAGCACGGCCGTGAGGCGGTCGCGGTCCCCGGCCCGCACCGCCTCGCACAGCTCCCGGTGCTCGGCGAGCAGCCCAGCGGACGGCGGGGCGGTCTGTTGCAGCGCGGCCAGGCACATCCGGGTCTCCACGAGCAGGCCGTCGGCCATCCGGCGCAGCCGCGGGCTCCCCGACGCCGCGACGAACTCGGCGTGGAAGGCGTGGTCGGCGTCGGCGACCGCGGCCGGGTCGCCCGCGGCCGCAGCGCCGGCCATGACGGCCAGCGCGGCGTCGAGCCGGTCGGCCGCGGCCTCGCGGTCGCCGTCGAGCAGCAGCAGACCGGCGGCCCGCTCGACGGACGCCCGGGCGTGGTAGATGTCGCGGACGTCGGCGGCGTCGAGGTCACGGACGAACAGCCCGCGATGGCGCTCGCTGCGCAGCAGGCCCTCGGCCACCAGCCGCTGCATCGCCTCCCGCAGCGGCCCGCGGCTCACCCCGAGCCGCGCGGCCAGCTCCACCTCGCCGAGCTGGGTGCCGGGCGGGAAGGTGCCGCGCATGATCGCGGTGCGGATGCGGTCGGCGACGATCGCCGCGGTGGAGCGCCGCTCGACCGGCTCCAGATCCGTCAGGTCCACCGCGCTACTCCGCGAACAGCCGGCCGAGCCCGGCCCGCGGCCCGGCGGCACCGGCGAGCCGCAGCCCCTGCCAGATGCTCACCTGGTTGGCCGTGAGCACCGGCTTGCCGACGCGCGCGTCGAGCGCGTCGAGCAGGTCGACGGTGTGCAGCGCCGTGTCGGGCAGCAGCACGGCCTGCGCGTCGGCGTGGTCGGCCGCCTCGGCGAAGGCCAGCACGTCCTCGGGGGGCAGCGTGCCCACCTCCGCCGCGGTGACGATCCCCCGCGCGGACAGCGCCAGCACCTCGACACCCGCCCGGGCCAGGAACGCGACGAACCGCTCGGCGACGTCGTCGGGATAGGTGGCCCCGACCGCGACGCGGGTGACCCCGAGGTGCGCGCAGGCGTCGGCGAACGCGAACGACGTGCTCGACGCCGGGACGCCCGCCGCGGCGCCGAGCGCCGCCACCTGCGCGGCGGCGCCGTCCCAGCCGAAGACGAAGCTGCCCGACGTGCAGGCCCAGACGATCGAGTCGAGCGGGCCGGGCAGCGCGCGGGCACCCGCGGCCAGCACCTCGTCGCCGCCGATGTCGAGCAGGGCGTCGACGCGGTGGGCGTCCTCGCGCATCTCGGTGTGCACCAGCGGCAGCAGCGGCCCGTCCAGGAGCCGCTCGGCCCGCGGGTAGTCGTCCTCGGCGGAGAAGCCGGGGTAGAGGATGCCGACGGTGGTCATGCGCGCTCGTAGACCAGTCGCTCGCCGACGCTGCCCGAGCGCCACACGTCGTGGCAGGCCTCGGCCATCGCGTCGAGACCCTCGGTGATCGCGCCGAACACGTTGCCGGGCACCCAGCCGACGTCGCCGTTGATCAGCAGGTTGTTGCGGCCGTAGAAGATCGCCAGGTCGATGCCACCCGCCTCCTGGTCGATGCCCTGGTCGGCCTTGAACGCGGTGTCCAGGACGCCGCCCGCGAAGTCGAAGTAGCACAGGTCGCCCGGGATCGGGGTGACGGTGGTGTTCTCGTGGCCGATCCGCGGGCCGAAGCGCGGGACGATCGTGTACACCTCGTTGCGCGCGTACTTGGCGTGCTGGGCGGGCCCGGCGAGCGGGCCGTCGGCCGTCGCCTCCCACACCGCGGCGACCGTGCGCGGGGCCTGCTTCTCCAGCAGTTCGGCCACGCACGAGACGCCGCGGCGCTCGAGACGGATGCGCAGGAGCTTCGACAACGGAGATCACCTCGGGTCGGAGGGGTAGATTGTTGACAATCATACGAGCGCTTCATAGCGTGTCAATCACCGTCGCCGGACCGTCGAGAGGATCGTGAACGTGCCCGTTTCCGCAGATCAGGGGCACGATCCCGTCGTCACGATCCTGCACTCCGACGACCGCCCGAAGCACCTCGACGGGCCGAACGTCCGCTTCGTGACCGACGAGACGCTGGAGGCCGCACTGCCGGGCACGGAGGTCCTGCTCGTCTGGGACTTCACCTCCACGGCCGTGCGCGAGGCCTTCCCCGCCGCCGACGCGCTGCGCTGGGTGCACACCGCGAGCGCGGGCGTCGACCGGCTGACGTTCCCGGCCCTGCTCGACTCCGAGGTGGTCCTGACGAACTCGCGCGGCGTCTTCGACACCCCGATCGCCGAGTACGTCACCGGGCTGGTCATCGCGATGGCCAAGGACCTGGCGGGCACGCTGCACGCCCAGTCGCAGCGGCAGTGGCGTCACCGGGAGACCGAGCGGGTCGGCGGGCGCACCGCCGTCGTCGTCGGCAGCGGGCCGATCGGGCGGGCCACCGCGGCGATGCTCGCGGCGGTCGGGATGCGCGTCGAGCTGGTGGGGCGCCGCGCGGGCGAGGGCGTGCACGCGATCGACGACCTGCCCGCCCTGCTGCCCCGCGCGGAGTGGCTGGTGCTCGCCGCCCCGCTCACCGACTCCACCCGCGGCATGCTCGACGCCACCGCGCTGGGCCTGCTCCCGGCCGGGGCACGGGTCGTCAACGTGGGCCGCGGCGCGCTGGTCGTGCAGGACGACCTGATCGCCGCCCTGCGCGCCGGCACGCTCGCCGGGGCCGCCCTCGACGTGTTCGAGGCCGAGCCGCTGCCCGCCGACTCCCCGCTGTGGGAGCTGCCGGGTGTCGTCGTCTCGCCGCACATGTCGGGTGACATCCTCGGCTGGCGCGACGAGCTGGAGGCCCTGTTCGTCGCCAACCTCGCCCGCTTCCGGGCGGGGGAACCCCTGGCCAACGTCGTCGACAAGACGCTGGGCTTCGTGACGGGAAGTGCCCGATGACCTCCGCCGACCTCTCCGCCGTCGAGCTGCTCGCGGCGTACCGCACGGGCGAGCTGTCGCCCGTCGAGGCCACCCACGACGCGCTGGCCCGGATCGAGACCTACGACCCGGTCGTCAACGCGTTCTGCCTGGTGCAGGCCGACGAGGCGCAGGCGGCGGCCAAGGAGTCGGAGGCGCGCTGGCACCGGGGCGAGCCCCGGGGCTCCCTCGACGGCGTACCGACCTCGATCAAGGACCTGCTGCTCACCGCGGGCCGCCCCACGCTGCGCGGGTCGCGGACGATCGACCCGGCGGGCCCGTGGGAGGTCGACGCCCCGGCCGTCGCCCGGCTGCGCGAGCACAACGCCGTCATCATCGGCCGCACCACCACCCCGGAGCTGGGCTGGAAGGGCGTCACCGACTCGCCGCTGACCGGCGTCACCCGCAACCCGTGGGACCCGTCGACGACGGCGGGCGGGTCGAGCGGGGGCAGCGCGGCGGCCGTCGCGCTCGGGATGGGCGCGCTCTCCCTCGGCACCGACGGGGGCGGCTCGGTCCGCATCCCGGCCGCGTTCACCGGCACGTCGACGATCAAGCCGACCTACGGCCGCGTGCCGAACTGGCCGGCCAGCCCGTACGGCACGCTCGCGCACGTCGGCCCGATGACGCGCAGCGCCGCCGACACCGCCCTGCTGCTCGACGCGATCTCCGGCTTCGACCCGCGCGACCCGTGGGCGCTGGCGCCGGCCGCGCCGACGAACGGGCGCCTCGGGGAGACCGCGATGGCCGGTATGCGGATCGCGGTCAGCCCGACGCTGGGCTACGTCCGGCTCGACCCCGAGGTGGCGGCGGCGTTCGAGTCGGCCGTCGACGTCTTCGCCTCGCTCGGGGCCCTGCTCACCGAGGCCGACCCCGGCTTCACCGACCCCGTCGAGGCGTTCCACACGCTGTGGTTCTCCGGGGCCGCCAAGTCGATCGAGCACCTGGGCCCGGAACAGCGCGCGCTGATGGACCCGGCGCTGGTCGCCGTCGCCGAGGAGGGGGCGCGGGCGAGCGCGCTGGACTACCTCACCGCGATGGCCGTGCGCAACGACCTCGGCCGGACGATGGGCGAGTTCCACACCCGGCACGCGCTGCTGCTCACCCCGACGATGCCGATCCCCGCGTTCGAGGCCGGGGTCGAGTCACCGGCGGGGTGGGGCGAGCGGTGGACGTCGTGGACGCCGTTCACCTACCCGTTCAACATGACGCAGCAGCCGGCCGCGAGCGTGCCCTGCGGGTTCACCCGCGGAGGGCTGCCGATCGGGCTGCAGATCGTCGGCCCGCGCCACGCCGACCGGGCCGTGCTCTCCGCCGCGCACGCGTTCCAGGCCGTCACCGACTGGCACCTGCAGCGGCCGCGGCCCGCGACCGGCTAGGTCAGGTGGCGTCGGGGTCGAGCGGGGGGCGCTCGTTCTTCGCGAGCGTCTCCGGCGCCGGGCCGGTGGCCGGGTGGGGCTCGGGCGCCGTGGGGGCGGCGGGGGCGGCGCCGCCGTTCTGCTTCGACAGGTACGGCGTGCTCGCGGCCATGCCGTTGCGGGGCGCGAACCCGTTGGGCTTCACGGCCGGCCCGTCGTCGAACAGGGCACGGGTGGCCGCGGTCTTCGGGTTGAAGTTGCGCAGGCCCCGCAGCTCCTCCAGCGGCTTGCGCAGCTCGTCGAACTCCGGGCCGAGCTCGCCCTTGAGCTGGTCGCGGGCGCCGGTGGCGTACTCCTTGACCTGCCGGATCGCACCGCCCAGCCAGGCGGCCGCCGCCGGGAGCCGTTCGGGACCGAGGATGAACAGCCCGGCCACGACCAACACCATGATCTCGCCCCAGCCGACGCTGTCGAACATGACCGGATCCTACCGGGCGGGCCGCGTCAGTCCGAGGCCAGCACCACCGACACCGTCAGCGGGCGGCCCTCCCGCACGATCCCGACCGGCACCGTGGCCCCAGGCTCGAACTCCCGGACGGCCACCTCCAGCTCGTCGGCACCGGAGATCGCCCGCTCCCCCAGCGTGACGATCACGTCGCCCTCCAGGATCCCGGCCGCCGCGGCGGCCCCGCCCTGCTGGACGTTCTGCACCTGCGCGCCGGCCGACGTGTCGTCCTCGACCGAGCGGGCGTTGACGCCCAGCTCGGCGTGCTTCACGACCCCGGTGCGGATGAGCTCCTCGGCGATCACGCGGGCGTCGTCGATGGGGATGGCGAACCCGAGCCCGATCGACCCGCCCTCGCCGCCGCCGATGCTGCTGATCGCGGTGTTGATGCCGACCACCGCGCCCGTGGCGTCGACCAGCGGGCCGCCGGAGTTGCCCGGGTTGATGGCGGCGTCGGTCTGGATCGCGTCGATCACGGCGTTGACGTTGCCGCCGCCCTCCAGCCGCACCGGCCGGTCGAGCGCGCTGACGATGCCGTCGGTGACGGTGCCGGCCAGGCCCAGCGGGGAGCCGACGGCGATCACGGCGTCGCCGACGGCCAGCGAGCCGGACGAGCCGATCTGCGCGACCACCGGGTTGGTGACGCCCACCCGGATCACGGCGAGATCGGTCTTCGGGTCGCGCCCGACGATCGCGGCCTGCGTGCGCGTGCCGTCGCTGAACACCGTCTCGATCGACGCCCCCGCCACCTCCGCGGCCGGGGCGACGACGTGGTTGTTGGTGAGCACGAAGCCGCCGCCGTCGATGACGACGCCGGACCCGGTCCCGCCCTCCTCCCCCACCCGGACCTCGATGGAGACGACGGCGGGCACGACCCGCTGCGCGATGTCGGCGACCGAGCCGGGCGGGCGCTCCAGCGCCGGCTCGACCGCGGCCAGGGTGACCCCGGGCTCGGTGAGCGCGTTCGCGCCCTCCGCGCTGAACCGGCCGACCAGACCGCCCACGGCGCCGACGGCGAGCGCGAGCACCGCCAGCAGGGCCAGCGCGCGGGGATGGACGCGGCGGCCGAACAGCACCTCGCGCAGGCTCAGCCGCGCCCCCTCCCCGGTGGGCGCGGCCGCGGGCGCCCCGGGGTCGACGGCGGGCGGTCCGAGCGCGACGCCGCTGCCCGGGTCGCGCCACGGGTCGTCGCCGGAGCCGGCCCAGAACGGGTCCTCGGCGCCCGGCTCGGACCCGGTCGACGCGGGCGGGCGCTGCAGCGTGTCGTCGGCCCCCGCCGGGCGCCCGAAGGCGGCGGCGAGCGCGGGCGGGGCGACCGTCGCGACCGGCGGGGCGGCGGCGCGGGCGGCCGGGCCGGCGAACCCCCCGGACAGCCCGGCGGGGCGCCCGAACACCGACTCCGCCGTGGCGTCGACGGCGGGACGGTCGAGGGGACGGGGGGCCAGTCGCGGGGGTCCCTCGCCCGAGGCCGCCGACGACGGCGCGTCGGCAGCCGGGGCGGCGCCGGGCGCGTCCCCCGGATCGGCCGCCGGCCGGACCGGCTCGCGGTCGGCGTCGCTGGTCGCGCGGTCTGTCATCGGGGGCGGGCGCTCCTGGGGCGGCGGGCGGGACGGGCCGCGGTCAGCGTGCCGCAGCCGGGGTGAAGTCCGCGTACCGACCCGCCGGGGCCGTCAGTGGATGCCGTGCCCCAGGTAGGTGCGGGGGCTGCGCGCCAGGCCGCCGAGGCGGGTGTCGCCGCCGGGGGACGGCGCGTCGAGCCCGAGCCGGGCCGGCACCACCCCGCCGGGGCCCAGCACCGAGCCGCCGAGGACGCCCCGGTCGGTGGCGGTGGGCGCCGCGACCGTCGGGAGCGCCGTGCCGCCGAACGCGAGGGCGCCGATGGCGAGGCCGGAGACGGCGGCCCCGGCGCCGATCCGCATTCGGCGGTTGGAGCGCGGGCGGGACGCGGCGGGCCGGTCGGGCTCCGGCACGGGCTCGGGGGCGGGGGCGGGGGCGGGGGCGCGCACGACCGAGACCAGCTCCCCCTCGGTGCTGACGGCCAGCCCCGCGGGCGGCTCGGGCAGCTCGGTGTCCTGCGGGATCGCGCGCAGCGCGGTGAGCAGTGAGGACGGCAGCGACGGGCAGGACGCGCCGCGCAGCGCCGTGCGGGCCTGCCGCTGGGCGACGACCTCGGCCGCGCAGTCCGGGCAGGCGGCGACATGCTGGGTGGCGCGGGCGTGCGGGCGCCGGGCGAGCTCGTCGTCGACGAAGGCCACGACCGCGTCCGACGTGAGGTGCGTCTGACCCCACTCGGACCTGTTGACCGTGAACAGCCGACGCTCGCTCATGCCCTGGCCTCCTCCGGCACCCTCGACCCGGCCGCCGCGGACCGGTCACGCTCGATGGCGGCCCGGAGCGCGGCGCGTCCGCGGTGGATCCTGCTGCGCACCGTACCCAGCTTCACCCCGAGGGTCGCGCCGATCTCCTCGTAGGACAGCCCCTCGACGTCGCAGAGCACGACCGCGGCGCGGAACTCCGGCGGCAGTGCGTCGAGCGCGGTCTGCAACGCGGGGTCGAGGTGGGTGTCGGAGAACACCTGCTCCGGCTCGGGCCCGCGGCCCGGGATGCGCTCGGAGTCCTCCGGCAGCGCCTCCATCCGGATGCGGGCGCGGCGCCGGACCATGTCGAGGAACAGGTTGGTGGTGATCCTGTGCAGCCAGCCCTCGAACGTGCCGGGGCGGTAGGAGGCGAGGTTGCGGAAGACCCGGACGAACGTCTCCTGCGTGAGGTCCTCGGCGTCGTGCGGGTTACCGGTGAGGCGGTAGGCGAGTCGGTACACCCGGTCCGCGTGCTCGCGCACGACCTCGTCCCACGTCGGCGGGGTCCACGGCACACCCTCGCCGGGCAGCACCGTCCCCACGGACTGCGGGGCGGTGGCGGTGGCCAGGCCGTCGGTCATGGTGTTCTCGAACCCTCTCGGCGCGGGTCGTGCTGCTCGTGCCAACGTCCCCAGGGGCCGGGGGGTTCCCCGGTCTGCGGTGCACCGGCCGACGACCCCGGCCGATCTGTGCTCCACGGTGCCCTACCGCTGTGAACGACGGGTGAGAACCGACTGAGAGGAACCTGTGAAACCGCAGCACAGTAGCCTCCCCCCATGACCGTCCGCACGGACGACGGCTACCCGTGGGCCGTCCGCGACTACGTCGAGGGATACCTGGCCGAGGACGACGTCGTCCGCGACGCACGGGCCCGCGGCGACGCGCTCGGCTGCGCCCCGATCGCCCCGGGCTGCGGCGCGGGCCTGCGCTTCCTCGCGGCCGCCATCGGCGCCCGCGCCGTCGTCGAGATCGGGACCGGGGCGGGGGTCAGCGGGCTCTGGCTGCTCGGGGGCATGGCCGTCGACGGCGTGCTCACCTCGATCGACGTCGACCCGGAGGCGCAGCGGGTCGCCCGGTCGGCGTTCGTGGCCGCGGGGTACGCCCCCGGACGCCTGCGGCTGATCAACGGGATGGGCCTGGAGGTGCTGCCGCGCCTCACCGACGCCGGCTACGACCTGGTGTTCGTCGACGCGAGCAGCACCGACTACCCCCGCTACCTCGACGAGGCCGTGCGGCTGCTGCGCCCGGGCGGGGTGGTCGCGATGGCGGGCGTGCTCACCGGCGGCGTCACCGACCCCGCGGCGGCCGACGCGGGCAGCGTCGCGCTGCGCGAGGTGGCCCGCCAGGTGCGCGAGGACGAGCGGCTCGTGCCGGTGCTGCTGCCCCTGGGCGACGGCCTGCTGGCCGCCGTGGCCGCCACCTGATCGAGTGCCCCCGCGCACGGCCCGGGATGGATCTTGCATTACCGTCTCGACCCGGCCGAGATGCCTCGGTGAACGGATCAGAGAGGACGACACACCCGTGACGCAGACCCTCAACGCCATCCTGCTGGACCCGACCCGGCGCCCCGCCGTCGTGACGGACCTGCAGACGCTGGTCGACCAGGAGGTCTCGGACTCCGGCGGTGTCTCCGGCGCCGTCATCAAGACCGGTTACGCCACGGTCAAGAAGGTCAAGCCGGGCATCGTGACCAGCGCGGTCGACAAGATGCTGCCCGACTTCGCCACCGCGCTGGAGCCGTTCTACGCCGACTACCGCGCGAGCGCGGGCACCGACTTCGGCGCCTACCTCTCGGCCCGCCCGGCCGAGGCCGCCAACGCGCTGCTCGGCGTCAGCGACTCCCGGGCGAACGGCAGCAGCTCCGAGGCCATCAAGAAGGTCTACGCGAAGCTGCGCCCGCAGGGTCAGAAGAACGTCGAGGAGGCGCTGCCCCGCCTGGGCCGCCTGATCGACCAGCACGCCAAGGGCTGACATCCCGTGCGCGGGGAACCGTGGCTCCGGCCACGGTCCCCGCGCACGACCGTCTACAGGGCCGTCATGCCCTTGCCGAGCACCACGACCCCGCCGGGGCTGACGGTGTAGCGGGCCCGGTCGGTGGCCAGGTCGACGCCGACCAGCGCGCCGTCGGGGATGCTGACGTTCTTGTCCAGGATCGCCCCGCGCACCACCGCCCCGCGGCCGATGCGGACGCCCGGCAGGATCACCGAGTCCGACACCTCCGCCCCGGCGTGGATCAGCACGTTGGGGCTGATCACCGAACGGCGCACGATGGCCCCGGAGATGATCGTGCCGGAGCCGACGATCGAGTCCTGCGCGATGCCGCCCTCCACGAACTTCGCCGGGGGCAGCGGAGCGGTGGCCGTGCGGATCGGCCAGCGGTCGTTGTAGAGGTTGAAGATCGGGTGCACCGACCACAGGTCGTTGTGCGCCTCGTAGTAGGCGTCGATCGTGCCCACGTCGCGCCAGTAGCCCGAGTCGCGGTCGGTGGCGCCGGGCACCACGTTCTCGGCGAAGTCGTAGACGGCCGCCTGACCCTCGTCCACCAGGCGCGGGATGATGTCGCCGCCCATGTCGTGGTCGGAGTCGCCGTCCTCGGCGTCGGCCCGCAGCGCGTCGAGCAGGACGTCGGTGGTGAAGACGTAGTTGCCCATCGACGCGAACGTGACGTCGGGGTCGTCGGGCACCGACGGCGGCTCGGACGGCTTCTCCAGGAACTCGATGATCTTCCCGGACTCGTCGGAGGCGATGACGCCGAACGCCTTCGCCTCCGCCCGCGGCACCCGGATGCCGGCGACGGTGACGCCCGCGCCGCTCTCGATGTGCTGGGCGATCATCTGGCTGGGGTCCATGCGGTACACGTGGTCGGCACCGAACACCGCGATGTAGTCGGGGCGCTCGTCGTAGACGAGGTTGAGGCTCTGGAAGATCGCGTCGGCGCTGCCGGTGTACCAGCGGCGGCCGAGCCGCTGCTGGGCCGGGACCGTGGTGATGTACTGCCCGAGCACGCTGGAGAGCCGCCAGGTGGTGGAGATGTGCCGGTCGAGGCTGTGCGACTTGTACTGGGTGAGCACGCAGATGCGGTGCAGCCCGGCGTTGACCAGGTTGGACAGCACGAAGTCGATCAGGCGGTAGTTGCCGCCGAAGGGGACCGCGGGCTTGGCCCGGTCGGCCGTGAGCGGCCACAGGCGCTTGCCCTCGCCGCCGGCGAGCACGATGCCCAGCACGTTGGCCGACAGACCACGGGGCGCAGCGGCCGAGAGCCGAGCGCCCGTCACAGCAGCCATCCCCGCAGCGTCACGAGGTCGACCCTAGTGGCCCGACACGGTGCCCGGCCACATCTGGATCGGTGCCCCGCACGACAGCCCGCGGGCGTCCCCGGACGGCTACGGTGCACGGCGTGCGCATCGGCCTGCTCACCCGCGAATACCCGCCCGACGTCTACGGAGGGGCCGGGGTGCACGTCGAGCACCTGGTGCCCGCGCTGCGGGCGCTCGTCGACGTCGACGTCCATTGCTTCGGGGAACCCCGCCCCGACCGGCCGCAAACCTTCGGCCACCGCGCCCCCGGCGCGCTGCAGGGCGCGAACCCGGCGCTGCAGACCCTGGGCGTCGACCTGACGATGGTGGCCGCGCTCGACGGCGTCGACCTCGCGCACTCCCACACCTGGTACGCCAACATGGCCGGGCACCTGGCGAAGATCCTGCACGGCGTGCCGCACGTCGTCACCGCGCACTCGCTGGAGCCGCGGCGGCCGTGGAAGGCCGAGCAGCTCGGCGGTGGCTACCGCCTGTCCTCGTGGGTGGAGCGCACCTCCTACGAGTACGCCGACGCGGTGATCGCGGTGAGCGCGGGCATGCGCACCGACGTGCTGGACTGCTACCCCGCGCTCGACCCGGACCGGGTGCACGTGGTGCACAACGGCATCGACACCGTCTTCTACCACCCCGACGAGCGGCGCGACGCCGTCGTGGCCGCGGGCGTCGACCCGGACCGGCCCAGCGTCGTGTTCGTCGGCCGGATCACCCGCCAGAAGGGGCTCGGGCACCTCGTCGCCGCCGCCCACCGCATCGACCCGGCGGCCCAGATCGTGCTGTGCGCGGGGGCGCCGGACACCCCGGAGATCGCCGAGGAGACCGAGAAGGCGGTGGCCGAGCTGTCCGCCGCCCGCGGGAACGTGGTGTGGGTGCGCCGGATGCTGCCCACCGCGGAGATCCGCCAGCTGCTCTCCGCGGCCACGGTGTTCGTCTGCCCGTCGGTCTACGAGCCGCTGGGCATCGTCAACCTCGAGGCGATGGCGTGCGGCACCGCGGTCGTCGCCTCGGACGTGGGCGGCATCCCCGAGGTCGTCGACGACGGGCGGACCGGCACGCTGGTGCACTACGACCAGCACGCCGAGGACGACTTCCGCGCCGGGGTCGCCGACGCCGTCAACGCCCTGCTGGCCGATCCCGCGCGCGCGGCGGAGATGGGGGCGGCCGGCCGGGCCCGTGCCGAGCGGGAGTTCGCCTGGGAGCAGGCCGCGGCCCGGACCGTGGAGATCTACCGCTCACTGCGCTGATTCGGTCTGCGGTGAGACGGCACGGCACCCGTACGCGTGCGCGTACGGGTGCCGTGTCGTCCGGTGGGCCGCCGGGGCGGCCCGTGCGGTTCAGCCCGATGCGGCCTTGAGGGCGTCGCCGAGGTCGCTGGCCTCCTCGGCCGACATCTCCACGACCAGGCGGCCACCGCCCTCCAGCGGAACGCGCATCACGATGCCGCGCCCCTCCTTGGTCACCTCCAGGGGACCGTCACCGGTACGGGGCTTCATCGCCGCCATGTCCTGCTCCCTCCGTCATCGTGTCTGCAGGGCGCCGCTGCGCCGGGGAGAGCGCAGGACGGGATGCTGGGGAACATCTTTCCTCATCCGAGGGTGAGGGCCACAACCGGAGCGATCAATCCGACGCAGGTTCACGCTGCGGAGCCGCGCAGTCACGGTCGACGTACCTGCAGCGCCGCCGCGCCCAGGGCCAGCGCGGCCACCGCCCAGGCCGCCAAGAGCAGCGCCGCACCCGCACCGTCGGCGTCGAGCATCCCGTTCGCCGCGGTGTGCGGAAGCCACATCGCCACCCCCGGCAGCACGGCCGCGAACAGCGGCAGCACGAGAAAGACGGCCAGGACCCCGCTGACCGCGCCCGCCGCCGACCGCAGAACGGCGGCGACGCCGAGTGCGAACACCGCCACGAGCGCCGGCTGCGCTGCGCCGGCCAGGAGCAGCCGCAGGCACTCGGCGACGCCCGGACCGGGCCCGGATGCCGCGAGGTCGACGGCGACCAGCACCGCACCACCGCCCAGACCGACGACGGCCACCGCGCCGGCGAGCACCGCCGCCTTGGCCAGCAGCAGCGTCGTCCGCCCGGGGCACAGCCGCAGCGACAGCAGGATCTGGCCGGAGGCGAATTCGTCGGCCACCACCAGCACGCCCAGCGGCACCACGACGAGCCGGGCGATGTTGACGGCGAGGAACGACGCGTGCAGGTCGGTGCCGGCGAGGGGCGCGCCGCCGATACCCCCGGCGGTGGACAGCCACGCGTAGCCGCAGCCGAGTAGCACCATCAGCGCAGCGGTGACCGCCAGCAGACGCCGGTAGGACGGGGTGGCGACGAACTTCGCCGCCTCCATCCGCAGCACCCGTCCCCACCCCCCTCCCGTCGTGCCCGCCCGGTAGCGGACCGTGCCCCCGCTCACGCCGATCCCCGTGGTGCCGCCGGGCCGCAAACGAGCCGCAGGTACGCGTCCTCCAACGTGGCCCGCTCCGGTGTCAGCTCGTGCGCCGTGAGCGCGTGCGTGGCAAGCAGTTCACCGATCGCGGCTGCGCACAGGCCGGTGACCAGGACCGCACCACCCGGCTGCGGTGCGACGCTCCCGCCTGCGCGGAGCAGGACGGTCCGCAGCACGTCGAGCTGGTCGGGCCGCACCCGCACTCGCACCACCGTGCCCTCACCGCGCAGCGACTCGGTGTCGGCGTCGGCGACGAGCCGCCCGTCGTCGAGAACGACGATCCGGTCGGCGATCGATTGCAGCTCGTGGATGAGGTGGCTCGACACCAGCACTGTGCGTCCCGCGTCCGCGTGCCCGCGCAGGAACGCGCGCAACCACCGCACCGATACCGGGTCCAGGCCGTTCATCGGTTCGTCGAGTATGTAGACCGTCGGGTCGGCCAGCGCCGCGGCGACGATCCCGACCCGGGAAGCGGTGCCGAGCGACAGTTCCCCGGTTCGGCGACGCGCCACGTGCTCGAGCCCGGCTTCGGCGAGCAACTCGCCCACCCGGCGCCGCGGCACCCCCGCACCGATCGCGACCGACGCCAGGTGACGCTCCACCGTCCGGCCCGGATGCCACCCGCGGTGCTCCAGCACGGCCCCGACCACCCGGGCTGGGGAGGGCAGATCGATGTATCGCAGCCCGTCGACAGTTGCGCTGCCGAGCTCGGGCCGGTCCAACCCGACGATCGTGCGGAGGGCCGTCGACTTTCCGGCACCGTTGGGCCCGACCAGCCCGGTGATCTCGCCACGCCGGGCCGTGAAAGTGACGGCGTCGAGAACCGGGCGGCCCCCGAGTCGCACCGTCACTCCATCCAGCGCGATCACCGGGGGCCGGTTCCCGCGGGCTCGGGCAGGCCTGGGCCAGCTATCCGGATCGTGACCTCGACAAGATCGCGGAAGACCTCCGGTGGCTCGTGGGCCACGACTGTGACGGAACATCCGGTCGCCATCCAGGTGTCGATGTCTCCGGCGAGGGCACCGACGCCCTGGGGGTCCAGACCGTTGAAGGGCTCGTCGAGGACGAGCAGCTCGCCGGGTGCGCCGGTGGTCAGCAGTAGCCATGCCTTGCGAACGTTGCCGGTGGAGAGGCCGTGCACGGGTGTGTCGAGCCATCGGGCCAGGCCATAACGCCCGGCGCGCTCCGCGAAGCTCCCGGGATCGATCTCGAGCAGCGACACGTGCTCGGAGACGGTCAGGGCGGGATACAGGGCAGGGGTCGCGCGGCACACGGTGCGCCGGGAGCGCAGCTCCGGGGTGCTCGCAGGCAGCCCGAGCACCGTGACCGAGCCCCTGCTCGGCCGCAACGTGCCGGCCACGAGCTCCACGACGGTGGACTTGCCGCTCCCGTTCGGGCCGGTCAACAGTGTGCATCCGTGCGGAACGCGCAGGTCCACACCAGTCAGCACGTCGACGTCGCGGCGGTAGCCGGCGGAGACACCGGACAGCTCACAGACGAGCCGGCCGGGGCCGGGGTCGGCGTTCATGCGAGCACCGTCCGGTCGAGCAGCGCAGCGGCGGCAACCATCGACGCCAGGGCGACGACGGTCCCGGCGATCCAGGAGCCTGGTGCGGACAGGACGACCCACGGGACCACCCCTGCCGCGACGACGACGATGCCGACGGCCGCACCCGCCGCCGTGCTTTCCGTCGACCCGTCGGCACCGGCCTGGCTGCCGCCCTGCCACAGGTCACCGAGCAGACCCGACGCCGTGGTGACGAGGACGGCGCAGACGCCGAAGCCGAGTACCGCCGCATCCCCGGCGAGCATGGCGAGGCCGACACAAACGAGCACGACGGGCAGCAGCGGCCGCAGCGACCCCAACATGTAGCCGACCACGAGCGCGCGTCTGTCGACGCCACGTTCGGCGGTCCAGCGCAGCTGCCGAGCCCAGCCCGCCGGGCCGGTGATTGCGCGTACCAGCCCGCCGAGCACGAGCCCGATGGTGAGCAACACACCGCCACCGGCGATCCCATCGACGCCCGACCCTGCGAGGTCGAGCCGGCCGGGGGCGGCCACACCGGAGCCGACCAGCCCCGCGCCCACGATGCTGAACACCCGACCCGCCCGCCGGGCCAGTGCCGCGCCGCCCTGCTCGCCACGGCGCACCGCCACCGTGACGAGGTCGATCGGCCGGCAGTGCCCGCCGGTGTCGATCGACCCGGCACGAGGCCGAAGCACGGCCCGCCACCGCTCGGCTCCCCCGCGCCGCAACGTGAGGACGGCGCCGCCCGCCACGACGAGCGGTACGACGACGGCGAGTGGGCTGCCCGCGGCGGCCGCGGCAGCCGAGCCGACGCCCGCGACCTGAGTGATCAGTGCTGGTGCGCCAGCCACGGCGAGCAGCTCGGCTGCGGCGATCCCAGCGCGGCCGGCCAACCAGCCCAGCAGGGCCGCTACCAGCAGGCCGAGCAGCGCCGACCATCTCCGGCGCGGCCGCTCGACGGGCGGCCGAGCGGCTGCGGCGGCGGCCAGTGCCGAGCCCACGACCGCAAGTGCGACCGCGCATCCCAGCCACACCGGGGACACCGGGTTTCCGTAGCCGCGACCCACCCCGATCAGCACCGAGCCCGTGAGAACGGCGCCGACGACCCCGCTCAGCACCGCGGGGGCCGCGACCCGGACGGCGAGCACGGCCGCCGTCGAGATCTCGAAGTGCCGCAGCACGGCCACGTCGGGGGGCGCGAACACCCGTGCCCGCGTCCCGGCCGCGTTGCCTCGCACGGCGACGGCGAGCGCGCGGCCCGCGGCGAGGAGCAGCACCCCACCGGAGACCGCGTCCGCACCCACCGGCAGCGAGAGCCCAAGTACGGCCAGGACGAACCCGGCCAGGAGGCCCGCCGCGGGCACCGCGACGACGACTCCGACGACGGTGAGCAGCACCGCCGCCCGCCGCAGGTTCCGTGTCGGTGCGATGTTGTTGCGCAGGCAGAACTGCAACGCGTCGGCGCGGGCGACGAAGCGCAGGTCCGCCCACAGGGTGGCCCTCATGTGCGGCCCCGGGCCCGACCCACTGCCGGGGCGGTCAGCACGGCGACGACCGCCGCCAGCCCGCACACCACGGCTGCCGCGACCTGCACCGCTCCCCACACCGAGCCCGCGCCCGCCGCCCGCCAGCCCACCACCAGCGCCACCCCCGCCACGCTCAGCACCGCCGGCAGCACCCAGGGCAGCATCCCCGGCCGCAGGGCGAAGGGCAGCGCCACGACGGCACAGACCAGCGCGGCCACCACCGCGCCGCGAGCCAGTGCGGTGGCTGCCGCGGCGTCGGCCACGTCGGTCGCGCCGAGCTCGTCCCACAGGGCAAGGCCGATCACCGCGACGACCCCCAGCACCACGACCGCGCCGACAACGGCGCGCGCGCCCCACCGTTCCAGCGCCGGCTCGACATTTGTCTGGTCACCATTCTTCACAATTTCCCCCCGCGGCTGTCACACACCCAGAACCACCAGAACGCTACCGCCGATGACGACCGCTATCGAGCCCGCCAACACGTTCGTGGCTATACCGACCGATCGTCGGAATCCGCGATGGGCGAGAAACACCGGGGCAGCCACGAGCAGGACCGTCGCCGGTGGCAGCGCGGTGCCCAGCCGAGCTGTGTCGACGTCGCGGAGCAGATCCGCGGCAAGCGTCGCCACGAGCATCAGGTCGACCGTGACTCGACCGGCGACGACGGGGACCAGCATGGGTGACATCCGGCTGAGCATCCGGTCTCCGAGGCGGCCCAGCAGCTGCAGCGAGGCCAGCAGCGCGCCATAGCCGAGGCCCCCGAACGTCATCGCCGCTGCAACGGCGACCCCGCGGTAGCCCGGATCCACGGCCGCACCGCGATCGACCTGCAGCGCAACGAGATCGGCACGCGCCATGAGCGCGAGCGCCGCGAGCGCCCACGCCGCTGCCGACAGTGCGCCGAGCGCGCACCGGGCCCAACCGCCCGGACCCGGCCCCGGCCGGTCCTCGATGAAGGCGACCGGTGTGCACTCGGCCGTCACCCGGGGACTCCGGACCAGGTTTCGAGCAACGCGGCCGTCATCAGCAGGGCACCGACGACCGGCAGGCCGTACAGGCTAGCCCCGGCCGCCGCCACGTAACCGGACGCCGCTGAGCGAATCCGCGCTGCCCGGTCCTGCGGATCGCGCCACGCCCCCAGTGCGGCTCGGGTCGGGCCCAGCCCCCAAGCCGCAGCCAGCACGAAGGCCGCCACCTCGATCACGAGGAAGGGAGCCAGCACGGCCGAGGCCTCCGCCGCCCCGAGGGCGGTGACCGCCGCCCGGACCACGACACCGACATAGATTCCGAGGACCGGGAGCGCGAGCAGCGTGGAGACACCCGCCGTCGTCACTCCGGAGAACAACGTGGCAGCCACGACGGCGTTGCGGCCGGCGATCGCCAGGACAAGATCGAGATCGGCCGCGCGGAGCAGGTCCCGGTCCACCGGCAGCCGCACCTCAGCCGCGGCCGACCACCCGATGCCGATCGTGCCCACGAGCAGCACCCCGGCGACGGTGACGCAGAGCGGATCGGGCCGGACCGTGGCCCGCCACCCGCCGCGGTGGCACGGCGGGCGGCGGTCCGGGACGGGCTGGGCATCGACCCGTCCCGGACCGGCGCTCACGCGGCAGCCTCCTTGCGACCCAGCTGGCTGACGGCCCATCGGATGGTCGCGATCGCCGCGGCACCGATCCCGCCCGTGATGACCGCGGCGACGGCGGTCGCGACGGCGGATCCGGCCAGGATCGCGTCGACGATCTTCAGCGCGGCGGTCGTCTCGATGCCGAGCAGGGAGACGATGACGAAGCTGGCCGAGCCGCCAACCACGAGCGCGACCGCACCGATCGCGACGGCGAGCAGTCCGGTCACCCGGTCCCGGCCGAAGGAGCTCGTTCGCGAGAACGGAGAAATTGCCATGAGAGAACTCCTTGAAATGTCGTGGACGACGCGAGGACTCGTTTCCCGAGTCTTCTTCCGGATTTCAGTGACCGCCTCTTTCTAGCGTTGTTCGAGCTAGTCCGGCAATGCGCATGGCCAGTTCCTGCCAGCGCCCGGGGAACTCATGTGCATTACCCCGGACGCCGGCCTCCGTCGACCCAGCCACGGCCGGCTGCAAGCGCACCGGCCTGGAAACGGCTCGACGCGCCCAGCTGCGCCATCAGTTCGGCGACGCGACGGCGATACGTCCGAGTGGAGATGTTGAGCTCACGGGCAGCGCACTCGTCGGTCGAACCGCCGCCCAGCGCGCGGAGCACGTCGCCGTCCCTGACCGGTGCGGCATCCATGGACTCCTGCGAGAAGGCCCACATGCCCGCGAAAGCGGTGGCGCAGGCCTGCACGACCGCCGCCCCGTCGACGATGGTGGGCGGCGTCCACGGAGCCCGAGGCGACAGGAGGGCCACAGCCCGGTCGACGACGACGATCGCCTGCGGCACCCGGTCGACGGTGCGGACGATCGCCGGCTCCGGGAACGGCGTCGTGCCGCCGCCGTCGTGGACGACCCGGACACCGACGCCGCAGGGGCGGCGATCGCGCAAGGCGATGCGAAGGCCGTCCGCGACCGGGTGCTCTGCCGGGAGAAGCGCGACCAACTCCCTGGTCGCGCCGGCGATGAGTGTCCGCAGGACACTGCCGAGCTCGCTCGTCGGATCGGCCGCACGGAGATGTCGCACGGCGTCCATCCTCGACCTCCTGTCAGTTGATATCCTGCACTGAAACTATGCTGGCACTGATTCAAGGTCAACGAAGCCCGAAAATCTTCTGGTAAATTTGAGGTTGGCCTGCAAGGCTGACACCAACCCAGCCAGTGAGGAGCAGGACATGGAGGACGCCGGAGCGTTCGCGGCGCGGCTCGACCGCCTGCTGACCACCGTGCATCCCCGGGACCGCGGCCCGTACACCTACGAGGAGATCGCTGACGGCATCCGCGCCCAGGGCGGCCCAACGATCTCCGCCCAGTACCTCAACCAGTTGCACCGGGGTCGGCGCGACAATCCCACCAAGCAGCACCTGGAGGCGCTCGCCACATTCTTCGGGGTGCCGGTCGGATACTTCTTCGACGACACCCAGGCCCAGCTGGTTGACGAAGAGATTGCCCTGCTCGCGGTCATCCGCGACGCGGAGATCAAAGACCTGGCCCTGCGCGCGCTCGAACTGGGACCCGAGGCCCGCCGCTCGGTCGGCGCGATCATCGACGAACTGACCCGCTTCCAGGAACGGACCCGTCGCCCGAACGGGCGACGCTGAGCCGAATGCCCATCAGGGTGGGCCGGTCGGCCTACTCTCGCCGGAGATCATGATCGCCACGGGGCGGACGGGGGAGCCGGTGGGCTGTGTCGAGATCAACCGAAGGGCCCGGGCACTGGTACGGGCGCTCGACGCCGATGTGGGGATCCCGCGGCCGCTCGACGTCCCGGAGCTGCTGGCCGGTTTGGCCCGCCACCGTGGCCGCCCCATCGACCTGTTCGCGTCGATGAACACGGCGGGCGGCCCCTGTGGGATGTGGCTGCGCCAGGCCGATCGCGACGTGATCGTCCACGCGGCCGACACCAGCCCGTTGCACCAGGCGCACATCGTGCTGCACGAGATCGGCCACATGATCGCCGACCACCGCGAAGCCTGCTGCCTGCCGCTGGAGTTGGCCCGCCGGATCCTCCCGCACACGAGCGCGACCCTGGTCGGCCACCTCTTCGCGCGATCGACCTACGCAACCGACGAGGAGCGGGAGGCCGAGCTTGTCGCCAGCCTGATCGGATCCGCGGCCCTGGGGGCGAACGAGGCGGGTCGCGACCGGGAGCCCGCCGACCTCTGGATGGAAGAGTCCTTCGGTGCCTGACCTGTTGGCCCTGGCGACGGCGGCCGGCGAACCGATTCTGGTCGCCGGCACCGTGACGCTGTGGGTCGTCGTGGCGCTGCGGCTGCCCACCGCCGTGCGGTCGGCACCGCGCCGGCGTTTGCTGGTGGCCGTCGCGGGGCTCGCCGCGTCCGTCACCGTGTACCTCGACCCGGTCACGGCACTGCTGAGCAGCACAGCGCTGGCGGGGAGCTGCGGCATCCTGATGAATCTGTGGGGGGTGCTCAGCGCGGCGTTCATCTTGGACTTCGTGCTGGCAGCACTGAGCCGCCGCCGCCCGTTGCCGGTCTACGGGTCGGCGGTGGCTGTCTGCGCCGGACTCGTTCTGCTCGACATCGCCGACGGAGGCGCCCAAGCAGGCTGTGTCAGCTCACTGCAGGTGCCCTGGTATAGCCCGTTCTGGTGGCTGCTGTGCGTGGCACACGTCGCCGCAGTGGTACCCGCCGCGCTGGTCACCGCGAGGTCCTCGCGCCGGGCCGGGTCCAGGTCGTTGCAGGTCGGGCTGGCGCTGCTGTGTGCGGCGTTCGTCTCCTCGGCGACGTTCTGGGGGGTCGTCGTCATCGCCCGGCTGACGACCGGCGCGGCCTGCATCGGCGGGCTGTTCGCCCTCAACATCGCCGCGACCACCTGGCTGATGGCCGCGGGCGCGGCGGTGCCTCTGGTCGTTCGAGTCGGCAGGCTGGTTCGTTCGGCGTGGTGGCTGTGGCGGCTGCGCGGACTGTGGCAAATCCTCGTGGACGCCGTGCCGGGCGTGCGAATGCCCGAGGCAGCGCTGCTCGGGCTAGGG
>NZ_BJNG01000039.1 GCF_006539565.1 Pseudonocardia hydrocarbonoxydans
CCTGCGCAACACCGGCAAGTTCACGATGGGCGACGTCCTGGCGTTCCGGATGCGGCAGCGGCCCGTCCGCGCCGCGGCCGCCACGTCGACGCTGGTGGTGTCGTTCTTCTACCTGCTCGCGCAGATGGCCGGGGCGGGCGGGCTGATCGCGCTGCTGCTGCAGATCCCCAACACCGACCGCGTCGGGCAGAGCGTCGTGATCGCTGTCGTCGGCCTGCTGATGATCGTCTACGTCCTGGTGGGCGGCATGAAGGGCACCACCTACGTGCAGATCATCAAGGCGGGGCTGCTGATCGTCGGCGCCGCGGTGATGACGGCGTGGGTGCTCGGCATCGTCGGGTTCAACCTGTCTGACCTGCTCGGCCGGGCCGTCGCCAACAGCCCCGGGCGCGGCGAGGCCCTGCTGACGCCCGGCCTGCAGTACACGAACCCGGTCGACTTCATCTCCCTGGGCCTCGCGCTCGTGCTCGGCACCGCGGGCCTGCCGCACATCCTCATGCGCTTCTACACCGTGCCGACGGCCGTGGAGGCCCGCCGTTCGGTGGTCTGGGCGATCTGGCTGATCGGCGTGTTCTACCTGTTCACGCTCGTGCTGGGCTACGGTGCCGCGGCGCTGGTGGGGCCGGAGGCCATCGCGGCCGCCCCCGGCGGGGGGAACTCCGCGGCGCCGCTGCTGGCCTACCAGCTCGGCGGGGAGATCCTGCTCGGCATCATCTCCGCGGTCGCGTTCGCCACGATCCTCGCGGTCGTCGCCGGCCTGACGATCACGGCGTCGGCGTCGTTCGCGCACGACGTCTACGCGAACGTGATCGAGCGGGGCGAGGCGTCGCCCGACTCCGAGGTGCGCGTCGCCCGGATCACGGCGCTGGTCGTCGGGGTCGTCGCGATCGCGGGCGGGATCCTGGTCAACGGCATCAACATCGCGTTCCTGGTGGCCCTGGCGTTCGCCGTCGCCGCGTCGGCCAACCTGCCCACGATCCTGTACTCGCTGTTCTGGAAGCGGTTCAACACGATGGGCGCGCTGTTCAGCATCTACGGCGGCCTGGTCAGCTGCGTGCTGCTGATCGTCTTCTCGCCGGTGGTGTCGGGGCCGCGCAGCGTGATCCTGCCGAACGGCGGGTTCGCGTTCTTCCCGCTGGAGAACCCGGGCATCGTGTCGATCCCGCTGTCGTTCCTGCTCGGGATCGTCGGCACCTACGTCGGCGGGTCGCGCGACTTCGACCACGCCCGGTACGCCGAGATGGAGGTCCGGTCCCTCACCGGCGCCGGCTCGGAGAAGGCCCTGCTGCGCTGATCCTCACCGGGTCCTGACCGCCGGGCGTGGGAGGATCCGCGCCATGACCGTTCCTTCCGTGCCGGTGGCCCAGGTGCCCGCCGACGCCGCGATGCTCGACGTCCGCGAGCCCGACGAGTGGAACGCGGGCCACGCACCCGGCGCGCGGCACCTCCCGATGTCCCAGCTCACCGCCCGCCTGTCCGAGGTGCCCGCCGACGACCCGCTCTACGTCGTCTGCCGCTCCGGTGGCCGGTCGGCGCAGGTCGTGCAGTACCTCGCCGCGCAGGGTCACCCGGCCGTCAACGTCGAGGGCGGGATGCAGGTCTGGGCCGCGCAGGGCCGCCCGGTCGTCGCCGAGGGCGGCGCCACCCCGGCGATCGTCTGACCCCTCCCGTGCCCCCCGGAACGCAGACCTGCCCCCGGTGCCGTCGCACGTCGTCGCCGGAGGCCGGTCCGTTCTGCCCCTACTGCGGCCGGTACCTGGCCGCGCTGGAGTGGGTGGCGCACCCGCCCGCGCCGGACGAGCCGCCCGCCGTGCCCGCCCCGCGCCGGCCCTACACCGGGCCCCCGCGCTACCGGCTGCGCCCGACCGGCGGCTACCCGGCCCTGCCCTGGGTGCGTACGTCCGGGCCGGACGCGCCCGGCCCCCTGCACGCCGCCCGCTCCGTCGCGGGCACCGTCGTGCCGCTGCTGTGGGCGACGGCGGCGGTCGCGCTGGTCGCGGCCGGGTCGGAGGCCTGGCGCTACGGCCTGCTCCTCGCCAGCCGCTCCGACGCGCTGAGCGCCCAGGTCGTCGCGGCCTCCGACGCGCTGGTGATCTCCGCGGGCACGATCGCGCCGATCCTGACGGTGTTCGCCGGGGCGCTCGTCGTGCTGTGGTCGGTGCGGGCGGCGGCGGCCGCCGCCCACGGCGCGGGCGTCGTGGCGTCCCGGCGCCCCCGTGACGTCGTGCTCGGCTGGGTGGTGCCCGGGGTGAACCTCGCCGTCCCCGGCTCGGTGCTGGCCGAGATCGAGCACACCGCGCTCGGCCGGCCCGCGGGTGAGCGGCCGCGGCCGTCGCGCCTGCTGCTGGTGTGGTGGGCCCTGTGGGCGGCCGGGATCGTCCTGTCGGCCGTGGTGCTGCTGTGGGGCCTGCGCACCGGCGTCCAGGCCCGGGCCGACGGCGTCGTCCTGCACGGGGTGCTCGACCTGCTCGCCGCGGTCGTCGCGGGCGTCACCGCGGTGCTGGTCACCCACCTCACCCGCCTGCTCGCCCCCGCGCGGGCCGACCGTCGCGAGCTGCTGGTCGCCGTCAGGTCGTGACGGGCAGGGTCCGCAGGCCGCGCATCACGAAGCTCGGGCGCCGCTGCGGTTCCGCGGCCAGGGTCAGGCCCCGCATCCGGGTGCGCAGGGCGTCGAGCGCGGCGGCCACCTCGAGGCGGGCCAGCGGGGCGCCCAGGCAGTAGTGCACGCCGAGCCCGAACCCCAGGTGCGGGTTGTGGATGCGGGTGACGTCGAGCTCGTCGGGCCGCTCGAACACCTGGGGGTCGCGGGCGGCCGCGCCGAGCAGGGCCGCGATGCGGGTGCCGGCGGGCACCGGGTGCCCCGCCACCACCGTGTCGACCACGGCCGTGCGCTCGAACAGCTGCAGCGGCGGGTCGTAGCGGATCAGCTCCTCGACGGCGGGCGCGAGCGGTGCCGTGGCCAGCACCGACCACTGGACGGGGTGACGCAGCAGGGCCAGCACCCCGTTGCCGATGACGTTGACGGTGGCCTCGTGCCCGGCCATCAGCAGCAGCGCCGCGGTGCCGACGAGCTCGTCGGAGTCGACCCCGGCGGCGACGAGGTCGCTCACCAGGTCCTCGCCCGGGTGCCGCCTGCGGTGCTCGGCGAGGCCGCGCAGCGCGTCGACGAACTCCGCCGACGCCCGCTCGGCGGCGGCGCGGCGCCCGTCGTCGACGCCCGGCTCGTACATCGCGACGATCGTGTTCGACCAGCCGCGCAGGGCCTCCCGCTCCGGCCCCGCGACGCCGAGCAGCTCGGCGATGACCTCCACCGGCAGCGTGGCGGCGAGCCCGGCGATCAGGTCGGCGCGGCCGTCGGCGGCGACGCCGGCCGCCAGGTCGTCGACGAGACGGCCCGCGAGGCCGCGGACCCACGGCTCCAGCCGGGCGGTGTGCCCGCGGTTGAACGCCCCCGCGACGAGGCCGCGCAGCCGGTGGTGCGGCTCGCCCTCGCGTTCGAGCAGCGAGTTGCGGTGCAGCAGGTTGAACGCGCCGAACTCGGCGGCGGGCTCGGCGTCGGCCCAGATGCGGCCCAGGTCACGGCCCCGCAGCAGCGCCGAGCAGGCCGCGTGCGACACCGCGACGGGCGTGCCCAGCAGGGGGTGGTCGTGCACCGGGGCGAGCGCGCGCAGCAGCGCGAACGCGGGGTAGGGATCGGCGAGGAACGCGCCGTCCGCGGGATCGAACAGGGACAACCGACACCTCTCAACGTGACCGACCGGTTACCTGACGCATCCGGCGTCGTTGGACCTGTCACGGGCCGTGCCCGCATTCTGCCCCGGAAGGACGACGACGTGCTCCTCGCGCAACAGGCCACGGTGGGAAACCCCGTCGTGAACGTGACGATCTTCGGCGCATTCGTGCTGCTGACCCTGGTGGTGGTGTTCCGTGCCGGCCGCGGCAACCGGACCGCGGCCCACTACTACACCGGCGGCAGCAACTTCACGGGTGCGCAGAACGGCGTCGCGCTGGCCGGGGACTACCTCTCCGCCGCGGCGTTCCTCGGCATCGCGGGCGCCGTCGCCGTCTTCGGCTACGACGGCCTGCTGTTCGCCATCGGCTCGTTCGTCGGCTGGCTGGTGGCGCTGCTGCTGGTCGCGGAGTGGCTGCGCAACACCGGCCGCTACACGATGGGCGACGTCCTGAGCTTCCGGCTGCGGCAGCGCCCGGTGCGCAGCGCGGCGGCCACCTCGACGCTGCTGGTGTCGGTGCTCTACCTCGTCGCGCAGGTGGCGGGCGCGGGCGGTCTGATCGCCCTGCTGCTGGGCATCCCCAACTCGAACCGGTTCGCGCAGAGCGTCGTGATCGCCGTCGTCGGGGCCCTGATGATCGTCTACGTGTTGGTGGGCGGCATGAAGGGGACCACGTGGGTGCAGATCGTCAAGGCGAACCTGCTCATCGTCACCGGGCTGGTGCTGGCCGCCTGGCTGCTCGGGCGCTACGGCTTCAACTTCTCGAACCTGCTGGGCTCCGCCGTGGACAACAGCCCCGAGGCGGGTGAGGCGCTGCTCGCGCCCGGCCTGCAGTACGGGCGCACGGAGCTGTCGAAGATCGACTTCATCTCGCTGTCGCTGGCCGCGGTGCTCGGCCCGGCGAGCCTGCCGCACATCCTCATGCGCTTCTACACCGTGCCGAACGCCAAGGAGGCCCGCCGCTCGGTGGTCTGGGCGATCTGGCTGATCGGCGGCTTCTTCCTCTGCATCCTGGTCATCGGCTACGGCGCGACCGCGCTGGTCGGGGCCGACACCATCGCCGCGTCGCCGGGGGCGTCGAACTCCGCGGCCCCGCTGCTCGCCTTCCGCCTCGGCGGGGAGCTGCTGCTCGGCATCGTCGCCGCGGTGGCGTTCGCGACGATCCTGGCCGTCGTCGCCGGGCTGACGATCGCGGCCTCGGCCTCGTTCGCCCACGACGTCTACGCCAACGTCATCCGCAAGGGCAAGGTCGACTCCGCCGAGGAGATCCGCGTCGCGCGGCGCACGGCGCTCGTCGTCGGGCTGCTGGCGATCGGCGGCGGGATCCTGGCCAACGGGCAGAACGTGGCCGTGCTCGTCGCCCTCGCGTTCGCGGTGGCCGCGTCGGCGAACATGGCCTCGCTGGTGTACTCGCTGTTCTGGAAGCGGTTCAACACCACCGGCGCGCTCTACAGCATGTACGGCGGCATGGGCGCGGCCGTGTTCCTGGTGATCGTCTCGCCCGCGGTGTCGGGGCAGCCCACCTCGATGATCCCCGGCGTCGACTTCGCGCTGTTCCCGCTGGCCAACCCGGGCATCGTGTCGATCCCGCTGTCGTTCCTGCTCGGCATCGTCGGCACGTTCATCGGGCCGCGCGACGACGACGCGGACCGACGCTTCGCCGAGATGGAGGTCCGGTCGCTGACCGGGGCCGGTGCGGCCGGCCGGCCGGCCGTCGCGGCGCGGCCGAAGCAGGACTCGTTCGCACCCCGCCCGAATCCGGCGCCGCGGCCCCGCTAGCGTTTCCCGAACCATGGCGAAGAAGACACGTGTTGCGGCCCCGGCGGGCGAGAACCCGCGCCGCCCCTGCCCCTGCGGCTCCGGCAAGCGCTACAAGGCCTGTCACGGCGCGGGTGACGACGTCATCGTCACCCGGCCGTTCGCGGGCCTGGCGGTGGAGTGCGATCTCGTCGCGCTCCGCGAGTTCCTGCCCTCGGCCACCGCGCCGCTGCCCCTGCGGACCCCGGCCGAGCGCTCGGTGACGATCGCGTCGGTGCTGCCGGGGGCGTCGGCCGCGCTGGTCCGCCCGGGCGGCGAGGTCCTGCTGGGCATGCAGGTCCAGACCCGCTCCGGCGACCTGTCGGCCGACCTGGCCCGCGCCCTGGAGTGGGGCCTCGCGGCCGAGCCCGGCACGGCGCTGCCCGTCGTCGGCCCCGGCCTCACCGGCACCGACCGGCTGCAGGACCTCATCGACGTCGACGCCCCCCTCGAGCTCACCGTGCACTCCGACTTCGCCTGGTGGGTGGCCCCCGAGGACGGGACCGAGCCGAGCGCCGAGGTGCTCGCCACCGTCGAGCGGGCCAACGCCGTCATCATGCCGACGGAGGCGGTCGAGGGCGACGGCGTGCGCGCCGCCTACTGGGTCGACACCGGCACGAAGGCGCACCTGCGCTGGGTGCGTCCCGAGCCGGAGGAGCAGATCGTCGCCGCGCTCGCCCGCCTGCAGGCGCGCGGTGAGCTGGGCCTGGGTGAGGGCACCCGGTACGCGGGCTCGTTCCGGGCCCACGGCCTGCTGGTGCCGGTGTGGGACCTCGACCGGGAGCTGCACCCCTCGGAGTGGTCCAAGCCCGTCACCGACTTCGCCGCGGGCCTGGCGGCGGCGCTGGCCGACACCACGCCGCTCACCTCCGAGGAGCGTCGCGCCCGTGACGCCCTCGCGGGCAAGCAGGTCACGCTGCGTTAGCAGCTGGGGCGGCGGACGTCACGCCGGTCCGCGGCGGCAGGTGTTACCGGCGGGTCATATGCTCCGCGCATGGGACTTCTGGATGGCAAGGTCGTCATCGTCACCGGTGCCGGCCGCGGGATCGGTCGCGCCGAGGCGCTGGAGTGCGCAGCGCAGGGTGCCGCGGTCGTCGTCGCCGAGTTCGACCCGAGCACGGGTGAGTCGGTGGCGAAGGAGATCGTCGCCGCCGGCGGGCGGGCGGTGGCCGCGAGCGGTGACGTCGCCGACGCCGCGGTCGCGGACTCGCTCGTCGCCACCGCGGTCGCGGAGTTCGGCCGCCTCGACGGCCTGGTCAACAACGCCGGGATCCTGCGGGACAAGACGCTGGCCAAGCTGTCGGAGGACGACTGGGACGCGGTGATCCGCGTGCACCTGCGCGGCCACTTCCTGCCGACGCGCGCCGCGGTGCGGCACTGGAAGGAGGCGGGGCAGCCCGGCCACGTCGTCCACACGGCGTCGACGTCGGGGATCCTCGGCAACTTCGGCCAGAGCAACTACGGCGCGGCCAAGGCCGGCATCGCCGCGTTCTCCACGATCGTCGCCATGGAGGGCGCGCGCGGCGGCATCACGTCGAACGCGATCGCCCCCACCGCGCTCACGGCCATGACGCTCGACCTCATGCCCCAGGAGTTCCGCGACGACCGCGACGCCGCCATCGCCCGCGGCGAGTTCGACTTCTTCGCCCCGGAGAACGTCGCCCCGCTCGTCGCGTTCCTCTGCTCCGACGCCTCCGCGCACATCAGCGGCAAGGTGTTCGGGGTGCAGGGCGACAGCATCGAGATCTTCCAGCCGTTCACCAGCGTCGCGGAGGTCAAGAACGACGGGAAGCGCTGGGACCCCGAGGACATCGGCGGCCGCATCGACGACCTGTGGACCGCCAGCGGCATCCAGCCGGGCCCGGAGAACATGATGGCCCGCATGCGCTACCAGATCCTGGCGCTCTGACCCCCCGCTCGAATTGCAGGAAGGCCACCTTCACGCAGCTAGATTGCGTGAAGGTGGCCTTCCTGCAATTCAGGGGGCGGGGTCAGGGGAGCCAGCCCACCCGGCCGGCCAGCAGGGCGTAGCCGGCGAAGGCGACCACGTCGATCAGGGCGTGGGCGCCGACCAGCATCCACAGCCGGTTGGTCCGCTGCCACACCCGCCCGAACACCAGCCCCATCACCACGTTGCCGACGAACCCGCCGAGCCCCTGGTAGAGGTGGTAGGCCCCGCGCAGCAGTGCCTGGACCAGCAGTGCGCCGTTCTCCGACCAGCCGAGCTGGCGCAGCCGGGTGATCAGGTAGGCCACCATGACGATCTCCTCGGCCCAGCTGTTCGCCAGGGCGGAGAGGATCAGGACGGGGAGCTGCCACCAGCTCTGGTCGAGCGTCGACGGCGCGATCGTCAGGCTGACGCCGAGCGCGCGCGCCGTGAGGTAGAGCCCGAGCCCGGGGACGCCGATCAGCGCGGCGAGACCGGCGGCGCCCAGGGCGTCGCGGCCGGGGCGGCGGGCGTCCAGGCCGACGGCGCGCAGCGCGATCCCGCCCCGGACCAGCAGGTACGCCCCCAACGCCCCCCAGCCGACGAGCTGCAGCACGCGCACCAGCTGCAGCGCGAGGTCGACGAGGTCGGCCTGCGCGGCGGGGGCGTTGAGGGCCACCTGCTGCTCGCTGAGCGGGACGGTCTGCAGCAGCGAGTCGACCAGGCTCAGCGCGCTGCGCAGCGCCGAGAGCCCGAGCGTGACGGTGAGCACCACCAGCACCTCGGTGCCCAGCGTGCGGCGGGTACGCGGGTCGGTCACCAGGGGTGTGCGCACGTCGCGACGCTACCAACGGCGTAGTCTGGCGGGCGTGTTGCGGCTGGCCCTGTCCCCTCGCTGGATGATGTGGCACCTGCTCACGCTCGGCGCGATGGCCACCTGCGGCTGGCTCGCGGTGTGGCAGTGGCAGCGGGCCGGGTCGGCGTTGGGCAGCGCCCTCAACGTCGGCTACGGCGTGCAGTGGCCGGTGTTCGCGGTGTTCTTCGGGGTCATGTGGTGGCGGCTGCTGCGCATGGAGGCGCAGTCGGCCGTCGAGGAGCCGGCCCCCGCCGAGCCCGCCCCGGTCCCGGTCGAGGCCCCGCCTGCCGACAGCCCGTTCACCGCCCGCCCCCGCGTCGCGGTCCCCGAGCTCGACGACGCCGAGAACCCCCGGCTCGTCGCCTACAACCAGATGCTCCGGCAGCTCGCCGAGCGCGACCCCCGATAGGACGGCCCGTGTCGATCCCGACCGCTCTGCGCAACTACCGCGTCGCCGCGTGGGTCACCGGCATCGGTCTGCTCGTGCTGGTGTTCGTCGCGATGCCGCTGAAGTACTTCTTCGACACGCCGGGCCCGGTCGCGGTCGTCGGTGTGACGCACGGCTTCCTCTACATGCTCTACATCGTCTGCACACTGATTCTGGCCGAGCGGGTGCGGGCGAAGCCGCTGGAGGCGCTGGTGGTGCTGCTCGCCGGCACGGTCCCGATCGCGTCGTTCGTGGCCGAGCGCGCGGTGACCCGCCGGATCCGGGCGCTGCACCCGGCCTGATCCCCGGGCTGCCGGCGGCTCAGCCCGGCCGGTGGAGGCACCCGACCATCCGCTGGAACTGCGTCCGCAGCTCCTCGACGGTCTTGATCGGCGCCTCCCAGGCGAGCCGGACGTCGTGGTCGCGGTCGGGGGTCTCGACGCGCAGGCGCAGGCCGCAGCGGTCGACGCCGAGCGGGCGCACCCGCACGTCCCGGGCGTCGCGCAGCGCGGGGGGCAGGTGCCGCGCCAGCGCGGTGAACACCTCGGGGTGCGCGGCCTCCAGGTGCCCGAGCCAGTGGTGCTCGTAGCGGCAGAACGGGTCGGGCCGGGCCGCCGCGAGGTCGACGGGGGCGAGCGCGGCGGTGCCCTCGGCGTCGGACAGCACGGCCGAGCCCGGCGTCAGGCGCACCAGCACCGCGCCGTGCCCGAGCTCCAGCCAGGCGGGGCTCGGGTGGTGCTCGCTGAGCCCGACCGCGATGCGCCGCGCGCGTCCGGCGTCGACGGCGGTGAGGTGCCCGGTGATCCACAGCAGGCCGCGGACGGGCTCGCGCAGGGCCACCGGCGCGGTGTCGGCGAGCTCCAGCAT
This sequence comes from Pseudonocardia hydrocarbonoxydans, assembly GCF_006539565.1. Lineage (GTDB taxonomy): Bacteria > Actinomycetota > Actinomycetes > Mycobacteriales > Pseudonocardiaceae > Pseudonocardia > Pseudonocardia hydrocarbonoxydans. Next base: position 9,606 of record NZ_BJNG01000039.1, read on the forward strand.
CACGGCCAGCTCGCCGTCGCGGGCCAGCCGGGCCAGCACCGGCTCGTCGTCGGACAGGAGCAGGACCGCCGAGCCGTCGGCGTAGACGTGCTGGGCCAGGGGGTGCGCGACGGGCGAGCCGGTGCCGACGAGTGCCGCCGCCCCGGCCCCGCGCGCGGTGAGGCTGCGGGCGCGCTCGCCGTCGGTCGGGGCGGGTGGCCGCCGCAGTCGCGTGGTTCCCAAGAGGCACCTCCGAATTAGGTGAGCCTAAGCTAGCTTCTCCGGTGATCGTCGCGCAAGCATCAGGCGCTGCACGACGGCCGTGACCGACCCGTTAGCGTCTGTGGCCGTGACGACGCAGCCGACGGCCGGAACCGGGCCCTGGTCCGTGCCCCCGCTGTTCGCCGGGCTCGTCGACGACACCGGCCTGCTGGGGCCGCGCGAGGGGAGCCCGGTCGAGCAGGTCGTCGCCCGCTACCTCGCCGCCCGCGACGGCGCGTTCAGCGGCCTCGTCGGCCAGCTCGTCTGCCCGGTGTCGCGGCTGCCCGCCCTGGTCAAGGAGCTGGCGCGCGCCGCCCCGGCCCGCCCCGTCGACCTCTCGATCGTCGTCGACACGGGTCTGGGTGCCGTGCCCAAGGCGCTGTCGACGGTGCTGTCGCGCCCGGCCCTGCTCGCCCCCCGCACGGTCGAGACCGCCGCGCCCCCGGACGTCGACGCGGTGTGGCTCGACCGCGTCGCGGAGTTCGTCCCCGAGGACGTCGTCGCCGTCGTCGAGCCGCGCCGCCCGGCCCCCGACGACCCCGCGGGCACCGACGCCTGGCTCGACGCCGTGCGCCGCGTCGCCGACCAGGGCTGCGCGCCGAGGCTGCGCTGCGGCGGGCCGCGGCCGACCGACGCGCCCTCCACCGCCGACGTCGAGCGGTTCGTGCGCGTCGTCGCCGGGACCGGTCGCGGGTTCACGACGCTCGGGCTGCACGAGGCGGTGCGCGTCGAGGGCGGCGGGGGCCGCCGGCACGGCATCGTCAACCTGCTGGTGGCGGTGGCCCGTGCGCTCGGCGGGGGCGACGTCGCCGGCGCGCTGCGCAGCACCGACGGCGCGGCACTCGCCGCGGAGATCGGCGACTGGTCGGAGCGGGCCGTCTCCGGCGTGCGCGGCCTGCTCTCGCGCTGCGGCGCCGACCCGGCCCCCGGCACCGCGCTGGCCGGGCTGGGTCTGTTGTCCCGCTGACGGGCGGGCGTCGAGCGGGCATTAGGGTCCGGGTCGTGGGTCGACTGGCGTTCCTCGGGCCGCACGCCACCTTCACCGAGCAGGCGCTGCGGTCGCTCCCCGAATCCCGTGACGCCGAGCTGGTGCCGTGCGCGGGCAGCCCGGCGGTGCTCGCCGCGGTCCGCTCCGGCGAGGTCGACGCGGGCTGCGTGCCGATCGAGAACAGCGTCGAGGGGGCGGTCGGGGCGGTGCTCGACGGGCTCGTCGACTCGCCGCCGCTGGTGATCGTCCGCGAGGCGCTGGTCGCGGTGCGGTTCGCGGTGATGGTCCGGCCCGGCACCCGCACCGCCGACGTCCGCCGCGTCGGCTCGCACCCGCACGCCGTCGCGCAGACCCGCGGCTGGCTCGCCGCGCACCTGCCCGCCGCGGAGGTGCTGCTCACGACCTCGACGGCGGAGGCCGCGGCGCAGGTCGCGCGCGGCGAGCTCGACGCCGCCGTCGCCGCCCCGCTCGCCGCGGAGCAGCACGGCCTGGAGATCGCCGTCGACGACGTGGCCGACAACCCCGGCGCCGTCACCCGCTTCGTGCTGGTCGCCCCGCCCGGCCCGCCGCCCGCGCCCACCGGCCACGACCGCACGACGTTCGCGGCCACCACGCGCAACCGGCCGGGCTCGCTGCTCGGGCTGCTCACCGAGCTGGCGGTGCGGGGGATCGACCTCACCCGCATCGAGTCGCGCCCGATCAAGGACCGGCACGCGGAGTACTGGTTCCACATCGACTGCACCGGCCACGTCGCCGAGCCCGCGATGGGGGAGGCGCTGGCCGCCCTGCACCGCCGCTGCGACGATGTGCGCTTCCTCGGCTCGTTCCCCCGGGCCGGCAACGGGGCGGCGGCGTCCGGGGGCCCGGACCCGGCGGCCCCGCTGGGCGCGGCCACCGACTCGGCGTTCGCGCGGGCGCAGGCCTGGCTCGACGGCCTGCGCGCGGGGAGCGTCGGCCGGTGACGCGCCTGATCCTTGCGCGGCACGGCCAGACCGACTCCAACGTCGGGCGCGTCCTCGACTCCGCCCCGCCCGGCCCCCCGCTCAACGCGCTCGGCCTGGCCCAGGCGGCGGCGCTGGGGGAGCGGCTGCGCGGCGAGCGGATCGACGCCGTGCACGCCTCGACCGCGACCCGCGCCCAGCAGACGGCCGCCCCGGTCGGGGCGGTGGCTGGGCTCGCCGTCGAGGTCGTCGACGGCGTGCACGAGGTGTTCTGCGGCGACCTGGAGGGCCGCGGCGACGACGAGGCGCGCGAGCGGTTCGACGCCGTCTACGACGCCTGGCTCGCCGGTGACCTGCGTGCCCACCTGCCCGGCGGGGAGTCGGCGCTGGACCTGCGCGCGCGGTTCCTGCCCGCCGTCGAACGGCTCACCGGCGGCGTCGACGGCACGGTGCTGATCGCCAGCCACGGCGCCGCGATCCGGCTGGCGAGCGCCGCGCTGCTCGGCGACACCGCCGAGACGCTCTACGTCCCCAACACCGGCCTGGTGATCCTCACCGGCACCCCCGCCGCCGGGTGGGCGCTGGAGCACTGGGACACCGCGGTCCCGGTCGTCGGCGACGTGACGGCCGGCGGCCCGCCGGACTGACCGGCGTCAGCCCCAGCCGAGCCGGTGCAGGGTGTCCTCGTCGATGCCGAAGTGGTGGGCCACCTCGTGCACCACGGTGACCGCCACCTCGTGCACGACCTCGTCGGCGTCGGCGCAGATCTCCAGGATGGCGTCCTGGTAGACCGAGATGCGGTCGGGCAGCACCCCGCCGTAGGACGACGTGCGCTCGGTCAGGGCGACGCCCTCGTAGAGCCCGAGCAGCTCGGGGTCCTCGTCGTTGCGGTCCTCGACGAGCACCACGACGTTGTCCATCGCCCGGGTGAGCTCGGCCGGGATCGTGTCCAGCGCGTCGGCGACCAGCTCCTCGAAGCGCCGCCGGGTCATCTCCACGACCGGGCCGTCAGGTCCCGTCGAGGGGGACGGGCACCTCGACCGGCACCTCCGGCAGCTCCCCGGCGGGCGGCGCGTCGCTCGGCGGCGGGACGGCGCCGTCGGAGGGTGCGGGGGTCGGCGCCGGGGCGGTGGTCGGCGGGGCGGGCATGCCGGCGTCGGGGGTGTCGGAGGCCGGCGGGGCCGGCTGGTCGCCGATGACGACGTCGCCGGTGACGGGGCCGGTGACCGGCGCGAACCCGGTGCGGTCGGGCAGCAGCGCCGCCACGTTGCAGTTGACCCGGTAGGTGCCCGCGGCCCAGGACGCCTCGCTGACGTTGTTCCAGTAGACCGTCAGCCCCTTGTCCGCGACGACGGTCGGCCCGCCCGCGTAGGCGGCCGCGATCTCGTTGCACTTGGGCTGCAGGTAGGCGTCCTGCGCCTCGACGGCGGGGTAGCCGTCGGGGAAGTCGGCCGCCATGTCGACGATGCCGACGGTCTCCAGCGCGTGCGGCCCGGCGCACGACACGGGGTCGCCGACGCGGGGGCCGTCGATCCCCAGGCACACGCCCGGCTCCTGGACGGCGGCCTGGTCGCCGTCGGCGACGCGCCCGGTCATCGGGTAGAGCGCCCCGGAGCGCGACGCGCTCTGCAGGCCGCAGCGCAGCTCGCGGTCGCCCTGCTCCCACTTCGACGGCGACGGCTTGAGCGCGCCCACGCGGTAGCGGCCGTCGGGGTCGAAGACGTTGTTCAGGTAGGTCATGACGACCGGCCCGCACCGCTCGTCGACGAGCTGGCGCCACGTGGAGTCGTCCGGCAGCGCCACCTGGTCGGCGAGGACGACCGTGCCGGCCTGTTCGAACAGGTGGGGCTCGGCGCAGTCGACCAGCGCGGTGTCGACGGCGTCGGGCCGTGTCCAGGTCAGGCAGGTGCCGGGGATGGCGGGCGGGGCCTGCACCTCGACGACCTCGGGCACGTCGGGCGGCGCGGCCACGGCGGCGAACGTGCCCAGCACGGGCACCTCGGCGCCGGTGAAGGTGTCGAGCGTGGCGGCGCCCAGCATGACCAGGGCACCGACGACGACGCCGGTGACGACACGGCGCACGGGGTGCACGGAGGGGCTGGGTGCGCGTCCACCCGGCGCGGGTGCGGACGACGGGCGCAGCGGGGGAGCGTCGTCGTCACGCACGGGCCGGGGAGCGGTGAGGGTTCGGTCCATGACGACCGTCATCATGCCGTGACCTTCCCGGTCACTCCCCGTCGCGGCCGCCGTGGCGCGGTCATCGGTCGCCCGCGTGCTGCGAACGTCCGTGTCCGGGACGACGGCCGGTCCGGGTACGGTGCGCGCGCGTGCCGATCTGTGAGGGGGCGGTCATGGGCGACGACGAGGAGCGTCCGGAGCCGGGCAGCATGCGGTTCCAGGACGACTCGACCACACCGCGTGAGCCCACGCTCGCGGAGCGTCGCGCCCGGGAGCAGGCGCTGCGGCGGCAGGAGGCGCAGGCGCGGCAGGCGGCCGACGACGCCGAGCGCGGGCAGAAGAAGCGCAGGCGGATCCTCGTCGGGGCCGGTGTCACGGTCGGGGTGGTCGCGCTGATCGCCGTCGGCTACGCGGTGGCGCGGCCGCAGGAGGAGATCCGGGCGCAGTGCGTCGACGAGGAGACCGACGAGATCGTCGACGACTCCAACTGCGTCACGCCGGTGGCGAACAACGGGGGCTACGGCGGCGGCTTCTACCCGATCTTCATCGGCGGCGGCGGGCGGCAGTACCACTACAACTACGGCGGCACCGGCACCGTCGGCACCCGCGTGAGTGGCGGCACCACGAGCGTCCCGGCCGACGGCACGCGGGTCACGACGTCGTCGGGCCGCGACGTCTCCCCGCGCGCGTCGAGCAGCAGCGGCGTGTCCCGCGGTGGGCTGGGCGTCTCCGGCGGCGGATCGTCGAGCGGCTCGTAGGTGGAGCGGCACCGGGGTGAGCCGCGCGCGGGCTGGGAGGACACCGTCCGCAGGCAGGGCATGGTGTTCGGCGCGCCCGGCCGCGGCGCCCGTGGCGCCGCCCGGCCGTACTGGGACGAGTCGGTGCACTACACGTTCTCCATGGACGAGGTGCTGTCGCTGGAGGCCGACGTCGAGGTGCTGCACTCGATGTGCCTGGAGGCCGTCGACCACGTCGTCACGACCGAGCGGTTCCGCGACTTCGCGATCCCGGAGTACGCGTGGGAGGGCGTGGCGGCGTCGTGGCGGCGCAGCGACCCGCACGTCTACGGCCGCTTCGACCTGCGCTACGACGGCTCCGGCCCGGCGCAGCTGCTGGAGTACAACGCCGACACCCCCACCACGCTGCTCGAAGCCAGCCTGCTGCAGTGGTACTGGCTCAAGGACGCCCACCCCGACGACGACCAGTGGAACTCGCTGCACGAGAAGCTCGTCGAGCGCTGGGGCGAGCTCCGGGCGCGGCTGCCCGGCGACGACATCTACTTCACGTGGTCGGGCGCCGACGCCAGCGGCGAGGACCACGTCACCGTCGGCTACCTGCAGGAGACCGCCGCGGAGGCGGGCCTGAACACCGTCGGGCTCGCGATCGAGGACATCGGCTGGGACGCGGTGCTCGACCGCTTCGTCGACCTCGAGGAGGCGCCGATGGCCGCGGTGTTCAAGCTCTACCCGTGGGAGTGGGTCGTCACCGACGACTTCGGCAAGCACGTGCTGCGCAGCCTCCCCGAGACGCTGTGGGTCGAGCCGCTGTGGAAGTCGGTGCTGAGCAACAAGGCGCTGCTCGCGGTGCTGTGGGAGATGTACCCCGGCCACCCCAACCTGCTGCCCGCCTACCTCGACCAGCCCGGCCTGCTCACCGAGTACGTCCGCAAGCCGCGCCTGGGCCGCGAGGGCGCCAACATCTCGATCGTCTCGCCCGGCTCCGAGCACGAGACCGGCGGGATCTACGGCGAGGAGGGCTACGTCTACCAGCTCTTCTCCCCGCTGCCGGAGTTCGACGGCTTCCGGCCCGCGCTGGGCGCGTGGGTCGTCGGCGACACGGCGGCCGGCCTCGGCATCCGCGAGACCGTCGGGCTGGTCACCGACGACGGCGCGGCGTTCGTCCCCCACCGCATCCCCTCCTGAAAGGCTCCCCTCCGAAATGATCAACCCGGGCTTCTTCTCCGTGATCGGCGTCGGGATCGGCGCGATCCTGCTCTACGCCGTCCTCGGCGTCATCCTGATGCTGCTCGGCTTCTACGCCGTCGACCTGACGACGCCGGGCAAGCTCAACGTGATGGTCCGCGAGGGCCTGCCGAACGCCGTGGTGATCACCGCGGCGGGGATGGTCAGCATGGCGCTGATCGTCGTCACGGCGATCTACACCTCCTCGGGCTTCCTCACCGAGGGCCTGATCCAGACCGCGGTCTTCGGCGTCATCGGGATCCTCGCCCAGGTCGGCGCCGTGCGGCTGGTGGAGTGGGTCATGGGCATCGACATCGGGGCCGTGCTGGCCGCCGACCGCGTCGTGCCGCAGAGCTTTCTCATCTCCGCCGCGCACCTGGCGCTCGGGCTCGTGGTGGCCTTCGCGATCATCTAGTGGCCTACGCAACTGCTACGGTCGTAGCATGACCGAGGTCCCCAGTCGTGAGCTGCGCAACGACACCGCGGGCGTCCTGCGCCGGGTCCAGGACGGCGAGCGCGTGACGGTCACCGTCAACGGGCGGCCCGTCGCCGAGCTGGTGCCCGTCCAGCGGGCCCGGCGCGCCTGGATCGGGCGGGCGGAGCTCGCCGCGCGCCTGAGCCGCGCCCAGGCCGACCCCGGCCTGCGTGACGACCTCGCCCGCCTGGCCGGCGACACGACCGACGACCTGGGGCCGATCCGGTGAGGGGGCTGCTCGACACCAGCGTCTTCATCGCGGCGGAGAGCGGGCGTCCGATGCGGACCGACCTGCTCCCGGAGGAGTCGGCGGTCTCGGTCGTCACGCTGGCCGAGCTCCGGGCGGGGGTGCTGGCCGCGGTCGACGTCGAGACCCGCGCCCGGCGGATGCTGACTCTCGACGCCGTGGGTGACGTCGAGCTGCTCGGTATCGACGAGGCGGCCGCGCACACCTGGGCGCTGATGCGTGTCGAGCTCGCCGGAACCGGTCGACGGGCGAACGTGAACGACCTCTGGATCGCCGCGTGTGCCGCGTCCCGGGACCTGCCCGTCGTGACGCAGGACGGCGACTTCGAGGCGATCGAGGGGATCGCCGGGCTGCGGGTCGTCCGGGTCTGAGGGGTTGACCCTCGACCAGGTCGAGGCGGGAGGTTCGACGGCGTGGAGAGCGGGAGCTGGCGCGGCATCGGGGCGATGGCCCGGGAGTCGGGCCTGACGGTGAGCGCGCTGCGCTTCTACGACGGCTCGGGCGTGTTCGGGCCCGCGCACGTCGACCCGCACAGCGGCTACCGGCGCTACGCACCCGACCAGCTCGTCGTCGCGCGCCTGGTGGCGTCGCTGCGGCGGGTCGGGATGCCGCTGGCCGGGATCCGGGAGGTGCTGGAGCACCGGCACGACCCCGATGCCGTCGACGCCCTGCTGGCCGGGCACCTGCACCGGCTGGAACAGGGGGTGGCGGCCGCCCGTCGCGAGCTCTCCACCGTCCGCGACCTGCTCGCCCCGGAGGAGAACCCCATGACCCCCACCGTCGTACGCCTGCCCGCCGCCGACCTGGCCGACGCGCTGCGCGCCGTCCGGTTCGCCGTCGGCTCCGACCCGGAGTTCCCGGCGCTGCACGGCGTGCTGCTCGACGTCGGCGCCGACGCGGCCACGCTGGTGGCCACCGACCGCTACCGGCTCGCGGTGGCCACCGCGGCGACCCGGACGGTCGACGGGCCGCCGCGCGCGGTCGTGGTGCCGGCGGACCTGGCCATCGACGCCGGGGACGCCGACGTCGAGCTCCGGGTGGACGCCGCCACCGTCGCGGTCGACGGCCGGGTGCACGACCTGCTGCCCGGGCCGTTCCCGGACCACCGCCGCCTGCTCCCCGCACCCTCCGACGGCGGGATCCCGGTCGACGCCGCGCAGCTGCGGGCCGCGGTCGCCGCAGGGGGGACGCGCCGCGTCGCGGGCGCCGAGGTCACGGTGCTCTCCGTGGACGCCGCGGGGCGCCTCGTGGCGGGCGCCGGGTCCGACGGGGTCGGGCTGAACGTCGAGTTCCTGCTGGAGGCCGCCGACGCGGGCGGGCCCGGGCAGCTCCGGCTCGAGCTCGACGGCCCGCTGGCCCCCGTGGCCATCCGCTCCGCCGGGTCGTTCTCGCTGCTCATGCCGGTCCGTCTGGACGAGGGGGAGCCGGTCGGGAGGTGAGCGGTCGCCCGGCCCGCCGCCGCGCACTCCGTAGGCTGGGCGGGTGCAGGCTCCCCGATTGGTCGCGTCCGACGTCGACGGCACGCTGCTCGACCCCTTCGACCGCGTCACCCCCCGCACCGCCGCGGCGATCGGCCGGGCGGTGGCGGCGGGGGTGGGGTTCGTGCTGGTCACCGGCCGCCCGCCGCGGTGGGTGCCGCCGGTGGTCGAGGCCGTCGGGGTGGGCCGGTACGCGGTGTGCGCAAACGGCGGGGTGCTCTACGACGCCGTCGAGGACCGGGTGCTCTGGTCGCAGACCCTGGACCCCGACGCGCTGGCCGACCTCGCCCACGCCGTCGCGCAGGTGCTGCCGACCGGCGGGCTGGCCGTCGAGCGCGTCGGCGACGGGGCGCGCGGCGCGGCCGCGTTCGTCGCCGAGCCCGCCTACCGCCACGCCTGGCCCGACTCCGACAACCTGGTCACCGAACGCTCCGACCTGCTCTCCCTGCCCGCGGTGAAGATGCTGGTGCGCTGCTCCGAGCTGAACAGCGACGCGATGATGGCCGCGCTCGCCCCCGTCGTCGGCGACCGGGCCGACCTCACGTTCTCCCACCCCGGCGGGCTGGTGGAGATGTCGGCGCCGGGCGTCACCAAGGCCACCGGGCTGGCGGAGGTGGCCGGGCGGCTCGGCGTCGAGGTGGCCGACGTCGTCGCGTTCGGCGACATGCCCAACGACCTGGAGATGCTGCGCTGGGCGGGGCACGGGGTGGCGATGGGCAACGCGCACCCGGTGCTGCGCGAGGTGGCCGACGAGATCACCGCCAGCAACGCCGACGAGGGACTGGCGCTGGTGCTCGAACGGTGGTTCTGAGCGCGCGCGTAGGATCGCCGTCGCCCAAGCAACCCCTGATCGGCCGGCCCGCTCGACCCCGCCCGGCCCGTGGAGGCCCCCTCGTGGCCCAGTCCGAAGTCCGTGCCGCCGAGCTGCGCGCCCTCAGTGCGGTGCAGCGCACCGTCGGCCCCCCGGCGGTGGTGCGCGTGGCGCGGGGCATGTCCCTGTTCGGTGAGCACGCCGCGGGCTGGCTCGCACTTGGCACCGCAGGCGCCCTGCTCGACCGGCCGCGCCGGCGCGAGTGGCTCGTCGCCACCGCCGGGGTGGCGTTCGCGCACGGCGCCTCGATCGGCGTCAAGCGCGTGGTGCGCCGGCCCCGGCCCGACGACCCGGCCGTCGAGGTGCGGGTGGGCACCCCGTCGACGCTGAGCTTCCCGTCGGCCCACGCCACGTCGACGACCGCGGCCGCCGTGCTGTTCGGCGCGCTGCTGCACCGGCCGCTGGTCGCCGTGCTGGTCCCGCCCATGGCGCTGTCGCGGCTCGTGCTCGGCGTCCACTACCCCAGCGACGTCGTCGCGGGCTCGCTGCTCGGCGCCGCCGTCGCCGCGGGAGCCCGGCGCGTCGCCCGGAGGAGCACCCGATGAGCACCACCGACATCCCGCCCGCCGCCGTCACCCCCGCCCGCACGCCGATGGGTGTCGCGCGGGGGGTGCTCAAGACGATGCGCCCGCGGCAGTGGGTCAAGAACGTGCTCGTGCTCGCCGCCCCGTTCGCGGCGGGTGACCTGCTGCGGCCCGGGATCGGGTTCCAGCTCGCCATCGCGTTCGTGGCGTTCTCGCTGGCCGCGTCGGGGATCTACCTGGTCAACGACGCGAAGGACGTCGAGGCCGACCGCGTGCACCCCACCAAGCGCCACCGGCCGATCGCCGCGGGGATCGTCCCGCCCGGCGTCGCGGTGGCGGTGGCGGTCGTGCTGCTGGCCGCGGCCGTCGCGCTGAGCCTGCTCGCGAGCGTCCAGCTGGTGGCGGTGCTCGCGGTGTACGTCGCCGTGCAGCTGGCCTACTGCTTCTGGCTCAAGCACCAGCCGGTGCTCGACATCTGCATCGTCGCGTCCGGGTTCCTGCTCCGCGCGATCGCGGGCGGCGCGGCCACCGGGATCGCGCTGTCGCAGTGGTTCCTGCTGGTCGCCGGGTTCGGGTCGCTGTTCATGGTCGCCGGCAAGCGCTACGCCGAGATGATGCTGGCGGAGAAGACCGGCGCGAAGATCCGCAAGTCGCTGGAGAGCTACTCGGCGTCCTACCTGCGGTTCGTCTGGGGTCTGTCGGCGACGGTGCTGATCACCACCTACAGCCTGTGGGCGTTCGAGATCCGGGAGACCGAGAACAACCCGATCTGGTCGGCGGTCTCGATCGTCCCGTTCGTGGTGGCGGTCCTGCGGTACGCGGTGGACGTCGACAACGGCAACGGGGGGGAGCCGGAGGAGATCGCGCTGGGCGACCGGGTGCTGCAGGTGCTGGCGCTGGGGTGGCTCGGGGCGCTGACGGTGGCGGTCTACGCGTGAAGGGGATCATCCTCGCGGGCGGGGCCGGTACCCGGCTGCACCCGATCACGCGTGCGGTCTCCAAGCAGCTGCTGCCCGTCTACGACAAGCCGATGATCTACTACCCGCTCTCGGTGCTGATGCTGGCCGGGATCCGCGACATCCTGGTGATCACCACGCCGGAGGAGCAGCCGCTGTTCCGCCGCCTGCTCGGCGACGGCGCGGAGCTGGGCCTGCGGCTGTCCTACGCCGCGCAGCCCGAGCCGAACGGCATCGCGCAGGCGTTCCTCATCGGCGCCGACCACATCGACGGCGAGCCGGCGGCGCTGGTGCTGGGCGACAACATCTTCCACGGGCCCGGCTTCGCCGAGACGCTGCGCGCCTGCATCGCGGGCGTCGAGCGGGGCGACGACGGCGCGGTCCTGTTCGGCTACCCGGTGCGCGACCCCGAGCGCTACGGCGTGGGCGTCGCCGACGCCGACGGCCGGCTGACCGACATCGAGGAGAAGCCGGCGAGGCCGCGCTCCAACCGCGCCATCACCGGGCTCTACCTCTACGATGCCCGGGTCGTCGACGTCGCCCGCGACCTCACGCCGTCGGCGCGCGGCGAGCTGGAGATCACCGACGTCAACCGCGCCTACCTCGACAAGGACGCCGCCCGCCTGGTCGACCTGGGGCGTGGCTTCGCCTGGCTCGACACCGGCACCCACGACTCGCTGCTGGAGGCCGGCCAGTACGTGCAGGTGCTCGAGCACCGGCAGGGTGTGCGGATCGCGTGTTTGGAGGAGATCGCGCTGGAGCGTGGCTGGATCGACGCCGACGCCTGCTACGCGCTGGGCGCGGCACAGGGCAAGTCCGGATACGGGGAGTACGTCATGGCGGTCGCGGAGCGGCACCGGTGAGGGTCCTGGTCACCGGCGGGGCCGGGTTCATCGGGTCGCACTACGTGCGCTCGCTGCTGGCCGGGGAGTACCCGGCCTTCGCCGGGGCCGAGGTGGTGGTGCTCGACCTGCTCACCTACGCCGGTACCCGCACCAACCTCCCCGCCGACGGCCACACGTTCGTCCACGGCGACATCCGCGACCCCGCCGTGGTCGGCGCCGCGATGGCGGGCACCGACGTGGTGGTGCACTTCGCGGCCGAGTCGCACGTCGACCGCTCGATCACCGGCGCGGCCGACTTCGTCTCCACCAACGTCGTCGGCACCCAGGTGCTGCTGCAGGCGGCGCTGGACGCCGGGGTCGGCCGGTTCGTGCACGTCTCCACCGACGAGGTGTACGGCTCGATCGACGAGGGCTCGTGGCCCGAGACGCACCCGCTGGAGCCGAACTCGCCGTACTCGGCGTCGAAGGCGTCGTCGGACCTGCTGGCCCGCTCCTACCACCGCACCCACGGCCTGCCGGTCTGCATCACGCGCTGCTCGAACAACTACGGGCCGCACCAGTTCCCGGAGAAGGTCATCCCGCTGTTCGTCTCCAACCTGCTCGACGGGAAGAAGGTGCCGCTCTACGGCGACGGCCTCAACGTGCGCGACTGGCTGCACGTCGACGACCACTGCCGCGGCATCCAGCTCGTGGCCGAGAAGGGCCGCGACGGCGAGGTCTACAACATCGGCGGCGGCACCGAGCTGACCAACCGCGAGCTCACCCACCGGCTGGTGGCTGCGGTGGGCGCGGACGAGTCGATGATCGAGAAGGTCGCCGACCGGCTGGGGCACGACCGCCGCTACAGCGTCGACTGGAGCAAGATCGCCGACGAGCTGGGCTACGCCCCGCGGGTGCCGTTCGAGCGGGGCCTGGCAGAGACGGTGGAGTGGTACACCGCGAACCGGGACTGGTGGGAGCCGCTCAAGGCGCGGTGATGCCCGGATCAGCGGGGCCGGTAGACATCCGCCCGGTGCTCGACCCGCAACACCGTCACGAGCATGTCGGCGTCGTCGATCGCGTAGATGATCCGGAACGCTCCCCGCCGGGCGGAGTACCTGCCCCGCAGCTCGCGCGCGAGCGGCTTCCCGACGCGGCGCGGGTTGGCGACGAGGCTGCCGGTGACGAACTCGATCACGGCGGCGGCGACGGCCTCCGGAAGCGTGTTCTGGATCGTGCGGGTCGCCGCAGGCGCGAGGCGTAGGTCGTAGGGCTCACCCACGGCGCGGGCGGAGGGCGCGGACGGCGTCGACCCCGCGGATCCCCTCCCCGCGCGCCACCTCGGCCTCGGCTCGCCGTATCTCACCGAGGGCATCGGGGTCGGACAGGATGTCGAGCGTCTCCTCGAGCCCGGCGAGATCGTCGTAGCCGATGAGGACGGCGGCCGGTCGTCCGTTGCGGGTGACCACGACCCGCTCGTGTTCGCGTTCGGCGCGGTCGACGAACTCCGAGAGGTGGTCTCGCACGTTGCGCAGCGGCTCGACGGTCATGGCCACAATTGTGCCCCGGGAGGACCGCGGGTCGCCACACCCCGGACCGAACTCGTCTGGGATCGTCCTCGCGCCGTGACGGTGACGGCCGACGGCTACGCCTGCGCCACGTACTCCGCGAGCCGCTCACGCCAGTCGGGGACGACCACGCCGGCGGCCCGGACGCGGTCGAGGTCGAGCACGCTGTTCAGCGGTCGGGGGGCGGACTCCGGCTTGCCGGCGAAGTACTCCGCGGTGCTGGTGTCGGTGACGCGCAGGTCGCCGCGCCCCGCGAGGGCGTAGACGGCACGGGCGACGTCGGCCCAGGACGCCGGCTCGCCGCCCCCGGTGAGGTGGTAGGTGCCGAACGGGGCGCCGGTCGTCACCAGGTGGACGATCGCGGCGGCGATGTCGGAGGCGAACGTGGGGCGCCCGACCTGGTCGGCGACGACCGTCGGCTCGATCCCGCGGCCCGCGAGCCCGAGCATGGTGCGCACGAAGTTGGTGCCGTCGCCGACGACCCACGTCGGGCGGACGAGGTAGTGCCGATCCACCCCGGCGACGGCGACGTCCCCCGCCGCCTTGGACGCGCCGTACGCGCCCAGCGGGGCCACCGGCGCGTCCTCCGGGATCGGCCCGTCGTGGGCGCCGTCGAAGACGTACTCGCTGGACAGGTGCACCAGCGTGGTGCCGTGGGCCCGGGCCTGTGCGGCGAGGGCGGCCGGCCCGCCCGCGTTGGCCCGCCAGGCGTCGACGCGGCCCTGCGCGGTCTCCGCCGCGTCGACCTTCGTGTACGCGGCGGCGTTGACGACGACGTCGAACGCCGCCCAGTCGACGCCGGTGGGGTCGGCGATGTCGCACTGTGCGCGGGTGAGGCCCACGGCGTCGGGCAGGGCGGCGGTGAGGGCGCGGCCGACCTGGCCGTTCGCGCCGAGCACGAGCACCCGCACCTCAGGCTCCCGCCGTGTCGAGCTCGGCGAGCGCCGGGTGGCCGACGTCCTTGGCGGAGCGGATCGCGTCCTGCGGCCCGATCGGCCAGTCGATGCCCAGCGCCGGGTCGAACGCCTGGATCAGCGTGTACCGCGCGTCCGGCGACCAGTGCTCGTTGACCAGATAGGTGTAGACGACGTCCGGGGTGAGGGTCTGGTAGCTGTTGCCGCAGCCGCGCGGCACGAAGATCGCGTTGCCCGGGTGCAGGTCGAACGTCTCGACGCGACCGAACGACTCCCCGGCCCGCAGGTCGACGATCGCCGCGAACGCCCGGCCGTTGACCAGGGAGATGTACTTGTCCCACGGCTCGGCGTGGATGCCGCGGGTGACGCCCACGTCGGCGTTGTAGGACACGTTGTTCTGCACCGGTTCGAACGGGGGGAAGCCCGCTGCCTCCAGCTTCGCGCGCTGGTAGGACTCCTTGAACCAGCCGCGGTCGTCGGTGTGCAGGACCAGCTCGACGTGCAGCAGACCGGGGATCGACGTCTCCATCACCTTCACGGGGCCAGAGTGTCCCACCGTCACAACGGGTCACCTCACCTGCTGCGCACGGTAGGCGGGTCGGAGCAGGACGTGCGCCTCTGACCGGTACTGTGGCTGGGTGGCAGACGGCGATACCGCGGCGGCGGCCTACACCAAGCGGTTGAAGACCAGGTCCGGTGCCGGGTGGAAGCGTGCGCTCGACGTACAGGCTCCCTATCGGTGGAACCTGAACCGACTGCTCGGCGGTCGTCCGACACTCGACGTTGGCTGCGGTATCGGACGCAACCTTGTGAACCTGCCAGTGGGGAGTGTCGGGGTCGACCACAACCCGACGTCAGTGCAGGTGTGTCGTGACGCGGGTCTGACGGCGTTCACCGTCGAGGAATTTCTCGCCCGTAAGGACCGCGAACGCTACTCCGGGATGCTGGCCGCGCACCTGTTGGAGCATCTACCCGTCGGCGCTGGCGCCGAGGTGCTGCGCGGCTACCTGCCATTCCTTGAGCCTGGCGCAGTCGTTGTCCTGATCTGCCCCCAGGAGCGCGGTTTCGCGTCCGACCCCACCCACACCGTGTTCATGGACCAGTCCGCTTTGGCGGGAATCGTCGATGAGTTGGGCCTAGTGCCACAGCGGCAGTACTCATTCCCCTTGCCTCGTCTGACCGGCCGCGTGTTTACCTACAACGAGTTCGTCACCGTCGCGGTGGTACCGGCGGCATGACAACGGAGAACGTCCAGGGCGCCACCGGTCCCGGTCTGCTCCCGGCGCCTGCCCGTGACCTTCTCGTCGTTCTCCCCGCCCTGAACGAGCAGGAAAGCGTTGCTCGTGTGGTGCACGAGGTGCGCCGGGCGCAGCCCGGCGCCAGCGTCCTCGTAGTCGATGATGGATCCACCGATGCAACGGCGGCCCGCGCCGCCCAGGCCGGGGCTCTCGTGATGAGCCTGCCCTTCAACCTCGGAGTCGGCGGGGCGATGCGAGCGGCATACCGCTACGCACGGGAGTCCGGTTACTGCTACGTCGTCCAGGTCGATGCCGACGGCCAACACGACGCAAGCGAGATCGCGGGGCTGCTGGAAGTCTGTCGGTCGGGCACTGCCGATGTGGTGATCGGCTCACGGTTCGCGGGCCGGGGCGACTACGCGGTGCGCGGGCCCCGACGCTGGGCGATGCGACTTCTTTCGGTGACGTTGTCGGGCATCGTCGGTACCGCGGTCAAGGACCCGACGTCTGGATTTCGCTTGGTGAACCGTCAGGCCATCGCGCTGTTCGCCGAACACTATCCGGAGGAGTACCTCGGTGACACGGTCGAGGCGCTGGTCATCGCGCATCGGGCCGGGTTGTCGATCACTCAGGTTCCAGTGGCTATGCGTGCCCGCGAAACCGGCACAGCGAGTACTAACCCGTTGCGATCGGCGGTGTATCTGATGCGTGTAGTCGTCGCGGTCGGGCTGGCGTTGGTCCGACGTACCCCGCGTAGCCAGGACTTCTAGATGCCCAGCCCGCGCCTGACGATCGTCTCGGTCGTCGTCGCGCTTGCCGCGCTGATCCTTGTCGTCGAACTGCTGCGGCGCAGGCGGCTACGCGAGAAGTACGCCGTGATCTGGGTGGTCATCTCCATCAGCACGGTGATCGTCGCGTTCTTCCCAGGTGTGCTGAGCGGGGTCGCGAACCTAGTCGGCATCCAGACCCCGTCGAATCTGCTGTTCTTCTCCTCCGTCGTGATCCTCTTCGCGGTTTCGCTACAGCTCTCTCGTGAAGTCGGGCTTTTGGAGGAGCAGTCGCGGCGGCTCGCCGAAGAGGTTGGTGCTGCGAAGCTGCGGCTCGACGCTTTGGAGCGCGACCGAGCTGACTACGACGAGTCAGAACCGTCCGAGCAGTCGCCGGGCGGCTGACCAGTACGCCCGGAAAGCCACGTTGGCTACGCGGGTGAGCGGCGCCGGACCGATCGCCGTCGGGTCCAGTGCGGGAGTCAGCCGGGCCATCCACACTGCGTCGGGCACAGTCCGTTCGGCCTGCAGATGCCTACGCCGCGTCTTCAGGTGGTCGCGATGACGCCAAAGCCAGACGTAGCCGCGCAACTTTCCGCCGCCCCACCCGGACGCAATGGCGTACGCGAACAGCAGCATCTCGCAGGCCAACAGCATCGGGGCAAGCAACATCAGCCCCCGAGCCGGCCAGACGGTGGAGAGCAGCATCAGCCGGTTGCGCTCCAGGAGGTGCATCTTCAACCCGTTGCGAGAGAACTCGTAGTGGTGAAACGCCTCCGCCGAAGGAACACAGCGCACGGATAGTCCCGTGCGCCACGACCGCAGAGACAGCTCGGTGTCCTCAAGGTAAGCGAAGTACTCCTCGTCGAACCCGCCGAGCCGATTCCATATGGCGCGCTTGACGAGCAGACAGGCCCCGCTCGCTCCGGTGACGTCGAATGGTTCAGTGCGCTTCTCGGCAGTGCCCATCTCCCCGGCCCAGGACAATCCGACAAGGTGCACAGGATTTCCCGCGCTGTTGATCAGGTGTGGCGGCTCGGCCAGTCGGACGCCCGCCATCACCGGCCCGACGCCAGGACGTTCGGCTTCGGCAACGAGCAACGCCAGTGCATCCGGTGCGACCACGCAGTCTGAGTTCACGAGGGCGACAAATTCTGTGTCTAGAGCGGCGACGCCGAGGTTGCATCCGCCCGCGAAGCCGGTATTGCGGCCCGGTCGAAGGATCGTGACACGCGGATCGTCGGGTACTTTCGCAAGATCTTCGGGTCGACAGTCGTTGTCGACCAGTATCACTTGCAGAGCCAGCCCAGTGCTGTCCAAGACGGCGCGCACGCAGTCGCGCAGGTAGGGCTCGGCATGCCAGGCGAGCACGACTACACCAACGTTTGGCTCGGGGGGCGTCACGGGACTGCGGGGGATCGACGGCGCACGAGGGACAGGAGTACCAGTACGGCTCCGGCGCCGACGAGTTGGCCCAAGGACGCGGCTGCGATCGGAGGTGCGGCCAGTAGCCCGACGGCGATCAGAACGGTCAGCCCCAGGATCCACCCCGAGGCCGCCTCCGCCGCGCGTCCAAGCGCCAGGAGGTGGGTCTGGCCGATCTGTGCCGCGGCACCGGCCACGGTGGACAGCGCCAGCACGACCAGCACCCAGGTGGGTGGAACAGTCGTGGCGGCGAACACCAGGTGAGCCATCGTGGGCACGACAAGGACCGCAATCATGATCCACACCACGCCGCCGCCCGCGATAACGAGGCCGAGCCGCCGCGACGTCGTACGCACAGCGGAGTAGTTCCCGGTGCCTGTCATGGTGGTGAACGCTGGCAGGAGCAGTGCTTGCACCGCGGGAAAGAGCAACACCGGGGCGCGCAGCAGAACCGCAACGTAGAAGAATCCGGTCGCAACCTCAGGGTCGGTGGCCAGCCGTGCGGTGACCAGCACTGGCGCGAGGTTCCACAGACCCTGACCTGCCAGCAGCAGAGCCGCTGACCACAGCACCGTCGTCCGTCGACGGCCAGGATCAGCGCTCAAGGAGCCGCCGCCGCGAACCCCGGGCCGCACCAGCACGGCGGCGGAGACCAGTGGCGCGAGTGCGAGTACTGCGATCCAGGCAGAGGAGGAGGTGCTGTTCAGCAGCACAAGCGCGCCCGCCGCGGCCAGGCCCACGCCCGCCTCGATCCAGAATGTCGCGGCATACCGGCTGTAGCGACCTGCGCCGGCGAGTGGGCCGCGCAGAAGGTAAGAGGCGGCCATGGCCACCGCGCCGACCGCGAGGAGTGCGACCGTCGCGGTCCCAGAGCCGGTGACCGCGAGCAGCAGTGGCGAGCTCACCCCGAGCAGTATCAGCGCGCCAGCCAACAGCAGCCCGGTGTCGGAGAGCGCAGCCGACCGCGCCGCGCCGTCGTCGCGACCCGCGGCAAGTGCGGCAGCCACGGCCCGGGTGGTCTCGAGCTCGACGGCGGCAAACAGACCCCGGCCGACCGTATTGATCAACAGATAGTAGGAGCTGAGCACGGCAACGCCGGCTGCGTCGAGGTGGCGGGCAGCAATGGCCAGCACCAAGTAGTTCGACGCGGCTAGGGCGATCTGGCTACCCGCCACCTGCACCGCCGTCTTGCTGTGGCGCCGCGGGCCTGATGACGGGTTCGGACGACGTCCGACTTGACCAGTCACCCGCGGACCACCGCCGTCAGATCTTCCCAACGGATGCGATAGATGCGTGCGTCAGGATTATCGTAGACGAGTTCCAGCGCCCGAACGTCCTCCAGCCCGAGCATCCCCGGCGCGTGGTCGCCAGCGGGTGCGATCAGACCTTCCCCGAGGACGACGTATTCGATGCCGAAGTCGGCCGCCGCGCGCTGCACCCCGAGGTTGACGTCGATCTGGTTAAAGGAGGTGAAGAGGGTGCGCCGCTCAGGGTCCATGGTCGGCAGCTCCTGCAGTGCAATCACTGGCGAGGCGAACACGGGACGCACGTCGTCAAGTGCCCACATCATCGCAGAGCCGTCGTAGGGGTCATTCATCACGAACGTCCCGGGCGTCACGATCTGAGCCAGCTCGTCGTAGGCCTGCTCCTCGAGCGTGCTGACTGTAGGTCCGTCCGTGAATCCCTGCGCCAGGCGGTCGGTGTTGCGGCTCATGTACAGACCGTCGCTGAGGCCGGCGACCAGTGCGAGCACCGCGGCGAGCACTGTCGAGGAAAGGAGCAGGCCGACCTTGCCCTCGTTCACACGTGGTGAGACACGCTCGAGCAGGGCCCACATCCCGTCGCGGACGGCGACCATGCCGCTTGCAGCGAGCAGGATCGCAGGGAGGGTCCAGAGCGCGGCAAACCGCCATCGGTCGTTCCACCACGGCCTTGTGAGGAGCGCTACGACGTCATTCTCGTAGGCAGCGGTCATGACGAACAGGGCAGCGAACAATGCGCCCGCAGCGACGAACCACAGGAATGGGCGTATAGCCCGACGAGCTAGCAGGCCGATGACCAGCAGTCCGATCAGCCAGTACTGCGGAAAGGGTTGGTCGTGGGAGAGGAAGAAGAGCTGGCCAGCTGCATTCGCGGGGGTCAGGTTCGCCGGCCAGTCAAACGGTGGTCCAGATGCGGCTCGGGCTGAGGCGAGGAGGAGGGGGGTGCCGAGCACGACGGCGGCGATGGCAGTTAAACCGAGCGAACGCAGCTCGCCCAGGCCCGGCCGCTGCGCGAGCCAGCGTTGTACGAGCATTGCTATCGACATCAGCGCGGCTGCCACTGCGCCGCTGGGGTGCAGTGCCAGCAGCCCAATCCCGCCGACCCCCAGAACTATAGGCATGGCGATCGCGATGCCGTCGCGCCACGACAGCATCGCGGCCAGCACCGCGAGGAAGGCTGGTAGCAGTGCGACGGCGGTGATGAACGGAAGCAACGTGCCCCACGGCAGTAGGTCGTATGGGAACGCTGTGAAAGCGCAGGACAGCAGCGCGGCCGAGGCGGCCAGCGCTGGCCTGCCGCCTCCGTACCGAACCAGCGCGACCATGCCGACTGCCAGTATCCCCGGGAATAGGGCGACGGAGAGGTCCACCACCATCGGCACCGGAACGCTGGTGATCATTACGACAGTCGCGGCAACCACGTGGAAAGCGTTCGGGTAGTAGTAGGACGTCGTTACGGGATCGTTCAGGTTGCGCAGCGCAGCCGGATCGGATTCGCCGCTGTCCGCGATGTATCGGATCGCGTTGGAGTGGAATACCGAGTCCCAGACCTGCGGCACCGCCGCGAAGTCGCGGGTTGCTGTTGCCGCCACTGCGATGCCTACCCCGGCCGCAGTCGCAGCGCATAGAGCTGTCCCGAGATGCGGGACTACCCCCCATGCGGTTAGTGCCGGGGCGCCTTCGCTCCGGACACGCCCGGAGCGGCTTGCTGCCACCCGAACAACGAGCACCACGGCTGCACCAGCGGCTGTCACGATGAGAAAGACCATAGGTGTCCACAGCACGCCCGCTAGGGGAAGCGTCGAGCCTGCAGCGCCGACGAGGCCATACGTCAGCAGTGGCGCCGCGGCGACCAGCAGCCATCCGCGTAGGCCGAGCGCCAACGCCAGCACCGCCCCCGGGACCATGATCAAGCTGGCGTAGAGCGCCAGCACAGTGACCGGCATGTACGGCTCCACTCGCTCATCGGATGGGGGCGTCGCCAGGTTAGCGACGGAGCTGGGCGAACTTGCGTCGGGACCTTGGCCGTGTCCCTTTCCGAAGAACGAACCCATCCCGGACCGCCGACGTGACGGTGGGCATCGAGTGGTCGGTCGCCTTCGGCAGCTTTCTTGCCGCCTCGATCTGTGACTGACGAACGGCCCTCCCGATTCGGGCCGGACTCTCTCAAACGCAGGCACCGCGCTTCGTGCTCACCTTGCCGCGTTATCAAGCCTGCTCGGCGTGAAGCCGCTGGACCTCGTTCCCCCCGCGCCTCGTGCGCTCACTGACGACGCCGCTACCGTGGCCGCCGTGAGCTACACGGACTACGACCTCGTGATCGTCGGCTCGGGCTTCTTCGGCCTCACCATCGCCGAGCGGGTGGCGACCGAGCTGGACAAGCGGGTGCTGGTGCTGGAGCGGCGCTCCCACCTGGGCGGCAACGCCTACTCCGAGCGCGAGCCGGAGACCGGGATCGAGGTCCACCGCTACGGCGCGCACCTGTTCCACACGTCCAACGCGCGGGTGTGGGAGTACTGCAACCGCTTCACCGCCTTCACCGGCTACCAGCACCGCGTGTTCGCGAAGGTGGCCGACCAGGTCTACGCGTTCCCGATGAACCTGGCTCTGATCAACCAGTTCTTCGGGAAGTCGCACAGCCCCACCGAGGCGCGGGCGCTGATCGCCGAGCAGGCGGGCGAGATCGACACGAAGGACGCGAAGAATCTCGAGGAGAAGGGGATCTCGCTGGTCGGGCGCCCGCTCTACGAGGCGTTCGTCAAGGGCTACACCGCCAAGCAGTGGCAGACCGACCCCACGCAGCTCGACGCGTCGATCATCTCCCGGCTGCCGGTGCGCTACACCTTCGACAACCGCTACTTCAACGACACCTTCGAGGGCCTGCCCGTCGACGGCTACACCGCCTGGCTGACGAGGATGGCCGACCACCCGAACATCGAGGTGCGCACCGACGTCGACTACTTCGACGTCCGCGACGAGATCCCGGCCGGCACCCCGACCGTCTACACCGGCCCGCTCGACGCCTACTTCGGCAACTCCGAGGGCGCCCTGTCCTGGCGCACGCTGGACTTCGAGCAGGAGGTCCTCGACGACTGCGGCGACTTCCAGGGCACGACCGTCGTCAACTACAACGACGAGGAGGTGCCCTACACCCGCATCCTGGAGTTCCGGCACTTCCACCCCGAGCGCGACTACCCCACCGACAAGACGGTGATCGTCCGCGAGTTCTCGCGCTTCGCCGAGCCGGGCGACGAGCCGTACTACCCGGTGAACACCCCCGACGACCGCGCCAAGCTGCTGCGCTACCGCGAGCTGGCCCGCAAGGAGACCGCGAACGCCAACGTGCTGTTCGGCGGGCGTCTGGGCACCTACAAGTACCTCGACATGCACATGGCCATCGGTTCGGCGCTGAGCATGTTCGACAACCGCATCGCCCCGTACTTCACCGACGGCAAGGCACTGGCCGGCACGGAGTCTGCCGAGGACTGATCAGGGCGCGGGGTCGGCGCGCCAGAGCGTGCCCACCGGGACGGCCCAGAGCCGGTCGCCCAACGGCAGCACGCGCTGACCCGCGTGCAGCACGATGCCCACCGTGAAGCGGTCCGGGTGGACGTCCCGGAATGTGGCGAGTGTGCGGGCGTGCCGGGCCGTCGGGGTCGACGTCAGCTTGATCTCCACACCGGCGAACTGCCCGGTCCGGCGGTCGGCGACGATCAGGTCGATCTCGGCGCCGTCCCGGTCGCGGAAGTGGTGCAGATCCACCGCCCGCTCGCTCCAGCCGGCCTGCTTGCACACCTCGGTGATCACGAAGGTCTCGAACAGGGCGTCCGCGATCCGACCGTCGGCCGTGGCGGCGAAGTCGGCTTCGCCCGCCCCGACCAGGTCGGCGGCGAGCCCGCTGTCGACGAGCACGGACTTGCTCCGGCGCTTGGCCCGAGTCGTGTGGTTCGTCGACCAGGCCGGCAGCGAGGTGACGAGATAGAGCGCCTGCAGGAGCCCGACGTAGGTGGAGGTCGTCGCCCGGTTCAGGTCGGCTTCCTGCGCCAACCCGGAGACGACGAGCTCGCCCGACGTCCGGGCCGCCAGCAGGCGCAGTACGGTGCGCAGCTCGTTCTCCAGCCGGACCTCGGCCATGGGCCGGAGCGCCTCGCGGGCACGACGTCCTGCACGTATCCGTCGAACCAGGCCCGTCGGGACCGCCCGCGGAGGTCCTGGGTGACGACCTCCGGATAGCCGCCCGCCAGGATCATCTCGACGAGCTCCGAGCGTCCGACCGGCTCGGGTGTGGGTGGGGGCCAGCCCGCCGTGTGCAGCAGGTGGTCGACGAAGGTCTCGCGCACCCCGCGGCGCTCGCCGGTCGACAACGGCCACAGCACCAGCCGGCCGACCCGTCCGGCCAGGGTCTCCGACACCGAGCGGTCGGCCAGGTAGTTCGCCGATCCGGTGAGCAGGAGCTGTCCGCGGCGGTCGTCGAGGTCGGCCGCCTGCTTCACGGCGAGCAGGAGCCCCGCGCCGCCACGCTGGAACTCGTCGATGGCCGCCGGTCGGGGCAGTGCCTCGAGGAGGCCGGTCGGATCGTCCAGGGCCCGGCGCAACGTCGCCGGGTCGTCGAGGCTGAGCCGCGCGGTGGCGGGCAGGCCGAGCAACTCGCGGACCAGCGTCGTCTTCCCGGTCTGGCGGGCGCCGCCGAGCAGCACGAGCCGGAACGTGGACAGCAGATCCGACACCGAGGTCGCGGCGCTCCTCGTGACCACCATGCGGCAAGCCTAATAAGCAGAATGCGACGTTGCCAGTGCGCATGATGCGCACGCATGGGCCGGTCAGCGTTGTTCGAGCAGCGCGATGATGCGGTCGAGCTTGGTGCCGTGGTCGGCGAGTGTCGCGGTGTGGTCGGCGAGTGCTGCGGTGTGTCCGGCCAACACGTCGGTGTGTCCGGCCAACACGTCGGTGTGGCTGGCGAGGACCTCGGAGTGCCCGTCCTGGGTCGCGGCGATCTCCTCGAGCCGGTTGTGCTGGCGCTTCTGGGTGGCCTGGATGTCGGCCAGCATCTCGTAGATCGCCTGGACGTCGTTGTCGAGCTGCTGGACCTTGCGGGCCATGCCCCCGGACGTCGTCATGGCCGCGACGCTACCGGGTGGACGGGGCGGGCGGAGGCGTTTCGGGAGGACCCGTCTCCCGGCTGCCGGGGGCCGTCGACGGGCGGCCACGGGCAGGTCGGGGTGACCCGGGCCACGCCGCTACCCTCGGTCGCAGGCCGCGCACGCCCCCGACCCGCGAGGAACCCGCTTTGACGACCACCGCCGCCCCGTCCGCCGCCGCAGCCCCGGAGGGGGCCACCGCGCCCGGCGGGCTGTTGCAGCGGGTGATCCTGCCGCGTTCCGGTGACCCGATCGCCGTCCGCTCGCTCTACCTCGACGAGCGCACCGGCCTGCGCCTGACGACGCCGCCGCCGCTGCCGGGGATGCCGCTGCGCGAGGTCACGCTGGTCGGCACGGCCGCCACGGCCCGGCGTCTGCGGGTCCTCTCGCGCACCTCGGCGCTGGTCCCCGAGCAGAGCGAGGTGTCCTTCGGCGCCTACTTCAACGCGTTCGCGGCGGGTTACTGGCGGCACTGGTCGAGCCTCACCGAGGTGCACCTGCGCCTGACGCTGACGGGCTCGGGCCGCGTCGACGTCTACCGCACCAAGGCCGACGGCTCGCAGATCTTCGTGGGCGGGCAGGTCGTCGACGGCCGGCTCGACCTGGACATGGAACTGGACCTGCGCCCGTTCGAGGACGGCGGCTGGTACTGGTTCGACCTCACCACCGACTCCGGCGAGCTCACGCTGCAGTCGGGCGGCTGGTACGCCGCGCAGGAGTCCGCGACGCCCGCGGCCGTCACGATCGGGATGCCGACGTTCAACCGGCCCGCCGACTGCGTGGCCACCCTCAACGCGATCGCCGAGGACCCCGCGGTGCTCGACGCCGTCGTCGCGGTGATCATCCCCGACCAGGGCACGAAGAAGGTCCGCGACGAGGCCGGGTTCGACGCCGTCGCCGCGAAGCTCGGCGACAAGCTGCGGATCATCGACCAGCCCAACCTCGGCGGCTCCGGCGGCTACGCGCGGATCATGTACGAGGCGCTCGGGTCCACCGACTGCGAGCAGATCCTCTACATGGACGACGACATCCTGCTCGAGCCCGACTCGGTGCTCCGCGCCGTCGCGTTCTCCCGCTACAGCCGCGAGCCGATGCTCGTCGGCGGGCAGATGCTGTCGCTGCAGGCGCGCAGCCAGCTCTCGACGATGGGCGAGGTCGTCGACCGCAACGCCTTCCTGTGGCGCAACGCCCCGGGCACCGAGCCGCACCACGACCTCGCCGAGAAGACGCTGCGCCAGACGCCGTGGCTGCACCGGCGCACCGACGTCGACTACAACGCCTGGTGGATGTGCCTGATCCCGCGCGCCGTCGCCGAGGACCTGGGCCTGCCGCTGCCGCTGTTCATCAAGTGGGACGACGCCGAGTACGGCCTGCGCGCCCGCGCGAAGGGCTACCGGACGGCGACCGTGCCGGGCATCGCGATCTGGCACATGTCGTTCCTGGAGAAGGACGACACCAGCGACTGGCAGGCCTACTTCCACTACCGCAACCGGTTCGTCGCCGCCGCGCTGCACGGTCCCGACAACCCGCGCGCGATGCTGATCGACACCGTCAAGCGGTCGCTGCGGCACCTCATGCTCATGGAGTACTCGGCCATGGCGCTGCAGGAGATGGCGCTGCGCGACTTCCTCGCCGGGCCGGAGCAGCTGTTCCCGAAGCTGCCGGTGATCCTCGGGGAGATCCGGGCCAGGCGCGCCGAGTTCGACGACGGGCGCCCCCTCGACTCGGCCACCGAGGTGCCGCTCTCCGAGCTCGACGCCCTGGCCGCCCAGGCCTTCCCCGAGCCGCCGACGCAGAAGATCGCGATCGCGAAGGGCCTGGTCAAGAGCGTGCTGCACAACCTGCGCCCGGTGAACCCGGCGCACCGGGTGGTGCCGCAGCGCAACGTCCCGTCGAAGCAGGCGCAGTGGTTCGTGCTCTCGCGCCTGGACTCGGCCACCGTCTCCACCCCCGACGGCCGCGGCGTCACCTTCCGCCGCCGCGACCCGGCGCTGTTCCGGGCGATGATGAGGCAGTCGGTGGCGCAGGTGCGCGAGGTCGCGCGGGTGTGGCCGGAGCTGCGGCAGCGCTACCGCGACGCCCTGCCCGAGCTGACCAGTCGTGAGGCCTGGGGACGCAACGTCTTCGAGAAGTGACCCGCCTGGTCATCGCCCTGGCTCTGCTCACCGGTCTGCTGGGGATCGGGGCCGTCCTCGCCCCGGTCGACGCCGACGACCCCGTCCTCACCTGGCCGCGCGCCGGGGAGGCGCCGGTGTCGACGGTCGTGCCGCTCTCGCCGTACCGGCCCCTGGAGCTGCGGGCCGACGTCCCGTGCGGGCAGGGCGAGATCCTGCGGACCCTGCCCGCCGACGTCGACGCCACGCTCGGCTCCGGGCTGGTCGTGGCCTCGGCGGACGGGCGGGTCACGATCGACTCGTCGGGACAGCGGCTGCTCGACGCTCCGGTGGCGGCCGGCTGCGCCTACACCGTCGAGGCCGACGCCGCGGGCACCCGGGTGCTGCGCGACGGTGCGGTGGTCGCCGACCGGCCCGGCCTGCTCCCGCCACAGGTGGCGGTGCTGGAGACGTCGGCGACCGGGGACGGGCTCGCGGTGGAGATCCACACCGACGCCCGCTACCAGTCGTCGCCGACGCCGCTCAAGACCGCGCTGCTGGTGGCGCACGGGCTCGCGCTGCTGGCCCTGCTGGTCGTCGCGTGGCGGGCGTGGCCCGGCCGCGGTCCGGGCCTGCGTCGGCCGAGCCCGTCCCCGGCCGACGCCGTGGTGCTGGTCGTGTCGGCCGCGTGGGCGGTGCTCGGCCCCGTCAACATCGACGACTCCTGGTACGCGCTGATGGCCCGCGCGGCAGGGGCATCGGGGTACGTCGGGAACTACATCTACCAGTTCAACGTCACCGAGAACCCGTTCGTGCTCTCGCAGTACGCGATGCAGGCGTGGGGGCAGCTGGGTGGCTGGAACCTGCTGTGGCTGCGCATGCTGCCGCTGGCCTACGGGCTCGCGACCTACGTGCTGCTGCGCGTGCTGCTGGCCACGGTCCTGCCGCGGGTCCGGGCGGTGCCGTGGGCGCTGGCCGGGGCGCACCTGCTGTGGTTCTGCGCCTACGGCATCACGCTGCGCCCGGAGACCGCGATCGTCGTGCTCAGCGCCGCGGTGCTGCTGCTCGTCGAGCTGGCCCGGCGGCGGGAGTCGATCGGGGCGCTCGCCGCGGCCACCGCGCTCGCCGCGCTGGCGATGACGGTGTCGCCGACCGCGCTCGTCGCCGTCGCGCCGCTGGTGGTCGCGCTGCCCTGGCTGTGGCGGTGGCTGCGTGGCGCGTCCGTCGTGGAGCGGACGGCCGCCGGGCTGCTCGCGCTCGCGTCCGCCTCGGTCGTGGTGCCCGTCGGGTTCGCCGACGCGACCCTCGGCGACGTGCTGGAGTCGGTCTCCGTGCACCGCTGGTACTACCGCCAGCACCCCTGGTACGACGAGTTCGTCCACTACGCCGCACTGCTCGGGCAGACCGACCAGGGCGCCTGGGGCAAGCGGCTGCCGGTGCTGTTCACGCTCGCGGTGCTCGTCCTGGGGCTGCTCGCCGTCGGGCGCACCCGCGGGGCCGGCGGGCCGAGCGCCCGGCTGCTGGCCTCGTCGTCGCTGGTCACGGTGCTGGCGCTGGCATCGATGGCGCTCACCCCCACCAAGTGGGTCAACCACTTCGGCGCCGTCGCCGCCCCGGCCACCGTGCTGCTCGCCGTCGCGCTGCTGCGCACCCCGATCCCGCGCCGGGCCGGGACCGGACCCACCGCGATCGCGGCACTCGCCGCGGTGGGTGCCGCCGCGGTGAGCTTCGCCGGGCCCAACCTGTGGCGCCCCTTCGCCGACTGGGGCCAGCCCTTCGGCAACCACGCCGACCTCTCCACCCCGGTCGCGATCAGCGCGACGACGCCCGGCATCGGCCCGCTGGAGCTGCGCAACCCGCTGCTGTGGCTCGCCGTCGCCGGGGTGGCGCTGTACGTCGCCCGCCGCGGGCTCACCCCGGACCGCGCGGTGCTCGGCGTCGCCGTGGCGGGTGGGGTGGCGCTGCTGCTGGCCGCGTTCACACTCGCGCCGCTGCGGCAGGCGCCCGGCGCGTCGGTGGCGAGCACCAACCTGGCGGGCGGCTGCGGGTTCGCCGACGCCGTCACCGTCCTGGACGACACCGGCGTCACGCTCGGCGCCCCGTCCGGTACCGCCGACCTCACCGGCGACGCCGTGGCGGGCACGCCGCCCGAACGCGCCGCCGTCGACGGGGGGAGCTGGCACACCGACGTCGCCGACGGGACGGGCACCGGCTCGGTCGCCACGCCCTGGTACCCGGTGCCCGCCGGCGGGCCCGACGACGCGGTGGTCGTCGCGTCCACCGGCGACCTGCGCGCGGGCCAGGAGATCGCGCTGGAGTTCCGCCTCGACGGCGACGTCACCCCGGTCGTGCTCGACCCGGCCGGGCTGCAGCCCGACTGGGTCGACCGCACCGTCGCACTGGGGGAGCTGCCCGCGCGGCCGGCCGAGGTGCGGGCCGTCGCCCGCGACACCCTCGCCGGTGACGACACCTGGCTCGGCGTCTCCGCCCCCCGCCTCGCCGTGTCCCGCCCCGCCGCCGAGCTGACGGCCGGTGCACCGGTCTTCGCCGACCAGGTCTCCGCGGTGTTCTGGCCGTGCGCCGACCAGATCGAGGTCCGCGACGGCCTCGCCGAGCCCCCCGCCTACCGCCTGCGCGCGGGCGACGGGCTGGAGGAGGCGATCGAGGACAACGCCTTCTTCGCCCCCAACGGCGGCACCCTGGTGGGGATCGACCGCACCGCCCGGTTCGTCGAGCTGCCCTCCGAGCTGCCCGGCGGCGTCGCCACGCTCGGCTGGGGGCACGTCGACCGCGTGGTCTACGACCACCCGACCGGCCGGTTCGACCTCACCGTCGGCACCGAGCGGCGCAACGGCTGGACCCGCCTGCCCACGCTGGTGGGGGAGGCCTACACCGGCCGCGGGTTCATCGGCTGAGGGTCAGTTGCCGTAGTGGTAGCGGCAGGCCGCGATCCGGACCTCGTCCTCGACGATCTTGTAAACCAGCCGGTGCTCGTCGGTGATGCGCCGGGACCAGTAGCCGTGGAACCCGTGCTGGAGCGGCTCCGGCTTGCCGATGCCCTCGTTGCCGTTGCGGTCGATGTCCTGGAGCAGGGTGTTGATGCGCTTCAGAACCTTGCGGTCCTGCGCCTGCCACCAGACGTAGTCCGTCCACGCGTTCTCGTCCCAGACGAGCTTCATCCCTCGCCCGGGTCGACGAGATCGCGGGGGGTGCCGCCACCGTTCTCCAGGCGGTCGATGGCCGCCAGCAGCCGTCGGGCGTTCTCGGGGCTGCGCAACAGGTAGGCGGCTTCCTTGAGCGACTGGTAGTCGTCGAGCGCGACGATGACGACCGGGTCGTGGCCGGCCCGGGTGATGACGACCTCCTCCCGATCCTCGATGACGGAGTTGAGGGTCTCGGCGTAGTGCGCACGGGACTCGGAGTAGGTCATGGTCTTCATCAGCGCCTCCAGGTACAGGAAACTGTACGCCGCTCGATGAGGTGCTGCTACTGCCGCCGCGTTCGTCCGTGGATGTCGTCGAGCCGGGCGCCGTCCTCGCGGGTGGCGACGACCTGTCGGAGCATGACGCCTCCGAGCCGGCCGGCCGCCGGCCCTCTACTTCTCGACGTCGTAGAGGCGGGCCCAGTTCTCGCGGCTGGTGAGCTGCGGCTCGGCGTCGCGGTAGCGCTGGGCCACCGCCGGGCCCTCGGCGGCGACGCGGCGCAGCAGCCGGGCGCCGCGCTTCGTCAGCTCCAGGACCTTGGCCCGGTCGCGGGTGCGGATGCGGTAGCCGTGCTCGCCCATGTCGGCGACGATCGCGCGCTCGAACAGCGACACGTGCCACCAGTGCGCGTCACCGGCCGGGACGAACCCGGTGCGGTGCGGGGCACGGTTCGCCGCCAGGTACGCCACCCGCTTGAGCCAGGTCAGCCGGTGCCGGGTCGGCTCGCCCGGGCTGCGGACGACCTGGACGTCGCGGAAGTCGGGGGCGTCGCGCGGCAGGTCGGTGATCGGGTGCACCACCGTCTCCGGGTACGCCGACCGGATCCGCCGGATCTCCGCGGCGGCCGCGGCCGACCCGTCGGCCAGGATGTCGGGCCCGTCCAGGAAGTCCTCGACGGCCGTCAGCAGCGTGACGGCGAGGCCGTAGTGCATCGCCACCAGGTTCTGCGCCAGGATCTGGCCGAGCCGCCGCACGATCCGCTTCGTCGTGAACGGGGTGTGCAGGGCGGCGGTGATCAGCCCGTTGCGCAGGTTGAAGTACCGGTGCCACTCGTCCCAGTCCTTCCATCCGAAGTCGGCGTGCCACACGCCGGCGCCGGGCAGCGCGACCGTCGGGAAGCCGTGGGCGCGGGCGCGGTAGCCGAACTCGATGTCGTCCCACTGGAAGAACAGCGGCAGCGGGTAGCCGATCTCGCGGACGATCGCCGCCGGGATCAGGCACGACCACCACCCGTTGTACTCGGTGTCGACGCGCCGCTCCTGGTTGATCGGCAGGTCGCGGTCGTCGAGGCCGAGCAGGTTGGCCTCGCGCAGGGCGCCCTGCACCGGCAGGCCGACGGTGAGGATCTCCGGGTCGGCGTACTCCGCGGAGATGTGCAGGTGGGTGGGGTGCAGCAGGTTGAGCATCTGCCCGCCGACGATCGTCGGGTGCGTCGTGGACGCCGCGAACGCGGTGAGCCGCACCAGGATCTCCGGCTCCAGCAGCACGTCGTCGTCCATCAGCAGGACGTCGGAGTGCTCCTCGGGGGCGCCCGCGGTGGCGTCGAACAGGCCGCGGGTGAAGCCTCCCGCGCCGCCCAGGTTGGGCTGGCGGACGTAGCGCAGCTGCGCGCCCAGCGCCGCGGAGACCGCGGCGAACCGCTCCCGCGACTCCAGCGGGTCGGTGCCCTGGTCGACGACCTGGACGACGCCGACGGTGGCGAGCGCGCGGGGGTCGTCGGCGAGGGCCGTCAAGGTGTTGAGGCAGTCCTCGACGCGGTTGAACGTGCAGATCGTGACGTCGGTGCGCGGCATCCGCTCCGGTGCGGGCACGGTCCACTCGACGTCCGACACCGTCATCTCGCCGGTCTCGGTGGACAGCTGCAGGTAGAGGCCGCCGCCGTCGAGGAAGCGGTCGACGCTCGCGGCGAGCGTGACGACCTCCTCGCGCGCGCCGTCGACGTCGTGCACCGCGACGATGCGCCACACCTTGTTGGTGTCCGACGCCAGCACCCGCACGCGGCCGGTGCCGGAGACCGTCAGCGACACCTGCATCTCGGTGACGGCCGTCCAGCGCTGCCAGTACGTGGCGTGCACGCGGCCGAAGTAGGTGTTGGTGCTGACGCGGGTGGCCGGGGCCAGGTGCACACGGTCGCGCTCGCGCCGGGCCGCGCCGAGCTCGACGACGGAGTAGAGGTCCTCGGGCACCAGGCCCGACGGCCCGAAGAACAGCCCGCGCTGGGCGAGCAGGCGGGTGGGCACCGGGACGGCCGCCGGTTCCGCCGTTCCGGCTGCCGAGGGGTCGGTCGGCGCGTCGGTGGATGCCTGCAGCATGAGAGGGATCGTCCTCCGGTCGGGTCGGCGGTTCACCGATCATTGTCCCGGGCCACCGGGACCGGGCGTCAGCGGCCCACGCCCGCTCGCCCGGGTGGCGGATCGCCCTGCGGTCCTGAGGACTCCCAGCCCCACCGCGTGAGGGTGCCGCGCACGGCGTCCGGCTCGCCCGCGCCGGGCTCGTACAGCTCGACGCGGTGCAGCTCGCCCCAGTCGCGGCGCGGTTCGCCGTCGAGCCGGGCCGGCACCTCCACCTGCTCGCCGAGCAGCTCCAGCCAGGCCAGCGGGCCACCCGCCGGGCCCGCCGACCACACGTCGCCCAGCTCGCGCAGCTGCTCGTCGGCCAGCAGCCGGTAGGCGGGCACCTCCGCCACCCCGTCGACGACGGCGAACGGGCGCAGGCACGGGTGCGGGAAGGCCACCGGCCAGTCCAGCAGCACCGGCGCGTCGCCGACGGTGTCGGTGAGCGACGCCCCGCGCACGCGCACCCGGTCGGACAGCCCGCACCCCGCGCCGCCGCGGGCCAGCACGTCACCGCCGACGGAGTAGCTCGTGCGCTGGGCGTGCACGGCCTTGGCCAGCGACCCGACGTCGAACAGCACCACCGCCCCGCAGACGACGACCAGCGGCGCCGACGCCAGCCGCAGCGCCCGGCCGGAGGACACGTGCGGCCCGCGCAGGTGCGACCAGCCCGCCGCGGCCAGGCACGCGGCCGCGGCGAACAGCAGCACCTCGTTGAGCTCGACGCCGCCGACCACCGGGGCGCGGTCGAACCACGGGACCCCCCAGTTCGACACGTACATCCACGCGTTGGGCCCGGTCGCCGCCCACGCCGCCACGCCGAGCGGAACAGCGTGCGGTTGCGCCCCGAGCGCAGCACGGCCGCACTCGTCGCCAGCGCGGCCAGCGCCCCGATGCCGCCGCCGACCGCGGCGAACGCGCCGAAGTGGTGCGTCCACTTCGTGGGGGTCAGCGCCAGGACCGCGAAACCCAGCACGGTGACGGCGATGAGCCGCCTGCTCGGGCCCAGCGCCGCCCCCGGCACGGAGCCGCGGCGCAGGATCACCACTGCGCACACGGCCACGCAGAGCAGGAGCAGCAGCACCGGGAAGCGGCGGGCGAGCGAGCCGTCCTGGTTGGCGGCGAACAGGTCGACGTAGCGGGCCAGCTCGTTGTACCAGGGCACGTTCGGCCCGATCTCGGTGCGGACGCGGGTGGCCTCCAGCACCGTCGACATCGTCTGGTCGCCGAACACCGCCACCAGCACGATCAGGCCCGACCCGAGCACGGGGGCGAGGACGGCGGCCCAGCCGTCGGCGTCCGCCCGGGCGCGGAACAGCACCAGCAGCGGGCGCGCCGCGGCGACGAACGGGCCGACGGCGAGCAGCCCGGTGGGCGTGGCCGCCACCGCGAAGGCCGCCGCGACGAGTCCGACCGCCACCGGCAGCAGCCGGCGCACCACCAGCGCCCGTTCCACCGCCACGTACGCCACGAGCGACCCGAGCACGACGACCGGTTCGGGGCGCAGGCCCGAGTCGTAGGGCAGCCAGAAGCACAGGAACACCGCGCCCGCGGCCCAGCCGGCCGCACTGCTGTCGCGCACCTGCCGCCCCAGCCGCGGCAGCAGCCCTCGGCTGAGCAGCAGCCACGACAGCACCCCCATCACCAGCGACGGCAGGCGCAGCCACAGCGGGGAGTCGTCGACGGCGGCCCACAGCGCGTACAGCTCGTAGAACCAGCCGAACGGGGCCTCGGGGACGTCGAACCAGCGGTAGTAGTTGCCGACGTAGCCGGTGTCGGCCGCGGCGCGCACCATCGTCAGGATGTAGCCGTCGTCGGCGGTGACGGCGCCGATCACCAGCCACACCGCCAGCGTGCCGATCACGACCGCGTCGCGCAGCGGGGCGGCGCCCGGCGCCCGCACGTGCAGCCGGGGCAGGTGCCGCCCGCGCCGGTGGTCGATGCCGCGCAGCGCGACGAGCGCGCCGACCAGCGCGAGCACCGCGCCCACCCCGGCCGCGGTCTTGAGCAGGCCCGGCGTCGAGTCGTAGCGGTTGTCGACGGTGACGGACACGGCGAGCCCCGCCGGGTCGGTCAGCGTCGAGTAGACGCCGACCACCTCGGGCCGCAGGTCGGCCGCCTCGTCGAGCAGCACCCGCCCGTCGAGCACGACGGTGGTGCGCGCGGCGTCGGAGGCGATGGACAGGGCGCAGCCGGGCCCGCCGGGCAGCACGGCGTCGGCCAGCCCGGTCCCGCCCGAGGTCACCGTGACCGTCCCGTCCGCGACGGCGACGGCCAGCCCGACGCCGTCACCGGCCTCGGACGGCGCCGTGGACAGCACGGTCCCGGGGCCCGCGGCGGCGATCGCGGCGCACGGCAGCTCCACGGCGAGCCGTTCCGGGCGGACGGCGACCAGCGGCGAGGTGACGGGGGCGGTGCCGCCGGACGCGGTGGGCCAGCGCAGCTCGAGGGTGTCCTGGTGGACCGGCAGGAAGGGGAACGCGACGGCGAGCACGGCGGCCAGGGCCCCCAGCACGGCGGCGGCCCGGGTGTGGGGCGAACGCATCGCGGCCGACGGTAGTCACCGGCATGATCGGGTCCATGACCCTCCCTCTGGCCCCCGACGAGCTGCTGTCCACCACCCGCTCGGTCCGCAAGCGTCTCGACCTCGACCGCCCCGTCCCGCTGGAGCTGGTCCGGGAGAGCCTGGAGATCGCGCTGCAGGCACCGTCGGGCAGCAACGCCCAGGGCTGGCACTGGATGGTCGTCACCGATCCAGAGCTGCGCGCCGGGGTCGGCCGGTACTACGCCCAGGCCTTCGACGCCTACCGCAACTCGCCCCTCTACGCCGGGCGCGCGGGCACCGGGCACAGTCCGGAGCGGCACGCCGTCCAGGAGCGGGTGACGTCGTCGGCCGAGCACCTCGCGGAGGTGATGGGGCGCGTCCCGGTGCACGTCATCGCCTGTATCACCGTGGGGGAGGAGCTGCCCCACGGCAACCAGGCGGGCCTGTGGGGTTCGCTGCTGCCCGCGGCCTGGAGCTTCCAGATCGCCGCCCGCGCCCGGGGCCTGGGCAGCGCGTGGACGACGCTGCACCTGCGCTACGAGAAGGAGATCGCCGCGCTGCTCGGCATCCCCGCCGACGTTCGCCAGGGCGTGTTGCTCCCGACGGCCTACTACACGGGCGAGACGTTCCGCCCCGCGGCGCGCGAGCCGCTCGACCGGGTGCTGCACCTCGATCGCTGGTAGCTGATCGTGACCGCGCACGCGGCCGGCGATGCCGCCCCGGCCGCGCGACGATCACCCGGTCGCCCCACCGGGTGTGAGCGGAGAGTGAGCGGGTTCGGCATCCAGGTACACACCGGGTGTCACCCGCACCGCTGGTCCGAATGCCACCGTTACTGCAATCGTGACGATCGCTGCCCCGCGGACCACCCCATCCGGGACTCAAGCCGACTCCTCCGGTGAGATCCGCGGTCTCACGGGTCTCCGCATCGTCGCGGCCGTCTGGGTGGTGGCCTTCCACTTCCACTTCACGGCCATGACCGGGGTGACGGAGGTGGTCGGCGTGCTGGGACCGCTGATCACCTCCGGGGCCCTGGGCGTCGACCTGTTCTTCGTCCTCAGCGGGTTCGTGATCGCCCACACCTACCTCGCGACGCTGGGGCCGGCACTGCACGCCGGCCCCACGGCGCGGTTCGTCTGGGCCCGCTTCTGCCGGATGTGGCCGGTCTACGCGCTGGTCTTCCACCTGTTCGGCCTGTGGCTGCTCGCCCGGCTCCTGCTCGGCTCCGACTCCGACATCGCCTTCCAGGGCGTGCAGCCGGTGATGAGCGTCGAGCAGTGGGTGCAGCAGCTGCTGATGGTGCAGATGTGGGACGACGAGTTCCTCGACGGCGCGTCCTGGGTCGGCCCCACCTGGTCGATCAGCGCCGAGTGGCTCGCCTACCTGCTGTTCCCGGTGGCCGCGCTGGTGTTCCACCGCCTGCGCCACCTGCCGCTGCCCGTCCTCGGGGCCGGCGCCGTCGCGCTGATGCTGCCGATCGCCTCGGCCTACGCCACGACCGGCAACCCGTACTACGAGTGGAGCTGGGTCGTCCGGATCCTCTGCGGGTTCGGCGCGGGTGTCCTCGTCCACCTGGTGGTGGCCCGGCTGCGGCGCACCGAGGCGGTCCGCCGGGCGGCGTCGACGACGGCGTGGGTGCTGCCGCTGCTGATGGCCGCCGGGCTCTACGGCGGGCAGTTCGTCGCCCCCGGGTTCGGTGGCGTCGTCATCGTCGGGTTCCCGGTGCTGGTCGGCGCGCTCGCGCTGGCCGACCGCGGCCCCGCGACGGTGCTCGCCCGCCCCGCGCTCGTCCAGGGCGGGAAGGTGTCCTACAGCCTCTACCTCGTCCACATCCCGATGTTCGAGATCCTCTGGCTGGCCCAGGCCTACGTCCCGGCGCTGCGCGGCGGGGTCGTCGGGCACCTGGTGGCGCTGCTGGTGATCGGGGCGACCTACCCGGTGGCGGCCGCGGCGTTCCGGTTCGTCGAGGAGCCGGCCCGGCGCCGGCTGCGCCGCCTCGGGGCCCCGCGTCCCGTCGTCGCCGCGCCCCTGGCCGTCGACCACGGCGACGCGGATCTGCCCGCCCCGGCCCGGCCCGCCGGAGCGGCGCGCGACCGGGCGCCCGCCGCGGCGGCCCACGGCCCGCGGACGGCGCTGCCCACCCCGCGCCACGCCGCCTCGCCCACCCGCCGGCCCACGCTCGCCGCGGAGCTGCTCGCGGTGCAGCGCCGCAGGCCCACCCACCGCGCCGACACCTGGGGCGCGTTCGAGCGCGCCGGCCTGGTGCGCGCCACGATCCTGCACGCGGGGAGCGAGTAGGGAGCACTGCCCCGCCCCTTCCGCCCGGTGGTTCCTCCACCGTCGGGCGGGAGGGGCGGACGGTGCCCCACGCTCACGAGATCGCGGCGGCCGGGTCAGACCGGCAGGCGGCGGAACAGCGGGCGGGGGACGTGGCGCAGGGCGCTCATCACGTACCGCAGCGGGCCGGGGGCCCAGACCAGCTCGCGCCGGTTGCGCACCGCGTCGACGACGATCGCGGCGACGGCCTCGGGCGTGGTCGACAGCGGCGCGGGGGACAGGCCCTCGGTCATCCGGGTGTGCACGAAGCCGGGCCGCACCACCGTGACGTGCACGCCCGCGGGCCGCAGCGCCTCGGTCAGCCCCGAGTAGAACGCGTCCATCCCGGCCTTGGTGGAGCCGTAGACGAAATTGGAGCGGCGCGCCCGCTCCCCGGCCACCGAGGACAGCGCGACGATCGAGCCGTGGCCCTGCTCGGTCATCCGCTTGCCCAGCGCGACCCCGACCGACACCGCGGCGGTGTAGTTGACCTGCGCGAGCTGCACGGCGGCGTCGACGTCGGTCCAGGCCACCTCGTTGTCGCCGAGCAGCCCGAACGCGACGAGCGCGACGTCGATGTCGCCCCCGGCGAACGCGGCGCGCACCACCTCGGTGTGCGTCTCGGGAGCGGCCGCGTCGAACTCGACGGTCTCGACCGCGCAGCCGAGCTTCTCCAGCCGGGCCTGCGCGGCGTCGAGCCGGTCGGACCGCCGGGCGGCGAGCACGACCCGCAGCGGCCGGTCGGAGGCGAAGGCCTCGACGACGGCGAGGCCGATCTCGCTGGTCCCGCCCAGCACCAGGACGGACTGCGGGTTGCCCACGGCGTCGATCATCAGTGCGTCAGCTCCAGGCGTCGGGACATGTCGGACGTGAACACGCCCGTGGGGTCGGCGGCGTCGCGGACCTTGCGCCACTCGTCCAGGCGCGGGTAGCCGCGGCGGATCGCCTCGGGCGTGGTGCGGGACTCCTTGGCCAGGTAGTGCCGGCCGCCCGCGTCGAGGACGAGCTGGTCGAGCTCGTCGCACAAGGCGCCCAGGCCGTCGTTGACCGGGATGTCGACGCACAGCGTCCACCCCGGCCTCGGGAACGACAGCGGCGCCCGGTTGCCCTCGCCGAAGCGCTTGAGCACGTTGAGCGCGGAGACCTGGCCGTGCGCGTGCATCCGCTCCAGCACGCCCCGCACGACGTCGCCGCGCTCCAGCGGCACCACGAACTGGTACTGCAGGAACCCGCGCGGGCCGTAGCCGCGGTTCCACTCGCCCAGGATGTCGAGCGGGTGCAGGAACTGGGTGATGTTCTGGATCGCGCCGTGCCGGGTGGGCGACTTGCGGTACCAGAGCTCGCTGAACAGCCGGCCCGTGAGCTTGTTGAGCAGGCCGGGCGGGAACACGTCGGGCACGGTGAGCAGCTGCGGGGCGTCGAAGCGCAGCGGGTCGCGGCGCAGCTTGGGCGGCAGCTCGTCGAGCGTGGCGTGGTTGGCGCGCATGAGCAGCCCGCGGCCGAAGCGCGCGCCGGTGCTCACGGCGTCGAACCAGGACACCGTCTCGGCGTACTTGTCGTCGTCGACGGACTGCGCGGCCATCAGCTCGTCGAGGGAGCCGATCTGCTCGGTGTCGACCGTGAAGTAGGCCGTCTCGACGTGGTGCAGCACCAGCGTGGCCCGCACGACCACGCCGGTGAGGCCCATGCCGCCGACGGTGGCCCAGAACAGGTCGTCGGCGGGGGTGAGGGTGTGCGCGCGGCCGTCGGCGGTGACCAGCTCCAGCGACTCGACGTGGTTGCCGAAGCTGCCGACGACGTGGTGGGCCTTGCCGTGGATGTCGGCGCCGATCGCGCCGCCGATCGTGACCTGGCGGGTGCCGGGCAGCACCGGCAGCCACAGCCCGAACGGCAGCGCGGCCCGCATCAGCGTGTCCAGGCTGACGCCGGCGTCGACGACCACGCGGCCCGAGTCGGCGTCGACGGAGTGGATGCGGTTCAGACCGGTCATGTCCAGGACGGTGCCGCCCGCGTTCTGCGCCGGGTCGCCGTAGGAGCGGCCCAGCCCGCGGGCGATGACGCCGCGGGGCCCGGCGGCGGCCAGAGCGGCGGTGAGGTCGGCGGCGGAGCGCACCGGGACGACGTTCGCGAGGGTGGGCGCGGTGCGACCCCATCCCCACAGGCTCGTGTTGGGCATCGCGGGCCAGGCTACGCGCGCCCGGAGCGACGGCCCGCGCCGCACTATCCTCGA
Source organism: Pseudonocardia hydrocarbonoxydans (assembly GCF_006539565.1). GTDB lineage: Bacteria > Actinomycetota > Actinomycetes > Mycobacteriales > Pseudonocardiaceae > Pseudonocardia > Pseudonocardia hydrocarbonoxydans. Next base: position 48,321 of record NZ_BJNG01000039.1, read on the forward strand.
CGGGGTGACCGTCCAGCCGCCCGACAAGCCCGGCTTCCGGATCTCCGACGCCGACCGGGAGCGCGCCGCGACGCGCCTGCACCACGCGCTGGCCGAGGGCCGGATCACGGTGTCCGAGCTGGAGGAACGGCTCACCGTCGTCTACGCCGCCCGCTACGAGGCCGACCTGGTGCCCCCGCTGGCCGACCTCCCCGGACCCGAGGTCGCGCCCGTCGCCGCGGTGCCCTCCACGCCGTCCGGCCCGCCGGTGGTGCTGCGCGCGGGGATGTCGACGATCAAGCGCACCGGCGACTGGGACGTGCCCGCGCGGCTGCGGCTGCAGTCCAGCATGGGCACGATCGTGCTCGACTTCTGCGACGCCACGATCCACCACCCGGTCGTCGAGGTCGAGGTGGACGTGGGCGCGGGCAGCGTCCGGCTGCTGGTGCCCGACGACGCCACCGCCAACGTCGACGACGTGGCGTCGAGCATGGGGACGGTCCGGAGCAAGGTGCCCTCCCGCCCGCGTCCCGGGGCGGTGCACTTCGTGGTGCACGGGCGCACCGGGATGGGATCGGTGACGGTGCGGCGGCGCTACCAGGTGGGCGGCCTGAAGTTCTGATCAGCGTTTGTGCGCACCGTTGCCCCGTGTCACCCTCCGGCGTCGGGGGTGATCGGTGGACTTCTTCCGCTACCTGGGTTCGCGCTGGGACAACATCCTGGAGCTCGCGGTCGAGCACGCCGTGGTCACGGCGCTCGCCGTCGCCCTGGCCACCCTGATCGGCGTCGGCCTGGGCATGGCCACCTACGACCGCCCGCGCTGGCGCCAGGCGGTGGTCACCGTCGCGTCGGTGTTCCTCACGATCCCGTCGCTGGCCCTGTTCGGGCTGTTCATCAGCGTCCTGGGGCTCGGCACGACCCCGGTCGTCGTCGCGCTGGTCATGTACTCGCTGCTGCCGATCGTCGCGAACACGATCGTCGGGCTGCGTGAGGTCGACCCGGCGGTCGTCGAGTCGGCGCAGGGCATGGGGATGGGCCGGGTGCAGCGGCTGCTGCGCATCGAGCTGCCGCTGGCCTGGCCGGTGATCCTCACCGGCATCCGCGTGTCGACGCTGGTGGCGCTGGGGATCGTGGCGCTGGGTGCCTACATCCTCGGCCCGGGCCTGGGCAACGACATCTTCGCCGGGCTGTCCCGGATCAGCAGCCCCAACGCGCTCAACCTCGTTCTGGGCGGCGTGCTCGGCGTCGTCCTGCTGGCGGTCCTGTTCGACCTGTTCTACGTCCTGCTCAACCGGGTGACGACCTCGCGGGGGATCCGATGACCGCCACCAAGATCCGCCTCGACGCGCTCACGAAGCGCTTCCCCGGGCAGGCGCGCCCGGCCGTGCAGGAGCTGTCGCTGGACATCCCCGAGGGCGAGATCGTGATCTTCGTGGGCCCCTCGGGGTGCGGCAAGACCACCACCATGAAGATGATCAACCGGTTGATCGAGCCGACGTCCGGGCGCATCTTCCTCGACGACGAGGACGTCACCCGGGTCGACGCCGACCGGCTGCGGCGGCGCATCGGCTACGTCATCCAGCAGATCGGGCTGTTCCCGCACCAGACGATCGCGCAGAACATCGCGACCGTGCCGAAGCTGCTGGGCTGGGACCGCAAGCGGATCGCCGAGCGCGTCGACGAGCTGATCACCACGGTGGGCATGGACCCGGCGGCCTACCGCGACCGCTACCCCAAGCAGCTCTCCGGCGGCCAGCGCCAGCGCATCGGGGTGGCCCGCGCGATGAGCGCGGACCCCGACGTGATGCTGATGGACGAGCCGTTCGGCGCGATCGACCCGATCACCCGCGACCGCCTGCAGAACGAGTTCCTGCGGCTGCAGGCCGAGATCCGCAAGACGATCGTGTTCGTCACGCACGACATCGACGAGGCGATCAAGATGGGCGACCGGATCGCCATCCTGCGCGAGGGCTCGGAGATCGCCCAGTACGACACCCCGGAACGGATCCTGGTCGACCCGGCCGACGAGTTCGTCGCCGACTTCATCGGCCGCGGTGCCTCGCTCAAGCGGCTGAGCCTGAGCCGGGTGCGCGACATCCCGCTCGGCGACTGGCCCACCGTGGCCGACGGCACCGATCCGGAGCAGGCCCACCGCATGCTCGCGGCGAGCGGCCGGAGCAGCCTGCTGGTGCTCGACGCGCAGCGCCGCCCGCGCAGCTGGGTCACCGCGGAGCACCTGCGCCGCGCCGACGGCCGCCCGCTCGCCGAGGTCGGCCTGCCGCTGGCCACGGTCGGCCCCGCCGCCACGTTGAGCGACACGCTCAACGAGATGCTCACCGCCCGCTACAGCACGGCCGTGGTCGTCGACGACGCCGGCGGCTACGGCGGGGTCGTCGACATCGACACGATCAACGGGGCCATCCGCGGGATGCGCACCGCGGAGCACGAGCGCCCGCGCGGCGACCTGGAGCCGCCGTCGTGACCGTCGCGATGGCCGAGGAGGTCGACGCCGGCCGCCGGCGGTCGGCCCTGGGCTGGCTGGTCACCCCCGCGGTGCTGGCGCTCGTGCTGCTGGCGCTGTTCGCCTACGTCGGCAGCCGCCCGCTCGACAGCATCGAGGAGCGCCGGGTCAACCCGGACTTCATCCTCCGGGCCGCGGTCGAGCACGTCACGCTGACGGTGGTGTCCACGGCGCTGGTCCTGCTCATCGCGATCCCGGTCGGCATCGCGCTGACCCGCCCGGGGCTGCGGCGGGTGACCGGCCCGGCGGTCGCGGTGTTCAACATCGGGCAGGCGGTGCCCTCGATCGGCGTGCTGGTGCTGCTCGCCATCGTCTGGGGCGTCGGGTTCTGGCCCGCCGTCGTCGCGCTCGTCGCGTACTCCGCGCTGCCGGTGCTGCGCAACACGATGATCGGGCTCACCCAGGTCGACGAGGCGGTCGTCGAGTCCGGCCGCGGGATGGGGATGAGCCGGCTCGGTGTGCTCACCCGCATCGAGCTGCCGCTCGCGGTGCCCGTCATCCTCACCGGGCTGCGCACCGCGCTGGTGATCAACGTCGGCACGGCCACGCTCGCCTCGCTGACCAACGCCGGCGGGTTCGGCGACATCATCATCACCGGCCTGGTGCAGAACCGGCCGCTCGTCACCGTCGTCGGCAGCGTGCTCACCGCCGTGCTGGCGCTGTCCATCGACTACCTCGGCCGGGTCGCCGAGGCCGTTCTGCGCCCGCGGGGGCTCTGAGGAGAAGGGGGCGCGATGCGCCACACGAGACTGGCCACGGCACTGGCCGCGGCCGCACTGCTGGCCGCGGGCTGCGGGGGAGGCGGCGCGTCCGGGGTCGGCGACGGCTCCGGGGAGGGCACGCTGGCGGCGGTCGACCTGAGCGGGGCGACGTTCCGCGTCGGGTCCAAGGAGTTCACCGAACAGGTGGTGCTCGGTGAGATCGCCGTGCAGGCCCTGGAGGCCGCCGGCGCCGATCCCGGACAGCTCGCCACGATCACCGGCTCGACCAACGTGCGCACCGCGCTCACCTCGGGCGAGCTGGACATGTACTGGGAGTACACCGGCACCGGCTGGAGCACCCACCTGCAGAACGAGATCGCCGCCGCGCCGCGTGACGAGGCCGAGCTCTACACCGCGGTCCGGGAGGCCGACGCGGCCAACGGCGTCGCCTGGCTCGCCGCCGCCCCGCTGAACAACGCCTACGCCATCGCGATCGGCCGGGCGACCGGCGAGCGGCTCGGCATCGCCACGCTGTCCGACTACGCCGCGCTCGTGAACAGCGACCCCGCGAACGCGACGATGTGCGCCGCCGCGGAGTTCCTCACCCGCGACGACGGCCTGCCCGGGGTCGCCGGCACCTACGGCTTCCCGCTGCCGCCCGTCGCGGAGCTGGAGCTGTCGCTGATCCCGGCGGAGACGGCCGGGGGCACGACCTGCACCGTCGGCGAGGTGACCGTCACCGACGGCGCGGTCTCCGCCAACGACCTCGTGATCCTCGAGGACGACCGGGACGCCTTCGTCGACTACAACGCCGCGATGACGGTCCGCCAGGAGGTTCTGGACGCGAACCCACGGCTGGCCGAGGTGTTCGACCCGATCGCCGCCGCGCTGACCTCGGACGTGATGCGCGGGCTCAACGAGCGCGTCGACGTCGGCGGGGAGCTGCCCGACGAGGTGGCCGAGCAGTGGCTGGCCGAGAACGGGTTCACGGCATGAGGCGCCTGGCACCGGCCCTCGTCGCGGCCGCGCTGGCGCTGGCCGCGTGCGGCGGCACCGGCGGCGCCCCGGCGGGCGGCGCGGACCTGTCCGGGGCCTCGTTCACCGTCGGGTCCAAGGAGTTCACCGAGAACGTCGTGCTCGGGGAGATCACCGTGCAGGCGCTGGAGGCCGCCGGTGCCGACGTGGCCCCGCTGGCCACGATCACCGGCACCACGAACGTGCGCACGGCGCTGACCTCGGGGCAGCTCGACATGTACTGGGAGTACACCGGCACCGGCTGGTCGGCGCACCTGCAGCGCGAGGTGAGCGAGGCCCCGCGCGACCCGGCGGAGCTCTACGAGGTGGTCCGGCGCGACGACGCGGCCAACGGCGTCGCCTGGCTCGACGCCGCCCCGCTCAACAACGCCTACGCGGTCGCGCTCCCGCGGGAGCGCCAGGAGCAGCTCGGCGTGCGGACGCTGAGCGAGTTCGCGGCGCTGGTCGCGAGCGACCCGGCGCAGGCCCGGCTGTGCGCCGCGGCGGAGTTCCTGACCCGCGACGACGGCCTGCCCGGCCTGCAGCGCGCCTACGGCTTCGAGCTGGCGCCCGCCGCGATCTCCGAGCTGGAGCTCTCGCTCATCCCGGGCGAGGTGGTGCGCGGCGAGGCGTGCACCTTCGGCGAGGTCTTCGTGACCGACGGGGCGGTGGCGGCCAACGACCTCGTGCTGCTGGAGGACGACCGGGCCGCGATCACCCCGTTCAACGCGGCGCTGACCGTCCGGCAGGAGGTGCTGGACGCGAACCCGCGCCTGGCCGAGGTGTTCGCGCCGATCACCGCGGCGCTGACCTCGGACGTCATGCGCGGGCTCAACGAGCGCGTCGACGTCGGCGGGGAGCTGCCCGACGAGGTGGCCGAGCAGTGGCTGGCCGAGAACGGCTTCGCCGGCTGACCCCGCTACCCTCGCCGGTGTGACGACGACGGACGCCCCGATGGGGCTGCGCGGGCAGCTCGCCCGGTTCGTCGCCGTCGGGGCGGTGTCGGCGCTGGTCGACTTCGGCTTCTACCACCTGCTGCTGCAGGTCGGCGCCGTCCCGCCGCTGGCCAAGGGGATCTCCTTCGTCCTGGGCACCACCACGGCCTACCTGCTCAACCGCCGGTTCACCTTCACCGCCTCCGGCGGCGGGACGGGCCGGTTCGCCGGGTTCGTGCTGCTCTACGGGACGACGTTCGCGCTCAACGTCGGCGTCAACTCCCTGGCGCTGGCGTTCCTGCCGGCGATGCCGCTGCGCACCAGCACCGCGTGGGTGCTGGCGCAGGGCGTGGCGACGGTCGTCAACTTCGTCATGCTGCGCACGGTGGTCTTCCGCACCTGAGCCGGCCGCTCGCGCACGCGGCGCGGTCCGTCGCACAGGTCGAGTCCTGTGCGCGAGCCCGAACGGTGTGCGAGCGCGGGCGTCAGGCCCGGTGGAAGTGTTCCGCGCGGCCCTGGCGGATGAGGCGCAGCCACGTCGCGAACTCCCGCGGGCTGCGCCGGGTGACCAGGAAGTACCAGGCGAAGCGGGGCAGCTCCAGCAGCCCGACGCGGCGCATCCCGGGCTGGGAGATCAGGTAACCGCGGTTGCGGTAGGTGTAGTAGCGCTTGACCTCGTCCTCGGGGTCGCGCGCGTGCAGCCGCCCGCCGAGCATGGGCTTGTCCTCGTGGCGGGCGGCCGGGTGCAGGTAGGCCGCGTGCAGCGCGGTGCCGAACGGCAGGCCGGAGCGGACGAGGCGCCGGTGCATCTCCACCTCGTCGCCGCGGACGAACAGCCGCAGGTCCGGCACGCCCACCACGTCGAGGGTCGAGGCCCGGAACAGCGCCCCGTTGAACAGCGCCGCGATGCCGGGCAGCAGCTCCGGGTCGGCACCGTCGGCGGTGGCCAGTGCCGCGCGGGAGCTGTGCCAGGTGAGGCCGCGGCGCACCGGGAAGGCGAGGCGGTCGGGGTCGTCGAGGTCGGCGACGGTGGGGGAGACCGCGGCCAGCCCGCGACGCTGCGCGAGGTCGAGCAGGGTGGCCAGGACGGTGTCGTCGGCGGCGCGCCCGTCGTCGTCGGCCAGCCAGACCCAGCCCGCGCCCAGCGCCAGCGCGTGCAGCATCCCGAGGGCGAACCCGCCCGCCCCGCCCAGGTTGTTCCACGAGGGCAGGTAGGTGGCCGGGATGCCGCAGCCCTCCACCACGTCACGGGCCGGGCGGTCGGGACCGTTGTCGACGACGACCAGGTGGTCGACGGGCCGGGTCTGCTTCGCCAGCACGGCGAGGGCCTCGGTGAGGAGCTCGGCGCGGTGACGGGTGACAACGACGGCGACCACGGAGTCGGGGCCGAGGGGGGAGTCGGGGCCGACGGCGTCGCGGGGGCCGGTCGCGGGGGTGGACGGGCCGGTCGGGGGCATGATCACCGTCCGGGAACCGGCGCGCACCCGGTTCCGAGACGTCGACCATGGAGCGGGGCGGTCACCGCGCTTCGATCTCCGCCAGGACGTCGCGACCCTTGTAGTGGTGCAGGACCTCGCGCAGCGGGCCGTGCTCGCGGATCGTGCCGTGCTCCATCCAGATCGCGGTGCTGCACAGGTCGGCGAGGAACTCGTCGGAGTGCGAGGCGAACACCAGCATCCCGGAGCGCTCCACCAGCTCCTTGAGCCGGTCGCGGGCCTTGGCCAGGAACTCCGCGTCGACGGCGCCGATGCCCTCGTCGAGGAGCAGGATCTCCGGGTCGACGCTGGTGACGACGCCGAGCGCGAGGCGCACCCGCATGCCGGTGGAGTAGGTGCGCAGGGGCATGTCGAGGTAGTCGCCGAGCTCGGTGAACGCCGCGATGTCGTCGACGCGGGCGTCCATCTCCTTGCGCGTCATGCCCAGGAACAGGCCGCGGATCAGGATGTTCTCCAGCCCGGAGATCTCCGGGTCCATGCCGACGGCGAGGTCGAACACCGGCGCCACCTTGCCGATGATCCTCGCCCGGCCGCGGGTGGGCTCGTAGATGCCCGACATGAGCCGCAGCAGCGTCGACTTGCCCGCGCCGTTGTGCCCGACCAGCGCCACGCGGTCGCCCTTGCGCAGCGACAGCGAGATGTCCCGCAGGGCCTCGATGATCGGGACCTTGCTGTCGGTGCCGATCCGCCCGCCGGCCTTGCCGAGCACGGCCTTCTTCAGCGAGCGCGTCTTGGCGTCGAAGATCGGGAAGTCGACCGAGGCGCCCTGGATGTCGATGCTGACCACGAAGTGCTCCTCAGACCCAGTACGCGACGCGGGAGCGGTAGTTGCGCAGGCAGACCAGCGCCGCGCCGATCCCCACCACGGTGATCGCGCCCGCGATGTACCAGTGCCGCCAGGCGATCTCCTGGCCCAGCATCGGCTGGCGCAGGATCTCCACGAAGTGCATGACGGGGTTGAGCTCGGCGATCCGTGCGCGCTCGGCGACCGCGGGGTTGCGCAGCAGCGTCTCGTACTGCCACACGATCGGCGTCATGAAGAACAGCAGCTGCGACAGGCTCGCGATGATCGGGGGGATGTCGCGGAAGCGGGTGGCGATGATGCCGGTGAGCACCGAGATCCACGCGCCGTTGAGCACGAGCAGCGCGAACGCCGGGATCGCGAGCAGCAACGACCAGCCCAGCGGCTGCGGGAAGATCAGGATCAGGACGGCCCACACCACGAGGTTGTGGACGAAGAACAGCGACTGGCGCCAGACGAGCCGGTAGATGTGCAGGCTCAGCGGGGCCGGCAGGAACCGGATCAGCCCCTCGTTGGCGATGAAGACCTCGCTGCCCTCGAGGATGCAGCCGTTGATGAAGTACCAGATCAACAGGCCGGTGGCGACGTAGGGCAGGAACGTCGCGATGTCCTCGCCGAACAGCGCGCCGTAGAGGATGCCCATGGCGGTGGCGACCACGGCCATCGTCACGCTGATCCAGAGCGGGCCGAGCACCGAGCGGCGGTAGCGCTGCTTGATGTCCTGCCAGCCCAGGTAGCCCCACAGCGGGCGCTGCTTCCAGCCCTGGCGCAGGTCGCCGAACGCCCGCGACCAGCTGCGCGGGCCGGGCTCGTCCGGGAGCGGGGGCGGCATGGCGCCCTCCGTCCGGTCGTCGCCGGCAGTCACCGTCTGTGCCACGGATCGAGACTACCGGCGCGCCCGTGTGCCGCCCCGGTGCGGGGCGGGCCCGGCTACAGGTACTGGCCCGTCCCGCGCCCCAGGCCGCCCTCACCGGGCTGACCGGGGACGGCGCCGGGGGGCAGGCCGCGGCGCATCTGCTCCAGCTGCGCGCGGGCGGCCATCTGCTGGGCGAACAGCGCGGTCTGGATGCCGTGGAACAGCCCCTCCAGCCAGCCGACGAGCTGGGCCTGGGCGATCCGCAGCTCCGCGTCGGAGGGGGTGGCCTCCTCGGTGAAGGGCAGCGAGAGCCGGCTCAGCTCCTCGCGCAGCTCGGGTGCGAGGCCGTCCTCCAGCTCCTTGATCGAGTTCTCGTGGATCTCACGGAGCCGGGCGCGCGACGCGTCGTCCAGCGGCGCCGCGCGGACCTCCTCCAGCAGCTGCTTGATCATCGTGCCGATCCGCATGACCTTGGCGGGCTGCTCGACCATCCCGCCGATGCCGCCGCCCTCGCCGTCGGACTGCGGCATCTGGGCCATGCCGACGGGCTGCCCGTCCGGCCCGATGACCATCACCTGCTGCTCGGCTCCGTTCTCGGGCTGGGTCATGTGTCCACGCTCCGTGCTCGCTGGGTGACTGATCGATTAGGTGCCCCCGCTACCGTATCCGGATGGGGTTCGACGTCGCTCGGGTGCGGGGGCTGATCCCCGCCCTCGGCGACGGTTGGGTGCGCCTGGACGCCACGGCCGGGATGCAGCCGCCGGAGGGTGTCGTGTCCGCGGTGACGGGGGCGTTCCGCCGCTCGCGGTCCGCGGCCGGCGCGCCGTTCCCGGCCTCCAGGCTCTCCGCGGACATCGACGCCGACGCCCGTGCGGCCGTCGCCGACCTGGTCGGAGCCGACCCCCGCGGCGTGGTGCTCGGCCCCGGCGGCCCGGCAGAGCTGCTGCGCCGGCTCGCCGACGCCGTCGGCGACACCTGGGCACCCGGCGACGAGATCGTGGTCTCCCGCCTCGACGACGCCCCGAACGTCGCGCCGTGGCTGTGGGCGGCCGGGCGGCGCGAGGTCGGGGTGCGCTGGGCGGAGATCGACATCGAGACGTGCGAGCTGCCCACCTGGCAGTTCGACGAACTGCTCTCCGACGCGACGCGGGTCGTCGCCGTCACCGCGGCGTCGGGTCAGGTGGGCACCCGCGTCGACGTCGCCGCGATCGCCGAGCGCACCCGCGAGACCGGCGCGCTGCTCGTCGTCGACGCCTGCGCGGCCGCGGCCTACGGGCCGGTGCGGCTCGACGCGCTGGGCGCCGACGTGGTCGTCCTCGACGCCGCGGCCTGGGGCGGGCCGCACGTCGGCGCGCTGGCCTTCTGCACCCCGGCCCTGCTCGACCGGCTCACCGCCTGCTCGCTCGACCCCGCCGCCCGGGGTCCGCACCGCCTGGAGCTCGGCCCGCAGTCCTACCCGCAGCTCGCGGGGCTCGTCGCGTCGGTCGACCACCTCGCCGCGCTCGACGACACCGCCACCGGCCCCCGCGGCGATCGGCTGCTCACCTCGCTCGACGCCCTGGCCCGCCACCAGGAACGCCTGCTCGACGACCTGCTGTTCGACCTCGTCGGGGCCGGCGCCGACGTGCTCGGCTCGGTGGGGGACCGGATCCCCGCCCTGTCGTTCACCCACGCGCTGCCCGCCACCGACGTGGCCGAGCACCTCGCCCGCCACGGCGTCTGCGTCCTGCCCGACACCGGGGAGCGCGGCGTGCTCGCCCACCTGGGCACCGCGGAGATCGGCGGGGTCGTCCGGGTTGGGCTTGGCCACTACACCACCCGCTCGGAGACCCGCGCCCTCACCGAGGCCCTGAACACCCTGCCCGCCCTCCGCTGACCCGCGAGTCCCCCGTTTCCCGCGCGCGAGTCCCCGTTCCCCCGCGCGCGAGTCCCCGATTCTCCGCCCGCGAGTCCCGCTCCCGCGTCAGGGCGTCGTCAGCAGGATCTTCCCGACGACCCCGCCCGCCTCCAGCGTGCGGTGCGCCTCGGCCGCGTCCGTCATCGGCATGCTGCCGTGCACGATCGGCCGCACCCGCCCGTCGGCGATCATCGGCCAGACGTTGGCGGCCACCGCGGCGACGACGGCGCCCTTGCCGTGCGGCCCGTCGACCGGTCGCCCGCGCAGCCCCATCGCGGTGACCGAGCCGCGCTTGCGCAGCAGCGCGCCGATGTCGAGCTCGGCCTTCGTCCCGCCCTGCAGCCCGATGATCACCAGCCGGCCGTCGGGGGCGAGGGCGTCGAGGTTGCCGGCGAGGCCCTTCGCGCCCATGTTGTCCAGGATGACGTCGGCGCCGTGGTCGTCGGTGGCCTTCTTCAGCTCGGCGGCGATGTCGTCGTGGTAGTCGATGACGATGTCGGCGCCCAGCTCGCGGCAGCGCTCCAGCCGGTCGGGGGCACCCGCGGTGGCGGCCACCCGGGCTCCCAGCGCCGCGGCCACCTGGATGGCGTGCGTGCCGATGCCGCTGCTGCCGCCCTGCACGAGGAACGTCTCGCCGGAGGCCAGGCGCCCGGCCATCACGATGTTCGACCACACCGTGCACGCCACCTCCGGCAGCCCGGCCGCCGTCACCAGGTCGACGCCCGGCGGGACCGGCAGCAGCTGGGCCGCCGGCACCGCGACCTTCTCCGCGTACCCGCCGCCGGCGAGCAGCGCGCACACCTCGTCGCCGACCTCCCACCCGTCGACACCCTCGCCGAGCTCCGCGATCCGCCCCGAGCACTCCAGCCCGATGATCTCCGAGGCCCCGGGCGGCGGCGGGTAGTTGCCCTGGCGCTGCATGAGGTCGGCGCGGTTGACCGCGCTCGCGACGACGTCGAGGACGACCTCCCCGGGCCCGGCGACGGGGTCGGGCACCTCCGTCCACTGCATCGACTCGGGCCCACCCGGCTCGCTGACGGTGATCGCATACATGGCGCCGACGCTATGCCCTCGCGCCGCGCCGGTCGATCGGGGACCGTGGCTCGTCGTGGACCACTGGCCGTTGCGCGACCTCGTCCTGCACACCCCGCGCCTGGAACTGCGCCCCGACGACGACGCGGGCCTCGCCGAGCTGGTCGAGGTCGCCTACTCCGGGGTTCACCCGCCCGGGGAGATGCCGTTCCTGGTGCCGTGGACCGAGGCCGACCCGCGCTACCTGGGTCGCGGGATGCTGCAGTACTTCTGGTCGCAGCGCGCCGCGCTGGCCCCGGAGCGCTGGACGGTCAACTTCCTGGTGCGCCGGGAGGGCGCGGTGATCGGCACCCAGAGCGTCGAGGGCGTCGACTTCGCGGTCACCCGCGAGGTGCGCACCGGCTCGTGGCTCGGCACGGCCCACCAGGGCGACGGGCTGGGCACCGAGATGCGGGCCGCGGTGCTGCTGTTCGCCTTCGAGCACCTCGGTGCGGTCCGGGCGCGCTCGGACGCCTTCGCCGACAACCACGCCTCGCACCGGGTGTCGGCGAAGCTGGGCTACCGGCGTGACGGCACGCGGACGGTCGTGCGCCGCGGGGTCGCCGCGGAGGACGTCCGGCTGGTCCTGGACGCGGACGGGTTCCGGCGGCCGTCCTGGGAGCTGCGGGCGGCGGGCGTCGAGGGGTGCGTGGGGCTGCTCGGCGCCGCGTGAACCTCAGCCGAGGTCGACGCCCCGGGCGAAGGTGTCGCACCGCGACGGGTCACCGGTCTCGTACCCGGTGGTGTACCAGAGCTCGCGCTGCGCGGAGCTGCCGTGGCTGAACTGGCTCTCGTCGACCTGCCCGCCGCCGAGCTGGGTCTGGATGAAGTCGTCACCGATGCGGGCGGCGGTGTCCAGCGCGGCGGCGACGTCCTCCCGGGTGACGTCGACGATCAGCGGCTCGCCCGACGACGTCGGCACCGTCGTGGCGTGGTTGGCCCACACCCCGGCGTAGCAGTCGGCCTGCAGCTCCAGGCGCACCGAACCCGAAGTCGGTCCGACGTCACCGGACCGCACGCGGGAGGTGGTGCCCAGCAGGGCCTGGATGTGGTGGCCGTACTCGTGCGCCATCACGTAGGCCCGGGCGAACGTGCCGCCCTGCGCGCCGAAGGTCGTCTCCAGCTCCTGGAAGAAGGAGAGGTCGATGTAGACCTCGTTGTCGCCGGGGCAGTAGAACGGCCCGACGGCGGAGCTGGCGCTGCCGCAGGCGGTGTTGACGCCGCCGGAGAAGAAGTTGGTGCGCGGGGGCTGGTAGGTCTGGCCGGAGCGGGCGAAGGCGTCGGTCCAGTAGCCGTCGAGGGAGTTGACGACCGCGACGACCTCGCAGTCGAGCTGGGTGTTGGCGTCGGCGCCGGTGCGGCAGCTCTGCGCGACCTGCGAGGTGTCGGCGGTCTGGCCGGACGACAGGCCGGACAGCCCGCCGGGCAGCTCGAAGCCGCCGCCACCGCCGGTGTCGAAGCTGCCCCCGCCGAGCTGGGAGATCAGGAAGTAGAGGATCAGGCCGAGGATGCCGAGCCCGCCGCCGCCGGCCGCGACCCGCCCACCGAGCGCACCCCCGCCGCCGCCACGGCCGCCGCCGCGCAGGTCGTCGATGTTCGAGGTGTCGAGATTCGCGTTCTCGTTGAACCGCATCGGCTGTCTCCTCCGGTGATCGGCCGAATCCCACCACACCCGCCCGGGCGGGCGACACCGGACGCTCGCCGCCCCTTGATCGGTGACCCGGTGGTGGGCAGGCGGGGTCAGCGGGCGCGGCTCCGCAGGACCGGGACGCCGTCGCCGGTCAGCTCGTCGCAGAACGCCGAGCGCCCGGCCATCGCCATCGTCAGCGCGAGGGTGGTGCCGCGCACCTCGGGGCCGGTGCCCGCGGCGAACGGGCCGTCGGTGGCCTCGAGGCGCAACCCGCGGGCGAGGGTCCGGCTCGGCACCGTGAAGTCGGCCCCGACGTAGAACCGCGCGACGCGCGTGACGGCGTCATCGGGGTAGTCGTGGCGGATGCCGAGCGGGCGCCGGATGTCCTCGGCGTGCACGATCACCTCACCCAGCCAGGCGGCCTTCGGCCCGAACGTCGAGGTGCGGCTGTCGACGATCCGCTCGAAGCGGGCCAGTGTCTCCGCGGGGGAGGAGCCCAGCTGCTCGGCCAGGCGGTCGGCCACGTGCCGGTCGAAGTCGAACCGGCTGCGCAGCACGCTCCACATCCAGGGCAGCGGGCCGAGCGTGGCCGAGGACGTCAGGTGCGCCAGCACCTCGCGGACGCTGAGCCCCGCGCACAGAGACGGCGTGGTCCACCGCTCGTCGGGCAGGTCGGCGAGGTCGGCGGCCAGCGCGGCGCGTTCGGCGTGGGCGGCGGGCCAGATGTCGGTGGTGGCGGTGGCCATGGTTCCTCCCGGGTCGGTTGCCACAGTGACCCGCGCCGCGCCGCCGGATCATCGCCGGAGGTTAGGCTGCCACCAGGGAAGCGTGGCAGAGCGGCCGAATGCACTCGCCTTGAAAGCGAGAGACGGGCAACCGTCCGGGGGTTCAAATCCCTCCGCTTCCGCCAGGTCAGAGCCATGATCACGAATCCCCGTCGATCGTGACGGGTGCCGTGACATCGGCCGGTGACAGCACACAGCCCGGAGCCGCAGCGACCCCGGAGCGCGGCGACTCCGGCCGGGTGTCACGTCCGGATCAGCACGAGGATCAGCAGACCCACGAGGACGATCAGGTTCACCACCACGCCGACGAGGATCGGGCGCAACAGGTCGAGCCGCGGGTCCCTCTGGGCGGGAGGCGTGGCCTCGGGAATCCTCCCGTAGGGATGGCTCCGCGGTAGCTCGCCGTAGCTCGGCGGCTCCGACGCACCTCCCCCGGCGTACGGCACTTGCGGGTATCCCTGCTGGTGGTTCAGCCCGTGGCGGATCCACTCGGTCTGGGCGGCGGCGTCGGGGGGACCGTCGTCCCCACCGTCATCGCCGCCTCGTGCGGTCGTCATACAGCTACACCTCCCGGATGAGCAGGGCTGCGACCAACAGCAGGATGTCGATCATCAGGACGCCGACCGTGATGCGGTAGGTCGTCATGCGCCGGGTCAACAGGCGGTCGTTGGACGCCATCGCGACGATCATGGCCTCGGTGGCCCGCCGGAGTGTGTCGTCCGCGTCGTGGCTCGCGTGCCGGAGCAGAGCCGCAGGATGCGGTCCGAAGCTCCATCGCGTCACCGGCCACAGGACGATCGACACGCCGATCCCGATCGAGGTGATGAGGCCGAACATCGTCCAGCCGGCCCACAGCGGGAAGGTGGCTCCGCGGGCGGGGTCGGTGTTGAGCAGGCCGACGCCGGCAGCGAACGAGGTGCCCACCGCGGCGGCGGCGAGAAGTCCGGTCGCACGGTTGCGGACGTTGGCCAGTGTCGCGTCCTGTTCCCGCAGCGCCGCGCGGGCCTCGTCGTAGGCCAGGCGGGTGATCTCCTCAGCCATCGACACCTCCGATCGCCTCGGCGCCGCGGACGACCTCGTCCTCGGCCGGGACCCGACGCGGCGTCCGCCGGCGGCCTACCGCTTGCTCAGGTGCATGAGGAACCAGTCGCGCTGGGCCGGTGCCGAGACCCGGAAGGCGTCGCCGACGTAGGCCTCGAAGTGTCCGACCGGCAGCACCAGCAGCCGCTTGGGCTCGTTCGCCCGGCCGTAGGCGGCGAGGCTGAGGTCGGAGACGGTGAGGTGGTCGCCCGCGGCCACGACCATCATCAGCGGGGTCGGGCTGATGCGCGGCAGGTAGTCGCCGGGCTCGTACTCGGTGAACATCTCGACCGACCGCAGCGTCACCTCGTTGCGCCAGGTCGTGGCCCGCTCCAGGATTGGGCCGAGGAAGAAGTCGTGGGTGTCGGCCGTCGGCAGGGCGCACGGCTCGGCCGGGTCGTCGGTGTAGCAGACGGGGATCATCGCGGGTGGCTGCCCGGCGTAGCGGGCGGCGCGGTCGGCGTCGAACGCCGCGCGCAGGCCGGCCAGGTGGTCGGCGCGCACCAGCCGCCGGGAGTTGTCGTACCCGCTGATCAGGGGCACCTGGGAGACGACGCAGCCCACGCGCCGGTCCTGCGCGGCGACGACCAGCACGTGCCCGCCGCTGTAGCTCGACCCCCACACCCCCACCCGCGACGCGTCGATCCCGGGCCGGGCCGACACCCACGTGATCGCCGTGCGGTAGTCGCGGACCTGCTGCCAGGGGTCGATCTCGCCGCGCGGCTCGCCGTCGCTCGCGCCGAGGTTGCGGTTGTCGTAGGCGAGCACGGCGAACCCGGCCGCGGAGAAGAACTCGGCGAAGTCGTCGAGGTACATCTCCTTCGTCGCCGAGAACCCGTGCGCCATGACGATCACCGGGAACGGCCCGCCGCTCTCGTCCGGTCGGTAGAGCCATCCGCGCAACGCGACCCCGTCCTCGGTCGCGAACTCCACGTCCTCGCGCATGTCGCACCTCCTCGTGTCGGGGGGAACGCTGCCGCGGGACCGGACGCGCCGTCTTGACCGTCGCTGCACGGCACCCGGCCACGCGTGCACGGTGTGGACAGCCGCCGGGGCGCGGCCGGATACTCGGGGGTCCCGACGGCGGGGGAGCGCAGCGGTGACCGGAACCTGGACGCTGGAGCAGTGGCCCGTGGCCGAGCGCCCGGACGCGTGGCGGCACCTGGTCTCCCGCACGCACCTGCCGTGGCGCCTCGACGCCGAGCGCGACGCCGACCCGGCGGCCGTCGCCTCGATCACCGCCCGGCCGCTCGACGGGCTCACGCTCGTCGACTGCTCCGCGGGCCGCTGCTCGGGCCGTCGCGGGCGCAGCGAGATCGGGAGCACCGACGGGGAGTACCTGGCCGTCCTCACCGTCCTCGACGGCTGCGAGCACATCGCGCAGGGCGAGCGCCGGATCGTGCTGCGCCGCGGCGAGGCGCTGGCCTGGAGCAGCTCGCAGCCGCTGCGGTTCGCGATCCCGCAGCGCCTGCGCAAGCGCACGCTGCTCGTCCCGCGGGCGCGGCTGGCCGGCGGGCGTCCGGTCGACGTCGAGCGTGCCACCGTCCTGTCCGGGCCGGCGGGTCGCCTGCTCGTCGACCATCTGGCGGCCGTCGCGGCGGTGGGTGAGCTGCCCGGCCCGGCGGCGGCCGCGGCGGCGACCGCGGCGCTGGAACTGCTCGCGGCGGCCCTGCCCGGTGACGCGCCGGAGGTCGACGCGGAGCCGCGGTGGGAACGCGTGCGCGACCACATCGAGGAGCACCTGGCCGACCCCCTGCTGCGCCCGCACACCATCGCCGCGGCGCACGCCATCTCCGTCCGCGCGCTGTACCTGTTGTTCGAGCGGCGCGGCGAGACCGTCAGCGGCTACGTCCGGGACCGGCGGCTGGCGCGGGCCCGTGCCGACCTGGCCCGGCTCGGCCCCGCGACGACCGTGGCCCGCACCGCCCACCGGTGGGGCTTCGCCGACCAGGCCGGGTTCAGCCGCGCGTTCCGCCGTCGCTACGGCTGCCCGCCCAACGCCGTCCGCCTGGGCCGGGCCTGACGCCTTTGCCGTTCCGGCAACGACGCTTGCGCGGACGGCCGGGGCGGGGCACCGTCGGCTACATGACGGACATGTTCACCCAGGAGGCCTGGGAGGAGCGCTACGGCGCCCGCGAGGAGCGCCACGGGCAGCACGGGCACCACGGGATCTGGAGCGGGCAGCCCAACGCGCAGCTCGTGGCCGAGGCCGCCGACCTGCCCGCGGGCCGGGCGCTGGACGCGGGCTGCGGCGAGGGCGCCGACGCGGTGTGGCTGGCCGGGCGCGGCTGGGACGTCACGGCCGTCGACTTCTCCCGCACGGCGCTCGCCCGGGCACAGGCCCGCAGCGCCGACGTGCGCTGGCGCCACGAGGACCTCACCACCTGGACGCCCGACGCGGGCGCCTACGACCTGGTCTCCGCCCAGTTCGTGCACCTGCCGGGGCTGCTGGAGCTCTACGGGCGGCTGGCGACGGGGGTCGCGCCCGGCGGGTCGCTGCTCGTCGTCGGCCACGACCCC
This sequence comes from Pseudonocardia hydrocarbonoxydans, assembly GCF_006539565.1. Classification (GTDB taxonomy): domain Bacteria; phylum Actinomycetota; class Actinomycetes; order Mycobacteriales; family Pseudonocardiaceae; genus Pseudonocardia; species Pseudonocardia hydrocarbonoxydans. The sequence continues at coordinate 65,608 of NZ_BJNG01000039.1, forward strand.
ACCGACGAGGCCGGGCCGCACCGCCCGCAGGTCCCCGGCATGTTCTTCACCGCCGACGAGGTGGCCGGCTCGCTGGACCCCCGGGAGTGGGAGGTGCTCGTGGCCGGTACGCGTGAGCGGGCCGGGCTCACGCACGAGGGCACGGAGCTGACGGTGCGCGACATCGTGGTGCACGCGCGGCGCCGCCCCTGAGACGGCAGTGGAGCGTCAGAGCGGCGGGCGGCGTCGCCCCACCTGCGTCGCCTGCTCGTAGGCGTGCCCGACCTGCAGCACGAGCAGGTCACCGCGCGGCGGGCCGACGACCTGCAGCCCGACCGGCAGCCCGTCCGGGGTGAAACCGGCCGGCACCGACAGCGCGGGCAGCCCGGCCGCGGAGACCAGGTACGCCGAGGCCATCCAGTCCAGGTAGTGCGGGTGCGGCACGCCGTCGATCTCGGTGGGGTGCTCCAGCGCGGCGTCGAACGGGGGGACCTGCGAAACCGGGGCGAGCAGGACGTCGTAGCGGGTGAAGAACTCCCGGACCCGGTGGAACAGGGCCGCGCGGGCGAGCTCGGCGCGGGCCAGGTCGTCGCCGGTGAGGCGGCGGCCGTCGTCGATGTTGGCGGCCAGCGCGGCCTTCACCCGGTCGCGCTGGGGGCCCATCGTCGCCGCGAACTGCCAGGCGCGCAGGGTGCGGAAGACGTCGTCGGCGCCGGTGAGGTCGGGGCAGGCCGGTTCCACGATCGCCCCGAGGCCGGCGAAGACCGCCGCGGCGGGCTCCAGTGCAGCGCTCACCGCGGGGTCGACGGTGACCGCGCCGCCGAGCGTCGGGGCCCAGGCGACGCGCAGGCCGGTGAGGTCGCGGTCGAGCGGGGCGGCGAACGTCGACCCGGGGTCGTCCAGGGCGACCGGGGAGCGCGGGTCCGGCCCGGCGAGCACCGAGAGCAGCAGCGCGGCGTCGGCGACGGTGCGGGCCATCGGCCCCTGCACCGCCATCGTCGCCCACGGCAGCGCCGACGGGTGCGTCGGCACGCGACCCGGCGACGGGCGCAGGCCCACGACGTTGCAGAACGAGGCCGGGTTGCGCAGCGAGCCGCCCATGTCGGAGCCGTCGGCCAGCGCGTGCATGCCCGAGGCCAGCGCGGCGGCCGCACCGCCGCTGCTGCCCCCCGCGCTGCGGTCGAGGGCGTAGGGGTTGGCGGTGGTGCCGAACACCGGGTTGAACGTGTGCGAGCCCGCCGCGAACTCCGGCACGTTGGTCTTGCCGATCGTGATCGCCCCGGCCCGGCGCATCCGCTCGACCACCAGCTCGTCGGCGTCGGGGACGTGGTCGGCGAGCAGCGGTGAGCCGAACGTCGTGCGGATCCCGGCCGTCAGGTGGGTGTCCTTGTGCGCGATCGGCAGGCCGTGCAGCGGGCCCACCGGCTCCCCGGCGGCCAGCCGCGCGTCGGCGTCGGCGGCCTGGGCCAGCGCCTGCTCCGGGACGCGCGTGACGACGGCGTTGACGCGGCCGTCGACCTCGTCGATCCGCTCCAGGTGGGCGGCGACGAGCTCCCGCGCGGAGATCTCCCGGGCCCGCAGCGCCCGCGCCATCTCCCGCGCGGTGTCGTGGACGGGCACTCAGTCGAAGTGCGGGTGGGGATCGCGGCCCGCCGTGCGCAGGAAGCGGTCGCGCCACGACACGTGCGGGGGCATGGGCAGCAGCGGCTCGCCGAACACGCGCTGCTCGCGCCACCACTCGGCGTCGGGGTCGGTGATCTCCCACAGCGGCCGGGCCAGCTCCTCGGGCAGCGGGCAGGCCGTGGAGCCGAGGTGGAAGGCGACGTCGTGGGCGAGGAAGCAGCGCGTGATCGTGGCGAGCAGCAGGTCGTCGGCGCTGATGCGACCGGCCCGCGCGGCCTCCATCGCCTCGTCGGCCAGCCGGGCGATCACCGGGTGCGGATCGGTGCCCAGCTCCACCTCGGGGAGCCCGGCGAGGCGGGCCTCGTCGCGGACGTGGCGGGCGACGGACTCCCGGATCGTGGCCGGCTCGTCCCCGACCCGCATCGGCGGCAGGACGATCCTCCCGTCACCGTGCCGGATGCGGCCCAGGACCTCCACGAGCATCCGCTCGGCCATCACGAACAGGTCCGTCACCAGGGAGAGGTCCGGACTGCGGGTCGTCGTCGGGGGCACGCCGGACATCATCGCCTTCCGATCACTCGCGTGGCAACGTCGGCGTGCCCGTTGCGCCGGCACCAGCTCAGGACGTACCGGGCGTGCTCGCCGCACCAGCGGTAGACCACCGACACGGGAACCGCAGGCTCGGGGTGCTCGCCGCGCCGCCAGATCAGCTCACCGAGGTACTCGCGGCCGACCTTCGCCGCGGTGTCGTAGCGGACGTTGGCGGCCTCGGCGAGCGTCGCGTGGCTGACGGCCCGGCCGGACGCGATGGCGCCCGCCATCCGGGCCGCGGTCCGTCCGCGGCCGCGGGAGAACCAGTCGTGCAGGTGCGGGACGGCGGGCAGGTCGACGGGTGGCCGCGCGACGGGCGAGCCGCCCGTGCCGGCCCCGCCCGCCACCTCCCGGACGATGTCGAACAGCGCCTGCGGCCCGGCCGACTTCCGGTGGATGCCGCGGACCTCCTCGTGCGCGAGCACCTCCTCCAGGTGGTCGTGCTCGGCGCCGTGACCCTGCATCGCCATGACTACCGGCGCGGGGCGGTCGGCGTCACGCAGGATCCCGAGGACGTCGAGACCGTCGAAGACGAACTCCTCGGCGGAGCTCCACAGGAGATCGGAGACGACGATGTCGTGGCGCAGCCGCCCGCGGACCGCCCCGGTGACCTGCTCCCGGTCCCGGGCGACGGTGACCGTGCCCGCCGGGAACCGGGCCGCCAGCGCGGGCTCGATGATCGGTGCGAGCGGGGACGCGACGAGGATGCGCAGCGGCTCGTCCACGATGCAAGATCTTGCACGCGGCGCGGCGGACGGCGCAAGAAGGCCGCCGGAACGGACTCGGTCCGGCCAGTTCCCCCCTTCCCGGACGTCGCCGCGCGAGCAGGATGGCGGGTGGGCCCGTGCCCGGGCCCGCCCGCAGCTGTCCGCGAGACCGGAGGGGGTGGCGGCACGGGGGCCGTCGCGAGCCGGCCCCCGTCAGCCCCGCAGCTCCGCGACGACCTTCGCGATGCGGCGCGCGCGGGTCTCCGCCGCCTTCGCACCCTCGACGGCGAGCACGTGCCGGCGCCGGTTGCTGTAGCTCAGCGCGTCGAAGGCGCGGCGGGTGTCGTCGTCGAGGGCGGCGGCCAGGTCGTCGGGCACCGTGACGGTGCGCGGCTCGGTGTCCGGCTCGAGCTCGACGTCCACCTCGTCCCCGGCCGCGACACCCGCCGCCGTGCGGTGTTCGGCGGCCAGCGGGACGAACGACCGGCCGCCCATCGGCGCGATCGTGCTGCGGTAGCGGTGGCCCGCCACGGTGACGTGCACGGCAGGCCGCTTGCCGGCGCCGAGCGCGGCGACGACCTCGTCGGGGACGGGGATGCCGGTGGCCGTCCGGCCGCTGAGCTCGACGGTGGCTCGAAACCTCATGACCGTCAGTGTGCCAATCCGCTTGCCCCCGGTTCTACGCTTCGCCCATGCCCGGTTGACGCTCCCTGCCGCCCCGCGCCCGTCCGCTCGCCCGCCGCATGTTCGGCTGGGCGCTGCTGGCCGACGCCGTCGCGCTGTACCCGCTGTACGCGCTGCTGTTCGCCGACACCGGCCTGTCCGACGCCGAGATCTCGCTGCTGTTCGCGATCTGGTCGGTCGTCGGGATCGTCGCCGAGGTGCCCACCGGCGCGCTCGCCGACCGGTTCTCCCGGCGCACCTGCCTGGTCGCGTCCGGGGTGCTGCAGGCGGCGGGGTTCGCCCTGTGGACGGCCGCCCCCGGCTTCGGCGTGTTCGCCGCGGGATTCGTGCTGTGGGGGCTCGGCGGGGTGCTCGCCTCCGGCGCGCAGGAGGCGCTGCTCTACGACGGGCTCGTCGCGGCGGGCGCGCAGCGCCACTACGCCGCCGTCAACGGGCGGATCTCCGCGGCCGAGCTCGCCGCGCAGCTCCCGGCCGCCGGGCTCGCGACGCTGCTGTTCCCGCTCGGCGGGTACGTGCTGGTCGGCTGGGTGAGCGTGGCGACCTGCCTGGCCGCCGCGTTCGTGGCGTCGACGATCCCGGAGGCGCCGCGCGCCCCCGGTGACGACGACGAGTCCGGATATCTCGACACACTGCGCGACGGGTTGCGGATCGCCGCGTCGCGTCCCGGGGTGCCCGGCGTCGTCGCCGCTGCGGCGCTGGTGACCAGCGTCGACGGCGTCGAGGAGTACTTCCCGCTGCTCGTCGCGTCGTGGGGGGTGCCGGTGGCGCTGGTGCCGGTGGCCGACCTGCCGATCGTGCTCGGGGGCATGGCCGGGGCCGCGCTGGCCGGGCGGGCGGCCGGACTGCGGGCCGGGTGGCTCGCGGCGCTGCTGGCGGTGTCGATGGTGCTGTTCGCGGGGGCCGGGATCGTCGCGCATCCGGCCGGGATCGTCGGGGTGGTGCTGTTCTACGGCGGCTACCGCGCGGTGCTCGCCGTCACCGACGCCCGGCTGCAGGACCGCATCGACTCCGCGTCGCGCGCGACCGTCACGTCGGTGGCGGGGATGGGGGCCGACGTCGCGACGATCGGCCTGTACGCCCTGTGGGCCCTCGGCGGGGTCACCGCGGTCGCCGTCACCGGCCTGCTCCTGGCGGCCCTCCTGCCCGCCCTCCTGCGCGCCCCCCGCCCCTGACCCCCCGCGAGTCCCTCCCTTTCCGTCCGCGAGTCCCCCGTTCTCCGTTGCCAAGTTCCGGTGTCCCGGACGTCGGATCCCGGGACTCGCGGACGTGAATCGGGGGACTCGCGGACGTGGAACGGGGGACTCGCGGGGTGGGTCAGGCGGGCAGGCCGCGGACCAGCCGACGCGCCCGTTCGATGTTCGGCGGCGCCGGCACGTCAGGCAGGACGCCGGTGGCCGTGCGCAGGGCGCGCAGGGCGAGGGTCGCCCCGATGTCGGTGGTGGGCAGGCCGGGCAGGCCGTAGCAGCGGCGCGCCCAGCGGGGGAGCGTGGCGACGGCGAGGGTCGCGATCGTCGGGACCGCGATCTTCACCGCCGTCGGCGCCTGCCCCTTGGGGGCGAACAGGTTCATGGTGGCGCGGCGGGCCTCGTCGGTCATCCGCATGTCGGGGCGGCGGAGCGCGTAGTAGGCGTGCATCTCTTCGCGTGACGACGGGGCGTCGATCAGGCCGATCACCCGCGCCGCCCGGACGCTCTCGGCCAGGTACCGGTCGGCGTCGATCGTGTCGACGAGCCCGGCCCGCAGCGCGACGTGCGCGTAGGACTCGACCTCCGTGGCGTGCACCCACAGCAGGTTCGCCGGCTCGTCGAGTCGGAAGGTCTCTCCGGTGTCGGGGTCGTACCCGCGCAGGCTCGCGTGCAGCCTGCGCACCCGCGCGGCGACCCGCTCGACGTCGGCGGTCGAGCCGAACGTGCGCGTCCCGACGAACTCGACGGTCCGCTGGAACCGCGCCCAGGCCTTCGCCGGGTCGAACAGCGCGGAGTTCTGGTACGTCCCGCGCATCACCCGCGGCTCCAGCGACTGCAGCAGCAGCGCCCGGAACCCGGCCACCCACATCACCGGCTCGATGTGCACGCGCCACGTCACCGACCCGGGCCCGAACAGGCCCAGGTCCTCCTCCACCGCCACCGTCACCGGTCCAGGACAACACGTGCCACCGGCCCCCGCGACCCGGCGGAGGTCGGTGGGCCTACGGCGCCGCGGGCGGTGCCTCCGCGGCCCGCTTCAGCGAACGGAGCCTGCGGTCCCAGGCGGCGGAGCGGGCCGCCAGCCAGTCGGCGGTCGCGTCGAGGGGGTCGGGGCGCACGACGTAGCGCACCTCCCGGCCGGAGCGGGCGCCCGTCACCAACCCGGCCGCCTCCAGCACCTGCAGGTGCTTGACGACCGCCTGCCGCGACACCGGCAGCCCCGCCGCGAGCACGGTGGCGCTGGCCTGCCCGGCGACGGCGAGGGCGTCGAGCAGCGACCGGCGGGTGGGGTCGGCGAGCGCGGTGAGGACGTCGCCGACCTGATCGTCGATCACGCCGGGACGCGCTGCGCCCGCTGCTTCGCCGCCCGCAGCTCCTGCTCCCAGCCCTCGATGCTGCCCGCGGTGTCGCAGGGCACGGTCAGCGCGTCGTACCCGCTCTCGACGACGCGCAGCAGCGTGCCGCCGTCCTGCTCGGTCAGCGTGAACTCCACGAGCGTCGAGGTGCCCTCCACCGGTTCCGTCCCCGGGAACGCCGAGCGGAACGACGCGTAACGGGGCGGGTCCTGGGCGAGGGGCAGGACGGGGAAGGTCATCCCGTGCGTGGGGAGCTCGACCAGCGTCAGCTCGCCCTCGCGGGTCACGATGCGCTCGGGGCCGTCCTCGATCCACCACCCCGGCTCGCTGACCAGTGCGAACACCCGCTCGATGGGGGCGTCGACGTGGATCTCACGCTCGATCCGGTCGCTCACGACGATCTCCTCTCGGTTGACCTGCTACCCGAGGGTTGCACGTTCTGCACCCAGAAGCAACCTCAGGGTTGCAGATCGGTGAGGAACGTCGTCGCCGCGGCGGCCAGGAACCCCGGGTCCCGCACCCCGCACAGCTCGCGCGCGGAGTGCATCGACAGCACCGGGATCCCGACGTCGACGGTCCGGATTCCCAGTCGCGTCGCCAGCAGCGGGCCGACGGTCGTGCCGCAGGGCACCGTGTTCTTCCCGACGAACACCTGCGTCGGCACACCCGCGTCCCGGCAGGCGCGCCGCCACGCCGCGGCGCCGGGCGCGTCGGTCGCGTAGCGCTGGTTCGCGTTGACCTTCAGCGCCGGGCCCTGGTTGGGCACGCTGCGGTGCCCGGGGTCGTGGTGGCCCAGGTAGTTGGGGTGGGCGGCGTGCGTGACGTCGACCGAGAGACAGCGGGAGGTCGCGAACGCCGCGCCCCGCGCGTCGAAGCCCCCGGCCAGGCGCGTCAGCACCGTCTCCAGCAGGGGTCCCGACGCCCCGGTCGCCGAGCCGCTGCCGATCTCCTCGTGGTCGAAGCCGACGAACACCGGGACGACACCCGGCGTGCCCGCGGCGGCGAGCAGCGCGCCGATCCCGGCGTGCACCGAGGCGAGGTTGTCCAGCCGGGGAGCCGCGAGCAGCTCCTCCTCCTCGCCCAGGCGCGCGGGCGGCACGACGTCGTGGACGACGAGGTCGTGCGCCGCGATCTCGTCGGCGTCGACGCCCACCTCCCCGGCCAGGAACTCCAGCAGGTCGCCCTCGGCGGGGGCACCGAGGCCCCACACGGGGAGCAGGTGGTGCTGGGCGTCGAGGTGCAGGCCCTCGGAGTTGACGCCGCGGTCGAGGTGGATCGCGAGCTGCGGGACGCGCAGCAGCGGACGGTGGACGTCGACCAGCACCGTCGACCCGTCGTAGAGCGCGAGGCGCCCTGCGAGGCCGAGGTCGCGGTCGAGCCAGGAGTTCCACAGCGCGCCGCCGTAGACCTCGACGGCGACCTGCCGCCACCCGCCCGCGCCGACGTCCGGGTTCGGCTTGACCTTCAGCGTCGGTGAGTCGGTGTGGGCGGCGAAGATCCGCATCGAAAGGCCCGGTCCGGCGTCGGAGGGCACCGACCAGGCCAGCACCGTGCCGTCGCGCACGAGGTAGCGCCCGCCCGGGCCGTCGACCCACGGCCCGGCCTCGGGCTGCTCGACGAAACCCGCCGCGCTCAGCCGCCGGACCACCTCCGCCACCGCGTGGTACGGCGTCGGTGACGCGACGATGAAGTCGGCGAGATCCTGCGCGAGGTCGTCCACCCGGTGCATCCTGCCGGGGTGTGGGACGTGGTGGTGGTCGGGGGCGGGTCGGCCGGGTGCGCGCTGGCCGGACGGCTGGGCGCGCGGGCGCTGCTGCTGGAGGCCGGGCCCACCGCGTCGCTGCCGGAGCTGCGCGACGCCACCTCGCTCGCCGCCACGGCCCCCGGGCACCCGCGGAACTGGGCGCACGAGGTGCTGCTGCGGCCCGGGCAGCCGGCCGTCGTCCCGCGGGGGCTCGGGCTGGGCGGGTCGAGCGCGATCAACGGGGCGAACTGGGTCCGCGCCACCCGTGCCGAGGACTGGGGCCCCGGCTGGACCTGGGACGACCTGCTGCCGTGCTACGAGCGCTCCGAGCGCGACGCGTGGCACGGGACGACCGGGCCGGTGCCGGTGCGGCGTCCGGACGGGGAGCTGCTGCACCCCGCTGCGGAACGGTTCCTGGACGCGGCGCGGCGGCTGGGGTTCGCGGAGGAGCCGGACAAGAACGCCGGGTCGGCCCCCGGGGTCGGGCTCGTGCCGGGCAACAGCGTCGACGGGGTGCGGATCGACGCGGCGACGGCCTACCGGCCCCGGACCGTCCGCGGGGACGCCCCCGTCGAGCGGGTCCTGTTCGACGGCGACCGGGCGCGCGGGGTGGAACTGGCCGGCGGCGAGGTCGTCGAGGCGGGGGAGGTGGTGATCGCGGCCGGCGCGATCGGGACGCCGCGGCTGCTGATGCGTTCCGGGATCGGCCCGGGGCTGCGCGTCGACCTCCCCGTCGGCCGGGGGTTCTCCGACCACCCCGCCGTCTTCCTCCCCTTCGCCGACACCGACCCGCCCGCGCACCCGCACGCCCCCGGCAGCCCGGTCGCACTCAACTGGGACGCCGGCGCCGACCCCGCGGGCGACGTCGAGGTGCTCGCGTTCGTCCGCCCCTTCGTCGCGGGCGGGCCGCTGCACCTGATGTGCGCGCTGCAGCACCCCGACAGCCGCGGCGAGCTCACCCCGGACCGCATCGAGTACCGCTACCTGCGCACCGAGCACGACCGCCGCCGCCTGCGCCACGCGATCCGCACCGCGGCGGACCTGCTGCGCGCGGGCGTCGGCACGCGGGTGGGGCCCGACGGCGGGGTACTGGGCAACGACCGCACCCTCGACGCCTGGATCGCCGACCACCTCACGACCTCGGTGCACATGTGCGGCACCGCCGCGATCGGGCGGGTCGTCGACACGGAGCTGCGCGTGCTCGGCGTCGACGGGCTCCGCGTCGCCGACACCTCGGTGCTGCCCACCGTGCCGCGACGGGGGACGTCGGCCACGGCCGTCGCGATCGGGGAGCGGGCGGCGGAGCTGGTCGACCGGCCCCCCGGCACCTGAGGGACTCGGCCACGGGAAACGGGGGACTCGCGGGGAAGTCCGCGAGTCCCCCGTTCTCCGTGCCCGAGTCCCTCAGGAGTCCAGGAACCGGCGGAGCGGGGCGAACAGGTCGTCGCGGGCCCGGAGCTCGTCCGGGGTCAGCCACGCCAGCTCCGAGGCCTTGTCCGGCTCCGCCACCCGCGCCCGCCCACCCGTCACCGCGCAGGCGACGAACAACGTCACGTAGTGCCGCCCGATCTCGGGCATCGGGTCGTCGGTGAACCCCAGCCGCGCGGACGCGACGACCGCCAACCCGGTCTCCTCCGCGACCTCGCGCACCGCCGTCCGCTCGGGCGACTCCCCGAACTCCTGGTGCCCGCCCGGCAGACCCCAGGTGCCCGCCCCGTGCGCCCCGCGGCGGCGCAGCACCAGCCAGCGCCCCCCGTCGTCGACGACCGCGGCCACGCCCACCCGAACCTGCGCCATGCCCCCATCCTCGCGCGCACCTAGGGTCGGCGAGGTGAACCCGTTCCTCGTGCCCAGCCCGCTGCCGTTCGGCTATCCCGATCTCGACGCGGTCCGCGAGGAGCACTTCCTGCCCGCGTTCACCGCGGGGATGGCCGAGCAACGGGCCGAGGTCGACGCGATCACGGCCGATCCCGCGCCGCCGACGTTCGCCAACACCGTCGAGGCGCTGGAGCGCTCCGGGGCGACGCTGCGTCGGGTGTCTGCGGTGTTCTTCACGCTCGTCGGGTCGCACAGCACGCCGGGGATCCGGGCGATCGACGCCGAGGTGGCGCCGCTGCTGGCCGCGCACGCCGACGCCCTCACCCTCGACCCGGCCCTGTTCGCGCGGCTGGAGGCCGTCCCCGCCGACGGCCTCGACGGCGAGTCGCGACGCCTGCTGGAGCGCCTGCGCCGCGACGCCGAGCGGGCCGGCGCCCGCCTGGGTGACGCCGAGCAGCGACGGCTGCGCGAGATCAACGCGGAGCTCTCCGCGCTGTCGACGGAGTTCGGGTCGCGGCTGCTCGCGGGCGCCAACGCGGCCGCGGTGCGGGTGGAGGACCCGGCACGCCTCGACGGGCTGCCCGACGACGCGGTCACCGCGTCCGGCGGGCGGCTCGCCCTCGTCCTGCCCACCGCGCAGCCCGCGCTGGCCTCGCTCACCGACCGGGAGCTGCGCCGCGAGCTGCACACGGCGTCGACCACGCGGGGTGCCCTCGGCGACGAGCACGACACCCGCGACATCGTGCTGCGGACCGTCGCCCTGCGGGCCGAGCGGGCCGCGCTGCTCGGCCACCCGCACCACGCGAGCTGGGTGGTGGAGGAGGGCACCGCGGGTTCCGTCGAGGCCATCGACGCGATGCTGGCGAAGCTGGTGCCGGTGGCCGTCGCGAACGCCCGCGCGGAGGCCGCGGAGCTGGCCGAGCACGCCGGGCACCCGATCGAGCCGTGGGACCGCGCGTTCCACGCCGAGCGGCTGCGCAAGCAGCGCTACGCCGTCGACGCCGCCGCGCTGCGTCCCTACCTGGAGCTGGAGCGCGTGCTGCACGACGGGGTGTTCTTCGCTGCGCACCGCCTCTACGGCCTGACCTTCACCGAGCGCCACGACCTCCCGCTGTACCACCCCGACGTGCGGGTCTTCGACGTCGCCGACGAGGACGGCCCGGTCGGGCTGTTCGTCGCCGATCTGTACGCCCGCGAGTCCAAGCGCGGTGGTGCGTGGATGAACTCCTTCGTCACGCAGTCGCGGCTGCTCGGCACCCGGCCCGTCGTGCTCAACACGCTCAACATCACCCGCGGCGAGCCGACCCTGCTGACGATCGACGAGGTCCGCACGCTGTTCCACGAGTTCGGGCACGCGCTGCACGGGCTGCTCTCCGACGTGGAGTACCCGACGTTCTCCGGCACCGCCGTGCCGCGCGACTTCGTGGAGTACCCCTCGCAGGTCAACGAGATGTGGCTGGAGGACCCGGAAGTGCTCACCCGGTACGCGCGCCATCACGTCACGGGCGAGCCGCTGCCCGTCGAGATGGTGGAGCGGCTGCGGGAGGCGCGCCGGTTCGGCGAGGGCACCGCCACCACCGAGTACCTCGCCGCCACCCTGCTCGACCTGGCCTGGCACCGCCTGGGACCGGACTCGCCGGTCGACGACGTGCTCGCCTTCGAGGCCGACGCCCTGCGCGAGGCCGGTGTCGACGTGCCGAGCGCACCCCCGCGCTACCGCTCCACCTACTTCAACCACGTCTTCGGCGGTGGCTACAGCGCGGGCTACTACTCCTACATCCGGAGCGAGGTGCTCGACGCCGACACCGTCGAGTGGTTCGCCGAGAACGGCGGCCTGACCCGGCCCAACGGCGACACCTTCCGGCGCGAGCTGCTCTCGCGGGGCGGGTCCGTCGACCCGATGGAGGCCTACCGGGCCTTCCGCGGGCGCGACCCCGAGCTCGCGCCGCTGCTGGTGCGCCGGGGGCTGACGGAGTAGGACCGATGAGTCGGGGACCTGCCCGTCGTCCTTTCCGGGAGCAGCCCCCCGGACCGAGGAGAACAGATGACCGAGCAGGCCGAGCGCTACCGCCGGATCGCCGACGGGTTCACGGCGCGGGTCGTCGCCGTCCCACCCGCGGCGTGGGGCTCCCCGGCGCCGTGCGAGGGATGGGTCGCCCGCGACGTGGTGCGCCACCTCGTGGAGTGGATCCCGGCGTTCTTCGTACCGCTGTGGGGCCTGCCCCCGGCGCGGATCCCCTCCGTCGACGACGACGCGGCCGCCGCCTGGGCCGCGCTCGACGGGCTGCTGCGCGCGGCGCTGGCCGACCCCGCCGTCGCCGGTGCCGAGCGGGACACCCCGATGGGTCGCAGCACCTTCGCCGCCACGCTCGACACGATCGGCACCACCGACGTCTTCCTGCACACCTGGGACCTCGCCCGCGCCACCGGCGGCGACGAGCGCCTCGAGGCCGACGAGGTGCACCGGCTCTACGAGGGGATGCTCCCGCTCGACGAGGTGCTGCGGACCAGCGGCCACTACGGCCCGCGCGTGGAGGTGCCCGACGACGCCGACGAGCAGACGAAGCTGCTCGCCTTCATCGGCCGGACGCCGTGACCCGCCGCCGGTGCAGCAGCGTCATCGCGGCACCGGCGACCAGGCCCCAGAACGCCGACCCGAGCCCGAGGAACGCGACGCCCGCCGCCGTCACCACGAAGGTGACGGCCGCCGCCTCCCGGCCGTCCACCTCGGCGACGGCCGCGGCCAGCGACGCCGCCAGCGCCCCGAGCAGCGCCAGCCCGGCGACGGCCTCGACCAGCACCGGCGGTGACGCGAGGACCACCGCCGTCGCCGTCCCGGCGCCGAGCCCGAGCGTCGCCAGGCCCACCCCGGCGACGACGGAGGCGACCCACCGCCGCTCCGGAGCCCCCGCCTCCGGCCCGGCGGCCAGCGCCGCGCTGATCGCGGCGAGGTTGACGGCGTGCCCGCCGAAGGGTGCGCCCGCGACCGTCGCCAGCCCCGTGGCGGCCAGCACCGGCCGCAGCGGCGGCCGGTAGCCGAACTGCGCGAGCACGGCCATCCCGGGCACGTTCTGCGAGGCCATCGTGACGAGGAACAGCGGCAGCCCGATCCCGACGAGCGCCGGCCCGTCGAACACCGGAGGGGTCCAGACGAGCGCCGGTGCCGCGCCGGTGACGGTGGGCCCGGTCGCCACGATCAGCCCGACGGCCACGGCGAGCGCCGCCGGCACCGCCCAGGCCCGCGCGAACCGCCCGACCAGCACCCACACCGCCACCACCGGCGCCGCCAGCAGCGGCACCTCGGCCACCGCCCGCACCGGCGCCAGGCACAGCGGGAGCAGCACCCCGGCGAGCATCGCCCCGGCCACGTGGCCCGGGATCGCGGCCACCAGCCGGGCGAGCGCGGGCACCAGCCCGGCGACGACGACCAGCACGCCGCACAGCAGGAACGCACCGACCGCCGCGCCGAACCCGCCCGCCGGAGCCCCCGAGGTGACGAGCAGGGCCGCGCCGGGCGTCGACCAGGCGATACCGATCGGCATCCGGTACCGCAGCCCGAGCACCACGGCGACGATCCCGGACGCGACGCACACCGCGAGCAGCCCGGACGCCGCCTGCGCCTCGTCGGCACCCGCCGCCCGCAGCCCCGCCAGCACCACGGTGAAGGCACTCGCGAACCCGACCAGCGCCGTGACGATCCCCGCGAGCACCGGCTGCACCCGCTACCTCCCCCCGCCCGCCGCGTTGCAGTGGGGTGGCTTCACTCCAGCCTGGTTGCAGGAGAGCCACCCCACTGCGACCGAGGGCCGCCGCGGCGTTCCGTTTACGGAACGGTGCGACGATAGCCCGATGCCGGACGCCGCGGAAGGCCGCCCCGCCCTCGCCGAGAGCACCGGCATCGGCGCGCGGGTCACGGCCCTGCGCAGCGCGCGCGGACTGTCGCTCTCGGAGCTCGCCCGGCGGGCGGGGATCGGGAAGGCGACGCTCTCCGGCCTGGAGGCCGGCACCCGCAATCCCACCCTGGAGACGCTCTACGCGGTGACGAGCGCCCTCGGCCTGCCCCTGACGGCGCTGGTCGCGGCCCCCGGCCCGATCCGCGGGTCGGCCGCGGAGATGGCCCTGCTCCGGGTCTTCGACGACGGCCCGGTCACCTACGAGCTCTACCGGATGCACCTGCCCGCGGGCGCGACGCAGACCTCCCCGGCGCACCACGCGGGTGTCACCGAGCACGTCACCGTGTTCGCCGGAGTCCTGCGATCCGGCCCGCTCGACCGTCCGCTGCGCGCCGGCCCCGGCGAGCATGTGGAGTGGCCCGCCGACGTGCCGCACGGCTACGAGGCGGAGGGCCCCGCCGACGTCGAGGCCGCCCTCCTCATCCGCTACCCCCACCCCCCGTCCCCCTGACCCCGCGAGTCCCCCGAATTCCGTCCGCGAGTCCCCCGAATCCCGTCCGCCGAGTCCCCGGAATTCCGTCCGCGAGTCCCCGATATCGCGCCCGCGAGTCCCCGGATCCACGGGCCCGAGGCGCGGGATCGGTGCCCGCGAGCCCCCGGGACCGGCCTGCTGGTCCGCGTCGGACAGCCGGGACTCGCGGACGGAAAACGGGGGACTCGCGGACGGACAACGGGGGACTCGCGCGCGGGAAACGGGGGACTCGCGGGGTCAGGTGCAGTGGCCTCCGGCGGCGCCACCCCGGGCCGGGACGTCGAGGGTGGGGTTGCGGTCGAAGAAGCCCACCGGCTTGAGCGTGAACCCGGTGTGGTCGACGGGCATCACCGGCCAGTCCTCCGGGCGGGGGAAGTGGGTGGTGCCGAAGGTGTGCCACACGACGATGTCCTCGCCGTCCACCGGCCGGTCGGCCTGCACCCAGGCCGGCAGGCCGGCGCCCCCGGGGTTCTGGTTGACGAAGTCCCCGGCCGGGTAGCGCTGGGCCGGGTCGTACTGCGTGACCCACAGGTGCTTCGTGGCGAACGTGGCGCGGGAGTGGATCGACGACGACTCGTCGGCCAGCAGCGCGGCACGCCCCTCCGGGATCAGCGCGTACCCGACGTCCTGGCCGAGCGCGTTCTGCACCTCGGGGTTGACGATGTGCCAGGTCCGCACGGCGGACTGGTCGGCGAGGCGCTGGGCGTCGGACTCCCGCGTCAGCCGCGTGCGCGACTTGCGGAAGGCGTTGCCGTAGGGGTTGTCCGGGCCCATCGGCACGCGCTGCGCCTGCACCTCGTCGACGGCGTTGCGCACCCCGTCGACGGTCATGTCCAGGCGCGCGGAGAACAGGTGCTGGTGGAACGGCGCCTGCAGCCCGGGCGCCACCTCCGTCGCGTACTCCGACGGTGCCGCCGCGGTGAACACGATGCCGGTGGCCTTGACCTCGAGCTGGATGGTGCCGTCGAGGTGGAGGTACCAGTAGAAGCCGTAGTCGTAGTTGCCGATCGGGGTGAAGAAGGAGAACACCATCCGCCGCTGGCGGCGGGTCTCCGCGCTGCCGGTGAACAGGTCGGAGTGCTTCCACAGCACCCCGGTGTCCTCCTCGTGCATGCAGATCGCGTTGGTGATCGTCTTCGGGCGGCCGAGGTCGTCGGCGATGACGGCGTCGAGGTAGTGGATCTCGCCCAGGCAGTCGCAGCCCAGCTGCAGCGAGTCGGCGTAGCGGGCGAACATGTACTCGCCGCAGTCGAAGTAGTTCTGCCAGAACCGCACCGGCGCCGGGTCGGCGTAGGGCACCACCATCTCGGCCACCGACGCCCGGTAGACGACCGGCCGCCCGTCGAAGCTGATCTGGTGCAGCGTCAGGCCCTCGCGCTCGTTGAACCCGATCCGCAGGTCCCACTTCTCCCAGCGCACGCGGTTGCCCTCGACGGAGAACGACGGGCCGTCGGGCTGGGTGATCTCGATCGGCTTGAGCGAGGTACGCGGCTCCCCGGCGAACGCGGGGTCGTCGAAGTTGCCCGACGTCGCCGGCACCGGCACGTCGCCGGTGTCGATCACGCGGTCGACCGAGCGCGCCGTCAGGTCGACGTAGGCCACGAGCCCGTCGATCGGGTGGGCCCACGGGTGGTCCTTCTCGTGGTCCTGCCGGAACCCGAACGCCCGGACGATCCGGCGCCCGGCCTCGCCCTCGATGTCGTACACACCGGCCGACAGCGGCACCGCGCGCACCGACTCCGGCGCGATCCCGCGGGCGGACAGGGCGGCGAGCCACTCGGGTGTGCCGTTGAGGATGTCCTCGATCATCTCGAACTCGGAGTCGATGATCGGCGGCTGCCCGTCGACCGGGGGGTCGAGCTCGCGCGAGGAGACGACCTCGCCGCTGGTCGCGGACACGACCGTGTCGACCGAGCGGCCGGTCGCGAGGTCGAGCAGGACCGCGCGGAACCGCCGGTCGGACGCCGTGCCGTCGAGCACCGCGGACTTCGGCGGCTCCTCGGGGGCGAAGAAGGCGAAGCGGACGGTCTCGCCCAGCAGCCCGGCCCCCTCGAGCGCGGAGCGGACGGCGTCGACCTCGGCGGCGGTCGTCATCTCCAGCGGATGGGTCGTGCGGGTCTCGGCGAGGGTCATGGTCAGTGCCTCCCATGGGTGGACGAGGTGGGGGTGACGGGTGCGACGGTCGGGACGGGCCGGGCCGACCACGCGGCGCCGGCGACGAAGAACACGACCAGCACCGCGCCGATCGCGACGGCGAGTCCGGTGGACCCCCCGATCAGAGTGGCGAAGTTGGAGATCGTCAGCCAGAGGCAGATGCACAGGCCGGCCAGACCGAGCCCCGGCGCGACGAGGGTCTGCCACGGCCTGCGGTCGACCCCGCTGCGCCGGAAGAACACGATGACGGCCAGGCAGGTCATGGCCATCAGCGCGAGCACGCCGAGCGTGGCGGTGCCGGCCATCCAGGCGAACACCTGCGTCACCGGGTCCATCCCGGCGAGCGCGAACACGGCGACGAACACCAGCGCGGTGACCGACTGGGTGACCGACGCGACGTGCGGCGACCCGTGCTCGGTGTGGCTGCGGCCGCAGGCCTCGGGCAGCGCGCCGGTGCCGCCGAGGGCGAACAGGTACCGGGCCAGCACGTTGTGGAAGGACAGGATCGCGGCGAACAGGCTGGTCACGAGCAGCACCTGGGCGATGTTCCCGCCGGTGGTGCCGAGCGTGTTCGTGATCGTCGTCAGCAGCATGTTCCCCGGGTCGGCCGTGGCCTGCGCGACGGCCTCGGCGTCGCCCCACGCGGAGACCACCGCCCAGGCCGACAGCGTGTAGAACGCGCCGATCAGGACCAGCGCGAGGTAGGTGGCGCGGGGGATCGTGCGCTCCGGGTCGCGCGCCTCGTCGCGGAACACCGCGGTGGCCTCGAACCCGATGAAGCTGGCGATTGCGAACATGATGGCGACGCCGAGCGAGCCCGAGACGACCTGCGCCGGCACGAACAGCGCCGTCGACGGCGTCGACCCGGTGGTGGCGACGACCGCGTCGAACACGAGCACGATCGCCACCTCGGACACCAGCAGCACGCCGAGCACCCGGCTGGACAGCTCGATGCGCCGGTACCCCAGCACGCCGGTGACGGCGAGCGCGACCAGCGAGTACAGCCACCACGGCAGCGCCGGGCCGCCGTAGTTCTGCACCAGGCCGTCGAGGATCGCGCCGATGTAGCCGTACACCGCGAGCTGTACGGCGGTGTAGGTCGCCAGCGCCAGGAACGCCGCACCCCAGCCGGGCGCCCGGCCCAGGCCGCGCTCGACGTAGGAGTAGAACGCCCCGGCGTCGGGGACGTGCCGGCTCATCGCGCAGAAGCCGACGGCGAACAGCAGGAGCACCACCGAGCACAGGGCGAAGGTGGCGGGGAAGGCGGCGCCGTTGCCGATCGCGATGCCCAGGGGCACCGTGCCGGCGATGACGGTCAGCGGCGCGGCGGCCGCGACGACCATGAAGACGATGGAACCGACTCCGAGCGAGCCGGTCAGGGTGTGCGTACGGTCGGTCATGCGGACCTCCGGGGACGGGATGCGCAGCACCGTCGCCCGCTCCCGGGCCGCGGACAACGCACCGGCCCCGGTCCGGCGAATCCCGCCGCGCCCGTTCTCGTGGCACGAGAACGGGCCGGCGGGTTTTCTCGTTCGGGACGTCGCCACGGGAAGCGTGCGGGCGCTACCGTCCTACGCTGCGCCGACCAGCGGCGGAAGGACCACTCCCGTGCCCCACCTGCGCCACCGCTCCCCGGTGCACGGCCTCGACCGCCGCAACCTCGGGCCCGCCGAGGTGCTGGCGCAGTCGGTGGCCGGCGCCGCGCCCGCGGCCGCGATGGCGACGGTCCCGGCGATCGTCGCGGCCACCGCGGGCCCCGGGACGCTGTGGTCCTTCGCCGTGGCGACGGTGGTGGCACTGCTGATCGGCAGCTGCATCGGCCAGTTCACCCGCCGGATGGCCGCCGCCGGGTCGCTCTACAGCCTGACGGCGCAGGGGCTCGGCCCGGCCGGGGCGTTCGGCTCGGGGGTGGCCCTGCTCGTCGGCTACGGCGTGCTCGCGATGGCCGCGCTGACCGGCTCGGCCATCTACCTCGACGCGCTCGTCGCCCGCCTCGGCGGCACCGGCGGCTCGCGTCCGGTGCTGGTCGCGGCCGTCTGCGTGCTCGCGGTGCTGGCCACCGCCGGGGTGCTGGTGCGGGTGCGGCTCTCGGCGCGGGTCGTGCTGCTGGTCGAGGCGGTGTCGATCACCGTGATGACGGTGGTGTTCCTCGCCCTGCTCGGCGCCGACGCCCCCGCCGGCCCGCCCCCGCCCGACCCCGGCCCCGGCGGGATCGCCGCGGGCGTGCTCCCCGCACTGGGTGCGTTCATCGGATTCGAGGCCGCCACCGCGATGGGGGTCGAGGCGCGCCGCCCGTTCCGGACGGTGCCGCGCGTCGTCACCTGGACGGCGGGCGCCGCCGGGGCGCTCTTCCTGTTCGCGGCGTACACGCAGGTCAGTGGCTTCTCCGCCGGGGGCCTGGCGGCCACCCCCGAGCCGGTGCTGACGCTGGTCACGGCGCGCGGCGAGCCGTGGATCGCGGTGCTGCTCGACGTCGGCATCGCGATGTCGTTCGCCGCGTGCACCCTGGCGACGCTCGGCGCACTGGTCCGCGTCCTGTTCTCGATGGCCCGCGACGGGATCGTGCCCGCCCGGCTCGGGGCCACCCATCCTCGCCTGCGCACCCCGCACGCGGCGATCGCGGTGGCCCTGCCCGTCGTCGCCGCGGTGCCGGCCGCGCTGCTCGCGGCCGGGGTGCCGCCGTCGCGGGTGCTGGCCGAGCTGCTCACCGTCGCCACGGCCGGCTACCTCGTCGCCTACCTGCTGATCTGTCTGGCCGCGCCGCTGTTCCTGCGGCGGATCGGCGAGCTGACGACGCCGCCGGTCGCCGTCACGGCGGTGGCGGCCCCGGTGCTGCTCGCCGTCCTCGCCGCGTTCGTGGTGTCGGAGTGGGGCGGCGCGATCCCCCTGGTCATCGGGCTGCTGGTGCTCGCGGGCGGGGTGTGGTGGGGCTGGCTGCGCCTACGTCGCCCGCGCGAGCTGGCCGGGATCGGTGCCTACGACGAGACGGTCGCCGACGACGTGCTGGCCCGGCCGTGACCGATCCCGCCCCGCTCTCCGGACGCCAGCCGCGCGCGGTGCGCAGCGCGCTGGCGGTGCTGGAGGAGGTCGTGGCGTCGGGGCCGGGGGTCACCGCCAAGGAGATCTCGGCCGCGCTGAAGCTGCCCCAGGCGACGACCTACCGGCTGCTGAACCTGCTGGTCGGCGAGGAGTACCTGGTGCGGCTGCCGGACCTGCGCGGCTTCGCGCTGGGCCGCCGGGCCGCCCGGCTCGCCCTGCCCGTGGTGCCGCGGCCGCCCGCGGCCGCGCGGGCGGTCGTCGAGCACCTGCGGGCCATGGTGCGCTGGGGGGTGCACCTGGCGTCGCTGCGCGGCGGCACGCTCACGCTCGTCGACCCCGACCCGGACCACCCGCCGTCCGAGGCGGCCGTGCTCGCCCGCTACCCGCACGCGTCGGCGCTGGGGCGGCTGCTGCTCGCCGACCAGGCCGACTGGCGCGCTGTGGCCCGCGACCTGCGCCCGCTCACCGCGCACACCGTCACCGGGGCGGCCGAACTCGGTGCGCGGCTCGCCGACGTCGCGGCGTCCGGGCTGGCCCGGCAGTGCGGCGAGCTGCGGGCCGACCGGGGTTGCCTGGCGGTGCCGGTGCGGGACCCGGCCACCGGTGCGCTCGTCGCCGGTCTCGCGCTGTGCGGGCCCGCGACGCGGGTGGCCGAGCCCAACGACGAGCTCGTCCGGCTGCTGCGCGAGCACGCGGAGCGGCTCGTCCCGCTGCTGGCCTGAAACCGGGTGGCCCGCCCGGACTAGGCTCGTGCGGTGATCTCCTGATCTCCCCGCACCCACCCCGCCCACCCCACCGGAGGTCGCCATGTCCGAGACGCCCAGCACGCCCAGCACGCCCGACACCCCCGAGCCGGACGGGACCGGACCCGACACGCCGGAGGCCCCGCTCAACCGCGCCGACCGGCGCAAGAAGGCACGCAAGCCGGTCCTGCCCGGTCACGTCGGGCCGCAGTCCGACCCGGTGCGCAGCGGCCGCGGACCGCGCCCGCACAGCAAGCGCGCCATCTGAACGCACCCGTCCCGCCCGGTGGGGAGCGCCGGGCGGGACGGGGATCCGCGGGAGGATCGTGGGCGGTCAGTAGTAGCCGGAGCTGTCGGGAGCGCCGTCGATCAGCGGGACGTCGGCGGGGGCCGGGTCCGCGGCCTCCTCGGGCGCGGCCTCCTCGGGGGCCGGTGCGGCCTCGGCAGGAGCGGAGTCGACCGGGGCGGAGCCGACCGGGGCGGAGTCGACGGGGGCGGAGTCGACCGGGGCGGGCACCGTCGGCCCGGTGGGGGCCGGTCGCGGGACCACCCCCTCGGTCACCGCGGTGAGCGAGGCCGGGGCCTCGGCGCCCGTGCCGCCGAGCCAGCCCGCGGCCGCGGCCCCGACCACCACCATCGCGACCGCCACCAGCGCCACCGACACGAGCATGCGCACCGGCCGGCGCGGCGCGGGCGGGTCGGGGGACAGGAACTGCAGCACGGTCGTCGGGGTGTCGTCGGCCTCGGGGTCGAACAGCACGTCCTCCTCGACGGCCGGTTCCCAGCGCGGCACGGCCCGGCGCGTCCCGTCCCGGGGCAGTGGGACCGGCCCGGGGAGGTCGATGGGCCCGGTGCGCTCGACGGCCGACTCGTCGTCGACGGGCCGGACCGCACGGGGGCGGGTGACCGCGGTCCGGGCCGTGGCCCGGGCGGTGCGCGGGGGAGCGGTGAGGACGGCGTGACGGCCGGTGGACTCCACCGGGGCGTCGCGCTCGGCGCTGATGCGGGCGATGAGCTCGGCAGTGGACTCCGAGCGACCGACCTCAGCGGAGGGTTTCCGTCGCATGGCGGGAGACAGTAGGAAGCGGGCACCGGGTGACCGGCGAACCTGAGAGGGCGGGTTGCGCACACGCGCCCACAGGTCGTTCCGGAGCGCCGGATCGCGCTCGATCCCCGTCCGTGCAGCGGGTGGTACTCCGTTCGGCTCAGCCGGATTCTCAGCTCCGTGTCACCGTGCCACGACCGCCGGGTGATGTCGCTCCGTTAGCGGATTGTTACTCCGGACGGTGATACGGCAGAGTGACCGGCGATGCTCCCTGCTGCTCCCCCAGGGGGTGCGTCCACGTACGTGCCGGTCATTCCCCAGCCACGCGTGCCCGTGCCCCAGGTCGATCATGTCATGCTGGCGCTGCCCCCGACCGCGGCGTCGGCCTCAGTGCTGCGCTCGTTGCGGTCCGACGGCGTCAGCGTCAGCCCCGTCGGCAACGGGATCGGCGTGCTCGACGCCATCCGCGCCCGCGACCCCGCGCTGATCGTCCTCGACGTCGAGTTGCCCGGGCACGACCAGGCGTCGGTGCTCGCCGCCGTCCAGAACGAGGCCCCGGATACCCCGGTCATCGCCGTCACCCCGCGCGAGCGCCGCGCGGGCCTGCTGCACCAGCTGCGCGGCGACCGCGACGACTACGTACTGCGCCCCTTCGCGGTCGACGAGCTGGCGGCCCGCATCCGGTTGCGCCTGCGGCTGGGTCCCGCGCTCGACCACGCCGTGCTGCGGCACGGCGAGCTCGTCGTCGACACCGAGTTCGGCGACGTCACCGTCGACGGCCAGGCGGTCTCGCTCTCGCCCACCGAGTTCGCGCTGCTCATGGCGATGCTCGCCGAGCCGGGCCAGGTCGTCTCGCCCGACCGGCTGGCCCGCGAGGTGTGGTCGGAGCCCGCGTCGGCCAACCTCGTCCAGGTCTACATCTCCTACCTGCGGCGCAAGATCGGGCCGGAGCGGATCCGGACGGTGCGCGGCGCGGGTTACGTCCTGGAGTCCTGAACGCCCTCGGATCGTCACGCTGCTGAACGGGTGACGACGGTCGGATAACGCTTCGGGTGGTGTCGCGCCGGGGCAGCGGCGTGAGAGGCCGGTCCGTGGTACCCAGGTCGGCACGTGGGCTGGAACCGGTGTCCGGCCCGCCTGACATCGGGAGAATGCCATGGGCATCGAAAGCATCATCGGCGCCATCGTGATCGGCGCCATCCTCGGATTCGTCGGTCGCCTGGTGGCGCCCGGCAAGCAGAACATCCCGATCTGGCTGACGATCCTCACCGGTATCGTCGCCGCGTTCATCGGCACGTTCATCGCGCGCCTGTTCGGCGTCCAGGACACCCCCGGCATCGACTGGATCGAGCTGATCGTCCAGGTCATCGTGGCGGCCGTGGCCGTCACCGCCGTCGCCGGGATCTACGGGCGGCGCGGCGTCCGCAGCTGACGTCGCACCGACGGACGGCCCGGCCCCCTCGGGAGCCGGGCCGTTCGCGCGTCCGTCGTCAGCTGATCAGGCGGATGGTGAGGGGATAGCGGAAATCCTGGCCCTGCGACGCCTTGATCGCGGCCATCACGACGCAGATGACGTAGAAGACGCCGTAGGCGGCCAGGACCACGAATCCGATCAGGACGAAGACCAGGATCCATCCGATCGCGATGATGACGAGCGCATTCAGCTGGAAGTTGAGCGACTCGACGGCCTGCCGGCGCACGAACGGCGACTGCCCGCCGCGCACCAGCAGCACGATGAGCGGGGCGATGAGGCCGAGCGCGACGTAGGCCGCGACGAAGCTGCCGAGGTGGGCGGCGACGGCCCAGTTCCGGTCCTCGGACGGGACGAGCTCGCCCGAGCCGGAACCCTGCTGCCACGACGATCCGGGCGGTGGGTAGGAGCTCATGGCGCCCATTGAACCGCAGACCAGCTCACCGGGGGAACGTCGTCGCGGCCTCGAGGAACGCATCGTTCTCCGCCGGTGTCGACACCGTGACCCGCGCGCCGTCGGGGTGGAACGGGCGCACCACGATCTTGTGGTCCAGGCAGTGCGCGGCGAAGTCGGCGGTGCGCTCGCCCAGGGCCACCCACACGAAGTTGGCCTGGGTCGGGGGCACCGTGAACCCGGCGGCGAGCAGGGCGTCGCGCACCCGCACCCGCTCCGTCACGACCTCGGCGCAGGCGGCCAGCAGCTCGCCCGCGTGGTCGAGCGCGGCGATCGCGCCCGCCTGGGCCACCGAGCTGACGCTGAACGGCGCGCACACCTTGCGCAGCGCCGTGGCCACCTCGGGCGAGGCGACCGCGTAGCCCACCCGCAGCGCCGCCAGCCGGTAGGCCTTGGAGAAGGTGCGCAGGACGACCAGGTTCGGGTGGGCGTCGACCAGCGCGAGCCCGTCGGCGGCGTCGGGGTCGGTGACGTACTCGCGGTAGGCCTCGTCGAACGCGACGACCACGTCCGGGCCGACCGCGCGCAGGAAGCGTTCCAGCTCCGCGCGGGTGACGACGGTGCCCGTCGGGTTGTTCGGGCTGCACACCATCACCAGGCGCGTGCGCGGGCCGACGGCGGCGGCCATGGCGTCCAGGTCGTGGCGGAAGTCGTCGGTGAGCGGGACGGTGCGGGCCGTCGCACCGCCGATCTGGGTGACGATCGGGTACGCCTCGAACGAGCGCCAGGCGAACACGACCTCGTCATCGGGGTGCAGGCAGGTGGCCTGCACGAGCTGCTGGCAGATGCTCACCGAGCCGCATCCGGTGGCGATCCGTGCCGCGTCGACGCCGAGGGTCTGCGCGAGGCGCGCGGTGAGCCCGGTGACCGCGAGGTCGGGGTAGCGGTTGCCGCCCGCGGCGGCCTCGGCGACCGCCGCCAGCACCGCGGCGGGCGGTGGGAGCGCCACCTCGTTGCTCGCCAGCTTGATCGCCCCCGGGACCACGCGCCCGGGGACGTAGGCGGGGAGGCCGGCGAGGTCGGCGCGGATCGTCGTCACACCGGTCACCATAAGCCGCCCGGTCCGGTCGGATCGGGGCCGTCGTGCCAGGCTGTGACCATGACCGACATCCGCACGGAGACCGTGCCCCTGGTCGACGGCAGCGCGTTGCGGCTCACCGTCGCCGAGCCGGTCAGCTCGGTCCGCGGGGGGATCGTCGTGCTGCACGAGGCGCGTGGCGTCACCGACACCGTCCGAGGCCTGGTCAGCGGCCTGGCCGAGGACGGATGGCTCACCGTGGCCCCCCATCTGTACCACCGCGACGGCGCCGACGAGGTCGACGGCGACGACGGCCAGGTGCAGCAACACGTCGACCGCCTCGAGGGCGAGCAGGTCATGGCCGACACCGACACCGCGTTCGGCTGGCTCGCCGACCACGACATCGACTCCGACCGGATGGGCGTCATCGGCTTCGACCTCGGCGGCTCGGTCGCGCTGCTGGTCGCCGCGCAGCGCACGCTCGGCGCGGCCGTCACGGTGGCCGGGGAGGGCATCTCCGAGACGCCGTCGAGCGGGCTGCCCGCGCTCGTCGACGCGGCCCCCGGGCTCACCTGCCCGTGGCTGGGCATCTACGGCGAGAACACCGCCGGCGAGCGCGACCCGGAGATCGAGCAGCTGCGCGACGCCGCCGCGAAGTCCGAGCAGGCCACCGACCTGGTCGTCTACCCGCACACCGGCTACCGGTTCGACGCCGATCCCGACGCCGCCGCCGACGCCTGGCAGCGCACCCTGAACTGGTTCGACAGCCACCTGCGCTGACGCGCCGGGTGCGGGGTCGCCCTCACCCACACCCGGGGGTCGTGATGTGTGCGCCGGCCCCTGGTGCGGGAGTGCCGCGGATTGCATGCTGGCGCCATGTCCGAGACCCCCGCCGTCCTGTGGGCCCCCGAACCCGACCGCTCCGGCCCGCTCACCGCGTTCACCGCGTGGGTGGCCGAGCACCGCGGCGTCGACGCTGCCGACTACGCCGCGCTGCACGCCTGGTCGGTGCGGGACCTCGACGGCTTCTGGTCCGCCGTCGCGGAGTTCCTCGGCGTGCGGTTCCGCGCCGAGCCGACGGCGGTGCTCGGCTCCCGGGACATGCCCGGCGCGCAGTGGTTCCCCGGCGCCACGTTGAACTACGCGGAGCACGCGCTGACCCCCGGACCCGGGCGCGCGGACGACGACGTCGCGGTGCTGTTCGCCCGCGAGGACGGCCTGGAGCGCACCGTCACCCACGCCGAGCTGCGCGACGTCGTCGGCCGCGCCCGGGCCGGGCTGGTGCGGGCGGGTGTCGGGGTGGGGGACCGGGTCGTCGCGCTCGCGCCGAACTCCGTCGAGACCCTGGTCGCGTTCCTCGCCGCCGCGAGCCTCGGCGCGATCTGGTCGTCGTGCTCCCCGGACTTCGGTGCCCGCGCCGTCCACGACCGCTTCGCCCAGATCGAGCCGGTCGTGCTCGTCGCCGTCGACGGCTACGTCTACGGCGGGAAGCGCTACGACATCCGCAGGACGGTCACGACGCTGCAGGAGCAGCTGACGACCGTGCGCGAGACGGTGCTGATCCCCTACCTGGGGGAGACCCTCGACGGCACCACGCCGTGGGCCGAGTTCACCGCCGAGGCGGCGCCGCTGGAGTTCGAGCCGGTGCCGTTCGACCACCCGCTGTGGGTGCTCTACTCCTCGGGCACCACCGGGCTGCCCAAGGGCATCGTGCACGGCCACGGCGGGATCGTGCTGGAGCACGTCAAGGCCCTCGGGCTGCAGATGGAGCTCGGCCCGGGCCAGCGGTTCTTCTGGTTCACCACCACCGGCTGGATGATGTGGAACTTCCTCATCGGCGGCCTGCTCGTCGGATCCACCGTGGTGCTCTACGACGGCAACCCCGGCCACCCCGACCTCGGCGCGCTCTGGAAGCTGGCCGAGCGGCACGGCGTCACCTGGTTCGGGGTGTCGGCGCCCTACATCCAGGCCTCGCTCAAGGCCGGGCTGCGCCCGCGCGACCAGTTCGACCTCTCCGCGCTGCGCGCCATCGGCTCGACCGGTGCACCGCTGTCGGAGGACGGCTTCCGCTGGGTCGGCGACGCCGTCGGCGAGCACGTCCAGATCTGCTCGGTCTCCGGCGGCACCGACGTGTGCGCGGCGTTCGTCGGCGCGGCCCCGAACGTGCCCGTGTGGATGGGTGAGATCTCCTGCGCCGCGCTGGGCGCGGCCGTCGTGGCCTACGACGAGAAGGGCCAGGAGATCGTCGACGAGCTGGGGGAGCTGGTGCTCACCCAGCCCACCCCGTCGATGCCGGTGATGTTCTGGAACGACCCCGACGGCTCCCGGCTGCGCGAGGCCTACTTCGACGAGTTCCCCGGCGTGTGGCGCCACGGCGACTGGGTCCGGCACACCCCCCGCGGCTCCTACGTGATCTACGGCCGCAGCGACTCCACCCTCAACCGCGGCGGCGTCCGGATGGGCACCGCCGACTTCTACGCCGTCGTCGAGGGGTTCGACGCCGTCGCCGACGCGCTCGTCATCGACACCACCGAGCTCGGCGCCCGCGACGAGGGCGCCCTGCTCTGCTTCCTCGTGCTGACGCCCGGCAGCGCGCTGGAGGACGTGGAACCGTTGCTGCGCAAGGCGTTGCGCTCGGAACTCTCGCCCCGGCACGTGCCCGACCGGTTCGTCGAGGTCGACGCGATCCCGCGCACGCTCAACGGGAAGAAGTGCGAGGTGCCCGTCAAGAAGATCCTCGCCGGCGTGGCTCCGGACAAGGCCGTGAGCCGGGGGGCGCTGCAGAACCCCGACGCGCTGACCCCCTTCCTGGAGCTCGCACCCGGGGGGTCGTGAGCCGGCTGGACGGGGTCTTGTAGTCTCGTGCAGGTACGGCTTCGGGAGGCTTCGCCTAGTCTGGTCTATGGCGCCGCACTGCTAATGCGGTTTGGGGTAACCCCCCATCCCGGGTTCAAATCCCGGAGCCTCCGCTCCGATGTGGCCTGTTAGGCTGCTGAGGTTCACAACTGAAGATCACGCGCCCGTAGCTCAACGGATAGAGCATCTGACTACGGATCAGAAGGTTAGGGGTTCGAATCCCTTCGGGCGCACCACGAAAGCGCAGGTCAGGCCCTTGTTTCACTTCGGTGAGGCGGGGGCCTGTTGCCGTTCCTGGCCCGTTGTCTCACCGTTGTCTCACGCCTACTAGTTGATCTTGTCCAGGTCGATGAGGTCGGCGTGCTGCTCGACCGCGGGCTGTCCGGACTCCGGCAGTGCTGCGATCCGCCGGTTCAGGTCGGCGAGTCGCTGGTCGTTTTCTTCCTCGGTGCGCTCAGCCCGCGTCGTCACCGAGTCGAGCACCGCGGCGAGGTCCTCCTCGCGCTGTCGGGCGCGGCGTTCGGTCTGGTCGCGGAACGCCTGAGCGTGGTCGTACTCCATCGTCAACTCCTAGTTGATCTTGTACAGCTGCCCCAGGGCGGCGGTGCCCTGACGCATGTCCTCGGTGTGGTCGGCGTGCACGTACTGCCGCAGCGTGAACGAAGCGTCGTAGTGCCCCGCCCAGCGCGACACGACGGAGATCGGCACACCGGCCTTCTCCATCAGCGACAGGGCGGTGTGGCGGCCCTCGTGCAGCACCAGCCGCTTGACGCCGGCCCGCTTCGACACCCGGCCGAACTCGTCGGAGTACCACTCCGGGTGCACCGGCGCGCCCAGCTCGTCGACGACGACATGCCCACTCGCGTCGTGCGCCTCACCGGCCGCCAGGCGCTCCCGCGCCTGCGACGTCCTCAACGCCCGGAGCGCGCCGAGCAGCTCGTCGTCGAGCGGGAGCGTCCGCACACCGTTGCGCGTCTTCGGTTCCTGCTCGATCACCTTGCCCTCGACGAGCACCCGCGACCGGCGCACCGACAGCGTGCCCGCGTCGAGGTCGACGTCGTCCCACCGCAGCCCGAGCACCTCGCCGCGCCGCAGCCCATACAGCGACAGCCGCCACGCGGCGTGCAGACGGTCGCCCGCGGCCTCACCGAGGAAGCGCTGCACCTCCACAGCAGACCAGGTCTCCCGCTCGGCGGGCACGTACCGCGGCGGCGTGACGAGTTTCGCCACGTTCCGCACGACCAGGCCCTCGGCCTGCGCCATCTCCAGCGCCGCCGTCAGCCGGCCGAGCATGAGGCCGATCGACCGCGCGCCGAGCCCGGTACCGGCCTTCCCGCCGCGCTTGCGCCCGCTCGTCGCCATCCACGTCACGAGCGCCTCGACGTCGGCCTTGGTGAGGTCCTGCAACTTGCGGGCGCCCAGCCGGGTCCGGGCCGGCGCGAGCGCGTCGGCGTAGGAGCGTTTCGTCGACGGCCGCACGTTGCGTGTGGCGCCTTCGAGGTACTGGTCGAGGTACTCGGCGACCGACAGCTTGCGGGGCCGCACGAACGTGCCCTGAGCGGTCTCGGAGATCATCCGTGACCGCTCGGCGCGCGCCTCGCGCTGTGTGTCGAACGTCCGCGTGAGCTGCGTCCGCCGGCCGGTCTCCGGGTCGCGGCCGACGTCGACGACGAACCGGTATCTCACCCGGCCGTCCTTCAACTCGATCTTGCGTATCTGGTCACTCACTCTCGTCGCCCTTCCTCGTTCCCTCGTCACCCGGCATCTCCGGGTACAGCTCGCGCGCCCGCCGAATCCAACGGTTGGCCGTCGATCGCGGCAGGTCCCAGGCGGTCATGACCCACTGCCGCGGGTTGCCCCAGATCGCGTGCTGGGTCGCGTACGCCTCGGCGACGAGCCGTAGCTCGTCTGGGGTTGCTCGTCGTCCAGGGCGATGCTCCATCTCGACCTGCGGCTCGGCGACCTTTGTACCGGCGCGATGGACGACGTGGCCGAGGTCAACACCTGCAAGGTCGCGGGGTGTGATTGGTCGTGGAGCCGGGGTGCCGACCATCTCGAACTTGTGCACCTCGATCCGACCACCGGAGAACGCGCAGTCGATCGCTACCTCGAACGGCTGTCCGGCCTGCCGGAACGTCACCCGGAACGCCGCCGGCAGTCGCGTTTCCGCCCATGGCGCAACGGGCACGTCGGCCGCCGCTCCCCGGACGATCCCGACCAGTTCCCACCGTTCGCCACCTGTTGCCACGGCCGGAACTGTAGACCAGTCCGGAACCGTCGTCCACCAAGGGCTAGTTGCAGCACCCTTGTGCACCGTGGTACCACTACGGCATGACACCCCGGTAGACGAGGGTGCCGAACGAGAGGGGTTGCGGTGACCGACACGATCTTGACGCTCGACGAGGCGGCCCGTCGCATCGGGCGCAGCGTCGAGACGCTGCGCTACTGGCGGAAGTACGGCGGGGGGCCGCGCACGTTCAAGCTGGGCCGCCGCGTTGTCGTCGCCGAGTCCGACCTCGCCGAGTGGATCGGCCAGCAGCGCACAGCAGGCGCCGCGTGACCGCGCCGACGCTCGACGAGATCCGGACATGGCCCGCGACCGTCGACGTCACCCAAGCGTGCCGACCGTTCGGAATCAGCCGAGCCTTCGGCTACGAGCTGGTCGCCCGCGGCGACTTCCCCGCCCGCGTGATCACCGTCGGCGGCCGGCGACGTGTCGTCACCGCGTCGATCGTCGCCGCGCTCGAAACCCCCTGAACGCGCGAACGGCCGGGCCCACACAGCCAGGCCTCCGCAACAACTTCACACGATCCGAACGGAGCATACCGTGCTCAACCCCCCGCACACCATCGACGACGAGCGCCCCCGGCTCGTCGTGCGCTCGCCCGGCGTCGCCTTCGAGTGGCTGCGCGCCACCGCTGGCACCGGCCGACTCGACGACCTGCGCCACCGCCACGGCCGCAACGTCGTCGTCGCGCCGTCCCGCACCCCGATCAAGGCCGAGCAGCTCGCGGCACTGATCAACTCGCGGTACCAGGTGCTCGACGCCCGGCTGCGCCCCGCCCTGTTCCCCGTGAGCGCCGCCCGCCGCGCCATCGCCACCCCCGGCGAGCTGCCCAACCTCGCCGACTACCACCCGCAGGCGGTCATGCAGTGACCACCCTCCTCGACGTCGTGTTCGCCGACGAGCGCGGGTTCGCCGCGCTCGCATTTGGCCACGACGGCTACTACGACGAGAACGGGAAGTACGACCACCGCACGTGGTCGGAGGCGCGCTACCGATGGCCGGCGCAGCGCGACGAGCTGCTGCGCCAGCTCGCGCAGCTCGCCGGGGCCGGTGAGCGCGTCGACGTGTACTGGTGCCCCGCCCTGCGCACCATCGACGAGCGCAGGAAGCACAGTGCCGTCGACCGCCTGCACTTCCTGTGGGCGGACCTCGACGGCGCCACCACCGACGAGCCCCTGCTCAACAAGCTCGACCCGATCGCCGTCGCGTCCGGCACCGACGGACACCGCCACCTCTACGTGCCGCTCGACCGCCCCGTCACCCCCGCCCAGCACCGCCGCCTCAACCGCGCGCTCGCCGCCCGCATCGGCGGCGACCACAAGTGGTCCAACGAGGCCCTCCTGCGCCTGCCCGGCACGCTCAACCACAAGAGCGACCCGCCGACCCCCGTCGAGCAGCTCCCCGGCGGCGGTCGGGTGTGGAACGTCGACGAGATCGCCGCACTGCTCGACGTTGACCTCACCGCACCCGAGCAGCAGCCCCACACGGCCGCCCACACAGCCCAGGAGGCGGCGCCCGCCGAGCTGCCCTACCTCGTGCGGGCCCGCCTCGACGCGCCCGTCACCGACCGCTCCACGGCGCATCACGCCCTCGTGGGCGCCTGCCGGTCGTCCGGGCTCAGCCTCGGCCAGGCCATCGGCGTCGTCGCCGGCTACGAACCGTCCGTCGAGAAGTACGGCGATCGCCTCCCCTTCGAGGTCGAACGATGCTGGGAGAAGGTCGACCCGCCCCGCCCGGTCGCGACCCCGCTGCGGGTCGTCGGAGACGACGAGCACGCCCCCAGCGCCCCCGTCGCCGCGCCTGCACGTCGCCTGCGCATCGTCCGGGCGTCCGCCGTTGTCCCGAAGGCCGCACGGTGGCTCTGGCAGACCGGCGAGTACGGGCGAATCCCGCTCGGCGAGGTCAGCGTGCTCGCCGGTCGCGGCAACGTCGGCAAGTCGCCGTTCGCGCTCTGGTGCGCGGCCCGGCTCACCCGCGGCGAGCTGCCCGGCGAGCTGTTCGGTAACCCCGTCGACGTCCTGATCTACGCCTCCGAGGACAGCCACGAACACACCACCGTGCCCCGCCTCACCGCCGCCGGCGCCGACCTCGACCGGGTGCACCTGCTCAACGGCACCGAGACCGACGAGGACCCGGAGATGCCGCTCGTGTGGGCGCGCGACATCGACCTCATCCGCGAGGCCATCGAGCAGACCGGCGCCCGCCTGCTCGTCATCGACCCCCTGATCGACGTGCACCGCGGCGGCGCCAACACCGACCGCACCGACGACGTCCGCGCCGGACTGCGACCCCTCGTCGCCCTGGCCCACCGCACCGGAACTGCGATCACCGGCATCGCCCACTTCAACAAGCAGCGCACCGGCGACGTCGCCACCCTCCTGTCCGGCAGCCACGGCCTGCGCGACACCGTGCGCGCCGTCCTGGCCTTCGTCGAGCGCCCCGACGGCGAGCGCGTGCTCGGACAGGACAAGAACAACCTCGGCCGCGCAGGCGACGACGTGCCCCGCCTGACCTACGACATGGCGTCGGTCGACGTCCCCATCGACGGCGCCCCGGTCAGCCAACCCGTGTTCACGATCACCGGCACCACCGACGACACACTGTCCGACGTCCTGCTCGGCGGCGCCGCCGATCGCGCCGACCTGCCCGACGACACCGCCTGGCTGTTCGAACTCGTCGCCGCCGGCCACCCGCTACCGCTCCACGCGAAGAAGTGCGCTGACGAGGCCGAGAGCCGCGGACTGAAGTGGGACACCGTCAGCCGCAAGGCCCGCCGGTCCGGCCTCCTCGTCAGCCGCCAGGAGCGCGGCGCGGTCGCCAACTGGGTCTGGACCCTGACCGATGACGGCGCCCGACGAGCAGGCAAGACACCCACACCAACCGAGGTCGACGGTGCCTGACCCCGTGCACGCGTCCGAATGTCCGAGAGACCGTCCGACCTGCGCAAACACGATCCGAGAGCCGTCCGAGAGTCCGTCCGAGAGAGGTCACTCGGACGCGCAGGTCTCTCGGACGGTCCGCGGGCTCTCGGACGGTCTCTCGGAGAACTCTCGGATCACATATATGCAGCTCAGTGGGTCTCTCGGACAGTCGGAACAGAGCGCACGCGCGCGAGACAAGAGGTCAACTATGAACGATCCCGACCAGCCCGCCCCGCCCGTTCTGTGGGACACCAAGCGCGGACCGGCCGGTCCGCTCCCGCTCGGCGACCGGGAGGAACGATGCGCGGATCAGGCCGCGAACGCCGCGGATGATCTTGGTTACGCACGTGAGATGGCCGTGAGAGGTCCCGGTTTCGCGCAGGTCAGCGGGTCGCCATCTGACATCGGATCAGACGGAATCGACCATCATCGGGCCGCCGCCGAGGTCCTCGCACGGTGGGGCGCCGGCGGTCTACTCGCCGACGTCCAGCACCTCGCGGCCCAGCACGAGCCCGAGCTGCCCGCCGAGGTCGAGGCGCTCGTCGCCCCGCTCGCGATGGCGCTCGCGGCGTACGCGCCCGCCGGGTCCCTGTCCGGTGACCTCGCCTGGCGGACCCAGCCGTGCACGCTGTGCGCTGGCGACAGGCTCGACGAGGTGCGCGGCGATGAGTGAGCCCGCCGTCGCCGCCACTGGCGCACGCGGCTACTCGTGGCCGCCGTTCGAGCCCGGCAACGAGGCCGCTCTGCGACACGGCGCCTACTCCCCGCGCCGGGTCGACCCGCTCGCAGCCGAGCTGGCGGCGGGCGCGCTGGACGACCCCGACCTCGCGCACCTCACCGCGCCCGGCTACCGCCCCGCGGTGTGGGCATGGGCCCGCGCCGAGGCGCAGGTTCAGCTCCTCGCCGAGCACGTCGAGCGGATCGGCCTGGACTTCGGCGACCACGCGGTGTCCGCTGCGCACACCGCCCTCGACCGCGCCGAGCGCCGGGCCGAGCGCAGCCGGCGCGCGCTCGGCCTCGACCCGCTGGCCCGCGCCCGGTTGGGTCGGGACCACGCCGCCGCCCGGGTCGACGTCGTCGAGGTCCTGACCCGCATGGCCGAGCAGCGCGACGCCGCCGCCGTGCCCAGCCCGCCCACCACGGCCCCGCCCGCCGAGACCCGGCCGACGACCCCGGAGGGGCAGCGATGACGGCAGAGACGATCTCAGGGCCAGACGTGTTGGACGTCGAGGGTTTCGCGGCGAACGTGCTGCACCGCCGGCTGTGGCCGCACCAGCTCGACGTCGCCACGAGCCCGGCCCGCTACCGCGTCGTGTGCGCCGGCAGGCAGGTCGGCAAGAGCGTCCTGCTCGCCGTGCTCGCGCTGCACACCGCCGCGACGAGGCGCAACGCCACGGTGCTGCTCGTGTCCGCGGGTGAGGAGGCGGCGAAGAGGCTGCTCGCCGAGTGCGCCGGCCTGGCCCGGGACCGGTTGTCCGGGTCGGTGCTCGACGAGACCCGCTCGACGCTGGCCCTGTCGAACGGGTCGACGATCCGGTCGGTGCCGGCGTCGGAGCGGCAGATCCGCGGCTGGCCGGTGGACCTGTTGATCGTCGACGAGGCGGGGTTCGTAGCGGACGGCATCTGGCGGGCGGCCGAACCGGCGATCATCGCCCGGCCGGGGTCGCGCGTGGTGTTGTGCTCGTCGCCCTGGGGTGGCCCGGAGGCGTTTTTCCCGGCGCTGTGGCAGCGCGGGATGGACCGCCCCGACGAGCACGTCGCGGGGTGGCACTGGCCGTCGAGCGTGTCGCCGCGGGTTGACGCCGCGCTGTTGGAGCAGATCCGGGAGCGGGAGCCGGCGGACTACTTCCGGCGCGAGTTCCTTGCCGAGTGGGGCGACGCGGCGGGGGTGTACTTCTCCGAGGCTGAGCTGATGGGCGCGGTCGCCGACTACGAGCTGACCGATCCGGCGCGGCTGTCGGGCAGGGGCCGGTTCCCCGCGGCGGGTGGGCTCGATTGGGGTGTCGCGGTCGACGCGAACGCGCTGGTGGTGGCGTCGGTGCTGGATCCGGCGGTGGCGGCCGATCTGCGGTGGCGGGTGTGGTTGCCGTGGATGGAGGTGCACTACCGCACGTCGTGGTCGTGGTGGATCGAGCGCGTTGTCGACGTGGCCGAGCAGTTCCGGATGCGGGTAATCGCCAGCGAGCGCAACGGTGTCGGTGCCTACCCGACGGAGGACCTCGCCGAGCAGCTCCGACGGCGTCGCACAGGCACGCACGTGGCGGCTGTGTGGACCGACGTGCGCCGCAAGCAGGCCGGGTTCGCCAAGATCAAGACGCTGTTGCAGTCGGACCGGCTGGTCCTGCCGCGTCACCCGGAGCTGCTCAAGCAGCTACGCGCGTTGGAGTTCGAGCAGCTCGCCGCGGGCGGTGTCCGGATCGCGGTCCCGGAGCGTGCGGGGCATGACGACCTCGCCCTCGCCGCCATGCAGGCCGTGAGCTGTGTCGAGACGCGCCGCCTGCGCGACGCCGAGGAGGCCGGCGCGTTCGGACCTCGGCCCGACCCGGACACGGTGAGGACGGGCGCCGGCGTGGTCGTGCCGCGCCGGCCTGTCCCGATCGACTCGACGGGGTGGCTCACCTACCCGGCGGGGGAGGAGGCCGGCGATGGCTGGTGACCGGGTCGCGCCCGTGGGCGACCGCGCCGTCGAGCGGGCTCACCGCGCGCTACAGCGCCAGCTCGCCCCGCTGCGCGAGGCGTGGGACGAGCAGATCGAGCGTGAGACGGACGCGCTCGCCGAGGAGGCCGTGCGTGTGCTGCTCGGCCTGACCAGACGTGCCGGGCGCGTTCGTGCCCGGATCGACAGAGGAGAGACCCCGTGACCGACCAGACCGACCAGCCCGACGACGTCGACCAGGCCGACCAGGCCGACCCGCCGCAGGACGACCGGGCGGCCGCCCGCGCCACGGTCGCCGCGATGCTCGCCGACCGCCAGGCCCTCGCCGAGGACGGCGTTGCCCTGTCCGACACATCCGACATCGCCGAGGCCATCCGGGCCCGGCGCGACCGTAAGGAGAACCGATGAGTACGACCGACATCACCGCCGAGGAGCGCGCCCGGCTCGACGCGCAGCCCGTCACCGACGCCGACCTCGCCGACGACCCAGCGGTCGCCGCCATCGAGGCGCGCATCGCGGCCGGTGACGCCAAGGTGACCGCCGACCAGCTCGCCGCGGCCCGCACCGACGCCGCCGGCCGGCTCCGGTTCGACCGCCTGCGCGGCCTCCTCGCCGAGCGCG
>NZ_BJNG01000040.1 GCF_006539565.1 Pseudonocardia hydrocarbonoxydans
CGTCCACCGGCCCCACCCCCGCGGATCCGGCACCACCCGCCACCCGCGGCCCCGCGGACGCCGGCCCGGCGGCCCCCGGCCGTCGACGCACGGCGGGCACCGACGGGGGGCCGGCGTCCGACGAGGCCCGGCGCATCGACGAGACCCTGTCCCGCCTCACCGCGGCGCACGCCGGGATCACCTTCGCCGAGACCGACGCCGACGCCCCCGTGCCCGCACCCGCTCGGGTCCGGGTGCGACCGGGGGCGGGGCAGGTGCTGCTGGCCGTCCTGGCACTGGCGGTGTTCGCGGTGACCGCGTTCCAGTACGTCGGCAAGGCCCGCCTCGACGCCGCGCTGACCCGGGTGACGGCACTGGACCCCGGCTCCGGCGCCATCGTCGACGCCGAGGCGCAGGCGGGGGCCGAGAACGTGCTCATCGTCGGCACCGATCCGGCCGGTGCGGCCGCGGGCGGCCCGCGCACCGACACCGTGCTGCTCGCGCACGTCCCCGCGGACGGCGACGGCGTCGTGGGCCTGTCGATCCCGCGCGACCTGGAGGTCAACCGGCCGCCGTGCCGGCGCTGGGACCCCACCGCACGCGACTACGTCGACGAGACCGTCCCCGCCCAGGTCCGCACGCCGCTGATGTCGGCGTTCGACGTCGGCGGTCCCCAGTGCGTCACGCGCGTCGTGCAGCAGCTCACCGGCCTGGCCGTCACCCGCTTCGTCGGGCTGGACCTCGACGGCATCGGCGATCTCGTCGACGCCGTGGGCGGGGTGGAGGTGTGCGTCGAGCAGCCCGTCGTCGACGGCCTGCTCGGCACGGTCGTGCCCCGGCCCGGCGTCACCACGCTGGACGGGCCGACGGCGCGCGACCTGGTGGGCGCCCGCACCGTCGAGGGCGACCCGCCCGGCGGGCGCGGCGTCCTGGAGCGCCAGCAGCGGCTGGTCGCGGCTGTGCTGGAGAAGGTGCTGTCGCGCGAGGTCCTGCTCGACCCCGCCCGGACGGGATCGCTCGGCCCCGCGCTCGGCGGCGCGCTGAGCGCCGACGCGGCCGACCTCGACCGCATCCTGGCCGCCGCGCGCGCCGTGCGTTCCTTCTCCGCCGACGGCGTCACCTTCACCGCGGTCCCGACCTCGACCGAGACCAGCAGCCAGGGCAACACCCTGCTCCGGGGCGCCGACGCCGCCGCCCTGTTCACCGCCCTGCGCGAGGGCACGCCGCCGCCCGACCAGACCGTCCTCGCCGCGGGGGCCGGTCCCGCGCCCGCCGACGTCACCGTCGACGTCCTCAACGCCTCCGACCGGCAGGGGCTGGCCGCCGAGATCGGCGGCACGCTCGGGACCCTCGGGTTCGGGGTGGGCGAGATCGGCAACGCCGAGGCGCCCGCGCCCGGCACCGTCATCCGCTTCTCCCCCGACCGGGCGGCGGCGGCGGAGCTGCTGGCGGCCACCGTGCCGTCCGCCGTGCCGCAGCCCGATCCCTCCGCGAGCGGCGTGCTGCAGCTCGTCCTGGGCACCTCCTTCGACGGCGTCGTGCGCGCCCCGTCGACGGCCGCGGCCGCGCCGGCGGCCGGTCCGGCGGCGACCTGTACCTGATCCGCAGGTCAGCGTTCACCTCCGGTTCACCCCGGCGCGCTGCCCGGGGCCGCCCGCCCCTCTAGTCTGAGTGGCATGCGTGACGCCTACCAGGAACAACTCGACGGCCTGGCCGACGGGCTCGCCGGAATGTGCGACCAGGTCGCGGAGGCGATGGCGAAGGCCACGACGGCCCTCCTGGAGAGCGACCTGCAGCTGGCGGAGGAGGTCATCACCTCCGACATCCGCATCGACGAGCTGCGGGCCGCCGCCGAGGAGAAGGCGTTCGCGCTCCTCGCGCTGCAGGCCCCGGTGGCCACCGACCTGCGCACGGTCGTGTCGGCCATCCACGGCGCGGGCGACATCGAGCGGATGGGCGACCTCGCGCTGCACGTCGCCCAGGCCGCCCGCCGCCGCCACCCGGAGCCGGTGCTGCCGCAGGAGATCGGCCCCTACTTCGCCGAGATGGGCCGGGTCGGCGTGGAGCTGGCGCACAAGGCGGGCGACGTCATCCGCACCCGCGACCTGCGGCGCGCCGAGGAGCTGGAGCGCGACGACGACGCGATGGACGACCTGCACCGGCACATGTTCACGGTGCTCATGGACCCGACGTGGACCCACGGCGTCGGCCCGGCGGTCGACATCACCCTGCTCGCCCGCTTCTACGAGCGCTACGCCGACCACGCCGTCGCGGTGGCCCGGCGCATCGTCTACGTCGTCACGGGCCGGATGCCCGGCCCGCTGACGGTCTGAGCGGCCGGTGGTCCCGGCTCCGCTGCCCCAGCAGCTCGCCGATCTCTCCGACCTGGTGGGGCGGATGTGCACGCACGCCGCCGGGTCGCTGCAGAGCGCCACGGCGGCCCTGCTGGAGTGTCGTGAGCGCCTCGCGCTGCAGGTGATCGCGCGCGAGCCAGAGCTCGACGCGCTGCGCGTCGAGACCGAGGAGCTCGCCCGCGACGCCCTGCTGTTCCACCAGCCGGTGGCAGGCGACCTGCGCTCGGTCGTGTCGACCCTGCGTTCGGCGGGCGACATCGACCGGATGAACCGCCTCGCCCTGCACGTCGCGGAGGCCGTGCAGCGCCGCCATCCGGCGCCCACCCTGCCCCCGGAGGTGCGCGACGACTTCGCCGAGATGGGCCGGGTCGCGGTGGCGCTGGCGGTGAAGGCCGCCGACGTCGTCCGCTCGCGCAACGTCGTGCGGGCCATCGAGCTCGACCACGACGACGACGCGATGGACGTGCTGCACCGCCGCATGTTCGAGGTGCTCATGGACCCGCACTGGCCGCACGGGGTGGCCACCGCCGTCGACGTCACGCTGCTGGCGCGCTACTACGAGCGCTTCGCCGACCACGCCGTGGCCGTGGCCCGCGAGACCGTCTACGCCGTCACCGGCGAGGAGCCGGACGCCATCCCGATCTGAGGGGTGGGGTCGAGCACCCGGCCCAGCGCGCCGAGCGACTCGGGGCGCGCGCGGTACCAGACGTTCATCCCCCG
This sequence comes from Pseudonocardia hydrocarbonoxydans, assembly GCF_006539565.1. Lineage (GTDB taxonomy): Bacteria > Actinomycetota > Actinomycetes > Mycobacteriales > Pseudonocardiaceae > Pseudonocardia > Pseudonocardia hydrocarbonoxydans. The sequence continues at coordinate 3,054 of NZ_BJNG01000040.1, forward strand.
GCGCGTGCCCTCGGCCAGCCCGGCCTTGCGCAGCTGCGCGAGGTGGTGGCTGACGGTGGCGTCGGAGAGCCCGACCTCGGCCGCGAGGTCGCAGGTGCACAGCTCCCCCTCGGTGAGCAGCATCGACATCAGCCGCACCCGCGTGGGGTCGGCGAGCGCCTTGAGCCGCAGCGCCACCTCCAGCGCCTCCGCCTCCCCCATGCGGCCGGCCGCGACCGGGGCGCAGCAGATGGGGGCGGTCAGGTCGATGACGGGCAGCGCGCGGGGCATGTCGCCGAGACTACTTGACATATGTCGAATCAGCGAGGCACCCTTTCGACGAACGTCGAATCACTCTTCCCGAGGAGGACCCCGTGTCCCGTGTCCAGCTCGCCCTCAACGTCGACGACATCGACCAGGCCGTCGCCTTCTACACCACGCTGCTCGGCGTCGAGCCGGCCAAGCGCAAGCCCGGCTACGCCAACTTCGCCGTCGCGCAGCCGCCGCTGAAGCTCGTGCTCCTGGAGAACCCCGGGCAGGGCGGCTCGCTCAACCACCTCGGCGTCGAGGTGGAGGACAGCGAGACCGTGCACTCCGAGATCGCCCGGTTCACCGAGGCCGGCCTGTTCACCGACGAGGAGATCGGCACCACCTGCTGCTTCGCCACCCAGGACAAGGTCTGGGTGACGGGGCCGGGCGGCGAGCGCTGGGAGGTCTACACGGTGCTGGCCGACAGCGAGACCTTCTACGCCACCGCGGATGCCGACGACACCTGCTGCACCCCCGCCTGACAGAGCCGCCCCGCCCGCCCCGCCCCGCGCCCTCGCGCCCCCGCGCGTTGCAGTGGGGTGGCTTCACTGCAACCTGGTTGCAGTGAAGCCACCCCACTGCGACCGGGGGCGGAGCCGGGGGGATCAGGGCGAGCGGAGCTCGGCCAGGAGCGCCCGGACCCGGCGGTCGATGTCGTCGCGGATGGGGCGGATCTCCGCCGCCGTGCGGCCGGCCGGGTCCTCGAGCTGCCAGTCGAGGTAGCGGGTGCCGGGAAAGACCGGGCAGACGTCGCCGCAGCCCATCGTGATCACCACGTCGGAGGACTCCACGGCGTCGGCGGTGAGCGGCTTCGGGAACTCCCGCGACAGGTCGATCCCGATCTCGTCCATCACCTCCCGCACGGCCGGGTTGATCGAGTCGGCGGGGGCGGAGCCGGCCGAGCGCACCTGCACGGCACCCTCGGCGTGGTGGTGCAGCAGCGCCGCGGCCATCTGCGAGCGCCCGGCGTTGTGCACGCACACGAACAGCACCGACGGCGTCACGACGCCACCCCCCACCAGCGCCTGCGCAGGGCCAGCGACACGTACACCAGCGCCACCAGCACCGGCACCTCGATCAGCGGCCCGACCACCCCGGCGAGCGCCTGCCCGCTGGTCACGCCGAACGTCGCGATGGCGACGGCGATGGCGAGCTCGAAGTTGTTGCCCGCCGCGGTGAACGCCAGCGTCGTGGACCGCTCGTAGCCCATCCCGAGCGCACGCCCGAGCACCAGCGAGCCGAACCACATCACGAAGAAGTAGATCAGCAGCGGCAGCGCGATCCGCGCGACGTCGAGCGGGGCCGAGGTGATGGCCTCACCCTGCAGCGCGAACAGCACGACGATCGTGAAGAGCAGGCCGTAGAGCGCGAACGGGCCGATCCGCGGCAGGAACCGCGTCTCGTACCACTCGCGGCCCTTGGCCCGCTCCCCCAGCACGCGCGACAGGAACCCGGCCACCAGCGGGATCCCCAGGAAGATCAGCACCGAGGCCGCGATCTGCCACGGCGAGACGTCGAGATCGGTCTGCGGCAGGCCCAGCCAGCCGGGCAGCACCGTGAGGTAGAACCAGCCCAGCGCGGCGAACGCGATCACCTGGAACACCGAGTTGACGGCGACGAGCACGGCCGCGGCCTCGCGGTCCCCGCAGGCCAGGTCGTTCCAGATGATGACCATCGCGATGCACCGCGCGAGGCCGACGATGATCAGCCCGGTGCGGTACTCGGGCAGGTCCGGCAGCAGCAGCCAGGCGAGGGCGAACATCAGCGCCGGGCCCAGCACCCAGTTCAGCACCAGCGAGCTCAGCAGGAGCCTGCGGTCGCCGGTGACGGTGTCGAGCCGGTCGTAGCGGACCTTGGCCAGCACCGGGTACATCATGATCAGCAGGCCGAGCGCGATCGGCAGCGAGACGCCGTCGATGGCGACGGCGTCGAGTGCCGGGCCCATCCCGGGCACCAGGCGGCCGAGCAGCAGCCCCGCGACCATCGCCGCGACGATCCAGACCGGGAGGAACCGGTCCAGTGTGGACAGCCGGGCGACGACCGGCCGGTCCAGTTCGGGAGTGGTCACGCGGGGACACCTTCCATCAGCAGCACCCGCGACAGCGCCGCCAGTGCGTCGGGGCGGACGCGGTAGTAGATCCAGGTGCCGCGCCGGTCACCGGTGACCAGACCCGCCTCGCGGAGCACCCTGAGGTGGTGGCTGATCGTCGGCCCGGCGAGGTCGAACGCCGCGGTCAGGTCGCAGACGCAGGCCTCCCCGCCGTCGTGGGCGGCGATGAGGTGCAGCAGCCGCAGCCGGGTGGGGTCGCCGACCGCCTTGAAGGCCGCGGCGAGCGCGGCCGCCTCGTCGGCGTCGAGCAGCGGGGGCGGGCTCGAGCCCGGCGTGCAGGCATCCTGATTCGACACCCGTCTACCTTCATTGATCTCGAATCAGACTGCAAGACCGCTTGACGTGGCGATGATAACTCAGCAATCATTGACTCAATGAACATCGAGGAACGTGCCGCGGTGCACCAAGCACTCGGCGACCCGTCGCGCCTGGCCGTCGTCGACGCGCTGGCGTTCGGCGACGCGTCCCCGAGCGAGCTGCAGGCCCTGCTGACGATGCCGTCCAACCTGCTCGCCCACCACGTGCGGGTCCTGGAGCGGGCCGGGATCGTGCGCCGCACCCGCTCGGAGGGCGACCGCAGGCGCACCTACCTCGGGCTCGTCCCCGGCACCCTCGACGCGCTCTTCCCCGCCGCGCACCGGGAGGCGCCGCGGGTGGTGTTCGTCTGCACGCAGAACTCCGCGCGCTCCCAGCTCGCCGCCGCCCTCTGGAACGCCGGGAGCGCGGTGCCCGCCACGTCGGCGGGCACCGCCCCCGCACCCGCCGTGCATCCCGGCGCGGTGGCCGCCGCGCGGCGTCACCGGGTGCCGCTGCACCCCGCGACGCCGCAGCACGCGGCCGACGTGCTGCGCCCCGACGACCTCGTCATCACCGTCTGCGACCGCGCCCACGAGGAGCTCGACACCCCGGCCACCCACTGGTCGGTGGCCGATCCCGCCCGCGCCGGCGACGTGGCGGCCACCGACCCCGCGGCGTTCGACCGGGCGCTCACCGATCTCGCCGGCCGGATCTCCCGCCTGGCCCCCGCCGTCCACCCGTCCGGAACGAGGTCCGCATGAGCGCCCCCACCCACCACCGCGACAACCTGTCCATCGACCAGGCGCTCGCCCTGCGCACCGCCGCCGTCCGCCTGTCCGACACCTTCCGCGACATGTTCGGCACCGAGACCATCGAGCGGTTCCTGCACTCGTCCTACGACGAGTTCGCCGGGCGCGCCGTGGTGCTGAACTACCTCCCGCTGCTCGCCGAGCGCTTCGCCCGCCAGCGACTCAAGGCTCTTGCCAGGGTGGAGGGCAAGGCCCACGACGGGATCCCGGTCGTCCTGTTCCTGTGCACCCACAACGCCGGCCGCTCGCAGATGGCGATGGGCTTCTTCACCCACTACGCGGGCGACCGCGCGGTCGCCTGGTCCGGCGGCTCCGAGCCCGGCTCGCGCGTCAACCCGGCCGCGGTGGCGGCCATGGCCGAGCGCGGTATCGACATCTCCGGCGAGTACCCCAAGCCCTGGACCGACGAGATCGTGCGGGCCGCCGACGCCGTGATCACCATGGGCTGCGGCGACGCCTGCCCCGTCTTCCCCGGCCGCCGCTACGAGGAGTGGGTGCTCGACGACCCGGCCGGCATGGACGTCGCCGCCGTGCGCCCGGTCCGCGACGAGATCGAGCGCCGGGTCCGCGTCCTGCTCGACGAGCTGGGGGTGCCGGCCGCGTGAGCAGCGTGCTGTTCGTCTGCGTGCGCAACGGCGGGAAGTCGCAGATGGCCGAGGGGCTGATGCGGGCCGCGGCGGGTGACGCCGTCGCGGCGTCCTCGGCCGGCACCCGCCCCGGCACGGGGCTCAACGCGCTGTCGGTCGAGTCCCTGCGCGAGGTCGGCGTCGACATCTCCGGCGGGGTCCCGCGCGCGCTCACCGCCGACCTGGTGGCCGCGGCCGATCTCGTCGTCACCCTCGGGGCCGAGGCCCACGTCGAGCCGGTCGACGGCACGCCGGTGGAGAACTGGGACACCGACGAGCCGTCGGAGCGCGGGATCGAGGGCCTCGAGCGGATGCGCCTGGTCCGCGACGACATCGCCGCGCGGGCGGCCGAGCTCGCGGCGCGGCTGACGGCGGATCAGCCGAAGCGACCGGAGACGTAGTCCTCGGTGGCCTTCTCCCGGGGCTGGGAGAAGATCGTCTTGGTCTCGTCCATCTCCACCAGCTTGCCCGGCTTGCCGGTGCCCTCGATGTTGAAGAACCCGGTGTAGTCGCTCACCCGCGCGGCCTGCTGCATGTTGTGGGTGACGATGACGATCGTGTACTCGGTCTTCAGCTCGTTGATCAGGTCCTCGATCGCGAGCGTGGAGATCGGGTCGAGCGCGGAGCACGGCTCGTCCATCAGCAGGACGTCGGGCTGCACGGCGATGGCCCGGGCGATGCATAGGCGCTGCTGCTGGCCGCCGGAGAGCCCGGCGCCGGGCTTGTCGAGTCGGTCCTTGACCTCGTTCCACAGGTTGGCCCCGCGCAGCGAACGCTCCACGAGCTCGTCGGTGACCGTCTTGCTGGCCTTCCTGCTGTTCAGCTTGTAGCCCGCGACCACGTTGTCGTAGATCGACATCGTGGGGAACGGGTTGGGCCGCTGGAACACCATGCCGACCTGACGACGCACGCTCACCGGGTCGGTCCCCGGCGCGTAGAGGTCGTTGCCGTTGAGCGTCAGCGAGCCCTCGACGTACGCCCCCGGGATCACCTCGTGCATGCGGTTGATCGAGCGCAGGAAGGTCGACTTCCCGCAGCCGGACGGGCCGATCAGCGCGGTCACCTGCGCCGGCCGGATGGACATGGTGACGCCCTCGACCGCGCGGAAGGCGCCGTAGTAGATGTTGAGGTCGCGGACCTCGATGCTCTTGGCCACGGTGGGTCCTATCGGATCTTCGGCGAGAACAGGTACGAGATGAGGCGGGCGAGCAGGCTGAGCGCCATCACGATGAGCATCAGCACCAGCGCCGCGGCCCAGGCCCGGTCGATCGAGGGCGCGGGCGAGGCACCCGGCGCGACGTAGGAGTAGTAGGAGAAGACCGGCAGCGACGACATGCGGCCCTCGAACGGGTTGAAGTTCACCCCGGTGACGGCTCCGAGGGTGATGAGCAGCGGCGCCGTCTCCCCGATGACCCGGGCGACCGCCAGCGTGATGCCGGTGGCGATGCCGGCCACCGAGGTGCGCAGGACGACCTTGACGATGGTGCGCCACTTGGAGACGCCCAGCGCGTAGGAGGCCTCGCGCAGCTCGTTGGGCACGATCTTGAGCATCTCCTCGACCGACCGGACCACGACGGGGATCATCAGCACGGTCAGCGCGACCGCACCCATGATGCCCAGCCGGATGCCCGGGCCGAAGAAGAGCTGGAACAGCGCCACGGCGAACAGCCCGGCCACGATCGACGGGATCCCGGTCATGACGTCGACCAGGAACGTGATGGACCTGGCCAGCCGGCCCTTGCCGTACTCGACCAGGTAGACCGCGGTCATGATGCCGATCGGGACGGAGATCAGCGCGGCGAGCCCGGTGACGATCAGCGTGCCCATGATCGCGTGATAGGCGCCGCCGCCCTCACCGACGACCCCGAGCATCGAGTTGGTGAAGAACGCCGCGTCCATCCGTGCCGCGCCGCGGGAGACCACCGTGTACAGCAGCGAGACCAGCGGGATCATCGCGATGACGAACGCGGTCGCGACGACCGCGGTGACCATGCGGTCGGTCGCGGCCCGGCGCCCCTCCACCAGCCGGGACCAGAGGCAGATGCCGAGGATGTTCGCGGCCAGCCCGCCGATGACGACCAGTGCCGGGCTCACGCCCACGAACAGCAGCAGGACCGCGACGGAGGCGACCGCCCCGACGACGAGCCAGGGCGCCCGCGGCGGGAGCTTGCCGGGGCTCGGCGACGACGTGGCGGGGCCGACCTCCCCCGCGCCGACGGTGCCCGCGGGCTTGGATGTCGACGTGGTCATCAGTTCGCTCCCGAGAACTCGCTGCGACGGTTGATGATGTACCGGGCGAAGGCGTTCACCAGGAACGTCACCAGGAACAGCACCAGGCCCGAGGCGATCAGGGCGTTGATCGCCAGGCCGCTGGACTCCGGGAAGTCGAGCGCGATGTTGGCGGCGATGGTCAGCGAGTTCTGCCCGCTGATCAGGTTGAAGGTGATGATCCCGAGCCCGGACAGGATCAGGGCGACGGCGATGGTCTCGCCCAGCGCCCGGCCCAGGCCGAGCATCGCGCCGCTGATGATGCCGGAGCGGCCGAACGGCAGCACCGCCATCCTGATCATCTCCCAGCGGGTGGCGCCGAGGGCGAGTGCCGCCTCCTCGTGCAGGCGCGGGGTCTGCAGGAAGACCTCACGGCTGACCGCGCTGATGATCGGCAGGATCATGACCGCCAGCACGAGGCCGGCGACGAGCATCGTCCGCCCGGTGGTCGACGCCGGGCCGGCGAACAGCGGGATGAAGCCGAGGTTGTCGGCCAGCCACCGGGCCGACGGCACGGTCGCCGGTGCCAGCACCGTGACCCCCCACAGCCCGTAGACCAGGCTGGGGATGGCGGCGAGAAGGTCCATCAGGTAGCCGAGGCCGGACGCGAGCCTGCGGGGCGCGAAGTGGCTGATGAACAGGGCCACCCCGACCGCGAAGGGGGTGGCGACGACCAGCGCGATCGTCGCGGCCAGGAGCGTCCCGAACAGCAACGGCCAGGCGAACGCGACGAAGCCCTGGCCGCCCGGTACGTCCTCCGCGGGGGCGACGATGGCGGGGAAACCCTCGGCCAGCAGGAAGGCCGCGACACCGGCCAGCATGAGCAGGATCAGGATGCCCGCTCCCGTGGCGAACCCGGCGAACACCCGGTCGCCGACCTGCCGCGACGGTCTGCCCCGGGTCGATGCGCCCGGCGGCGATGCCTGGGGCTCGGTGGAGATGCTCACGTCGTCCTTTCACGGGCGGAGGTGGTGGGCGGCGCGACGCTGCGCCCGTGGACGAACCCGGGGGCCGCCATCTCATGATGACGGCCGCCCGGGCGCGCTGGCTAGGGAACGAAGGTCACTCAGGCCCCACCGGTGATCGAGTCGATCGCGGTCTGGAACTGCTGGCGGCTCTCGTCGGAGATCGGGGCGGAACCCGCGTTCTCCCCGGACGCCGCCTGGCCCTCCTCGCTGATCACGTAGGACAGGAAGGCCTTGACCAGCTCGGCCTTGTTCGGGTCGTCGTAGGTGCCGCAGGCCAGCTCGTAGGACACCAGGACGATCGGGTAGGCGCCGGACTCGGTGGTGTCCCGGGCGATGTCGATGGCGAAGCTGCCCTCGGGGCGGCCCTCCACCCGCGGCGACGCGTCGACGACCGCCGCGGCGGCCTCCGGGGTGTACTCCACGAACTCGTCGCCCACGCCGACCGCGGCCACGCCCAGGTCACCGACCTGGCTGGCCTCGGCGTAGCCGATCGTGCCGTTGCCCGCGCCGATGGCCTGGACCACGCCGGCGTTCTGCGGGGCGGCCTCGCCCTGGACCTCGGCGGGCCAGTCGCCGCTGACCTCGAAGGTCCAGGCCTCGGGAGCCGCGGCGGCCAGGTACTCCTGGAAGTTCTCGGTGGTGCCGGACTCGTCGGAGCGGTGCACGACGGTGATCGGCAGGTCGGGCAGCGTGACGCCCGGGTTGTCGGCCGCGATGGCCGGGTCGTTCCAGTTCGTGATCTGCTTGGCGAAGATGCCGCCGATCGTGGCCGGGCCGAGGTTCAGGCTGTCGACGCCCTCGAGGTTGAACGCGATCGCGATCGGCGAGATGTAGGCGGGGAGCTCGAGGACGTTGCCGCCACAGCGCTCGATGGTCCCGGGCAGCTCCTCCTCGTCGAGGTAGGCGTCCGACCCGCCGAAGTCGGTGGCGCCGGCCTCGAACTGCTCGCGCCCGCCACCGGAGCCCACCGGGTCGTAGGTCACCTGCACGCCCGGGTTGGCCACGTTGAAGCCGGCCACCCACGCCTCCATCGCGGAGGCCTGCGCGCTGGCGCCGGCACCGGCGAGGGTGCCGGAGAGCGCGGATCCGCCGTCGCCGCCTGCGGGCGCACCGGACTCGTTGGCCGCGCCGCAGCCGGCGAGCAGCAGGGCGCCACTGGTGGCCAGGCCGACCGCGGCGATTCGGGCACGTGCGCTGTGCCGCAGTGTCTTCACGTGAGGTTCCTCCGTCGTCGGACCGGGAAGGTCGTTGCGGCCTCGGGGTGGCCGCTCGCCGCGGACGGTAGGTAGCGACGGTGGACGCACCCCCCCGATCAGGTAAACGAGGGATGAACACATCACCGAAGGTGAGCCATCACACCCGATCGGTCGTAGCCGTGACCCCTCCGTGACCAGCGGGTTCCGTATCGCCGTGAACGTTGCGCCGGGATGAACCGGACGTGGACCTCAGCCGACGGTCGCCGCGGCGCGGGTGAAGAGGACGTCGCTGTGGCGCACCTCGAAGCCCAGCTTGCGGTACACCCGCACCGCCGCCTCGTTGTCGGACTCGACGTAGAGCAGGACCCGGCGCAGCCCCCGGGCGTGCAGGTGCCGCAGGCCCGCGATCGTCAGCGCGGCGCCGAGCCCGGTGCCCTGCGCCGACGGGTCGACGCCCAGCACGTAGACCTCGCCGATGCGCTCGGGCTCGGTGTGCACCTTGGTCCAGTGGAAGCCGCGCAGCCGGTCGGCGGCGTCGACGGCGAGCAGGAAGCCCTCGGCGTCGAACCAGGGCTCGGCCTCCCGCGCCCGCACCTGCTCGACACCCCAGCCGCCCTGCTCGGGGTGCCAGTCGAAGGCCGCGTTGTTGACGCGCAGGAACTCGTCCTCGTCGGCGCCGACGACGAACGGCCGCAGCGTCACCCCGTCCGGCAGGGCGACGGCGGCCGGGGCGTCGGGCATGTCCAGGTACATCTGCCAGAGCTCGCGGGAGCGCACGAAGCCCAGCCGCCCGGCCAGCGCGACGGCGCCGGGGTGCTCGCCGTGCGCCCACACCCGCAGCGCGGCGTCGCCGGCGCGTTCCACCATCGCGCGCGCGATGCGGGTACCCAGCCCGGCGCGGCGGTGCCCGGGGTGCACGACCAGTTCGCCGCCGCCCTCGGGGTCGAGGTGGGCGAAGCCGACGAGGTCGGGCCCGGAGCAGGCGAACAGGTGCGCGGCACCGGGGCTGCGCAGCGCCAGCAGCACCTCGTCGGACAGCGGGGCGCTCCCGTCGGCGGCCGCGGCCGCCGAGGCCAGCGCGCGGACCACCGCGACGCCGTCGTCGTCGAGCCCGGCCCGCCACTGCAGTTCGATCACACGGGCGAGCCTACGCGCGGAAGGAGAACCGCTCGTCGGACTCGGCGTCCTCGTCGTCGGCCTCCAGCGCGGGCGCGCCCAGCGAGCCGCGGCCGGGGCGCACGAACTTGTAGCCGACGTTGCGGACAGTGCCGATCATCTGCTCGTGCTCGGTGCCGAGCTTGGCGCGCAGCCGCCGGACGTGGACGTCGACGGTGCGGGTGCCGCCGAAGAAGTCGTAGCCCCAGACCTCCTGCAGCAGCTGCGCGCGGGTGAACACCCGGCCCGCGTGCTGCGCCAGGTACTTGAGCAGCTCGAACTCCTTGTAGGTGAGCTCGAGCAGCCGCCCCCGCAGGCGCGCCGCGTAGGTGGCCTCGTCGATCACCAGCTCGCCGAGCACCAGCGCGCCGCTCCCGGCGCCGCTGTCGGCCCCGGGCCGGGCCTTGAGCAGGCGCAGCCGGGCGTCGACCTCCGCCGGGCCCGCGCCGGGCAGCAGGATCTCGTCGACGACCCACTCCCCCGACACCGCGACCAGCCCGCCCTCGGTGAGCACCGCGACGACCGGGACGTCGGTGCCGGTGCTCCCGAGCAGCCGGCACAGGCTGCGTGCGGCGACCAGGTCGGTGCGCGCGTCGACGAGGACGGCGTCGTGCGGGCCCGCGTCGAGCAGCGCCGCCACCTCCGGAGCCGCGGTACGGACCCCGTGCGGCAGCAGCGTCAGCGCCGGCAGTACCGATCCCGGGTCGGGGTCGGCCGTCAGCAGAAGGAGCTCCATCTGGTTCCTCCCAATCGGGGCGGGGCACGGCCCCTCCTGGAGAAACGGCGGGCGACGCTGACGCACCGTGTTCACTTCCGCGTGACCCGTGAGTGACCTCACGCGGATCGACGAAGAATAGCCCGCTACGCACCGGTACCCCTAGCGGCGCGGTGCAGCTCACGGCGTCGGGGCCGCCCGGACGACGGGCCCGCGGCCGCCCGCTCTACGGTCTCCGGATACCGCTGGACGTCATCGGAGGGTCGGATGAAGCGCCTGATCGTCGGGCTGATCGTGCTCGTGGGCGTGCTCGTGGGCGTCGACTTCGGGGCCGCCGCCCTGGCCGAGTCCGCCGTCTCCCGGCAGATGCGCGAGCAGATCGGCCTGCCCGACGACCCGGACGTCCGGATCAACGGCTTCCCGTTCGTCACCCAGGCGCTGGCCGGCCGGTACTCCAGCATCGACGTCGCCGCCGACCGGCTGCAGGTCGGCATGCTGCAGGAGGTGGAGGTCGTCGCGCAGCTGCGCGACGTGCAGGCCCCGCTCTCGGAGGTGCTCGGGTCGGGTCCGAAGTCGCTGCGCGCCGCCGAGGCCGACGGCACCGTCCGGGTCGGCGCCGACGATCTCGAGCGGCTGCTCGGTGACGTCGACCGGCTGCGCATCGAGTCGCTCGACGCCGAGGCGCTCGAGCAGGCCGTCGAGGACGGGGCCGACCCCGCGCTGGCCGACGCCGACCCCGACACCGTCGCCCGGCTCGTCGGCACCACCGCGGCGCTGGGCGAGGAGACCGAGGTGACCGCGATCGTCGCACTGGAGCTCACCGACGGCCTGGTGCGGATCGTGCCGCGCGACATCCGCCTGGGCGGACCCGACGCCCCGCCGCTGCCGGAGTCCACGCAGAGCGCCCTGCGCGACCGGTTCACCGTCGACGTCGACCCCGGTTCGCTCCCGCTGCAGGTCACGCCCACCGAGCTGCGGGCCGTCGACGGCGTGCTGGAGATCAGCGGCAGCACCACCGACCTCGTGCTGGGCGCCGCCGCGACGACGTCGGGCTGAGCGGCCCGGACTAAACCCGCTGCGCCCGGCGTTCGGCCCGACGTGGACCCGATCGGACTACTGGTGCTCGTCGCCGCGCTGCTGCTGGCCACGGCCGCCGGCCTGCTGCTGCGCCGCCGCGACGGCCGGATCCGCCGGGGCGCGGCCACCGGCGGCTGGGCGCTGGCCGGTGCCGCTCCCGGCGCGGAGGACCGGGTGCTGCTGCTGCAGCTGTCCTCGCCGGTCTGCACGCCGTGCCGGCGCACCGCCGAGCTCATCGACGACCTGCGCGCGCGGCGGCCGGGCGTCGTCCACGCGGAGATCGACGTGGCGCAGCGCCCGGACGTCGCGCGCACCCTCGGCGTGCTCCGCACGCCCACCGTCGTCGCCTTCGACCGGGCGGGGGCGGAGCTGCTGCGGCTGTCCGGGCTGCCCCGCCGGGCCGACCTCGACGCGGCGCTCGACCCGGTGCTCGGCCCACGGTGAGGTGTGACGCCGTCCGCCTTTCGGGACGACGGTCCCGCACGGCGGGATCCTGCGTTACCCTCGGCGCTGTGAACTGGCCGCTGACCCGTCGCCGCGCAGTGGACCTGTGCCGCGTCGGCAGCTGCCTGTGTCGCGCCTCCTGAGCCTCCGCGTCCCCTCACCCCCGCTCGACTCAGGAGTACCCCCGTGTCCGTCTCGGACCCCCAGCTCGATCCGCGCGGTGTGCGCTTCGCCGCCGCGCTGACGACCGTCGTGCTGGCGATCGTGCTGCTCACCGGCAGCGGCTGGCTGCTCGCCGCGCAGGCCGTCGTGTTCGCGCTCGCCGCGTTCGCCGGGCCGCGCTTCGCGCCGTACCCGCTGCTGTTCCGCACGTTCGTCGCCCCGCGCCTGAGCCCGCCCACCGAGCGGGAGGACGCCGCACCCGTGCGGTTCTCCCAGCTCGTCGGGTTCGTGTTCGCGCTCGTCGGCACGATCGGCTACCTCACCGGGCTCGCCGCGCTCGGCGTGGTGGCCACGGCGTTCGCGCTCGTCGCCGCCTTCCTCAACGCCGCGTTCGGCTTCTGCCTCGGCTGCGAGATGTACGCCCTCATCCACCGATTCCGCACCGACCGCACCACGCAGGGAGCATCAGCATGAGCCGCGAGGACGTCCTCGTCAGCGCCGATTGGGCCGAGAAGAACATCGGCACCGACGGCATCGTGTTCCTCGAGGTCGACGAGGACACCGCCGCCTACGACGGCGGCCACCTGGCCGGCGCCGTCAAGATCAACTGGACCACCGAGCTGCAGGACGCCGTCCGCCGCGACATCGTCGACGCCGAGCAGTTCGGCGCGCTGCTGTCGGCGAAGGGCGTCGGCAACGACGACACCGTGGTCCTCTACGGCGGCAACAACAACTGGTTCGCCGCCTACGCCTACTGGCAGTTCAAGCTCTACGGCCACGCCGACGTCAAGCTGCTCGACGGCGGGCGCAAGAAGTGGGAGCTCGACGGGCGCCCGCTCACCACCGACGTGGTCGAGCGCACGCCCACCACCTACACCGCGAAGCCCGCGGACACCTCGATCCGCGCGTTCCGCGACGAGGTCGTCGAGGCGATCGGCAGCAAGAACCTGGTCGACGTCCGCTCGCCCGACGAGTTCTCCGGCAAGATCCTCGCGCCGGCCCACCTGCCGCAGGAGCAGAGCCAGCGCCCCGGCCACATCCCGGGCGCGATCAACATCCCGTGGAGCAAGGCGGCCAACGAGGACGGCACGTTCAAGTCCGACGAGGACCTGGCGAAGCTCTACGGCGACGAGGGCTTCGACGGGTCCCGCTCCACCATCGCCTACTGCCGCATCGGCGAGCGCAGCTCCCACACCTGGGTCGTGCTGCACGAGCTGCTCGGGCACGGCGACGTCAAGAACTACGACGGCAGCTGGACCGAGTACGGCTCGCTGATCGGCGTCCCGATCGAGCTGGGGGCACGGTCCTGATGTGTGCCGCGCCTGACCAGTCCGTGTCGCTGCCCGCAGGCACCGACCTGTCCAAGGAGACCGTCCTCGCCGGGCGCGTCGTGGCCGGGGGCGAGCCCGTCGGCGGCGCGTTCGTGCGGCTGCTCGACGGCACCGGGGAGTTCACCGCCGAGGTGGTGGCGAGCGCGAGCGGCGACTTCCGCTTCTTCGCCGCCCCCGGCACCTGGACGCTGCGCGCCCTGAGCCGCAGCGGCAACGGCGAGTCCGTCCTCACCGCCGAGGCCCCCGGCCTGCACCAGACGCAGGTGTCGGTGGCGTAGGCCCGGCTCGCACCTTCCCGAAATGGCAGTAAAGCCACTGTGCCGCCGTCTCCTGGCGGCACAGTGGCTTTACTGCCGTTCGGGGTCCGGGGCGCGGCAGGGCTAGGGTCGTCCTGTGCAGTGGTTCTTCACCGGCTTGTTGATCGCGGCCAGCGCGGGGACGGTGGCCTACACCGGCTACCTGCTCCGCAGGCTGTTCACCACCGAGACGACGGCCGAGCCGTCGACGGAGCCCGCGTCGTGAGCGGGCCCGACGGCGAGCTGCCGGGCACCATCACCGGCCCGGCGAACGCCGCCCCCGACTCCCCGCGCCGCAACCGTCCGCGCTTCGAGGACCTCCCGGTCCCCGACGACACCGCCAACCTGCGCGAGGGCCCGGACCTGCACCAGCAGTGCCTGGGCCTGCTCCCGCTGATCGGGGTGTGGCGCGGGGCGGGCGAGGTCGTCTACCCCACGATCGACGGCCCCTTCGCCTACGGCCAGCAGCTCGTCTTCGCCCACGACGGCCGCCCGTTCCTGTCCTACGAGGCGCGCGCCTGGCTGCTCGACGACGACGGCAAGGTCATCCGCCCGGCCGCGCGCGAGACCGGCTTCTGGCGGCCGCAGGACGGCGGCGAGCTGGAGGTGCTGATCACCCACGCCACCGGCATCGTCGAGGTGTTCTTCGGCCGCGCGCTCGACCTGCGCTCCTGGGAGATCCGGACCGACGCCGTCGTGCGCACCCCGACCGCACAGGACGTGCAGGCCTCCCACCGGCTCTACGGTCTCGTGGAGGGCGGCGACCTGGCCTACGTCGACGAGCGCGCCATGATGGGCCAGCCGCTGCAGCCGCACCTCTCGGCACGGCTGAGCCGCATCGCGGGCTGAACGCCCTCAGCCCGCCCCGACGCGCGCGGCGAGCAGGCCGCGCAGCTCGTCGTCGGACAGGCCCGAGAGGCGGGCGAGCTGGTCGGGGGCCAGGCCGGCGTCGGCGAGTCGGGCGAGCACGGAGCCGAGGGCGTCGCGCTCGTGCTGCACGGCCTCGGTCAGCCGGGCGAGCTGGCGTCGGCACGCCTCCAGCTCCACGGTGGCACCGACCGCGCGCACCGGGTCGTCCAGCAGCACGGCCAGCAGCCGGTCACGGGCGTCACCGCGGTCGGCGGGCGGGCCGCCGGGGGCGGACCAGGCGCCGGCCGCGTCCCCCTCGCCCACGAGGTGCGCGTGCGCCGTGGCCGGGGCCCCGTCCACGGCCGGGCGGCCCCGCGCCTCCCGGACGGCGAACGCGTGGGCGACGGCCGCGGCGACCGTCCGTCCCGACCCCACCCGGTCCGCCGGGTCCACGCCGTGCTCCGACGACCCCTCGCCCCGGTCCGGCGGGCCGTCGACGGGCCCGGCCGGCACGGCGGGGTCCTCCGGCACGGCGGGACCCGGCTCCGGCCCGACGGGGCCGGCGTCGCGCACCGCGTCGGCGACGGTCGGCCGCATCCGGGCCCGGGCCCGGCGCCGCCGGAGTCTCCGGACGACCACCACGGCGACGAGCAGGAGGAGCGCCCCGATCCCGGCCGGGATCAGGATCTCAGGCGTCAGGGCCGGCTGCATGGCAGCACACCGTACGCCGTTCGGCGTAACGGTGTGCGACCGGGATCACGCGGAGCGTGAGGGTGAGGTCGGGCGGGTGCCGCCGCCGGCGCTCGTGCCCGGCTCCGGGTTCTTCGGGGCGTCCTTCGGGCGGACGGCACCGACCGCGGTGGTCGGCTGCTCGGTCGACGGTCCGTCCTTCGCTGCGTCGGCCTGCTCGCCCCGCCGCACCGCGACCGTGGGCTCGGCGGGCTTCGCCGCCTCCGGGGCCCCGGAGCCGCGGGGCCGGAAGAGGTCGGCGGGCTCGGGCTCGGGCTTGCTGCGCGGCCGCAGGGACGAGTTCTGGTCGACGGCCGGGTAGGCGCCCGTGGGCAACCGGTGCGCGGCCTTCTTCTCCGCCTCGCGCTCGGGGCGCGCGCCGGACGCCTCGTCGGCGGCCGGGGCCGGGCTCGTCGACGGCGAGCCGTTCGTCGGGCGCCCGGCGGCCGGGGACCCCGGTCGGGCCGGGTTCTTCCCCGCGGCGGGCGGGGCAGGCTCGGACGCGGCACCGGGGGCCTGCCCGCGGCGGTCGGTCGACGGCGCCGCCGGGCCGGAGCCGGACGGCGCGCTGGCACCGGACGCCGTCGACGCGCCCGCGGCCGGGGCGGCACCCGGCGTGCGCGACGGCAGCGCCGTGGTGGCCGGGGAGGGCGTCTCGGCAGCACCGTCGGCGGAGGGCTTCTCCGCGGTCCCGGCCGGCCGGGACGGGCCAGGACGGGCCGCGCCGGGGTGCGGTGGGACGGATCCACCGGCCGTGGAGCCCGTGGCCGGGGGCCCCGGCGTCGCCTGCCCGAACGTCGCGAACTCGGGGACGGCGGCCCCGGGTGCGGGGGCCCCGGGTGCGGGGGCTCCGGACGCGGGGGCTCCGGGCGACGGGGCGGGACGGGCCGTGGCGGAGGTGGTGGACGGCGACGGAGCGCTGCGGGCCGGATCGGCGGGCCGGGGATCGGCCGCCGGGGGGCGCGGGGACGGGCCGGGCCCCGGGCGCGGCGACGGCTCGGGTCGCGGCCCCGCCCCGGGCCGGACCGCGTCGGGACGCTGGCCGTCGGGACGAGGGGCATCCGGGCGCGGGGCATCCGGGCGCTGGGCGTCGGGACGCGGGGCATCCGGGCGCTGGGCGTCGGGACGCTGGGCGTCGGGACGCGGGAGGTCCGGGCGCGGGGCCCCGGGCCGGGCGGGCTCGCGGGCCGAGAGCTGCGCGGTCGGCGCGGCGAGCAGGCCCTCGAGCTGCGAGCGCATACGGGTGAGCTCGGCCAGCACGGCATCGCGCTGGCGCATCAGGTCGGCCACCTGGGCCCGGACGCCGTCGGTCTCGGCACGCGCCGCCAGGTGGGCGTTGCGGCGGATCTCGGCCGCCTCCTCCTCCGCGGCCGCCAGGATGCTCTCCATGCGGTCGGTGAAGGTGCCGATCGTGTCCGGGTTGCCCGCCGGGGCACCGGGCCGGGGCCGCGGCGTCGGCCGGGACCGGGGCTGGCTCGGCGTGACGACCGGCATCGGCTGGCTCCGCACGACCTCCAGGTCCGCCCGCATCCGGGCGAGCACCCGCTGCAGCCGGTCGACGTGCTCGTCGACCTGGCGGCGGTCGTAGCCGCGCAGCACGACGTCGAAGCGTGGGGCGCCGGGCACCCCCGCGTCACTCGTCATCGCTTGCCCTCCCGTGCGTGCCGTCACCGTGCATTGCGCCGAGGGTAGGGGGGTCGTTTCGCCCGAGCCCGGCCGTTCACCCTTTCGCAGCATACCGACGGGTGACCGGACGGGCAGCCGCGGTGCACGCCGGAGCGGCCTACCATCGGGCGGGTGGACACCTCGACCCGGACCGACACCGCAGGTGAGCGGCCTGCCGACGCATCACGTCCGGAGGACCTGAAGCGCACGCTGCACCAGCGCGGTCTCCGGATGACGCCCCAGCGCCAGCTCGTGCTCGACGCCGTCCGCACGCTCGGGCACGCCACGCCCGAGCAGATCTGTGCGCAGGTGCAGACGGTGGCCCCGGCGGTCAACATCACGACGATCTACCGCACGCTGGACCTGCTGGAGAAGCTGGGCGTGGTGCGGCACACGCACCTGGGCCACGGCGCGCCGAACTACTCCGAACAGGAGCACCAGCACGTCCACCTGGTCTGTCACGAGTGCGGCGCCGTCGTGGAGTCCCCGTCGGACCTGATGAACGGCCTCGCCGAGCGACTGCGGGAGGTCGCCGGGTTCGAGCTCGACGTCACCCACGTCGCGCTGTCGGGCCACTGCGCGGACTGCGCGGGCACCCGATGAGCGAGGTCGCGCCCGAGGCCCCCGACCGCGACTCGGCCGTCGCCGCCCACCGGGGCGACCCGCCGGCCGAGCAGCGCCGCATGGCCCGCTCGGCGGCCGTCGTCGACCGCTCCCACCGCGGCGTGATCGCCGTGCCCGGCGAGGACCGGCTGAGCTGGCTGCACCTGCTGCTCACCCAGCACGTGAGCGAGCTGCCGGCCGACACCGGCACCGAGGCGCTGATCCTGGACCTGCAGGGCCGGGTGCAGCACCACATGGTCGTGGCCCACGCGGACGACGTCGTGTACCTCGACACCGAGCCCGGCGAGCTCCCCGAGCTGCTGGACTACCTCACGAAGATGGTGTTCTGGTCGAAGGTGCAGCCGCGCGATGCCACGGCCGAGTTCGCCGTGCTGAGCGTGGTCGGGCCCGACACCGCGGCGGTGCTCACCGCGGCCGGCGTCCCGGTACCCGAGCAGCCCCACGGCGTCCTCGCCCTCCCCGGTGGCGGGGTCGTGCACCGCATGCCGTGGCCCGGCGTCGACGCGGCCGACCTGCTCGTGCCGCGCGCCGACCAGCCCGCGTGGTGGGCCCGGCTCACCGCCGCGGGCGCCCACGAGGCGGGCACCATGGCCTTCGAGGCGTTGCGCGTGGAGGCGGGGCGGCCGCGGCTGGGCGTCGACACCGACGAGCGCACGATCCCGCACGAGGTCGGCTGGATCGGCGCGGCCGTGCACCTGACGAAGGGCTGCTACCGCGGCCAGGAGACGGTCGCACGCGTCGCCAACCTCGGCCGCCCGCCGCGCCGTCTGGTGCTCCTGCACCTCGACGCGGGTGACGAGCACCTGCCTGGCCCCGGCGCCCCGGTCACCCTCGGTGGGCGCCCGGTGGGCCGGGTCGGCACCGTCGTGCAGCACCACGAGCTGGGGCCGGTGGCGCTGGCGCTGGTCAAGCGGTCCGTACCCGTCGACGCCGATCTGGTCGCCGGGACCGAGGAGTACGCCGCCCCCGCCCGGATCGACCCGGACTCGGTGCCCGAGGAGGAGGCCGCGCCGCCGCCCGGCCGCGCCGCCCAGAGCGGGCTGCGCCACTGACCGTCCCACAGGACGAGACGCTGCTCCCGGATAGCGGGACCCGGGCGTAGCGTCCGACCCGTGGACACGCCCCGGTACCGCTGGGTGGTGCTCGCCGTGGGCACCGGCGCGCAGGCCGCCACCGCGGCGTACTTCCTCGGGCTCGCCGCCGTCACCCCGGCACTGCGCGCCTACTTCGACCTGGACCTCGCCGGGGTCGGCCTGCTGATCGGCGCGATCTCGGTCGGGCTCGTGCCGACGCTGATCCCGTGGGGCGCCGCCGCCGACCGGTACGGGGAGCGCGGCGTGATGGCGATCGGGCTCGTCGGCTCCGCGGCGGCGCTCGGCGCCACCGCGCTGGTGACCCACCCCGTCGCCGCGGGTGCACTGCTCATGGCGGCCGGGGCCTCCGGGGCGTCGGTCAACGCGGCGAGCGGGCGCGCGGTGCTGACCTGGTTCCCGGCGCACAGCCGGGGCATGGCGATGGCGGTGCGGCAGACGTCGGTGCCGCTCGGCGCGGCGCTCGCGGCGGTCGCGCTGCCCGTCATCGCGGGCGTGGGCGGGGTGCCCGCGGTGTTCGTCGCCCTCGCGCTGGTGTGCCTGGTCGCCGCGGCGGCCGTCACGCTGCTCGTCCGCGAGCCCCCGGACGCCCCCGCGCGCGGCACCCGGTCGGCGGGGCGGATGCGCGACGTCGTCGCCGACCGCAGGCTGCTGCGCCTGAGCACGGCCGGGCTGCTGCTGGTCGTCCCCCAGTTCCTCGGTTCGGTGTTCCTCGTGGAGGTCCTGCACACCGGCAGCGGCGTGCCACTGGCCGCCGCGGGCGCGCTGCTCGCGCTCACCCAGCTGCTCGGCGCGGCCGGGCGCCTCGGCAACGGCGTCTGGTCCGACCGGGCCGGCAGCCGGCTGCGACCGCTGCGGGTCGTCGCCGTGCTCGTCGCCGCCGGCTTCGGGGCGGCCGCGCTCCTGCAGCCCGGACCGGCCGTCCTGCTCGCCGTGGTGCTCGTGCCCGCCGCGGCGCTGGCCGTCAGCTGGAACGGGCTGGTGTTCACCGCCGCGGGCGAGATGGCGCCACCCGGGCGCGCCGCGACGGCCATGGCGGTGTCGAACACGGCCAACTACGTCGGTGCCGCGGTGACGCCGGTGCTCGGCGGGGCCGTCGCGCAGGCCGCCGGATGGCCCGCGATGCTGGCGCTGGGCACGGCCGCCGCGGCACTGGCCCTGCTCACCCTGCGGGGTCTGCGGGAGCCGGGTGACGAAGCCGACGTGACACCGACGGTGCCACGTCGCACGCGCGGCCGTAGGCACGGTACGGTGGTGCCAGGACACTGATGACATGAATGGGGCCGCCGAGACATCCGGCCGCCCCTTCCCTGTTGTAAGGGGGACCAGCCATGGGGCGCGGACGAGCCAAGGCCAAGCAGACGAAGGTGGCCCGTGAGCTCAAGTACAGCTCCCCCACGATGGATCTCGACGCGCTGCAGCGCGAGATCGGTAGTGGGACGGTGCTCCACGACACGGAGGCGGAGGACGAGTACGACCCCTACGCCCCCGAGTCCGACAGGGACGACGACCCCGGACGTTGATCCTGCGGTGACGGGCGCGACGCGCCCGTCACCGGGGCATCCGGGCGTCGGTCCGCGGGTCAGAACCGCGGGTGGTCGCCCCGGAGCATGACGCGTGGTGCCGCCGCGTCCTCGGTGCGGGAGACCTCACCCAGGACCCAGGCGGGCACGTGTCGGGCCGTGAGCACGGCCAGCGCGCGGTCGACGTCGTCGGCGGGCAGCACGGCCACCATGCCCACGCCCATGTTGAACGTCTTCTCCATCTCGGCGCGCTCGACGCGGCCCCGGGAGGCGATGAGGTTGAAGATCGGCGCGGGCGTCCAGGTGTTGCGCTCGACGTGGGCGCTGAGGCCGTCGGGCAGCACCCGCTCCAGGTTGCGGCCCAGCCCTCCGCCGGTGACGTGCGCGAACGTGCGGACGCCGGTCTCGGCGGCCAGCGCCAGGCAGTCGCGCGCATAGATGCGGGTGGGGACGAGCAGCTCCTCGCCCAGCGTGTGCCCGAACTCCTCGACGTGGCCCTCCAGCGACATCCGCGCGATGTCGAGGAGCACGTGCCGGGCCAGCGAGTAGCCGTTGGAGTGCAGGCCCGAGGCCCCCATGGCGAGCAGCACGTCGCCGGGCCGGACGCGGTCGGGCCGCAGCATGGCGTCGGCCTCGACGATGCCCACGCCGGTGCCGGAGATGTCGTAGCCGCCGACCTCCATCAGGCCCGGGTGCTCGGCGGTCTCGCCACCCAGCAGCGCGCAGCCGGCCTGCTGGCAGCCCTCCGCGATCCCCTTGACGACGGAGGCGACCATCTCCGGGACGAGCTTGCCGACGGCGATGTAGTCCTGCATGAACAGCGGCTCCGCGCCGCACACCACGAGGTCGTCGACGACCATCGCGACGAGGTCGAGCCCGATGGTGTCGTGCTTGTCCATCGCCTGCGCGATCGCGACCTTCGTGCCCACGCCGTCGGTGGAGGAGGCGAGCACCGGCTCGGTGTACTTGCCGATCTTGAGCGCGAACAGGCCCGCGAAGCCGCCGATCCCGCCGAGCACCTCGGGCCGGTTGGCCTTCTCCGCGTACGGGCGCAGCGCGTCGACGGCCCGTTCGCCTGCCTCGATGTCCACGCCTGCGGCGGCGTAGCTGGCTCCGGGCAGATCGGTCGGCATACTCGTTCTCGCTCTCGGGCGGGCGGCGGGTGCGCGGTGGCGGGTCCCGGTACGCGTGGGGATCAGGGACGCTCGAGAGCGCCCGAAGCACCGTAGCCGACGGCCACCGGCCCGGCGTCGCCCGATGCGGCGCCGGACACGTCGGGGCCGGGCACGTCCGGGACGTCGGGCACGGCCTCGAGGAGGTGCTTGCCCAGCCGCGCCTCCTCCGGCAGCGGGATCGGGTACTCGCCGTCGAAACAGGCGGAGCAGAGCCGGGAGCGGGGCTGCTCGCTGGCGGCGATCAGGCCCTCCAGCGACACGTAGCCCAGGGTGTCGGCGCCGATCGAGCGCCGTACGCCGTCGGTGTCGATGCCGCTGGCCACGAGCTCGGCGCGGGTGGCGAAGTCGATGCCGTAGAAGCACGGCCAGCGCACCGGCGGGGACGCGATGCGCACGTGCACCTCCAGCGCCCCGGCCTCGCGCAGCATCCGCACCAGCGCGCGCTGGGTGTTGCCGCGCACGATCGAGTCGTCGACGACCACGAGCCGCTTGCCGCGGATGACCTCGCGCAGCGGGTTGAGCTTGAGCCGGATGCCGAGCTGGCGGATCGTCTGGCTGGGCTGGATGAAGGTGCGCCCCACGTAGGCGTTCTTGACCAGGCCCTGGCCGTAGGGGATGCCGGACTCCTGCGCGTAGCCGATGGCCGCGGGCGTGCCCGACTCCGGCGTGGGGATCACCAGGTCGGCCTCGACGGGGTGCTCCTGGGCCAGCCGCCGCCCGATGTCGACGCGGGTGGCGTGCACCGAGCGCCCGGAGATCGTGGTGTCCGGCCGGGCCAGGTACACGTACTCGAAGACGCAGCCCTTGGGCTCGGGCGCGGCGAAGCGCGAGCTGCGCATGCCGTCGGCGTCGATGGCCAGCAGCTCGCCCGGCTCGACCTCGCGGACCATGGACGCGCCGACGATGTCGAGCGCCGCGGTCTCGCTGGCGACGACCCAGCCGCGCTCCAGCCGGCCGAGCACCAGCGGGCGGACGCCGTGGCGGTCGCGCGCGGCGTAGAGCGTCTGCTCGTCGCCGAAGACCAGGGAGAACGCGCCGCGCAGCCGGGGCAGCAGCCGCATCGCGGCCTCCTCCACCCCGATGTCGGCGGCGGTGGCGGCGATCAGCTCGGCGACCAGGTCGGAGTCGGTGCTGGCCTGCATCTGCGCCCGGGTGGACGCGGGCGCCGCGGCGAGTGCGGCGACCTCGTCGCGCAGCTCGGCGGTGTTGACCAGGTTGCCGTTGTGGCCCAGGGCGATGCCGCTGCCGGTGGCCGTGGTGCGGAACGTGGGCTGCGCGTTCTCCCAGGTCGTGGACCCGGTGGTGGAGTAGCGGCAGTGCCCGATCGCGATGTGGCCCTTGAGCGAGCTGAGGATCTGCTCGTCGAACACCTGGCTGACCAGGCCGAGGTCCTTGAACACGACCATCCGCCGGCCGTCGGACACCGCGATGCCTGCGGCCTCCTGGCCGCGGTGCTGCAGCGCGTAGAGCCCGTAGTAGGCGAGCTTCGCGACGTCCTCCCCGGGCGCCCACGCGCCGAACACGCCGCACTCCTCGCGGGGCTCGTCGTCGATGGTCGGGTGGTCGGATTCCGGGTTCGGACCCAACACGCACTCTCCTGTCGCAGACCTCTCGACGGCCGGTCAGGTGCCGATGCTACGCCGCGCGAGGCCCGGAACCCATCCGGCGGGACCGGCGTCACCGAACCAGCGGCCCTGTCCCACGTCACAGCCCAGCGCCGTGAGCCGATCCGCCTGGACGCGGGTCTCCACCCACTCGGCGGTCACCTCCAGCCCGAGGGCGTGGGCCATCCCGACCAGTGACCCGACGATCGCCGAGTCGACGGGATCGGGGTCGGTGTGGCGCAGGCCGTCGATGAACGAGCCGTCGATCTTCAGGGCGTGCACCGGGAGCCGCCGCAGCCACGCCAGGCTCGAGTAGCCGGTGCCGAAGTCGTCGAGCGCGAGGCGGACACCCGAGGCGCGCAGCGCCACCAGCGCCTCGAGGGCCGCCGTCTCGTCGCCGAGCACCGCCTGCTCGGTGATCTCCAGCTGGAGCAGCCGGGCCGGCAGCCCCGTGGCGTGCAGCGCGGAGGCGACGACGCCGACCCAGTCGGGCTCCACGAGCTGCACCGGCGAGACGTTCACGCTGACGTACGGCGCGTCCCCGCCCAGCTCCCGGTACCACTGCGCGGCCTGGGCGCACGCCGTGTGCAGGATCCACCGGCCCAGCGGCACGATGGACCCGCTGCGCTCGGCCAGCTCGATGAACCGGCCCGGGGCGAGCAGCCCCTGCACCGGGTGCTGCCAGCGGACCAGCGCCTCCACCCCGCGCATCCGGCGGTCGCCGCTCAGGCCGACGAGCGGCTGGTACACCAGCCGGAACTCGCCGCGGTCGATCGCGCCGGGCAGGCCGGAGAGCAGCTCGAACCGGGCCGACTCACCGGCGTCCCGCTCGGGGTCGAAGACCACCCGGCGGGCGCCGCCGCGCGACTTGGCCCAGTTCAGCGCGACGTCGGCGGCGCGCATCAGCTCCTCGGGGCACGCGGTGGCCGTCGGCGCCGCGGCCACGCCGATGCTGGCGGTCATCGTGAGGGTGTGGCCGCCCACCAGGAACGGGGTGGCGAACGCCTCCAGCACGCGGTCGGCGACCCGGCAGAGCCCGGCGACGCCGTCGGGCTCGGCGACGAGCACCGCGAACTCGTCGCCCCCGGTGCGCGTGACGAGGTGGTCGCCCGAGGCCATCTGCAGCCGCGCCGCCACCGCGAGCAGGAGCTGGTCGCCGACCTGGTGCCCCAGCCCGTCGTTGACGCCGGTGAGCCCGTCGAGGTCGAGCGCGCAGATGCCGACGTGCTCCGGCCCGCCCGCCTCGAACGCGCGGTGCACCCACTGCTCGGTGAGCGAGCGGTTGGGCAGCTGCGTGAGCTGGTCGTGGTAGGCGGCGCGTCGCAGCCGCAGCCGCAGCCGGGTGCGCTCGGACCGGTCGTCGACGACGGCGATCAGGTGGGTGGCCGTGCCCTCGTCGGTGCGCACCAGCGAGGTGACGACGTCGGTGAACAGCACCAGCCCGTCGGGGCGGACGAACCGCAGCTGCATCCGCAGGACGTCGCCGTCGTCGGGGGCCCGGCCGTCCACGTCGAGCCGCTTGAACCGCTCGATGACCTCCGGGATGTCGTCGGGGTGCACGAAGTCGGTGACCGGACGGGGCTGGTCGAGCGGGCCCGCGATCCCGAACATGGTGCGCAGGGCCGGGTTGAGGTCGAGGACGAACCCGTCGAGGCTGACGATGCCGATCCCCACCGCGCCCTGGGTGTAGACGGTGCGGTAGTGGCTCTCGCTCAGCGCCAGCGCCCGCCGGACGCCCGCCTGCGCCCGCATCGTGTGCGAGAGCAGGCCGACCTGGTCGGCGACGGCGCGGTCGCGCAGGGCGCCGGTGAAGCCGGTGACGAGCTCGTCGAGGGCGGCGGCCAGCCGCTGGTCACCGTCCGCACCGCCGGGCCCGACGGCGGCCGGGCCGAGCTCGCGCATCAGCCGCAGCGTCGGGGGCAGGATCTCCTCGGCGGCCCGGGCCACGTCGGCGACCGGACCGCAGATCCCGCTGGTGAGCAGGTCGGCGCCGATGTCGCGGGCGGCGATCGGCCAGAACGGCTCGGCCGCCAGCGTGGTGGCCAGGCGCCGCAGGAGGGTGGCCAGCCGGGCGGGGAGGGTGGGGTCGGGCGCGGGGGCGATCTCGGCCCAGAGCGCGGCGAGGTGGTGCAGCGCCGATGCCGACGGCCGGTGGGCCGGCACGCCGGCACGACTGCGTGCTGCGACCATCTCGACACCTCCTGTCACCCGTCTGCCGGGACCCGTACCCCGGACGGCGTGATTCTCCGCATCACCCCGTACTTACGCCAGTACGACCGTTTTCGGCCCGCCGGGCCACCGTGGACCCGAGAATCCGCCGTTCAGACCAGTGGCAGGACGGTGCCGACCTCACCCGATCGGCTGCCCGACGCCCGCAGTCTCCCCGTCGACTCGGCATCGGTCCAGCTCAGACGGCCCGTGACCAGCAGCAGCCAGGTCCGCGGATCGGCCTCCACCACGTTCGGCGGAGTGCCGCGCGTGTGCCGGGGCCCGGCGACGCACTGCACCGCCCCGAACGGCGGGATCCGGACCTCCACACTGCGCCCCGGAGCGGCCGCGGCCAGCGCCGCGAGGCTCTCCTTCACCGCCGCACGCAGCACCGCCCGGTCCGGCTCCGGCCCGCCGTCGAGCCAGGACCCGACCGCGTCGGGTACCCGTCCGTCCGTCACGGGGTACCCCGTCCGATCGGACAGGTACTCACCCCGGAACCGGGTGGTCGAACAGTGCGGGCAGCGTGCCCTCCCACGCGGACCGCAGGGCGGGCAGCGGCAGCGGCTCGAGCGGGCCGACGGCCAGGGCCGGCCCCCCGGTCGTGCCGAGGACGTGTGCCGGGACCCCCGCCGTCGACGCGGCGGCCAGCAGGTCGTCGACCTGCTCGGGCGCCGCCGTCACCAGCACCCGGCCCGCCGACTCGGCGAACAGCGCCACGAACGCGTCGGGGTGCGGCAGCTCGACGCGCGCGCCGCGGCCGCCCACCAGACAGGCCTCCACCAGCGCCTGCGCGAGCCCGCCGTCGGACAGGTCGTGCGATCCGGTGACCAGGCCACGGGCCGCCGAGGCCGCCAGCAGCCCGGCAAGCCGGTGCTCCGCGGCCAGGTCGACCGCGGGCGGGCGGCCGCCGAGGTGCCCGTGCACGTGGTGGGCCCACTCGCTGCCGCCGAGCTCGTCGCGGGTGTCACCGAGCAGCACGACCGTGTCGCCGTCGCGGACGAAGCCCGACGGCACCCGGCGCGCGACATCGTCGATGACGCCGAGCACGCCGACCACCGGCGTCGGCAGGATCGCGCGGTCGCCGGTCTGGTTGTAGAAGCTCACGTTGCCGCCGGTGACCGGGATGCCGAGCAGCGCGCAGCCGTCCGCGATGCCCCGGACGGCCTGCTGGAACTGCCACATGACGTGCGGGTCCTCCGGCGAGCCGAAGTTCAGGCAGTCGCTGACGGCCAGCGGCACGGCCCCGCTCGTCGCCACGTTGCGGTAGGCCTCGGCGAGCGCGAGCTGCGCCCCGGCGTACGGGTCGAGCGCGACGAAGCGGGCGTTGCAGTCGGTGGCCACGGCGATCCCGCGCCCGGTGACCTCGTCGACGCGCACCATGCCCGCGTCGGCGGGCTGCGCGCTGGTGGTGTTGCCGCGGACGTAACGGTCGTACTGGTCGGTGACCCAGGCCCGGCTGCACAGGTTCGGGCTCGCGGCCATCCGCAGGATCTCCGCGCGCAGCGCGGCCCGCCCGGACGGGCGCGGCAGCCGGTCGGGGACGTCGGCGACGAGCGCGTCCTGCCCCGGGCCGCGCCGCACCGGGCGCTCGTAGACCGGGCCGTCGTGGGCGACGGTGCGCGGCGGCACGTCGACGACGGTCTCGCCGCGGAAGGTGATGACCAGCCGCCCGCCGTCGACGACCTCGCCGATGACGTTCGCCAGCACGTCCCACTTCGCGCAGACCGCCAGGAACGCCTCGACGTCCTGGGGACGCACGACCGCGCACATGCGCTCCTGCGACTCGCTGGACAGGATCTCCGCGGCCGTCATCCCGGAGGCCCGCAGCGGCACGGCGTCGAGGTCGATGCGCATGCCGCCGTCACCGGCGCTGGCCAGCTCGGAGGTGGCGCACGACAGGCCCGCGCCGCCGAGGTCCTGGATCCCGACGACGAGCCCCGCGTGGTAGAGCTCCAGGCAGCACTCGATGAGCACCTTCTCGGTGAACGGGTCGCCCACCTGCACCGCGGGGAGCTTCTTGCGGCCGGTGCCGTCGCTGAAGGTCTCGCTGGCCAGCACCGAGACGCCGCCGATGCCGTCGAGGCCGGTGCGGGCGCCGAACAGCACGATCAGGTTGCCGGTGCCCGATGCGAACGCCAGGTGCAGGTCCTCGGTGCGCATCGCGCCCACGCACAGCGCGTTGACCAGCGGGTTGCCCGCGTACCCGGCGTCGAAGACGACCTCGCCGCCGATGTTGGGCAGGCCGAGGGAGTTGCCGTAGGTGCCCACCCCGGCCACGACGCCGGGCAGCACGCGGGCGGTGTCGGGGGCGTCGGCGGGGCCGAAGCGCAGGGGGTCGGCCACCGCGATCGGGCGGGCACCCATCGCCATGATGTCGCGGACGATCCCGCCGACGCCGGTGGCCGCGCCCTGGAACGGCTCGACGTAGGACGGGTGGTTGTGCGACTCGACCTTGAACGTGACGGCCCAGCCGTCGCCGATGTCGACGACGCCCGCGTTCTCCCCGATCCCGGCCAGCATCTTCTGCCGCATCGCGGGGGTGGTCTTCTCCCCGAAGTAGGCCAGGTGCACCTTCGAGGACTTGTACGAGCAGTGCTCGCTCCACATGACCGAGTACATGGCGAGCTCGGCGTCGGTCGGGCGGCGGCCGAGGATCGACCGGATGCGCTCGTACTCGTCGTCCTTGAGGCCGAGCTCGCGGTAGGGCTGCGGCTGGTCCGGGGAGGCGGCGGCCAGTTCGACGGTGTCGACGGCGGGCACTGCGGGGGAGGAGGCGACCACGGCTGCTGAGCCTACGGAACGCCCGCAGTCAGCCGCCGTCGCGGCCCGTGGGCAGCTGGACGACGGAGACGAAGAAGTGGTCGATCTGCTTGATCGCCTCGATGAACCCCTCGAAGTCGACGGGCTTGGTCACGTAGGCGTTGGCGTGCAGCTGGTAGCTGCGCAGCACGTCCTCCTCGGCCTGCGAGGTCGTCAGCACGATCACCGGGATGTGCTGCAGCGACGGGTCCTTCTTCACCTCCTCCAACACCTCGCGGCCGTCGCGGCGGGGCAGGTTGAGGTCGAGCAGGATGAGGTCGGGGCGCGGCACGTCGGCGTAGGGCGCCTCGTTGCGCAGGTAGGACAGCGCCTCCGCCCCGTCGGTGACGACGTCGAGGCGGTTGTGCAGGTACTCGTCGAACGCCTCGCGGGTCATCAGCACGTCGCCCGGGTCGTCCTCCACCAGCAGGACGTTGACGATGCGCGGCTCGGGCGTGCTCATGCGGGGAGCTCCTCGGGAAGGTCGGACGGGGCCGGGAAGGTGACGGCGACGGTGGCGCCGGGGCCCTCGTCGTGCACGACCCGGATGGTGCCACCGTGGAACTCGGCGATCTTCTTGGACAGCGCCAGGCCGATCCCGGTGCCGGCGTAGACGTCGCGGGCGTGCAGCCGCTGGAAGATCACGAAGATCTTGTCGTCGTACTCGGGCTGGATGCCGATCCCGTTGTCGGACACGGTGATCTCGACGCGGCCGTCCTGCTCGGTGCCCTCGACCCGCACCACCGGCGGCACGCCCTCGCGGTGGAACTTCAGGCCGTTGCCGACGAGGTTGGCCAGCAGCTGCCGCAGCAGCTGGGGGTCGCCGAGGACGGTGGGCAGCGGCCCGACGACGATCTCGCCGCCGAGCTCGGCGCGGGTCGTCTCCAGACCGGTGACGACGGCGGCGGCCACCTCGCCGAGCGGCACGTCGACGAAGCCCTCGGTGGTGCGCCCGACCCGGGAGAACGCGAGCAGGTCGTTGATCAGGCGCTGCATGCGCTGCGCCCCGTCGACGGCGAACTCGATGTACTGGTCGGCGCGCTCGTCGAGCTGCCCGCCGTAGCGGCGCTGCAGCAGCTGGCAGAAGCTCGACACCTTGCGCAGCGGCTCCTGCAGGTCGTGGCTCGCGACGTAGGCGAACTGCTCCAGGTCGCGGTTGGAGCGTTCCAGCTCCTGTCCCTGGTCGGCGAGCCTGCGGTTGGCCTCCTCGACGCGGGCGAGGTCGGCGAGTATGCGCACCCGCATCGCCTCGACGTCGGCCCCCAGCTCGACGATCTCGCGCGGCCCGTCGGCGACGATGTGCCGGTCGGCGTCGCCGTCGACCACCGCCTTCACCTGACCGACGAGGTCCGACACCGGCTGCAGCACGGTGCGGCGCAGGCCGATCGCGGCGGCGGCGAGCACCAGTACCAGGAGCGCGCCGACGACGACGGCGGTGCCCTGCAGGAACCCCGCCGCCGCGGAGACGTCGGCGCGGGCCTCGCGCTGGCGTTCGGCGAGGTTGCCCAGGAGCACGTCCGCCCGCGTCCGGACCTCGTCGAACAGGGCCCGGCCCGCCTCCGGGTCGGGCACGGGCGCCCCGGCGTCGACCGCGGCGACGGTGGGCTCGGCGTGCTCGGTGCGCCAGCGCTGCACGGCCCCGACCAGCGCGTCGAGGTCGGCGGACAGGTCCGGGGTGTCGAGGAGCCCGCGCAGCTCCCCGAGGGCGGCGGCCTCGGCGTCGACGCCCGTGCGGTAGGGCGCCAGGAAGTCGGGCCGCGCGGTGAGGCTGTAGCCGCGGACGCCGGTCTCCTGGTCGAGCAGGGCCACCGACAGGCTCTGCGCCGAGTCGAGCGCGGGCGAGACGCGGTCGAGCAGCACCGCACGCGAGGCCGTCAACCCGGACAGGGCGACGCCGCCCGCCCAGATCGCGGCGACGGCCAGCAGCGCCAGCGTCGCGGCCCCGACGGCGAACAGCCTGCCCAGCGGCCACCGGTCCCCCGGGTTCTCGGTGGGCGCGGGGCGCCTGCGCAGCAGTGCCCGTGTGGTCACGGGGCGGCCGCCGTGAGCAGCAGGATCGCGACGTCGTCGGACAGCGGGCCCCCGTTGAGCTCCTGCACGCGCTCCACGAGCCGGACCGGCAGGTCCTCGGCCGGGGTGGCGGACTCGGCGACCAGCAGCTCGATCAGGCCTTCCGGCCACAGCGGCTCGTCGGGCATCGGACCCTTCCCCTCGATCAGTCCGTCGGTGAACATCAGCAGCGACCAGCCGGGGTGCAGGCTCAGCCGCTCGGCCTCCCACCGGGTCTCGGCGGCGATCCCGAGCGGGAGCCCGATCATCGGCTCCACCTGCCGTGGGGGGTGCAGCGACACCGGCGCGGGGTGGCCCGCGAGCCGGACCAGCCCCTCACCGTCCGGGGGGATCGCGACCGTGCAGACGGTGGTGAACAGCGTCTGGTCGTGCCGCTCGCTGACCAGGACCTGCTGCAGCTTCGGCAGCACCTGCGGCTCGTCGACGCCCGCGAGGACCAGCGCCCGCCACGACACCCGCAGCAGCGCGCCCAGGGCCGCCTCGTCCGGGCCGTGCCCGCAGACGTCGCCGATGATCGCGTGGACCGTGCCGTCCGGGCCGCGGACGGCGTCGTAGAAGTCGCCGCCGAGCACCGACCGGGCGCGGCCCGACCGGTAGAACGACCGTGCGGCGACATGGCTGCCGGCCAGCAGCGGCGTGGGCAGCAGCCCGCGTTCCAGGCGGGTGGCCTCCGCCGCGACCAGCCGCTCCTCGCGCAGGCGCAGGGCGCTGGTCTCGGCGCGGCGGCGCTCCACGGCGTACCGGATCGCGCGGATCAGGACCTGCCCGTCGACCTTGCCCTTCACCAGGTAGTCCTGCGCCCCGGCGGCGACGGCGGCGACCCCGAGGTGCTCGTCGTCCAGGCCGGTGAGCACGCACACCGCGGCCCCGGCGTCGGCCCGCAGGATCGCGTGCAGGCCCTCCAGCCCGTGGGTGCCGGGCAGGTTGAGGTCGAGCAGGACGCACTCCGGACCGGACAGCAGGTCACCCGCGACGACCTCGGCGAGCGAGGTCGCCACCGTCAGCCGCAGCTCGGGCTCCACCTCGGCGAGCAGCTCACCCACCAGGAAGGCGTCGCCGGGATCGTCCTCGACGAGGAGGACGGCACGTCCGGACACCGTCACCTCAGCCGACCGCCGCTCCCAGCACCGAGGTGAACAGCACGAGGCCGTCGTCGGAGGGGCCGGTCAGCGGGTCGATGGCGTGCTCGGGGTGCGGCATCAGGCCGACGACACGACCGTCGGCGGAGGAGATGCCGGCGATGTCGGCCAGCGCACCGTTCGGGTTGCCGCCCAGGTAGCGGAACACGACCCGGCCCTCGCCCTCCAGCCGCGCGACGGTGTCGGCGTCGGCGACGAACCGGCCCTCCCCCGACTTGAGCGGCACCAGGATCTCCTGGCCCGCCGTGGCCGCGCCCGTCCACGCCGTGGCGGTGGACTCGATCCGCAGCCGCTGGTCCCGGCAGACGAAGTGCAGGCCGGAGTTGCGGGCCAGCGCACCGGGCAGCAGGCCCGCCTCGCACAGGATCTGGAAGCCGTTGCAGATGCCCAGCACCGGCATCCCGCGCCGGGCGGCGTCCTTCACCTCGGTCATGATCGGCGCGAGGCTGGCGATCGCGCCGGCGCGCAGGTAGTCGCCGTAGGAGAAGCCGCCGGGCACGACCACCGCGTCGACGCCTGCCAGGTCGTGGTCGGCGTGCCACAGGGACACCGGCTCGGCGCCCGCGTAGCGCACCGCGCGGGCCGCGTCGACGTCGTCGAGGGTGCCGGGGAACGTGATGACCCCGATCCTCACTTGCGCGTCACCACCCAGTCCTCGATCACCGGGTTGGCGAGCAGCTCGCCGGCGATGCGGTGCAGGGTCGCGTCGTCGATCGCGTCGTCGACGTCGAGCTCGAAGTGCTTGCCCTGCCGCACCTCGGTCACCCCCGCCACGCCGATCCGGCCCAGCGCCCGAGTGACCGCCTGACCCTGCACGTCGAGGATCTCCGGTTTGGGCATCACGTCCACCACAACTCTGGCCACGCGCCAGAGCCTACGGCCCTGCTCAGTCGAGGAACGCGGCGAGCATGGGCAGCAGCAGATCGGCCCGTCGCGGAGCCTGCATGTGGGTGGTGCCGGGCAGGATCGCCAGCTGCGATCCGGGGATCAGCTGCTGCATCACCGCACCGTGGGCGGGCACGGTGAAGTCGCGGTCGCCGATCACGATCAGCGTCGGGGCGGTGACGGCGGCGAGCTGCTCGTCGGTCCAGCCCGACCAGCCGTTGAGCGAGGTCATCGACCGGGCGGGCAGGTCGTCGAAGCGCTCGGGGTGCGGGGAGCGCTCGGCGTAGGCCCGCGCCATGTCGGCGAAGTCCTGCTCGGTGGGCATGATCGGGGAGGTGGCGAAGGTCGAGGGGTCGGACAGGTCCGGGTGCGCGCCGTCCGGGCGGACGCTCGCCGAGATGGGCACCACCTTCCGCAGGCGGTCGGGGTGGCTGACCGCGAGCTCGATGGTCGTGCCGCCGCCCATGCTGTGCCCCATCACGTGGGCGCGGTCGATGCCGAGGTGGTCGAGCAGACCGACGACGTCGCCCGCGAGGTTGGCGTAGGTGAGGTCGCGGTCGATGTCGGCGGTGCGGCCGTGGGCCTGGAACTCCACGCCGATCACGCGGTGCCTCGTCGCCAGCGTCGGGATCAGCGCGGCGTAGGTGAGGTCGATGGTCATCACCCCGCCGTGCAGCAGCACCAGCGGCGTGCCCTCGTCGCCGTGGGTCTCGTAGTACATGTGCAGGCCGTTCACGTCCGCGTATCCGTTGCTCATGCCCGTCCGACGACGGTGCCGCGCCCGACTCATCGGCCACGGGCGAAATTCCTTGATCGCGCCGTCGCGGAGCCGTAGGACGGGGCCATGGGGAGATGGCTGGTTCTCGGGGGGACGCGGTTCCTGTCGCACGCGGTGGCGGCCGGGGCGGTGGCGTGCGGGCACGAGGTGACGTGCGTGGCGCGCGGGTCGTCCGGGCCGGTGCCGGACGGGGCGACGCTCGTCGTCGCCGACCGGGACGTCCCGGGATCGCTCGACGCACTGCGTGGGCAGCGTTTCGACGCCGTCGTCGAGGTGGCCCGGTCGCTGCCGTGGGTGCGGGAGGCCCTCGCCGTGGTCGACGCCGCGCACCGGACGTTCGTGTCGACGGTCAGCGTCTACGCGGACCCCGCGACCCCGGGGCAGGGCGTCGACGCACCGCTGCTCGCGCCGCGCGAGGACGGCGACTACGGGGCGGTCAAGGTGGCCTCGGAGGAGGCGGTGCGGGCCGCGCACCCGGACGCCCTGATCGTGCGCGCCGGGCTGATCTGCGGCCCCGGCGACCTCAGCGACCGCTTCGGCTACTGGCCCGCCCGGTTCGCCCGGGGTGGGCGCGCGGTGATCCCGGACGCGCCGGACCAGCCCCTGCAGATCGTCGACGTCCGCGACCTCGCCGCGTGGATCGTCGACGCCGGGGAGCGCGGTCTGGGCGGCACGTTCGACGCGAGCGGGCCCCGGACGACGCTCGGTGCGGTGCTCGACGCGATCGCGGCCGCGGTCGGCGCCCCGGACCTCGTCCCGGTGCCGGTCGCCCCCGCCGCGCTGGAGGCGGCGGGGGTGGCGCCGTGGGCCGGGCCACGGTCGTTGCCCCTCTGGTTGCCGGCGACACACGTCGGGATCGTGGCCAGGGACACCGCTCCGGCGGCCGCTGCGGGGCTGGTGTGCCGGCCGGTGGCCGAGACCGCCCGCGCGGCGCTCGCCCACGAGCGGGCCCTCGGGCCCGATCGCCCGCGGCAGGCGGGGCTCGACCCGGCCGAGGAGGCCACCCTCGTCCGGTAGGCGTCGTCGAGCCGCCACGCGGGGGCGGGCGGTGGCAGGCTGGACGCCGTGCAGATCACCCACTTCGGCCACTCGTGCGTGCTGCTCGACACCGGCGCCGCGCGCCTGCTCGTCGACCCCGGTTCGTTCTCGTCCGACTTCGAGTCGATCACGGGACTGGACGCCGTCCTGGTCACCCACCAGCACCCCGACCACCTCGACGTCGAGCGGCTGCGACCGCTGCTGCGCGCCAACCCGGACGCCCGGCTGGTCGTCGACCCCGGGACGGCCGGCGGGCTGTCCGGCGTCGACCACGAGGTGACCGCACCCGGGGAGGTCCTGGAGCTGGCCGGGGCGCGGGTCGAGGTGCTCGGCGGCGAGCACGCGGTCATCCACCCGGACATCCCGGTGATCCCCAACAACGCCTACCTCGTCGACGGCACCCACCTGCACCCCGGTGACGCCTTCCCCGCCCTCCCGGCGCCCGTCGACGTCCTGTTCCTGCCCACCGCGGCACCGTGGCTCAAGGCGTCGGAGTGCGTCGACTACCTGCGCTCGATCGCCCCGCGCACCGCCGTGCCGATCCACCAGGGCCTGCTCGCCCGGCCCCAGGTGTTCTACGGGCTGTTCACCTCCCTCGCCCCCGAGGGCACCGCGCTGACCGTGCTCGACGAGGGCGCGACGACGGCACTCTGAGGCGGACCCGGTCGCACGGATGTCCCGACTCGCGGGTCAGGCGGCGCGGGCGGGCGTGGTGGTGGGGAGGCGGTAGGTCACCGGGGTCGCGCCCGCGGCCAGTGCCGCGTCGATCGCCGCCAGCGCCGCGTCGACGCGGGCCGAGCGGCGCAGGTCCTTCGCACGCACGTTGATCCGCACGACGCCGTCGCGGCGTGCCACCCGGACCGTCTCCGCCACCAGCAACCGGCACCGCCAGGCCTCGGCGGCGCGGGCGTCGTCGGCCACCGGTCGCCGATCACCCGAGGCCCGGAACCCCAGCACGCGGGCCCGGACCGAGCCGGGGCCGTCGAGGCGGTGCACCCCGTTCTCGTCGGCGTACATCGTGAACCCCTGCTCGCGCAGCGCGTCGACGGTGCCGGTGGAGGCGATCCAGCGGGGCGGGACGAACAGGTCGGTGCGCAGGCCGACCGCGCCGAGCGTGCGGCGGGCGGCGCGCAGCCGCAGGCCGGCCTCGTGCCGCGGCAGCGCGGCGAACTCGGCGCGGCGCCCGACGCGGGCGGGGCCGGCGCTGTGGTCGAACCCGTGCAGGACGATCGCGTCACCGCGGCCGCGGCGCCCGCGCAGCCAGTCGACGAGCGGCGGGTCGGCCTGCCCGGTCCAGGCACCGGGGCGGTAAAGCTGCGACAGCGGCACGCCGCGGGCGTCGAGGGCGGCGGCGAACGCGGCGCCGCGGGGCAGGGAGTCGTCGGTCAGTCCGGACAGGGAGACGATCAGGCGAGCCACCCGCCCATGGACTCACGTCGACGTGAACACCCCGTGCGCGGGAACCGTCGTCAGGGCGACGTTTTCCACTCACGACCGGTGAGGCGCTCGTAGACCTCGACGTATCGCGCGCGGGTGGCGTCGACGACCTCGGCGGGGACCTCGGGCCCGGGCGGGGTGCGGTCCCAGTCCAGGCCGGCGGACCAGTCACGCACGTACTGCTTGTCGAAGGAGAACTGCGGGCCACCCGGCGCCCAGCGGTCGGCGGGCCAGTAGCGCGACGAGTCCGACGTCAGGACCTCGTCGGCGAGCACGATCTCCCCCGCCGGGTCGAGCCCGAACTCCAGCTTCGTGTCGGCGACGAGCAGCCCGTGCGCGGCGGCCGTCGTCGCCCCGCGCTCGTAGACCGCGAGGGTCAGGTCGCGGACCCGCACGGCCCGGTCCACCCCGATCAGCTCCTCCACCTGCGTGAACGACATGAACTCGTCGTGCTCCCCGACGGGCGCCTTGGTGGTCGGGGTGAAGATCGGCTCCGGCAGCTTCGAGCCCTCGACGAGCCCGGGCGGCAGCTCCACCCCGGACACGCTGCCGTGCTTCTCGTACTCCTTGAGCCCCAGCCCGGCCAGGTACCCGCGCGCGATGCACTCGACGGGCAGCATCTCCAGGCGCCGGCAGCGCACCGCCCGCCCGGCGAACTCGGCGGGCACGTCCTGGGACAGGACGTGGTGCGGCACCAGGTCGGAGAGCTGCTCGAACCACCACAGCGAGAGCTGGGTGAGCAGCGCGCCCTTGTCCGGCACCGGGGTGGGCAGCACGACGTCGTAGATCGAGAGCCGGTCGGAGGCGACGAGGATCAGGTCGTCGCCGTCGGCGTAGACGTCGCGGACCTTGCCGCTGTGCAGCAGCTTCACAGGATGGCTCCGGGGGTGTAGGCGGCGGCCTCGGGGTGCGCGGCGACGATCCCGTCCACCCGCGCGACGACGGCGGCGACCTGCGCGGCGGCCGCCCCGGTGAAGGCCAGCGGGTCGGTGAGGAGGCCGTCGAACGAGCCGCCGAGGCGCTCGTCGGCGGCGAGGCGGGCCATCAGGTCGTTGTCGGACCGGCCCTTCTCCCGCATCTCCAGCGCCACGCCCACGGCGTGCTCCTTGATCACCTCGTGCGCGGTCTCCCGCCCGACGCCCGCCCTCACGGCGGCCATCAGCACCGAGGTGGTGGCCAGGAACGGCAGGTAACGGTCGAGCTCGCGGGCGATGACGGCCGGGTAGGCGCCGAACTCGTCGAGGACCGTCAGCGTGGTCTCGATCAGCCCGTCGAGGGCGAAGAACGCGTCGGGCAGCGCGACCCGGCGGACCACGGAGTCGGCGACGTCGCCCTCGTTCCACTGCGCCCCGGCCAGCTCACCGGCCATCCCGGCGTAGCCGCGGAGCAGGACCATCATCCCGTTGATCCGCTCGGTGGAGCGCGAGTTCATCTTGTGCGGCATCGCCGAGGACCCGACCTGGCCGGGCTGGAAGCCCTCCGTCGCCAGCTCGATCCCGGCCATCAGCCGGATCGTGGTGGCCAGCGACGACGGCGCCGCCGCCAGCTGCACCAGCGCGGAGAGCACGTCGAAGTCCAGCGACCGCGGGTAGACCTGGCCGACGCTGGTCAGCGTGGCCTCGAAGCCGAGGTGGGCCGCCACCCGGGACTCCAGCTCCGCCAGGCGCTCGGGAGTGCCGAGGAGGTCGAGCATGTCCTGCGCGGTGCCCATCGGGCCCTTGATCCCGCGCAGCGGGTAGCGCGCCCGCAGCTCCTCCAGCCGCGCGAACGCCACCAGCAGCTCGTCGGCCGCGCTCGCGAAGCGCTTGCCCAGCGTGGTGGCCTGCGCGGCGACGTTGTGGCTGCGGCCGGCCATCGTCAGCTCGGCGTGCTCCGCGGCGCGGCGGGCGAGGCGGGCGAGCACGGCCACCGTGCGGTCGCGGACGTGGGTCAGGGAGAGGCGGATCTGCAGCTGCTCGACGTTCTCGGTGAGGTCGCGGCTGGTCAGACCCTTGTGGACGTGCTCGTGCCCGGCGAGGGCGTTGAACTCCTCGATCCGCGCCTTCACGTCGTGCCGGGTGACGCGCTCGCGCGCCGCGATCGAGGCGAGGTCGACGTCGTCGATCACGCGCTCGTAGTCCTCGACCACCCCGTCGGGTACCGCGACGCCCAGGTCGCGCTGGGCCCGCAGCACGGCGATCCATAGGCGGCGCTCGAGGACGATCTTGTGCTCGGGTGACCAGAGGCGCACGAGCTCGGCGCTCGCGTAGCGGGCGGCCAGCACGTTGGGGATCGCGGCGGGGGGCATCACGTCGGGTCAGCCTACGGGCAGCCGGTCGGAGTACCGCGGCGACGACCCCGGCCCCGGGATCGCGGACCACGTCCCGGCCTCGACGGCGCTGTCCGCCGTGCTCGTCCCCGGGTGCGCCGGCGGCCTCACAGCAGCCGCAGCAGCACCTCGCGCGCGGCGGCCCGGGGATCCGGGTCGGCCTCGATCAGCGCGCTGATCACGGCCCCGTCCACCATGCAGACGAGGTCCCGCAGCGCCGCCGGCTCCAGCCGCCGCCCGGACCGGACCAGGATCTCGACGAGCAGCGCGTCCAGCTCGCCGCGCAGCTCGCGCATCAGCGGCGCGAGGTAGGGACGGCGGCCCGCCCCGACCAGCCGCTCGTAGCGCAGCAGCACCGCGTCCAGGCCGCCGTCGCGGGACTCCGGGCCCAGCAGCTGGTCGATCACCAGCTCCACCAGCTCGGGGGTGTCGGCGCTCCCGGGGGCGAGTGCGGCGAGCTGGGCGCGACCCTCGTCCAGCTCGTCGCGGCTGGTGCGCTCGGCCGCCGCGGTGACCAGGTCGTCGAGCGAGTCGAAGTAGTAGGTGGTGGACGACAGCGGCAGCCCGGCCCGCTCGGCCACGGCCCGGTGCCGCACGGCGTCGAACCCGCCGGAGCGCAGCAGGGCCGCGGCGGCCGTCACCAGCTCGGCGCGGCGCCGTTCACCCTTCGGGGTCCCCACCGCGGCCATTCTCCCCGCGGACGGTCAGAGACGGGGAGCGAGGTCGGCGGCGGTGGCGTCGAGGCGGTCGGCGAACGGGGCGGGCGTGCCGGGGCCCTCGCCCCGGGAGCCGACGACGACCGTGCCCCCCGACGCCGTCGCGGCCACCGCACTCGGCCCGCTCGTCGGCCCGGCGGGCTCCCCGGGCGGCAGGTACTCCACGGTGAGCAGGCCCGCCGTGCCGCCGTCGGAGACCTCCAGGCTGACGCCCCGCTCGCCGCCCGGGCGGCAGTCGGTCGTCACCGCGGCCTCGACGGCCCCGGCCACCTCGGGCAGCACCTCCTCCAGGACGGCGCGCAGCTGCGGGTCCTGGCGCTGCGCGCACTCCGTGGTGCCCGGCCCGAGCGGGACGGGCGCCGCCCGCACGGCGTCGGCGGCGGCCCCGGCCTCCGCGGCCGCCTCCGGCGCGGCGGCCGGTGCGGCGGCCGACGACACGGCGTCCCCGCCCGGGCGGGGCAGCCCCACGGCCACCCCCACCCCGGTGACGACGAGCAGCGCCATCGCGCCCCCGAGCACGGCGGAGCGGCGCCGGGCGGTGATCCGGCGCGAGGTCGCGACCACGCGGTCGTGGTCGAACCGGGGCGGCGGCGGGGTCTCGGCGGCGGCCTGGGAGAACAGGGCCGCGAGGCGGTCGTCGTCGGTCATCGGTTCCTCCTCCTCAGCCGGCCGGTCGCAGGTCGTCGAGCGTGTCGCCGAGCACCGCGCGCAGCGCGGCGAGCCCGTGCGAGGTCTGGCTCTTCACCGTGCCCTCCGAGCAGCCCAGCGCGGCGGCGGTGCCCGCGACGTCGAGCCCCTCGAGGTAGCGCAGCACCAGAACCGCGCGCTGGCGGGGCGGTACGGAGCGCAGCCCGTCGACGAGGACGTGGCGGGTGGCCACCCCGTCGGTGGCGGACGCGACGGCGCCCGCCTCCACGACGTCGGTGAACCGCTCGCGCCGCCACGGCCGCCGCGACTCGTCGACGACCGAGCGCACGAGCGTGCGGCGCATCCACGCGTCGAGCGCGGCCGTGTCGCGGATCCGGCGCCAGTGCCGGTGCAGGGCGACGAACGCGGCCTGGGCGTGGTCGTCAGCGCGGTGCCAGTCGCCGCAGAGCAGGTACGCGGTGCGCCGCACGGCGTCGCGACGCGCGCGGAAGTAGGCCTCGAACGCCGCCTCGGCGGACTCGTCCAACGCGGTGCCTCCTCCCCCTCCGACTCCCCCTCCGGACCCTGGACGGGCGCGCGGGCGGACACGGTTGCACGCCCCGCCACACCTCCCCCGATCGGCCCAATGTCGTGACCGGAACGTGACCCTGGCGCGACCGGGGCGAGTCCGGCTGGTTGAATCCGACACTGTGCGATCCACCTCACGCTCCCGCCGGGCGTCCGCGAAGGCGGGTCCGATCGACCTGCGGTCGGACACCGTCACCCGTCCCACCAGCGAGATGCGCGCGGCGATGGCCGCCGCCGACGTGGGCGACGACGTCCTCGACGGCGACCCGACGATGCGCGAGCTGGAGGTCCGCGTCGCGGGCCTGCTCGGCGCCGCCGACGCGCTGTGGACGCCGAGCGGGTCGATGGGCAACCTCATCGCGCTGATGGCCCACCTGAGCCGCGGCGACGCGTTCCTCGCCCCCGCCGGCGCGCACGTCCTCGACGCCGAGCTGGGCACGGCCGCGTGGCTCGCCGGCGGCATGCCGCGCCCGCTGCCGCACGACGGCGGCCCGGGCAAGGTCACCCCCGACGCCGTACGCCGCGCCGCGGGCACGCCCGGGCCCTACTTCACGCTGCGCACCACGCTGCTGTGCCTGGAGAACACCCACAACGCCGCGGGCGGCACCGTCACCGCCCCCGAGGAGCACGCGGCCGTGGCCGCCGCGGCGCGCGCCGCGAAGCTGCGCGTGCACCTCGACGGCGCCCGGCTGTGGAACGCCGCCGCCGCGCTCGGGGTGCCGCCCGGTGCCCTCACCGTGGGCGCCGACACCGTGCAGGTGTGCCTGAGCAAGGGCCTCGGCGCGCCCGTCGGCTCCGTGGTGGCGGGGTCGACGGAGTTCGTGGACGAGGCCCGGCGGCTGCGCAAGATGCTCGGCGGCGGGGTCCGCCAGGGCGGCGTGCTGGCCGCGGCCGGGCTCGTCGCGCTCGACCGGATCGACCGCCTCGCCGACGACCACCGCCGCGCCCGCACCCTCGCCGACGGCCTGCGCGAGCGCGGCTGGCAGGCGGCGGTCCCGCAGACCAACATCGTCCTGATCCCCGTCGCCGACCTCGACGGCACGCTGCGCCGCCTCGCCGACGCGGGCGTGCGGGCGGTGGCGATGTCCGGCCAGGTCCGGCTGATGACCCACGCCGACGTCGACGACGCCGACATCGCCGTGGCGCTCGACCGGATCGGCGCCCCGGGGGCCGGCACCGGCGAGGACGGCCGGGCCGACGGGCGCGCCGCCTACGCCCCGGTGCAGCGGGGGCTCAGGTCGTCGGGTGCCGGTCGCGCTCCAGCGCGTCCAGGCGGGCGCTGATCGCCCGCAGCTCGGCCAGCACCTGCCCCAGCTGCCCCTCGACGTCGTCGAACTCGTCCTCCAGCTCGTCGCCGATCCGCTCCCCGGCCTTGCGCAGGTTCTCCACGAACCAGCTCGCGATCGACGCCGTCACCACGCCGAGCAGCGCGATCCCGGCGACCATCAGCGATCCCGCGACGACCCGACCCTCGAACGTCACCGGGAAGCGGTCGCCGTAGCCGACGGTGGAGATCGTGGTCAGCGTCCACCACACCGCGTCGCCGAAGGTGGTGATCGACGCGCCGGGGGCGTCCCGCTCGGCGTCGAGCACGGCCAGTGAGGCGACGAACCCCACCAGCGCCACCGTGCCGACGACGTAGAACACGACGCGGCCGCGCACGTCGTCACGCAGCTGGCGGTTGAGCACGCTGATCACGGTGATCACCCGCAGCGCGCGGAGCTGGCGGAACATCGGCAGCAGCAGGATCGCCAGGTCCAGCAGGTGCGTGTAGACGAACCGCCACCGGTTCTGCGCCAGCCAGATGCGCACCAGGTAGTCCAGGCCGAACACGATCCAGACAC
Source organism: Pseudonocardia hydrocarbonoxydans (assembly GCF_006539565.1). Classification (GTDB taxonomy): domain Bacteria; phylum Actinomycetota; class Actinomycetes; order Mycobacteriales; family Pseudonocardiaceae; genus Pseudonocardia; species Pseudonocardia hydrocarbonoxydans. The sequence continues at coordinate 44,496 of NZ_BJNG01000040.1, forward strand.
CGGTGACGACCGCCTCCAGCAGCGTCGCGCCCGGCTCGCCCATCGCCGGGTCGAGCACCTGCCAGGCGTAGGCCACGAGGAACAGGACCGCGAGGCCCGTGAGCCACCAGTCCACCCGCCGGTCCCAGGCCTGGATGCGCGGCTCACCGTCCATGGCGCGGGACAGTACTGCCGATCAGCGGGGGACGGTCCCGATCCACGCCTCCAACCTGGTCAGCGCCTCGCGGACGTCCTCGGTGGACCCGGCGCAGGAGAACCGGATCCAGCGGTGCCCGTCGACGGGGTCGAAGTCCAGGCCCGGCGCCACGGCGAGGCCGACGTCGGCGAGCAGGCGCCGCGTCAGCTCCATCGAGTCGGCCGTCAGGTGCGACACCTCGGCGTAGACGTAGAAGGCGCCGTCGGCGGGGGCGAGCGTCGTGATCCCGATCCGGGGCAGGCCGGCGAGCAGCAGGTCGCGGTTGACCGCGTAGCGGCCCACGTGCCCGTCGGCCTCGGCGTAGCTCGACTCCGCGAACGCCCCCAGCGCCGCGCGCTGCGCCGGGGCGGGCGGGCAGACGGTGAAGTTGCCCGCCACGCAGTCGGCCGCGCGCAGCAGCCGCGGCGGCAGCAGCAGCCAGCCCAGCCGCCAGCCCGTCATCGAGAAGTACTTGGAGAAGGAGTTGACGACGATCGCCTCGCGCGAGGTCTCCCAGGCGCACGAGGTCGCGGGCGCGCCGGGGTAGGAGATGCCGTGGTAGATCTCGTCGCTGACGAGCTGGACGCCGCTGCGCTCGCAGTACCGCGCGAGCGCCGCGAGCTCGGCGGGATCGAGCACGGTGCCCGTCGGGTTCGCCGGGCTGGCCACGACCAGGCCCTTCACCGGCTCGTCGAGCGCCTCCAGCATCTCCACGGTCGGCTGGTAGCGCGTCTGCGGCCCGCACGGCAGCTCGACGACCTCGCAGCCCAGCGCCGAGAGGATGTTGCGGTAGCAGGGGTAGCCGGGGCGGGCCATCGCGACGCGGTCACCCGCGTCGAAGGCGGCGAGGAACGCGAGCAGGAACCCGCCCGACGAACCGGTGGTGACCACGACCTGCTCGGGCGGCACGTCGAGGCCGTGGGTACGGCCGTAGTGGCCGGCGATCGCGGCCCGCAGCTCGGGGACGCCCAGCGCCACGGTGTAGCCGAGGACCTCGTCGGCGATCGCGGCCGTCGCGGCGGCCCGCACGGCCTGCGGGGCACCGGTCGAGGGCTGGCCCGCGGAGAGGTTGACCAGGTCGCCGTGCGTGCGCTGCCGCTCCGCGGCGGCCGCCCACACGTCCATGACGTGGAACGGCGGGATGGCGGCGCGGCGGGAGACGGTCGGCAGGGGGGTCGTCACGGTGTCGAGCCTAGGAAGCGCGACGGGCGGGCCGCGCTCCCCCCAGAGGAGCCCGGCCCGCCCGCGGCGGCCAACGACGTCAGACGATGCCGCTGACGAGGTCCGTGGCGGAGAAGAGGCCGGGGGAGGGCAGGGTGCCGGCGCCGCTCTCCAGGTCGCCGCTCTCAAGGTCGTCGCTCTCCGCCTCGAGGTCCATCGCGGCCGACAGCGGGATCTCGGGCAGGGCGTCGGCGCCGGGCAGCGAGTCCGCACCCGGGAGCGCGGGCAGGGCGTCCGTGCCCGGCAGCGAGTCGGCCGGGAGCTCCGGCAGGCCGTCGGCACCGGGAAGGCCCGGCAGGGCGGGCAGGCCCGGGAGGGCCGCGAGGTCGAAGGCGTCACCGGCCGGGAGACCCCCGACACCGGCGGGCTCCGGCAGCGACGCCTCGGACATCTCGCCGTCGACGGAGAAGGAGTCGGCGGCCAGGTCGGCGGAGAGGCGATGGTCGTCGAGGGCGGCGGCCGACGCCGGACCGGCGACGGCGAGCAGCGCGACCGGGGCACCGACGGCGCCCACGGCGACCCGACCGGCGAGTGCGGCGGCCCGGCTCGGAGCGGCGTGACGGGGGTTGCTCATGCGGTGTTCCTCTGCTTCGGGGGAAGGGAGCTGCCCGGAGCACCGCGTCCGCGGCCGGTGGATGCGGGGAGCGACGGCCGTGTCGGGCTCCGGACGCGCAGAGACTGGCCGCTCCCCGGATCGCCCGCAAGTTGCCGTCAGTGACCGATTCGCCCCGTTGCGCCGCCGAATGAGCGCACGACCTGCACGGAAGGCTGCCCCAAATGCGGGAGCGCCCGCGTCACATCCTCAGATCGGGTGACGTTGCGTAACCTTGTCACCCGGCCGTGGGAACGGTGATCTCTCCGCGGACGGCCTTCAGGGCGATGTCGGTGCGGTGGTGCGAGCCCGCCAGGTGCACCGCGTCGACGCGGCGGTAGGCGTCCTCGCGTGCGGCGGCGAGATCCGCCCCGGTGCCCACGACCGACAGCACCCGCCCCCCGGAGGAGACCACGGCACCGTCGTCGCGGCGGCGGGTGCCGGCGTGCAGCACGCCCTCGCCGTCGGCCCCGGTGATCGGGTCGCCCACCCGCGGGGTGCCCGGGTAGCCCTCGGCGGCCACGACGACGGTGACCGCGGCGCCCTCGGCCCACTCCAGCGGCGGTACGCCGGACAGCGCGCCGGTCGCCGTGGCGTGCAGCAGACCGGCCAGCGGGGTGCGCAGCAGCGCGAGCACGGCCTGGGTCTCCGGATCGCCGAACCGGCAGTTGAACTCGATCACCGAGGGCCCGCGCGAGGTGAGCGCCAGCCCGGCGTACAGCAGCCCGGAGAACGGGGTGCCGCGTGCCACCATCTCCCGCGCGACCGGCGCCACGACCAGCTCGACCAGCTCGTCGGCCAGGCCGGGGGACGCCCACGGCAGCGGCGCGTAGGCGCCCATCCCGCCGGTGTTGGGGCCGCTGTCGTCGTCACCGACGCGCTTGAAGTCCTGCGCGGGCAGCAGCGGCACCACCGTCCCGCCGTCGACGAGGCAGAACAGCGACGCCTCCGGCCCGTCGAGGAACGCCTCCAGCAGCACCGGGTGCCCGCCGTCGAGCAGGGTCATGGCGTGCGCGCGGGCGAGATCGCGGTCGGGGGTGACGACGACGCCCTTGCCGGCCGCGAGCCCGTCGTCCTTGACGACGTACGGCGGGTCGAAGCGGTCGAGCGCGGCGTCGAGGTGGGCCGGGTTGACGACGATCTCGCAGCCGGCGGTGGGCACCCCCGCCGCGGCCATGACGTCCTTGGCGAACGCCTTGGAGCCCTCGATCCGGGCGGCCTCGGCGCCCGGCCCGAAGCAGGGGATGCCGGCGGCGCGCACGGCGTCGGCGACGCCGGCGACCAGCGGCACCTCGGGCCCGATCACCACCAGGTCGGCCTGCCACTGCCCGGCCAGCGCGGTGACGGCGGCGGGATCGACGACGTCGAGCCCCCGCTGCTCGGCCACCGAGGCCGTTCCCGCATTGCCCGGGGCGCAGGCGAGCGCCGTCACCCCGGGATCCTGCGCGAGGGCGAGGAGGATGGCGTGCTCTCGAGCACCGGACCCGACGACCAGGACGCGCACGGGGGGAGCCTAGAGCGGCGCCCCGCCGGTACTGTCGCCGCACCTGCCGTTCACTCCCCCGACCCGGCACCGACGCGCTCCCGTGACGGCGCATTGACCCGCCCCGTCGAGTCTGACCCCATGCCCGTCCGTCTCCCCCTGCGAGGATTCACCGTGGCCGTTGCCGCTGCCGTCACAGTGGCGGGGGTTCCCTCCGCCGCCGCGCCCGTCGTCCCGGCGAGGGAGGGGCAGACGGCGTGGCCCGTCGTCATCGGGCACCGCGGCGCCTCGGGCTACCGGCCCGAGCACACCCTCGCGTCCTACGAGCTGGCGGCGCGGATGGGCGCCGACTTCATCGAGCCCGACCTGGTCACCACCGCCGACGGCGTGCTGGTGGCCCGGCACGAGTCGGAGATCGGCGGCACGACCGACGTCGCGGACCACCCGGAGTTCGCGGGCCGGCGCACCACCAAGACCGTGGACGGCGCCCAGCACACCGGCTGGTTCACCGAGGACTTCACCCTCGCCGAGCTGCGGACGCTGCGCGCGGTCGAGCGGATCCCGCTGGTCCGGCAGGAGAACACGATCTACGACCGGCGGTTCGTGATCCCCACGTTCGTCGAGGTCCTCGAGCTGCGCGAGCGCCTGTCGCACGAGCTGGGCCGCGAGATCGGCGTGTACCCGGAGACCAAGCACCCCACCTACTTCGCCGGGCTGGGCCTCCCGCTCGAGCCCGCTCTGGTGCGCGCGCTCGACGACGCCGGGCTCAACCGGGCCGACGCCCCGGTGTTCGTGCAGTCGTTCGAGACGACGAACCTGCGCGCGCTCGACGCCGAGCTCGCGGTGCGGCTCGTCGCGCTGCTGGAGGCCGAGGGCGTCCCGGCCGACGTCGCCGCCGCCGGCGGCACCCGCACCTACCTCGACCTCGTCACCCCCGAGGGCCTGGCCGAGCTCGCCACGTTCGCCGACGGCATCGGGCCGGACAAGGACCTGGTGATCTCCCGCAACCCCGACGGCACGCTGGGCAGGCCCACCACGCTGGTCGCCGACGCGCGCGCCGTCGGCCTCGTGGTGCACCCCTACACCTTCCGCAACGAGAACCAGTTCCTGCCCGTCGACCTGCGCTCGGCCGGGTCGGAGACCGACTACGGCGACGTGTTCGCCGAGTACGCCGCGTTCTTCGCCGCCGGCGTCGACGGGGTGTTCGCCGACAACCCCGACACCGCCGTGGCCGCCCGCGCGGAGCACCACTCCTAGCGGGTCAGGAACCCGGCCAGCAGCTCGGTGGTGGCGTCCGGGCGCTCCTGGTGCGGGAAGTGGCCGACGCCGGGCAGCAGCTCCGTCCGGAACTCCCCGGCGGCCCACCGCGCCGACCGCACCGCCGTCGACGGCAGCAGGCACGGGTCCAGCTCCCCGTGGATCTGCAGCACCGGCGCCTCGACCGGCCGGGAGACCGCCGCGGCGTACCGGCGCCCGTCACCGCGGAACTGCGAGCGCAGCGCCCACCGGTAGTACTCCATGGCGCAGTGCGCGACCCCGGGCACCGCGATCGCGCCGCGGCAGCGGGCCACGGCGGCGGCGAAGTCGTCCGTCGCCGCCCACCCGGGCCCCGCCCACGCGCGCATGATCGCCCCGACGCGCGCGCCGTCGTCGCGGCACAGGTCGCGCTCGGGCCGGCGCGGCACCTGGAACGCCAGCGCGTAGCCCGCCGTGGCGCGCCCCTGCCCGCGCAGGTCGCGCACGAACGCCGACCGCACCGCGAGCGGGTGCGGCGCGGCGACCGCGGTGAGCGTCCGGACCCGGCGCGGGTGCAGCGCGGCGACGGTCCAGCCGATGAGGCCGCCCCAGTCGTGCCCGACGACGTGCGCACGGGTCTCCCCCAGCGCGCCGATCAGGCCCGACGCGTCCCCGGCGAGGGTCCACAGGTCGTAGCCGCGGGGCGGCTTGTCGGTGTCGCCGTAGCCGCGCAGGTCGACCGCGACGGCCCGGAACCCGCGCTCGGCGAGGCCGACGAGCTGGTGTCTCCAGGACCACCAGAACTCCGGGAACCCGTGCAGCAGCACGACCAGCGGGCCGTCCCCGCACTCGACGACGTGCTGCCGGATCCCGTTGGCCGAGACCTCCCGGTGCGTCCACGGCCCGGGGACGCGCACCGACGACGGATCGGGCGCGCGCACGGCGTCAGCGGGTGCCGTGGCCGTTCAGCTGCGGGTGCGCCTCGCCGCGGCCGCGCTGCGACAGCACCTGCGCCGACTCCTTGAGCGAGGAGATCGTGCGCTCGGGCTTGCGGATCCGGCGCACCCGCAGGTAGCCGAGCAGCCCGAACAGGCCCGCGACGAGGATCATGATGCCGAAGACGATCCAGAACGACGCCGAGCGGTTGAGGAACAGCGCCAGCGTCTCGCCGAGGGCGAAGAACAGGAAGAACAGGCTGAACAGGGCCACGACCAGCGCGACGATGAAGAAGACGCTGCCCTGCAGGCCCTTCTTCACCTCGGCGGTGACCTCGGACCGGGCGAGCTCGACCTCGGCGCGCACCAGCGTCGACACCTGCGCGGTGGCCTCGCGGACGAGCCCGCCGATCGACTGTTCCGAGGCCGGGACGACCGGCTCCTTGGAGAGCGGGATCGAGGGGAGCACGGGCGGAACCTCCGTGCCGCTGGAGCTGGTCGGGCTGGCCACCACTGTCCTCCTGCACGTGCTGTCTGCGCGTCTCGATGATCGGGAGGCCATCCTTCCACGGCCCCGGCCCCGGTGCCCGGCCAGGCGCGTCGGATCGACCTGATCAGGGTGGCGGGGCGGGCGTCGCGTGCACCCGCCCGCGCCGGACGAGCAGCGCCGCGCCGATCAGCGCGGCCGCCGCGGAGGCGATGAGGACGGCCGCCTTGGCGGCGTCGAGGACCTCGGGCTGGTCGACGAGGGACAGCTCCGCGATGAGCAGGCTGACGGTGAACCCGACGCCGCCCAGCATCGACACCGCCGCCATGTCGCGCCAGCCCAGCCCGCGCGGGCGGCACGCCGGGGTGATCCGGATGGCCAGCCAGGCGAAGCCCAGGATGCCGATGATCTTGCCGACCAGCAGCCCGGCCATGACGGCCAGCGGCACCGGGGTGCTGAACACCTCGCGCAGCGCGTCGGCCCCGACCGGCACCCCGGCCGCGAACAGCGCGAACACCGGCACGCAGAACCCGGCCGACCACGGCTGCAGCCGGTGCTCCAGGCGCAGGGCGGGCGCGTACTCCTCGCCGTCGTCGGGGCGGACGCGGGTGAGCAGGCCCAGCAGCACCCCGGCGATCGTGGCGTGGATGCCCGCCTCGTGGATCGCCACCCAGACCGCGACGCCCAGTGGCACGTAGATCCACCACGCGCGGACCCGTCGCCGCTGCAGCCACCAGTACAGCGCCGCGCCGAGCAGCCCGGCCCCGAGCGCGAGCAGGTTCAGGCCCGAGCTGAAGACGAAGGCGATGACGGCGATGGCCCCCAGGTCGTCGGCCACGGCCAGGCCCAGCAGGAACACCCGCGCGGTGACCGGCAGCGCGGACCCGGCGAGCGCGAGCACCCCCAGCGCGAACGCGATGTCGGTGGCGACGGGGATCGCCCACGCCTGGTCCATCCCCGGCGCCCCCCGCCCGACCAGCAGCGCGAGGCAGGCCGGGACGACCATCCCGCCCAGCGCCGCGGCCACCGGGAGCAGCGCCTGGCGCACGCTGGAGAGCTCCCCCACGACCAGCTCGCGCTTGAGCTCGAGGCCCACCACGAAGAAGAACACCGCGAGCAGCCCGTCGGTGGCCCACTGGGCCAGCGTGAGGTCCAGATGCAGGGACGCGGGGCCCACCACGGTGCCGCGCAGCGCGACGTACCCCTCGGCCCACGGCGAGTTCGCCCAGATCAGCGCGACGGCCGTGGCGACCAGCAGCACCACGCCGCCGACGGTCTCGGTGCGCAGGTAGCGCGCGAACTCGTTGACCGGGGCGACCAGGCGGCGGGGGGCGATCACGGGCGGCTCCGGAGTCGTTCGGGTTCGGCGACGACGTTGCCGACCAGACTTCCCGGCGCACCTGGACCAGACCCTAACCTGCGGTTCGCGGTTTCGGGGCCCCGAGTTGCGGCCCGTCAGTCCTCGGGACGGCCCCGGAGCCGCTTGATCCGGCCCCGCCGGGTCTTCTCGTCCATCCGGCGGCGCCGGGCCCCCTTCGACGGCTTCGTCGGGCGACGGGAGGGCGGGTCGGCCGCCGTGGCGCCCCGCAGGGTGGCGGCGAGGCGCTCCCGGGCCGCCTCGCGGTTGCGCAACTGGCTGCGGTGCTCCGAGGCGACCACCGTCAGCACCCCGTCGACGAGGCGTGCGCCCAACCGGGCGAGCGCCCGGGAGCGCAGGTCGTCGGGCACGCTCGGCGACCGGGCCAGGTCGAACGACAGCTCCACCCGGGAGTCGGTGGTGTTGACGCCCTGCCCGCCCGGCCCCGACGCACGCGAGAACCGCCAGTGCAGCTCCCTCGCGGGAAGCACCAGCGGCCCTCGCACGTGCAGGTCGTCGTCGATCAGTCCTCCGACTTGCCTTCCTTCAGCCCCGAGGAGATCAGGTCCATGACGGTGGAGTCGGCGAGCGTGGTGACGTCGCCGACCTCGCGGTTCTCCGCGACGTCGCGCAGCAGCCGGCGCATGATCTTGCCCGAGCGGGTCTTGGGCAGCTCCTCCACGACCATGATCTGGCGCGGCTTCGCGATCGGGCCGATCTCCTTGGCGACGTGGTCGCGCAGCGCCTTGATCGCGTCCTCGCCGCCGTCCTTGGCCGCGTTGCCGCGCAGGATGACGAACGCGACGATGCCCTGCCCGGTGGTCTCGTCCGAGGCCCCGACGACCGCGGCCTCGGCCACGGTCGGGTGGCTGACCAGCGCCGACTCCACCTCGGTGGTGGAGATGCGGTGCCCGGACACGTTCATCACGTCGTCGACGCGGCCGAGCAGCCAGATCGCGCCGTCGTCGTCGTACTTGGCGCCGTCGCCCGCGAAGTAGTAGCCCTGGTCGGCGAACCGGGACCAGTAGGTGTCGCGGAAGCGCTCCTCGTCGCCCCAGATGCCGCGCAGCATCGACGGCCACGGCTTGTCGAGCACCAGGTACCCGCCGCCGCCGGGGCCGACCGGCTGCGCCTCCTCCGTCACGACCTCCGCGCTGATGCCGGGCAGGGCGCGCATCGCCGAGCCGGGCTTGGTCGCCGTGACGCCGGGCAGCGGCGCGATCATGATCGCGCCGGTCTCGGTCTGCCACCAGGTGTCGACGATCGGGCAGTTGTCGCGGCCGACGTTCTCCCGGTACCACATCCAGGCCTCGGGGTTGATCGGCTCGCCGACGCTGCCGAGCACGCGGAGGCTGGAGAGGTCGTACTTCTCCGGGATCTCCTTGCCCCACTTCATGAACGTGCGGATCAGCGTGGGCGCGGTGTAGTAGATCGAGACGCCGTACTTCTGCACGATCTCCCAGTGCCGCCCCTCGTGCGGGGTGTTGGGCGTGCCCTCGTACATGACGGAGGTGGCGCGGTTGGCCAGCGGCCCGTAGACGATGTAGCTGTGGCCGGTCACCCAGCCGATGTCGGCGGTGCACCAGTACACGCTCTCGCCCGGCTTGTGGTCGAACACCACGTGGTGGGTGTAGGCGGCCTGCGTGAGGTAGCCGCCCGAGGTGTGCAGGATGCCCTTGGGCTTCCCGGTGGTGCCCGAGGTGTAGAGGATGAACAGCGGGTGCTCGGCGTCGAAGGGCTGCGCCTCGTGCTCACCGGACTGCCGGTCGACGATGTCGTGCCACCAGACGTCGCGGCCCTCGGTCCACGGCACGTCGGTCTCGGTGCGCTTGACGACGAGCACGTGCTCGATCGTGGGCGTCTGCGCGACCGCCTCGTCGGTGTTCTCCTTCATCGGCGCCGGCTTGCCCCGCCGGTACTGCCCGTCGGAGGTGATCAGCAGCTTGCACTCGGCGTCCTCGATGCGCGCCTTGAGCGCGCCCGGGGAGAACCCGCCGAACACGACGCTGTGCATCGCGCCCAGGCGCGCACACGCCAGCATCGAGAACACGGCCTCGGGGATCATCGGCAGCTGGATCGCGACGCGGTCGCCCGCCTGCACGCCCAGCTCGGTGAGCGCGTTGGCCGCCTTGCTGACCTCCGACTTGAGGTCGGCGTAGGTGATGGTGCGGGTGTCGCCGGGCTCGCCCTCCCAGTGGAACGCGACCTGGTCGCCGTGGCCCTCGTCGACGTGGCGGTCGACGCAGTTGTAGGCGACGTTGAGCTTGCCGCCCACGAACCACTTCGCGAACGGGGGCTGCCAGTCCAGCACCTGGTCCCACTTCTGGTGCCAGTGCAGCCGCTCGGCCTGCTCGGCCCAGAACCCCTCGCGGTCGTCGTCACCGCGGGCGTACCACTCCTCGGTGGCGTTGGCCTGGGCGGCGAACTCCTCGCTGGGAGGGAAGCTGCGGCTCTCCATGGACAGGTTGCTCAACGTGGGTCCCGAGTCGGCCATCCGTACACCCTCCTGCTCGTCATCACGCCGAGCGTCAGTGCCCGGCGCACGTTCTCGGGTGGACGCTAGCGCCCGGCACCGACCGGCGCACCGGCTGTCCGACCAGTACCCCCCCTACTGGCAGCATGGATCGGGTGATCGCCACCGACCCGCTCGCTCCGCTGACCGAGCTCCCCGGCGTCGCCGAGGCGGTGACGAGGGCCCGCGACGCGGTGGTGGCCGTGCACAACCACCCGGCGAACCGGCAGGGCTGGCCCGCCGGCGCCGCGGAGGCCGGGATCCGCGCGGCCCGTGCGTCGGCCGCACTCGACGGCGCGCCGTTCGAGTCCCCCGACACCGTCACCGACCCGGTGCTCGCGGGCGCCGTGCGGATCGCCGAGGAGTCCGGCCGGCTGCTCGCCGCGTGGCGCACCTCCCCCTCGCAGGCGCTGGCCCGGCTGCACGTCCTGGCCGCCACCGACCTGGTGCCCGCCGACCGGCACCACGCCGAGCTGGGCCGTCCGCGCAGCGGCCCCGGCGTCACCGAACGGCTGGCGCTGCTGGCCGGTCTCGTCACCGGTGGCACGCGGGCCCCGGCCCCGGTGCTGGTCGCGGTCGTGCACGGAGAGTTGCTGGCGCTGGCACCGTTCGGCTCGGCGAGCGGCGTCGTCGCCCGGGCGGCGGCCCGGCTCACCGCGCTGACCGCCGGGCTCGACCCGCGCGGCCTGGCCGTTCCGGAGGTCGGGCACCTGCGCCGGGCCGCGGAGTACCGCGCGGCCGCGGAGGGCTTCGCCGCGGGGGGCGCCGACGGCGTCGGCGCCTGGGTCCTGCACTGCTGCGCCCAGTGGGAGGCCGGCGCGAACGAGGGCCTCTCGATCGCGGACGCCCGGGTCTGAGCCACCCGCACCGGCGACCACCTGCGGGAACGCGAGACGGGCGGCACCCCTCCCGGGGTACCGCCCGCCCACGCGCGACGAACCGGGGGTCCAGGCGTGCACTACGTGTCGTGAGGGTGGCCTCGGCGTCCGGCGTCCCGGTACGCAGGCCCACGACGACATGCCTCCCGCGGCGTGCTGTGCGTGGAGTGCCCGCTTCCTCGCGCACGGAGCCCTGGTCGGGGGAGACGGGTGCTTCTCCACCGCACCGCCCCTGGCCTCCCAGAAGTCCGTACCCCATGAGTACCCGGTGGTGCCGGTCACAGCAAGGGTCAGGCGCCGGTGCACCGGTTCAGCGACGGTGCGTCACGAACGGCGACTGCGATACCCCATCCAGCCCGCCCCGATCAGCGCCGCCATCCCCACCCCGCCGATCGCCGCGGCCACCGGGACCGGGGGGCGGAAGCGCACGCCGAGCGCGACGGGCGCGGTGAAAGTGAGGATCGGCCAACCGCGTTCGAGGGCCACGCGCCGCAGCGCCTTGTCCGGGTTGACGACGGTGGGGTGGCCGACCGCCTCGAGCAGCGGCAGGTCGGTGATCGAGTCGGAGTAGGCCCGGCAGTCGGCGAGCCGGTAGCCGCGGGCGGTGGCGATGTCGCGGGCGGCGCGCGCCTTCTCCTCGCCGTAGCAGTAGTACTCGATCTCCCCGGTGTACCGCCCGTCGACGACGCCCATCCGGGTGGCCAGGCAGCGGTCGGCGCCCACCAGCGCGGCGATCGGCTCGACGACCTCCTGCCCCGACGCGGAGAGCACCACGATCTCCTCGCCTGCGGCCCGGTGCTCGGCGATCAGCTCGGTGGCCTCGGCGTAGACCAGCGGCTCGACGATCTCGTGCAGCGTCTCCGCGACGATCGCGCTCACCTGCGCGACGTCCCATCCCGTGCAGAGCTCGGTGATCCGGCGGCGCAGGTGCTCCATCGTCCCGGCGTCGGCGCCGGAGAGCACGAGCAGCAGCTGGGCGTACCCGCTGCGCAGCACGGCCCGCCTGCTGATCAGCCCGCGGCGACGGAACGGCCTGCTGAAGGCGAGCGCGCTGGACCCCGCGATGATCGTCTTGTCGAGGTCGAAGAAGGCGGCGGCGGTCGGCCGCTCCGGGAGCGGGATCGGCGGCGGACCGGGCATGTCGAGCGAGCTTGCCAGACCGTGCCGGGGCCGCCGGTGGCACGGGGGTCGGGCTCCGGCGAAAACTCGTGGCGGATGCTCCGTCCAGGGGTGCGCGTACCGCCTGGTCACCGGCTACAGTTGACGTCGTCCGGATACGTCCGGACGTGGTTCAGCTCGACCCCCCGGAGCTGAACCGACGACGACCCCCGCCAATCCCCCCTGGCGGGGGTCGTCCCGTGTCCGGGCGCTCCCCGTCCCAGGGTGCCGCTCCACCCCGACGCGCCGGTGTCGCGAATCGGCCGAACGCCCGGGGTTGTCCACATCGGTCCCCCGCCGTCCACAGGAATTCGGCTCGTCGCCGCGGAGGCCGTCTCCCGGGTGAGGCTGGTCCCGTCCCGCACCGGGTGGGACGGGACCAGGGAGGCCGTGATGCACCGTTCCCGGCGGGGACTCGTGATGGTGTCCGACCCCGAGCTGCTCGACGCCGTGCTGCGGCTCGCCGCCGCGGCGGGGTGCGAGCTCGACCGCGCCGTCGACGCCACGGCGGCGCGGCGGATGTGGGCCCGGGCGCCGGTGGTGCTGCTCGACGCGGACGCCGCGGCCCACTGCGCCCGGGGCGGGTTGCCGCGGCGCGGACGGGTCGTCGTCGCGGTCCGCGGGGAGCCGCCGCCCGGGGTGTGGCAGCAGGCCGTCGCGATCGGGGCCGAGCACGTGGTGTCGCTGCCCGACGCCGAGCCGTGGCTCGTCGCGGCGCTGTCGGAGACCACCGAGGAACCCCGCGGGCGGGGGCCCGTCCTCGGCGTGGTCGGGGGCCGGGGCGGGGCCGGCGCGTCGGTACTGGCCGCCGCGGTCGCCGTGGCCGCGGTGCGCGACGGGGGGCGGGCGCTGCTGGTCGACTGCGATCCGCTCGGCGGAGGTCTCGACCTGGTGCTCGGCGCCGAGGACCTCGACGGCCTGCGCTGGCCCGGGGTCGGCGTCGGCGGGGGCCGGGTCCCCGCCGCCGCCCTGCACGCCGCACTGCCGGCACCCGCGGTCCGCGGCCGGGGCGAGCTGGCCCTGCTCTCGTGCGACCGGGCCGCCGACGGGCCGGGGGCGGCCGCGGTCTCGGCGGTGATCGACGCGGGGCGCCGGGCGGGCGAGACCGTCGTGTGCGACCTGCCGCGACACCCCACCGACGCCGCCGCCGCGGCACTGGCCGCGGCCGACCTGGTGGTGCTGGTCGTCCCCGCCGACGTGCGGTCCTGTGCGGCCGCGGCCCGCGTCGTCGCGGCACTGGCCGGGCACGGGTCCGTACCGCGGCTGGTCGTCCGCGGCCCCGCCCCGGGCGGGATCGACGCCACCGAGGTCGCGCGGGCGCTCGGGCTGTCGCTGCTCACCACGATGCGGCCCGAACCGGGACTGGCCCGCGCGCTGGAGCGCGGCGCGGCCCCGGGCCGGGCCCGCGGGCCGCTGGCCGCGGCCGCCCGCGCGGTGCTGGCCGAGCTGGGCACGACCGCGGGGGCCGGGTCGTGAGCGGGCGGGTGCTCGTCGACCGCGTGCGCTCCCGGCTCGCCGCCACCGGCGACGGCACCGGCGTGGCGGCCGTCGCGGCCGCGGTGCGGGCCGAGTCCGGCGGCGTCGCCTCCGATCTCGACGTGCTCGACGCCCTGCGCGTACTGCGGGAGGAGTTCGTCGGCGCGGGCCCGCTCGACGCGCTGCTGCGCGACCCCCGCACCACCGACGTGCTGGTGGGCCACGGAGGCCGGGTGTGGGTCGACCGCGGCACCGGACCCGAGCCCTCGTCGGTGCGGCTGCCCGACGAGGCCGCGGTCCGCAGGCTCGCCCAGCGGCTCGCGCTCGCCGCGGGCAGGCGGCTCGACGACGCCTCGCCCTACGTCGACGGGTGGCTCGCCGACGCCGGTGTCCGGCTGCACGCGGTGCTGCCGCCCGTCTCCCCCGACGGCACCTGCCTCTCGCTGCGCGTCCTGCAGCCCGCCGTGCACGATCTGGCCGCGCTGCGCCGCACCGGCACCCTCGACGCGGGGGGCGAGGCGCTGCTGCGGGCCGTGCTCACCGCGCGGCTGGCGCTGCTGGTCTCCGGGGGCACCGGCACGGGGAAGACCACGATCCTGGGCGCGTTGCTCAGCGCGGTCGACCCGCGGGAGCGCATCATCTGCGTCGAGGACGCGACGCACACATATTAGCACGCACTCGCCAATGCAACGCACTCCTCGGTATCCTTCGATGTGCCCATCCACACGGTGACGCGACCTCGCCAGACGAGCGACTCCGACGAGAGATACACGGCGCGCCTTGGCCTAATCGGCGCTATCGCCGCTGTCGTACTCTCAGGCTTCATAGCGTATGCCGCCGGAGCGCAACAATCAGATGTCGACTACAAGCGTGAACGTCGCGATACAGCGTACGTCGAACTACTCAATGCTCACGACTCACTGTTCCGCATCGAGCAAGACATTGCTAAATTCGACGAGCCTACTCCTGGATACTTTCAGGCTGTCGAACAACTCAATGCGGCAACCGAAGAATACAGCACTGCGTCCAACTCGGTCGTTGTTATCGAATCGGACGGCGTCGGCCAGATTCGCAACGAGCTCGATGCGTGCCATACCACGTTTCGAAACTTCGCCACCGACGGTACGTTTGGTGAACTATTTACCGGCGATTTGTGTGTTCCGGGCCAGACCGAACTGACAGCCACAGGTGACGGCATAATTTTCGAGACAGCTTCAACCGGCGCTGTAACGGTTAAGGACTTCTTGCCTGACATCTACAGACTCGGCGTAAAGTTGGCAGAAGCCATGCGTTCGGACATAAACGGCTGACGAGCCGCTCGATCACGAACCTAATCCTCGACGATGAACCGGGCACGCTCATAGAGCTCGTCGTACGTAATCACCTCCGTATCTGCGAGGGCAGTTCGAAACAGTTCGAAGCTTTCCATCATCTCGCCATTCGGGCCGCTCTCGGTATCGAACTCTTGCAGCTTTCCGATTACCACAACCTGACGCGGGCGAGACCCACTCACGCTAAGTCCGGTCGGCGCACCATCAGCACCGATAATGCTGTGCATCTGCGTGCCGATATGGCGAAGTGCCTTACGAGTTGTTTTCTGCACCTGCGCGACGCCCCCAACTAGCTCGTAACTGGGCGCAAAGGTGCTCGGCTTCCGGTACGGGTTCTTCGCTAGCAGTTCAGCATCGTGCCTCTTGATCTCACAGAAGAGAAGAGTGTTCACATAGCCACGCGTCCGCATCAGCGCATCTATACGATTACCTGCGCCAAGAAAAACGCTCTTGCCTGCGGTTGCCCTTTCGAGCTTCCCGTCGTCCATTCCATCCGTTGCAATTAGGTTCAGGCCATACCCGAAAATCCAGCGGTTGCGCTCAAAGAAGTTCTGCCAGACGCCTTCAGGCTTCTCCCTAGTCCGCTCCCTGTGTGCTGCAAAGTAAGCAGCATCATTAAGTAATCTCTCAAACTCGGCGAGTTCCTGCTTTCTGTTTGCAATTAGCGAGATGTCCTTGTCGGTAAGGTTGCTCCCGAGGGCGGTGCGGATAGCTTCGAGAACTTGGGCTTTATCCTCAGACTGCAGCAGCTCGATCAGCTTGACTGCATCGTCCGGCACCACGCTGAATCCGCCCTCAGGTATGACAATACCGCGGACGCCCTGTACGAACGTGATGAGTTTCCACAAGTTCTTGTGAGCATCGGTCGCGTCGACCGCGCCCTTAACGGTTAGCGGCGCATCATGATCGTTCAACTCAAGCGCAGTCTGGCCCAACTTGGTCTTGTCCTTCAGCCAGAACTTGAACCGTGGCGAGCATCCGTCAGGCTTCTTCACCAAGGTGACTGTCACCATGACTGCCGTTCGAGGCTTATCCATCAAGATAAAATGCTTGACTAAGGATCTGCCGTGAGTGCGTTTAGTGTCATAGAAGTAGTTGATACTTGCCTCAGCGACTCGGATCTGGAGATCCGACAAATCCTCGGACTCGACGTCAAACTCCACATTCGGACTGAAGAGACTTGTTGGAGCTTTTATAGCCATGTCAGCAACCCCCTGCTCAGCAAGCAACACCAACTTGCCTTCGCTCAGCGTGGCTCTACCGTTACTTTCCGTCTGCGTACTTGTAGGACTCGACTATGACTCGCCGCCGCTCGGCCTGACAGACCTTCCGGACGGGCTACGCACCGCGCTGGCGTGCGGGCTTGATCCGAGACTTGGCTACTGCACGGAGCGCATCCACATGTGTGTGCAGACGGCTCTGCGAAGCATCGGCCCCGCGCTATCAGTACCTCGCTAGCGGCTCGACGAGCGCGACCGCCTCAGCGTCGGCCGTGTTTAACGGTGTACCCGTGGTGACGTGGTCGCGGTACCTGGCTGCTAGACCGCGGTCCCACCCGGACAGGAGCCCGCATACTGCGACTTCCAGGTCCGTCAGCATCCGGCCCATCCCGCACCAGTCGCCGGTCGTCTCTTGCCGCCCGGGAGATCGAGCAGGGGCGTCCTAGTGCCTCTGCACGCATCGCAGACCGGCCGGACCCGTTCGAAGCTCGTAGCGGGCCCGTGACCGTGAGCAGATGGTCAGGCGCAACCTCCCCAAGTGCCCGGCCGCTGGGCGTCGATAACCTCGATCGATGCAGCTCGTCGCAACGGCCCCCGCCCCGGCTCCTGGCCCCGCCATCCTTACACCGACAGCCGCTCTAATCGGCGCTATCGCAGTAGTGCTCGTTGGTTTCGGCGCAGCGGAACTGGCTAAAGCAGCATAGAGAAAGTATCTATGCAGTAGTTCAGGGCGGCCTAGACGCCTCCGTACTTGAAGTTATTCTCTTGGTTGCACCACCGGAGGTCGGAACGAAGTCAGTCGCTCTAATGCAGAAGGTAGTCTTGCTGGAACAAGCCGTATTCTCGCATGAGGATGATACAGCGACTGAGCGTCTACACGACGAGTTGGCTCAGATTAACCAGAACTTGCGAACAATGATGCGGGCCGACATCAGTGTTGCAACAGTTAACGAACAAGGGTCGGGGCAGGAGCGACGGCTTCCCGTGCCCGGTCGTACGTAGTCCACGGCTGCATTCCTAGCAAAGTATCGAGTACGCGACTGATTCTCAATCATGCCCCGGGACCCCTCACGACCTGGAACGTGTGACTATCAGACTGGGCTTGCTCGTTGGTGTCATCCATTCTGGCGTCCGCAACTACCCTGTAGTCTCCTACAGGTAGATAAAGCAAAACCTTAGCATTGCAGCCAGTCGTTCCGGCGCCTTCGGGGGCAATTTCTCCGGTAGCCACCGAGACTATCCGGTAGCTGACAGTGCACGGCCTCGGGCCATCGGTGGTTAGGCCGGTGATCCGTATTCTCAGCCCAGCTTTCGGCGTCCCGCTACTAACAATAGTGGTTTCGAATACGTCGTTCTGAATCTCATTGCGCGCAAAACCTTCGGAGGTCTCAACTTGTAGCTCTAGAAACCTTGGAGCCTCCGAGGTTTCGGGAGGTGGATCTGTCGCGGCAGTCGTAGCATTTGCTTCGGCCGACGGAATCGATGCCGGCGGCGTCGCATAGGTTGGGGGTGACCCGGGTGATGAGCCTCCACGTACGTCATTTGCAAAGGCCAAGAGTGCCACTACTAACGCCGCAATGGTGGAGTACGCGACGATGCGGGCTAGGCGGGGTCCCACGCCGTCATCTGCCATAGACGAACTCTATCGGGCGACGCCCTTAGGTGCACACCTACCGAAGCGACCCGTTCATCGTCCCGGCCGCAGCTCTTAGCTCACGCCCGACGACGGCCGGAAGGTCCACGCGACGAGTGCGGCACCGGGCGGAGCCGCGTTGCCCACCCCCGGTGCGGTGTCGTCCCGGCACTGCTCCCCGCATCGCGAACGGATCGACGGGGCCTTGTCACGGAGCCATCGAGTACCGGGGTCATCGGACACCGGGGATCCGATCGGACCGCGTCAGCATCCCGTCCGCGGTGAGGACGTAGAAGCCCAGCCGGTCGACCCTGGCGCGGTCGTCCGTACTCAGCACCGCGTGGATCTCGTATCCGTGGACCAGGACGTCCCGACCGGCTGCAAGCTCGTCGAGACGGTCCAGGCCATAGGCACGGCGGAAGACGGGATCGACTCTCCCGTCCCGTGCGCTAAGGCGTGCCTCTAGGTAACGGAGTCGGTCTCGAAGGTGGTCGCGTAGTTCGCTGCGAGCCTCTGGGCTACGAACCTTTCTAGACATCGCCATTTGTGAGCCCCTTCGCCCTATCCCAGCGAGCCCGCGCGGCTTTACGGCCCGACTCGGATCGACTCATCGGCCCGTCGGTAATGACGGTCGTTGTCACGGTCTCGACGGAGTCGTGGAACTTAATCTTGCCGAGCAGGCCGGCTAGGGCCTGCTCTTGGTATCTACGCTCAGAGATCAGAGGATGGATTACGAGATTCTTCTGACTTCCGAGCACCGTAAGCGGTTGTCCTGCGATGCCTTCGGTCAACTTGTCGATCTGATCTCGGATACGGCACGCGGCGTGAAGCACTTCGAGTTCGTCGCGGCGCAGTTCGTAGTCGTCGGTGATCGAGTTCCATAGCTCGATCCCGGATTTGCCGAGATCGTCCGGGGCGGAGGCGTCCCGCTTAGCGTCAGTGAGTGTGTCGGTGGTCATTAGTTGCCTTTCTGCAATTTCTATTGTGGGTCTGCGTCGTACCCGAAGCCTGATCCGGATTACGGGGCGATCAGGGAGCCCCGGGGAGGGGTAACCTCCCCTGGGGGTCACGGCCTAAGCGGCTGGCTAAGCCATGCCCGGAATTGATCCGACATCCCTAGCGGATTCGCTTATCGCTGCGCTTAGCTCGTACGCGTTGCCGGTCCGGTTGTGCTCGATGTCGGGCGGGCCGTGCACGTCCTGATCGAGCGGTGCTCGTGGCCGTGCCGTGCCTCCGGCCTCGGTCGCGTTAGTGAGCCTGGCCGTGCTCGTTCCCGTCACTCGACGAGCTACACCGCCGCCTGGTCGTGATGCCGGTACGCGCGTGCTCGGTGCGGGTCGGTGTCGACCAGGCCGCGATGCAGGGCCGTACGTGGCTCTGCGATGCCCATTGCGCTTCCCCGGGTAGCACCGTGCAGGGCCGCGGACGGCTTCCCGGTGTGTTTGCCTAGGGGCGGCTAGCGCGGGCCTGAGATTCGCGACCCGGGGCGGTTATCGAGCCGGGATCGCGTACGGCAGAGCCACCCTTACCGCGTGGCTGAGCTTGCTTTCCATCTCGTCGGTGTCGCGTTACAGATCGGCGGTGCAGCGCTCACTGTCGTCGGCGCCCATCTAGGGATCAACTAGTCACCCCGACGCGAAATCTGGCGAGTCTGTCACCGCAGGTTCCGGGAACGTAAGGTTTCGAATCGCCGGGAAAAGGTTGAGAAATGAATCCTCGATCTCGGCCGTTGCGGGTTTGTTGTCCGTCGTCTGCCACGAAACCTTCGTAGTCATCTTGTTCTTGTCAGTTGTCGCCACCCACACCGCCGGTCTTCCGGCCAACGTCCCAGTAGCGGAGCCGTAGACTCGGTCACCCAACTTCGTTAGTGCGAAGCGAAGGGCTGTTTGTGTCCACGAGAACGACCCCCACGATTCTAACGCGATTATCCGATGCAGTGCCCCTGTCTCCGAGTGTTGCAGGTAGTAGTTGGCCTCATAGATCCTGAACCCGCACGAGAAACTTTTAAGTCCTTCCCGCTCGGGGTGGTTGTGCGCCATCGTTGATAAATGCTTGACCACGTCAGGGTGACTAAGAACCTCGCGAAGTAGTAGATGAAGCGGACCTAGAAGTTGTCCGTCTTCCGCGTAGATATCTACTCCCGCTTCGCAGCTCAGCAACACGGCTTCGCCGTCGACGACGATCGTCACGTTGCAGCCAGCCGGATTCGCGCCGTACTGATCGACAAACAGCTCCCTTAGCGGCTCGTCACTGCCGTCGTCCAGAATCTCAGGGGATAGGGCTTGAACCCGGCCTGCTTCCGACTCGACTATCGCTAATGCCTGTGGGGTGAACCCGCGCTCTGCGACTAGAATAAGACGATTGGTGGGCAAATTCTTGTGGGTACCGATCATCTGTCGTACCCACTGCGGCCCTGCCCTACGGCTGCGTTCGACGACCTCTACTGATATCACGATAGGTTCGCCGTCTAGTTCGCCCTCGATCACAATGTCTACTTCGGTCTCGTAACCCGTAACCGAGTCAACGAGGTACTTAGACTCGGTGATCGTCACGCCCGGCTGAGCGAAGTGCTCTCGGACCAGCCGGACAATCGTCTGAAACGGAGTCGTTCGCTTCGGCACCGAGAGAGCGTAGCGCCCGACACTGACGCACCGGTGCTCCGACGTGGGAGTGGACTACCAGCGCGGCTACCCGGCAAGCCGTGCCGGGTTGACGGTACGGACAACTCGGAGGGGGTACCCGGCAAACGGTGCCGGGTACAACCCTCTCCTAGTCGCTCACGGTCGTTCGCGATCTTCGACCAATAGGCGATATACCGGCCGTAGGCCGGATGGCGGATCCCGTCAGAGGATCCGTCGTTGCTCTTGTACTTCTAGAAGTCTGAACTTCTTAGTAGTTATGTGGCACTCTGTTACCCGGTAAGAGCTGCCGGGTAAGAATCAGGCACCGCAGGTCAGGGTATTCGGCAAACCGTGCCGGGTACCCTTTCCCTTACCCGGCAGGAGATGCCGGGTTCCCACGAACGAATGCGGGCAGGCGCGGCCGGTAGACCGCGCGGTTCCGACCGGTGCCGTTCTCATCGCGCTTACCACCTTGACCGTTGTCGAGCCGCTCGAAGTAGCCGAGTAGCACCGCGTCCCGCATAGCGTCGCGTGCCGACCGTTCCGATAGCCCAGTCAGCATTGCCAGGTATCCGGCGGTTAGTTCCCGTTCTGCCTGTCCGAACGGGACACCCTGTCGTGATGCGGTGATCGCAAGCTCGACGCTAGCGACCATGCCGACGAGTTGCGGTAGCCGCGTGAGCTGATGTGAATTGATCATGGCTAGCGTGTGCTCGTTCTGGTCGATCGGTTCGACGGTGACGACGCCCGTTGTCGGGCGAGAGCGGGGAGCCGCCTTCCGCTTCGGCCGTTGTGTCGGCCTGGGTGCGGTGCTGGCGTCGTCGCTATCCGGTACGGGGGGCTCGTAGAGCCCAGCGCTGACGTCCGTCTCCGCCTGGTCGTCGGCCAGGGGCGGAAGGACCACCTTAGGGGCCGGACCCGCGAGGATCGGACGGATCGCCCGGTCATCCTCGCAGTACTGGCTGTGCGGATCTCCCGGAATCGGCTCGTAGCCTTCCGGGACCAGCGGCGGCGGCTCGAACGGATCGTTCGAGTAGATCAGCCTGCCGGGCTCGCTCGCCGTAGGCATTGGTCGCCATTCGGACAGGACGTCGCCGACGCCGTAGTTTTCCGGGGCGAACGGATCGTATGTCGTGATGTCATTCTGTATCGTGCTGGTCACTACTGTTCTCGTTTCGGATAAGTCGCGATTCAACTAGGATGCGGTCTTGATCGGAGACACTTGCGGGGATCACTGAGAGCCCGGCAATGTGTACCGCTTCATATCGCCATCGTGGACGCTTCGGTACATCTTTAGGTGAGGGCATCTTTTCTTCTACGGTGCTGGACGGATTGCGTAGGGGTCGCCAGGGATCGGTTCGTATCCTGGTGGAATCATCGGGCGAGGAACGAACGGGTCCGGGAGATAGATCAGGCGGTGCGGATCCCTGAACGTGGGATCCGGCTTCCAGCCGGGTGCACTAGCCGGTTCCGAACGTTCTTCGTACGGGACGGCGATGATCACGGCATCGGTCCCCAGTGCGCCACAAGCGAGGGCCGGCCGTTCTGTGCGTTCACGATCTCTCGTGCCCTGGTCTCGTCGTAGTCGTCCCGACGGGCCTGGAGGTCGTCGGCGTCCGTTGCGAGTGCGAGGGTGCAACTAGCGTCGAGCTGAGCGCCGTACAGGGACCAGGCGCAGCCCTTCGGGACCTTCGTACCGTCGATCCCGTGATCGGTCAGCGCGCGGAACAGGTCAGCCGAGTCGACGGGAGCGGCCGAGATCCCAAGCACCCGCCGAGCTCCGAGCCGCGCCCGGAACGATGTCGGCATCCCAAGCATGACCTGTTCAGGAGCAGCGAATCCGGCGACGAGGTCGACAACCGCATCCATCCGAGCCACGGCCTTCTTAGCCGTGTGCCATGCAGCCACACCCGCGCCGGTGTCGTCGGCCCCGGCAGCGTCGGCGATCGAACGACACTCGCGGACCAGCGGGTAAGACTCGGTAAAGAGCTTCGCCGCTTCGTCGAACTCGGCACGGACTGCCGGGTCGCTCAGAACGTCGCTAAGGCTATCGTTACACGTACGGACGATCCGGCGATACGCGTCGATCTTCAATCCATCTACGGCCTTCTTCGCAGTACCGATCCGGGCGAGTTGATCCGCGTACTCGGCGACGGCCTTACTGGCGTCCTTGACGGTGAGCGTCATTACATTCGGGACGTTCGGTACGAGCGTGGTGCTAACGATCGCGTCGTGAACGGCGATAGCGTCAACGAGCCGGGCAACCGGATTCGCGCCGATATCGGCGAGTGCCTTGACAAGCTTGCGCCGATCCTGCATCTCGGCGATAAGGTTGACGTGATCGCTTCCGTGGAGGATCGGAGGAACGCGGTCCGGGTCCTTCTCGAAGAGCCCAAGCTCGCCGGTCGGCTGGACGTACTGAGTACCGTTCCCGTCTCGGTAGAGCTCGAAGGCGCGCTTAGCATCTTCGAACGGGTCAGTAGTCGAGTCGTCCGAGAAGCGAGACGGCATGGCGGACTTGATAGTGTCGAGGTTGGGCATTCTGGTTCCTTAGTTGCGTCGGAGAGCAGCGATGTCGGCGAGAAGTTCGACCGAATCGCTAGTCAGTTGGTCGGTGGTGTCGCCACGCAGGCGGCACGCGAAAGCGTCCGGGTTGTCCGAGAAGCCGTGCTTAACGGCGAGTAAAAGTGCGAATTTGTAACGTTCGATTTCGTCGAGCTGAACGGCCACGTCCAGTGGTGTCGCGTCGGTCATGCAACCGCACCAACTTCGTCGGCGCCGTCGACCGGTCGGCCGCCGTTGCGGATCGTTTCGACGTCTAGGCCGCTCTTGCGGCTAAGCCTGGCGAGATTCGCAGGCGTCGGCTCTGCCGCGCCCTTCGCCCACTTTTCGAGCGAGTACGGCGATACCGCGAGTGCCGCGCACTTATCGAGCTTACTTCCAGGCATCTGTGCGATTGCTAGCCGAATACCAGCGGCGAGTGCCGCGCGGTCGTCATCCACGGTGTTTCTCCTTAGTAGTAGATGTGGTGGGTGGCACATCTGGGCACAACAAGGGCCCGACACCAAAAAGTGTCGGGGTGCAAAGTGGTGTATATAAGAGACGGTAGCCGGGGACGCAGGTTTCCCCGGCTACCGCTCACCCTTATGTATCCATCTACACGGATTCCCGAGCCTCGCGGACACGCTTCATGGCGACTGTCTCCCCGTACGTCTCGGTGAGTTCGGCAGCGATATCGCGGTCCGACCGGGACGGGTCAGCGAGGATGAGTCCGCGCGCACCCAGGCGGTGCCGCTCTTCCGCTGCCCTACGCGCTTTGCCGGACGCGACCCGCTTCGCCTCGCGCTCGTCGTCAGCGAGCTTCTGACGGCATTCCGGGGCGTAGCAGGCGACCTCCTGCCCACCGCGCTTCCGGCGGCCCTCACGGGCGATCGTGCAGCCGTTGCACTCGCAGGCCCCTGCCGACGGGCGTGAGGACCCGAGCGGGACCACGACGTCGTGCCCGGCAGGCTCGAACGCGGCTAGCGGAGCCCATCCCCAGACCTCACCCGGCCCCGCGACGCGCGTCACCGCGCCCGGTCCCGTACGGACCGGCACCCCGTACCGCTTCGGTGCCTGGATCACGACCTTTAGCGGGGTGTCGTGCGTGGGTGTCGCGAACTCGCATGCGCTCGTCGGGTCTGGCGGGATGAGCCGGCCTTTGCAGTACCGGCACTCCTCCGGCAGGTCCGGGTTCGTGGCGAGCTTCCAGACGTTGAACCCGTGACCCTCGTTCACGAGATCGTTCGAGACCCGGGCCGACGGGCGGTAGGTCTGGGCGGGCTTCACGCCCGGGTCGTGCTTGTCGTCGCCACGGTCGTACGGCTCGTCCGGCTCTGCCTCGATCATGACGTCCCGGTGCGCCATCAGGTTCCCCTGCGGCCGGGCGCGCTTGTTGTACTGCTCTCGCGTCAGGGCGTTGACACGCACGGTCGACGTGCTCCGCTCCTTAGCGAGAAGGGTCCCGGTGTCGTGATCCTTGTCGATCTCGCGGTCCGTCGCCTGATCGGCGACGTCACCGGTCGTGCGGTGCTGCTTGAACTCCCGTACTGGGTCGGGATACGTGCGGTAACAATCAATCGTAGTAGTCATTATCCGGGTTTCTATTAGTTACTAGTTTGCGCTGGCGGGGCCGGACACCTAAGTCGGTTAACGTCCGGATCCTACGATCTAAGCATAGCATATTTGTTACAATTATGGCAAGGCGGCGGCCAGATTGCCTTAGGGTTTCGCATTAGCGTTAGTGAGCCGTATTTGGTAACCGTACTCCGCACGGTCGTCCCTACCGATGACCCTAAATGAGATCGTACGACATACTAAGGTCGCTAAGGTAGGCACTAGCAGGTGCTTAGCCGATGGTGCCCCGAGGCAACAAGCCGCGGGGCACCATCGATCGAGTTAGAACGTGAACGCTCGGGATTTCGCCTGTCCGAACATCATGCCCGGGTCTCGGCGCTGTTCGGTCATCTCGGTGAACGGACGCCCGGCGAGCCGGGATCGGACTCGGGTCCACATCTCGTCGTCGTCCTCGACGAGCAGGGCAACGTAGACCTCGATCGAGCCGTCAGACTCGACCGCGTGGAACAGGTGAGGTTCCGTGGCGACCACGGTGGGGAGCGTGCAGGTCATGGTGGTGTCCTTCCTCCCTGCGAACTCGATGTGCATCTATTTCTTCTCCGGAGTTCCGTCCGGCCGCGGGCCGGTCGGGAGTCTTGGGTAGTAGGCGATCGTGACACCCGACTCAGGAACGTCGACGAGAGATTCGGTCGGGAACACGTCTCGTAGGGCACTGCCCTGCTCGTCAAGCCGAGCAGCGAAGTCCGGAAAGACGCTCGCTACCATCGCTGGGGAATCGCCGTACGTCAGGAAGATTCCAGGCTTGTCCTGACCTTTCGGGTATCGATACGTGAGCCTGACGTCATGGTCGCGTAGCCACTGATTGCGCTCTACCGGCTCTAGCGCCTGCCAGTAGTCGCGGAACTTGACGGATGTCGGTTCAAACCGGTATCCGGCCGGAATGACCGGCAGCGCCGCTAGCTCTGCCCGCCTAGGG
>NZ_BJNG01000041.1 GCF_006539565.1 Pseudonocardia hydrocarbonoxydans
TCGCCGCGGGTCCCGAACATCCCGGTGAACGTGCTGCGGAAGACCTCGGTGTCGTCGCGGTGCAGCTGGGCGCGCAGCCGCACCAGCCCGAGCCCGGGGCGGCTGCGCGAGAGCCGGGCGTCGAGGATCTCCATCGTGGCGCGCAGCTGGTCACCGGCGAACACCGGCGCGGGCCAGGCGATGTCCTCCCCGCCGGGCGAACCCAGCGAGGTGGCCCGTGCGAGCACCGAGTCGACGTAGAGGCGCATCCACAGGCCCGCGGTGAACCAGCCCGACGCCGCCACCGCGCCGAACCAGGACGCCGCGGCGGCCTCGGGGTCGACGTGGAAGGGCTGGGGGTCGAAGCGGCGGGCGAAGGCGACCATCTCGTCGCCGTCGACCACCGTGGAGCCCAGCTCGAACACCCGGCCCGGGGTGAGGTCCTCGAAGGCGAGCTCGGTCATGCCAGGGCGGCCAGTCCCGCCTCGGCCACCTCCTGGTCCTGCGAGTAGTGCCCGCCGCTGACGCCGATCGCGCCGACCACGGCCCCGGCGACCTGGATCGGGTAGCCGCCACCGAAGATCACCAGCCGGGCGATGCCGGTGGTCGCGCCGGCCGCGAGCGGGGCGTCGTCCTTGATGAAGTCGTGCCATCCGTGCGTCGGCATCCCGAACCCGACGGCGGTGTAGGCCTTGTCCTGCGCGACCTGCGTGGACAGCAGCGCCGCGCCGTCCATCCGGGAGAACGCCTTGAGGTTGCCGCCGGTGTCGGCGATCGCGATGCACATCGGGACGCCGATCTCGGCGGCCTTCGCCTCCGCGGCCGCGATCACGCGGTGCGCGGCGTCGGTGGTGATGGTCGGGTTGTCGACGGTGTCGGCCACGGTGCCTCCTGGGGTCGGGTGTCGATCACGTTATCGGTCGACGGCCCCGGCCAGCAGCGGCTCCATCATCACGCCCTCGTGCTTGCGCCGGATCGTCTCCATCCGCCACTTGTTGACGAACACCGCGAGCAGTGCGCCGTCGACCGACCGGTGCAGCACCTCGGTCTCGCTCTCCCGGTTCAGCACCTCGGCGCCGGCCTCGTCGGTGAGCCGGGCGACGGTGTAGTTCAGCTGCTCCAGCGTCACCGGCGCGCCGAACTCGTCGGTCAGCCGCGCGGTGACCACCTCGAACTGCAGCGGCCCGACGGCGGCCAGCACCGGGGCCTGGTCGCCACGGCGGTCGGAGCGCAGGACCTGGATGACGCCCTCGGAGTCGAGCTGGGAGATCCCGCGGCGGAACTGCTTGTAGCGGCCCGCGTCCTTGGCCCGGACCACCGCGAAGTGCTCGGGGGCGAAGCTGGGGATCGCCGGGAACTCGACCGGCTCGTCGGCGTAGAGCGTGTCGCCCGGCCGCAGCGCACCGGCGTTCACCAGGCCCACGATGTCGCCGGGGAACGCCTCCTCCAGCGTGGTGCGCTGCTGGCCGAACACCGCCTGCGCGTACTTCGTGGCGAACGGTTTCCCGGACCCGGCGTGGGTGAGCACCATGCCGCGCTCGAAGCGGCCGGAGTTGATCCGCAGGAAGGCGGTGCGGTCACGGTGGCTGCGGTCCATGCCGGCCTGCACCTTGAACACCAGGCCGGACAGCGGGCGGTCCAGCTCGCGCGGCTTCCCGTCGGCGTCCGGACGCGGGGCGGGGGCCGGGGCCAGGTCGACGAGCGCGTCGAGCAGCCGCCCGACGCCGATGCCGAGCCGGGCCGCGCCGAACAGCACCGGGGTGGCGGTGCCGGCGAGGTAGTCGTCCTCGTCGAACTGCGCGCCGATCTCGCGCAGCAGCTCCAGCTCGTCGACGACGGTCTCGAGGTAGAGCGGCTCCTCGGCGGCGGCCCGCTCGGGGTCGAGCACCTCGACCTCGCCCTTCGTCGCCCCACCCGCGGTGCGCGTGTAGCGGCGCAGCTCGCCCGTCGCGCACTCGACGACCCCGCGCAGGTCGCCCGCGATCCCCACCGGCCAGGTGACGGGCATCGGCCGCAGCCCGATCGTCTGCTCCACCTCGTCGAGCAGCTCGAGCGCCTCGCGGCCCGGGACGTCCCACTTGTTGACGAAGGTCAGCACCGGGATCTTGCGGCTGCGGCAGACGTCGAACAGCTTGAGGGTCTGCGCCTCCAGGCCCTTCGAGGCGTCGAGCAGCATCACCGCGGCGTCGACGGCGGCGAGCACCCGGTAGGTGTCCTCGGAGAAGTCGCCGTGGCCGGGGGTGTCGAGCAGGTTGATCACGTGGTCGCGGTAGGAGAACTGCAGCACCGCGGAGGTGATCGAGATGCCGCGGGCGCGCTCCATCTCCATCCAGTCCGACGTGACGCCCTTGCGCCCGGCCTTGCCGTGCACCGCGCCCGCCGAGTCGATCACCTCGGCGTGCAGGGCGAGCGCCTCGGTGAGCGTCGACTTGCCGGCGTCGGGGTGGGAGATCACGGCGAAGGTCCGGCGACGCAGGGCCTGTGCGGCGATCTCGCCGCTGGCGCGGGGGCGGGTGGGTGACTCGGTCATGGTGCCCACCAGGCTACGGCCGCCCCGCGAGTCCCCCGTTCCCCGCCCGCGAGTCCCCCGTTCCCCGCCCGCGAGTCCCCCGAATCACGCCCGCGAGTCCCCCGGACCCCGTGGCTGAGGTTCGGGCGACCCCTCGGGTGGCGGACACGCGGCACGGGGAACCCGGGAGGGGGCCGACGCCGGTCACCGGCGCCGGCGACGAACTGCAGTGGGGGGGCTCTACTCCGACCCGGTCGGAGTAGAGCCACCCCACTGCAACCCCGGAGTCGCGGCGGCCGTGCCGTGAGCGTGGAACCGGGCGGCCCTCGCCGGAGCCCGCGTCGGCGGCCGCCCGCGGCGGACGGGGCGGGAGGGCGCGGGCTCGAGTCGTACGACCTGGGGTCGCCGGCCGAGCAGCCGACGGGCCGACGTCCTCGCCCACGAGCTGATGAGCGGGGACTCGCCCACGGAATCCGGGGGACTCGCGCGCGGAGAACGGGGGACTCGCGCGCGGAGAACGGGGGACTCGCGGGGGTCAGGGGGTGAGGTGGTGCAGGGCCGCCTCGTGGAGCGCCCCGTTGCTGGACAGTCCGTCGCCGCCGGTGAACCCCTCGTCGCCGGACAGCGAGGTCAGCCGTCCGCCCGCCTCCCGCAGCAGCGGGACGAGGGCGGCGAGGTCCCACGGGCTCGCCCCGGCGTCGACGGCGAGGTCGATGGCACCCTCGGCGACCAGGCAGTGCTGCCAGAAGTCGCCGAAGGCGCGGGTCTCCCACACCGCCGCCCCGAGCCGCTCCCACCGCAATCCGAGCCCGCGGGAGTCGGTGGTGGAGACGTAGGCGTCGGCGAGGTCGGACACCCCCGACACCGCGATGCGCCGCGTACCGGCGGCGTCGCGGGTCCACGCCCCGGTGCCGGGCGCGGCCCACCAGCGCCGGCCCAGCGCCGGGGCGCTGACGACGCCGACCGTCGCGGTGCCGTGCTCGGTCAGCCCGATCAGCGTCGCCCACACCGGGACGCCGCGGGAGAAGTTCTTGGTGCCGTCGATCGGGTCGAGCACCCAGCCGCGTGCCGCCCCGTCGACGGTGCCGCCCTCCTCCTCGCCGAGGACGGCGTCGCCGGGCCGCTCGGCCGTGACCAGCGCCCGCAACGCCTCCTCGACGGCGGTGTCGGCGTCGGTGACGGGCGTGCGGTCGGGCTTGCGGTCGACGCGCAGATCGGCGGCGCGGAACCGGGCGAGGGTGATCGCGTCGGCGGTGTCGGCCATGCGCAGGGCCAGGTCGAGGTCGGAGTCGCTCACGGGAGGCAGTCTGCCGGGCCTACTGTGGCGGTCATGACCACCGTCCTGCTCGCCGAGGACGACGCCGCCATCGCCGAGCCGCTCTCCCGCGCCCTGACCCGCGAGGGCTACGCGGTCACGGTGGCCACCGACGGCGTCGCGGCGCTCGACCGGGTGCACGCCGGCCACGTCGACCTGCTGGTGCTCGACCTGGGGCTGCCCGGGATGGACGGCCTGGAGGTCTGCCGCCGGGTCCGGCTGCACCAGCCCGACCTGCCGGTCCTCATGCTCACCGCGCGCACCGACGAGGTCGACTTCGTCGTCGGCCTCGACGCGGGCGCCGACGACTACGTCGGCAAGCCCTTCCGGCTCGCCGAGCTGCTGGCCCGGGTCCGGGCGCTGCTGCGCCGGCTCACCCCGGAGGCCGTCGAGGTGGCCGGGGTGCGGATGGAGCTGTCGGGGCGCCGCGTGCTCGTCGACGGGGCGGAGGTCAACCTGGCCAACAAGGAGTTCGAGCTGCTGCGGGTGCTGCTGCTGCGCGCCGGGCAGGTCGTCACCCGCGAGGAGATCCTGCGCGAGGTGTGGAACGACCCGGAGATGAAGACGTCCAAGACGCTGGACATGCACATGTCGTGGCTGCGCCGCAAGATCGGCGGGGAGCGGCGGATCGCCACCGTCCGCGGTGTCGGATTCCGCTTCAACACCGACTGACCCGTGCGCCGCCGCATCCTGCAGTCGACGCTGCTGGTCGTCGCGCTCACCGCACTGGTGCTCGGCGGCCCGCTGGCGATCACCACCTGGCAGCTCGTCGACGACTTCGACCGGGCCGAGCTGACCTCGCGCCTGGAGCAGGTCGCGACGCGGCTGGAGGGACCCGGGTCCGCCGTCGACATCGCCGGGCTGGAGCTGGCCGTGCCCACCGGCGGGCGGCTGACCCTGGAGCAGGCCGGGCGCCCGCCGCTGGTGATCGGCGACGACGTGGGCGCGGACCCGGTCGTGGAGACGCTGCCGATCGGGTCGGGCGGCACGATCACCCTGGAGGAGCCGCGGGCCGTGCTGCTCAGCCAGCAGGTGCAGGTGACGCTGGTCGTGCTGTTGCTCGTCGTGCTCTCGGTGGCCACGGGCACCGTCGTGGCCACGCTGACGGCCCGGCGCCTGGCCGAGCCGCTGCGCGACGTCGCCGACCGCGCCGCCCGGCTGGGCGCGGGCGACTTCCGCTCCGCGCCCGCCCGGCACGGCATCCCCGAGCTCGACGCCGTCTCCGAGGTCCTCGACACCTCCGCCGTCGCGCTCGCCGAGCTGGTGCAGCGCGAGCGTCAGCTCGTCGGCGACGTCTCCCACCAGCTGCGCAGCCGGCTCACCGCGCTCCAGCTGCGCCTGGACGAGCTGGCCACCCACCCCGATCCCAGCGCCCGCTCCGAGGCCCTGGCCGCGCTCGACCAGGCCGAGAAGCTGGCCGCCGTCCTCGACGAGCTGCTGGAGGCCGCCCGCGCCGCCCGTGCCGCGGGCGCCGAGCCGCTGGACCTGCGGGCCGGGTTGGAGGCCGTCGCCCAGGAGTGGCGCCCGGCGCTGCGGGCAGCCGGGCGCGGGCTCAAGGTGCGGGTGCCCGACGGCATGCGGGCGCGGGTCACGCCCGCGCGCATCCGCGAGGCGGTGGGCGCGCTGCTGGACAACGCGCTGCGCCACGGCGCCGGCACCGTCGTGCTGGCCGTGCGGGCCACGGAGAAGAGCGTGGTCGTCGAGGTCACCGACGCCGGGGACGGCGTGCCGGAGGAGCTGGTCGCGCACGTGTTCGAGCGCGGCGTGTCGGTCGGGTCCTCGACCGGGATCGGGCTGGCGCTGGCCCGCGCGCTGGTGGAGGCCGACGGCGGGCGCCTGGAGCTCTCCCGCGCCCGGCCCCCGACGTTCACGATCTTCCTGCCGGCCGCCCGCGCGGACGACGTCGTCGCACCGGCGGCGCGGCGGGCGAGCAGCCCGCGTTAGCCCTGGTCGGGCCGGCGCCGCACCTGCTCGTCGGGGAAGACGAAGCGGCGGAAGGCCCACCAGCGGAACGCCATCCCGAGCAGCACGCCCACGATCTGGCCGCTGACGAAGTCGGCGACCTCCTGGGTGAACAGGCTGACGTCGGGCACCGACAGGTGCAGCAGGTAGCGCGAGACGGCCAGCGGAGCGGTGTAGACGGCCACGCCGATGCCGCTGACCAGGAAGAACAGCGCCGCCTCGTGGTGGGTCTCGCGCCCGCCGCGGGTGCGGAAGGACCACTCCCGGTTGAGCACGTAGGACGCGATGGTGGCCACCAGCACCGCGATCACCTTCGCGGTGAGCGGCTTCTCGACCAGCACGGTGTTCTTCAGGAGCAGGAACACCGCCGTGTCGATGACCCAGGTGGTACCGCCGACCATCGCGAACTTGATCAGCTCGCGGTGCCGGATCGCGACGGAACGGTAGGGCTGGGGGATCTGGGCCAGCACCGACTCGACGACGGACACCCGGTGAATCGTGCCAGAGCCCCACGCTGGGTAGGCTCCCGGCACCGTGAACCCTCTCCCCGTCGTCGGCATGGTCGGTGCCGGCCAGCTCGCCCGGATGACCCACCAGGCCGCCATCGCGCTCGGCCAGTCGTTGCGGGTGCTCGCGGCGGGCAGCGGCGAGCCCGCCGCGCAGGTGTGCGCCGACGTCCGCCCCGGCGCCGCCGACGATCTCGCCGCCGTCCGGGCGTTCGCCGCGGGCTGCGCCGCGGTCACCTTCGACCACGAGCAGGTGCCGCAGGAGGTCCTGCGCGCGCTGGTCGCCGACGGCGTCACCGTCCACCCCGGCCCGGACGCCCTGCTGTTCGCCCAGGACAAGCTGGTGATGCGCCGCAGACTGAGCGGGCTGGGCGCCGCGGTCCCCCCGTTCGCCCCGGTGGAGCGCGCCGCCGACGTGACGGCGTTCGCGGCGGAGCACGGCCTGCCGGTCGTGCTCAAGGCCGTCCGCGGTGGGTACGACGGGCGCGGTGTGTGGATGCTGCGCGAGCCCGACGACGCGCTCGTCGACGAGCTGCTCGCCGCCGGCACGCCGCTGATGGTCGAGCAGGCGGTGCCGCTGCGCCGCGAGCTGGCCGCGCTCGTCGCCCGCTCGCCCTACGGTCAGGCCTCGGCGTGGCCGGTGGTCGAGACCGTGCAGGAGGCCGGGCAGTGCGTGCAGGTGCTCGCCCCCGCCCCCGGGCTCGACGAGGAGGTGGCCGCCGGGGCGCAGCGCCTGGCCCTGCGCCTGGCCGACGCGCTCGGCGTCACCGGGCTGCTGGCCGTCGAGCTGTTCGAGCGGACGGACGGCGTGCTGCTGGTCAACGAGCTGGCGATGCGGCCGCACAACTCCGGGCACTGGACGATCGAGGGCGCGCGGACCTCGCAGTTCGAGCAGCACCTGCGCGCCGTCCTGGACTACCCGCTCGGCGCCACCGCCCCCACCGCCGCCGCGGTGGTGATGGCCAACGTGCTGGGCGCGGCCGCCCCCGTCGCGATGGCCATGGACGAGCGGGTGCACCACCTGTTCGCGCGGTTCCCCGACGTGAAGGTGCACCTCTACGGCAAGACCGAACGCCCCGCGCGCAAGATCGGTCACGTGACGGTGCTCGGCGACGACATGGCCGGCGTCCGGCACCGCGCGGCGCTGGCGGCGCACTGGCTCTCCACCGCGGAATGGTCCGACGGCTGGTCGATCCACACCCCGCAGGAGGCGGCACGTGCCTGACCCGATCGTCGGCGTGATCATGGGCAGCGACTCGGACTGGCCCGTGATGGAGGCCGCCGCCGACGCGCTCGCCGAGTTCGACGTCCCCTTCGAGGTGGGGGTGTACTCCGCGCACCGCACGCCCCAGCGCATGCTCGACTACGCCCGTGACGCCGCGGGCCGCGGCCTGCGCGTGATCGTCGCGGGGGCGGGCGGGGCGGCGCACCTGCCCGGGATGGTCGCCTCGGCGACGCCGCTGCCGGTGATCGGCGTCCCGGTCCCGCTGGCCCGGCTCGACGGCCTGGACTCGCTGCTGTCGATCGTGCAGATGCCGGCGGGCGTGCCGGTGGCCACGGTGTCGGTGGGCGGGGCGCGCAACGCCGGCCTGCTCGCCGTGCGGATCCTCGCGGCCGCCGATCCCGCGCTGCGGGCCCGGATGGAGACCTTCCAGGTCGACCTGCACGACTCCGTCCTGGCCAAGGACGCCGCCCTGCGGGCGCTGGTCCGGCGCACCTGAAACCCAGTGTCACCCGTTCGGGTGACGACCGAATCGTGATCCGGCCCGAACAACCGTGACGACAGACGCAGGAGAATGATTTCCGGAATCCCCGGATCTCCCGGCGTGAATTAAGTTCCTTGCTATTCTGGGAACGGCGTCCGGCTTCGGAGTCCCGTGCAATGCGCGATATCCCACCGTTCGTGGTGGATCCCGACGACATCGGGGTGCTGCAGGAATGGGCCGCGGCCGGAACGGTCGGTGCGGCCGTGGCCCGGCGGGCCCGCATCGTCCTCGGTTCGGCCGATGGTCGGGGTTCCACGGCGCTGGCCGCCGAACTCGGCTGCTCCCCGCAGACCGTCCTGACCTGGCGTGAGCGCTACCGGGCCGAGGGTCTCGCCGGGCTGCAGGATGCTCCGCGACCCGGCCGTCCGGTGTCCGTCGATCCCGCCGCGGTCGTCGAGCGGACGCTGCGGGTGCCGCCGCCGCGGCTGCGCGCACCGCGGTGGTCGAGCCGGCTGCTGGGTGCGGAGCTCGGGGTGAGCAACGTGGCGGTGGCGAAGGTGTGGCGGAGCTGGGGCATCAGCCCGCTCGACGGCGGGCTGGTCAGGCTGGCCACCGACCCGCCGCTCGACCGGCCGCTCGCGGGCGTGGCCGGGATCCACATCGACGCCGCCGACCGCGTGCTGGCGGTGATCGCCACGGACCGGCCGGGGAGCCTGCCGCTGCGGGACCGTCCGCGGCTGGGTGCGCGGTTGGACGACCTCGACCACGGCGGTGCCGTCAACGCGGCGGGTCTCGCCCACCTGCTGCATCGGCTCGACGCCGTCCCGGGTGAGCGGATCCGCCTGCTGGTGGACCGCGCGACGCCGGAGCTGGCGCGGGTCGAACGGCGCGGCGGGCGGATCCACGTCGCGCCGGCGGGCCTGGCCTGGGCCCGGTTCGTGCGGGTCGCGGTGGTCCTCGCGGGCTCCACGGAGCACGGGGCGGCCTCGGTGGCGGCGCTGCGTCGCGCGGTCGTCGAGCACACGCCGGGCCGTCCGCTGCGGTGGGTCGCACCGGATCCGATCGTCGTCGAGGGCGGACCGGTCGACCCGGCCCGTGAACCCTGACCCCGGCGGAGCCGGCTCGGTGGCGGGCGCACGGGCCCTCCTCGATCGGTGCACCCCGGCCGGCCGGGGGCGGCGAGTCGCCCGCCGCGGGAGGTCGGGCTCCGCGCGGGCCGCCGACCCCGCACACCCCGTCGACAGCTTGACGCAAATGAGTTGCAACAGAATCGAAGGTTTTTACTTCACGATTTCGCCGGCGAATAGCCGTATCGGGTCGCACCCTCCGAATCGCAGGGGTCGTTGCCCGGTTGTCGACCCGTTCCGGGTCGTCCATGAGGAGTCAGGTGCGCAGGCACCGTCGCCCGGGCCGGATTCCCAGCCGGTGCTCGGGAAAGGATGGAAGATGTCCCAAACCCCACGCAGGCGTCGGGCGGGCACGGCAATGATCGTCGCCGGCACCGCGGTCGCCGCCACCGCCCTCGCGCTGGTGCCCGCCGGCGCCGCGAGCGCATCCTCCCACCGTGAGGCCCCGCTCATCGCGGACGCCCCCGCCTACGACAACACCGACGTGTACGCGTTCGTCTCCCCGGAGAGCCCGGACAAGGTGACGTTCGTGGCCAACTGGTTCGGCCTCCAGGAGCCGAACGGTGGCCCGACGTTCTACCCGTGGGCCGACGACGCCTACTACAACATCAAGATCGACTCCGACGGCGACGCGGTGGCCGACACCACCTACCGCTACGAGTTCACCACCGACGACGAGGCGCAGCAGAACACGTTCCTCTACGCCAACGGCCCGGTGGAGAGCCTCGACGACGAGAACCTGCTGTTCAAGCAGTACTACACGCTGACGAAGATCGACGCCTACGGCAAGGAGACCGTGGTCGCCGAGGGCCAGGCCGCACCGTCGAACACCGGGCCCGCGTCGGTCCCGGACTACGACGCGCTGATCGAGGACGCCACCGAGCCCGTGGGCAAGGACGGCAAGACCTTCGTCGGCCAGATCGAGGACCCGTTCTTCCTCGACCTGCGCGTGTTCGACCTGCTCTACGGCGGCGACCTGTCCGAGGTCGGCCAGGACACCCTCGCCGGCTACAACGTCAACACCACCGTGCTGGAGGTGCCGATCGACGAGGTCGCGCTCAACGGCAACGGCACGGACAACCCGGTCATCGGCGTGTGGAGCACCACCGACCGGGCCGCCAACGTCACCTTCGGTGGCGGTGTCGAGGAGTCCTCCGGCGACTACGTGCAGGTCTCGCGCCTGGGCAACCCGCTGGTCAACGAGGTCGTCATCCAGGTCGGCCTGAAGGACGCGTTCAACGCGATCGGCCCGGACGTCGACGCCACGATCCCGGCGGTCGTCGAGCGGGTCACCGACCCCGAGGTCCCGAAGCTCGTCGAGGCGATCTACGGCATCCCGGCCCCGGCCACCCCGCGCAACGACCTGGTCGAGATCTTCCTGACCGGCATCGCGATCGACGCACCCACGCTCGACGGTTCCGCCGCCCCGATCGCGGCCGACCTGAACAGCCAGATCCTCAACGCCGACGCCGACCCGAAGACGTTCGTGCCCTCGGAGATGCTGCGGCTCAACACCGCGATCAAGGAGCCGACCACCCTGGCCGGTGAGCCGACCCGGGCCAGCCGCCTCGGCGTGTTCGGCGACGACATCCAGGGCTTCCCGAACGGGCGCAGGCTCGCCGACGACGTCGTCGACATCGGCCTGCTCGCCCTGCAGGGCGCTGCCCTCGACCCCGCCGTGGTCTCCGGCCCGCTGGCCGGTGGCGACGAGGTCGACACGAACGACGCCGAGTTCAACGACCGGTTCCCCTACGTCGTGGCGGCCAGCAACCTCAACGTCAACGACGAGGCGAACAGCCAGGGCGACGGCACCGTCGCCCAGGGGCGCGACGGCGCGCCCGCGACCGGCGGCGCCGCTCCCAGCGGCTCCGGCGGCGGTGGCATGTTCGACTTCCTCGGTGACCTGCTCCCCGGCGTCATGACGGGCGCTGCGGGCATGGTGCTGATCGGCGCCGGGGCCACCCGGCACCTGCGTCAGAAGTGATCGGCTGACACCGCTCGGTCGTTGATCCACCCGAGATCCCCGGAGGGTCCGGCTCCGTTCCGAGCCGGACCCTGCGGGGTCCCGAACGAGAAGGTCGTCCCCATGACCGGTGAGCCCCGTTCGAGGGTCCCCGCCCTGCTCGTCGTGCTCGGGGTCCTGTTGCTGGTCGGCACGGTGGCAGGGCTGCTGACCGGTCGCGACACCCGCACCTCCCCGGTCGCCTCGGCGCCGGTGTCCCAGCCGTCCGCCCTGGACCAGACGATCCAGCGCGCACAGGTCGCGCTACGACGTACCCCCGAGAACGCGCCGCTGTGGGCGCAGCTGGGCGCCTCCTACGTCGAGAAGGCCCGTGTCTCCGGGGATCCGATCTACTACGGCCAGGCCCAGGGCGCGCTCGAGCGGTCGCTGGCCGTCGAACCGGACGGCAACGGCGAGGCGCTGATCGGACTGGGCCAGCTGGCCAACGCCCGCCACGACTTCG
The DNA here is from genome assembly GCF_006539565.1 of Pseudonocardia hydrocarbonoxydans. Classification (GTDB taxonomy): domain Bacteria; phylum Actinomycetota; class Actinomycetes; order Mycobacteriales; family Pseudonocardiaceae; genus Pseudonocardia; species Pseudonocardia hydrocarbonoxydans. Next base: position 11,570 of record NZ_BJNG01000041.1, read on the forward strand.
CCGCCGCCCGCGACCTGGGCGAGCAGGCCCGTGAGCTGCGTCCCTACACCGGCGCGGTCTACGGCGTGCTGGCCGACGCCTACACCCAGCTCGGTGACACCGCGGCCGCCTCCGCCGCCGTCGAGTCCATGCTCGGCGTGGACCCCGGCCTGGCCGCGTTCACCCGGGCGTCCTACGACCTGGAGCTGCACGGCAGGGTGGACGAGGCCCGGCAGGCCATGCAGCGAGCCCTGTCCTCCGCGCTCAGCCCCGCGGACGTCGCCTTCTGCCGCTACTACCTCGGCGAGCTGGCCTGGAACAGCGGTGACGTCGACGGGGCGGCGGAGCACTACGCGGCCGGCCTGGCCGCAGCCCCGGGCGACGTCGCGCTCACCCAGGGACAGGCCAAGGTCTCGTGGGCCCGGGGCCGGGTCGACGACGCGCTGGCGACCTACGCCGACCTCACCAACCGCGTGCCGCTGCCGCAGTACCTGCTGGAGTACGGCGAGCTGCTGGAATCGGCCGGGCGCGTCGACGAGGCCCGCGCCCAGTACGAGGTGCTCGCCGCGGCGCAGCGGCTCTACGCCGCGGAGGGCTCCACCGACGACCAGGTCGCGGCGCTCGTCGCGGCCGACCACGGTGACCCGGCCGAGGCGCTGCGCCTCGCGCAGGGGGAGTGGGACCGCAGGCAGAGCATGTTCAGCGCCGACGCCCTGGCCTGGGCGCTGCATGTCAACGGCCGCGACGCCGAGGCCCTGCCCTACGCCGAACTGGCATCGGCGACCGGCTGGCGCAACGCGACCCACGCCTATCACCGCGGCATGATCCTGGCCGGGCTCGACCGTCGCGAGGACGCGGTCGCCGCACTGGGCGAGGCGCTGGCGACCAACCCGAACTTCCATCCGCTGCACGCCCCCGTCGCCGCCTCGACCCTCGCCCGGCTGGAGTCGGGCGCGTGAGGGCGCTGCGCCGCGCCGCGGTACTGATCGGCACCGTCGTGGCACTGCTCGTCGTGCCGGTCGCGGTGGCGCAGGCCCATCCGCTGGGGAACTTCACCGTCAACCACTACGCCGGGCTGACGCTGCGGGCCGACGGCGTCGACGTGCTCGCCGTGCTGGACACCGCGGAGCTGCCCACCGTGCAGCAGCGCGCGACGGTCGACACCGACGCCGACGGCACGGTGTCGCCCGCCGAGGCCGCCGCGCACGCCGCGTCCGAGTGCGCGGCCCGCGTGGTGCTCACCTCGATCGCGGTCGACGGGGCCACGATCCCGCTGACCGTCGCGGCGTCATCCGCGGAGTTCCCCGTCGGCGAGCAGGGGCTGGCGACCACGCGGGTGACCTGCCGGTTCACCGGCCCCGCCGACCTGTCCGCGCCCGCCGTCGTCGTCTACACCGACGGGTTCCGCGTCGACCGGATCGGCTGGCGCGAGATCACCGCCACCGGTGACGGTGTGCGGATCGCGGCGTCCGACGTGCCGGGGGCGAGCACGTCGCAGGAGCTGCGGGCGTACCCGGAGGACCTGCTGGCGAGCCCGCTCGACCAGCGCTCGGCCCGGATCGAGGTGGCGCCGGGCCGGGGGTCCGCCGGGCCGCTGGCCGCGCTCCCGCCGACCGGGGTCGGCTGGCTCGACCGCGTGCTCGGTCAGGCCGAGGACGTCCTGTCCGGGCTCGCCGCCCGGCCCGCGCTGACCCCCGTCGTCGGCACGCTCGCCGTCCTGCTGTCGCTGCTGCTCGGAGCGTCGCACGCGATGCTGCCCGGGCACGGCAAGACGATCATGGCGGCGTACCTCGCCGGCAAGCAGGGCACGCGGCGCGACGCGGTCGTCGTGGGCGCGGCGGTGACGGTCACCCACACCGCAGGCGTGCTGGTGTTCGGGCTGCTGCTGGTGGCCGTCGCCGCGTTCGCGCCGCTGCGGGCGATGATGTGGCTCGGCGTCGTCAGCGGGTTGCTCGTGGCGGCCGTGGGCGCCGTCCTCCTCCGCACCGCGGTGGCGCGGCGTCGCGAGCTCGCCGCGGTGCCGGCCGCCCAGCGCGTCGGGGTGCTGGTCGGCGTGGGGGTGGGCGGAGCGCGCACGGGCCACGGCCACGGCCACGGCCACGGTCACGGCCACGGTCACGGTCACGGTCACGGTCACGCGGAGGATCGGTGGAGCCGCGCGAGCCTCGTCGGCATGGGGATGGCCGGTGGGCTGGTGCCCAGCCCCACCGCCCTGCTGGTTCTGCTCGGCGCGGTGAACCTGGGGCGCACGTGGTTCGGTGTCGCGCTGGTGATCTGCTACGGCCTCGGTATGGCCGGCACGCTCACCGCGGCCGGGCTGCTGCTGGTGTCGGTGCGCGACCGCATCGCCCGGATGGAACGCACCCGCGCCTGGCGGGACCGCGCAGGCCGGTTCGTCGGCGTGCTGCCGGTCGCCACCGCGGTCCTCGTCCTCGTCGTCGGGATCGGGCTGGCGCTGCGCAGCCTCTCCGGCGTCTGATCCCCGCAACCCCAGGAGAAACCGGTGCGCCGTCTCGTCATCCCCCTCGGCCTGGCCGTGGCCGTGCTCGCAGGCTGCTCGTCGGGGCCGGAGCTCGGCCCGGTGTTCGACGACGAGGCGGGCGCGAACGTGAGCTGCCTCGTGCACCAGACCGGGGAGCCGGGCGCGTTCTACACCGAGGCGGAGACACGCGAGACCGGCCGGGTGCTCGCGCTGATGAGGTACTACACGCAGTTCGGGGCCCTGCCGTTCTGCGACGGCGCTCCCGCGGGCGACGCCGACCGGGCCTGGGCGCAGGTGTACCTCGACCTCGGCGGCCCCGCGGAGAACGTGCCCACTCCACTCGCCGGGAATTGACGTGGCGCGCCCCCGCGGTGCGGTCGTAGGGTGGGGTCACACGTGAGAGGAGGTGGTCCAGCGTTGAGTAGCAACCGGACTCGTGAGGTGGCTGTCCGCTAGCACCTGAGGACGAAGATCCGACCGCGTGGAATGCCGGTAGGTGCCGGCGAGTCCCAGGCAGTCACCAGTGGTCCCCGGGCCCGAGCCCGTCCAGCTCGGCTTGCGCATCCGATGATGCGGCCCGGGGATCACCCATGTCCGGGGTCCGGGCCCTACGGGGCCGCGCCGCGCTCGAGCCGGCCGACCGCGATCTCCAGGCGCTCGGCGACGCCGAGCAGCCCCTCGTCGGCGGGGAGCAGGTCGGCGACGCGGCGGAAGCGGCCGCGGTAGGCGTCGAGCCGGTCGGCCGGGGCGCCGTCGGCGAGCCAGGCGCGCAGGGCCAGGTTGTGCGCCGCGACGACCGCCGCCCCGATGACGGCGGCGCGCAGGTCGCCGTCGGCCTCCCCGGCGAAGCGGGTGCGCAGGTAGCGGGTGAACAGGCGGCGGTAGTGGTCGACGCTGGCCGACTCGCGGTCGCGCAGGACCGCCACGTCGTGGGTGAGCCGGAAGCGGTCGACGGAGAGCGCGGGGTCGTCGGTGTAGAGGTCGAACACGGTCTCGCCCGCGCGCAGCACCAGGCTCGGCACCGGCTCGTCGGGGTGCGCGGTCTCGAAGACCTCCGCGATGCGGGCGAGCGCGGTCTCGTGGTCGGGCGAGATCGCGTCCTCCTTGCTGCGGAAGTAGCGGAAGAACGTGCGCCGCCCGACGCCCGCGGCCGCCGTGATGTCGTCGACGGTCGTCTCGTCGTAGCCGCGGTCGCGGAACAGCGCCACCGCGGCGGCCACCAGATCGCGCCGCACCTCGGCCCGGCCCTCGACGGACCGGCCTCTCCGCGTGGCGCCTGTCATGGCACGCAGGGTAACAGCGAGCTTGCCGAACGGCACGCAGTGCCGTTACGATCCGCGACATGAACTCCGACTTCGACAGCTACCGGCTCAGCGACGAGCACGAGGCCCTCCGCGACGCCGTGCGCACGCTGGCCGAGAAGGAGATCGCGCCGTACGCGGCGGAGGTCGACGAGCAGGGCCGCTACCCGGTCGAGGCCCAGGAGGCCCTGACCAAGGCGGGCTTCCACGCCATCACGATCCCCGAGCAGTTCGGCGGCGAGGGCGCCGACGAGCTCGCCGGCTGCATCGTGATCGAGGAGGTCGCCCGGGTCTGCGCGTCGTCCTCGCTGATCCCCGGCGTCAACGGGCTCGGGCTCACCCCGATCCTGCTCTCGGCCTCCGACGAGCTCAAGCAGCAGGTCTTCCCGTCGATCGCCTCCGGCGAGGCGATGATCAGCTACGCCCTCTCGGAGCGCGAGGCCGGCTCCGACGCCGCCGCGATGAAGACCCGCGCGGTGCGCGACGGCGACGACTGGGTGCTCAACGGCACCAAGTGCTGGATCACCAACGCCGGGGTCTCCACCTGGTACACGGTCATGGCCGTCACCGACCCGGAGAAGAAGGCCAACGGCATCTCGGCGTTCGTCGTGCACAAGGACGACCCGGGCTTCGAGGTCGGCCCCAAGGAGCGCAAGCTCGGCATCAACGGCTCGCCCACCCGCGAGATCTACTTCCAGAACTGCAGGATCCCCGGCGACCGGATCATCGGCGCCGAGGGCACCGGGTTCAAGACCGCGCTGCAGACCCTCGACCACACCCGGCCCACGATCGGGGCCCAGGCCGTCGGCATCGCCCAGGGCGCGCTGGACGTCGCGATCTCCTACGTCAAGGAGCGCAAGCAGTTCGGCAAGCACCTCGCCGAGTTCCAGGGCCTGCAGTTCATGATCGCCGACATGGCCATGAAGGTGGAGTCGGCCCGCCAGCTGGTCTACGTCGCCACCTCGCGCGCCGAGCGCGGCGAGCCCGGGCTGGGCTTCATCTCCAGCGCCGCCAAGTGCCTGGCCTCCGACGTCGCCATGAGCGTGACGACCGACGCGGTGCAGCTGCTCGGCGGCGCGGGCTACACCCGGGACTTCCCGGTGGAGCGGATGATGCGCGACGCGAAGATCACCCAGATCTACGAGGGCACCAACCAGGTCCAGCGCCTGGTGATGGCCCGCGCACTGCTGCGCTGACTGATCGCCAGAAGTGGTCGCCGGGTGTCGCGGGTGACACCCCACGACCACTTCCGGTGATCTTCCCGGCCCCTCACACCCGCCGCCCGTCGCGGTGAGCGTGGGTTGACGCGCGTGACACCTGGACCGGACCCGTCCGTAACGGGGTCTGCCTAGCGTCGCCGTCGACGAGGCCGACGACGGAAAGAGGACCCGGTGACCACCACCGACCAGGAGTTGCCCCAGGCACGATCGCCGCTGGCCGGGCGCTGGATCGACCACTGGGACCCGGAGGACACCGTGTTCTGGGAGCGCACCGGTGCGAAGATCGCGCGCCGCAACCTGTGGTTCTCGATCCTGTCCGAGCACATCGGGTTCTCGATCTGGACGATGTGGTCGGTGCTGGTGCTGTTCATGGGCCCCGAGTACGGCATCGACGCGGCGGGCAAGTTCTTCCTGGTCGCCGTGCCGACGCTGGTCGGGGCGATCCTGCGGCTGCCCTACACGTTCGCGGTGGCGCGCTTCGGCGGGCGCAACTGGACCGTCGTGTCCGCGCTGCTGCTGCTGGTCCCCACGATCCTGGCGGCGATCGTCATGCAGCCGGGCACCCCGTACTGGGTGTTCATCGCGGTCGCGGCGGTCGGCGGGCTCGGCGGCGGCAACTTCGCCTCGTCGATGGCCAACATCAACACCTTCTACCCGGAGCGGAAGAAGGGCTGGGCGCTGGGCCTCAACGCCGGGGGCGGCAACATCGGCGTCCCGGTCATCCAGCTGATCGGCCTGCTGATCATCGCGACGGCGGGCACCGCGGCGCCGCGCGTCCTGCTCGGCGTCTACATCCCGCTGATCCTGCTCGCCGCCGTGCTGGCCGCGGTGAAGATGGACAACCTGACCTCGGTGCGCAACGACACCGGCGCCTTCCGGGAGTCGATCCAGGAGGGCCAGACCTGGGTGATGTCGTTCCTCTACATCGGCACCTTCGGCTCGTTCATCGGCTACAGCTTCGCGTTCGGGCTCGTCCTGCAGAACCAGTTCGGACGCACCCCGCTGGAGGCCGCGGCCGTCACGTTCATCGGCCCGCTGCTGGGCTCGCTGATCCGACCGGTCGGGGGCACGCTGGCCGACCGGCTCGGTGGCGCCCGCGTCACCTTCTGGAACTTCCTCGCGATGGTGGCGGCCACCGCGGTCATCATCGGGGCCTCGGCGATCGACTCGCTGGGCCTGTTCACCGCCGGTTTCGTGCTGCTGTTCGTGCTCACCGGGCTGGGCAACGGCTCGACGTACAAGATGATCCCGGCGATCTTCCGCGGGCAGGCGAGGGTGGCCGTCGCCGCGGGCGGCGACGAGGCCGCGGCGATGCTGCGGGCCCGGCGGATCTCCGGCGCGGTCATCGGCATCGCGGGCGCGGTCGGGGCGCTGGGCGGGCTGTTCATCAACCTGGCGTTCCGCCAGTCGTTCCTGACGACGCAGACCGGCGACACGGCCTACTGGTCGTTCCTTGCGTTCTACGTGGTGTGCGCCGTCGTCACCTACGTGGTGTACCTGCGGCCCGCCCCGGCCGACGCCACCGCGCCCCGGGCGGCCTACGCGGGCGTCTGAGCGTTCACAGGAGCACATTTCCGGCCGGGTTCACGCAGCGTGAGAATCTCACTCTGCGTGAACCCGGCCGGCGCCGTTCAGTTGAGCGGCCGCGTGCCCTCGGGCAGCGCCCCGCCCGCGAGGAGGTCCTTCGTCAGGTCGGCCAGGTGGGTCAGCGCGGAGCGCTGCGTCCACGGGCCGAACGAGATGCGCGCGACGCCGAGCTCGGCCAGCCGCGCCTGCGGCAGCGAGCCGGGCACGTTGATCACGCTGACCTTCCGCTCGCCGATGCCCTCGACGAGCGCGACGACCGTCGGCTCGTCGAGCTTGCCCGGCACGAACACGCACGCCGCGCCCGCGTCGACGAACGCGCGGCCGCGCTCGATCGCGTCCGCCAGCACGTCGGCCCGGTCGCGGTCGCCCGCCTTGAGGAAGGCGTCGGTGCGGGCGTTGAGGACGAAGTCGACGCCCTCGGCCTCGCCCGCCTTCACCGCGGCGGCGACGGCGGCGACGGAGTCGGCCAGCGGCTGCATGCGGTCCTCGAGGTTGGCCCCGACGATGCCGACGCCGATCGCGCGGCGCACGGTCTCACCCGCGTCGCCGTAGCCGCTCTCCAGGTCGGCGCTCACCGGGATGTCGACGGCGGCGGCGATGCGGCCCACCATGTCGATCATCAGGTCGCGGGGGATCTGCTCCCCGTCGGGGTAGCCCAGCGTCGCGGCGATGGAGTGGCTGGCGGTGGCGAGGGCCTTGCTGCCCTGGTCGGCGACGACCCTGGCGGTGATCGCGTCCCAGACGTTGACGACGACGAGGACCTCGGGATCGGTGTGCAGGCGCCGCAGCTGGGCGGCCTTCTCGGAGAGGGTCACGCTGCGCAGGCTACGTGGGACGCGCCGGGCCGCCGGTGTCGCGGCGCTCACCGCCCCCACCCGCCGATGTGCGGTGGGCGTAACCGCGGCGTCATTCGGGGCCGCACGTCCGTAACGGCCGGTACCTACCGTCCCCGACATGAGGGAACTCGTCGTCATCGGCAACGGGATGGTCGGGCACCGGCTCGTCCAGGCCCTGTGCGACCGCGACTCCACCGGGGCGTGGCACGTCACCGTGCTGGGGGAGGAGGCGCGGCCCGCCTACGACCGGGTCGCGCTGTCGTCCTACGTGGACGGGGTCAGTGCCGAGGACCTGACGCTGCCGGGGCTCGCCGTGGACCTGCACCTGGGCGACCCGGCCGTGGCGATCGACCGCGACGCCCGCCGCGTGACCACCGAGGGCGGACGCGTGCTGCCCTACGACGCGCTCGTGCTCGCCACCGGCTCGGTACCGTTCGTGCCGCCGGTGCCGGGGCGCGACCTGCCGGGCTGCTTCGTCTACCGCACCCTCGACGACCTCGACGCGATCAAGGCCGCCGCCGCGGACGCCGTGGCCCGGCCCGGGCCCGGCAGGCGCTCGGCGGTCGTCGTCGGCGGGGGGCTGCTCGGGCTGGAGGCCGCGCGGGCGCTGCGCTCGCTCGGGCTCTCGCCGCAGGTCGTCGAGATCGCGCCGCGGCTGATGCCGGTGCAGGTCGACGAGGGCGGCGGGGCCCTGCTGCGGCGGCTCGTCGAGTCCCCATCGGGATCACACGCAGGGCTCGCCGTCCGGTGCGGGGTCTCGGTCGAGGGCATCGTGCGCGACCGCGACCGGCTCGTCGCGACCCTCTCCGACGGCGTCGAGCTCGACGCCGACGTCGTCGTCTTCTCCGCGGGCATCCGTCCCGCCGACGCCCTGGCCCGCGCGGCCGGGCTGGTGACGGGGGAGCGCGGCGGGGTGTTCGTCGACGACCGCTGCCGGACCTCCGACGAGCACGTGTGGGCGATCGGCGAGGTGGCGGCGCTGCAGGGCCGCACCTACGGGCTGGTCGCCCCGGGCTACGCGATGGCCGAGGTCGTGGCCGACCGGCTGCTCGGCGGGCGGGCGACGATGACGCCCGCGGAGCTGGACATGTCGACCCGGCTCAAGATGCTCGGCGTCGACGTGGCCAGCTTCGGCGACGCCCAGGCCACCACCCCGGGCGCGCTGGAGGTCGTCGTCAACGACCCGGTGGCCGGGACCTACGCCAAGCTGGTGATCTCCGACGACGCGCGCACGCTGCTCGGCGGGGTGCTCGTCGGCGACGCGTCGCGCTACGCCGCGCTGCGCCCGCTCGTCGGCTCGCCGCTGCCCGCCGACCCGGTGGCGCTGATCGCGCCCGGCGGGGTCGAGCTGGGGGCCGACGCCCTGCCGGACTCCGCGCAGATCTGCTCCTGCAACGCCGTCACCAAGGGCGCGATCGGGCAGGCGATCGCGGACGGGGCCGACACGGTGCCGGCGCTCAAGGCGTGCACGAGGGCCGGCACCAGCTGCGGGTCGTGCGTGCCGCTGCTGAAGAAGCTGCTGATCGACTCCGGCGTGCAGGTCTCGACGGCGCTGTGCGAGCACTTCGGGCAGTCCCGGGCCGAGCTGTTCGAGATCGTGGCGGGCACGGGGATCCGGACGTTCTCCGAGCTGGTGTCGCGCTTCGGCCGGGGGCGGGGCTGCGACATCTGCAAGCCCGCCGTGGCCTCGATCCTGGCGTCGCAGGGGGCGGGCCACGTGCACGACGGCGAGCAGGCCGCCCTGCAGGACACCAACGACCACTTCCTGGCCAACCTGCAGCGCAACGGCACCTACTCGGTGGTGCCGCGGCTGGCGGGCGGCGAGGTCACGCCCGAGGGGCTCATCGTCATCGGCGAGGTGGCCCGCGACTTCGGGCTCTACACCAAGATCACCGGGGGGCAGCGGATCGACATGTTCGGCGCCCGCGTCGAGCAGCTGCCCGCGATCTGGCGCCGCCTCGTCGACGCCGGGTTCGAGTCCGGGCACGCCTACGGCAAGTCGTTGCGCACGGTGAAGTCCTGCGTCGGGACGACCTGGTGCCGCTACGGCGTGCAGGACTCCGTGGGGCTCGCGGTGGCGCTGGAGCTGCGCTACCGGGGGCTGCGGGCGCCGCACAAGCTCAAGTCCGGGGTGTCGGGGTGCGCGCGCGAGTGCGCGGAGGCGCGCAGCAAGGACTTCGGGATCATCGCCACCGAGGAGGGCTGGAACCTCTACGTGGGCGGCAACGGCGGGTTCACCCCGCGCCACGCCGAGCTGCTGGCGTCCGACCTCGACACCGAGACGCTGGTCCGCTACCTCGACCGCTACCTCATGTTCTACGTCCGCACCGCCGACCGGCTGCAGCGCACCGCCCCGTGGATCGAGTCGCTCGAGGGCGGGCTCGACCACCTGCGCGCGGTCGTCGTCGAGGACTCGCTCGGCATCGGCGCCGACCTGGAGGCCGCCATGGAGGCCCACGTGGGCAGCTACGCCGACGAGTGGCGCGGGGTGCTGGAGGACGAGGAGAAGCTGAGCCGCTTCGTCAGCTTTGTCAACGCCCCCGACACGCCCGACCCGCTGGTGCGGACCCGGGAGGAACGCGGGCAGCCGGTGCCGGTCGCGCTGGGGATGCCGGGGGTGGGGGCATGACCGCGGTGGAGACGTCCGTCCACTGGACGACGGTCTGCCCGCTCGGGCGGCTGCTGCCGGAGCGGGGGGTCGCGGCGCTGGTCGGCGACGTCCAGGTGGCGATCTTCCGGCTGCACGACGGCTCGGTGCGTGCCGTGGGCAACGTCGACCCGTTCTCCGGGGCCGCGGTGATCTCGCGCGGGATCGTCGGCGACCGGGGCGGTGTGCCGACCGTCGCGTCGCCGGTCTACAAGCAGGTGTTCGGCCTCCTCGACGGGCGGTGCCTCGACGACGCGGACGTGTCGCTGCCCACCTACCCGGTGCGGATCCGGTACGGGCACCTGGACGTCGGGCTACCGTGGTAGCCGCCGTGCCGACCACCACCGCTGCTCCGTTCGCCGACGTCCCGCCGCTGGCCGGCTTCACCGTCGGTGTCACCGCCGCGCGCCGGGCCGAGGAGCTGGGCACGATGCTGGAACGCCGCGGGGCCAGCGTGCTGCACGGGCCCGCGCTGCGGATCGTCCCCGTCGCCGACGACACCGACCTGCAGGCCGCCACCCGCGACCTCATCGCGCACCCGCCCGACATCACCGTCGCCACCACCGGCATCGGCTACCGCGGCTGGGTCGAGGCCGCCGACGGGTGGGGGCTCGGCGAGGACCTGCTGGCCGCACTGGGGTCCGGGGTGCTGCTCGCCCGCGGCCCGAAGGCCCGCGGCGCGATCCGGGCCTCCGGGCTGGTCGACGCGTGGTCACCGCCCTCGGAGTCCTCGGCCGAGGTGCTGGAGTACCTGCTCGCGGGGCCGCTGGAGGGCAGGCGGATCGCGGTGCAGCTGCACGGCGAGCCGCTGCCCGACGTCGTCGAGGCGCTGGAGATCGCGGGCGCGTCGGTCGTCCAGGTGCCGGTGTACCGGTGGCTGCCGCCCGCCGACCTCGGCCCGCTCGACCGGCTGCTCGACGCCGTGCTCGGCGGCTCCGTCGACGCGCTCGCCTTCACCAGCGCCCCCGCCGCGGCCAGCCTGCTCGCCCGCGCCGCCGAGCGCGGCGTGCGCGACGGCCTGCTCGCCGCCCTGCGCGGGCCGGTGCTGGCGCTGTGCGTCGGGCCGGTCACCGCGGCGCCGCTGGAGGCCGTGGACGTCCCGACGGTGCAGCCGCAGCGCTCCCGCCTGGGCGCGATGGTGCGCACGCTGGAGGCCGAGATGCCCGACCGCGCCCGGCGGCTCCCCGTCGCCGGTCACCGCGTCGAGCTGCGCGGGCACGCCGTGCTCGTCGACGGGCGGCTGCGGGCGGTACCGCCCGCCGGGATGGCGCTGCTGCGCAGCCTCGCCCGCCGTCCGGGACGCGTGGTGGCCCGCGCCGACCTGCTCCGCGCGCTGCCCGGCGGCGGCGACGACGAGCACGCCGTGGAGACCGCGATGGCGCGGCTGCGGTCCGCGCTCGGCGAGCCGAAGCTGGTGCAGACCGTCGTCAAGCGGGGCTACCGGCTCGCGCTCGACCCGGCGGGCGGCACCGTGCTCGGCGGGCACTGCGTGCACGGGGACGGCGCGTGAACCTGCTGCTCGTCGCCCACGGCACCCGCGACCCGGCCGGGGCCGTCGTCACCGAGGAGGTGGCCGGGCGGGTCCGGCGTGCCCTCGGCGTGCGCGTCGAGCCCTGCTACGTCGACGTGCGCCGGCCGACCCCGGCCGACGCGCTCGCCACGCTGCCCGGGCCGTGCGTGGCCGTCCCGATGTTCCTGGCCGCGGGCTACCACGTGCGCGTCGACGTGCCCTCGCAGATCCGCGCCACCGGGCGGTCCGACGTGCGGATCGGCGGGACGTTCGGCCCCGATCCCGCCCTCGTCGGCGCGGCGGCCGACCGGCTGCGCACCGCGGGCCTGCGCGACGGCGACGCGGTCGTGCTCGCCGTCGCGGGGTCGAGCGACCCGTTCGCGCAGGCCGACGGCGAGCGCGCGGCCCGCAGGCTGGGGCGGTCGCTGGGCCGGCCCGTCACCCTCGCCACGATCGCCACCGGCGGACCGCGGGTGGGCGAGGCGGTCGCCGCGCTGCGCGCCGGCGGTGCCCGGCGGGTGGCGGTGGCGTCCTGGCTGCTCGCACCGGGGCTGTTCCAGCGCACGCTCGACGACTGCGGCGCCGACGTCGTCGGGGCCCCGATCGCGGCGCACGACGCCGTCGTCGAGCTGGTCGTGGACCGCTACCGGGCGGCACTGGGCCACGGGGCGGCGCGGCTGCGCACGGCGTAACCCGCCCCCAACCCGCCCCGCCCGCCGCGCACGCCCCGCCCTCATTGCAGTGGGGTGGCTTCACTCCAATGAGATGGCAGTAAAGCCACCCCACTGCAACGCGGGGCGGGGCGGGCGGGCGGGGTGGGCGGGCGCGGGGTGCGGGGGCGTCAGCGGTGGGGGCGGGGGAGGCGGCCGTTCTCCAGCAGGACGCCCTCGGCCCGCAGCCGCGCGCTCTGCTCCCGGGCGACCTGCGGGGCGCACGTCCCGTCGGCGCGCAGCACCCGGTGCCAGGGCAGGTCGTGGCCGTCCTCGGCGAGGATCCGGCCGACGAGCCGGGCGCGGCCGGGCAACCCGGCACGGGCGGCGACCTCGCCGTAGCTCGACGTCTCGCCCGCCGGGATGGCGCGCACGACCTCCCGGACCCGCTCGAGCGCCGCCTCGTCGATCACCGCAGGAACGCGCCGACGAGCCCGGCGACCTCGGCGGTGCGCTCCAGGAACACCATGTGCCCGGCGTCGACCGGGGCGACGGTGAGGTCGTCGCCGAGCGCCGCACGGCAGGCGTCGACCCAGGCGGGGGCGACGAACTCGGCCTTCGTGGCGGGGACCAGCAGCGTCGGGCCCACCGGTGTGACCGCCGGGCGGGCCATCTCGCCCCACGCCGCGACGACCGCGGCCCGGGAGTAGCGGTAGCGCAGCCGGTCGCCGTCGGGGACGAGGTGCGCGGCCAGCTCGGCCTCGACGAGCTCGTCGGCGATGCCCTCCCAGCGCTGCGCGCGGTCGGCGCGGGCGGCGTCGAGGTCGGGGTAGGACTCGTCGGCGCGGGTGTCCTCCGCGGTCTCCAGCATGTCGGCGGCGTCGAGGCCGATGGCGGGGTCGAGCAGCACGAGCCGCTCGACGCGCTCGGGCGCGGTGCGCGAGAGGTGCACGGCGATGGCGCCGCCGAACGAGTGGCCGATGACCGGGACGCGGTCGAGGCCCTCGGCGTCGAGGACGGCGAGCAGGTCCTCGACGTGCTGCTCCAGGCCCCACGGCGGGGTCCACGGGGACCGGCCGTGGCCGCGCAGGTCGACGCCGATCAGGCGGTGGCCGGGCAGCGCGTCGGCGAGGACCCGCCAGCGCTCCCCGTGACCGGTGACGCCGTGCAGGGCCAGGACGGGCGAGCCGTCGCCGAAGGAGTGCCGGTGCAGCGTGCTCACGGTGGGATCCTCGCACGTGCGGTCCGACGGGAACGGCAGCAAAGCCACTCTGCCGCCGGCTCCTGGCAGCACCGTGGCTGTGCTGCCACCCCGCGCCGGGACTGTCGGGGTCGGGTGGTTGCATCCCCGTCGTGACCCGAACCCTGCCGTCCGCCCGGGTGGCGCCCGGCCTGGTGCGGGCCCCGCGCCGGGGCGGCGTCCCCCCGGAGTGGGACGACGCCGCGCTGCGGGTGCTCGCGCACTCCGCCGGGCCGCTGCGGGTCGTCGGCGGGCCGGGCACGGGCAAGACGACGCTCCTGCTCGCCGCGGTGGCCGCGCGGGTCGCGGCGGGCGAGGACCCGGCGCGCACGTTGCTGCTGGTCGGCAGCAGGCGGGCGGCGGGGGAGTTCCGGGAGCGGCTGGCCGAGCACCCGGGCGACGGCGACCGCACGCTGCGCGAGCCGCTGGTCCGCACCGTGCACTCCTACGCCTTCGGGGTGCTGCGCCTGCACGCCGCCCGGCACGGCGACCCGCCGCCGCGGCTGCTGGCGAGCGCCGAGCAGGACGCCGTGGTGCGCGACCTGTTGGCCGGTGAGCTGTTCGAGGAGGTCCCCGGGTCGGGCTGGCCCGACCGGCTGCACCCGGCGCTGGGCCTGCCCGGGTTCGCCGCGGAGCTGCGCGAGCTGATCCTGCGGGCCGCCGAGCGCGGCCTGGGCCCCGACGAGCTGGCCGGGCTGGGCGAGGAGCACGACGTGCCCGCGTGGCGCGCGGCCGGGCGGTTCTTCCGCACCTACGAGCAGGTCACTCTGCTGCGCGGGGCCGCGGGCCGGGGCGCACCCCAGGCCACCGCGCCCGCGCTCGACGCCGCCGAGCTGGTCTCCGCCGCCCTCGACGCGCTGGCGTCGGACCCCGAACTCCTGGCCGCCGAGCGGCACCGCGTGCAGCACCTGCTCGTCGACGACGCCCAGGACCTCGACCCCCAGCAGATGGAGCTGGTGCGAGCACTGGGCTCCACCGCCCGCACCGTGCTGCTCGCGGGCGACCCCGACCAGGCGGTCCTGAACTTCCGCGGCGCCGACCCCACGGGGATGACCGCGATCGAGGCCGACACCGTCGTCCTCGGCACCGACCACCGCAGCGCCCCCGCCGTCCGCGCGGCCGGGGCCCGGCTGGCGGCGCGGCTGCCCGGCGCGGGGCCCGGCCGCCGGCGTACCGGGCCACCGGGGGAGGACGCGGCGGCGGGCGTCGTCGACGTCCGGATCTTCGCCTCGGCCGCGCAGGAGGCGGGCTGGGTGGCCGACCGGCTGCGCCGCGCCCACCTCACCGACGGCGTGCCCTGGTCGCGGATGGCGGTGCTGTCGCGGTCCACCCGCCGCTCGCTGCCCACGCTGCGCCGCGCGCTGCTGGCGGCGGGCGTCCCGATCGCGGCCCCGCCCGACGAGCTGCCCACCGCCCGCCAGCCCGCCGTGGTGCCGCTGCTGATGGTGCTGCGCTACGCCGCGCGCCCCGAGGACCTCGACGCCGACGCCGCCACCGCGCTGCTCACCTCGCCGCTGGGCTCGGCCGACCCGATGCGGATGCGCCGGTTGCGCCGGGGCCTGCTGCGGCTGCACGCCGGTGGTCCCGACGCCACGGTCGACGAGGGATCCGACCCGCTCCTCGTCGACGCGCTGCGCGCCGCGGCCCGCGGCCGGCCCGACCCGCTGGCCGCCCTCCCCCCGAACGAGACCGCCCCCCTGCGCCGGGTCGGCGCGCTGCTGGCGCTGGCCGGCGACGCCGTGCGCGAGGGGGAGAGCGCAGAGGAGGTGCTCTGGCGGGTGTGGCAGCGCTGCGGGCTCGGGCAGCGCTGGAGCGAGGCGAGCGCGCGGGGCGGCCCGGCGGGGGCCGCCGCCGACCGCGACCTCGACGCCGTCCTGGCCCTGTTCGACGCCGCGGCGCGGCACGCCGACCGGCTGCCCGGCGCGGGGGTCGTCGGGTTCACCGAGTACCTCACCGAGCAGCACCTCCCGGGCGACACCCTCGCCGCCCGTGCCCCGCAGGGCGAGGCCGTCGCCCTGCTCACCGCCCACGCCGCCCGGGGCCGCGAGTGGGACGTCGTCGCGGTGCCCGGGGTGCAGGAGGGGGCCTGGCCCGATCTGCGGCTGCGCGGGAGCCTGCTGGGCAACGAGCGGCTGGTCGACCTCGTCGCCGGGGTCGCGGGGCCGCAGGAGACGGTGTCGCGCACGGCGCCGCTGCTGGCCGAGGAGCGGCGGCTGTTCTACTCCGCGTGCACCCGCGCCCGCAGCACGCTGCTGGTGAGCGGGGTGCAGGGCGAGGACGAGCAGCCCTCGCGCTTCCTCGACGAGCTCGACCCGCTGCCCGCGGAGAAGTCGGAGCGGCCGGTGCACCGGCCGGGGCGTTCGCTGGTGCTCGCCGAGCTGGTCGGGGAGCTGCGCCGGGCCGTGTGCGACCCGGACGCCGATCCCGCCCGGCACGCGCGCGCCGCGCAGGGCCTGGCCCGGCTCGCCGAGGCCGGTGTGCCCGGGGCGCACCCCGACGACTGGTACGGGCTGGCCCCGCTCTCGGCGCAGGCCCCGCTGCGCGAGCCCGGCGAGGTCGTGCCGGTGTCGCCGTCGGACGTCGAGAAGATCCTGCGCTGCCCGCTGCGCTGGGTGCTCGAGCGCCACGGCGGGGGCGACGGCGGGGCGCTGGCCGCGGTCACCGGCTCGCTGGTGCACGCGCTGGTGCAGGCCGCGGCGGCGGGCACGGAGGCGGGGGAGCTGGAGACGGCGCTGCAGTCGGCGTGGGCCCGGCTCGACGCGGGTGCGCCCTGGTTCGGCCGCCGTGAGCTCACCCGCGTGCGCGCGATGCTGGCCGCGTTCGACGGGTGGGTGCGCTCCAGCCGCGCCGAGGGGCTGCGGCTGGTCGCGGTCGAGCATGCGGTGCAGCTCGACCTGCCACCCGACGAGGTCGAGGTCGGCACCGCGGGCCCGTGGCTGCGCCTCAAGGGCCGGGTCGACCGGCTGGAGGTCGACGCGCAGGGGCGCCCGGTCGTCGTCGACGTCAAGACGGGCAAGACGGCGGTGAGCGCGCGGGCGGCGGCCGAACACCCGCAGCTGGCGGTCTACCAGCTGGCGGCGGCGCTGGGCGCGTTCGGCGACCTCGTCGACGCCGCGGCCGGGCCGGGCGGCGCCCGCCTGGTCTACGTGGCCGACCGGAAGTCCGGCGGCGAGGCCAAGGAGCCCGTGCAGCCCCCGCTCGACGAGGGCGCGGTGGAGCACTGGCGGGCGGTGGTCCGCGACGCGGGCGGGCAGTCGTCGGGCTCGGTGTTCGTCGCCCGCCTGGGGCCCGACTGCGACCGCTGCCCGGTCCGCACCAGCTGCCCCGCCCACGGCGCCGGCCGCCCGGTCACGGAGGCCTGACCGGTGCTGCTCACCCCCCGCACCCTGGCCACCGCCCTCGGCGTCGACCCGCCGACCGACGAGCAGGCCGCCGTGATCTCCGCCCCCGCGCGCCCGGCGCTCGTCGTCGCCGGGGCGGGGGCGGGCAAGACCGAGACGATGGCGGCGCGGGTGGTCTGGCTCGTCGCCACCGGGGAGGTGCTGCCCGAGCAGGTACTGGGCCTCACCTTCACCCGCAAGGCCGCCCAGCAGCTCGGGGCGCGGGTGCGCTCGCGGCTGCGCCGGCTCGCGGGCTCCCGCCTGCTCGACGAGGTCGACCCCAGCGGGGAGCGCCGGGCGGCCGTGCTGGCCGGCGAGCCGACCGTGTCCACCTACCACGCCTACGCCGGGCGCCTGGTCGGCGAGCACGCGCTGCGGCTGCCCGCCGAGCCCGCCGCGCGGCTGCTCAGCCAGACGGCGGCCTGGCAGCTCGCGCACCGGGTCGTCAGAACCTGGGCCGAGGACCTCGACATCGATCGCGTGCCCGCCACCGTCACCGGCTACCTGCTCGCCCTGGCCGGGGAGCTGGGCGAGCACCTCGTCGACACCGACGCGGTCCGCCGGCACGCGGAGCGGCTGGTGGAGATCCTGTCGTCGGCGCCGCGGGGGAAGGGGCAGCGGGCCGAGCCGTCGCAGACCTACAAGCGCTGGATCGACGCCCAGCGGATGCGCCTGGAGCTGTTGCCCCTGGTGGAGGCGTTCGCGGCGCGCAAGCGGGCGGAGCGGGCCGTCGACTTCGCCGACCAGCTCGCCATCGCCGCCCGGGTCGCGCAGAGCCATCCCGAGGTCGGAGAGACCGAGCGCGCCACCTACCGCGCGGTGCTGCTCGACGAGTACCAGGACACCGGCCACGCCCAGCGCGTGCTGCTGCGCGCGCTGTTCGGCACCGCGCCCGGGGAGCCGGTGCGCGCCGGCGGACCGTCGGTCACCGCGGTCGGCGACCCGTGCCAGTCGATCTACGGGTGGCGCGGGGCGAGCGCGGGCAACCTCGTGCGGTTCCGCACCGACTTCCCCGCGGGCCCCGACGAGCCGGCCGACGAATTCGGCCTGCTCACCAGCTTCCGCAACCCCGCCGAGGTGCTGGCGCTGGCCAACGCGGTCTCCCAGCCGCTGCGGACCGCACCCGGGGCCGTCGGCGTCGGGGAGCTGCGGGCCGGATCCACCGAGGTGCGCGGCGACGTGCGGGTGGCGCTGCTGCCCGACGTCGCCACCGAGGTGGGGTGGCTGGCCGACGCGATCGCCGAGCAGTGGACCGGCGACCGCACGCCCAGCTCCGCGGTGCTCGTCCGCCGCCGCGCCGACATGGACGCCGTCGCCGACGCGCTGCGCGCCCGCGGGCTGCCGGTGGAGGTCGTCGGGCTGGGCGGGCTGCTCGACACCCCGGAGGTGCGCGACCTGGTCAGCGCCCTGAAGCTGGTGGCCGACCCGCTGGCCGGGCCGTCGGCGGTGCGGCTGCTCACCGGGGCCCGCTGGCGCCTGGGTGTCGCCGACCTCGCGGCGCTGTGGGCCCGCGCGCGCGAGCTGGTGCCGGGCCCGCCCCCGCGGCCCGGCCCGCGCAGCGCCGCCGAGCTCGCGGTCGGCGCGCTCCCCGCCGAGCAGGCCGAGCAGGCCGGGCTCGTCGACGCCCTCGACGACCCGGGCGACCCGGCGCGCTACACCCCGGCGGGCCACGACCGGATCGTCCGCCTGGGACGCGAGCTGGGGTGGCTGCGTGCCCGCGCCGCGGCGCCGCTCACCGACCTCGTCGCCGACGCGGAGCGCCTGCTGCTGCTCGACGCCGAGTCCGCGGCCCGCCCGGGCCCGGTCGGGCGCACCCACCTCGACGCCTTCGCCGACGTCGTCGCCGAGTTCGCCTCCGGCGCCGAGGTCGCCACGCTGCCCGCCCTGCTCGACTACCTCGACACCGCCGAGCAGGCCGAGGACGGGCTGACACCGGGCGACGTCGAGGTCGCCCACGACCGCGTCCAGGTGCTCACCGTGCACGCCGCGAAGGGCCTGGAGTGGCAGGTGGTGGCCGTGCCGCACCTGGTCTCGCAGGTGTTCCCCGGCCGCAAGATCGGCGGCACCTGGCTCACCGACCCCTCCGAGCTGCCGGTGGCGCTGCGCGGTGACGCGATCGACCTCCCCGGCCTCGACCTGCCGGGCGACGGCGACCGCAAGCAGGTCGAGAACGCGGTGAAGGCCCACTCCGAGGCGCTCGACGAGCGGCGGCTCACCGAGGAACGGCGCCTGTTCTACGTCGCGCTCACCCGCAGCGAACGGGTGCTGCTGGTGTCCGGGCACCGCTGGCCCGCGGCGGGCGACCGGCCGCGCGAGCCGTCGGAGTTCCTGGAGCAGATCGCCCGGGCCGTCCCCGACGCGGTCGAGCAGTGGGCCCACCCGCCCGAGGACGGTGCGGCCAACCCCGCGGTCGTCGACGGGCCGGGGGTGCCGTGGCCGCTGGACCCCCTCGGCGACCGTTCCGCCGACGTGCACGCCGGCGCCGGTCGGGTCCGCGCGGCGCTCGCGGACCTCGCCGCCGCCCGCGACGCCCGGGCGGCCGCGGCCGACCCGGGCTCCCAGCTCGAACTGCTCGACCCCCCGGCCGCCCCCGCCCCGGCTTCCCCGGCGCCGGTCGCCGACGCGGCCGCCCGCCGGGCGGGCCCCGCGGACCGCCACCCCGACGACCCCGGCCCCGACGACCCCGGACCCGACGGTGACGGGGTCGACGGTGACGGGGTCGACGGTGACGGGGTCGACCCGGACGACCCCGAGGGCTGGGCCGCGGACGTGGAGGTGCTGCTGGCCGAGCGGGCCGCCGCCCGTGCCCGGCCGACCGTGGCGCTCCCGGCGCAGCTGACGGTCAGCCAGCTCGTGGAGCTCGCGGCCGACCCGGCGATGCTGGCCGCCCGGCTGCGGCGCCCGCTGCCCCTGCCCCCGAACCCGCACACCCGCCGCGGCACCGCCTTCCACGCCTGGCTGGAGCAGCGCTTCGGCGCGGCCCAGCTGCTCGACCTCGACGAGCTGCCCGGCGCCGCCGACGAGGGCGCGGGCCCCGACGACTCCCTCGTCGAGCTGCAGGAGGCCTTCCTGGCGAGCGAGTGGGCGGATCGGCGGCCGCTGGAGGTGGAGGTGCCGTTCGAGACCGTCGTCGCCGGGGTGGGCGTGCGTGGCCGGATGGACGCGGTGTTCGCCGACCCCGGCGGCGGCTACACCGTCGTCGACTGGAAGACCGGCAGCCTCCCCGACGACGCCCGGCTGCCGGCGCTGTCGGTGCAGCTCGCGGCCTACCGGCTGGCGTGGGCGGCGCTGGCCGGGTGCGCGCCGGAGGAGGTCCGGGCCGCGTTCCACTACGTGCGCGCCGACGTCACGCTCCGCCCGGCCGACCTGCTCGACGCCGACGGCCTGCGCGCGCTGCTGGAAGCGGTGCCTACAGCAGGGAGTCCAGCTTCGTGACGGTGTTCCAGTTCCGGGCGGTCACCGTGACGCCCAGGTGCTTCTCGGCGAACGCGGCCAGCGGCGGCGCGGCGAGCAGGCCGTCCGGGCACCACTGGTAGAGCACCCGCGGCCCGAGCGCGGCCCGTTCCGGATCGAGGGCGACGACGTCGTGCGCGGCGAGCAGCGCGGGGTCCGGCGTCGCCGACAGCACGTGCGCCATCATCCGCGACCCGTTCGTCGCCACCTCGGCGAACGGGTTGCCGTCGACGATCGCGCGCAGCTCGCCCGCCGTCAGCACGATGGTGCGCACCTCGAACCCGAAGCGCTCCCGCAGCGCCGCCTCGATGCGCGGGGCGTGCTCGCCGTCGGGGCCGGTGACGGTGGCGTTGCCGCTGTTGAGGTGGGTGCGGACAGCGGTGAAGCCGAGCCCGGCGAGCAGCTCCCGCAGGTCGGCCATCGCGAGCCGCTTCGCGGTGCCGACGTTGATCCCGCGCAGCAGGACGGCGAACCGGGTCATGCGGGCCACCCTAGGACCGGGCCGCGCCCCGGTGTCCGGCAGAATCGGGGCGGTGACCAGCGGGCCGCACGCCGCGCCCCGCGTCGACCCGTGGGTCCGGCTGCTGCGCCACGAGTACGTGCTGGCCTGCGCCGGGGGCGTCGCGCTCGCCGTCGTGATGACCTGGATCGCCCCGCCGGTCGCGCTGTGGCTGCTCACCGCGGGGGAGCGCTGGGACGGCGTCGCGAACCCGGTGACGACGATCGCGGGCGACCTGGGCGACCCGACGCTGCAGGCCTGGCAGGTCGCCTGGACCGGGCACGCGCTGCTCGCCGACCCGGGGAACCTGTGGCACACCAACGCCTTCTTCCCGGAGCGGTACGCGCTGGCGTTCTCCGACAGCCTGCTGGGCTACGCGCCCGCCGGTCTGGTCGGCAGCGGGCCTGCGGCCGCGGTGCTGCGCTACAACGTGCTGTTCGTGCTGGCGTTCGCGCTCGCGTTCGTCGGCCTCTACGCGCTGGTCCGCCAGCTCGGCGCCGCGCGGGTCGCCGCGGTGGTGGCCGCGGCCGCGTTCGCCTACGCCCCGTGGCGCTACGGCCACACCGGCCACCTCAACGTGCTGTCCACCGGCGGCATCCCGCTGGCGCTGGCGATGCTCGCCCGGGGGCACGGGTGGTCGCTGCGCCGGGGGTACCGGCCGGAGCTGGTCCGGCCGGGCTGGGCGGTGGCCGGGTGGCTGGTCGTCGCCTGGCAGGTGTCGCTGGGCTTCGGGCTGGGGCTGCCCTTCGGCTACGTGCTGGGGGTCGGGGTGCTGGTGCTGTTGGTGCGCCGCGCCGTCGCGGGCGGCGCCCCGGTGCCCGCGGCGCTGTGGCGGGCCGACGCCCTCGGTGCGGCCGCCGCGCTCGCCGTGGTCGCCGCGCTGGTGTACCCCTACACGCAGGTGCGGGCCGCGTTCCCGGACAGCGTGCGGTCCTGGGAGTACGTCGGGGTGTTCTCGACGCCGCTGCGCGGGCTGCTCGTCGCCCCGGCCGAGTCGCTGGTGTGGCGCTCGTGGCACGGCCCGGCCCGCGACGCGCTGGGCTCGGCGGTGAACGAGAAGGCGCTGCTGTGCGGGTACGTGCTGATCGGGCTGGCCGCGGTCGGCCTGTTCCGCTCCGTGTGGCCGGCGCGGGCGCGGGCGCTGCTGGGCGTCGGAGTGCTGGTGAGCGCGCTGCTCGCGCTGGGCACCGAGGGGCCGCTGTACCGGGTGCTCTACGACCTCGCCCCCGGCTTCGACGGCATCCGCACCCCCGGCCGGCTCGTGCTGTGGACCTCGCTGCTGCTCGCCGTGCTGGCCGCCGGGGCGGTGACCGCGCTGCAGGAACGGCTCGCCGGGGAACGCCGGCCGGTCGCGGTGCTGCTGCTCGCACCGCTGACCGCGGCCGTCCTGGTGGAGGGCCTGCCGCTGCTCGGGCACCCGGTCGTGCCGCCCGCGCCGCCCGCCCTGGCCTCGGCCCCCGCCCCGCTGATGGTGCTGCCCACCGACGTGCTCGTCGACAACCGCATCCAGCTCTGGGGTACCGACACCTTCCCGGCGATGGTCAACGGCGGCAGCGGCCAGTTCCCGCCCCGGCAGGCGGAGCTGCGCGAGGCGATGCGCACCTTCCCCGACGCCGCCGCTGTCGAGGCGCTACGCCGGATCGGGGTGCGCAGCGTGGTGGTGCTGCGCGAGGAGGTCGCGGGCACCGACTACGCGGGGGCGCTCACCGGGCCGACGGCCGGGCTGGGCATCACCCGCCGCGAGGTGGGCCGCGACGTCGTCTACGACCTGGCGGGCTGAGCAGGCGCGGCGTCGCGGCGCACCCGCAGGGCCCACATCACGAGCAGGATCTGCAGCGGCAGGCGCCCGTAGGCGACGGCCTGCTCGGCGGCGGACCGGTCCGACCAGTCGATCGCCATCTTGACGTTGGCCGGGAACACCGCGACGAACAGCACCGCCGCGGCGAGCCCGCCCAGGCGGCGGGTCCGCGGCACCGCGACGGCCGCGGCCACCCCCAGCTCCGCGACCCCCGAGGCGTAGGTCCAGAACCGGGCCGGGCCGGGGAGCTGCTCGGGCACCATCGCGTCGAAGAACGCGGGGGCGACGAAGTGGGTGACCCCGGCGGCGGCGAGGAATCCGGCGAGGACGAGTGCGGCACGCGAGGTCACACCGCTGATCGTCGCACGGGTGGCTCGGGCTACCCTCCGCGCGTGAGGAGCGAGGGGCGCCGCAGGCCGGTCGCCGACCCGTCACTTGTCGGGCCGGTGCGCATGCCCGATTCCACGGTGACGCCGCTGGTGTCGCTGCTGCGCAGGCTGCTGATCGCCCTCGGCGCGCTGACCGCCACCGCGCTGATCGTCTACTTCGGGCGCGACGGGTACCTCGACAACAACTCCGACGGCGACCCGATCAGCCTGGCCGACGCCTTCTACTACGCCACGGTCTCGGTCTCCACCACCGGGTACGGCGACATCGTCCCGGTCACCGACGCGGCCCGGCTGTGGACCACGATCGCGGTCACCCCGCTGCGGCTGATCTTCCTCATCACGTTCGTCGGGACCACCGTCGAGCTGCTCACCGAACGCTCCCGGCAGTCCTTCCGGATCGAGCGCTGGAGGTCCAGGTTGCGCGACCACACCATCGTCGTCGGGTACGGCACCAAGGGGCGCGCCGCGGTGGAGACGCTGCTCGGCGACGACAAGTCGGCCGACGAGATCGTCGTCGTCGACACCGACCGGGCCCAGCTCGACGCCGCGTCGGCGCTCGGGCTGGTCACCGTCACCGGCAACGCCACGCGCTCGAGCGTGCTGCGCATCGCGGGCGTGGCGCACGCGTCGGCGATCATCGTGGCGACCAACCGCGACGACACCGCCGTCCTGGTCACGCTGACCGCGCGCGAGCTCGCCCCGTCCATCCGGATCGTGGCGGCGGTGCGGGAGTCGGAGAACGTGCACCTGCTGCGGCAGTCCGGCGCCAACTCCGTCGTGGTCTCCGCGGAGACGGCGGGCCGGCTGCTCGGTGCGGCCACCACGAACCCGAACGTCGTCGAGGTCGTCGAGGACCTGCTGACGCCGGACGCGGGCTTCGCCATCAGCGAGCGCGAGGTCGAGGAGTCCGAGGTGGGCGGCTCGCCGCGGCACCTGGGTGACATCGTGCTGGCCGTGGTGCGCGGCGACGACCTGTTCCGCGTCGACTCCCCCAAGGTCGACTCGCTGGAACGCGGCGACCGCCTGCTCTACGTCCGCAAGGCCACCCCGCCCGACGACGAGGACTGATCCGCGGGCAGCGTCAGCTCGAACACCGCGCCGCCTCCGGGCGGGGGCTCGACGCACCGCAGGTCGCCGCCGCTCGCCCGGGCGATGCCGCGGGCGATGGCCAGGCCCAGACCGGCGCCGCCGTCGTGGGCGGTGCGGGACTCGTCCAGGCGCACCAGCCGGTCGAAGATCCGCTCGCGGTCGGCGGGCGCGACGCCGGGTCCGTCGTCGGCCACCCGGACCAGCGGGCCGGGCCCGACCCGCACCTCGACCGCCCCGTGGCGCTGCGCGTTGTCGAGCAGGTTGGCCAGCACCTGGGCCAGGCGGGCGGGGTCGGCGTGCACCGTGACCGGCGTCCCGCTCACCTCGATGTCGCGCCCCGGCGCCCGCAGCCGGACCCGGTCGACCTCGGTGCGGGCCAGCGCCAGCAGGTCGACGGGCTCGGGCCGCAGCTCGATGCCGGCGTCGATCCGGGCCATCGCGAGCAGGTCGTCGACCAGGCGCCCGGCGCGGTGGCTCTCGCGCAGCAGCAGCAGGTGCAGGCGATCGCGCTCCTCGGCGTCGAGCCCGGGGGCGACGGCCGCCTCGGCCACCGCCTGCACCCCGGCCAGCGGGGTGCGCAGCTCGTGCGCGGCGTCGGCGACGAACCGGCGCGTGCGGGCCTCGGAGTCCCGCGCCTGGCGCTCGGCACCCTCCAGCGCGTCGAGCATGTCGTCGAAGGCGGCGGCGGTGCGGCCCAGCTCGGTGTCGGTGCGGTCGGGGGCCAGGCGACGGCCGCGGTCGCCGCGGGTGATGGAACGGGCGAGGGCGGTCATGCCGTCGAGCGGGGCGAGCGCGACGCGGGTCGTCACCAGCGTCACGATCCCGGCGACGGCGAGCGCGCCCGCGCTGAGCAGGAACAGGGTGCGGCGCAGGCGCTGCTGCGCGGCGGTGACCCCGTCGTCGACGGCCACCAGGGTGAGCTGCGAGCCGTCGGCCAGCGGCAGCCGCAGCACCCGGTCGTCGGGCCCGCGCCCGGGCCGCCCGCGCCGGTCGCCGAAGACCTCGCCGTCGGCGGCGACGAGCACCGCCCGGATCCCCGGCGCCTCGACCCGCCGCGCGATCTCCGCGGTGTCTACGCCGCGGGTCACCAGCTCGCCGGCGAGCGCGGCCCGCACGGACAGCTGGTCGCGCAGCTCGGCGCGGCTCTGCGCGGCGAACACGACGTCGGTGAGCACGCCGAGGACGAGCAGCACCGCGGCCAGCACCAGCAGGCTCGACGCCGTGACCCGCGCCCGCAGCGACCAGCCGCTCACGGCTCCGCCCGCAGCACGTAGCCCAGGCCGCGCACGGTGTGCAGCAGCCGCGGCTCGCCGAGCTTGCGGCGCAGCGCGGAGACGTGCACCTCGACGAGGTTCGGGTCGTACTCGGTGTAGCCCCAGACCCGGGTGAGGATCTGCCCCTTGCCGACGACGCGCCCGCGCTGGGCCGCGAGGTAGTCCAGCAGCCGCAGCTCGGTGGCCGTCAGCTCGATCGGCACCCCGGCGCGGCTGACGGCCCCGGCCGCGGCGTCGACGAGCAGGTCGCCCACCTCCACCGTCGACGGCGTGCGCCCCATCCGCCGCAGCACCGCGGTCACCCGTGCGAGCAGCTCGGCCAGCGCGAACGGCTTCACCACGTAGTCGTCGGCGCCGCCGTGCAGGCCGCGCAGCCGGTCGTCGACGGCGTCGCGGGCGGTGAGCATCAGCACCCCGGCGTCGCTGTGCCGGCGCACGACCTCCAGCAGCGCGAACCCGTCGCGGCCGGGGAGCATGACGTCGAGGACGACCAGGTCGGGGCGGAAGGCCTCCAGGTCGCGTTCCAGCGCGGCGCCGTCGGCGCGGCCCGCGGCGTGGAAACCCGCCCCGGTGAGCCCGGTGAGCACGGCCGTGCGGATCGCCTCGGCGTCCTCGACGACCAGCACCCGCGCTCCCACGCCGCCATCCTGCCCGCCCGACGCTGAAGATCGGCTGAAGGAGCCGCCGCCTTCAGGTTCCGGTCAGGTCCGCCGCGCAGGCTCGGTCCGACCGACGACCCGAGGAGCCCCGATGACCACTCCCGAGACCCCCACCCGCCGCCGCCCGCGCGGGCGCACCCTCGTGATCGGCGCCGTCGTGCTGGCGGTGCTGGTCGTGGCCGCGGTCGTCGCCGCGCTCGTGCTGCCCGGCGGCGGCCCGGGCCGCGACGGCGACCGGCGCGGCGGGCCGCCCGGGATCGGCCTCACCGGTGGGTTCGGCGAGTTCGACGAGCTCGGACCCGGTGGTGACCGTCCGCGGGGCCCGCGCGGGGGCGGGTGGCCGGGGGACGACCCCGTCCTCGTCGGGTCGGTCGTGTCGACGGCGCCGGGCTCGATCGTCGTCACCCCGGACGGCGGCGCGCCGCGCACCCTGCGCACCGACGACGACACCCGGGTCCGGGGCGGGGGCAACGCCGCGCTCGGCGACCTGGCCCCGGGGGAGCGCGTGGTGGTCCGCGTCGAGGGCACCGGTGACGCGGCCACCGCCGTCGGGATCCTCGCGCCGCAGGCCCGGGTCGCGGGGACCGTCACCGCGCTGACCGGCACCGCCGCGACCGTCGTGGCCGTCGACGGGCGGACCGTCGACGTCGACGTCGCCGCGCTCGGGCAGCAGCCCGCCGTCGGCGACGTGGTGGTGCTGACCGGCACGTTCGCCGACGGGACGACGCTGGTCGCCGACGGGGTCCGGGTCCTGCCCCGGGCCTCCTAGGGCCGCAGCAGCCGCTGCCGCACCACCGTCGCCGCGGCGGCCCGCAGCGCCCCGCCGGGGCCCAGCGCCGACAGGCGCACCTGCACGTCGGACCGGTGCACGACCCGCTCGCAGAGCCGGTCGTGCACCGCCGCGCGCAGCGCCTCGCCGAGCCGGGGGTAGATCCCGCCGAGGACGACGACCGGCACGTCGAGCAGGTTGACCGCGCCGGCCAGCGCCACGCCCAGGGCGCGCGCGGCGGCGTCGAGGACGTGCGCGGGCAGGGCGTCGAGATCGGTGGTGCGGCCCGCGCGCAGCAGCGCGTCGCGGCCCGCGACCTGCTCCAGGCAGCCGTGCCCGCCGCAGCGGCAGTTCGGCCCGTCTGGGTCGACGACGACGTGCCCCAGCTCGCCCGCGCGTCCGCCCGCCCCGCGGAACAGGCGCCCGCCCAGCACGATCCCCGCGCCCACCCCGACCCCGCCGGAGACGTAGAGGGCGTCGGGCGGGCCGTCGGCGAACCACAGCTCGGCGAGCGCGGCGAGGTCGGCCTCGTTGGCCGTGGTCACCGGCAGGCCGTCCAGCAGCGGGCCGACGTCGGCACCCGACCAGCGCGGCAGGTTGGGCGCCCGCACCACGATCCCGTCGGTGCCGACGACGCCGGGCACCGCCACCGCCACCCCGGCGACGTCCAGCCCGGCCTCGGCGCGGACCGCGCGGGCGAGCTCGGTCGCCCGGGCCAGCGCGACGCCCGGCGGGGCGTCACGGTGGTCCGAGGCGGCCCGGGCGGTGGCCCGCACCGCGCCGGTGAGGTCGACGACGCAGGCCGCGACGTGGTCGACCTCGATCTCGATCCCCAGGCCCGCGGGCCCGGACCGGTTGAGCTGCAACGGGTTCGCCGGCCGCCCGGGGCCGCCCCGGGCGGCCGCGAGCTCGTCGAGCAGCCCGGCGCCGAGCAGCTCCTCGACCAGTGAGGACACGGTGCCGCGGGTCAGCCCGGTGCGGGCGGCGATGGTCGCCCGCGAGACCGGCTCGGCGTCGACGACCTCCCCGAGGACCAGCGCGAGGTTGTGCCGCCGGACGTCGCCGCCCGCGGCGCGGGCACCGGACTCGCGCACGCTCAGGCCCCGACCCGCGCGACGGTGAGGTCGCGGGCCCGCGCGTAGCGCGCCCGGACCTCGGGGGTCGGGTCGGCGTCGAACGACTCGACCTGCGCCGCGTCCCACTCCGGCAGCGTCCCGGTCAGCACCCAGGCGGCCTGCCGGGCCGCGCCGTCGGCGACGTACTCGCCCGGCGTGGGCCGCAGCACCGGCCGCCCGAACACCGCGGGCGCGATGCCGGCCACCGCGTCGGAGCGGGCGCCGCCCCCGACCAGGAACACCCGCCGCACCGGCACGCCGGCCTCGACCAGGGCGTCGAGGGCGTCGGCGAGCCCGCACAGCAGCCCCTCGACCGAGGCGCGCGCGAGGTGCGCCGGGGTGGCGGTGCCGAGCGTGACCCCGTGCAGGGCGCCGGTGGAGTCGGGCCGGTTGGGGGTGCGCTCGCCCTCCAGGTAGGGCACCAGCACGAGCCCGCCGGACCCGGCGGGCGCGGACAGCGCGAGGCGCGCCAGCGCGGCGTGGTCGACGCCCAGCAGCGCACCCGCGGCGTCGAGCACCCGCGCCGCGTTGAGCGTGCACACCAGCGGCAGGTGCTCGCCGGTGGCGGAGGCGAACCCGGCGACGATCCCGGTGGCGTCCGCCGTGGGGGTGGGGCTGACCGCCGACACCACCCCCGAGGTGCCCAGCGACACCACGACGTCACCGGTGCGCGCCCCCAGCCCCAGCGCGGCACCGGCGTTGTCGCCCGCGCCCGGCCCGAGCAGCACGCCGTCGGGGGTGCGGCCCGCGGCCTCGCCGGGACCCAGCACCCGCGGCAGCCGGACGTCGGAGCGGCCGAAGGCGCGTTCCAGCAGGTCGAGGCGGTAGCCGTCGGATCCCCAGTAGCCGGTGCCGGAGGCGTCGGAGCGGTCGGTGACCAGGTCGTCGAGCGCGCCGGTGCCGCGCAGCCGCCAGGTCAGCCAGTCGTGCGGCAGGCACACCGCCGCGGTGGCCGCGGCGTGGTCGGGCTCGTGCGTGGCCAGCCAGCGCAGCTTGCTGGCGGTGATCGAGGCGACGGGCACGCTGCCGGTCGCGTCGGCCCACGCCTGCGCGCCCAGCTCGGCGACCAGGTCGTCGGCGGCGGCGGCCGAGCGGGTGTCGTTCCACAGCAGGGCGGGGCGGACGACCTCACCGGACCCCGACAGGCACACCATCCCGTGCTGCTGCCCGGCGACGGCGACCGCCTCGACGCCGTCGAGCCCGCCGGCCCGGTCGAGCGCCTCCTGCAACGCCGCCCACCAGGCGTCGGGGTGGACCTCGGTGCCCGACGGGTGCGGCGCCCGCCCGTGGCGCACCGGCGCACCCGTGTCGGCGTCACGGATCACGACGGTGCACGACTGCGTCGAGGAGTCGACGCCGGCGACGAGGCTCACCGCGCCCCCATCAGGTGCTCCACCGCCAGCTGGCCGAGCCTGCCGAAGCCGTAGCCCCGCTCGCCGGCCTTGTCGACGTCGAAGTCCTCGAACGCGGAACGGTCGGCGGCCAGGTCGGCCAGCGTCTCGCCCGCGTTCAGCGTGGGCGTCGAGAGCTCCGCGACGCCGGCCGTGGCCAGCGCCTGCTGCACCTCGGGATCGGCGCGGAAGGCGGCGGCCCGCTCGCGCAGCAGCAGGTAGGTGCGCATGTTGGCCGCAGCGGAGTCCCAGACGCCGGCGACGTCCTCGGTGCGCAGCGGCTTGTAGTCGAAGTGCCGCGGGCCGTCGTAGGCCGGAGCCCCGCCCACCCCGCCGTGCTCGATGAGGTCGACGAGGGAGAACGCGTTGATCAGGTCGCCGTGGCCGAAGATCAGGTCCTGGTCGTACTTGATGCCGCGCTGGCCGTTGAGGTCGAGGTGGAACAGCTTGCCCGCCCACAGCGCCTGCGCGATGCCCGCCGAGTAGTTGAGCCCGGCCATCTGCTCGTGCCCGACCTCGGGGTTCACGCCCACGATGTCACCGTGCTCCAGCTCGGCGATGAACGCCAGCGCGTGCCCGACCGTGGGCAGCAGGATGTCGCCGCGCGGCTCGTTGGGCTTGGGCTCGATCGCGAAGCGGATGCCGTAGCCCTGCTCCTTGACGTACGCCGCGAGGGTGTCGATGCCCTCGCGGTAGCGGTCGAGCGCGGCCCGGATGTCCTTGCCGGAGTCGACCTCGGCGCCCTCCCGGCCGCCCCAGAACACGTAGGTCGACGCGCCCAGCTCCGCCGCCAGGTCGAGGTTGCGCAGGATCTTGCGCAGCGCGAACCGGCGCACGCCCCGGTCGTTGCTGGTGAACGCCCCGTCCTTGAACACGGGGTGGGTGAAGGTGTTGGTGGTCATCATCGGGACCACCAGCCCGGTCTCGTCGAGCGCGGCGCGGAAGCGGGCGACGATGCGCGCGCGCTCGTCGGGCGACGACCCGAACGGGATCAGGTCGTCGTCGTGGAACGTGACGCCCCACGCGCCGAGGTCGGAGAGCCGGTGCACCGACTCGACGGGGTCGAGCCAGGGCCGCGTGGCGGTGCCGAACGGGTCGGCGGCGGGCCAGCCGACGGTCCAGAGCCCGAAACTGAAGTGGTCGTCACGAGTCGGCTGCACCATCGGGAAACCCTTTGTTCGATCATCGTACAAACTCGTCCACGGTAGCGTGCCCGGCGTGCGTCTGGCTACGTGGAACGTGAACTCCGCCCTCGTCCGGCTGCCCCGGCTGCTGCCCTGGCTCGACGAGCGCGCCCCCGACGTCGTCTGCCTGCAGGAGACGAAGCTGTCCGACGAGGCGTTCGCCGAGGCCTTCGACGCCCCGCTCAAGGAGCGCGGCTACGAGGTCGCGCACGTGGGGGAGGGGCGCTGGAACGGCGTGGCGCTGCTGTCGCGCGTCGGCCTGGAGGACGTCCGGCGCGCGCTGCCCGCAGCGCCCTCCTTCCAGGACGCCGTCGAGGCCCGCGCCGTCACCGCCACCTGCGGCGGGCTGCGTGTCACGTCGGTCTACGTGCCCAACGGCCGCACCCCCGACGACCCGCACTACGCCTACAAGCTGGAATGGCTGGCCGCGCTCGCCGCGTCGGTGGACGATCCGGGCCACACGGTGATCGCCGGTGACGTCAACATCGCCCCCACCGACGACGACGTGTGGGACCCGGCCCAGTTCGTCGACTCCACCCACGTGACGCCGGCCGAGCGCGGTGCGCTGGCGACGCTGCGCGACCTGGGCCTGTCCGACGTCGTCCGCGACCGCTGGCCCACCGAGCGCGTCTTCAGCTACTGGGACTACCGCGCCGGGCGCTTCCACCAGGACCTCGGCATGCGCATCGACCTGGTGCTCGCCGGGGCCGACCCGGCGGGGCGCGTGCGGGCCGCCTGGGTCGACCGCCACGCCCGCAAGGGCAAGGGCCCCAGCGACCACGCGCCCGTGATCGTCGACCTGGACACCGCCCCGGACGGCGACATCGGCCCGGTCGTCCCGCCGCCGTCGGCGCCCCGGCGCCGCTGACCCGCCGCCGTCGGCGCCCCGGCCGGCCCCTACTCGACCGCCGCCCGTCCCGCCACCACCGCACCGGCGACGGCGAGCCCGGCGAGCGCGGCCATCAGCACCGGGAGCGCCGCGGCCGGGGTACCGAGCAGCGCCAGCAGTGCCCCGCCCGCGCCGACGGTCGTGGCGACCATGAGGCCGTCGGTGATCTGCGCGGCGGAGGTGTGGAACCCGACCTGCCCGGCGGGCGACCCGCTGAGCAGCAGATAGGACACCGACGAGAAGCCCAGCCCCATCCCGGCCCCGGCGACGATCCAGAACGGCACCGCGAGCCAGGCCACCCCCCACTCGGGGACGACCAGCCCGATCCCGCCCACCCCGACGGCGAGCAGCACGAAGCCCGTGCGCAGCAGCCGGGCCCGGGGGACGTCCGGGCGCCGGCCCTGCCAGGCCGCCGCGCCCGACCAGCCCAGCGCGCCCAGCACCAGCGGGATCCCGGCCGCGGTGAGCGTCCAGCCGTGGGTGTCGGTGAGCACCAGCGGCAGGTAGGAGTTGACGCCGAAGAAGGTGCCCGCGAGCAGACCCCGGGAGGCGATGACGGTCGGCACCCCCCGGCCCGCCCGGAACACCCCCCGCGGCAGCAGCACCCGCAGCGACGGCACCAGCACCAGGACCGCGGCGACGGCGACCCCGGCCGCGACGGACCCCGGGTTCTGCGCGGAAGGGTCCTGGGCGGACAGGTTCTGGGCGGCCCAGCTCAGCGCCGACACCCCTACCGCGGCCCCCAGGGCGGCCGCCGCGGTGCCGCGGCGGCCGGGCGCCGGTGCCGCGGGCGGGCCGAGCGGGCGCACGGCCGGCACCACCAGCGCCGTCGCGACGAACACCAGCGGCACCAGCCCGAGGAACACCCAGTGCCACGACACCGTCTCGGTGACGAACCCCGAGACCGGCGGCCCCAGCAGCGCGGGCAGCACCCACGCCGCGGAGATCAGCCCGAACACCGCGGGCCGCAGCGGCTCCGGGTACACCACGGCGATCAGCACGAACACCGACACCGCCAGCGCGCCGGCCCCCAGCCCCTGCAGCACGCGCCCGGCCAGCAGCTGCGCCATGGTGCCCGCCGTCCCCGCCACGACGAGCCCGGCGCCGAACAGCAGCGGCCCGGCGAGCAGCGGGGGACGCGGCCCGGCACGGTCGCACCACCGCCCGCCCAGCACGGTGCCGAGCACGTTGGCGGCGAGGAACGCGACGAACGGCCAGGCGTAGAGGGCCAGCCCGCCGAGGTCGGCCACCAGCGCGGGCATCGTCGTGCCCACCCCCATCGCCTCGAACGCCACGAGGCTGATGAGCAGCACGATCCCGACCGTGGTCGCGCGGCGGGCCGGGCCGAACAGCTCCGAGCGGACGGCGGTGGGTGCGGTCATGGAGGCGATCGTGCTCCCTGAACCCGGGTCGAGGTCAATGCGGTTCCGGCGGCGGGCTCCTCACCTGATCGGTGGATCATGGCCGCCCGGCCCTGCGCGCCCGGCGGGACCCGGCCAGCCTCCGGGGGGTCTCCCCGTCCGCTCCCCGGAGGTCCGTCCCGTGCAGAACCGTTCCCTGACCGCCGCGAGCACGCTCGCCGCGCTCGCGCTCGTCACCGTCACCGCCTGCTCCGCCCCCGCGGCCCCGCCCGCCGGCGACGCCCCCGCCCCGTCGGCCGCCGCCGGTACGAGCGACGCCGGCGCGCAGGGCGCCGCGCTGGGCTCGGCGCTGACCGCCGCGACCGGTCTCGCCGCGCTCGGCGGCCTGGGCCAGGACCAGGGAGCCGGCGACCAGGTCCGCGGGCTGGGCGGCCAGCTCTCCACCGACGCCGAGGCCCTCACCGCGCAGCTCCGCACGCTCGCCGAGGAGCAGGGGGTGGCCGTCACCGACGCCCTCACCCCCGAGCAGCAGGCCCAGCTCGCCGATCTCGGGGCCCGCACCGGCGAGCCGTTCGACCAGGCCTGGCTCAGCGCCGCGGGTGAGGCTCTGGCCCAGGCCCGCAGCGCCGCCGAGGCCGTCCTGGCCTCCCCGGACGCCTCGCCGGAGGCCCGCGAGGCCGCGCAGCAGGCCCTCGACCGCCTCGACGCGCTC
The DNA here is from genome assembly GCF_006539565.1 of Pseudonocardia hydrocarbonoxydans. Taxonomy (GTDB): domain Bacteria; phylum Actinomycetota; class Actinomycetes; order Mycobacteriales; family Pseudonocardiaceae; genus Pseudonocardia; species Pseudonocardia hydrocarbonoxydans. The sequence goes on from NZ_BJNG01000041.1 coordinate 44,984, forward strand.
GCCGCGACCCTGGCGGGCGCCTCCACCGCGGCCGGGGCCGACGCGCCCACCGCGGTCGACGCGGGCAGCGGCGGCCAGGCCGCGCAGGACACCCCGCTGCTCGCGGTCGCCCTGCTCGGTGGCGGGGTCGCCCTGGTCGGCGGCGCGGCGGCCTGGCGCCGCCGTCAGGTCTCCTGACACCCGCAGGCCGGTGGCCGGTGCGGCTGGTCGCCGGCGCCGGGGTGGCGTGCCTGGTGGCCGGTGGGGCGTTGCTGCTCACCGGCCCCGGCCCGGCCGGGTTCGGACCCGTCCCGGGCACGCCTGTCGCCACCGCCTCGACCGGTGGATCCGACGCGGCCGGCGGGTGGCCGGGCTCCGGCGGCCGGCCGGTCGCAGCCCCGGCTCCCGCAGCCCCGGCCCCCGGATCAGCGGCCCCGGCGTCGGCGGCCCGGCCCTCGGCGACCGCGCTCGTCCCCGTCGAGCTGGCGCTGCCCGGGCGCGGGGTGCGCGCGCCGGTCGTGCCCGTCGGCACCGCCCCGGACGGGACGATGGTGATCCCGGACCCGCCCTCGACGGTCGGCTGGTGGGCCCCCGGGCCGCTGGCGGGCGGCGCGTCGGGCCCCGCGGTGCTGGCCGGGCACGTCGACACCGCCGAGGCGGGGATCGGCGCGCTCGCGGTGCTGCGCGAGGTCGCCCCGGGCGAGGAGGTCGTCGTCCGCGGCGCCGACGGCCGGGAGCTGCGCCACGTCGTCACGGTGCGGCGCGAGTACCGCAAGGCCGACCTCCCGCCGGACCTGTTCACCGCCGACGGCCCGCCGGGCCTGGTCCTCATCACCTGCGGCGGCGCCTTCGACGAGGCCGCGGGCCGCTACGAGGACAACGTCGTGGTGCACGCCGTCCCGGCCTGACCGGTTCGCGCGCCGAACCGGGTCTCGCACGCCCCCGGGGACGCGCGAGACCCGGGAACGCGCGCGAACCCCGGGCCGGCGGGCGCGACCGGACGGGTGCGCGGGGGACGTGGCAATCTGGGCGCCGTGAGCAGCAGCCTCGACTCCCGCACCGAAGCCCCCGAGTCCGCCGTCGTCCGCGAGGCCGCCCTCCGCGCCGCGGCCGCCGCGCCGGGGGTGCGGGCCGCCGGGGGCCCGGCCGTCGACGCCGCGCTGCGCACCGCTGCCACGCTGCTGCGGGAGAAGTCGCCGCTGCTGCTGGAGGCCAATCACGTCGACGTCACCGCGGCCGAGCAGAACGGCATGGCCCCGGGCCTGCTCGACCGGCTGCGGCTCACCCCCGAGCGCCTCGCCGACATGGCCACCCAGCTCGACGTCCTCGCCGCCACTCCGGAGCCCCCGCTGCAGCGCGAGGTCCGGACGCTGCCCACCGGGGAGCGGGTGTTCGAGCGGCGCGTGCCCGTCGGCGTCATCGGGGCGGTGTTCGAGGCCCGGCCCAACGTCACCGTCGACGTCGCCTCGCAGGTGCTCAAGGCCCGCAGCGCCGCGGTGCTGCGGACCGGGGCCGCGGCGCTGGGGTCGGCGACGGCGCTGGTCGAGCTGGTCCTCGCCCCGGCGCTGGAACAGCACGGCGTGCCCGCCGACGCCGTGCAGCTCGTCCCGGTCCCCGGCCACGCGGGTGCCGACGCGCTCGTCGGCCTTCCCGATCTGGTGCCGCTCGTGGTGGTCCGCGGCAGCGGGGAGGTCACCCGCCGGCTGTCCGCGCTGGGGGCCGCCGCGGGCACCCGCGTGCTCGCCCACGCCGACGGCGGCGGCGTGCTCTACCTGCACGCCTCCGCCGACGAGGACGACGTGGCGCGGCTGGTCACCGAGTCGACCGACCGGCTCGGCGTCTGCAACCGCCTCAACCTCCTGCTCATCGACGCCGACGCGCACGACCGCCTCTGGCCGGTCGCCGAGGAGGCGCTCGCCGACCGCGGGATCACCCCCAGCCTCGCCCCGCACGACCACCCGCTCGGCCACGAGTGGGCGCTCGACGCCGGTGCCGAGGCCCACGTGACGGTCGCGACCGTCGACGGCCCGGTCGACGCCGCGCTCACCGCGGTCCGCGAGACCTCCGGGCTGGCCGCCTGCGTCTGCGCCACCGACGCCGACGCCGCCGAGCGGTTCATCGACGCCTACACCGGCACCGGGGTCTTCTGGAACACCACCACGCGCCTGCTCGACGGCTACAAGCTGCTCGGCCTGCCCGAGACCGGCATCAACGTCGACCACACCCCCGGGCCCCGCGGCCCGGTCACCTACGTCGACCTGTCCCTGCGTCAGTTCGTGGTGTTGCCGCCCCACGACTAGATTCGGGCCCGTGCTGCATCGAACGACCCTCGCCAACGGGCTCAGGGTCCTGCTCGTCCCCGATCCCGCCACCCCCGTCGTCGGCGTCGCGGTACACGTCGACGTCGGGTTCCGCTCCGAGCCCGAGGGTCGGACGGGGTTCGCGCACCTGTTCGAGCACCTGATGTTCCAGGGCAGCGAGAGCCTGGAGAAGCTGGCGCACTTCCGGCACGTCCAGGGCTCGGGCGGGGTGTTCAACGGCTCGACCCACCAGGACTACACCGACTACTTCGAGGTGCTGCCCGCCGCGGCGCTGGAGCGGGCGCTGTTCCTGGAGGCCGACCGGCTGCGCGCGCCGAAGCTGACCGAGGAGAACCTGCGCAACCAGGTCGACGTGGTGAAGGAGGAGATCCGCCTCAACGTGCTCAACCGGCCCTACGGCGGGTTCCCCTGGATCCTGCTGCCGCCGGTCCTCTACGACACCTTCCCCAACGCGCACAACGGCTACGGCGACTTCTCCGAGCTGGAGCAGGCCTCCCTCGACGACGCCGCGGCGTTCTTCGACACCTACTACGCGCCGTCCAACGCGCAGGTCACCGTCGCGGGCTTCCTCGACGTCGACGAGACGCTGCGGCTGGTGGAGAAGCACTTCGGCGACATCCCGGCCCGGCCCACGCCCGTGCGCCCCAGCTTCGCCGAGCCGGTACCCGGTGCCGAGCGGCGGCGGTCCGTCCCCGACGCCCACGCCCCGCTGCCCGCGCTGGCCATGGGCTTCCGGCTGCCCGACCCGGCCACCGACCTCGACGGCTACCTCGCCCACATGCTGCTGGCCTCCGTGCTGGGCGAGGGCGAGGCCGCCCGCCTGCAGCGCCGGCTGGTGCACGCCGACGGGCTGGTCACCGACATCTCCGCCGCGGCGGGCCTGATGGGCTCCCTCGACGCCCGCGACCCCGACACCTTCACGGTCACCGCCGTGCACCCGGGCGCCGTCGACCCCGACCGGGTGATCACCGCCGTCGACGAGGAGCTCGACAAGCTGGCCGCGCAGGGCCCGGGGGCCGACGAGCTGTCCCGCCAGGTCGCGCGCTGGTCGGCCGGGGCGCACCAGGAGAACGACCGCGTCATGTACCGCATGCTCGGCCTGGGGGCGCGCGAGCTGCTCTACGGCCGTGCCGAGATCACCGACGAGCTGCCCGGGCGCCTCGCCGCCGTCACCCCCGCCGCCGTGAGCGCCGCCGCGGCGTCGCTGCGCGGTGCGGGTCGCGGCGTGCTGCTGGTGGAGCCGGGCAAGGGAGAGAACGCATGACGACCGCCACCCACCGCAGCGCGGAGGAGATCGGTCGCACCCCGGCCGGCCCGCGCCCGCTGCCGGAGCTCGGCGTCACCCGCGAGGTGCCGCTGCCCGACGTCGCCGACACGACGCTGCCCAACGGGCTGCGCGTGCTCGTCGCGCGCCGCGCGTCGGTGCCGATGGTGGAGCTGCGCCTGCGGGTGCCCTTCGCCGACCCGGCCCCCGGTTCGGGACACCCGGCGATCGCCGAGCTGCTCTCGGAGACCCTGCTGACGGGCACCGCCACCCGCGACCGCGTCGGCATCGACGACGAGCTCGCGACCGTCGGGGCCGACCTCGGCGCGAGCGTCGACCCGGAGCGGCTGCTCGTGCACGGGTCCGGGCTGGCCGAGGGCCTGCCGGTGATCCTGTCCGTCCTCGCCGACCTGCTCACCGGCGCCACCCACCCCGACCACGAGGTCGCCAGGGAGCGCGAGCGGCTCGTCGAGCGCATCGCGGTGGCCCGCGCCCAGCCGCGGACCATCGCCCGCGAGGCGCTGCAGCGGGTGCGCTTCGGCGACCACCCGATCACCGCCGAGATGCCGACGGCCGAGGCCGTCACCGCGGTGACGGCCGAGCAGGTCCGCGCCACGCACGCCGCGTCGCTGGTGCCGCGCGGCTCCACGCTCACCCTGGTCGGCGACGTCGACCCGGCTGCCGCGACCGCGGCCGTCGAGCGGGCGCTCGGCGGCTGGACCTCGCCCGCGACCGCCCTGGAGCTGGCCGCCCCGCCGTACCCGGCCCCCGGCGACCTCGTGCTGGTGCACCGGCCGGGCTCGGTCCAGTCGCAGCTGCGGCTGTCCGGGCCCGCGGTGCCGCGCGACGACCCCGCCTACGCCGCGCTGCAGCTGGCCAACCTCGTGTTCGGCGGCTACTTCTCCTCGCGCTGGATGGAGAACGTCCGCGAGGACAAGGGCTACACCTACGGCGCGCACTCCGGGCCCGAGTTCATCCCCGGCGGCGCGGTGCTGGGCGTCGACACCGACGTGGCCAGCGACGTCACCGCCGCGGCGCTGCTGGAGACCCGCTACGAGCTGGGGCGGCTGTCCGCGGTGCCGCCCACGGCCGCCGAGATCGAGGCCGCCCGCAGCTACGCCGTCGGCTCGCTGCTGATCTCGCTGGACAACCAGGGCGGCCTGGCGTCCACGATCGCCGGCCTGTCCGCGGTCGGGCTCGGCCTCGACTGGGTGCGCGAGCACCCCGCCCGCCTGCACGCCGTCACCGTCGACGAGGTGGCCGCCGCGGCGCTGCGGTTCTTCGCGCCGTCCGGGTTCACCGGGGTGGTCGTCGGCGACGCCGACGTCATCGGCCCGGGGGTCCGGGCGCTGGGCGGGATCGCCGGGTGACCGGCTTCGAGCTGATCGGCCCGCCGGTCCTGTCCCGCTCGGCCGTCCTGCGCGACGAGCCGCTGCGCACCGACACCGCACGCCAGGTGGCGGGGTGGCCGTCGGCGCAGCTCGTCGTCGTCGACGCCGAGGGGCGCACCCCGGTCGTCTGGGACGACGAGCCGGACGCCGGCTTCCTCGTCGGCGACGCCGGGAGCTGGGACGTCGGCGGCGGCGCCCGGCTCCGGACCCGCCCCACCACCGGCGACGCCCCGCCGCCCGGCGCGGTGCTGCTGGGCGAGCGCGACGGCGTCGCGTACTGGGCGGTGCGGGGCAAACCCGACCTGGCCGCGGGCGACGACCCCGCCGAGTGGGCCGACCTGCGGATGACCGGCGCCGTCCTCGACGCACTGGGCGCCGGCCTGTTCACCACCGCCGTCGCCGCGCTGAACTGGCACGACTCCGCCGGCTTCTGCTCCCGCGACGGCTCCCCGATGCACCCCGGCAACGCCGGCTGGCACCGGCACTGCGAGGCGGCGGCGCACGAGGAGTACCCGCGCACCGATCCCGCCGTCATCTGCCTGGTGCACGACGGCGGCAGCGGGCCCGACGCGCGCGTGCTGCTCGCCCGCCAGCCGGTGTGGCCGCAGCGGCGCTACTCGGTGCTCGCCGGGTTCGTCGAGGCGGGGGAGTCGCTGGAGGCGTGCGTGCTCCGCGAGATCCACGAGGAGGTCGGCGCCACCGTCCGCGACATCCGGTACCTGGGCAGCCAGTCGTGGCCGTTCCCGCGGAGCCTGATGGTCGGCTTCCACGCCGTCGCCGACCCCGACGTCCCCCTCGTCCCCGCCGACGGCGAGATCGCCGAGGCGTTCTGGGCCACCAGGGCCGACGTCCGGGTGGCACTGGGCGAGGGCGACTGGGCGGCGACGACGGAGGCGGAGTTCCTGCTGCCCGGCAAGGTCAGCATCGCCCGCAGCATGATCGAGTCCTGGGCCGCCCAGTAGTCCACACCCCGCGGCACCGTGCACACCGCACGGTCGCCGTGCACATGTCCCGGCGTGTGCACGGCGACACCGCGGTGTGCAGGGTCCGGGGTTATCCACAGGCGCGGGGTCGGGGGCTGGCCGGGGGCGGATCGCCCGGCCAGGCTGGCCCGATGGATCTGCGGACGCGGGGCCGGCTCCTCGCCGAGGGATACTCCGAGCGCGAGCTGCGCCGGATGCTGCGCACGGGGGAGCTCTGCCCGGTCCGACCGGGTGCCTACGTGTTCGGTGGCGCCCCGCCCGACCTGATCGCCCGGCACCTGCTGCAGGTGCGCGCCGCCTGCGAGCAGCTCTCCGGCCACGCGGTCGTCAGCCACGCGTCCGCGGCCGTCGTGCACGGCGTCGCGCTGTGGGCGGTCCCGCTCGACCACGTGCACGTGACGAGGAGCAGGCGCAGCTCCGGTGCCCGCCGCGGCCGCCGCGTGCACGTGCACTGCGCCGCCCTCGACGCCGACGAGGTGGTCATGGTCGACGGCCTCCGGGTCACGTCGGTGGAACGCACGCTCGTCGACCTCGCCCGGACCGTGCCGTTCGAACAGGCGGTCGTCGCGGCGGACTCGGCGCTGCACCGACACCTGACGAACCGTGCCGCGCTCGACCTGGCCTCGGCCCGCCGATCCCGCCTGCCCGGGATGCCGGCGGCCCGACGGGCACTGGCCTTCGCGGACGCGCGCAGCGCCAGCCCGGGGGAGTCGCGCAGCCGGGTGGTGATCGCGCGGGCCGGGCTGCCGGTGCCGGTGCTGCAGTGGGAGGTGCGCACGACGTCGGGGCTGTTCGTCGGCCGGGTCGATTTCGGCTGGCCCGAGCTGCGCACCGTCGGCGAGTTCGACGGCCGCGTCAAGTACGGGCGTGAGCTGCGGCCCGGCCGGGACCCGGTGGAGGTGCTGTACGAGGAGAAGTGCCGGGAGGACGAGCTCCGGGCCGAGGACCTCGGGATGGTCCGCTGGGGGTGGGTCGATCTCGACCGGTTCGCGCCGGTCGCACAGCGCCTGCGCGATCGGTACCGCCCGTGCTGATCCACCGTGCACACCGCACGGTCGCCGTGCACACGTGATGACGTGTGCACGGCGACCGGTGGGTGTGCATCCTCAGGCGGCGAGCTTCTGCTGCACCTGGGTCAGGGTGGGGTTCGTGGCCGTCGTGTCGTCCGGGAAGCGGATGACGGGGACCGTCTGGTTGCCGCCGTTGACGCCCTCGACGAACTTCGCCGCGTCGGGGTCGCGCTCGATGTCGATCTCCTCGTAGGCGATGCCGGCCTGGTCGAGCTGCAGCTTGAGGCGCCGGCAGTAGCCGCACCACGTGGTCGAGTACATCGTCACCTGGGACATGTCCCCCTCAACCGTGCGGTGGGCGCGGGTCTTCCCGCCGCGGGTGTCAGGATGGTCGCGTGCGTGATTCGGGTCTGGACGACGAGCAGCGGGCCGCGGTCACCGCCCCCCGGGGCCCCGTGTGCGTCCTGGCGGGAGCGGGCACCGGCAAGACCCGCACGATCACCCGCCGCATCGCGCACCTGGTGAGCACCGGGCACGTGGCCCCGGGCCAGGTCCTCGCGGTCACGTTCACGGCGCGCGCGGCGGGGGAGATGCGCACCCGCCTGCGGACGCTGGGCGTCTCCGGCGTGCAGGCCCGCACGTTCCACGCCGCGAGCCTGCGCCAGCTGCGCTACTTCTGGCCGCGGGTCGTCGGCGGCGACCAGTGGCAGCTGCTGGAGGGCAAGCTGCGGATCGTCGGGCAGGCCGCCGCACGGCTCAAGGCCGGCACCGACGCGGCCTCCCTGCGCGACTTCGCCGGCGAGATCGAGTGGGCCAAGGCCTGCCTGGTCACCCCGGACGCCTACCCGGCCGAGGTCGCGCGCCGCAGCCGCGACATCCCGGGGCCCGCCGAGCAGGTCGCCGCCGTCTACGCCGGGTACGAGGCGCTGAAGAACCGTGCCGAGATGCTCGACTTCGACGACCTGCTGCTGCACACCGCCGCCGCGCTGGAGGAGCACGCGGACGTCGCCGAGGAGTTCCGCGACCGCTACCGCTGCTTCGTCGTCGACGAGTACCAGGACGTCACGCCCCTGCAGCAGCGCGTCCTGGACGCCTGGCTCGGCGAGCGCGACGACCTCACCGTCGTCGGCGACGCCAACCAGACGATCTACACCTTCGCCGGCGCCACCCCGCGCCACCTGCTCGACTTCCCGCGCCGCTTCCCCGAGGCCGTCGTGGTGCGGCTGCAGCGCGACTACCGCTCCACCCCGCAGGTCGTGTCGTGCGCCAACACCCTCATCGGTGCGGCGCGCGGCCGGGCGGCGGGGAGCAGGCTCGCGCTGGTCGGGCAGCTGCCGCCCGGGCCGGAGCCCGACTTCACCGAGTACGACGACGAGCCTGCCGAGGCCGCCGCCGTCGCCGGGCAGATCCGCCGCCTCGTCGACGACGGCACCCCGGCCGGCGAGATCGCCGTGCTGTTCCGGATCAACGCGCAGTCGCAGGCCTACGAGCAGGCGCTCACCGAGGCCGGCGTGCCGTTCCAGGTGCGCGGCGGGGAGCGGTTCTTCTCCCGCCCCGAGGTGCGCAGGGCGATGAGCGCGCTGCGCATGGCGGGCGGGCGCACCGACCCCCTCGTCGATGCGGTGCGCGAGGTGCTGGCGCCCGTCGGGCTGACGCACGAGCCGCCCGGCGGTGCGGCGCAGCGGGCGCAGTGGGAGTCGCTGCTGGCGATCGTCGAGCTGGCCGAGCAGCTCGTCGCCGACGAGCCCGACGCCGACGTGCGCCGCTTCTGCACCGAGCTCGACGTCCGCGCCGACGCCGCGCACCCGCCCGCCGTCCAGGGCGTCACGCTGGCGTCGCTGCACGCGGCGAAGGGCCTGGAGTGGGACGTGGTGTTCCTCGTCGGGCTGGCGGACGGCACCCTGCCCATCCAGCACGCCGACGGTGACGACGCCGCGATCGAGGAGGAGCGCCGCCTGCTCTACGTCGGGGTGACCCGTGCGCGCCGACGCCTCGCGCTGTCCTGGGCACTGACCCGCCAGCCCGGCGGCGCGCGCAAGCGGCGCCGCAGCCGGTTCCTGCACGGCCTGATCCCCGACACCCACCCGGCGTCGCGGATCGCCGCGGTCTCCGGTGGCACGGGGACCAAGCCGAGATGCCGCGTGTGCGGCGCCCCGCTGCTCGGGATCGACGCGCTGAAGATGCGGCGCTGCGGCGACTGCCCGTCCGACGTCGACACCGAGCTGCTCGACCGGCTGCGCGGCTGGCGCGCCGAGGAGGCCAGGGAGCAGCAGGTCCCGGCCTACGTCGTGTTCACCGACGCCACCCTGACGGCGATCGCCGAGCACCGCCCCACCGACAGCGCCGCGCTCGTGTCGATCCCCGGCATCGGGGCCCGCAAGCTCGACCGCTACGGGCCGGCGGTTCTGGCCCTGGTCAGCGACGCCTGAGGCGGCCCGCGAAAAGTTCTCCGTAAATAGGTTGCCCACCCCGTCGGGGTATCCCTAACGTGTCTCCACGACGGACTGCGCCAGCCCGTTCCTCACCACGACCATCCGCAGAGGAGGTGCCCACGATGATCACGACGATGTCCTTCGTCCCCGTCCACGGCACCCGTCTGTGGACCGAGGCCGCCTTCGTGCCGGTCGGCCGCGCGCGCGTCGCGAAGCCGCGCCCGTCGGTCGTCACGCTCGGTGGGATCGATCTCGACAACAGCACAGGTATGTCCGCGGTGAGGTGTCGTCTCAGGTAGACGCCGACACGCACCGGCAGCAGTTCAGAGCCGCGGACCCGTACAGGGTTCGCGGCTCTTGTGTTTTCCGGAAGCAGTACGAGTACCAGGAGGTAGTGCGGTGCTAGTCCGATCAGTTCCGTTGGACGGCGGAGCGATCAACCCCGACCGGTCGGGTGGCGACCCCGCCTCCCCGCCGGGGTCCTTACTGGCCCTGCTCGACGAGGACCAGGGGCGACCCCGCGCCGGGCTGGACCTGCCCTGTCGCTCCGGCGACGCCGACCTGTGGTTCGCCGAGGCTCCCGCGGAGCTGGAGCGGGCCAAGGGCCTGTGCGGGGCGTGCCCGGTCCGGGTCGAATGCCTGGCCGGCGCGCTGGCGCGCGAGGAGCCGTGGGGGGTGTGGGGCGGCGAGATCTTCGAGCGCGGCGCCGTCATCCCGCGCAAGCGGCCCCGCGGCCGACCCAGCAAGGCCGACCTGGCCCGCGACCGCGCGTTCGCCGCGGCCACGGCCTGACCAGCACAGACACCCCGAGGAGACGACCGATCATGACCCTGAGCCCCTTCCCCTCCGCCATCCGCACCGACATCCCGGGAGACGCGATGTTGCTCATGAACGAAGCACTGGCCCGATCCCGACAGCGGGAGGCCGAACAGGCCGCACGTGAGCACGCGCTGGCCCGCAGCCTGGTGGCCGGCCGGAGGTGGTCGCGCCTCGCGGCCTACGCCGCCCGCCGCGCCGAGCGCGCGCGTCTCGCGGCGCGGTAGCCCACGACCCGCGGCACCCTCTGCGCGGTGCCGCCCCGATACCGACGGCGCCCCGGTCCTCCCGTGACCGGGGCGCCGTCGGCGCGTCAGCCCGCGTCCTCGGCGAAGATCCAGGGCTGCCAGCGGCGGACGATCCCGCGCAGCGGCACGTCGGTGTCGAGTTGGCAGAGCACACCGAGCGTGCCCATCGTGACGCGGTGGATCAGCAGGTACTGCGGCGGCAGGTTCAGCTCGCGGCCGGTGTTGAACTGCGGGCTGCGCAGGTCGCCGACGCGCTCGGCCTGGCTCTGCAGCCACTTGCGGTCGAAGCGGAACGACTCGGTGTGCAGCGGCTCGGTGAACGGCGAGAGGTAGGCGACGGCGTCGGCCGCGGTGAGGGCCGACCCGTTCCGGATGAACCCCTCCCTGCGGAGCAGGTCGAGCAGCTCGTCGGGCCGGTCGGCCAGCGCGAGGCGCACCATCTCCGACAGCGGGCGCGGCATCCCGTCGGGCAGCCGCGCGACCGCGCCGAAGTCGATGACCATGAGCCGGCCGTCGTCGAGGAGCTGGAAGTTGCCCGGGTGCGGGTCGGCGTGCAGCAGCCCCACCCGCTCGGGCGAGGCATAGAGGAACTCCGAGAGCTGCGTGGCGGCGTGGTCGCGCTCGGCCTGCGTGCCCCGGGCGATGACGTCGGAGAGCTTCCGCCCGGTGACCCACTCGGTGACCATCGCCTTCGGCGCCGACGCCACGACCCGCGGCACCTTCACCTGCGGGTCGCCGTCGTAGGCGGCGGCGAAGGCGCGCTGGTTGTCGGCCTCGTCGCGGTAGTCGAGCTCCTCGGCCATCCGGTCCTGCAGCTCGGTGATCAGCGGCCGGATCTCCAGGCCGGGCAGGAACGGCTGCATCAGCCTGCTCATCCGCGAGAGCTGGCGCAGGTCGGACAGCAGCGCCTGCTCCGCGCCCGGGTACTGCACCTTGACGGCGACCTCGCGCCCGTCCCGCCACACGGCCCGGTGCACCTGACCGATGCTGGCGGCCGCGGCCGGGGTGTCGTCGAACTCGGCGAACCGGGCGCGCCAGTTGCGCCCGAACTGCTCGGCGAGCATCCGGTCGACGTCGCGCGGGGGCATCGGCGGCGCGGCCGACTGCAGCTTGACCAGCGACTCCCGGAACGGCGCGGCGTACTCCTCGGGCACCGCGGCCTCGAACACCGACAGGGCCTGGCCGAACTTCATCGCCCCGCCCTTGAGCTCGCCCAGCACCGCGAACAGCTGCTCGGCACTGCGCTGCATCATCTGGGCGGAGATCTCGTCGCCGTCGCCGCCGGCGAGCCGGCGACCCCAGCCCGCGGCGACCCGCCCCGCCGCCCCGAGCGGGAGACTGGCGAGCTTGGCGGTGCGCGCGGCCGTACGCCGTGGGATGTCCGTCACGGCTCCAGTCTCCCCCGAGCCGGGCCCGCCCCGCATGTCGCCGGGGGGTGTCGCGGGCCACCGCAGGTGCAGTCCGGGTGCCGCGACCAGCGCCGCGTGGCCAGCGTCGCGGCCGTCACGTCGATCTCGACGGTGGCGTCCAGCACGGCGGGCGCGGCCGTGTCGTCGAGCGCGGCGAGGGCCTGGGCGGTGCCGAGGGCGGCGGTGGCCGCGACGCACGCCGGGTCGGCCCGGCCGGTCGCCCCGACGAGCTGGGTCGCGACGCCCGGCCAGCCCGGCTCACGGGCGGCGCGGTGCAGGTCGAGGCAGCGCAGGCAGGCCGAGCGCCCGGGCAGCACCAGCGGCCCCACGACCCCCACGCCGTCGCGCAGCCGGACCGCCAGGTGCGCGACGCCGTCGCCGAGCAGCCGCTGCTCCCGCTGCGGCGGGACGGCCTGCGCGTCGGCGAGCACGACGAGGTCGGGCGCGAGCCGCTGCGGCGCAGCGGTGACGACGGTGCCGGGCACCAACCGGGCGGCGGCCCGCGCCACCGCCCGTTCCCGCCGCACACCGCGGTCGGCCTCGATCAGGCCGGTGCCGAGGTCGGCGGAGCCGACGGTGCCGCCCGCCTCGACGTGCACCGAGCCGACGCCCGCCCGCGCCAACCCGGTGACGACGCCCGCGGCGAGCGGACCGTCGCCCACGACCAGTACGACGTGGTGGGCCCGCCGCCCCGTGACCCGCCGGGCCGCGGCCGCGTCGACCACGGCGCCGTGCGCGAGCAGCACCTCCAGCAGCTCGACGGCCGCCGCGCGGTCGGCGCCGCGGCGCTCGGCGCGGTCGAGCAGTGCCGCGGGGCCGACGGGGGAGTCGAGCTCGTCGAGCATCAGCGCGAGCGGCGGGTCGAGGTCGTCGACGACGAGCCCGCGGTCCGGGCACAGGCCCAGCCGCCGCGAGCGGGACCCCAGCGGCAGCAGGGAGCGGTGCGGTGCCAGGGAGATCAGCGCGGGCAGCGGGGGCATGCCGCCGAGCGTGCCCGGAACGGCGGCCCCGGCGCGCGGACCATCCACAACCGGGCCCACCGACCTGTGGACAACCCGCTCCGTCGTCCGGACGTGACCTGCGGGGACTACCCTGCACCCATGGCGTCCCCCGCGGTCGTGGAGGTCCGGCGCAGTGACCGCCGCAAGCGCATGGTCAGCGCGCGGCGCGAGGGCGACACCGTGATCGTGTTCATCCCGGGGTGGATGAGCGAGAGTGAGGAGCTCCGCTGGGTCGACGAGATGGTCGCCCGGCTCGAGCGCAGCGAGGCCCGCCGCCGCTCCCCGGGCCGCGCCGGCGACGACGCGCTGCTGCGCCGCTGCCTGGAGCTGGGCCGCCGCCACCTCGACGGTCTCGCGGTGCCCACGACCGTGCGGTGGGTGCCCACGATGCGCACCCGCTGGGCGTCCTGCACCCCGGCCGACGGCACGATCCGGATCAGCGAGCGGCTGCGCGACGCCCCGGGCTGGGTGGTCGACTACGTGCTCGTGCACGAGCTGGCGCACCTGCTCGAGCCCGGCCACGACGACAAGTTCTGGGCCTGGGTCCGCCGCTATCCCCGCACCGAACGCGCGATGGGCTACCTCGAGGGGCTCTCCGCCGCCGCCGGGCTGGGCCTGGTGGGCACCGACGGCGACGAGCCCGGCTAGTCCTTCTTCCCGTCGTCCTCGGGGTCGGCGGCCGCGTCGGTGTCGGCCAGCTTCTCCAGCTCGGCGATCGGGTCGCCCGTGTTGTCGCGCGCGACGAACGCGGCCGGGTCGTCGAGGTCGTCGGCCGAGGGGATGAGGTCGGGGTGGGCCCACAGGGCGTCGCGGCCGGAGGTGCCGCGCTGCTCGCCGAGCAGCCGCCACAGCTCCGCCGCGGCGCGCAGCCGCCGCGGCCGCAGCTCCAGCCCCACGACGGTGGCGAACGTCTGCTCCGCGGGCCCGCCGGACGCGCGGCGGCGGCGCAGCGTCTCGCGCAGCGCCTCCGCGCCGGGCAGGCGGTCGCCGACCGCCTCGGCGACCACGGCGTCGACCCAGCCCTCGATGAGGGCGAGCAGCGTCTCCAGGCGGGCCAGCGCGGCCTTCTGCTCCGGGGTGGTCTCGGGCTCGAACATGCCCGAGCCCATGGCCTCCTGGATCGCGGCCGGGTTCGACGGGTCGATGCCGCGGGCCAGCTCCTCGATCTTCGAGGTGTCGATCGTGATGCCCTGCGCGTACTCCTCGACGGTGCGCAGCAGCCGCTCCTTGAGCCAGCCGACGTGGGCGAACAGCCGCTGGTGGGCGGCCTCGCGCGCGGCCAGGAACAGCAGCACCTCGCTCGCGGGCCGGTCGAGGTCGCGGGTGAACTTCTCGACGTTCTCCGGCAGCAGGGCCGCGACGCGGTCGGGACCGACGGGGATGCCGATGTCGGTGGAGGTCAGCACCTCGGCGGCCAGGGTGGCCAGGCCCTGCCCGAGCTGGCTGCCGAAGGCGAGCCCGCCCATCTGGCCGAGCATCGCCATCATCGGGCCGGCCGCGGCGCGCGCCTCCTCGGGCAGCGCGTCGGTCCACGCCCCGCCCATCCGGCGCGCCACCGGGTCGACCAGCCGCTTCCAGGTGGGCATGCTCGCCGTGACCCACTCGGTGGCCGACCACGCCTTCGTCTCGGTGGCGCCGGCCGGGAACTCGGTGGCGGGGTCGAGCCACAGCTCGGCGAGCTTCACCGCGTCGGACACCGCGGCCCGCTGGGCGCCGGTGAGCGACGAGCTCGTGGCGGCGAGCTGCTGGGTGGCCAACCGCGTCGCGAGGTCGTAGTTGACGGGCCCGTCGCCGCCGCTCTGCGCCTGGCTGAGCATCTGCCCGAGCTGGGTGAGCATCTGTCCGAGCTGGCTGACGTCGAACCCGCCCGGGCCGCCCGCCCCCGGCATCCCCGGCATCCCGGGGAAGCCGCCCGGGGGCATACCGGGCAGGTTCCCGAAGCCGAAGGGATCGAGCGGACCGTCGCCGCGCGAGCGGTCGTCTCCCTTGTCGGAGTCGTCGCGGTCGGAGGGTCCGAACCCGAACGGCGGCTTGTCAGTCATGCCTCCACGGTACGCGCGACGGGCCGGGTGGGGAGCCCCAGCGGCGGTGCGGCATAGGGTGCGCGATCGTGAGCCGTCGCATGCTGACCGTCGTGGCCGCCGCGCTGCTGGCGCTGACGCTCGGCGTCATCGGGTCGACGCTGCCCGTCCCGTTCGTCGCTCTCGGGCCCGGCCCGACCTACGACACCCTCGGCGACTACGAGGACGCCCCGATCGTGGCGGTGACGGACCTGCCCACGTACCCGACGTCCGGGCACCTCAACATGACGACGGTGTCGGTCACCGACCAGCTGTCGCTGTTCACCGCGCTGTCGTTCTGGGTCTCGGGGGACCGGCGGCTGGTCCCGCGCGAGCCGATCTTCCCGTCCGACCGCTCGACGGAGGAGGTGCAGGACGAGAACGCCGCCCAGTTCGCCTCCTCCGAGCTCAACGCGGTCTCCGCGGCGCTGGTGGAGCTGGGCGGGCCGGCGTCGGTCGTCGTCGTGGGGGTCGTGCCCGGATCGCCCGTCGAGGGGCTGCTGGAGCTGCAGGACGAGATCGTCAGCGTCGACGGGGTGCCGGTGGGCACCGCCGAGGCCGTCACCGAGCTGATCGGCCGGTCGGCGCCGGGCGCGACGGCGTCGCTGGTGGTCCGCCGCGACGGCGACGAGCGGACGGTCCCGGTCGTCCTCGGGACCCGCCCGGACCGCCCGCAGGGCTTCCTCGGCATCACCCCCGGGCTCGGCCCGCTGCCCGACAGCGACATCACGATCAGCCTCGGCGGGATCGGCGGGCCGTCGGCCGGGCTGATGTTCGCCCTCGGCGTACTGGACAAGCTGACGCCGGGCGAGCTCACCGGCGGCCGGTTCGTCGCCGGGACCGGGTCGATCGGCCCGTCGGGTGCGGTGTCGGCGATCGACGGCGTGCCGTTCAAGATGATCGCCGCCCGCGACGTCGGCGCCACGGTGTTCCTGGTGCCCGCGGCCAACTGCGCCGAGGCGGCGGCCTCCGCGCCCGAGGGCCTCACCCTCGTGCGCGTCGACACCCTCGACGACGCCGTGCAGAGCCTCGACACCCTGCGCGACGGCGGCGTCCCACCGGCCTGCTGAGCGGCTGCACGCCACGAAACGGACACGCCCCACGGGAACCCCACACGCCCCTCGTAGAGTTGGGTCAGCAGGGCGCGCAGGCGGGCCCGCACATGTCAAGACCCTGGAGCGTGTCTCGTGGCCATGCGGCCCCCGGTGGGAGCCCCGACGCTGACCCGTCGCACCCGGATCCTGCTCGCCGTCGCGGGCGTGCTGGTCCTGTTGCTGCTCGGCGGCTCGCGGCTGATCAACTTCTACATCGACTGGCTGTGGTTCGGCGAAGTCGGGTTCCGGGGCGTGTTCACCACGATCCTGTTCACCCGCATCGTGCAGTTCCTCGCGGGCGGGCTGCTGATCGGCGGCCTGGTGGCGCTGGCACTGTGGATCGCCTACCGGTCGCGGCCGGTCTTCGTCCCGCTGTCGGGCCCCGAGGACCCGATCGCCCGCTACCGCACGGTGATCATCCAGCGGCTGCGGCTGTTCGCGATCGGCATCCCGGTGGCCGTCGGTCTGATCGCCGGGCTCTCCGCCCAGGCCGACTGGCAGATCGTCCAGCAGTTCATCAACTCCACGCCGTTCGGCATCGCCGACCCGGAGTTCGGCCTCGACGTCAGCTTCTACGCCTTCCAGCTGCCGTTCTGGCGGCTGCTGCTGAACTGGCTGTTCGTCGGCGTGGCGATCAGCTTCGTCGTCGCGCTGGTCACGCACTACATCTTCGGCGGCATCCGGCTCACCGGCCGCGGCGGCCAGGTCTCCGGTGCCGCGCGCGCCCAGCTCGCCGTCCTGGCCGGGGTGTTCGTGCTGCTCAAGGCCGTCGCCTACTGGCTCGACCGCTACGAGCTGCTGTTCTCCGACCGCAACCCGCTGTTCAACGGTGCCACCTACACCGACCTCAACGCGGTGATGCCGGCCAAGCTGATCCTGCTGTTCATCTCGCTGATCTGTGCGGCCGCGTTCTTCGTCGCGGTGTTCCGCGACAACCTGCAGCTGCCCGCGATCGCCACCGCGCTGCTCGTGCTGTCCAGCGTGCTGGTGGGGGCCGCGTGGCCCGCGATCCTGCAGCAGTTCGTCGTCGCCCCCAACGCGCAGGCGCGCGAGGCGGTGTCGATCGAGCGCAACATCGCCGCCACCCGCGACGCCTACGGCCTCACCGACGCCACGGTCACCGAGGTGCCCTACAGCGGCGAGTCCGAGGCCACCCCGGCCGAGGTGCGGGCGGAGACGGCGACGATCCCCAACATCCGGATCCTGGACCCGGCGCAGCTCACCGACACGTTCACGCAGCTGCAGCAGCGCCGCACGTTCTACGGCTTCCCGTCCACCCTCGACATCGACCGCTACCGCGGTGACGACGGCACGGTGCAGGACTACATCGTCGGCCTGCGCGAGCTCAACACCGCGGGGCTCGCGGGCAACCAGACCGACTGGATCAACCAGCAGCTGGTCTACACCCACGGCAACGGCATCGTCGTGGCGCCGGCGAACCAGGTGAACGCGGCGCTCGACGACGCGGGAGGCGAGGGCGGGCTGCCCCGCTTCACCAGCATCGACATCACGAACTCGATGAGCGAGACGCTGCCGGAGAGCCTGCGGGTCGAGCAGCCGCGTACCTACTACGGCGAGCTGATCCGCGGCTACTCGATCGTCGGCGCGCCCGAGGGCGCCCCGCCGGTGGAGTACGACTCCGACACCCAGCAGTACACCTACACCGGCCGCGGCGGCGTCCCGCTCGACAACCTCGTCAACCGGCTCGCTTTCTCCGCCTACTACGGCGAGCGCAACATCCTGTTCAACAACTCGATCAACGAGAACTCGAAGATCATGTACGTGCGCGACCCGGCCGACCGGGTCGAGCTGGTCGCGCCGTGGCTCACCGTCGACGGCGACCCGTACCCCTCGGTCGTGGACGGGCGGATCACCTGGATCGTCGACGGCTACACCAGCCTCGACCAGTACCCCTACGCCGAGCGCACGCAGCTCGGCGAGGCCACCGCCGACACCCTCGCGGGTGGCCCGGGGGTGCGCCCGGAGCTCAACCGCGAGGTGAGCTACCTGCGCAACTCGGTCAAGGCCACCGTCGACGCCTACGACGGCACGGTCACCCTCTACGCCTTCGACGAGACCGATCCGGTCCTGCAGACGTGGATGAAGACCTTCCCCGACACGGTGCAGCCGGCGTCGGCGATCAGCCCCAGCCTGCGCGAGCACGTCCGGTACCCGGAGGACCTGTTCAAGGTCCAGCGCGACCTGCTCACCAGCTACCACGTCGACAACCCCGGCGAGTTCTTCTCGAACGTCTCGTTCTGGGAGGTGCCCTCGGACCCGACGCCGGCCGGTGGCGGGGCGGGCGGGCTGGCCCAGCCGCCGTACTACCTGCTGGCCGGGCAGCCGGGCAGCGCGGCGTCGGGGGACCCGACGTTCCAGCTCACCAGCGCGCTGGTGTTCCAGAACCGCGACATCCTCTCGGCCTACATGTCGGCCAGCTCCGATCCGGAGACCTACGGCCAGATCACGCTGCTACAGCTACCCCCGGACACCCAGGAGCTCGGCCCGCAACAGGTGCAGAGCCGGTTCGTCGGTACGCCGGAGGTCAGCCAGCAGCTCGGCCTCCTCGCGCGCAACGGGCAGAGCTTGGTGATCAACGGCAACCTGCTGACGCTGCCGGTGGCGGGAGGCCTGCTCTACGTCGAGCCGGTCTACATCCAGCGCGCCAACGAGGACTCCAGCTACCCGCAGCTGGCGCGGGTTCTGGTGAGCTACAACGGCCGGGTCGGTTTCGCGCCCGACCTGGCGGGCGCGCTGGACCAGGTGTTCGGCGCCGGGGCCGCGGCCGACGTGCCGACGACCCCGGGCACGGCTGCGCCGCCGCCGGACACGGCGGTGCCCGGGACCACCCCCGACGCCACCCCGGAGCTCGCGACGGCCGCCCAGGCCATCCAGACCGCGATCGGCAACCTGCGCACGGCCCAGCAGAGCGGTGACTTCGCCGCACAGGGCGACGCGCTGGCCGCGCTCGACGCCGCGGTGCAGGATTTCCAGGCGGCCCAGGCCGCCCAGCCGACGGGCTGAGACGCAGGTCTCCACCGCGCCCCGACCCCCACGGACCACCCGGTTCGTGAGGGTCGGGGCGTTCCCGGGGCTCTGACCTGCGAAGACGGGGGACGACCCCCCGCTGCAGGGAGGTTTCCGGGAGGTGTACTGTCGAAGACACAACAGAACAACAGCGTCGCGGGGTGGAGCAGCTCGGTAGCTCGCTGGGCTCATAACCCAGAGGTCGTAGGTTCGAATCCTACCCCCGCTACTAGGCAGAACGGCCCTCCAGGGAATCCCTGGAGGGCCGTTTTCGCATGCGCTGCGACCGGCTCCGTCGCTACCGTCACGGGATGACCGGCCGGCCTTTCGTCCCCGTGGACTTCACCCCGCCGCTCGCCCTGTCCACCGACCGGTTCGTCCTCGAACCGCTCGGGCCACAGCACAACGAGGCCGACCATGCGGCGTGGACCTCGAGCATCGACCACATCCGGGCGACGCCCGGGTACCCCGACGGGGACTGGCCCCCGACCGACGGGATGACGCTCGAGGCCAACCTGTCCGACCTGCGACGGCACGCCGAGGACTTCGCCGCCCGTCGCGGGTTCACGTTCACCGTCCTCGACCCGGGTGACGGCGACGTGATCGGCTGCGTCTACCTCTACCCGGCAGCGGACGCCGACCACGACGTCACCGCACAGTCCTGGGTGCGCGCCGACCGGGCCGGGCTCGACGTCCCGCTCGCCGACGCCGTCGCGGCCTGGCTCGCCGAGGCGTGGCCGTGGCCGCGGGTGGACAGCGCCGGTCGGTGAGGCCGGCCCGGCCGCCGGAAACGCCAGGGGAAATCGGTGTAACCGCGGTGGGGGTCGGGGGCGTCCTTCCCTGTGAGAGCCCCACACACCCCCCTTCCACCGAGGAGAATCCGATGTCCGAGTGCTACGCCCCCGAGCCGGTCGAGACCTACCCCACCGAGTCCTGCGAGACCGAGACCGAGCACCCGATCGAGTCGGGTCACGGGTCGTCCTACGAGTACGTCGACCACGACGGTGACGGTTACGCCGAGACCACCGAGATCGACTCGAACGGCGACGGTGAGGTCGACACGGTGCTGGTCGACGTCGACGGTGACTACTACGACGACATCGCCGCGTTCGACAACAGCCCGGGTGACGGGACGTTCGTGCCGGACGTGGTCGCGGTGGCGGCCGATGGTGACGGTCTGGCCGATGTCATCTTCGACGACGTGAACTTCGACGGGGTGTTCGACACGGTGACCCCGGGTCACGACGAGCCGCTGGCCTACGCGAACCCTTACGAGGTGTCGGCGGGCCAGGCGCCGCTGGACGCGCGGTCCTGACCGCTGCACCGTCCTGATCGCTGCGCTGTCCTGCCCACCACGACACGGCCCGCCGGGAACACCCGGCGGGCCGTCCGTATGTCACCAGCCCAGCGAGCTGCGGACGGTCTCCTCGATCAGGCCCGACATCGACGTCGCGTAGGTCGCGGTGAGGTGGTTGTCGTCCATGTAGACCAGGACGTTGCCGCGCTCGGCGGGGCACAGGGCGTCGTCGCACACGGCGTCGGCGATGTCGAGGAACGTGACGTTCGCCGGCACGTCCGAGCGCAGGGCGTAGGGCGGGTCGGGTGCGTACACCTGGTCGCGCGCGATCCCGCACTCGACGGCGCCGCGCCCGACCTGCTGGATGCAGTCGGCGGGGGAGTGGTCGAACCGGGGGTTGTCGCGCACGGCCAGCACCGGGATCCCGAGATCGGCGAGCTGCCGCCAACGCTCGACGAAACCGTCCGGGGTCTGCTCGGTGAGCCCGGCGCGGACGTCGCGGCTGGCCAGGGTGACGACGGCGTCGGGCCGGAGTTCGGCGATCTCGGCGGCCACGGCGTCGTTCCAGTCGAGGCAGGCCTGCGCCCCGGGGTCCACCTCCGACACCGTCGAGAACGGGCAGGCGCCGAAGACCATCGCGGTGAGCTGCCAGCCGGACTGCTCGGCGATCGGCACGAACGCCCCCGCGAACTGCTGGACGTGCGAGTCGCCGACGAGCACGATCCGCCGCTCCGGCTCCTCGACGCCGGGCAGGCTGCAGGCGTTCCAGTCGAAGCCCGACAGCGTCGCGCAGTCCCACTGCTCCAGGCGCACCCAGTCCTCGGTGACGGCCGCGGGGGCGGGCAGCAGGTCGGCGACCGGGACGTCGCCGCCGAGCGCTCCCGGGTGCAGGTCGGTGCCCACGACGTCGTCCGACGAGGTGCGGGCGAGCGCGACCAGCTGCCAGCACGCGGTGACGGCCAGCACCACGGCCAGACCGGCGACGGCGACGCGGAACGGGTCGCGCGGGCGTCGCACGAGCCGTTCGGTGAGCACCGACAGCCCGAGCGCGACCGCGATGAGCGTGAGACCGGCGCCGAGCCCGACGCTCTCCTCGCGGGTCCACACCAGCGTCAGGACCAGCAGCGGCCAGTGCCACAGGTACAGCGAGTAGCTCAGGTCGCCCAGGCGGCGCAGCGGCGCGCTCGCGAGCAACCGGTCGGCGCCGGTGCGTGACCCCGTCTCACCGGCGACGAGCACCAGTGCGGCGCACACCGTCGGCCACAGGGCGGCGTACCCGGGGAACACGGCGTCGACCTGCAGCACCAGGCCGCACGCGACGAGGCCGACGAGCCCCGCCCAGCCCAGCCGTACCCGCGCCCACGACGACAGGCGGATGCGGTCGATGACCAGCGCGAGCAGCCCGCCGAAGGCGAACTCCCACAGGCGGGTGAAGGTGTGGAAGTAGGCGAAGGGCTGGTCGACCGCGGTGAGCGCCACCGAGTAGCCCAGCGAGACGACGAACACCCCGGCGAGCAGGCCCGTCAGGTAGCGCTTCGGGGAGGCACCCGCGCTGCGGGCGGCCGCGACCACGGCGAGCATCAGCACGGGCGCGGCCAGCATCACCTGCATCTGGATCGACAGCGACCAGAAGTGCTGCACCACGCTCGCGACGTTGTTCTGCGCGGCGTAGTCGACCGAGTCGGCCGCCAGTTGCCAGTTCTGCAGGAACAGCGCCGAGGCCAGCACCTCGCGGACGGTCTGCAGCCAGCGCGACTCCGGCAGCACCAGCGCCCCGGCGACGACCGTGCCCAGCAGGACGACCAGCGCCGCGGGCAGCAACCGGCCCAGCGTGCGGGCCCACTGCCGCAGCACCGGGACGGCCGCGCGGTCGGCGGAGCGCAGCAGCTGCCCGGTGAGCAGGAAGCCGGTGATCAGGAAGAAGACGTCGACGCCGCCGGACACCCGGTTGAACCACACGTGGTAGACGACGACCAGCAGCACCGCGACCGCGCGCAGGCCCTGCAGCTCGGGGCGGAACCGGCGCTGCGTCGCGACGGGGGGCCCGGGCGCCGTGGGCGCGGGTCCGGTGCTGGTCATGCCGTACGGGGTTCCTTCGTCTCCACGGGTGCAGGCACCATGATCTCATGCGCATCGACGACGTCCCGCTCACCGGGGAGCCCATCCGCCTGGGCCAGTTCCTCAAGCTCGCCGGGCTGGCCGAGGACGGCGGCCACGCCCGCGAGCTGATCGAGGCGGGCGAGGTGCAGGTGAACGGCCGTCCGGAGAGCAGGCGGGGCGCCCAGCTCCGCGCCGGTGACGTCGTCGCCGTGGGCGGCCGGAAGGCACGCCCGGTGCGCGCTCAGTAGCCGACGTAGTTGCCGCTGGAGTTGGTGCGCCCACCGGCCTCGAGGGTGTCGATGCCGTAGGTGTCGATCATGTAACGGATCCCGGCGGTGATGTTCGCGACCGGGTGCGTGATCGACTCGTCGGCCAGGCTCGGGTGCACGTAGTGCGCGAACGTCGACGGGATCGTCTGCATGAGGCCCTGCGACGGCGTGCCAGCGCGGGCGTTGGAGTCCCAGTTGTTGATCGCGCGGGGGTTGCCGCCCGACTCCTTCATGATGATGTTCTTGACGCCCGGGGCGAGCGACTGCGGCAGGTCGAGGACGTCGAGCGCGGCGGCGATCCAGCCGTCGACCCCGCCGGAGGCGATCAGCGCGTCGAGCTCGGCCCGCTCGGCGGCGATCCGCTGCTCCTCGGCCTGGCGTGCGGCCAGCTCCTCGGCCATGGTGTGCGCCTTGTCGAGGAACGCGAGATCGGCGATCTCGGCCCCGTCGGTCGCGGTCTCGAAGGAGACGGGCGCGAGCATGCCGGTGGCGGCCGCGGGGAGCTCGGCGATGAAGGCCGAGTCGGCCGAGACGAGCGTGGCGTCGATGGTCTCGGCGGCGCCGGCCGAGGTGGCCGAGTCACCCGGGGAGGGGAGCAGGGCGGTGAAGGTGCCGGTGGCGACCGCGCCGACGGCGGCGGCCGAGGCGACCACGGTGTTGCGCAGCGTCGGGCCCGTCGGGGCGGGCCGGTCGGCCGCGTGGTGGCGTGCCGAACCGGAGGTGGCGCGACGCGCACGTCGGCCCTGCGGGGAACGGTGTCCTGCCACGAACCAGCCTCTCAGCGCTCGGGGGAGCGAACCGATCGCGACGGCCCGGTCGGGGGTCCGGTGGACCGGATGGGGAGTTCCGGCCCAGATGCGTCGTGATCGGTTCGTAACGCTGAGGCAGGACCTTACGAGAACCCTCGAGCCCCCCACAAGGTGACAGGCTGCCTGTCGCCGCAGCTCGCCCGCCGTTCGTCGTACCGGTGTCGTGGCCGACGCGCGACGGGCCGTCGCGGTGAGCGGTCACCGAGCGCGACGGCCGACCTCGCGAGCGGGGAGCAGCAGGCAGGAGTCGCCGAACTCGTGCCACCGGTAGGGCCGCTCGCCCGACGCCGCGTACGCCCGGCCCACCAGCTCCGCACCGGCGACCGCCTCCAGCAGCAGCAGGTGCGAGGCCTCCGGTTCGTGCCAGCCGGTGACCAGTCCGTCGACGACGCGGGCGGGGCGGTCCGGCCCGAGCACCAGCTCGGTCCACCCGGCGGCCGCGGTCACGGTGCCGCGCGCGTCCGCGGCCGTCTCCAGGGCGCGGGTGACGGTCGTCCCGACGGCGACGACCCGGCCGCCGGCGGCCCGGGTGGCGTTGACGGTGTCGGCGGTGGCCGCGGGCACCCGGAACCGCTCCGGCAGCGGCACCTCGTCGGCCTCCGGCGACGACACGCCGGTGTGCAGGACGACCTCCGCCGTGCGCACGCCGCGCCCGCGCAGCGCGTCGAGGACGGCCGGGGTGAACGGCCGGCCCGCACTCGGCATCTCGGCGCTGCCGAACTCGCCGGGCACCGGCGTCGCGAACACCGTGCGGTACTCGGCGATCGGCCACTCCCGTGGCACGTAGGAGTAGCGGATCGGGCGCCCGACGGCGGCGAGGTAGCGCCCCGGGCCGCCCTCGACGGGCATCGTGGCCCGCCACAACCGGCCCGGCGCCGCTCCGGGGACGGCCGCGTGCAGCACCGCGACCACCCCGGCCGGCAGCGCCACCGGCTCGCCCGCGACGGCGTCGGTGACCCGGTCGCCACCGGGTGTCCGCAGCTCGACGACGAGCCCCCCGGTACGGGCGGGGCCGGACACGTGCAGCACGACCGGCCGCCCGTCCGCCCGCCGGCCCGGCACCGCCGCGGGTTCGGTGTCGGAGGTGTTGACGACGACCAGGTCGCCCGGTTCGAGCGCGGCCGGCAGGTCGCGGAACCGGTGGTGCGTGACCTGGTCGCCGGCGACCATCAGGCGGACGCCGTCGCGCACGGCGGGCGGGCGGGTGGCCGACGGGCCCGCGGCGAAGCGCGTGGCCGGGCGGGCCCGCGTCACCGGGCCACCGCCACGTCGACCGCGCGGTGGCGCCCGCTGGGCGGCCGCTCGTCGAGCAGGCGCAGGAACGCGGGGACGACGGTGTGCGGCTCGGGCCGGTCGGAGATGTCCTCCCCGGGG
>NZ_BJNG01000042.1 GCF_006539565.1 Pseudonocardia hydrocarbonoxydans
GTCGCCCTCGAGCGCGTCGCGCACGGCCACCAGCTTCGCGGCGGCCTCGCGCACCTCGGTGTCGGGATCGGAGTCCGCGACGATCCCGCACCCGGCGAACAGGCGGGCGGTGGGGCCGTCGAGCTGGGCGCAGCGCAGGGCGATGCCGAGCTCGCCGTCGCCGCGGGAGTCGACCCAGCCGACCGGCCCGGCGTAGCGGCCGCGGTCCATGGCCTCCAGCTCGGTGATCAGCTCGACCGCGATCTTGCGGGGGGTGCCGCCGACGGCCGCCGTCGGGTGGACGGCCTCGGCCAGGCGCAGCAGCGAGGCGGGTCCGAGCGGGTCGAGCCGGCCGCGGACGTCGCTCGCGAGGTGCGAGACGTTGTGCAGCGTCAGCACGTCGGGGACGGCGGGGGCGTCGAGCGAGGCGCAGAGGGGTTCGAGCGCCGAGGTGAGCGAGTCGACGGCGAGGGCGTGCTCGTGGCGGTCCTTGGCCGATCCCATCAGCCGGTCGCCCAGCGAGCCCCGGCCCGGGGACGTGGCCCACATCGTGCCGGCCAGCACGCGGGACTCGACGACGTCGCCGGTGCGCCGGACCAGCAGCTCCGGCGTGGCGCCGACGAGCCCCTCCACCGCGAACGACCAGCACGTCGGGTAGCGCCGGGCGAGCCCGCCCAGCAGGTGTCGGGGGTCGAGCGGGTCGTCGGCGAGGGCGATGAGGTCGTGGGCCAGTGCCGCCTTGTCCAGCTCGCCCGCCCGCATCCGGCGCACGGCCTCGACGACGGCCGCGCGGTAGCGCGCGACGGGCAGCAGGCCGTCGGAGTAGCGCAGGGTGCCGCTGGGGCGCACCGGGTCGACCGCGTGCACCACCGACGGGCCGTCGCCGTGGGAGAACTCGGTGATCCACGACCGGCCGCCGCGCCGGCCGACGAGCACCCGGGGGACGACGACGACCGAGCCCGGCGACTCGTCGCTGAAGGTGAAGCTGGCGAACGCGACGGGCCCGGTGCCGGGCTCGCCGACCTCGTCGAGCACCTGCACGCCGTCGACGAAGCAGCGCCACCACTCGTCGGCGTCGGCGAAGCGGTCGGGGCCCGTGCCGCTCCAGCGGGCGACCTCGCCCCAGCCGACCAGACCGTCCTCGCCGCGCACCCAGGACTTGGGTGTGCGGGCGTCGGGGAGCAGCTCCAACAGGCCGCCGAGGTCGTCGACGGGCCTGGTTCGCACGCGCACACCGGTCGGTAGCGGAGCGATCGTCACGTTTCGAGCGTAAGAGGCGGGCGGCGCCGACGCTCGTCCGCCCCGGGGAGTCGCTGGCCACAGTGGCCGCGGCGAGGGCGTCTAGACTCCGTCGCCGTGGCCGAACCCAGCGCGCTCGACGAGGTGGCGGCCACCGTCGCGCCCACCGTGCGGTTCGTCCGCAGGCGCCTCCCCGAGCTGGTCACGGCCCTCGCGGTGCTGGTGACGGTGCTGGCGGGGCTGGCCCTGATCGGCTCGGCCGTCGACGACGCGGCCATCGACGCCAACCCGGCCACGGCCCAGGCCGAGGTGCTCGACGGCTCCACCTTCTTCCGCACGCTGGTGCGGTTCACCGTCGCGAACGGGCAGACGGTCGTCCCCGAGCAGGGGGTCTTCCACCCCCGCGGGCTCTCGCCGGGCGAGCAGGTGGCCGTCGAGTACGACGTCACCGAGCCGGAGCTGGTGCGCGTGGCCGGGCGCCGGACCGTCGACGGGATCGGGTCGACGGTGCTCGGCGTCGTCGCGACCTGGGTGGTGCTGGGGCCGCTGGCGCTGTGGCTGCGGCGCAGGCGGGCGGCCGCGGACCCGGGGTGAGCCGGGTTCACCCGGGTCGGGTCAGCCGGGCCACGACGGCGCGGTGGTCGCTGCCCGGCAGGTCGACGACGTCGGTGCTCACGGCCCGCATCCGGTCCGCGGGGTAGAGGACCCGGTCGATCTGCGCGCCGAGGTACGCCGGGATCCGCGACGGCCACGTCCCGACCAGGCCGTCACCGGTCTGCGCGGCGGCGTCCGCGCAGGAGCCGAGCCGCCCGCGCAGCAACGAGTGGTCGAGCGTGGCGTTGAAATCGCCGGTCACGACCACCGCGGACGACCCGTCGCACCACGGGCCCACCAGCTCCAGGTCGCGCTGCCACGCCGGGACGAGCGCGGGCACCGGCGCGGCTCCGTGGTACGCGACGTAGCGGAGCTCCCCGAGCTCGCCGCCGGTGACCTCGAGGTACGGGAACAGGGTCCCCCGGCCCTCGGTGACCCGCACCGGACCCACCCCCGGCGCGACGAGCACGGTGACGGCGTCGACGTCCTGGTCGCTGTCGCCGGTCGCGGTGAACGACCGGTACCCCGCCCCGGGCAGCCCGGCCTGCACCGCGTCGGCGAAGCGGGTGCCGGCCTCGATCAGCGTGACGAGGTCGGGCCGGCGCTCCCGGACCAGGCCGGCGACCGCCGCGGGGTCGGCACGCCCGTCGTAGGCGTTGAGGGTCAGCACCACCAGGTCCCGGTCGCCCGGCGGTGCGGGGTCCCCGACCGCCCGCGGGACGACCAGCGCCAGCGCCACCACGGGGGCGACCAGCAGCGACGCCGTCACCCACTGTGGTGGACGCAGCGCGACCGCGACGAGCAGCACGAGGACGACAACGCCCGCGGTCGACGCCGGGCGGAACGCGGTGAGCTGGGCGAACGGCGTGACGGCGTCGAGCCCGACCAGGTCGGGCAGCAGTAGGACCGCGGGCAGCCCGATCAGGACGACGGTGACAATGGCGCGACGAGCGGACACGTACACCTCGGGGACGGGTGGGGAACCGACGCGCGAGCTTATCCACGCCGGCCGCCCGGCCGCGTCGCCAGCGCCACCCCCAGCACCGCGACGACCATCCCGGCCACCGCGAACGGGCCGAGCGTCTCGCCGAACGCGACCAGCGCGATGAGCGCGGTGATGCCGGGGACGAGGTAGAAGTAGCTGGTCACCTGCGCCGCGGCCCCGCGCCGCAGCATGAGGTAGAGCAGCGAGACCCCACCCCCGGTGAGCACCAGCACCGACCACAGCAGCGCGCCGACGAGCTCCGGGGTCCAGTCGAGCCGGAACGACTCGAAGGCCAGCACGAACGGCAGTGTCACCAGGATCGAGGCGACGAACTGCACGACCTGGCCGGTGCGCAGGTCGAACTCCGGGCAGTACCGCTTCTGGTAGAGCGTGCCCGCGGTGATCGCGAGCAGGGCGAGCGTGGTGAGCCCGAGCGTCGTCGCGGTGATGCCGGCGGTCGTCAGGTTGCTGGACACGACCAGCACCACCCCCAGGAAGCCCAGCACCAGCCCGGCCACCTGCAGGCGCCCGAGCCGCGCGCCGGTCAGGCCGGCGACGGCGGCGGTGAGCACCGGCTGCAAGTTGACGACGAGCGCCGCGACCCCGGCCGGCATGCCCGCGGCGACCGCGGCCCAGACCCCGCCGAGGTACCCCGCGTGGATCCCGACGCCCGCGACGGCGATGTGCAGCACGGCCCGTCCGCGCGGCCAGCGGGCCCGCGCGACCAGCGCGAGCACCACCATCAGCACGATGACGCCCGCGTAGCGGACCAGCAGGAAGCTCAGCGGCTCGGCGTGGGGTGCGGCGTACTTGGCGACGACGAAGCCGGTGGCCCAGATGAGGACGAACAGCACCGGGGTGGCACGGACGAGGAGGGCCGCGCCGTCGCGGGTGCCCGGGGTGGTGGCGATGGACCGACCCTAGGTGGCCCACCCCGCCCCCCACCACCGTGAGCGAGCAGCGCCACTCCCCACCCCGCGAGTCCCCCGTTCTGCGTCCGCGAGTCCCCCGAACCCGGCCCGCGAGTCCCCTCTACCCCGTCCCCCGGGTCGCGGATCAGGGCGCGTGCCACCAGGACAGAACCGCGTCGAGCGCCCCGGGCACGGCGACGACCAGGTCCTCGGACGGGAGCGGGTCGGGGTTGCCCCGCGCGTCGACGACGACCGCGCCCGCCTCCGCGGCCAGGCACAGCGCCCCGGCGACGTCCCATTCGCGGTAGCGGTCGAGCACCGCGGCGACGGCGTGCCCGAGCGCGACCTGGGTGATGGCCAGCGCCGCCGACCCGAGCACGCGGACGCCGGTGTGGGCGGCGGCGGCCCGGGCGGTGAACCCGGGCGCGCGCTCCAGCGACAGCTCCGCGCACACCAGCCCCCCGACGACGGGCCGCGGCGCGATCCGCACCGGCACCCCGTTGGCGCGCACCCCGCGGCCGCGGGCGGCGGCGTAGATCTGGGCCCGGCTGGGGTCGGCGATCACCCCGACGACCGGCCCGTGGGCGTCGACGAGGGCGAGGCTGTAGGCGCACCACGGGAACCCGGAGACGTAGTTGGCGGTGCCGTCGACCGGGTCGACGACCCAGCGCAGCGGCGCCGAGTGCACGCCCTCGTCGGCGCCGTACTCCTCGCCCAGCACCGGCACCTGCGGGAACTCCGCGGCCAGCACGCGGCGAGTGTGCCGCTCCAGGGTGCGGTCGGTGTCGGTGACCCAGTCGAAGGGGTGGGCCTTCACGGTGTCGGTGAGGCGGTCGCGCCCGGCCGTGGCGGTGATGACCTCGGCCGCGTCGTTGGCCAGCCGCCCCGCCACCTCCAGCGCGCGCGAGAGCAGCCCCGGGTCCGCGGGCGGGAGGCGGCGGGTCTCGTGCTGGAGGCTCATGTGGGCCGAGGGTCACCGCGCCCGGTGTCGGGTGTGGAACGGCCGGGTGTCGTGTCGCCCATCACCGGGCCAACTGTGGCGGCGGTTCCCGATGTTGGCCGTGAGTTCGGCAGGTGGTCAGGCCGACGACGGCAACCCGGCCCGTGGGTGGGAGAGGTTCGGCCGGTGCGAGTCGCGATCGTGTCCGAGTGCTTCCTGCCCGTCGTCAACGGCGTCACCAACTCGGTCCTGCGGGTGGTGGAACACCTCACCGCCGCGGGCCACGACGTCCTGGTGGTGGCACCGGGCACCGACGGCCCCACCGAGTACCGCGGCGCGCCGGTCGTCCGGGTGCCCTCGCTGGACCTGCCCGTCGTCACCTCCATGCCGGTG
This sequence comes from Pseudonocardia hydrocarbonoxydans, assembly GCF_006539565.1. Lineage (GTDB taxonomy): Bacteria > Actinomycetota > Actinomycetes > Mycobacteriales > Pseudonocardiaceae > Pseudonocardia > Pseudonocardia hydrocarbonoxydans. The sequence goes on from NZ_BJNG01000042.1 coordinate 5,042, forward strand.
GGGGTCCCCAGCCGGCGGATCCTCACGGCGCTGCGGGAGTTCCGCCCCGACGTGGTGCACCTCGCGGCCCCGTTCGTCGTCGGCTACCGCGGGCTGCACGCCGCGCGCCGCCTGGGGATCCCGACCGTCGCGGTCTACCAGACCGACGTCGCCGGCTTCGCCTCCTCCTACGGCCTCGGGCTGACGGCCCGGGCCGCGTGGCGCTGGACCTGCCGGCTGCACGGGCAGGCCGACCGCACGCTGGCCCCGTCGAGCTGGGCGACCGAGGCGCTGCGGGCGCGCGGCGTGCCGCGGGTGCACCAGTGGGCGCGCGGCGTCGACACCTGCCGGTTCACCCCGTCCAAGCGGGACGCCGGCATCCGCGCCGAGCTCGCGCCCGGCGACGAGCTGCTGATCGGCTACGTCGGGCGCCTCGCCCCGGAGAAGCAGGTGGAGCGGCTCGTGGCGCTCGACGGGCTGCCCGGCACGCGGCTGGTCGTGGTCGGGGCGGGGCCCAGCGAGGAGCGGCTGCGCGCCGCGCTGCCGGGTGCGGCGTTCCTCGGCTTCCGCGGCGGCGACGAGCTGGCCCGCATCTACGCCTCGCTCGACGTGTTCGTGCACACCGGGCCGTCGGAGACGTTCTGCCAGGCGGTGCAGGAGGCGCTCGCCTCGGGCCTGCCGGTGGTGGCGCCGGACGCGGGCGGCCCGCGCGACCTGGTGCTGCCCGGCCGCACCGGCTACCTCGTCCCGCCGCGCCCCGACCAGGCCGACCCCGACGACCCCGCCGCCCGCTCCGCCGACGCCCGGCTGCGCGCCGCGGTGCGGGTGCTCACCGACGACGACGCCCTGCGCCGCCGGTTCGGGCAGGCGGCCCGCCGGTCGGTGCTGCGCCGCACCTGGTCGACGGTGTGCGACGAGCTGCTCGCCCACTACGCCGAGGTGATCGGGCTCGCGGCGGAACCGCGGGCCGCCGCCTGACCCGGTGCGCATCGTCCAGCTCGCCAACTTCTACGGCCCCCGCTCCGGCGGGCTGCGCACCGCGCTGACCCACCTCGGTGCGGGCTACGCGGCCCGCGGGCACGAGGTGGTGCTCGTCGTCCCCGGCCCACGCCCCGCCGACGACCGGCTGCCCGGCGGGACCCGCCGCGTGACGGTCGCGGCGCCGCGGCTGCCGGGCACCGGCGGCTACCGCGCCGTCGACCCGTGGCGGGTGCAGCGGCTGCTGGAGCGGCTCGGGCCCGACGCGATCGAGGTGTCGGACCGGCTCACCCTGCGCGGGCTCGGCGCCTGGGCGTCCCGGCGCGGCGTTCCGGCCGTCGTCGTCTCCCACGAGCGGCTCGACCGGCTGCTTGCCCAGTTCCTGCTGCCCGGGCCCGCCGCCCGCCGCCTGGCCGACGCCGCGAACGCGCGGATGGCCGCCGCCTACGACAGCGTCGTGTGCACCACGACGTTCGCCGCGGCGGAGTTCGAACGGATCGGGGCGCGCAACGTCGTGCGGGTGCCGCTCGGCGTCGACCTGGAGACGTTCTCGCCGCGCCACCACGACCCGGTGCTGCGCGCGTCGCTGGCCCGCGGCGCCGACGTCGTGCTGGTGCACTGCGGGCGGCTGTCCCCGGAGAAGCACCCCGAGCGCAGCATCGACACCACCGCCGCGCTGCGGGCCGCCGGCCTGCGGGTGCGGCTCGTCGTCGCCGGGGACGGGCCGCGCCGCCCGATGCTGGAACGCCGCGCCGCCGGGCTGCCCGTGACGTTCCTGGGCTTCGTCCCCGACCGCGCCCGCCTGGCGCGGCTGCTCGCCTCGGCGGACGTGTCGCTGGCCCCGGGCCCGCACGAGACGTTCGGCCTGTCCGCGCTGGAGGCGCTGGCCAGCGGCACCCCGGTGGTGGTGTCGGCGTCCTCGGCGCTGCCCGAGATCGTCGGCACCGGCGCCGCGGTGGCCGACTCGCCCGCCGCGTTCGCCTCGGGCGTCGCCACGGTCCTGGCCGCCGACGAGGCGCTGCGCCGCGGCGCCGCGCGCGCCCGCGCCGAGCGGTTCGGGTGGCCCGCGTCCGTCGACTCGATGCTGGCCACGCTGCGTGCCGGGTGATCCGCCGCGGCGGGTACCGTCGGACCGGTGAGCCGCGCCGACCTCGACAAGGACCCCCGCGACGTCGCCGCCATGTTCGACGGCGTCGCCCGGCGCTACGACGTGACCAACACCGTCCTCACCGCGGGGCAGGACCGCCGCTGGCGCCGCCTGACCCGGCAGGCGCTGGGGCTGCGGCCGGGGGAGAAGGTGCTCGACCTCGCCGCGGGCACCGCGGTCTCCACCGTGGAGCTGGAGCGCTCCGGCGCCTGGTGCGTGGCCGCCGACTTCTCCCTCGGCATGCTGCGCGCCGGCGAGGGCCGCAGCGTGCCCAAGGTCGCCGCCGACGCGCTGCACCTCCCGTTCGCCGACGGCGCCTTCGACGCCGTGACGATCTCGTTCGGCCTGCGCAACGTCGCCGACACCGACCGGGCCCTGCGGGAGCTGGCCCGCGTCACCCGCCCCGGCGGTCGGCTGGTCGTCTGCGAGTTCGGCACGCCCACCTGGGCCCCGTTCCGCGCCGCCTACTACGCGGGCCTGGAGACGGTGCTGCCCGCGATCGCCTCGCGGGTGTCGAGCAACGCCGAGGCCTACCGCTACCTGGGCGAGTCGATCCGGGACTGGTCACCGCAGCCGGAGCTGGCCGACCGGATCGCGCGGGCGGGCTGGGGAGAGGTGGCCTGGCGCGACCTCACCTTCGGCGCCGTCGCCCTGCACCGCGCCCGCCGCAGCTACGCCTGACCGCGATCGCGCCCGAACCGGACGCGCGGGTTCGGGCGACCCTGTCTAGACTCCTCCCGACTTCGTGAATATCTTCACAAGGAGTCGCAAGACCCCATGCGGACCACCACACGCAGCGGGCGTCGGGATCGACGACCACGACGGTGACCAGGCCCGCACGGAGTGCGAGTAAGGCTCACCTGGCTTCGGCCGGGAGGGCCGCCGCGACCTAGGGTCGCGCCCGGAATGTGATCCGTCGACGGCGAGGACTGCGCAGGATGCTCGATCCGTATCTCCCGCTGGTGCTGATGTTCGCGCTGGCCGGTGCGTTCGCCCTGTTCTCCGTGGTGTCCGCGCCCTACATCGGCCCGCGGCGCTACAACCGCGCCAAGCTCGACGCCTACGAGTGCGGCATCGAGCCGTCGCCCCAGCCGGTGGTGGGCGGTGGCCGCATGCCGGTCGCCTATTACCTCACCGCGATGCTGTTCATCCTGTTCGACATCGAGCTGGTCTTCCTCTACCCGTACGCGGTCGTGTCCGACTCGCTGGGCCTGTTCGGCCTGGTCGCGATCGTGCTCTACATAGCGACCATCGCGTTCGCCTACGTCTACGAGTGGCGCCGCGGCGGACTGGAGTGGAACTGACATGGGTCTCGAAGAGAACCTGCCCAGCGGCGTCCTGCTGACCAGCGTCGAGAAGCTGGTCAACTGGACCCGCAAGTCCTCGCTGTGGCCCGCCACCTTCGGGTTGGCGTGCTGCGCGATCGAGATGATGACGACCGGCGCCCCGCGCTACGACCTCGCGCGGTTCGGCATGGAGGTCTTCCGCGCCTCGCCGCGCCAGGCCGACCTGATGATCGTCGCCGGCCGGGTGAGCAACAAGATGGCCCCGGTCCTGCGCCAGATCTACGACCAGATGCCCGAGCCCCGCTGGGTGCTCGCCATGGGCGTGTGCGCCAGCTCCGGCGGCATGTTCAACAACTACGCGATCGTCCAGGGCGTCGACCACGTCGTGCCCGTCGACATGTACCTGCCCGGCTGCCCGCCGCGGCCGGAGATGCTGATGGACGCGATCCTCAAGATCCACGCCAAGATCATGGACGAGCCGCTGGGCGCCAAGCGCGCCGCGGAGCTGGCCGAGAGCGGTCGCCGGACCCCGATGATCCCGTCCTCGGTGAAGTACGCGCCCAAGGCGAAGAAGTCGGCGCCGAAGACGGCCCCGACCGTGACCGCCGGAGGCGAGTGACGATGGCCGACGACACGACCGGCACCTCCAAGGAGAGCGCCGAGCCGACGGGCGGCGCCCAGTCCTCCGCCGAGGAGAGCGGCGCCGACCGCGACGCCCAGCGTGCGGCGGGCGGCACCGCCCCGGCCGCGGGCGAGACCGAGCAGGCGGGCCGCGACGCCGAGGGCGCCGACGTCGACCGCACCGGCGTGACCGCCGAGGGCGGCACCCGGCAGGCGCCGCCCGCGCGCGCCCGCGAGGGCATGTTCGGGGTCTCCGGCACCGGCGACACCTCCGGCTTCGGCGGCCTGCGCCTGCCCGGCTACGCCCCGGCCCCGGCCGAGCGTCCCTTCGGCGGCTGGTTCGACGAGTTCGCCGACGACTTCGCCGAGGCGCTGGCCGAGCGCGACGTCCCGCACGGTGCCGTGCAGCAGATCACCGTCGACCGCGGCGAGATCACCTTCTACGTGCAGCCCGAGCGCGTCCTGGACCTGTGCCGGACCCTGCGCGACGACGAGGGCCTGCGCTTCGAGCTCTGCAGCTCCATCTCCGGCGTCGACTACGGCGAGGGGGTGCGGCAGCGGCTGCACGTCGTCTACCACCTGACGTCGATGACCTACCGCCGCCGGATCCGGCTGGAGGTCGCGCTCGACGTGGACCACCCGCACGTGCCCAGCGTCGTCGAGGTCTACCCGACGGCCGACTGGCACGAGCGGGAGTGCTGGGACATGTTCGGCGTCATCTTCGACGGGCACCCGGCGCTGACCCGGATCCTCATGCCCGACGACTGGGAGGGCCACCCCCAGCGCAAGGACTATCCCCTCGGCGGCATCCCCGTCGAGTACAAGGGCGCGGAGATCCCACCGCCCGACGAGAGGCGGTCGTACTCGTGACCACACCCACCCCCGCCGAGGAGCGCATCACGACCGAGGGGTCCGTCTACACCGTCACCGGTGGCGACTGGGACACCCTCCTCGACGAGGACCACGACGACCGCATCGTCATCAACATGGGCCCGCAGCACCCGTCGACGCACGGGGTGCTGCGGCTGGTGCTGGAGCTGGAGGGCGAGACCGTCACCCAGGCCCGCTCGGTGATCGGCTACCTGCACACCGGCATCGAGAAGAACTGCGAGTACCGCACCTGGACCCAGGGCGTCACGTTCGTGACGCGCATGGACTACCTCGCACCGATCTTCAACGAGGTCGGCTACTGCCTGGCCGTCGAGAAGCTGCTCGGCATCGAGGTGCCGCGCCGCGCCACCGTCGCGCGCGTGCTGCTCATGGAGCTCAACCGGATCGGTTCGCACCTGGTGTGCCTGGCCACCGGGGGCATGGAGCTGGGCGCGCTCACCGGCATGACGGCCGGGTTCCGCGAGCGCGAGGAGGTCCTGCACCTGCTGGAGTTCCTCACCGGCCTGCGGATGAACCACGCCTACGTCCGCCCCGGCGGGCTCGCGCAGGACTTCCCGGACGGCTGGGAGGAGAAGGTCACCGAGTTCGTGGCCCTCATGCGCTCGCGGCTGCCCGACTACGACAAGCTCCTCACCGGCCAGCCGATCTGGCGCCAGCGCCTGGAGAACGTCGGCTACCTCCCGCTCGACGGCTGCCTGGCCCTCGGCGCCACCGGGCCCATCCTCCGCAGTGCGGGTCTGCCCTGGGACCTGCGCAAGGTCGAGCCGTACTGCGGCTACGAGGAGTACGACTTCGAGGTCCCCGTGGCCACCGAGGCCGACTGCTACGCCCGCTACCGGCTGCGCGTGCAGGAGATGCACGAGTCGCTCAAGATCGTCGAGCAGGCCGTGGCGAAGATGGAGCCCGGGCCGGTGATGGTGGAGGACCGCAAGGTCGCCTGGCCCGCGCAGCTCTCCGTCGGCTCCGACGGGATGGGCAACACCCTCGAGCACGTCCGCAAGATCATGGGTCAGTCGATGGAGTCGCTGATCCACCACTTCAAGCTGGTCACCGAGGGCTTCCACGTCCCGGCCGGGCAGGTCTACACCGCCGTCGAGTCGCCGCGCGGGGAGCTGGGCTTCCACCTGGTCTCCGACGGCGGCACCCGCCCGGTGCGCGTGCACGTGCGCGAGCCCAGCTTCGTGAACCTGCAGACGATGCCGGCGATGAGCGAGGGCGGCATGGTCGCCGACGTCATCGCGGCCGTCGCGTCGATCGACCCCGTCATGGGAGGCGTGGACCGGTGACGACACCCAACCCCGAGACGAACGGCCCGGTGGCCGCTCCGCAGGAGCGTGTCTGGGACGGGCCGGCGCCGCAGTCGCCGGTGAGCCCGGTGTTCGACGAGCTCACCCGGCAGCGCACCAAGGAGATCGTCGCGCAGTACCCGCAGTCGCGGTCGGCGCTGCTGCCGTTGCTGCACCTCGTGCAGTCGGTCGAGGGCCACGTCAGCCAGGACGGCATCCGCTACTGCGCCGAGGCGCTGGAGCTGACCACCGCCGAGGTGGCCGCGGTCGCGACGTTCTACACGATGTACAAGCGCACGCCCTGCGGCGAACACCTGGTCAGCGTCTGCACCAACACGCTGTGCGCGGTGCTCGGCGGCGACGACATCTACGCCCGGCTCAAGGCGAAGCTCGGCATCGGCCACGAGGAGACCGCGGGGGAGCCCGGCAGCCCCGGCTCGATCACCCTGGAGCACGCCGAGTGCCTGGCCGCGTGCGACCTCGCACCGGTGGTGCAGGTCAACTACGAGTTCTTCGACAACCAGACCGTCTCCTCGGCCGAGGAATTGGTCGACGCGCTGCAGCGCGGCGAGAAGCCGCACCCCACGCGCGGCGCCGCGCTCACCGACTTCCGCTCCGTGGAGCTGGAGCTGGCCGGGGTCTTCACCGACCTGCCCACCACCGTCGAGGGTGCCTCCAGCGCCGTCGAGACCATGCGCGGGGCCCGGCTGGCCACCGACCGCGGCTGGAGCGCCCCGTCGATGCCCGACACCCCGCCCGCCTTCCCGACGTTGCCGGAGAAGAAATGACGGACATGCTCACGCCGGTGCTGACGCGCCGCTGGCAGTCGCCGCGCTCGTGGTCGATCGACACCTACGAGCAGCTGGAGGGCTACCAGGCCCTGCGCACCGCGCTGACCGCCCACCCCGACCAGCTGATCCAGCTCGTCAAGGACTCCGGCCTGCGCGGCCGTGGCGGCGCGGGCTTCCCCACGGGCATGAAGTGGGGCTTCATCCCGCAGGGGCCCGACGGCCCGGGCGCCAAGCCCAAGTACCTGGTGATCAACGCCGACGAGGGCGAGCCGGGCACCTGCAAGGACATCCCGACGATGATGGCCGACCCGCACTCGCTCATCGAGGGCTGCATCATCACCAGCTTCGCGATCCGCGCGAACTTCTGCGCGATCTACATCCGCGGCGAGGCGCTGCACCCGATCCGCCGGGTGCGCCACGCCGTCGACGAGGCGTACGCGAAGGGCTACCTGGGCAAGGACATCCTCGGCTCGGGCTTCGACCTCGACATCGTGGTGCACGCCGGGGCCGGCGCGTACATCTGCGGCGAGGAGACGGCCCTGCTCGACTCCCTGGAGGGCCGCCGCGGCCAGCCGCGGCTCAAGCCCCCGTTCCCGGCCACGTCGGGCCTCTACGCCTCGCCCACCGTGGTGAACAACGTGGAGACCATCGCCTCGGTTCCGGCGATCGTGCAGGGCGGGTCCGAGTGGTTCCGGTCGATGGGCACCGAGAAGAGCCCCGGCCCGAAGATCTACTCGGTGTCCGGCCACGTCGAGCGGCCCGGCCAGTACGAGGCCCCGCTCGGCATCACCCTGCGCCAGCTGCTCGAGCTGGCCGGGGGGATGAAGGGCGGGATCCCGCTGAAGTTCTGGACGCCGGGCGGCTCGTCCACCCCGCTGTTCACCGCGGAGCACCTCGACGTGCCGCTGGACTTCGAGGGGGCGGCGGCCGCGGGCTCCATGCTCGGGACGACGGCGGTGCAGGTCTTCAACGAGACCGTGTCGGTGCCGTGGGCGGTCATGAAGTGGACCGAGTTCTACAAGCACGAGTCCTGCGGCAAGTGCACCCCGTGCCGCGAGGGCACCTACTGGCTCGTGCAGATCCTGGAGCGCATGGTGGCCGGCGAGGGCACCCCGAGCGACGTCGAGACGATGCTCGACATCTGCGACAACATCCTGGGCCGCAGCTTCTGCGCACTGGGCGACGGCGCGACGAGCCCGATCACCAGCGCGATCAAGTACTTCCGCCAGGAGTTCCTGGACCTGTGCGCCGCCCAGCCGGTCGCGGCGCCGGAGCCCGCCGGAGCCATGGCATGACGACGCACCACAGCACCGAGATGACGGGGGGACGGGCGTGACGCTCGCTCAGGACGCGTCCACCGACACCGACCCCGTGCCCGAGGGGCACGTGCGGCTCACGATCGACGGCCGCGTGATCGACGCCCCCAAGGGCGAACTGCTGATCCGTACCTGCGAGCGGCTCGGGATCATCGTGCCGCGCTTCTGCGACCACCCCCTGCTCGACCCGGCGGGCGCCTGCCGCCAGTGCCTGGTCGAGGTGGAGATGGGCGGGCGCCCGATGCCCAAGCCGCAGGCCAGCTGCACGATGACCGTCGCCGACGGCATGGTCGTGAAGACCCAGCACACCTCGCCGGTGGCCGAGAAGGCCCAGGCCGGGGTGATGGAGCTGCTGCTCATCAACCACCCGCTGGACTGCCCGATCTGCGACAAGGGCGGCGAGTGCCCCCTGCAGAACCAGGCGATGACCTCCGGGCGCACCGACTCGCGGTTCACCGAGACCAAGCGGACGTTCCCCAAGCCGCTCCCGATCTCCTCGCAGGTGCTGCTGGACCGCGAGCGCTGCGTGCTCTGCCAGCGCTGCACCCGGTTCTCCGAGGAGATCGCCGGCGACCCGTTCATCGAGCTGCTCGAGCGCGGCGCGGAGCAGCAGGTCGGGGTGGCCGACGACAAGCCGTTCCAGAGCTACTTCTCCGGCAACACCATCCAGATCTGCCCGGTCGGCGCGCTCACCAGCGCCGCCTACCGGTTCCGGTCCCGGCCGTTCGACCTGAGATCGACGCCCGGGGTGGGCGAGCACGACTCCGGCGGCGGCGCGATCCGCGTCGACACCCGCCGCGGCACGGTGCTGCGCCGCCTGGCGGGCAACGACCCCGAGGTCAACGAGGAGTGGATCGACGACCGCACCCGGTTCGCGTTCCGCTACCTGTCCTCCGCCGGGCGAATCACCCGCCCGATGGTCCGCGGCGCCGACGGCGTGCTCGCCGAGACGTCGTGGACCGACGCGCTCGCGGTGGCCGCGCAGGGCCTGGCGGCGGCGAAGGAGGGCGGCATCGGGGTGCTGGCCGGGGGCCGGCTCACCGTCGAGGACGCCTACGCCTACGCCAAGTTCGCCCGGGTCGCCGCCGGCACCAACGACGTCGACTTCCGTGCCCGGCCGCACTCGGCCGAGGAGCTCGACTTCCTCGCGGGCCACGTCGTCGGCCAGGGCCCGGAGGTCCTGAGCTACACGCGTCTGGAGGCCGCCCCCGCGGTCCTGTGCGTGGCGCTGGAGCCGGAGGAGGAGGCCCCGCTGGTCTTCCTGCGCCTGCACAAGGCGGTGCGCAAGCACGGCCAGCAGGTCTTCCACCTGGGCCAGTGGACGACCCCCGCGGTGGAGCGCACCTCGCGCGGCACCGGGGCGGCGTCGCCCGCGGCCAAGGACAACCTGATCCCGGCCGTGCCGGGCGCCGAGGCCGCGGTCCTGGCCGCCCTGCCCTCCCACGTCGTCGACGCGCTGCGTGGTGGAGGTCTGGGCGGCGGCGGCGTGGTCCTCGTCGGCGAGCGGGCCGCCGAGGTGCCGGGCCTGTACTCCGCGGTGTCGGCGCTGGCCGCCCGCACCGGCGCCGTCGTCGGCTGGGTGCCCCGCCGGGCGGGTGACCGCGGCGCGCTCGAGGCCGGCGCGGTCCCGACCCTGCTGCCCGGTGGCCGTCCGGTCGGCGACGCCCGCGCCCGGGCCGAGGTCGAGGCGCTGTGGCAGCTCCCGTCGGGCTCGCTGCCCTCGCTCCCGGGCCGCGGCACCGCCGAGATCCTGACGGCCGCGGCCGACGGCGAGCTCGCCGCGCTCGTCGTCGGCGGGGTCGACCCCTACGACCTGGCCGACCCGGCCGCGGCGATCACCGCGCTGCGCGAGGTCGGCTTCCTGGTGAGCCTGGAGATGCACACCTCCGCGGTCACCGAGCTGGCCGACGTCGTGCTCCCGGTGGCGCCCGACGCGCACCGCGCGGGCAGCTACGTCAACTGGGAGGGCCGCAGGCGCCCGTTCGAGCCGGCCCTGGACGCCAGCGGCGTGCTGCCGGACTGCCGGGTGCTCGACACCCTGGCCGTCGAGATGGACGTCGACCTGTTCACCCAGACCCCGGCCGCCGCCGCGGGCGAGCTGGAGCGGCTCGGTGCCCGCACCGGTGCCGCGCCCGCGGCCCCTGCCGTGCCGGCCGGGGAGCCCCGCCGCCCGGCCTCGCCCGGCCAGGCGGTGCTGGCCACCTGGCGCCAGCTGGTCGACCACGCCAGCCTCTCGGTCGACGAGCCTGCCCTCGCCGGTACGGCCCGGCCCGCCCTGGTGCGGGTCAACGCGGCCACCGCGGAACGCCTCGGGCTCACCGAGGGCGCCCCGGCGACCGTCCGCACCGCCCGCGGCATGATCACGCTGCCGGTGGCGCTGACCGACCTGCCGGACGGCGTCGTGTGGCTGCCGGGCAACTCCGGTGACTCCCGCGTCCGGGCGCTGCTCGGCGCGGGGCACGGCGACCTGGTGGAGGTGACCGCGTGAACACCTGGCTGGCCCAGGAGCCGGAGCCGGTGGAGGGCCTGACCCGCACCCAGCAGCTGCTGGCCGACGACCCGCTGTGGCTGATCCTGCTCAAGGTCGTGGCGCTGTTCGCGATCGGCGTGGTCCTGACCCTGGTCATGATCAACGCCGAGCGCAAGGTGGTGGGCCGGATGCAGCAGCGTCCCGGCCCCAACCGCACCGGACCGGGCGGATGGCTGCAGTCCTTGGCCGACGGGCTCAAGCTCGCGTTCAAGGAGGACATCATGCCGGTGATGGCCGACAAGAAGATCTACTTCATCGCGCCGGTCATCTCCACCATCCCCGCGTTCGTCGCGTTCAGCGTCATCCCCTTCGGCGGCGAGGTCGTCATCTTCGGCGAGCCCACCGTGCTGCAGCTGGTCGACCTGCCGGTCGGCGTGCTGGTGGTGCTGGCCTGCGCCTCGATCGGGGTCTACGGGATCGTCCTCGGCGGCTGGGCCTCGGGCTCTCCCTACCCGCTGCTCGCCGCGCTCCGCTCGGCCGCCCAGGTGATCTCCTACGAGATCGCGCTGGGCCTGTCGATCGTCGCGGTCATCCTCTACGCCGGGTCGCTGTCCACGGCCGACATCGTGGCCGCCCAGGCCTCGGGCTGGTTCGGCTGGCTGCTGATCCCGAGCTTCGTGGTGTTCGTCATCTCGATGGTCGGCGAGACCAACCGCGCCCCGTTCGACCTCCCGGAGGCCGAGTCCGAGCTCGTCGGCGGCTTCCACACCGAGTACTCGTCCCTGAAGTTCGCGCTGTTCTTCCTGGCCGAGTACGTCAACATGGTCACGGTCTCGGCGATGGCCACCACGCTGTTCCTGGGCGGCGGGATGTGGCCGTGGCCGCTGTCGTTCCTGAACGGCAACGGGTGGCTGCAGATGGTCGCCTTCCTGATCAAGATGTCGCTGTTCCTGTTCCTGTTCATCTGGCTGCGCGGCACGCTGCCCCGCCTGCGCTACGACCAGTTCATGAAGCTGGGCTGGAAGGTCCTGGTCCCGATCAGCCTGATGTGGATCGTCGTGATCTTCGCGATCCGGGTGTTCCGCAACAGCGGCAACGACCTGTCCACGCTGCTGGTGACCATCGGCATCATCCTGGCCGTCGTGCTGATGATCGCGTTCCTGGTGCCCGAGCGTTCGCGGCCGCAGGAGACCGTCGAGCTGGCCTCGGACTACCCGGTGCCGCCGCTGGACCTCGCGGTACCCACGCCGTCGCGGCACAAGCTGCGTCCCCGCGCTGCCGAGAGCCGCGAACCGGCGCTCGCCGGACCCGACCCGAAGGAGGGCGAGTAGATGTTCGAGTTCTTCAAGGGCTTCGGCGTCACCTTCTCGACGATGTTCAAGAAGGTCGTCACCGAGGAGTACCCGGAGAACTTCCCGCCCGCCGCTCCCCGGTACCACGGCCGCCACCAGCTCAACCGGCACCCGGACGGCCTGGAGAAGTGCGTCGGGTGCGAGCTGTGCGCCTGGGCGTGCCCGGCCGACGCGATCTACGTCGAGGGCGGCGACAACACCGACGAGGAGCGCTACTCCCCGGGTGAGCGCTACGGGGCGGTCTACCAGATCAACTACCTGCGCTGCATCGGCTGCGGCCTGTGCATCGAGGCCTGCCCCACCCGGTCGCTGACGATGACGAACTTCTACGAGATGGCCGACGACGACCGGCAGAACCTGATCTACACCAAGGAGCAGCTCATGGCGCCGCTGCTGCCGGGCATGGAGCAGCCCCCGCACCCGATGCGGCTCGGCGACTCCGAGCTGGACTACTACGTCCAGGGCCCCTCGCTGGAGAAGGTCGACGTCACCGCGGTCGCCGCCGAGGCGGGCCGGTGAACGTCCTCGCGCAGGAGGCCGCCGGTGCCGTGAGCACCGGGGAGGCCGTCGTCTTCTGGATCCTCGGGCCGATCGCGCTGGCCTGCGCGATCGGCATGATCTTCGTGCGCAGCGCGGTGCACTCGGCGCTGCTGCTGGTGTCCACGATGTTCTGCCTGGCGATCTTCTACATCGTCCAGTCGGCGCCGTTCCTGGGCTTCGTGCAGATCATCGTCTACACCGGCGCGGTGATGATGCTGTTCCTGTTCGTGCTCATGCTTGTCGGGCGCGACAGCTCGGACTCGGTGGTCGAGGTGCTGCGCGGGCAGCGGGTCGCGGGCCTGCTCCTCGGGCTCGGGCTCGCGGTGCTTCTGGTGTCCGGGCTGTCCCGGGCGCTGGTGTCGGTCGAGCCGGTCGGTCTCGCCGCCGACGGGGCCGGCAGCGGCAACAACGTCGTCGGCCTCGGACAGCTGATCTTCGGCCCCTACGTCTACGCGTTCGAGCTCACGGCCGCGCTGCTGATGACCGCCGCGCTCGGCGCGCTGGTCTTCGCGCTCGCCCAGTCCACCGCGCACGACAAGCGCGGCCAGCGGGCCACGGTGATCGCCCGCCTGCGCGGCGAGCACGCCCGGATCTCCCCGCTGCCCGGCCCCGGCGTCTTCGCCACGGCCAACTCGGTGGCTGTCCCGGCGCTCCTGCCGGACGGGTCGATCGCCCCCGAGTCGCTCTCCGAGATCATCGACGCCACCCCGGTGGCCCCGGTCGAGGACGTGCTCCCCGATGCCCGTGCCCTCACCGGGCGCTCCTCCGACACGTCCGCCCACGACGGGGAGGACCGGTCGTGACCCCCACCTACTACCTGCTGCTGTCGGCGCTGCTGTTCTCCGTCGGCGCGGTGGGCGTGCTGGTCCGGCGCAACGCCATCGTCGTGTTCATGTGCATCGAGCTGATGCTCAACGCGGTGAACCTGACCCTGGTCACCTTCTCGCGGATCAACGGCGACCTGGACGGCCAGGTCATCGCCCTGTTCGTGATGGTCGTGGCCGCCTGCGAGGTCGTGGTCGGTCTCGCCATCATCATGTCGATCTTCCGTTCCCGGCGGAGTGCCTCGATCGACGACGCCAACCTCCTCAAGTACTGAGTCCCCGACATGCCCACCACTGGAGTGCTCCCCGTGCCCAGCCCTGTCCCCCCGCGTGAGGTGACCCGATGACGGAGTTGCCCGAGGTCGGGGCCGCCACCGGCGTCGCGTCGCTGGCCTGGTTGCTCTTCCTGCTGCCCGCGGCGGGCGCGCTGGTCCTGTTCGTCGCCGGGCGCCGGGCGAACGCGTGGGGCCACTGGCTCGGCGTGCTCACCGTGCTCGCGTCCTTCGGCGTCGGCCTGGCGATCTTCCTGGAGACGGTCGGGCTGCCCGCCGCGGAGCGCACCCGCGAGCTGTCGCTGTTCGACTGGATCTCCGTCGCCGGGCTGAACATCGACTTCGGCCTGCGGCTCGATCCGCTGTCGCTGACGTTCGTGCTGCTGATCACCGGTGTCGGGTCGCTGATCCACATCTACTCGGTCGGATACATGAGCCACGACCCCGGCCGCCGCCGCTTCTTCGCGCAGCTCAACCTGTTCGTCGCGGCGATGCTGCTGCTGGTGCTGGGCAACAACTTCGTCATGCTCTACCTGGGCTGGGAGGGTGTCGGCCTGGCGTCCTACCTGCTGATCGGCTTCTACCAGGACCGCCCGTCCGCGGCCACGGCCGCCAAGAAGGCGTTCCTGATGAACCGTGTCGGTGACGTCGGGCTGGCCGTCGCCATCTTCATCCTGTGGACCCAGCTGGGGACGCTCCAGTACTCCGAGGTCTTCGCGAACATCGGTCAGGTCGACCCGGGCGCCGTCCTGGCGATCACCCTGCTGCTCCTGCTCGGGGCGTGCGGCAAGTCCGGCCAGTTCCCGCTGCAGTCCTGGCTGCCCGACGCGATGGAGGGCCCGACGCCGGTCTCCGCGCTGATCCACGCGGCCACGATGGTCACCGCGGGCGTCTACCTCATCGCCCGCGCCTCCCCGATCTACAACCTGTCGGAGACCGGGCGGTTGGTCGTCGCGCTGATCGGGGTGATCACGCTGATGATCGGCGCGATCATCGGCTGCGCCTACGACGACATCAAGAAGGTGCTCGCCTACTCCACGGTGAGCCAGATCGGCTACATGATCCTCGCCGTCGGCCTCGGCCCGGCCGGGTACGCGCTGGGCATCTTCCACCTGCTCACCCACGGCTTCTTCAAGGCCGGCCTGTTCCTCGGGGCGGGCTCGGTGATGCACGCGATGCACGACGACGTCGACATGCGCCGCTACGGCGGGCTCGCCCGGTACATGCCGATCACGTTCGTCACCTTCGGGCTGGGCTATCTCGCCCTGATCGGCTTCCCGTTCCTGTCCGGGTACTTCTCCAAGGACGAGATCATCAAGGCCGCGTTCGACCAGCCGGGCTGGCAGGGCTGGGTCTTCGGCGGTGCCGCGCTGCTGGCCGCCGGGCTGACCGCGTTCTACATGACCCGCCTGATGCTCATGACGTTCTTCGGCGAGAAGCGCTGGAAGGACCTGAAGTCCGCGGACGGACAGGACTACCACCCGCACGAGTCGCCGCCGTCGATGACCGTGCCGATGATCGTGCTGGCGTTCGGCTCGGTCTTCGCGGGCTTCCTGCTCTACAACGGCAAGGTCCTCGAGGAGTGGCTGGCGCCCTCGGTCGGTGAGCTGGTCGTGCTGGAGGCGAACGTGGTGTCCCACGCTCTCGTCCCGTTCCTGGTCGTCGGGATCTCGGTGGTCGGGGCGCTGGTCGCCTACCTGACCGTCGGCCGGCGGCGGACCCCCGTCGAGCGGCCGGAGCGCGTGTCGCTGCCGGTGCGCGCGGCGCGGCGCGACCTCTACGCCAACGCGATCAACGAGGCCCTCATCGCGCGGCCGGGCACCTGGCTCACCCGCGCGCTGGTGTTCGTCGACAACCGGGGCGTCGACGGGGTCGTCAACGGCACCGCCGCCCTGCTCGGCGGCTCCTCGGGGCGTCTGAGAAGGCTGCAGACCGGCTTCGTCCGGTCGTACGCGCTGTCCATGCTCGGCGGCACGGTGCTCGTCATCGCGGCCCTGCTCGCGGTGAGGTTCGCCTGATGAACTCCGGATTGCTGCTGCTCGCCCTGCTGCTGCTCCCCATGGTGGGGGCGGCGGTGGTCGCCCCGCTGGGCGCCGCGACGGCCCGCGTCGTCGCGCTCGGGTTCTCGCTCGCCTCACTGGCGCTCACGGTCGTGGTCTGGTTCGCCTACCTCGGCGCCCGGTCCGAGAGCCGGTTCGCCCTCGAGCTGTCGGTGCCCTGGATCCCCGCGTTCGGCACGTCGTTCGCGCTGGGCATCGACGGCATCGCGCTGGTGATGCTCGGGCTGATCGCGGTGCTGGTGCCGATCGTCATGCTGTTCTCGTGGGAGGAGAAGCTTCCCGAGGGCCGCTCCGTCGCCGGGTTCTTCGCGCTGCTGCTGGCCACGCAGAGCCTGCTCGTCGGGGTGTTCGCCGCCACCGACGTCTTCCTGTTCTACGTGTTCTTCGAGGCCATGCTCGTCCCGATGTACTTCATGATCGGGCGCTTCGGCGGGCCGCGCCGCCAGTACGCCGCGGTCAAGTTCTTCCTGTACTCGCTGCTCGGCGGACTGATCATGCTGGCGTCGGTGATCGGCCTGTTCGTCGTGTCCGGCACCGAGCTGGGCGCGGGCACGTTCACCTGGGTCGAGCTGCAGCGGATGGCCGCGGGCGTCGACGAGACCACGCAGATCTGGCTGTTCCTCGGCTTCTTCCTCGCCTTCGCGATCAAGGCGCCGCTGGTGCCGTTCCACACCTGGCTGCCCGACGCCGGTGCCGAGGCCCCGGTCGGGGCGGGCGTGCTCCTGGTCGGCGTGCTCGACAAGGTCGGCACGTTCGGCTTCCTGCGCTACTGCCTGCCGCTGTTCCCGCTCGCCAGCCAGCGGCTCGCCCCGCTGGTGCTGACGCTCGCGGTGATCGGCGTGCTCTACGGCGCGCTGCTCGCCGTCGGCCAGACCGACATGAAGCGCTTCGTCGCCTACACCTCGATCGCGCACTTCGGCTTCATCGCACTGGGGATCTTCTCCTTCTCCAGCCAGGCCTTCGCCGGCGCCACGCTCTACATGGTCAACCACGGCATCTCCACGGGGATGCTGTTCATCGTGGTCGGCCTGCTGATCGCGCGCGGCGGCTCGCGGCTGATCGGCGACTACGGCGGCGTGCACAAGCTCGCCCCGCTGCTGGCCGGGTCGTTCCTGATCGCCGGCCTGTCGTCGCTGGCGCTGCCGGGCACCAACTCGTTCGTCAGCGAGTTCCTGGTGCTCGTCGGGTCCTACCCGCGCCAGCCGGTGTTCACGATCCTGGCCACGGTCGGCATCATCTTCGCCGCCCTCTACGTGCTGTGGGTCTACCAGCAGGTCATGCAGGGCCCGGTGCGCGGCGCCGCGGTGCTCGCGGCGGTGTCCACCAGCGGCCCGGGCACGATGCTCGACCCGTCCGTCGAGGCCGCACGTGGCGGCTCGTCGGGCTTCCCCGACCTGAGCAGGCGCGAGATCGCCGTGGTGACCCCGCTGATCGTGCTGATCCTGGTGCTCGGGTTCTTCCCGGGGCCGGTGCTCGACGTCATCACCCCGTCGGTGGTGGCCACCATGAACGAGGTGGGTCTCGCCGACCCGGTGGGAGGGTTCGCCCCGTGACGTACGAGGTCCCGACGACGCTGGCCCAGGCCATCGAGCCGCCCGCGATCGACTACGCCGCGATCATGCCGCTGCTCGTCGTGCTCGGCACGGCGTGCGTCGGCGTGCTGATCGAGGCGTTCCTGCCGCGGCACCAGCGCTGGCCCGCCCAGGTGGCGCTGTCGGTCGCGGGTATCGCGGTGGCCGGGCTCACCCTCGGCCTCTACGCGGGCGGGGCGGGCGCGGAGGGCGTGCTGACCCTCGCCGGCGCGGTCGCCGTCGACCGCCCGACCCTGTTCATGTGGGGTGCGCTGCTGGCCCTCGGGCTGGCCAGCGTGCTGCTGATCGCCGACCGGTCCGTCGAGCCGGGCGGGGCGTTCATCTCCTCGGCCGTCGCGCGGGCCGCGGCGGGTGGCGGTCCCGGCACGAGCGGGACGGCTGCCGACGACCGCGACTACGGCAGCCCCGACCAGGCGCCGACGATGCAGACCGAGGTCTTCCCGTTCGCCTTCTTCGCCCTCGGCGGGATGATGGCGTTCGTCTCGGCCAACGACCTGCTCACGATGTTCATCGCGCTCGAGGTGCTGTCGCTGCCGCTGTACCTGATGTGCGGGCTCGCGCGGCGTCGCCGGCTGCTGTCGCAGGAGGCGGCGGTCAAGTACTTCCTGCTCGGGGCGTTCGCCTCGGCGTTCTTCCTGTACGGCCTCGCGCTGATCTACGGCTACGCGGGCTCGGTGCGGTTCTCCGACATCGCCGAGGCCTCCGTCGGCTCCGCCCGGTCGGACGCGCTGCTGTTCGCCGGCCTCGCGCTGCTGGTCGTCGGGCTGATGTTCAAGGCGTCGGTCGGCCCGTTCCACACCTGGACGCCCGACGTCTACCAGGGGGCCCCGACCCCGGTCACCGCCTTCATGGCGGCCTGCACGAAGGTCGCCGCGTTCGGCGGCATCCTGCGGGTGCTGCACGAGGCGTTCGGCGACACCCGCTGGGAGTGGCGCGGGGTGCTGTGGGCCGTCGCGATCGCCTCGATGGTGATCGGCGCCGTGATCGGTCTCACCCAGACCGACATCAAGCGGATGGTCGCCTACTCCTCGGTCGCGCACGCCGGTTTCCTGCTGCTCGGTGCGATGGCGATCACCCCCGAGGGCATCTCGGGCACGCTGTTCTACCTGCTCGCGTACGGCTTCAACACCATCGCGATCTTCGCGGTGATCAGCCTGGTCCGCGACGCCGACGGGGAGGCCTCCCACCTGTCGCAGTGGGCCGGGCTCGCCAAGCGGTCGCCGGTCGCGGCGTACACGATGGCGTTCCTGCTGCTCGGGCTCGCCGGCATCCCGCTGACCAGCGGGTTCACCGCCAAGTTCGCCGTGTTCTCGGCCGCGCTGGCCGACGGCATGGCGCCGCTGGTGGTGATCGCGCTGATCGCCAGTGCGATCGCGGCGTTCTTCTACCTGCGCGTGATCGTGTTGATGTTCTTCAACGAGCCCGCCCCGGACGGCCCGGCCGTCACGATCCCGGGCGCGTTCACCACCGCCGCCATCACCCTCGGTGTGCTGTTCACCCTGCTGCTCGGCATCCTGCCGACACCGGCCTTGGAGTGGGCGGCCGGCGGGGTGTTCGTAAGCTGAGCAGGTGAGCAACTACGAGGTAGCGGGCGTCGAGCTGGGAGACGCGGAACTCGCGGGCGCCACGGCGGCGGGGCTGGAACGCGTGGAGGAGCTGCTGCGCCGCGAGGTGCAGGGCGACTACCGGTTCGTCACCGAGACGTCGTTGCACCTCATCGAGGCGGGCGGCAAGCGGTTCCGCCCGCTGTTCACCCTCCTCGGGGCCCAGATGGGGCCCCGACCGGACTCGGCCGACGTCGTCACCGCGGCGGCGGTCGTCGAGCTGATCCACCTCGCGACGCTCTACCACGACGACGTCATGGACTCCGCCACGATGCGCCGCGGCGCGGAGAGCGCGAACCACCGCTGGGACAACACGGTCGCCATCCTCACCGGCGACTTCCTGTTCGCCCACGCCTCGCGGCTGGTCGCCGATCTCGGACCCGACGCCGTGCGGATCATCGCCGAGACCTTCGCCGAGCTCGTCACCGGACAGATGCGGGAGACCCGCGGACCCGCGCCCGACGAGGACCCGGTGGAGCACTACCTCACCGTCATCGCGCAGAAGACCGGGTCGCTGATCGCGACCTCGGGCCGTTACGGCGGGATGTTCTCCGGCTGCACCCCCGAGCAGGTGGAGGCGCTGAGCCGGTTCGGCGCCGTCGTCGGCAGCGCGTTCCAGATCTCCGACGACATCATCGACATCGCCTCGGCGTCGGAGGACTCGGGCAAGACGCCGGGCACCGACCTGCGCGAGGGCGTGCACACCCTGCCCATGCTGTTCGCCATGCAGGGCTCCGGACCCGACGCCGACCGCCTGCGGGAGCTGCTGGCCGACCCGATCGCCGACGACGCGCTGGTCGACGAGGCGCTGGTGCTGCTGCGCCGCGGCGACGGGATCGGCCGGGCGCGCGAGGTGCTCGCCCTGCAGGCCAAGGAGGCCCAGCAGGAGCTCGCCCAGCTCCCCGCCTGCCCGGCCGCCGACGCTCTGGCGACCCTCACGGCCTACATGGTCGACCGCACCGCCTGAGCGCCGGCCCGTTCGCGCGGCCGGCCGCCGCGGACCAGGTCGGCGGTGAACAGCGCCAACGCCGTCCAGACCAGGGCGAAGCCGATCCAGCGGGTCGGCTCCATCTCCTCCCGCAGCACGACCACGCCCCACAGGAACTGCAGCGTCGGGTTCAGGTACATGAGGATCCCGATCGTGCTCAGCGGCACCCGCCGCGCGCCCACGCCGTAGAGCAGCAGGGGCACGGCGGTGACCGGGCCGGCCAGCAGCAGGAGCAGCAGGTGCCCGCCGCCGAAGCCGGTCATCGTCCCGGCGCCGGTCAGCTCGAACCACGCGATCACGCCCAGCGCGACCGGTCCCAGGACCAGGCCCTCCGCGGTGAGGCTCGCGGTCGCCGTCAGCGGGACGGTGCTCTTGATCAGCCCGTACAGGCCGAAGGACACGGCCAGGGTCAGGGCCAGCCAGGGCGGGCGGCCGCCCTCTACCGCGATGACGACGACCGCGACCGCCGCGATGCCGACGGCCACCCACTGCACGGGCCGCAGCCGCTCGCGCAGCACCAGCACGCCGAGCAGCACGCTCACCAACGGGCTGACGAAGTACCCGAGCGCCGCCTCGACGACCTGCCCGGTGAACACCGCGTAGATGTAGCAACCCCAGTTGAGGGAGATGAGCAGCCCGGCCGCGGCGACCATGCCCCACCCGCGGGGCGCCAGCGTGCCCAGCTCGCCCCAGCCGCGGACCAGCGTGAACACCACGGCCATCAGCACCGCGGCCCAGGCGATCCGGTGGGCCAGCACCTCGACCGGCACGGCCGGCGCGAGCAGCGGCCAGAACGCAGGGAACAGCCCCCAGATCGTGTACGCCCCCACCGCGGCGGCCACGCCCCGCCCGTCCAGCCCCGTCCCCGCCACGTGCCCATGAGAACACCGCGGCGCCACGGGATCCGCCGCCGGATCCGTGACGTGCCCGACATCACGTCGTGGCATCCTTCTCCTGTCCACGACCCGGTTGGAGGCCCGATGGCCGCGCGGCGCACGCCGGTGCTGCTGTGGTGCGCGGCGCTCGTCGCGGTGCCGACGGTGCTCGCGGGCGTCAGCACGGTCTGGCCCGGCGCCCCCGCCGGGGCCTCGGCCGTCGCCGCCCCCGCGACGCCCGCCCCTGCGACGCCCGACCCTGCGATGTCCGACCCTGCGATGTCCGGCTCTGTGGCGTCCGGCCCCGGCGACACCTCCGTCGCGACCGCGGTGGCGCCGGACAGCGCCGTCACCGTCGCGGGGGCGCCCGCCGGCCGGGCCGACGACGGGTCCGCCCCGACGGCCCCGGCGCCCACCGCGGGCACGCTCCCGGCCGCCGACCAGGTCGCCGCTCTCACCGCGGCCAGCCCGGTGCTCTTCGCCCCCGACAGCGCCGAGCTGGGCCCCGACGCCGCCGGCACGGTGCGGGCCATCGCCGAGGCGCTGGCCGCGGCCCCGGACGCGTCGGTCCTGCTGGTGGGGCACGTCGCCGACACCCCCGGGCCGCCGGAGACCGCCCAGCTGCTGTCCGAGCAGCGCGCCGAGGCCGTCGCCGACGCCCTCGTCGCGGGCGGCGTCGACCGTGCGCGGATCACGACCGTCGGCCGCGGCGCGGCCGAACCGCGCGACACCAGGGCGGCGAGCCGCCGCGTCGAGTTCGAGATCCGGTAGGAGGCACCGTGACGGGGTTCGTCGCGCAGGTCTGGGTGCTGTGTGCGGTGGCGTTCCTGCTCGGGGCGGGGGTGACCTGGCTGCTGTTCGTCCGGCCGCAGCGCCACCAGCCGGTCCCCGTCGCGGCCCCGGCGCCCGTCGCCCCGCCGGCGCTGCCGCGCCGCGTCGTCCGGCCCCCGGCACCCCCGGCCGTGGACCCGGGCGCCCCGCCCGCCGACCCGGCGCTCGCGGCGCTGGACGGGCCGGCCGTCGCGCCGTCCCGGTGGTCGAGCACGGGTGCCCGCGCGAGCGACGCCCTCGACCGGCTCGGCGTCACGCCCTCCGGGCTGGCGCCGGCGATCCCGACCCAGCCCGGGCCCGCCGACGAGGACGAGCCCCGGGCCTGACGGCGAGCGTGTCGCGGCCGGCGGTGGTCGGCCTCAGTCGCCGTGCGCGCCGCAGGAGATGTTGACCTGGGTCGCGGTCATGGAGCGGGCCCGGTCGGAGGCGACGAACGCCGCGACGCGGCCGACGTCCTCGAGCGTGGCGGCCCGGCCGAGCAGCGTCGCGTCGGCGATGGCCTGCTTCGCGGGCTCCATCTCCGGGGCGTCCGGGAACGTCTCCGGGATGCCGCCGGTGAGCAGCGTCAGCACCCGGACGCCGAGGGGGCCGAGCTCGCAGGCCCACTGCCGGCGGATGCCCTCGACGACGTCCATGCCGATCTGCACGCTGCCCATGCCCGGCTGCTTGTAGATCCCGTCGGAGCCGCCGAAGAACAGGATCACCCCCGAGCCCTGCTTGCCCATGTGCCGGGCCGCGGCCCGGGTGGTGATCAGCTGGGAGGTGACGGTCCCCGCCACGGAGCGGGCGACGTCGGCCACCGGGAGGTCGGCGAGCGGCCCGAAGACCGCCTCCTGCGTGATGACGTTGACGGAGATGTCGAGCGAGCCGGTCGCGGCGGCGACGCTGTCGGCGTGGTCGTTCACCGCCGCCTCGTCGAGGGCGTCGAGCACGGCGGTCTCCGCGCGGCCGCCGCTCGCGCGGACGGCCGCGGCCGTGGTGTCGAGCGGGCCGGGGGTGCGCCCCACCAGCACGCACCGGGCGCCCTCGGCGGCGAAGCCGCGCGCCAGCGCGCCGCCGATCGCCCCGCCCGCTCCGTAGACGACGGCGGTCCTGTTCTCCAGCAGCATGTCCTGCTCCCTCGTTCCGGGGTGTGGTCCGGCGGGTGCCGGTGACCGGAACGCTAGGGACGACGGCCCCCCTCCGGCGTCGGTCGGACGACCGGTGTGCCGTCGTGCGGGAGGACGGCCGTATCCGTCGTGGCGCTACAGCGCCAGCCGCGACAGCTCCGCGCGCCGGGCGATCCCCAGCTTGGGGAAGGCGCGGTGCAGATGGTGGCCGACGGTGCGCGGGCTCAGGAACAGCTGCGCCGCGATCTCCTTGTTGCTGCGCCCGGTGGCGGCCAGCCGCACCACCTGCAGCTCCTGCGGCGTGAGCCGGTGGCGGGGGTCCTCCGCCGCCGGGTGGGCGACGGGCCGCTCCCCGATGGTGGCCAGCTCCGACCGGGCCCGCTGCTCCCACCGGCGGGCCCCGAGCCGGTCGAACGCCGCCGCGGCCGCGCTGAGCTCGGTGTGGGCGTCGCTGCGCCGCCGCCTGCGGCGCAGCCACTCGCCGTGCACGAGCCGGGTGCGGGCCTGGTCGAACGGGCCGGCCCCGGCGTCCAGGGCGGCGCGGTACACCCCGTCGTCGTCCCCGAGCAGGGCCCGGCAGCGCAGGGCCAGGCCGGGGGCGACCGGGCCCCCGACCTGCTCCGCCCACCGCTCGACCTCGGGCAGGTGCCGGCGGGCCGCCTCCTGGTCGCCGGCCCGCACGGCGGCCTCGACGTGGTCGGGCACGGCCCGGACGAGGACGTCGCGCCGGCCGGGGGCCGTGCACACCGCGTCCAGCGCGCGCAGCGCCCGGTCGAACCGGCCGCCGGCCAGGTCGAGGCGGGCCAGCCCCCAGCGGGCGAGGTCGGCGTTGAGCAGCCCACGGGCGTCGGCGTCGGGGAGCACGGCGCGGGCGAGCGAGGTGGCCCGGTCCTCGTCGCCCGCCGCGGCCGCGACCCAGACCGCCAGCGCGCGCAGCGCGGCGAGCTCGGTGTGCCAGCCGGCCTCCGTGGCCAGCGCGATCGCCTCGGTGACGTGCGCGTCCGCGTCGTGGACCGCCCCGGCCAGGAGCCGGGCGATGGCGAGGAACTCCAGCACGTACGGGCTCCAGCCGGCCGCGCCGGTGGCCCGCGCGTGGTCGAGGGTCTCCTCCAGCACCCGGGTCGCGCCCGCGTCGTCGCCCACCAGGAGCGCACCGACGGCGGCGACGATCCGGTGCGGGAACCCGAGGGAACCGACACCGGCGGCGAGCGCGCCGACCGGGCCCACGGCGGCGTCCGCGCGCCCGTCGAACAGCGCGCTCCACGCGACCTGCGCCCCGATGGAGACGCCGAGGTCCGAGTCCGGCGGCACCGCCAGCGACCGGAGCCGGTCGGCGGCACGTCGCACCAGGTCGTGTGCGGCCACGTGCCGGCCGACCAGCAGCACCTCGGTGAGCATCTCCGCGGCGCGCTCCGGATCGGCGGTGAGCACCAGCTCCGCGGCGGGCAGCGCCAGGTCGGCGTCCGCGCGGGGAGCGGTGCGGTCGTACTCCACCTGGGCGCGGACGAACATCGCGGCGGCCACCACCCGCGGGTCGCGCCCGTACGACTCGGCCTCGGCGGCCAGGCGCGCGGCCCGGTCGGCCCGGCCGCCGTCCCACGCGGCCTGCGCCGCCAGCGTCAGCCGCCGGGCCCGGCGGTCGTCGTCGGTGCTCAACCGGGCCGCGCGGTCGTAGGCCGCGCAGACGGCCATCACCCCGCCCCGGTGCCGGGCCCGTTCCGCGGCCCGTTCCAGCCCCTCGGCCACCCGCTCGTCGGGCTCGATCGCCGCCGCGGACTCGTGCCAGGCACGGCGGTCGGCGTCGGCGGTGCCCGCGAGGTCGTCGGCGAAGGCCCGGTGCACCGCCACCTGCTCGTGGTGCGCCGCGCCCTGGTAGACCGCCGCCCGCACCAGCGGGTGCCGGAAGGCGACCGCACCCCCGGTCACCGTGACGAGCCCGGCCCGCTCGGCCGGGGCGAGATCGGCCGGGGTGGCGCCGCGGCGCGCCGCCACCCGCAGCACGGTGTCGAGGCCGGCCCGGCCGTCGGCGGCCGCCGCGAGCAGCACCGTCCGGGTCGCCGGGGACAGCTCGGCGAGCTGGGCGCGGAACGCCCGCTGCACGCGTCCCGCCACCGGCAGCGGCCCCACCTGCTCGACCGGCTCGTGCCGGCCCGGCGCCTGGGCGCCGCCGAGCTCCAGCACGGCCAGCGGGTTGCCGCGCGCCTCGTGCAGCACCCGCTCGCGGACGGGCCCGCTCAACCCGGGCACCCGCGCGTCGAGCAGCGCGGCCGACTCCGCCACCGGGAGCCCGGACAGCGCGAGCGTGTCGATCCCCGGCGCGGCGAACGGGACCGCGGTGTCGCGTGCCGCCATCAGCACGGCGATCGGATCGGCCTGGAAGCGGCGGGCCGCGAACAGCAGCGCGTCCACCGACCCGTGGTCGAGCCACTGCACGTCGTCGACCAGGCACAGCAGCGGCCGCTCGTCGGCCAGCTCGGCGAGCAGCGTGAGGGTCCCCGCCCCGATCAGGAACCGGTCCGGGGCGGCGCCGTCGGCCAGGCCGAACGCCGCCCGCAGCGCGGCGGCCTGCGGCCCGGGCAGCGCGTCGAGCCGGTCGAGGTGGCCGACGAGCAGCTGGTGGAGGCCGCCGAAGGCGAGCTCTGCCTCGGACTCGATCCCCAGCGCGCGCAGCACCAGTGCGTCACCGGCCGCGGCCGCGGCGTGGTCGAGCAGCGCCGACTTCCCGATGCCGGCCTCGCCCGTGACCAGGAGCGCGCGGCTGGTGCCGCGCATCGCCTCGGCGAGCAGGCCGTCGATCGTGGCCCGTTCGGCGTCGCGTCCGACGATCACGGGCGCGGGCGGTCCGGACGCGCGTCGACGGTCATGCGGGGCTCAGCCGATCACGGTCCAGGTGTCGCGGCCGTGCAGCAGGGCCTGCAGGTCCGGGCCACCCGCGGCGGCGGCCTTCTCCTTCGCCTCGGTGACCTGGGCGCGGGCCGCGTCGTCGTAGGTGAGCTTGTCGACGTCGCGGAAGATCCCGGTGACGGTGTGGGTCAGGTCCTGGTCGGACAGCCGCGACAGCGCGAACGCGAGGTTCTGGTCGCGGGCGTCGTGCACCACGATCTCCGACGCGTCGACCTCGGCCGCCTTCGCGACCCCGAGCCCGAAGCCCTCCCGGACCACGGCGAACGTGCCGAGCCCGTCGTCGCCCGTCGGCCCGAACCGGATTGGCTCGCCGTCGGTGAGGTGGATCAGCCGCTCCTCGACGTCGTCGCCCTTGCGCAGGACGTCGAAGGACCCGTCGTTGAAGATCGGGCAGTCCTGGAAGATCTCGACGAGCGCGGTGCCACGGTGCGCGGCGGCCGCGCCCAGGACGGCGGTGAGGCCCTTGCGGTCGGAGTCGATCGCCCGCCCGACGAAGGTGGCCTCGGCGCCCAGCGCCAGCGACACCGGGTTGAACGGGTGGTCGACCGAGCCCATCGGCGTGGACTTGGTGACCTTCCCGACCTCGGAGGTGGGCGAGTACTGGCCCTTGGTCAGCCCGTAGATCCGGTTGTTGAACAGCAGGATCTTGAGGTTGACGTTGCGGCGCAACGCGTGGATCAGGTGGTTGCCGCCGATGGAGAGCGCGTCGCCGTCGCCGGTGACGACCCAGACCGAGAGGTCCGGTCGCGACACCGCGAGACCCGTGGCGATGGTCGGCGCACGTCCGTGGATCGAGTGCATGCCGTAGGTGTTGAGGTAGTACGGAAACCGGCTGGAGCAGCCGATCCCGGACACGAACACCGTGTTCTCGCGCTTGATGCCCAGCGTCGGGAGGAACTGGCGGACGGCGGCGAGCACGGCGTAGTCGCCGCAGCCGGGGCACCAGCGCACCTCCTGGTCGGAGGTGAAGTCCTTGGCGGTCTGCTTGTCGGTCGTGGTGGGGACCCCGTCGAGGCCCCCGATCGAGGGCAGACCCAGATCCAGCGCGGTCATGCGTGCACTCCAGACAAGTAGCTCAGGAACAGGTCCTGCAGTTCCTCGGCCTTGAACGGCAGGCCGGTGACGTTGGTGTAGCTCTTCGCGTCGACGAGGTAGCGCGCGCGCAGCAGCATGGCCAGCTGCCCGAGGTTCATCTCGGGGACCAGCACGGTGCGGTAGCGCCCCAGCACGTCACCCAGGTTGGCCGGGAACGGGTTGAGGTGCCGGATGTGGGCCTGGGCGACGGAGTGGCCGAGCGCGCGGACGCGCCGGCAGCCGGCCCCGATCGGCCCGTAGGTGGAGCCCCAGCCGACGACGAGGAGCTCCGCGTCGCCGGTCGGGTCGTCGACCTCGATGTCGGGCACCGCGATGCCGTCGACCTTGGCCGCGCGCAGCCGGACCATGCGGTCGTGGTTGGCCGGGTCGTAGGAGATCGAGCCGCGGCCGTCGGCCTTCTCCAGGCCGCCGATCCGGTGCTCCAGGCCCTTCGTGCCGGGGACCGCCCACGGGCGGGCGAGCGTGTCGTCGTCGCGCAGGTAGGGCCAGAACTCGCCGGACCCGTCGGGGGCGTTGGGCTCGGTGGCGAAGCCGGGGTCGATGGGGGCCAGGTCGGCGACGTCGGGCACCCGCCACGGCTCGGAGCCGTTGGCCAGCGAGCCGTCGGACAGCAGCAGCACCGGGGTGCGGTAGGTGACCGCGATGCGGGCGGCCTCCAGCGTGGCGTCGAAGCAGTCGCCCGGGCTCTGCGGGGCGACGATCGGGACCGGCGACTCGCCGTTGCGCCCGAACATCGCGTGCAGCAGGTCGGCCTGCTCGGTCTTGGTCGGCAGGCCGGTGGACGGGCCGCCGCGCTGCACGTCGACGACGATCATCGGCAGCTCCAGCGCCACCGCGAGGCCGACCGTCTCCGACTTCAGCGACAGGCCGGGACCCGACGTCGTGGTGACGCCGAGGGCCCCGCCGAAGCTCGCGCCCAGCGCCGCGCCGACCCCGGAGATCTCGTCCTCGGCCTGGAACGTGGTGACGCCGAAACCCTTGTGCTTGCTCAGCTCGTGCAGGATGTCCGACGCCGGGGTGATCGGGTAGGAGCCCAGGAACACCGGCAGCCCGGTGGCCTGCCCGGCCGCGACCAGGCCGTAGGACAGCGCGGTGTTGCCGGTGATCTGGCGGTAGGTGCCGGTGGGCAGCGGGGCGGGCTTGACCTCGTAGGTGACGGCGAACGCCTCGGTGGTCTCGCCGTAGGCGTGCCCGGCCCGGAACGCGAGGATGTTGGCCTCGGCCAGGTCGGGGCGCCGCGCGAACTTCTCCCGCAGGAACCGCTCGGTGCCCTCGTGCGGCCGGTGGTACATCCAGGACAGCAGCCCGAGCGCGAACATGTTCTTCGCCCGCTCGGCGTCCTTCTTGCTCAGCCCGGTCTCCGACAGCGCCCCCATCGTCAGGGTGGCCATCGCGACCTCGTGCACCGCGTACTGCTCCAGCGAGTCGTCCTCGAGCGGGTTCGTCGCGTAGCCGACCTTGGTCAGGTTGCGCTTGGTGAACTCGTCGGTGTTGACGATCAGCACGCCGCCCGCGGGGAGGTCGGCGATGTTGGCCTTGAGCGCGGCCGGGTTCATCGCGACCAGCACGTCGGGGCGGTCGCCGGGGGTCAGGATGTCGTAGTTGGCGAAGTGCAGCTGGAACGACGACACGCCCGGCAGGGTCCCGGCGGGTGCCCGGATCTCGGCGGGGAAGTTCGGCAACGTGGAGAGGTCGTTGCCGAACGCGGCGGTCTCCGAGGTGAACCGGTCACCGGTGAGCTGCATGCCGTCACCGGAGTCACCCGCGAAGCGGATGACCACCCGGTCCTTCTCGACGACCTCGGGGCGGTCGACGGCGCTGTCGGGGGTGGCAGTCATGGGTGGGTCGTGTCCTCGTTCCGGACGGCTGCAGGTAATCCTCGAGCGAGGTTAACTCCCGTTTCGCCCCAGTGTCCTCGCACCCTGCCTGATGTCACACCTCGCCGAAAGGTGGGCGTCCCCGGCTCAGGAACGGCTGATCTTCGCCTGGAGCGCGGCGAGCCGGGTCCGGAACTCCGGGGAGTGCACCGACTCGGCCTGCGCCCGCACCTCGATCTCCACCGCGGCCCCCTGCGTGTCGAGCCCGGCGGTGAGCCGCATCGTGGCCTTCGTGGCGATCGTGAGGTCGCGGGGGTTGGCCGCGGCCCGCGCGCCCATCTCCACCGCGGCGGCCACCACGTCGTCGACGGTGCGGTGGACGAGCCCGATCCGCTGCGCCTCCTGCGCGTCGACGACCTCGCCGAACAGCGTGAGCGCCGCCGCCCCCTGCGCACCGAGGACGCGGTGCGCCATCCAGGTGTAGCCACCGCCCGGGTGGATGCCCAGCGGCAGGAACCGGGCGTCGAACCGCGCGGCCGGTCCGGCCAGGCGCACGTCGGCGGCCAGTGCGAGGTTCATCCCGGCACCGACCGCGGCCCCGTTGACGGCGGCGATCGTCGGCAGCGGGCACTGCGCCACCGCGAGGAACCCGGCGTAGACCCGCTGCAGGGTCGGCGCGTCGGCCGTGGCGAGCTCGGCGAGGTCGCCACCGGCGCAGAAGCCGGGGTCCTCCCCGGTGACGACGATCGCGCCCACCTCGGGGTCGGCGACGGCCTCGGCGACCGCGGCCTCCAGCAGCTCGGACAGCGCGAGGTTCATCGCGTTGCGGCGCGCGGGGTACGACAGCGTCAGGACGGCGACGCCGTCGGTGGTCTCGCGGAGCACCCGGATGTCGGATGTGGGGAAGTCGGCCATGGCCGCATCCTGCCCCAGCCCCGGCTACCGTCCGGTACATGACCCTCTCCGTCCCCGGGAGTGCCGTCCGGCCCGCCTCGCACCCCGACACCCCGCCGCCCGGCACCGTGCTGCCCGCCCACTACG
This sequence comes from Pseudonocardia hydrocarbonoxydans, assembly GCF_006539565.1. Lineage (GTDB taxonomy): Bacteria > Actinomycetota > Actinomycetes > Mycobacteriales > Pseudonocardiaceae > Pseudonocardia > Pseudonocardia hydrocarbonoxydans. Next base: position 34,711 of record NZ_BJNG01000042.1, read on the forward strand.
AGGGCTGCTTCGGCTGCGGCGACCTCGAGGGCGGGATGCGGCTGCGCTCCACCGTCGGCGACGACCTGGCCGTCACCACCACGTTCGTCGTGCAGCGCCACCACCAGGGGGCGCCGGGCATCGCGCACGGCGGCGTCGTCGCGGCCGCGTTCGACGAGGCGCTCGGCGCGCTGGCCGTGCACCACCGGGAGCCCGCGGTGACGGCGAGCCTGCAGACGCAGTTCCGCCGCCCGGTCCCCGTCGGCGTCACGCTCTACCTGGTGGCGCGGATCGTGGGCCGCGAGGGGCGCAAGGTGTGGTGCACGGGGGAGGCCCGGCTCGGGGCACCCGACGGCCCGCTGGCGGCCGAGGCGACCGCGCTGTTCCTGGTCGTCCCGGCGACCCACTTCGCCGAGCACGGCACCCTCGAGTAGCCGTGTGGCGCAACTGGGCGGGCAACCAGCGCGCCGAGCCGTCGCGCACCGTCGTGGCGCGCGACGCGGGCGAGGTGGTCGACGCGGTACGCGCGGCGGGCCGCGACGGGCTGCGGGTCACCGCGCTGGGCTCCGGACACTCGTTCACCGCGATCGGCGCGCCGCACGGCGTCGCGCTGCGGGTGCCCGCCGACCCGGCGGCGGCGCGCGTCGACGGCGACCTGGTCACGGTGCCCGCGGGGCTGCCGCTGAGCGCGCTGAACGCGCTGCTGTGGGAGCACGGCCGCGCGCTGCCCAACCTCGGCGACATCGACGCCCAGACCGTCGCGGGCGCGATCTCCACCGGCACCCACGGCACCGGCGCGACGCACCGCGGCATCGCCGCGCAGGTCCGCGCGCTCGACCTGGTCACCGCGGACGGGTCGCTGCTGCACTGCTCCCCGTCGGCGCACCCGGAGGTGTTCGACGCCGCCCGGGTCGGGCTCGGCGCGCTCGGCGTGCTGGTCGGCGTCACGCTGGCGACGGTGCCGGCGTTCCGGCTGCGCGCGGTGGAGGCGACGCTGCCGCTGGAGGCGCTGCTCGCCGACCTCGACGGGTTCCTGACCAGCGCCGAGCACGTCGAGTTCTACTGGTTCCCGCATTCCGACGTCGCCGCGACCAAGCGCAACGACCCCCTCCCCGTCGACGGACCGGTGCGCGGCCGCGCCGCCCGGTGGGCCGGCGAGGAGCTGCTCGGCAACGCCGGGTTCGGCGCCGCCTGCCGGCTCGCCCGCGCGGCGCCTGCTCTGGTGCCGCGGCTCAACCGGTTCGTCGCGGCCCGGATGGCGGCGGGGGAGTACGTCGACCGCTCCCACCGGGTGTTCACCAGCCCGCGCCGCGTCCGGTTCCTGGAGACGGAGTACGCCGTACCGCGTGCCGCGCTGCGCGAGGCGTTCGACGGGGTGCGGGCCGCGGCGGCCCGGCACGCGCGGGCCGTCCCGTTCCCGGTGGAGGTGCGGGTGGCCGCGGCCGACGACGTCCCGCTGTCGACGGCGTGCGGGCGCGACAGCGCCTACGTCGCCGTCCACGTGCACCGCGGGCAGCCGCACGAGGCCTACTTCGGGGCCGTCGAGGACGTCATGACGGCGCTGGACGGGCGCCCGCACTGGGGCAAGCTGCACACCCTCGGGGCGGACGACCTGCGGCCGCGCTACCCCGGGTTCGACGCCTTCACCGCGCTGCGCGACCGCCTCGATCCCGACCGCCGTTTCACCAACCCCTACCTGGACCGGGTGCTCGGATGAACCTCCGTGAGCTGACCACGCCCGCCCTGCTCGTCGACGTCGACGCGCTGGAGGCCAACCTCGCCGACATGGCCGCGGCGCTGCCCGGCGACCGGCTGCGCCCGCACGTCAAGGCGCACAAGACCACCGCGCTCGCCGCCCGGCAGGCCGCGGCCGGGCACGCCGGCTTCACCTGCGCCACGGTCCGCGAGGTCGAGGGGATGGCCGCGGCGGGGCTCGGCGAGGACCTGCTGCTGGCCAACGAGGTCCTCGACGCCCGGCGACTCGGGGTGCTGGACGCGCGGGTCACGCTGGCGGTCGACTCCCCCGAGACCCTGCGCGCGGCCGTCGACGGCGGGGTGCGGGAGGTGCTGATCGACGTCAACGTGGGGCTGCCGCGCTGCGGGATCGCCCCCTCGCGCGCCGGTGCGCTGGCCGACCGCGCCCGCGCCGCCGGGCTGACGGTGCGCGGGGTCATGGGCTACGAGGGCCACCTGATGATGCTCGGCGACGTGGCCGAGCGCGCGCGGCTCACGCAGGAGTGCATGGAGCGGCTGCTCGCCGCGCACGCCGAGGTGGGCGGGGAGATCGTCTCCGGCGGCGGCACCGGCACGTACGCGCTCAACACCTGGGTCACCGAGGTCCAGGCCGGGTCCTACGCGCTGATGGACACCGCCTACACCGCGGCCGGGCTCCCCTTCCGGCAGGCGCTGACGGTGCTGGCCACGGTGATCTCGGTGACCGCGCCGTCCGGGGAGATGCCCGGGTGGGCCGTCGCGGACGTCGGGCTTAAGGCGCTGGGGATGGACCACGGCAACCCGACGGTGCCCGGGGCGCAGGTGTGGTTCTGCTCCGACGAGCACCTCACCTTCGCCCCCGACGCACCGCTCGCGGTGGGCGACCGGATCCGCGTGCTGCCCGCGCACGTCGACCCGACGGTGGCGTTGCACGAGCGGATGCACCTGGTGCGGGGCGACGGCCCGGACGCCGAGGTGCTCGACTCCTGGCCGGTGGACCTGCGCGGCTGGTGACCGGTCGCGGTGCCCCCTGCCGCCCGGCCGCCCCGTCGACGGATGGGGCGGCGGGTTCGCGCGGGTTTCCGGGTCTCGCGCGGGTTTCCGGGTCTCGCGCGCCCCCGGGGCCGTGCGAGACCCGGTTCCGCGCGCGAGACCCGGTTCCACGGGCGCCCCGGTCCGGCGTGGGGACCGGTCCGGGATGCGGGGCGTCGAGGGCGCTCAGTCCGGCACCACGGCGTCGGCGACGGGCCGCCACACCTCCCGGACCTCGGCGGCCCAGCGCCGGACGAGCGCGCAGTGCTCGGCGGCGTCACGGGCGCGGGCGACGTCGGTGACGCGCAGGACGGCCCGGCCGGCCGGGCGGGGCACCGGGCCGGGCGGCTGGTCACGCAGCCGGGACGACGCCCAGGCGACGTGGCGGCGCAGCGCGGGCCCGTCGAGCCCGCGGTCGACCGCGGCGCACAACGCGTCGAGCAGCAGCGCGAGGGTGTGGTCGCTGCTGTCGCCGGGGTGCTCCAGCCGGTAGGCCGCGACGGTGAGCTGGTGCACCGCGAAGTACTCCGGGTCCGCGAACTCCCGTGCCAGCAGGATCTCGAACGCCTCCTGCTGGGTCGCCTCCTCCTGGGTCGACTCCTCCTGGGTCACCGCCGCCGCCAGGTGACCTGCAGGGCGTCGCGGCGGACCGTCGAGTGGTTGCGGGTGCCGGAGTGCCACAGGTGGCCGTCGAGCACGACGGCCGATCCCGCGCGCAGGGCGATGCGGCGCTCGCCGGGCCAGGTGCGGTCGACGGTGGCGCCGGGCGCGGTGCGGTTCCACCGGTGGGTGCCCGGGACGACGCGGGTCGCGCCGCCGTCCTCGGTGACGTCGACGAGCGCCACGATCGCGACGGCGACCTGCGGTAGCGGGGGCGGCGGCCCGGCGAAGTCGGCGTGCAGTGCCTGCGCGCCGAACCCGGGGTGCGGCGCGCGGACGTGCAGCGCGCCGCGGACGGGGTCCGGCCCGAGGATCCGCTCGACCGCCGCGACCAGCCGGGGTGCGGTCCACACCGCCTCGACCGCGGGGCCGCGCAGGTCGTCGACGTGCAGGGTGCCGCCGGGGCCGCGCGGGCCGTCGCGGTCCAGCGCCTGCGCCGTCGCCGCGCGGACACCGTCGAGCGCGGCGGCGTCGAGGAGGTCGGGGAGCAGCAGGTAGCCGTCGGCGTCGAGCGTGGTCACGCGCAGAGGGTGCGACGTGGCAGCGGGTGGAGGTCAAGCGGTTTCGGAACACCACCCGGTCGTGGCTCGTTGAAGGTGCAACCGAGACCGGAAGGGACGGACCCCGCATGAACGGCCTCAGGACCGCGCTGCTGCTCGGCGGGATGGGCGGTCTGCTCCTGCTCGTCGGGTCGATGTTCGGCCGCACCGGGCTGCTGGTCGCCGTCGTCGCCGCGTTCGCGATCAACGGATGGGCCTACTTCCACTCCGACAAGGTGGCGCTGCGCGCGATGCACGCGCGGCCCGTCACCGAGGCGGAGCACCCGGTGATGTACCGGATCGTCCGCGAGCTCTCCCGCGCCGCCCGCATGCCGATGCCGCGGCTCTACATCTCCCCGACCGCAGCGCCCAACGCGTTCGCCACCGGCCGCAGCCCGCGCCACGCCGCGGTCTGCGCCACCACCGGCCTGCTCGACCTCCTCGACGAGCGCGAGCTGCGGGCCGTGCTGGGCCACGAGCTCTCGCACGTGTACAACCGCGACATCCTGATCTCGTCGGTGGCCGGGGCGCTCGCCACCGCGATCGGCTTCCTGGCGAACCTGGCGATGTTCTCCAGTCTCTTCGGCGGGGGCGACGACGACCGCCCCAACCCGGTCGCGATGCTGCTGATCGCCCTGCTCGCCCCGGTGGCCGCGGGGCTGGTGCAGATGGCGGTGAGCCGGTCGCGGGAGTACCAGGCCGACGCGAGCGGCGCGGCGCTGACCGGCGACCCGCTCGCGCTGGCGTCGGCCCTGCGCAAGCTGGCGGTCGGCACCCAGCTCGCCCCGCTGCCGCCCGACCCGCAGCTCACCGCGCAGTCGCACCTGATGATCGCCGGCCCGTTCCGGGCGGGGGAGCACCTGGCCCGGCTGTTCGCCACCCACCCGCCGATGGCCGACCGCATCAGGCGGCTGGAGGAGATGGGCCTGCACCGGCACTGATCACGAACCCGCCGGGGCGGACTCCGGGGCCGGGAAGAGCCGCGTCAGCCACTCCTGCCACGCCGTCGTGAGCGCCCCGGCGTCGACCGGCTCGCCGTAGAAGTAGTGGTACGCGCTGACCCCGCACCCCTGCTCGCCCTCCACGCCGATGCGGTGCAGCCCGTGCGCGGAGCGGACGCCGAGGAACTCCGGGCTCGCGACGTCGACCACCCCGGTGACCGCGGGCGGCCCGTCGGGAGCGAGCGTCACCTCGTCGCCGACGGCCGGGTGCCGGTCGAGCCGCAGCGCCGCGTGCAGCATCGGCCAGACGTCCGCGGGCCGGCCGGGCGTGAACGTCATCACCAGCGCGTTGCGCACCGGCTGCCCGGCGAAGTGGGCCAGGTAGGTGCGCAGGTTGCCGAAGAACAGGTCCCAGCCCCGGTCGAAGCCGTCGTACTCCTGCTCCCAGCCCTCGTCGGTGAACCCGCTCTGGACGAAGCGCAGCACGGTGCCGCCCCCGTCGCGGCCCTCGACGAGGAACTCGAACGCGTAGTCGGCGCCCTGCTCGGGGGGCCCGGCCGAGCCGTAGGCGAACCGCTTGCCGGGCTCCCACGCCGTCACGCGGCCGGTGGCCCCGGCGCCGCTGCCGAAGTCGGCCGAGACGGCGCCGCCCTCGCGCGGTTCCACGCTGTGCGGCACGAACCAGGTCGAGATGCCGGGGCCGGTGGCGATGGCCTCCCAGACCTGCTCGGGGCTCGCGTCGAGCTCGACGGACCTCTCCAGGCGGCGGTCGTTCACGGGCTGTCTCCGATCATGGGATGGACGGCGACGACGATCCGGTGCGGCCGGCCGTCGGGTGCGCCGTCGTCGTGGTATCTGCCGACCAGTGCGGTGACGGCGGTGGCGAGCTCCTCGGCGAACGCGGCCCGGTCGGCGGCGGAGGCGAAGCGGACCTCGCCGTCGATCGCGAGGGTGGCCAGGCGCTTGTCGGCCCTCCTGGCCCCGGCGATCAGCTCGCCGACCTCGCGGACGGTCCGCGCGGCGACGGCCACGAGCCAGCGGGCGGAGAGCCGGTCGGGGGAGCGGCGGGGGTCGGGCGCCATCGCGCCCAGCGTCGAGGGGGAGATGACGAAGCTGGCGGCGGTCGCCCGCATCACCCGCTCGGTCATGTTGCCCCGCCGCCGCTCCTCCACCAGCTCGACGAGCCCGTGCTCCTCCAGCGTGCGCAGGTGGTAGTTGACCTTCTGGCGGCTCAGGCCGACGGCCGCGGCCAGCGTCGTCGCCGATCCCGGCTCGACGAGCGCGGCGAGCAGCCGGGCGCGGATCGGGTCGAGGGAGACACCGGCCGCGGCCGGGTCGTCGATGACGGTGAGCTCCTGCACCGCGAGAACGTCCCACCGACAAGAAAAGTTGTCAAGGAGTCCGGCCGAACCGCCCGAGCAGCTCCGCCTGCGCGCCGCTGCCGGCCGGCACCTCGACGCGCGGCCCGATCACGCCGATCCGCTGGTAGAGCGCCTCGGTCTCCTCGACGTACCAGGCCAGCAGCGCCTCGACGACCTCCCCGTCGAGCGTCTCGTCGGTGCCCAGCGCGCGGGCGAGGTCCCAGGCGTGGACGAGGTGGTCGGCGGAGAGTTGCAGCACGTACTCGCTCGCGGGCCGGTCGCCGAACGACAGGTGCGCCGTGCCCTCCACCGCGCCCTCGGCGAGGACGGCGGCGAGCGCGGCGGCCGCGGCCTCGTCGTAGGTGCCCACGGGGTCGGGGCCAAGCAGATCACCGTCGAAGCGGTCGCCGACCTCCTCGACCGTCGCGCCGCCGAGCAGCAGCGGGGTCCACCGCTCCTCGTTGACGAGGTGGTTGACCAGCTCGCGCACGTCCCAGCCGGGGTTGACGGTGGGTGCGTCCCACCGGCCGTCGACGGCGTGCACGCGCTCGCCGAACGCTGCGCTGCACCGGGTGTAGATCTCGCGGACGTCCATGCGCCGATTGTGCGACGGGCCCGCGCCCCTGTCGTCGTCCATCCGGGATCCCCCGCTGGTGCATGCTGTCCTCGCCCGGTGATCACCGGCCCGGCGCCACCCACGGATCGGCGACCCGGTGGATCGCTGAGGCCCCTTCGTCCGTCGCGCGGACCGCCGGAGCACCCCGCTCCGCCGCCCACCCGACGCACGACACCGGAGGACCCTCGTGACGACCACGTTCGACCACACCGTCATCGCCGCGCGCGACCGCACCGGGTCGGCGCGCTTCTACCGCGACCTGTTCGAGCTGGCCGAGGCCCCGTCCTGGGGCCCGTTCACCAACGTCCTGCTCGACGACGGCGTGCTGCTGCGGTTCGCCGAGCCGCCCGTGCAGATCCAGATGCAGCACTACGCGTTCCTTGCCGACGACGAGCTGTTCGACCGCGCCTACGTCCGCCTGGTCGACGGCGGTGTCGAGCACCGGGTCGACCCGCAGCTCACCCGGCCCGGCGAGACGAACACCGAGCACAGCCTGAAGATGATCACCCGGCCGTACCTCTGACGGAGCCGGCCAGCACCGTGGCGGCCAGCGCCGTGCGGTGGTCCTTGGCCCACGGCGGGCCGAGGACCGCCCGCGGGCCGCGCAGCACCTCGTCGGCCCGGTCGCCCAGCAGGTCCGCGGCGCGGCGCTCGGCGTCGGCGTCGTAGAGGTGGACCTCCCACCCGCGGTCGCGGGCGAGGTCGTCGAGCACCTGCCGGTACATGACGGAGTCGGCCCGGGCCTCGTAGGGCACGCGGCGCAGGGTCGCGATGTCGGTCGGGAAGTCGGGTGACCAGGCCCGCAGCGACAGCGACACGACCGGGCCCACCGCCGCGGCGAGGTCGTCGAGCGCGGCGGCGCCCGCCCGCACGGCCGAGGCCCGGACGCGGGCGACGAGCGCCGCCGCGCCCGCGTCGTCCAGATGGGCGCCCTCGTGGTGGATCGGGGCGGTCGGCACGCCGGGCTCGACCAGCTCGATCCGCCGCCGGTCGACGACCCGGTGGCCGGCCCCGGCCGTCACCACCACCGCCCAGCCGAGGTGGTGGGCGACGCCGACTCGCACGGCTACCGCTCGTCGGTGAACTGCATCTGAGCAGGCACGATGCCGAGAATATCCCAGTGATCCGGCGTTGCGTGGTGTGGTGTGACGCGGGGTGTCGACCGGTGTCGGCACTGTTCTGTACCGGATCTGTGCCGCCCTTCCTCGTGGCTCGCTCGGGGAATGGGCGCAACTCGGTGCTCCGTGCGGTGTAACGGCGCCGCTGAGGGCGCCGAAGTGACCGGCAGGGATGGACGGCCTCAGCGGAGGGGGAGCGGCGTTGTCTGATCGCGTTGGACACTCGGTGAACTGGGGTCCGGTCACGACCCATCACGCACGCGAGAAGATGATCATTCGTCCGTTCCTCTCCGTGCGTTCCTGGATGATCGTCACCGCTGCCCTTCTGGTGCTGGCGGCCGTACTCGCCATCACGAACGGTTCAAGCGCCGGGGGGCCTGTCTTCGTGGCGGCCGTGATTTCTGCGTGTGTCGTGTCCCGGTCTGCGCACAAGTGGCGGGAGTACAACGACGCGGTGGCCGCCAACAAGGCCAAGGCCAAGCGGGCGGAGGAGGACGAGCAGGATCGAGCGCTCTACCGCAGGTGGCTGCGCGAGCAGGCGGGCAAGGACCCTGAGTAGAGAGTCGGATCGACCGGGTCATCGCTCGGCCGGAATTCGCGTGCGGACAGGGGGACCGCTCCGATGCGAACGCGCGTCCGGCGATCGGAATGCCACCGCGGCGGGTCGTCTGTGCTGCTCCCCGTGTCGCGGCGTGCGGGCGGCTAGTGCGATTCGTGACGCGCTGCGCAGGCTCGCGTGACGACCGAACCTGTCGATCCGCTGCGCGGTCTGCGGACGTGACCACACCGTCCTTCGACGCCGACGCCGACGCCGACGCCGACGCCGACGCCGACGCCGACGCCGACGCCGACGCCGACGCCGACGCCGTCATCGCCGGTCTATGTGCGGACCCGATCCGCGCATCCGACGTCCGCACCCATATGCCGGCAGCCCCCGGTCTCTACGCGTGGTGGGCGAGCCCTGCGGTACTCCCGACGCTGTGCGGCCCGCCTCATCCATCGGCCACGGATCTCCGGCTGCTCTACGTCGGCATCGCGACCAGGCTCCGGACCCGGATCGCCTCCAACCATTTGGGCCGGACCGGCGGCTCGACTCTGCGCCGCACGCTGGCCGGCCTCCTCCTCGATGAGGAGCAGTACCGCACCCGCTGGACGGACCGCGTGGTCCTGGTCGACGTCGACGAGCGGCGGCTGACGGACTGGATGGTCGCGCACCTGCACGTGTCGTGGTGCGAGCACCTGACGCCGCGCGACGCCGAGGAATCGATCATCCAGGTGCTGCGGCCGCCGCTGAACGTGGATCACGCTTCGGGCCCTGCTCTCGGCATCGTCAAGGCAGCCCGGCGGCACTACTACGGCAGCGCCGGCCCTCGACCGGCTCCGTGAACGACGGCGGACGCGGCACCGGTACGCCCCACGACCGGCCCCGGTGCACCCGCTGTTCATCCGTGGCGACCGGCGACCCGTTCGCCGGGAGGATCTCCGGCACGACTTCGGCACGGTGCTGATCGTCGGGCGCGCGAAGCGTCAGGAGCGTGCAGCCCGCGATGAGCCACACGACTCCGACGATCACCCTCCACGCCGACGTCGGCTACTGGTCGGCCGCGATCGACCAGGCACGCAGACCCGGTCGACTCCGCGCTCCGTTGTACCGAGGTGTACCCGACCCCCCTGCCTGACCGGTTCGGGCAGGTCAGGGCCGGTGGTTCATCGGTAGTTGGTGAACTGCAACGCGATGCCGAAGTCCTTGCTCTTCAGCAGCGCGATGACGGCCTGCAGATCGTCCTTCTTCTTCCCGGTGACGCGCAGCTGGTCGCCCTGGACCTGGGCCTGCACGCCCTTGAACTTCTCGTCACGGATGGCCTTGCTGATCTCCTTGGCCTTGTCCTGCTCGATGCCCTGCAGGATCTTGCCGTTGACCTTGTAGACCTTGCCCGAGATCGCCGGCTCGCCCGCCTCGAACGCCTTCATGGAGATGCTGCGCTTGACCAGCTTCTCCTTGAACACCTCGACGGCCGCCAGCGCCCGCTCCTCGGTCTCGGACTCGATCGTCAGCGCCTCCTCGCCCGCCCACGCGATGGAGGTGTTGGTGCCGCGGAAGTCGAAGCGCTGCGAGAGCTCCTTCGCGGCCTGGTTGAGGGCGTTGTCGACCTCCTGCCGGTCGACCTTGCTCACGACGTCGAACGACGGGTCTGCCATGCGGTCCTCCTGATCGCCGGGGCCGGGAGCGAACCCGGTTTCCGGCTGTCGTATCCTTCTCCAGCGCTTCGGCGCACCGGGGCAGGTTGCCCGAGTGGCCAAAGGGAGCGGACTGTAAATCCGTCGGCTTAGCCTACGAAGGTTCGAATCCTTCACCTGCCACACCCCGCAGAAGCGGCCCCTGACCAGCAACAACACGGTCAGGGGCCGCTTCTGCGTCTGTCCGGCTGTGTCCGGCTCCAGACGGCTGTATACGGCCATCCACGGACGCATCACGGACGCGATCATGAACTCCCCTGCCTCAGCGCGTCCTCGACCCGGCGCCGGACCGTTGCATCCTGACCGGAGATGCACTTGGCGTAGACCCGGAGCAGGACGTCCACGCTGTGCCCCGCCCACGCGCCCACCTGGGGCGCCGGAACCCCACCGTTGAGCCACGTCGACACCGCGGCGTGCCGGAGGTCGTAGGGTCGGCGAGCCAACGGAGAGGCCGCCTCCTCCGCGCTCAGCGCAGCAGCACGAGCGACCGCCCAGCGCCGGCCGTACAGGCTCTCCGAGAGTGGGCCACCCCGCACACCGCGGAACAGCCGGCCATCCGGCGCGGTCCCATGGTCGTCGAGGTGTTGGTGCAGGAGCGCGGTCAACTCCGGGGGAGACGGCACCACCCGCACCTCCTCCATACCCCGGTGCTTCAACTGGCGAGGCTCCCGCCGTGTCCCGGACTCACTCCACGAGCGTCCGGCCGACGGCGCCGACGTGCTCAGGTACAGCTCGCCCCACCCCTTCGACGGCAACGCCAGTGCGTCCTTGCGGAGATCGACCGCTTCCCCGGGCCGGAGCGCGGCGTAGTACATGACCCCGAAGAACGCGACCAGCCGCGGGCCGACCGGTTCCTGTGCCCGCACCGCGTCGAGCAGGGCACGAGCCTGCCCGTGGTTGATCACCACTCGGGGATTCACCGCCTCGGTGACCTTCGGCGCCCGCCACTTGATCGACGCGACCGGATTGCCGGATAGGTGCCCGAGCTCCACCGCGTACTCCACCGCGTTGTAGAAGATCGCCCGCTTCCGCGCCACCGTCGACGCCGCAGCCGGCTTCCCGTCCATCCGCAGCGCTAGGGCGTCGAGGGCCGGCCGCAGCACTCCCGGATCGGCGAGATCCCGTACCGGCCGGGTGTTTGCCGCCACCCACCGCTCAGCCCGCCGATGCACCTCGTCCGGTGGCCCGCTGGCCCGACGCCGCGCGTTGAACGACCACCCGTAGAGCGCCGCGCGCAGCGCCTCAGCACCGGGCCGGCTCTTGACCGACGACAGCAGCGCAGGCGTCACCGTCGCCAGCGAATCCGCGATGCCCTGGCGGCTCTTGCCCGCCGCGTGCGGCCACTTCATGTCCACGTAGGCGCAGGCGTGGTCGTACCAACTCACCGGAGTCTCGGCCGGGCGGTCCCAGGTCATCGGCCGCCCGGTAGCGACCGAGAACGGCTCACCACGCCGGGTCGCGGATACGAGATCGGACCGGAAGCTGTCGGCCATCGCGCGCGTCGGGAAGCTGTCGTGCCACTCCTTGCGACCCACGAGCCAGCGCACCCGGTAGGTGGTGCCGCTTGGCCACACGCGTTTGCTGACACCCCAGACGCGCACGCCGTACGTCGTCGGATCGCCGCTCACGCCGCGTCCGCGAGCGAGGCCAACCAGGCGTCCAGATCATCGCGCCGGACCCGGATCGCGCCGTTCGGGAGCCGCACGCACCGTGGGGCCTTCCCGACCTGCCGCCACTGGTAGAACGTCGACCGCGCCACCTGCAGTTCCTCGCAGAGCTGGTCCACCGTCAGCTGCTCCACGACCGTCCGGGCCACCGTTGCCATGCGCTTCACGCCGCCTCCCCAGCAGTTGCCGAACGATCCGCGGGTGGGTCGCCGGCCAGGGCCTGGGCGGCGGTGTAGTCGGCTTCCCAGCGCTGTCGCTGCGAGATCGCGTGCAGCAGCAGCGCCGGTCTCGTCGGCACATCCGGGTCACCGGGGCGGGTCTTCTCCCACTCGAACGGCCCGTCATCGACGGCGTAGCCGGGACGGACGCCGACCCGGTTGAGGAGTTGCCGAACGAACTCCGCCCGCTCGGCCTGGTGGTCGCCGAGCGTCTTCCCCGACCACTTGCGCGAGACCAGGACACGGCGGCCACCGATGCCGAGGTGCTCGGGCCGGTGCGCTTTGCCCTTGCACTGCCCGGGGACTGCCGTGTGTCTGACCTTCTTCGGCTGCACGCCGTAGAGCAGCCAGATCGGGCACTGCGGCGAACAGGGCGTGCGTTCCAGCTCGGCGACCAGACGGCGACGGTGCTCGCGTTGCCGAACACTCGGGTCCTCCACCAGCCCGGCGGCCTGGGACACGGACTTGGTGAGGTACTTGGTCAGGTAGCCGATGTGGCGGCCGGCCTCCTCCGTTCCGCCGAGGATGCCCTTGACGTGGACCTGCGCCCCGAAAGTCACCGTGTGCCCGGGGGTGAGCAGCACCGCCGGATCGGTGGCCGCGTCCCAGGTGGGCAGCGCGTCGCCGGTCTCGGGGTCGACGAAGCCGTGGGCGTCGTCGTTCCACACCGGGACGCGATCGCCGCGGTAGACCTGCTCGTCGTGGTGGGGCCACCACACCTGGTGGTAGGTCGCGGCGGTGATCGCCCGCAGCTCGGCGCGCGGAATGGAGCCGCGGATGGCGGCGTGGAAGTGCGGTGCCCCGCGCTTCTGCGGCTCGATCGTGCCGAAGTACTGGACCTCCCAGCCGACGCAGCGCCGGGTGTTCTGCCAGAACCGGTCCACGATCTTGGGGAAGTGGATCGCGTCGCGGGCGGCCCGGCGGTAGTCGTAGTCGTCCGGGTCCAGGGCGGCCCCGTCGCCGTCCACCCGCCCGTACGAGTCGAGGGTGAGCGTCAGGAAGGTGGAGGGCCGGTACCTGCCGCCGAACACCTGCCCGAGCGTGCGCTTCTCCACCGGACGGCGGGGGAGGTTCGGGGCGTCCTGCCGCCGCCGGGTCGAGCGCTTCACCGCGGGCCGGTCGGGCGGGTCGAGTGGTTCCAGCCGGCCCGTCACCCCGGCGCGGCGCAGCTCGTCGTCCAGGACGGCGACGGTGTTGCGGATCGCCTCTCGCTCGGTCTCCTCGTCCTCCTCCTGATAGACGGTGTGCAGATCGGCCCGCACGGCCAACAGCTCCTTCTGCGCCTCCGTGGGCGCCGGCCGGTCCGGGATCGGTTCGTGCTCGAGGTGCCAGCCCTCCCGGCACTGCGTCATCCGGGTCCGCCGGCACTTCTCTGCACACGGCCGGCACAGGTCCTCCCGCCGAGCCCCACACGGGACCGGGACAACCTCTACCCGGCCGGTCGTGAGGTCGATCCGCCGCATCGCCAACGGTCGGACACAGACCCCGTGATCCTCCGCGAGCTGCTGCGCGACGTCCCCGGACAGGGACATGAGCGCCTTCTGCGCCCGGCTGAGCTGGTCGTACTCGACCGTCCGGCCCACGACGTCGGTACTGGTGTCGATGGTCATGCGGGGCCTCCGATGGAGTGCAGGACGGGTACGGGCAGCGCGACCGGACCGGCCTGCGCAGGGATGGCCAGCCCGGAGGGGGTGGTGACGAACCGCTCCAGCTCTTTGATCACGTGGTCGGGGACCCAGGCGGAGCGGACGCGCAGGGGTTCGCGGATGCCTTCGCCGAACAGGTAGCCCACCCCGGGCTCGTGCTCCCCGATGCGGTTGGCCCAGGCGCCGCGGTCGTAGGCGTGCTCTCCGAGCACCATCGACACGTGCGACTTGCTCGCGACGCGCAGGCAGATGCGGCGCGGGAACAGCTCCCGGACCGGGACGGTGTCCTTGGTCGGCTCCTGCACGTAGCCGCGGACCGCGTACCCGAGCGCGCGGCCCTGCGTGGTCAGCACGGCAACGCGTTCGACGATCGCTTCCCGGGTCTTGCGGTCCCCGACGTAGCGCACAAGGGCGCCGATCTCGTCGAACTCGACCAGCTCCAACGGGTACTCCCGCGAGATCGGGACGACCCGCTTGTGGGTGGAGAACCGCTCCTTGCGGGCGGTCATCCCGTCGATCAGGTCGTCCAGCAGGGCTAGCGCGTCTTTGGAGGTGGAGGCGTAGCGGTGGAACACCCGCCGCCCGTAGGCCAGCTCCATGCCCTTGGGGTCGATCCCGGACACCCTCACCAGGCCGTCGCGGATGGCGGGGGCCATCGAGATGATCGGCGCCCAGGTCAGCGAGTTCTTCCCCGCACCGGTCGACCCCGCGACGAGGGTGTGGCTGCCCTCGATGGCCTGGAACCAGTCCGTGCCGTACTCGGTGCGGCCGGACCAGACGCGGCGGAAGTCGACCTGCTCCCCGCGCACGCCCCATAGGGCTGGGAGGGGCTGGCAGTCGACCACCGCGGTGAGCCGGTCGTGGCGCTGGAAGTCGATCGATACCAGGTCCGGGCCGAGCTCCCGCACCTGACACCGCGCCACCCCGCGAGCCACCGCGAGGGAGCGGGCCGCGAGGTCGAAGTCCTCGGGAGTCTGCCCGGGAACGAGCCGTACCCGGACCTCGTCCCAGGACCCGCCGGAGCGGACCCCGACCACGCGGGGGGTGCGGCCGGCGCCGGGCTTGACCTTGGGCTGCACCGCCGAGCGGCGGAACGGGTTGACCTGCACGTGGACGCCGGGGTCGCGGTCGGCGACGGTGAGCCCGCAGGCGCGAAGCCAGCGGGGCATCGTGCGGGCGTAGAGCGCCCAGCGCAGCCACCAGGCGCGCAGGTGTCGGCCGGCCCACGGCTCGAACGACTCCCGCCCGAACCAGAACCAGCCGAGCAGCCACACGCCGATGACTCCGCCGGTGATGAGCAGCGACGGCCACCCGAGGAGGTAGCACCAGGCGGCCACGAGGGCGGTGGCGGTGCTGGTGCGCCAGTGCCGCACGATCCGCCGACCCACCCACCACACAGCCTTGGCGGCGAACCACAGCGTCACGAACACGACCGCGATCGCGGCCAAGGCTTCCAGGAGCTGGGTCAGCCACTTCCCAACCTTGTGCAGCACCCACAGCCCGGCCCCGGCACCAAGGGCGAGCAGGACGAGTTGCGCGGAAGTCATCACGCCACCTCCCGAGTGGCGGCCGGGCCGCCGGCCCAGCGCTGGTGTGCGGCCTGCCGGGTGACGCCGAGCCGGGAGGCGATCTCGCCCCACGAGTAGCCCGCCGCCCGGAGACCGGTGACCGCGTCCGTGATCGCGGCGTCCAGGTCGGCCGACAGTGCGGCGAGGTAGGGCAGGGCCTCGACGTCCCCGGCCGCGATCCGGCGCCCGGCAGCCCGGATGACCCGCCCTCCGAACGCGGTGAAGTCAGAGTTCTCCACCACCCGCGGGGTCCGTCCGGCCGTCAAGCGGGCATTGACACGGGATCGGGTGCGGGCGCTCACGCAGCCACCGCCCCGGTCGAGCCGAGCAGCGAGCGCTGCCCAGCGTGCAGTGCGGTTCGCTCGTCGGGGGTCAGACCGGCGGTGACGCCCCAGCGCCGGGCCGGGTCTTCCCCGGCCATCACGTCGACCAGGCACGCTGCGCGGACCGGACACCCCGCACAGACCCGCCGGGCGGCCGTGACGGCGGGGGCGGTCGGGTCGAGGTCGAGCGGGTAGAACACCTCCGGGTCGACGTCCGCGCAGGCCGCGTGGTGGCGCCAGTCGCGCCCGATCAGCGCGCCGAGGTGGGTTGGCGTGGTGGTCATGCCGTCACCCCCAGCTCGGCCCAGTTCGACAGTCCGCCGGCCGCGTCCGAGGTCGGGGTTCGGTCGGCGCGGGCGCGCCAGTCCGCGGCGGTGTCGCGCCAGAACCGGGCCCGGTCCCGCTCCGTGTCACTGGCAAGCAGGGCTGCCTTGCCGTGGAGGCGGTGGTAGCCGGCGCGGTAGGTGAACCGGGCCAGGACCCGCCACCACGCGGCGCGGCGGGCGCAGACCCGGGCGATGGCCAGGGCGCGGTCGGCGTGCTCGACATTGCCGCGGTGGGGCATGGCCACGGCTGCGGCGTAGGCGTCGTCCAGCCCGGCCAGGGCGGTGATGATGTGGGTCGGGATGTCGACGACCGGCCGCCGCGCACCGACGCGGGTGAGGTCGTCGGGTCGGGCGCGGTGGTGTCGATCAGTGATGGTGTGCATCTAGGCTCGTGGTCCTTCCGGGACTCGGATTCCTTGCCAGGGGTTGGAGCTGTGGGAGATCAGGAGGGGAGCCCGGTTGCCGCCGGACTCCCCTCCGCTCGTGCTGGTCAGGCCGCCTCCGATCCCGAGCGCGGCGATGCCTTGCTCGCCGCGGGGGCTCGCATGCCGGTGGCCCGGAAGCTGTAGGCCACGCGGGCGCGGCCGCCGTTCTCGTTCAGGTACGGGGTCACGGTGAGCCCGTCGAACTCCACCGGCCGGAACGGCAGCCCCGCCGCCAGCTCCCCGGGCGGCACCGGCTGCACCGGGGCGGAGATCTTCACCGTCACCGTCTTGGCGTCCTTCCGGGCTTCCGGGTCCGGGTCGAGCACCGACACCGACCACACCAGCTGGCCGGTCTCCTTGTCGGTGGCCTGCACCGGCCGCTCCCGGGTGGAGCGCTCGAAGTCCCGCACCGCCTCCACGTCCCCGACCACGTACGCGCCGTGCGGGAACACGTCCCCGTGGTTGACCTTGAACCTGCCGTTGATCGCCATGAGGCTTCTCCTTGTCTCCGCGGCTTGCATACCACGTATACGTAGTATGGTGGCACGCGGTCGCCAGTCCGCGCAAGTACCCCGTATACGAGGTTGGGCGGAGCACTCGGATGGAGCAGTGGCAATGAGGAAGTACACGAAGCCCGGAGAGCCGGCCTACGTCACGATGGCCGGCCACTTGCGCGAACAGATCCAGTCCGGCGAGCTGCCCTCCGGCGCGAAACTTCCTAGCGAACGAGAGCTGTCACAGGCGTGGGGAGTGAGCGGCATCGTCGCCCGCCAGGCCGTGGCAACACTGCGCAGCGACGGCCTGGTCTACGGCGTTCCCGGGAAGGGCGTCTTCGTCACCGACCGCCCGAATCTCACCCGAGTCGCCCCGGCGCGATACCGCAAAGGCCGTACCGCTCGCACCTTCGTCGACGAGGCGGCATCCGCCGGCCAGACCTCCGACCGCGTCACGAGCACAAGCCAGATTCAGGCCCCCGACGACGTCGCCGAACGGCTCGGCATCGAACCTGGCGCCCAGGTCAGCGACACCGAGTACCTGATCAGCATGGACTCGGTCCCCGTCACCTGGTCGCACGCCTACGAGCCGTTGGAGCTGACTGGCGGTACGGAGATCGAGTGGCCGAACGAGGGGCCGTACGGCCACCTGGGCATCGCCGACCGGTTCGACGTCATCGGCCACCAGGTAATCGAGGTCGAGGAGCAGCTCACCTTCCGCGCTCCTACCGACGCCGAGGCAGCCAAGCTCCAGATCACCGCAGGTGTCGGCGTCATCGAGATCAAGCAGACGTTCCGCACGAGTGAGCGCGCCGTCGAGGTGGCCGACATCGTCTACCCGGCCAACCGCTACCGGTTCATCTACCGGATGCCCGTTCCACAGCAGTGAGCAAGCAGCTCACGAGGGTGTCACCGCAGTTGGCCGGCCGGCCAGCGAGGTGGCACCCTCGTTGCATGAGCGCAGCGCCCGAGCCCGACCACTACATGGTCAGTGAGTTCGGCGAGCCCATCGCGCTCCGACCCGACGGCTGCCCACACTGCGAAGCCGATTTCGTCTCCGTCTACACCAGCCAGTGCTGGCGCTGCGAGCGGACATTCCCACCGCTGACGTTGCCCGACGCTCCTGAACCGGGCACGTGAGTCACAGGAGCGCACGAGCTGATTCGTCGTCATTTCACCGCTCGATGCTGCCGAATCAGTCTCTTTAGGATCAAGGCGCCGCCTCCGGCGGCGCG
>NZ_BJNG01000043.1 GCF_006539565.1 Pseudonocardia hydrocarbonoxydans
AGGCGATCTACGCCGGCGCCGAGAACATGTGAGAGGCCCGGACGTGAAGAAGAAGCTCCTCGTCGGCGCGATCGTCGCCGCCACCCTGCTCGGCGGCGCGGGTGTCGCCCTGGCGGCCCCGTCCACCCCCGACGACCTGGTCCAGGGCGGCAGCGCCGTCTCCGCCCTGCTCGGCGACGCGGGTGCCCAGTTCACCGACTTCCTCGACGGCAACCGCCCCGAGGGCGCCGACGGCACCGAGGTCGAGCCCGTCGAGGCGGACCCCCGCTTCGTCGAGGGCCCGCTCGGCGGCCTGATCACCGACGGGCCGCTCGACTAGCACTCCCGTCCGGCAGTGGAGCCCCGGTGGGACGACGGTGGCTCTACTGCTGTGCGGGGGCCCGTGCGGTGAGGACCCGGAACGTGTTGTCCAGCCGGTAGCCGTCGCCGTCGCGGTGGCGTTCGAGGCGCTCCAGCACCGCCTCGCGCACCGCGGCCGGGCCGGCCGCGTTCATCGCGTGCCGGCCCAGTCCGGAGTCGAACAGCGGGCCCAGCACCGCGTCGGCGTCGGGGTAGCGGAACGCGCACACCACCTGTGCCGACCCCAGTACCTCCAGACCGGCCCCGGTGACGAGGTCGGCGAGCAGGTCCGGGCCGTCCTCGGGCGGCGGGCGGCGCGGACCCAGCCACGGCGCCAGCGCCTCGCCGAACGCCCGCACGTCGCAGTCCTGCTCCGCGCCCCATACGGTGACGGCGACGAACCCGCCCGGTGCCACCCGCGCGGCCTCCCGCAGCGCGCCCCGCGGATCGCGCAGGTGGGCGA
Organism: Pseudonocardia hydrocarbonoxydans; assembly: GCF_006539565.1. GTDB lineage: Bacteria > Actinomycetota > Actinomycetes > Mycobacteriales > Pseudonocardiaceae > Pseudonocardia > Pseudonocardia hydrocarbonoxydans. The sequence goes on from NZ_BJNG01000043.1 coordinate 803, forward strand.
CCAGCTGCACGAGCCCGACGACGTCGACGGGCCCGACCCCGCCCAGGTCGGTCGCGTCCGCGACGGCGAACGTCGCCTCCGGCACCTCGCGGGCGGCCAGCGCCACGGCGGACGGGTCGCCGTCGACGCCGTGCACGCGGGCCCCGCGCGCCACCGCGGCCCGGGAGAAGCCCCCACCGCCGCACCCGACGTCGAGCACGCGGGTGCCGGGGCCGACGCCGGTGGCGTCGAGCACCGCCCCGTAGAGCGGTTCGGCCCAGCCCCGTGGCCCCTCCTCGGTCACGACCACACCTCGTCGGCGACGCGCACGATCAGCTCCAGCTTCGCCTTCTGCTCGTCGACGGTGAGGTCGTTGCCCTCCACGGTGGAGGAGAAGCCGCACTGCGGGGACAGGCAGAGCTGGTCGAGCGGCACGTACTGCGCCGCCTCGTCGATGCGCCGCTTGAGCGTGTCGGCGTCCTCCAGCCGCCCCGACTTCGTCGTGACGAGCCCGAGGACGACCCGCTTGCCCGGCGGCACGAACCGCAGCGGGGAGAACCCGCCGGAGCGCTCGTCGTCGAACTCGCAGAAGAAGCCGTCGACGGCCAGCTCGCCGAACAGCGCCTCGGCGACGTGGTCGTAGCCGCCCTCGGCCGCCCACGAGGAGCGGTAGTTGCCGCGGCACATGTGGGTGGTGACCCGCAGGTCGGCGGGCCGGTCGGCGATCGCCGCGTTGATCTGGCGGATGTAGCGCAGGTGCTGCGTCTCGGGGTCGTCGCCCTTGGCGGCCAGGTCGGCGCGGTGGGCGGGGTCGTTGAGGTAGGCCAGGGCGGTGTCGTCGAGCTGCAGGTAGCGGCAGCCCAGGCCGTACAGGGCGGTGAGCTCGTCGGCGTAGGCGGCCGACAGGTCGGTCCAGAAGCCCTCGATGTCGGGGTAGACGCTGCGGTCGATCACCGCGGAGCCGCCGCGGGCGTAGACCATGCTGGGTGAGGGGATCGTCAGCTTCGGGACGGCCGTGGTGACCTGCTCGGCGAGGAACGCGTAGTGGTCGGCGAAGATCGGCTCGGCCAGCCGCACCGGGGAGTCGACGGCCATGCCTGCGGAGGTGAACGCCCCCTCCCCGCTCGCGTTGCGCATCCGCACCTCGATCTTCTGGTCGGTGCGGCTGATCCCGCCGAGGCGGTAGATGAAGTCCATGTGCCAGGAGGTGCGGCGGAACTCGCCGTCGGTGGCCGCGCTCAGGCCCACCTGCTCCTGCAGCGCCACGACGTCGCGGATCGCGGAGTCCTCCGCGGCACGCAGGCCGACGTCGTCGAGGGTGCCGGCGGCGTGCCGCTCACGGGCGGCGAGCAGCTCGGGCGGGCGCAGGAGGCTGCCGACGTGGTCGGCGCGGAACGGTGCCGTCATGCCCGTGAGGCTATGCCCGCGGACGCATCGGTTGCATGATCGGCCGATGGAGATCGGCGTCGTGACGTTCCTGACCGACTACGGAATCACCCCCGTGGAGCTGGGTCGCGCGGTGGAGGAGCGCGGCTTCGACGCGCTGTTCCTCACCGAGCACACCCACATCCCGACCAGCCGTGAGTCGCCGTGGCCCGGCGGCCCCGAGCTGCCCACCCGCTACTCCCACACCTACGACCCGTTCGTCGCGCTGGCCGCCGTCGCCGCGACGACGGGGCGGATCGCGCTCGGCACCGGGGTGTCGCTGGTCGCCCAGCACGACCCGATCGTGCTGGCCAAGACCGTCGCGAGCCTCGACCGCATCGCCGGTGGCCGGTTCGAGCTGGGGATCGGGCCGGGCTGGAACGTCGAGGAGATGGCGCACCACGGCGTCGACCCGGCGCGGCGGACGGCCCGGATGCTGGAGCACGTCGAGGCGATGCGGGCGATCTGGACCGCGGACGAGGCGGAGTACCACGGCCGGTTCGTCGACTTCTCCCCCATCTGGTCCTGGCCCAAGCCGACGCGGGTCCCCCCGGTCCTCATCGGGGGCGGCGGGCCGACGGTGCTCGACCGCGTCCTGTCCCACGGCGACGGCTGGATCCCGCTGCGCGTGCCGGTCTCGGGCCTCGACGCGTTCGCCGCCCGGGTCGCCGAGCTGCGCGACCGGGCCGCCGACACCGGGCGCGGGCCGCTCCCCGTCACCGTCTACGGGGCGTCGCCGCGGCCGGAGGCGCTGGAGTCCTACGCCGCGGCGGGGGTCGACCGGGTGCTGTTCGAGCTCGCCGACCACGGCCCCGACGGCACCGCCGCCACCCTGCGCGAGCTGGACGCGCTGGCCCGCTAGTTCCCGGGCACGGCTAGTGGGCGCCGGTCGCGCGGGCGTCGTCGGTCTCGGCCCTGGCGACGCGCGCCGCGGCCTCGCGGACGGCGACCTCCAGCTCCCAGCGCCGCGCCGCGAACTCCGCACGCGACACCGTCACCCCGACGGCGGCCCGCACCACGGCGCCGGGCACCGGGGCCGCGACGCCCGCGATCCCCGGCCGGTACTCCTCCACCTCCACCGCGACGCCCGCCGAGCGCACCCGCATCAGCTCCCGGTCCAGCCCGCGGCGCTCCACGAGGGTGCGGGAGGTGAGCCGCGGCATCCCGTAGGGCGCCAGCAGCTCGCTGACCCGCGCCGGGCGCAGCGGGGCGAGCAGGACCTTGCCCCCGGCCGTGGCGTGCGCGGGCGTCGGCTCGCCGACGTCGAAGCCGTCGGGCCGTGGATGGTCGGCGCACTCGTCGACGGCGGCCACGACGACGTCGGTGTCGCGGAACACGACCAGGTGCGTCGCCGCGCCGACGGAGCCGTGCAGCTCGTGCAGCAGCGTCCGCACCGGGGCAGTGGGCCGGACCTGGTCGGCGAGGCTGCGGTGGAGCTCGGCGATCCGGTAGCCGAGGCCGTAGCCGCGGCTCTCCTGCAGGCGTACGAGGTAGCCCTCCTCCACCAGCGTGCCCAGCGCCCGGTACACCGTCGGCAGCGGGCAGGACAGGCGCCGGGCGATCGCCTTCGCGGTGACGCCGTCGCCCGCCGCCGCCACGGCCTCGACGATCCGCAGCGCCCGCGTGATCGACGTGCCGGTGCTGCGTTCGGGCTCCACGGCCCCAGTGTCGGGCCGGTCGGCCGTCGGGCGCCAGCAGGCGCCCACGGGCAGGTACCCGGTGCCGGGGCGCCACCGGCGGACCGGCTGGCAGCATCGGGTGCGTGCAGGTCACCCCGCTGACGCCCGACCGGCTCGCCGACCGGGTCGCCACGCTCGTCGAGGCCCGACCGGGCCGGGTGCGCCTGGTCGTCGACGGCCCGCCGCCCACCCGGCCCGACGTGCTCGCCGGGCACGTCGCGCGGGACCTGCGGACGCGTGGCCGGGCCGCGGTGCTCGTCGCGGCCGCCGACTTCCTGCGGCCGGCGTCGCTGCGCCTGGAGCGCGGCCGCACCGACCCCGACGAGTTCCTCGACGGCTGGCTCGACGACGCCGGGCTGCGCCGCGAGGTCCTCGACCCCGCCGCCACGACCGGCCGGGTGCTGCCCCGGCTCCGCGACGCGGCGGTGGACCGGGCGTTCCGCGACGGCTACACGCAGCTGCCGGCGGACGGGGTGGTCGTCGTCGCGGGCGGGTTGCTGCTGGGCCGCGGGCTGCCGTTCGACGTGGCCGTGCACCTGCGGATGGGTCCGGCCGCACTGGCCAGGGGCCTACCCGCCGACGAGCACTGGACGCTGCCGGCCTACGCCCGGTACGCCGCCGAACGCGATCCGGAGGGTGCCGCGGACGTGCTGGTGTTCGCCGACCACCCGGATCGGCCCGCGGTGCGGCGGTGACGGCGACCGCTCGGCGACGCCACGGACGTGCTCGGCGACAGGTCTCGGTCCCGTAACGGGAGGGAGAGGGGCCGACGTCGGGATCCCGACGGGCCGGGAGGCCCACGGCGGGCCTCCGGATGATGTTGTGGGCGAGGAGGGAGTTGAACCCTCACGTCCTTTCGGACACACGGACCTGAACCGTGCGCGTCTGCCATTCCGCCACTCGCCCTGGCGAGGGAAAAGCTAGCACGGCCCGTCCGACCCCCCGTGCCGCACCCCCGGATCGGGGGCGGCACGCTGGGGGGTAGCACAGATACGATCGGTGCTGTCAGCAACACGCCGTCGTGATCGGAGGAAGATCGGTTGGGCCGCGTCGAGAAGTTCGAGCGCCGTCTACAAGGGATGGTGGGCGACGCCTTCGCGCGGGTTTTCGGTGGCAGTGTCGTCCCCCAGGAAGTCATGCAGGGGCTGCTCCGAGAGGCCGAGGACCACATCGAGCAGCTGGCGGGGGGGCGCCTCCTGGCGCCGAACCGCTACACCGTGCTGCTCGGACCAGCCGATTTCGATCGCATGGCCGGTGACACCGCTCAGATCGTCGACTCGCTCTCGAGCTACGTCACCGAACAACTCGCCGACCAGGGATGGGACACCTACGGCGAGGTCGTAGTCTTTCTGGAGCGCTCCGATGCGCTGCACACGGGACAGTTCCGCACCCGCTCGTCCGTGGACCCCGACGCTTCCCGTCGGGACGCCACGCGAGCTCGCGACGCAGGAGAAGCACCCATGAGCCAGCAACCGGGCCACCCCGAGGAGAACGGGCAGTACGGCTACGACCGTCCCGCCCCCGGCGGATACGGCCAGCAGACCTACGCCCCGCCCGCCTACGACCAGCGCCAGGGCGGGTACGACCAGGGCGAGCAGCCGGGCTACGGCCAGCAGGGCGGCGCCGCCGACCCGTACGGCCAGCAGGGCTACGGCCAGCAGCAGGGCTACGGCCAGCAGGGCGCAGACCCGTACGGCCAGCAGGGCTACGGGCAGCAGCCCGGCTACGGCGGCCAGCAGGGCTACGACCAGGGCTACGGCCAGCAGCAGCCCGGGTACGGCCAGCAGCCCGGCTACGGCCAGCCGCAGGGCTACGACCAGGGCTACGGCCAGCCGCAGGGCTACGACCAGGGCTACGGGCAGCCGCAGCCGGGCTACGGCCAGCAGCAGGGTTACGGCCAGCAGGGCTACGACCAGGGCTACGGGCAGCAGCAGGGTTACGGCCAGCAGGGCTACGACCAGGGCTACGGCCAGCAGCAGGGCTACGGCCAGCAGGGCTACACCGCCACGCTGAGCCTCGACGACGGCTCGGGCCGCAACTACGAGCTCACCCAGGGCAGCCACGTGATCGGCCGCGGCCAGGAGTCGGCGTTCCGCCTTCCCGACACCGGCGTGTCGCGCCGTCATCTGGAGATCAGCTGGGATGGTCAGGCCGCGACGCTCACCGACCTCGGTTCCACGAACGGCACCACCGTGAACGGCAACCCGGTGCAGACGTGGCAGCTCAACGACGGTGACGTCATCCGGGTCGGGCACTCGAGCCTGGTCTTCCGGACCCAGTAGTCACCCTCACCAGACCCCAGGACGGAGTTCGCCGCGAGTGCCGGAGTTGGTGCTGCAGCTGACCAGGGCGGGCTTCCTGGCCCTCCTCTGGCTGTTCGTGCTGGTCGCGCTCCGGGTGGTGCGGTCGGATCTGTACGCCGCGTCCGGGCTCCGGTCGATGCTGCCCGGGGGAGGTCGGGTGGCGCCCCGCGGCGGGGGCCGGGGCCGCATGCCCCGGCAACTGCTCGTCACCGCGGGCGCGCTGGCGGGCACCCGGGTGTCGTTGGAGGACTCCCGGCCGATCCTGATCGGCCGGGCCGACGACTCCACCCTGGTGCTCGACGACGACTACGCCTCGACCCGCCACGCCCGCATCTCCCTGCAGGGGGAGGAGTGGTACGTCGAGGATCTCGGGTCGACGAACGGCACGTACCTCGACCGGGCTAAGGTCACCGGACCCACCCGGGTCCCCCTGGGAGTCCCTGTCCGCATCGGCAAGACGGTGATCGAGCTCCGATCATGAACCGGATCCCTCCCGCGCCCGCCGACCGAGCCGCCGGAGCCGCCCGATGACGCTGGTCCTGCGCTACTCGGCCCGTAGCGACCGTGGGCTCGTCCGGCAGAACAACCAGGACGCCGTCTACGCCGGCCCCCGGCTGCTGGCGCTCGCCGACGGCATGGGCGGGCACGCGGCCGGCGAGGTCGCGTCGTCCCTGGTGATCTCCGCGCTCGCCCCGCTCGACGAGGACGACCCCGGCGACGACCTGCTGCGCGAGCTGCGCGAGGCCACCGTCGAGGGCAACGCGGCGATCACCCACCACGTGCACGAGGCCCCCGACCTGGAGGGCATGGGCACCACGCTCACCGCCATCCTGTTCGCCGGCAGGCGGCTGGGCCTGGTGCACATCGGCGACTCGCGGGCCTACCAGCTGCGCGGCGGCGTCCTCACCCAGATCACCAAGGACGACACCTTCGTCCAGTCGCTGATCGACGAGGGCCGGATCACCGAGGAGGAGGCGCACACGCACCCGCAGCGCTCGCTGCTGCTGCGCGCCATCACCGGCCAGGACATCGACCCGTCGCTGACGATCCGCGAGGCCCGCGCGGGCGACCGCTACCTGCTCTGCTCCGACGGCCTGTCCGGTGTCGTGAGCGACGAGACGCTGGCCGACACGCTGCGCGGCTACCGCGACCCCCGCGAGTGCGCCGACCGCATGATCGAGCTGGCGCTGCGCGGCGGCGGGCCCGACAACATCACCTGCATCGTGGCCGACGTCGTCGACATCGAGTTCGGCGAGGACGCCCCGATCGTCGGCGGTGCCGCGGGCGACGGCCGCGACGACGGCCCCCGCCCCGACTCCGCCGCCGCCCGCGCGTCGGCCACCACCCTGACGCGGCCCGCCCCGCAGCGCACGGCCCCGGCCGCGGAGGCCCCCGCCGTGGCCCGGCGCTCCCGGGCACGGCTGTTCGTCGCGGCGGCCGCGGCGCTCGTGGTCCTCGTCGGCGGCGGCCTGCTCGCCACGGTCTGGGTGCTCCAGCAGTACTACGTGGGCGCCGACGCCGACCGGGTCACGATCTTCCAGGGCGTCCAGGGCGAGGTGCTGGGGGTGCCGCTGCACACCGTCGCCGAGCGCACCGACATCGCGCTCGACGACCTGCCGGAGTCCGACCGCTCCCTGGTCCGCGGCGGCATCGACGCCGCGGGGCTGGACGGCGCGCAGGGCGTCGTCGAGCGGCTGCGCACCAAGATGCTCGACCCCTGCCCCGCACCGACCCCGGCCGCGCCCGAGACGGCGCTGGTGCCGACCCTCCCCGACGTGACCTTCCCGGACTACGGCGCCACCGCGTTGCCGAGCGTGCCGCCCGAGCCGGGGATCAACTGCCGGCCGGTGGGCTGACGTGGTGGCACAGGGCGAGGCGCGGGAGCAGGCAGGCCCGCCGACCGGCCGCACGATCGAGCTCGTGCTGCTGGCGTTCGCGGCGGTGCTGGTCACCGGCGCGCTCATCCTGGTGGAGGCCAACCAGGAGCAGACGCTGACGATCGACCTGCTGCTCATCGGCGCGGCCTACCTGGCGCTGCTGGTGGGGGCCCACCTCGCCGTCCGCAGGCTGGCGCCCTACGCCGACCCGCTGATCCTGCCCGCGGTGGCCCTGCTCAACGGGCTGGGCCTGGTGATGATCTACCGGCTCGACCTGGCCAAGGCCGACCGCGCCGTCGCACTGGGCAACGACCTGCCGACGCTGCTGTGGCCGCGCCAGGTCGCCTGGACCGGCGTCGGGCTGCTGCTGTTCGTCGCGGTGCTCTGGGTGGTCCGCGACCACCGCAAGCTGGCCGCCTACGCCTACACCGCGGGGTTCACCGGGCTGATCCTGCTCGCGCTGCCGGGCGTGCTGCCGTCGTCGATCTCCGAGGTCAACGGGGCGAAGATCTGGCTGCGGCTGGGCATCTTCTCCATCCAGCCCGGCGAGTTCGCGAAGATCCTGCTGATCATCTTCTTCGCGGCGTTCCTGGTGCAGAAGCGCGACCTGTTCTCCACGGCCGGGCGCCGCTTCCTGGGCATGGAGCTCCCCCGCGCCCGCGACCTCGCGCCGCTGCTCGTCGCCTGGGCGTTCTCGGTCGGCGTGCTGGTGCTCGAACGCGACCTGGGCACCTCGCTGCTGTTCTTCGGCATCGTCCTGGTGCTGCTCTACACGGCCACCGAGCGCGTGTCCTGGATGCTGATCGGGCTGTCGTTCTTCGCCGCGGGCGGGTTCGTCGCCTACCAGCTGTTCGGCCACGTCCGCACCCGCGTCCAGATCTGGATCGACCCGTTCGCCGACTTCGACGGCGCCGGCTTCCAGATCGGCCAGGCGCTGTTCGGCCTGGGCACCGGCGGGCTCGGCGGCACCGGTCTCGGCGCGGGCCGCCCGGAGCTGGTGCCGTTCGCCGAGAGCGACTTCATGCTCTCCTCGCTGGGCGAGGAGCTGGGCCTGATCGGGCTCGCCGCGATCATGGTGATCTACCTGGTGCTGATCACCCGCGGGCTGCGCAGCGCGCTCGCCGTGCGCGACAGCTTCGGCAAGCTGCTGGCCACCGGCCTGGCGTTCACGCTCGCCCTGCAGGTGTTCATCGTCGCGGGCGGGGCGTCCAAGCTGATCCCGCTCACCGGCCTGACGCTGCCGTTCCTGTCCTACGGTGGCAGCTCGCTGGTCGCCAACTACGCGCTGGTCGCGCTGCTGCTGCGCATCTCCAACGCCGCACGCGCGCCGCTGCCCCGGCGCCCGGCCGTCCCGCTGCCGCCGATCGCGGAGGCCGGGACCGAGCTGGTGGAGCGGCCCTCATGATCGGTTTCCGGCTGTGAACACCCCCGTCCGCCGCATCGCCATCGCCGTGATGGCGATGGTCCTGCTCCTGATGGCCAACCTGACCTACATCCAGGTGGTCAAGGCCGGCGACTACCGCACCGACCAGCGCAACCAGCGCGTCCTGCTCGCGGAGTACTCCCGCCAGCGGGGGCAGATCAGCGCGCAGGGGCAGGTGCTGGCGCGCAGCGTCGAGACCGACGGCCAGTACCCGTTCCAGCGCGAGTACCCCGACGGGCCCGCCTTCGCCTCGATCACCGGCTACTACTCGCTGATCTACAGCGCGGGCGGCCTGGAGCGGGCGGCCAACGACGTCCTCAACGGCAGCGACGACCGGCTGTTCACCCGCCGCCTGTCCGACCTGATCACCGGCCGCGACCCGAGCGGCGGCAACGTCGTCACCACGATCGACCCGGCGGTGCAGCAGGCCGCCTACGACGCGCTCTCGGAGAACGGCTACACCGGCTCGGTCGTGGCGCTGCAGCCCTCGACAGGCGCGATCCTGGCCATGGCCTCCACGCCGTCCTACGACCCGAACCCGCTGGCCGCGCAGGGTGCCCGGACCCAGCAGGACGCCTGGGCGGAGTACACCGACGCCGACCCGCCGGTGCTCACCAACCGGGCGATCCAGGAGATCTACCCCCCGGGCTCGACCTTCAAGCTGATCGACGTCGCCGCGGCCCTGGAGAGCGGTCGCTACACCCCGGAGAGCCAGTTCACCGCGGCGTCGAGCATCACCCTGGCCGACACCGCCACGCCGCTGCAGAACTTCAACGGCAACGCCTGCGGCACCGGCCGGACCGCGTCCTTGCGCGACGCCCTGCAGCGCTCGTGCAACACCGCGTTCGCGGAGCTGGCCGAGCAGCTGGGCGAGCAGGCGCTGCGCGACCAGGCCGAGGCGTTCGGGATCGGCACCGAGGACATCGCGATCCCGATGGGCGTCGTCCCGTCGACGATCGGCGACATCGAGAGCACCGCGGCGCTGCAGCAGACCAGCATCGGGCAGCGCGACGTCGCGCTCACCCCGATGCAGAACGCCATGGTCGTCGCCGCGATCGCCAACGGCGGCCGCCTGATGGCGCCGTACCTGATCTCGGAGATCCAGGGCCAGGACCTGGAGACCCTCGACACCACCGAGCCCGACCAGATCGGCCAGTCCGTCAGCCCCGGGGTGGCGCGCACGCTCACCGAGCTGATGGTCAACAACGAGAACAGCTACCAGGGCGAGGGCAAGATCCGCGGCGTCCAGATCGCCGCGAAGACGGGCACCGCCGAGCACGGGGTCGACCCCAAGAGCACGCCGCCGCACGTCTGGTACGTCGCGTTCGCGCCCGCGGAGAACCCGCAGGTCGCGGTCGCGGTGCTGGTCGAGTCCGGCGGTGACCGCAACAACCTGGCCGCCACCGGCGGCGCCGTCGCCGCCCCGATCGGCCGCGCCGTGATCGGTGCGGCGCTGCGGGGTTCCCAGTGAGGGGCCCGGCGCGGTGAGGGCGTTCGCGGCCGGGGTGCTCATCGCCGACCGGTACCAGCTCGACCGACGCATCGCCGTCGGCGGGATGGGCGAGGTCTGGGAGGCCTCCGACACCCGCCTCGGGCGCAGCGTGGCCGTCAAGGTGCTGCGGCCGGAGCTGTCCGACGACGAGGAGTTCCTGCACCGGTTCCGGATCGAGGCGCGCACGGTGGCCTCGCTCGACCACACCGGCATCGCCGCCGTGCACGACTACGGCGAGGACGACCCGTCCGACAGCGGGCGGCGCACCGCGTACCTGGTGATGGAGCTGGTGCGCGGCGAGCCGCTGTCGGCCGTCATCGCCCGCGGGCCGATCGAGGCCGGGGAGACGCTGCGGATCATCGAGGAGACCGCCCGCGCGCTGCAGGCCGCGCACGAGCGCGGGTTCGTCCACCGCGACGTCAAGCCGGGCAACATCCTCGTCCGCACCGACGGGCTCATCAAGATCACCGACTTCGGCATCGCGAAGGCCGCCGACGCCGTGCCCGTCACGCGCTCGGGCATGGTGATGGGCACCGCGCACTACATCGCACCCGAGCAGGCCAGCGGGGCCGAAGCCGGGCCCGCGGGCGACGTCTACTCGCTCGGCATCGTCGGCTACGAGTGCCTGGCCGGGCACCGGCCGTTCCGCGCCGACAGCGCCGTGGCCGTCGCGATGATGCAGGTGCGCGACGAGCCGCCGCCGCTGCCCGGCACGATCCCGGTCGAGGCGCGCGAGCTGATCGAGTCGGTGCTGGTCAAGGACCCGACGCAGCGCTACGCGACGGGCGGGGAGTTCGCCGAGGCGGTGGCCGCCGTCCGGCGCGGGCAGGCGCTGCCGGTGCCGTCCGGGCTCACGCCCCGCGGCGGGTCCACCCCGGTGGCCCCGCCCCCCGAGGCCCGCACCCGGCGTCGCGCGCCCGCCCCGCCGCCGCCGCCCGGGGCCGCGCCCGACGGGCGGTACACGCCGGGGCGGCACGCCTCGGGCCCGCACCGGCTCCCGGAGCCGCGGCCCGACACCGGGCCCGGCGCCCGTGCCGAGGGACGCGCGGCCGAGCGTCACCACGAGCCCGCCCGCCGGCCCCCCACGGAGCCCCTGCGGCTGCAGCCGGCCACCGGGCCGGGTCGCGGGCTGCTGATCGTGCTGTTCGTGCTGCTCACCGTCGCCGCGGTGGTGTTCGGCATCTTCGTGGTCCGGGCTCTCGGGGAGGGCGACCCGGGCACGGGCGCGGGGGTACGGGTGGTGGCGCCCCAGGGGGTGGCGGCCGGCTCGATGATCGACTCAGGAACGGTCCGGTGAGCCCGCACAACACGCCGACCGGCGCTCGGGTGGTGGGGGGAACACCTCGGGCGTACACGGCGCCCGGCATGATGACCTCGTCCACACGAACCTCCCAGAGGCCGCGATGACCACCCCCCGCCTGTTGTCCGAGCGCTACGAGCTGGGCGAGACGCTCGGCTACGGAGGCATGTCCGAGGTCCACCACGGGCTCGACACCCGGCTGGGCCGTGACGTCGCGATCAAGGTGCTGCGCGCCGACCTGGCCCGCGACCCGCAGTTCCAGATGCGCTTCCGGCGCGAGGCCCAGAACGCCGCCGCCCTCAACCACCCCGCGATCGTCGCCGTGTACGACACCGGCGAGGTGCAGAGCGAGGCCGGTCCGCTGCCCTACATCGTCATGGAGTACGTCGACGGGCAGACGCTGCGCGACATCGTCAAGACCACGGGCCCGATGACCCAGCAGCACGTCATCGAGGTGATGGCCGACGTCTGCGCGGCGCTGGACTTCAGCCACCGGCACCAGATCATCCACCGCGACGTCAAGCCCGCCAACATCATGATCAACAATGCCGGCGCGGTGAAGGTGATGGACTTCGGCATCGCCCGCGCGCTGGGCGAGGGCCAGAACGTCACCCAGACCGCGGCCGTGATCGGTACCGCCCAGTACCTCTCGCCCGAGCAGGCCCGCGGCGAGGCCGTCGACGCCCGCTCCGACGTCTACGCCGCCGGCTGCGTGCTGTTCGAGCTGCTCACCGGGGAGCCGCCGTTCACCGGCGACACCCCGGTCGCCGTCGCCTACCAGCACGTCCGCGAGGACCCGCGGCGTCCCTCCGAGCTCAACCCGGAGATCCCGCCCGCGCTCGACTCGGTGGTGCTCAAGGCGCTGTCGAAGAACCCGGCCAACCGCTACCAGTCCGCCGCCGAGATGCGGTCGGACCTGGTCCGCGTGCGCAGCGGGCAGGCCCCGATGGCGCCCGCGGTGATGAGCGAGGACGAGCGCACCGCGATGCTCGCCCACCAGACCGGCCCCACCCGGCGGGTCAACGGCGGACGGCACACCCTGCCCCCGGCCGCCCCCACCGAGTACTACGACGACGAGCCGCGCCGCAGCACCGGGCGCATCGTCGGGATCGTGGCGGCCGTCGCGGTGGCGCTGGCACTGATCGGGTTCGTGGCGTTCCAGATCTTCGGGGGGCCGGCCGCACCGGAGCAGTTCGCGATGCCCGACGTGGTCGGCCAGGAACAGGAGGCGGCCCGGACCACCCTGATCAACGCCGGCCTGATCCCGAACATCCAGACGGAGGAGTCCACGGTCGACGATCAGGGCCGGGTCGTGCGTACCGACCCCTCCGCGACCACGCAGGTCCAGGAACGGGCGAACGTCACGATCTTCGTCGGGTCCGGTCCTGCTGTGGCCGCGGTACCCCCGCTCGCCGGCCTGACGATCGCCGACGCACAGACGGCGCTGGCCGCCCGAGGCCTCTCGCTGGGCGAACAGGTACCCGAGGAGACCACCGACGAGGCGCTGATCGACCGGATCATCCGGTCGACCCCGGCCGCCGGCGCGGACGCGCCCGGTGGCAGCGCGGTCGCGGTCGTCATCGGCACCCGGCCGACCACCCGGGAGGTGCCGTCGGTGTCGGGCCAGAGCCGCCAGCAGGCCCGCCAGACGCTGGAGGCGGCCGGCTTCACCGTCCAGGAGTCCGAGGTCGACGGGTCCGGCGAGAGCGGTGACGTCGTCGGCACCAACCCGGCCGCGGGGGCCCAGGCCGCTCCGGGCTCGACGGTCACCCTGCAGATCTCGCGCGGCAACCAGGTCACGATGCCCGACCTCATCGGGCTCGACCGCGGCGACGCCCTGCGCGCCCTGCAGCAGGCCGGGATCAGCCTGCGCGACGTCACCCAACGCGAGCGCAACGTCAGCGACGACAGCCAGGACGGCCGCGTGATCGAGCAGTCGATCGGCGAGGGGCAGTCCTACCAGGAGGGCGACGAGCTCGTCATCACGATCGGCGACGGCGGGGGCGGGTTCTTCGGCAACTGAGTCGCGCGCCGGGGCACACTGGTGCCCATGCGCGTGCTCGTGATCGACAACTACGACAGCTTCGTCTACAACCTCGTCCAGTACCTCGCCCAGCTCGGCGCCGACACCACGGTGCGGCGCAACGACGAGGTCGACCTCGACGAGCTCGGCGACGTCGACGGGGTGCTGGTGAGCCCCGGGCCGGGCACGCCCGAGCGGGCCGGGATCAGCGTCGAGGCGATCCGGCGGTGCGCCGACCGCGAGCTGCCGCTGCTCGGCGTGTGCCTGGGCCACCAGGCGATCGGGGCGGCCTGGGGCGGGGTCGTGGAACGGGCGCCCGAGCTGCTGCACGGCAAGACCTCGCTGGTGCACCACGAGGGCGCGGGGGTGCTCGCCGGTCTGCCCGACCCGTTCGTCGCCACGCGCTACCACTCGCTGTCGATCCGGCCGGACACCCTGCCCTCGGAGCTGGAGGTCACCGGCCGCACCGACAGCGGCGTCATCATGGCGGTGCGGCACCGGGCGCTGCCCATCGAGGGCGTGCAGTTCCATCCCGAGTCGGTGCTCACCGAGCACGGCCACCGCCTGCTGGCCAACTGGATGGCCGCCGCGGGCCATCCCGCCCCGGAGCCGGTCGTCGAGGCCCTGACGGCCGAGACCGCGGCCCTGAGCGCCCGCGCCTGACCCCACCGGTTGCAGTGGTGTGGCTCTACTGCAACCGGGTCGGAGTGGAGCCACCCCACTGCAACCGGCTCGGCCGGGGGTCTGCGCGCTAGCCTGGGGCCAGAGTCCGGTGCGGTGTGCGCCGGTGACGCCGTCTCACGAGGTCTGCAGATGCCGAAGAGCAAGGTCCGCAAGAAGGCCGTCTACACCCCGCCCGCGGGCGACAAGCGGACGACCACACCGGTCAAGGTCACGGGCCCCACGAACCCGATCTACGTCGCCGTCTTCCTGGGGCTGATGCTGCTCGGGCTGCTCTGGCTGGTCGTCAACTACCTGGCTGTGGACTACATCCCGTGGATGGCCGCCCTCGGCCCCTGGAACTTCCTCATCGGGTTCTCACTCATCGTGATCGGCCTGTTGATGACGATGAGGTGGCGTTGAGCTGCGGAAACACACCACTGTAAGTAGTCCCCAGTGTGGATGGACGCTGTGGACAAACTACCGTGAGTGATCATGATTGGGCCGTTCGGACCTGGAGCCCGGCCGCCGGCCTGGTCGCGCTGGGCTGGGTCGGGGCGGTCGCGGCCACGGCCTGGTGCGCGCTCCTGACGGTCTCCGGCGCCGATCCCGCCGGGCGCCTGCTGGCCGGCTGCGCGGCGCTGGCGCTCGTCGTCGCCGCGCTGTTCGGTACCCGCGCCCGGCCGCGCCTGCGCGTGGACGCCGACGGCCTGACGGTCGGCGGCATGCTGCGCGCCCGGCACCACCCCTGGCCGCTCGTGCAGGGGGTGCGCGTCCTGCGGACGCGGAGGTTCGGCCGGGAGACCTCGTTGCTGGAGGTCGACACCGTCACCGCCGACGGCGGGGAGCGGCTGCTGCTGTTCGGTCGCCTCGACCTCGGCGCCGACCCGGAGGACGTCGCGGCCGAGCTGCTGGCCCTACGCCCCCGCTAGGACGGCGCCCGCGGCGACCACCACGAGCAGCACCACGGCGATCGCCGCCAGGCCGCCGCCCTGCACCGGCGCGCGCCGGGCGGGTGGGGCGTAGACGAGCACGGCGGTGGCCGCGGCGCCCGCGAGCAGGCCCCCGAGGTGGGCCTGCCAGGAGATGCCGGGGACGAAGAACCCCAACGCCAGGTTGACGGCGAGCAGCCCGAGGACCTGGTTGAGCGGCCTGCGCAACCGCAGCAGGGCGACCACGAGCCCGCCCATCAGGCCGAACACCGCGCCGGAGGCGCCCGCGACGTACTCGCCGGGCCCGTAGAGCACCATCACCGCGGCCGCCCCGCCGAGCATCCCGAGCAGGTACACCGCCAGGAACCGGCCGCGGCCGACCAGCATCTCCATGTCGCGGCCGATGATCCACAGCGCGAACATGTTGAACGCGAGGTGCAGCGGGCCGATGTGCAGGAAGCCCGAGGTGACCAGCCGCCACCACTCGCCGGCGGCCACCGTGCCGGGCGAGAGCGCCCAGTCGACGAACAGCGCGGAGCGCGTGTTGGCACCGATGCTGCCCGCCTGCACGGCCGTGGCGGCGAAGGCGAGCAGGTTGAGCACCACCAGCGCGGGCACGACCAGCGGCCGCGCCCCGAGCACGGCGCCGGCGACGGTGGTGGCGCGGCGCACCTCCCGCTGCCCCTGGCGGACGCAGTCGACGCACTGGTACCCCACCGACGCCTCGCGCAGGCACTCCGGACACGCCGGGCGCGCGCAACGGGTGCACGCGAGCCCGGTGGGCCGGTCGGGATGGCGGACGCACACCGCCGGGGCTCCGGTGGGCGGGCCGGCGGGGTACGTCACGGCACGTCGCTCAGGAGATCTCGATCTTCTGGATCACGATGTCGGTGAGCGGCCGGTCGGACCGGTCGGTGCTCGTGGACGCGATCTTGTCGACGACGGCGCGCGAGTCGGCGTCGGCGACCTCACCGAAGATCGTGTGCTTGCGGTTGAGGTGCGGCGTGGGGCCGACGGTGATGAAGAACTGCGAGCCGTTGGTGCCGGGCCCCGCGTTGGCCATCGCCAGCAGGTAGGGCCGGTCGAACTGCAGCTCGGGGTGGAACTCGTCGCCGAACTGGTAGCCGGGCCCGCCGCGGCCGGTGCCGGTGGGGTCGCCGCCCTGCAGCATGAAGCCGCTGATCACGCGGTGGAAGACCGAGCCGTCGTAGAACGGGCCGGTGTCGCCGCCGCTGGCGTTGGGCTGGCTGTAGTTCCCGTCGCCGGTCGCGAGGCCGACGAAGTTCGCGACCGTCTTCGGCGCGTGGTCGGGGAAGAGGGTGATCGTGATGTCGCCCTCGGAGGTCCGCAGCGTCGCGGTGTTCTTGGCGTTGCCTGGTTCCGTCACAGGGACCATGGTGCCAGCACCTCGGTGAGGAAGGACGTCACGGTGCCCTCGTAGGCCCCCGGGTCGGCGTTCCAGGCGGCCGTGTGCTCGGGCCCGGCGACCTCGACGTAGCGCAGCGGCCACTGCAGGCCCGGGGCCGCGGCGGCCAGTGCCCGGCTCGCGGACACCGGCACGGAGGTGTCGTCGTCGGTGTGGAACAGCAGCGTGGGCGGGGTGACGGCGGGCGGGCGGCGGCGCAGGTCGAACCGGTCGAAGTCGATGCGGATGCGCCGGCTGGTGATCGCCAGGGCCAGCGGGCTGAGACCGGGGGGCAGCCGCCGGTTGCGGGCCTGCTGGCGCAGCGTGGCCCGCCAGTCGACGAGCGGGGCGTCCCAGACCACGGCGTCGACCGCTCCGGCCTCCGTCGAGCGGTCGAGGAAGGCGCCGGTGATGGCGCCGCCCATCGACCAGCCGTAGAGCACGATCCGGCGGGCGCCGTGGCGGCGGGCGTAGCGCACCGCGGCCTCCAGGTCCTCCCACTCGGAGTCGCCGAGGTGGTCGCGGGCGTCGGGGCTGGGCGGGGCGTCGCCGTCGTTGCGGTAGCTGGCGACCAGCACCGGCAGGCCCAGCTCGTGCAGCGCCGGGAGCACCCGCAGCGCCTCGCGGCGGGTGCCGCCGCGGCCGTGGACCGCGACGACCCAGGTGTCGCCCGGGGCCGGCACCAGCCAGGCGGGCGCCGGGCCCACCGGCGTGGGCACCTCGACCTCGGAGAAGGCCAGGCCGCGCTGCCCCGGGTCGTCCCACGGCCCGGTGTCCAGCACGGCCGACGAGCCGGGCTCCGGGACGTCGCCGCCGAGCAACGGACGGCGCACCGTCCCGTCGACGACCTCGGCCACCGGTCCCATCCGCGCGAGCCCGCCCACCCAGCGCAGGCCCCAGGTGCCCGGCTGACGGGTCAGGCGCGAGTCCGCGAGCACGACCGTCGAGCCGGTGACGGCCAGGACGCGCTCCGGATAGACGAGCTGCCGGCGGGTGTCGAGCAGCACGCCGGAGTAGAACCAGCCGATTCCGCCGAGACCGGCACTGATCCCCACACCGGCACCTGCTGCGAGCCTCGCCACGACCGTCACGGTGTCGATGATGTCCGACACGCCGGGGCGGGGTCGACGGCCACCATAACGAGTGAAAGACGATGACGGACACGTTAAGTGCACAACCGGGTGCACACCGTTTCGTTGAGGGGTCTGACCACGAACGCGTCTGGAAGGAACTTCCCGCATGAGCAGCCTCGCACGGCGCAGCCTGCGCACCACCGCCGCCGCGGCCGGAATCGCCGCACTCGGCCTCGGGTTCGCCGGCTCCGCGCTGGCCGCCCCCGAACTCCCGGCCCTGCCCGGCACCGACGGACTCGGAGGCGCGGGGATCCCCGAGGCCCCGGCCGCCCCCGGCCTCGACGGACTCCCCGCCGCCCCCGAGGCCCCCGGCCTGCCCTCGGCCGAGGGCTGGAGCGTCCCCGGCCTCGTCAACGTCGAGATGCCGGCCGTCAACACCGACTCCCCGGAGCTCCCCGCCGGCGACGCCTTCGAGCTGCCGGCCCTGCCCGGCGCCGAGGGTCTGCCCGAGCTCCCCGCCCTGCCCACCGCGGCGGACACCCCGGCCCTGCCCGAGGCCCCCTCCGCCGACGCGCTGCCGGAGGCCCCCTCCACCGACGGGATCGTCAACATGGGCGGCGGCGTCGACCAGGTCAGCGGCCCGACCCCGGACGGCTTCGGCCAGAACCAGGTCGGCGCGATGGCCGCCGCCGACATGGCGAAGATGATCGCCGAGCTGGCGCAGGGCGCCGGGTCCGGCGAGTCGATGACGGAGAACCAGCAGATCGGCTGACCCACGTCGGCCCGACGGCCACTGCGCAACGGGGCGCAGTGGTCCGTTACCCCCCCAGTTATCAGTCATCGCAGTGGTCAGTCACCCCGTGCGCTACCTCCGAGGTCATCGACCCGACGACCGGGCTGCACGACAGTTCGGTCATGACATCGACGACCGGATCCCGCACCTCCGCCCCCACCCGCGACGGCGGTCGCCTGCTGCGCCGCGCCCTGCGCCTGGACGCCGCCGCCTCGGGTGCGCTCGGCGTGGCCGCCCTGGCCGCGGCGCCCGCGCTGGCCGGCCTGCTCGGCCCGCCCACCCCGGTGCTGCTCGGGGTCGGCGCGTTCCTCGCACTGTTCGCCGCCGGGCTGCTGGTGCTCGCCGCCCGGCCCGCGATCCCCCGGCCCGCCGCGTGGACGGTCGTCCTCGGCAACGCCGGCTGGGTCGCCGCGAGCGTCGCCACGGCCGTGCTGGCGGCGCCCGTCCTGACCGGGCTCGGCGTCGCCGTGGTGCTGGCCCAGGCCGCGGCCGTCGCGGTGTTCGCCGACCTGCAGTGGCTGGGCCTGCGCCGGATGGGCTGAGCGGGTACGGGCGGTGGGCCCCGGACCCACCGCCCGCCGAGTTCAGCGGGGCGTGATCTCGCCCATCGGGCCCCAGCCCTTCACCTGCTCGTCGTCGACGTAGATGATCTGCGGCTGGCGCGACACGAGGTCGGGCGCCTTCTCGACGAAGTCGGCGAAGTGCGCGGTCTTCGTGTGGGCGCCGCCGGCTTCGGCGTCACGGAAGCACTCGATGGTGACGAACTCCAGCGGGTCGGCCAGGCCGCGCGACCACTCGAAGAAGACGCAGCCCTCCTCGGCGTTGACCGCGGTCGCGTACGACTCGGCCAGGGGCAGCCACTCGTCCACCTTCTCGGGACGGATCGGGAACTTGACGTTGATCAGGATCATGGCGCACATGCTAGTGACGGGCGTCGCTGTTCCACGTGGAACGTCCCGGGATGAGACGCCGTATCGAACTGAGACCGGCGGGCCGAGCCGCCGCTTCTAATGTGGCGCGATGGGTGACCAACGCCACGCCGGACCGGCCGACATCCCGCTGGTCGCCCGGTGGGGCACCGAGCATCCGCGGGCCCCGCTCGTCGTGGCGCTGCACGGCAGCGGCACCAGCGAGCACTCGCTCATCGAGATCTCGCCGTGGCTGCCGCACGGCCCCGTCGCCTACGTCACGGTGCGCGGGCCGCTGCAGCTGGGCAGCGGCTACGGCTGGTACACCGATCCCGGCGACGGCCCGCCCGACGCCGACGACCTGCGCCTGACGTGCACGTGGCTGCTCGACTGGCTCGACACCGAGGGCGACCCGGACCGGCCGGTGCTGCTCATCGGCTTCCGCGAGGGCGTGACGATGGCGGGCGCGCTGATGCTCACCGCGCCGGAGCGCTTCGCGGGTGCGGGCCTCATCTACGGGGCGCTGCCGCTCGACTCGGGGCTGCCCGCGGGCCGGGGCGTCCTCGCCGGCATGCCGGTGTTCCTGGCCCACGGCGACGCCGACGTCCGCACCCCGGCCCCGCTGCTCGCCCGCACCTGGGAGTGGCTGGCGCAGGAGAGCGGGGCCCCGCTGTGGGCCGAGCGTGGCGCGGGCGGGGGTCAGCTGGAGGGGGCCGTGGTCGGGCATCTGGGCACCTGGCTCGGCGACCGCCTCGACCACATCCGGGCCCACGGCGAGAACCCGCTGCCCGACGGCGACGAGCCGCCGTGGCCCTCGGTGCCCGGCGGGCGGCTGCCGGCCCGCGGCGGGCCGCCGCCGGAGACCACCACCACCGTCCCGCAGCACCAGCTGACCCAGCACGCGCCCGCCGCGCGGCAGGACGAGCTGTGGACGCGGGTCTCCCATCTCGCCGGGGTGACCACCGCGCCCGCCACCGTCGGGGTGGAGGGCACGCGCTCGCTGCTGCTCGACCGCGCCGACGCCACCGGCCCCGACGCCGCGTACCTGCTCCCCGACCTCGGCGAGTTCGCGCACCTGCACCCCGACGGCAGCGTGCACGCGGCCCTGCCCGACGAGCTGGCCTACGACGGCATCGCCAAGGGCTGGGTGGTGCCGCACCCGCTCGCCGGGATCCGGGTGCGCTCGGGGATGGTGCTGGTGCCCGGCCCGCGCGACGAGGAGGAGGTCGGCGTCGTCGCGGGGATCGTGGCCGCGGCGCACCAGTTCGCGACGGGGTGAGGGGCGGTCAGCGGCGGGGCAGCACGACCTCGGCGGGATCGCGGTCGGGCCGCAGGCCACGCCAGACCGCGTGGCGGAGCCGGTGGTCGTGGGTGAGCGTGCGGTACTCGACCTCCCCCACCAGCACGGGCTCGACCCACCGCGCGGGCCGGGCGTACTCGCGGGGGACCTCGTCGTCGTCGAAGGCGCCGGTGTCGCGGCGTAGGGGCGCGAGCCGGGCGTGCAGGTCGCGCAGCACCGCGTCGGTGAACCCGGTGCCGACGTGCCCGAGGAACCGCAGCCGGCCGGTGTCGTCGCGGGCGGCCAGCAGCAGGGCCCCGATGCCGCCCGCGCGCCGGCCCTCCCCCGCCGTCCAGCCCGCGACGAGCACCTCCTGCGTGCTGAGCAGCGCGGTCTTCACCCAGGACGACGAGCGCCTGCCCGGTTCGTAGCGCGACCCCCGGCGCTTCGCGACGATCCCCTCCAGACCGTGCGCGCGGGCCACCTCCAGCAGCTGCGCCGCGGGGACGTCGGCGACCGAGGGGGGCACCTGCACACCGGGCACCTCGCCCAGCCCCAGCGCGTCGAGCCGCTCGCGCCGCGCGTCGTAGGGCTCGCGGAGCAGCCGGAGCCCGTCGAGCTCCAGCAGGTCGAACACGTAGAGCGCCACCGGCACCCGAGCCACGAGCTCCGGGGCCGGGTGCCGCAGGTGCATGCGCTGCTGCAGCAGCCCGAAGTCCGGGCGGCCGGCCGCGTCGAGCGCGACCAGCTCGCCGTCGAGCACGACCGGGCGGCCCGCCGCCCAGCCGCCCAGTGACGCGGTGCGGGCGAGCTCCGGATAGCCCGCGCTCAGGTCGTTGCCGTTGCGGCTGGTCAGGCGTACGCCGTCGGCGGTGCCGTCGACGATCGCCCGCACGCCGTCCCACTTGAACTCCACCGCCCACCCGGTGGTCGTCACCGGGGCCGGGCCGGCGGTGGCCAGCATCGGGCGCACCGGCTCGGCCTGCGGGGCATCCATGCCGCACACCCTGGTCGTCCGGGACGGCCGCCGCCAGACGCCGGGCCCCGCCGGACGGCCTCGCGCACCCGCGCCCGCGCCGCCGCCACGTCCGCTTCTGCGGCTACACCACCCTATGGGGTGAATTCGGCGGAGCTGCGCCCGCGATCGGCGAGTTCGACCCGCGGTCGGCTCTGACCTGCGGAGATGCCGGAAACGACCGAACCGGACGATGTTGCAGGGGTGTGAACTGGCGAGGGACGCCCGACCAGCGGTCGGTCTCGTCGGACCGGCGTCGATCATCTCGGGAGGTCGAAGCGGCCTGAACGGGGCAAAACCGCATTTGCGGAGAAGCGGGTCGAGTATCGCAATACCCCAGCGGTCGTTACGTCCACCATCAGCCGCGGTGATGCGTGCCACACCACTGACCCGCTGCCGTGCCGAACTGTCGCGCGGGTTCCGTGCTGACGCCGCTCCCCCTGATGTCGAGGTCGTCCAGGTGACGCCCTCCGCCTCACCGTCCCGTGGAAGGACCGAAGATGGCCAGCCCCACGCATGCGCCACCCGGTGACCGTTCCGGTCGCCACCGCGCCACCAAGTCGATCGAGATCGACCGGCGTCGGTTCCTGACCTACCTGGTCAGCGGCGCGACACTGACCGTCGCGACCTACGCCGGCGTCGAGGCGCTGGCCCCCTCGAGCGCGAGCGCCGCCCCGATCCCCAGCGGACCGCACCCGATCGACTTCCAGGACCTCGGCGACATCCTCATCGCCGCCTACCGCCCGACGTTCAACCTCATGCGCCTCGAGGTGCTGGAGAACGGCAAGGTCCGCTTCGAGCTGCCCCGCACCGACGTCGGCACCGGCATCAGCACGGCGATGGCGATGGTCATCGCCGACGAGATGGACGTGCCGGTCGAGAACGTCGAGGTGCCGATGTCCGACGCGCGCCCCGAGCTGCTGTTCAACATGCTCACCGGCGGCTCGTGCACGCTGCGCGCGCTGATCCCGCCGGTGCGGGCCCTGGCCGCGGTGGCCAGGGGCCGGCTGGTGGCGGCCGCGGCGAACATGCTCGACGTCCCGCCGGGCACCATCCGCACCCTGGACGGCTACGCGGTCGACGACGAGGGCCGCCAGATCGCCTTCGGCGACCTCAGCTCGGTGGCGGCCCAGCTCGACCTGCCTCTCGAGGACGTCCCGGTCAAGACCTCGGCGGAGGAGATCGCGCACGCCCGCGCCGTGCTCGAGGCGGGGGCGTCGGGCGTCGGGATGGTCGACGGCGCGATGGTCGACGACGTGCACCTGCGCATGGCGCAGGCGTTGCTGGACCGGGCGGACGGACGACCGGCTCGCACACACCTCCGGGGGCCGGCACACAGGTCCGGCCCTCTGTGCCGACCCCGCACCCTGTGTGCGAGCCCGTAGCGGTGGGGCTGATGCTCGCGCCGCAGGGCGACCCGGCGGAGGTCGTCGGGGCCGCGCGGCGGGCCGAGGAGCTGGGGTTCGACTTCCTGGCCTGCGGCGAGCACGTGTTCTTCCACAGCCCGACGCCCAACGCGTTCGTCGCGCTCGCGGCCGCGGCGGGCGCCACCTCCCGCATCCGACTGCTGTCGGCGCTGACGATCCTGCCGGTGTACCCGGCGGCGCTGGCCGCGAAGATGGCCGCCACGCTCGACCGCGTCTCCGGGGGCCGGTTCGACCTCGGGATCGGCGTCGGCGGGGAGTTCCCGGCCGAGTTCGCGGCCGTCGACGTGCCGGTCACCCGGCGCGGGCGGCGCACCGACGAGGCCCTCGACGTCCTGACCCGGCTGTTCGCGGGCGAGCGGGTCTCCTTCGACGGGCACGAGGTCACGCTCGACCCGCTGCCGCTGCAGCGCCCCCGTCCCCCGATCTGGGTCGGCGGGCGCAAGGAGGCCTCGATGCGCCGCGCCGGCCGCTTCGGCGACGTGTGGGTGCCCTACATGTACAGCCCCGAGCAGCTCGCGGCCGGCCTGGCGACGGTGGCCGCGTCGGCCGCCGAACACGGACGCGGGCCCGTCGAGGGCGCGGTGTTCTGCTGGACCGGCGCCGGCCGCGACGGCCCGGCCGCCCGGCGGGCGGCCGTCGAGACGCTCGGCGCGGTGTACCGGCAGGACTTCGGCCCGCTCGCCGACCGGTACGTCCCCGGCGGCACCCCGGAGCAGGTCGTCGCCCGGCTGCGCGAGTACGTCGACGCGGGGGCGCGGTCGATCGTGCTCGTGCCCGCCTGTCCCGACACCGACCGCGCGGCGATGGTCGAACTGTTCGCCCACGAGATCGTCCCGGCCCTGAGGAGTTCACCATGACCACCCTCCGCAAGGTGCTCGTCGCCAACCGCGGTGAGATCGCGGTCCGGGTGGTCCGCGCCTGCGCGGACGCCGGGCTCGCCAGCGTCGCGGTGTACGCCGACGGCGACGCCGACGCCCCGCACGTCCGGCTCGCCGACGAGGCGTACCCGCTGCACGGGACGACCGCCGCGCAGACCTACCTCGACCAGGCCAAGATCCTCGACGCGGCCGACCTGGCCGGCGCCGACGCCGTCCACCCCGGCTACGGCTTCCTCTCCGAGAACGCCGACTTCGCCCAGGCCGTCGTCGACGCCGGGCTGACCTGGATCGGCCCGACCCCGCAGGCGATCCGCGACCTCGGGGACAAGGTCACCGCCCGCAAGATCGCCGCCGCGGTGGGTGCGCCGCAGGTGGCGGGATCGGCGGGCCCGGTCGGCGGCGCCGACGAGGTGGTCGCGTTCGCCGCCGAGCACGGCCTGCCGGTGGCGATCAAGGCCGTGTACGGCGGGGGCGGACGCGGGCTCAAGGTCGCGCGCACCGCCGAGGAGATCCCCGAGCTCTTCGACTCCGCGGTGCGCGAGGCGCAGGCGGCGTTCGGGCGCGGCGACTGCTTCGTCGAGCGCTACCTGGAGCGCCCCCGGCACGTCGAGGCGCAGGTGCTCGCCGACACCCACGGCACGGTCGTGGTCGTCGGCACCCGGGACTGCTCGCTGCAGCGCCGCCACCAGAAGCTGGTCGAGGAGGCCCCGGCGCCGTTCCTCACCGACGCGCAGCGCACCGAGATCCACACCGCGGCGCGGGCGATCTGCGCCGAGGCCGGCTACCACGGGGCGGGCACCGTCGAGTTCCTCGTCGGGCAGGACGGCGTCATCTCGTTCCTGGAGGTCAACACCCGGCTGCAGGTCGAGCACCCGGTCTCGGAGGAGACCACCGGCCTGGACCTGGTGGGCGAGCAGTTCCGGATCGCCGCCGGGGAACCGCTGCGGATCACCGAGGACCCCGCCCCGGTCGGGCACTCCATCGAGTTCCGGATCAACGGCGAGGACCCGGCCCGCGGGTTCCTGCCCGCGCCCGGCACGGTGACCGCGTGGGAGCTGCCGTCCTGTCCCGGCGTCCGGGTGGACGCCGGGGTCGAGGCCGGCACCGTGGTCGGCGGGCAGTTCGACTCGCTGCTGGCCAAGCTGATCGTCACCGGCACCGACCGCCGCCAGGCGCTCGCCAGGGCCCGGCGCGCGCTCGCGGACTTCCGCGTCGACGGGCTGCCCACCGTGCTGCCGTTCCACCGTGCCGTCGTCGAGGACCCCGCGTTCACCGCGCAGGACGGCTTCGGCGTGCACACCCGGTGGATCGAGACCGAGTACGCCGCCCCCGAGTCCGCACCCGGGAACACCGTGACGATTCAGGTCGGCGGTCGCGCGCACGTGGTGACGCTGCCCGGGCTGTCCGCGGTGAGCGCCGAGACGGCAGCGGGGATCCGCGCCGGTGCGCAGCAGACCGGCGGGGCGGCCGCTCAGGGCGACGATGTCGTCGCGCCGATGCAGGGCACCGTCGTGAAGATCGTGGTGGCCGACGGCGACGCGGTGCGTCGGGGCGACCTGGTCGCCGTGGTCGAGGCGATGAAGATGGAGAACCCGATCACCGCGCACCAGAACGGGACCGTCGCCGGCCTCGCGGTCGCGACCGGCGCCTCGGTCGGCCAGGGCTCGGTGCTGTGCCGGATCGAGGGCTGATCGGCGCCGCGGAGCGGCGTGGCCGAACCTGGTGTGGGCGTGGTGCTCGCGCAGGCGGTGCGACTCCTCCGGGCTCGACGCCGAGCGGTCACGTCGCGAGCTCGGCGCCGCGGGTGAGATCGACGTGGTGGGGGTCTCGCCACCGGAGAATCCCGATGGTGTCGATCTCACCCGAGTGCGGCGACAGCGCGGGCTGGTCGCGGTCGTGGAGGTCATGAAGCGGGAGAACCCCGATCGCCGCGTACCGGATCGAGTCGGGCGACCCCGTCTCTCATTGAGACGGCGGCGGCGCCCCGGCCGCCTCTACCGTGGCGCGGTCCGCCGGCCGCCGCTCCCCGGTCACCGCGGCACGCCCGACCGTCCATAATCTTGATTCAATCCAGATTATGGGCCACAATCGCCCAGGTGCCGACGATCACGGAGCTCGAACGCATGTTGCGAGATGCCGCGCTGCGCGTCACACGCCCGCGCGTCGCGGTCCTCGCAGCGGTGTACGACCGCCCGCACGCCGACACCGACTCGATCATCCGCGTGGTCCGCGACGACCTCGGCGAGGTCTCCCACCAGGCCGTCTACGACGTGCTGCGGGCGCTCACGACCGCGGGCCTGGTGCGGCGGATCCAGCCGCGCGGGTCGCTGGCGCGCTACGAGTCCCGGGTCGGCGACAACCACCACCACCTCGTGTGCCGGTCGTGCGGTGCCATCGCCGACGTCGACTGCGCGGTGGGCACCACCCCCTGCCTGACGGCCGCCGATGATCTCGGCTTCACCGTCGACGAGGCCGAGGTCATCTACTGGGGCACCTGTCCCGCCTGCGCCACTCCCACCACCACCCACTGATTACGGAAGGACCCCCGTGACTGACGACCAGCTCTCCGCTGATCACGAGACCGTCGAAGCCGACATGAACACCGAGCAGGCCGGCGGCTGCCCCGTCCACGCCGGTCGCATGGGGCACCCGACCGAGAGCGCCAGCAACACCGACTGGTGGCCCAACCAGCTCAACCTGAAGATCCTGCGCAAGCACCAGCCCGCCTCCGACCCTCATCGCGGGGAGTTCGACTACGCCGCGGCGTTCGCGAGCCTCGACCTCGACGCGCTCACCGCCGATGTCGACGCCCTGATGACCGACTCGCAGGACTGGTGGCCCGCCGACTTCGGCCACTACGGCGGCTTCATGATCCGCATGGCGTGGCACAGCGCCGGCACCTACCGCGTCGAGGACGGCCGCGGTGGCGCGGGCGCGGGCATGCAGCGCTTCGCGCCGCTGAACAGCTGGCCGGACAACGGCAACCTGGACAAGGCGCGCCGGCTGCTGTGGCCGATCAAGAAGAAGTACGGCAACAAGATCTCCTGGGCCGACCTGATGGTCTTCGCCGGCAACCGCGCCCTGGAGACCATGGGCTTCCGGACCTTCGGCTTCGCCGGTGGCCGCGCCGACGTGTGGGAGCCCGACGAGGACATCTACTGGGGCCCGGAGCGCGAGTGGCTGGGCGACGAGCGCTACACCGGTGACCGCGAGCTGGAGAAGCCGCTGGGTGCGGTCCAGATGGGCCTGATCTACGTCAACCCGGAGGGCCCGAACGCCAACGCCGACCCGCTGGCCTCGGCCCGCGACATCCGCGAGACGTTCGGCCGGATGGCGATGAACGACGAGGAGACCGTCGCGCTGATCGCCGGCGGCCACACCTTCGGCAAGACCCACGGCGCGGCCGACCCCGACCAGTACGTCGGTCCGGAGCCCGAGGGCGCCCCGATCGAGCAGCAGGGCTTCGGCTGGAAGCAGGGCTTCAACGACGGCAAGGGCCGCAGCGTCATCACCTCGGGCCTGGAGGTCACCTGGACCTCCGAGCCCACCAAGTGGACGAACAAGTACTTCGAGAACCTGTTCGCCTACGAGTGGGAGCTGGAGAAGAGCCCGGCGGGCGCGTGGCAGTTCCGGCCCAAGGACGGGGCCGGGGCGAACACCATCCCCGACCCCGAGACCGGCGAGCTCAACCGCTACCCGACGATGCTGGTCAGCGACGTCGCGCTGCGGGCCGACCCGATCTACGAGCCCATCTCGCGGCGCTTCCTGGAGAACCCCGACCAGTTCGCGGACGCGTTCGCCCGCGCCTGGTACAAGCTCACCCACCGCGACATGGGCCCGATCCAGCGCTACCTCGGACCGCTGGTCCCGCAGGAGGAGCTGCTCTGGCAGGACCCGATCCCCGCGCGCGGCGACTACACCCTGTCCGACTCCGACGTCGCCACCCTCAAGGCGTCGATCCTGGACTCGGGCCTCACCGTCGCCCAGCTGGTGTCCGCCGCGTGGGCCGCGGCGTCGACGTTCCGGATCAGCGACAAGCGCGGTGGCGCCAACGGTGGCCGCATCCGCCTGCAGCCGCAGGTCGGCTGGGAGGCCAACGACCCCGACGACCTCGCCCAGGTCATCCGGACGCTGGAGGGCATCCAGTCCTCCTTCGGCAAGGAGGTCTCCTTCGCCGACCTCGTCGTCCTCGGTGGCGTCGCGGCCGTCGAGAAGGCGGCGAAGGACGCCGGTCACGACGTCACCGTCCCGTTCACGCCGGGCCGCAAGGACTCCACGCAGGAGCAGACCGACGTCGACTCGTTCTCCTACCTGGAGCCGAAGTCCGACGGGTTCCGCAACTACCGCGGTAAGGGCCACCGCCTGCCGGCCGAGTACCTGCTCGTCGACCGGGCGAACCAGCTCAACCTCAGTGCGCCGGAGATGACCGTCCTGGTGGGCGGGCTGCGCGTGCTGGGCGCCAACACCGGCGGCTCCACGGCCGGCGTGCTCACCGACCGGCCGGGCACGCTGACCAACGACTTCTTCACCAACCTGCTCGACATGGGCGTGCAGTGGTCGTCGGTCGGCGGTGACGAGGACTCGTTCGAGGGTCGCGACGCCGGTGGCGCCGTGAAGTGGACGGGCACCCGCGCCGACCTGGTCTTCGGCTCGAACTCCGAGCTGCGGGCCGTCGCCGAGGTCTACGCCTCCGACGACGCGGGCGACAAGTTCGTGCGCGACTTCGTGGCCGCGTTCGACAAGGTGATGAACCTCGACCGCTACGACCTCAGCTGATCCACCGCTGAGACCCCGACGGCCCCGACCGGTGATCCGGTCGGGGCCGTCGGTCTTGCGCGGCGGCGTACGCTTCCGCCAGGAGCGCCGGGAAGCCTGGTCGGCACGTCGATGACCAGCGTCCGGAGGCCGTCATGCCCGCCGTTCCCGCCCTGCGCACCGAAGGTCTCACCAAGCGCTACGGCCGCACGCTCGCCCTCGACTCGCTCGACCTCGAGGTGCCCCCCGGCGAGGTGTTCGGGTTCCTCGGGCCCAACGGCGCGGGCAAGTCCACCACGATCCGGCTGCTGCTCGGACTGGCCCGGCCGAGCGCCGGGCGCGCCTGGGTGCTCGGCACACCCGCCGCCGACGTCGCGGCCGCGCACGCGTACCTCGCGCACGTACCCGCCGACGTCGCGCTGTGGCCCTCGCTCACCGGCGCCGAGACGCTGGATCTGCTCGCCCGGATCGGTCCGGGGACCGACCCCGCGCGGCGCGCCGAGCTGGTCGAGCGGTTCGAGCTCGACCCGTCGAAACCCGGCCGGACCTACTCCACCGGCAACCGGCAGAAGGTCGCGCTGGTCGCGGCGTTCGCCACCCGAGCCCCCGTCCTCGTCCTGGACGAGCCCACCAGCGGGCTGGACCCGCTGATGGAGCAGCAGTTCCGTCTCGCCGTCGCCCAGGCCCGCGACGACGGCCGCACCGTGTTCCTCAGCTCCCACCAGCTCGCCGAGGTCGACGCCGTGTGCGACCGGGTGGGCATCCTGCGCGACGGGCGGCTGGTCGAGATCGCCGACGTCACCGACCTGCGCGGCCTGCACCGGACCGAGGTGCTCGCCGTCGTCCGGGGGCCGGTGCCCGCCCTGCACGGGGTGCCGGGCGTGTCCGGTGTCTCCGTCGACGGCGGGCGGGTCCGGTTCGACCTGGTGGGGCCGCCCGCCCCGGCGCTGCAGGCCCTGGCCGGCGCCGACGTCGTCTCGCTGCGGATGCGGGAGCCCACCCTGGAGGAGATCTTCCTCGGCTACTACGGCGGGGCCGCCCGGTGACCGCCGTCGCCCGCCTCGCGGCCCGGCTCGTCGCCCGGGGCGGGGGCATCCTGCTCGGCGTGGCGGCCGGCATCTCGGCGCTGGTCGTCGCCACCTACGCCACGGTGATCGCCTCGGCCCCCGGGGGCGCCGCGTCGTTGACGGCGCTGGCCGCGAACCCGGCGATCCGCACGCTCTTCGGCCAGCCGGTCGCGCTCGACGACCCGGGCGGCTTCACCGTGTGGCGCACCGGGACCGTGCTGGCCGTGGCGGTCACCGTCTGGGCCGCGCTCGCCACCACCCGGGTGCTGCGCGGGGAGGAGGACGCGGGCCGCTGGGACCTGCTGTTGTCCGGGCGCGTCCCGGTCGGCACGGTCGTCGGGGTGCACCTGGCCGTCGTCGTCACGGCCGTCGTGGCGGTCGGGGCCGGGGTCACCGTCGCCCTGCTCGCCACCGGGACCGCCGCAGGCGGTGCCGTCGTGCACGGCGCGTCGCTCGCGCTCGCCGGGGCCGCGGCCGTCGGGACGGCCGGGGTCACCTCCCAGCTGCTGCCCGACCGGGGCCGGGCCACCGGTGCCGCGGTCGCGGTGCTGCTCACCGGGCTGCTGGCCCGCATGGTCGCCGACGGGGTGACCGCGCTGGAGTGGCTGCGCTGGGTCTCCCCGTTCGGGGTCGTCGCGCTCACCCGCCCGTTCGAGGCCGACCGCGTGGCGCCCCTGCTGGTCCTCGGCGGCGCCGCGGCCGTGCTGCTCGGCGCCACCGTCGTGCTGGCGGGGCGGCGCGACCTGCGCGACGCCCCGCTCGGTCACGGCCGTCCCCGCGCCCCGCGCACGCGCCTGCTCGGCTCCGTGCCCGCCTTCGCCCTGCGCAGGCTGGGCAGGCCGCTGGTCGGCTGGACCGTCGGCGTCGGCGCGTTCTTCCTGCTCATCGGGCTGATCGCGGAGTCCATGACGGATTTCCTCGCCGAGAACCCGGTGTTCGCCGAGCTGGCGACCCGGGCGGGCTTCGCCGAGCTGGGCTCGGTCGCGGGCTACGCCGCCACCCTGTTCGCGCTGCTCGCCGTGCTCGTCGGCGGGTTCGTCGCCGCCCGGGTCGGCGGGCTGGCCCACGCCGAGTCGGCCCGGCACCTCGACCTGCTGCTCGCCGCCCCCGTGACCCGGCCGCAACTGGTCGGGGCCGAGGTCGCCGCCACCGCGACGGGCGCGGTCGCGCTGACGGCCGCCGCCGCGGTCGCGACGTGGGCGGGCACCGCGGTGGTCGGGGCCCCGCTGGGTCTCGGCGACGCGCTGGCCGGGGCCGCGAACACCCTGCCGCTCACCGCGCTCGGCCTCGGCGCGGCGGTGCTCGCGCTCGGCGTCGCACCCGCCCACGTCGCGGCGATCGGCCTGCTCCCCGCGGCCGGCGGGTTCGTGCTGAACGTCGTCGCCGACAGCGTCGACGCCCCGGAGTGGGTCGCAGGGCTGTCGCCCTACGCCCACCTGGCCGCCGTGCCGGTGGAGCCGCCCGACCTGGTGGCGGCCGCCGTCATGCTGGCGATCGCGGCCGCCGCCGGGGCGGCCGGGACCTGGGCGCTCGGCCGGCGCGACATCCGGTGACGCGCGGCCTCCGTCGTCCCGGTGCGGCGCGGCCGGCCGGCACGGGCGGGGATCAGCTCCCGGCCCGGGTCCGCCGGGCCGCCCGGGCGAGCAGGACGAGCGCGGCGAGCATCCACACCGCGAGGTAGCCGAACGCGACCGTCGGGGACGCGACGGTGTAGAGCAGGCCGGCGACGACGCTGGCCGCGACGTTCCCGAACGCCTGGACGGTGGCGAGCAGCCCGAACGCCGACCCGCGGATCTCCTCGGGGGCGAAGGCGGCCACCGCGGCGTGCTCGGCGGTCTCGACGCACCCGATCCCGATCCCGGCCAGTGCGAACGCGACACCGAGCAGCGCAATCGCCGGCCCGGCCACCGCGAACAGCAGGTAGGCGGTCAGGAAGGTCGCGACGCCCGCCGCGGTGACCAGCAGCGGGCCGCGTCGACCCATGCGGTCGGAGAACCCACCCGCCGGGAAGGACGCGATGGTCGCCGCGACGTTGTAGACCACGTACAGCGCGATCGCGATCCGGGTGGCCGCGTCGATCCCGCGCCCCGGGGTGAGGACGTCGGTCGCGCGCAGGATCAACAGGGTCGCCGCGACGTTGCCGACCTCGAACGCGGCGAACCCGGCCATCACCCGCCCGAGCTGCCCGCGCAGCACCGGCCGCACCCGGAACCGCAGCGTGCGTCGCACGGTGACCTTCGGGAGCCCGGCCTGCCGGATGGCGTAGACGATCGCGACCGCCGCCAGCAGGCCGGGGATGATGGAGAGCAGCATCGCGGTCCGCACGCTGAACAGCGACACCAGCCCGAGCGCGAGCAGCGGGCCCCCGATCGCCCCGAGGTTGTCCATCGTGCGCTCGAACCCGTAGGCGCGGCCGTAGGCGTGCGGGGGCACCACGTCGGCGAGCAGCGCGTTGCGCGCCGGCACCCGGAGTCCGCGCGCGGCCCACGCGGCACCGCGCAGCACCCCGGCCTGCACCACCGACGTGGTGGTGCCGATCAGCCCGGACAGGACCGCGGTCGCGGTGTAGCCGCCCACCGCGACCGCGCGGCGGCGCCCGGGGTCGTCCGCGAGCGCGCCGCCGACGAACCTCCCGGCGCCGGCCAGGCCCTCCGAGATGCCCTCGATCAGCCCGAGCGCGGCCGCCGGGGCGCCGAGGGTGGCCGTCACGAAGCTCGCCATCAGCGACGTCGGCACCTCGTGCCCCACGTCGGCCAGGAAGCTCGCCGTGCCGATCCCCCCGACGCCGGGCGTGAGCCACGGTCGCCGGTGCCGGGGTGTCGCGTTCTCGCCGGTCATGCCGACGACACAACCCCACCGGCCGCGGCAATCGCAGACTGTTTCTGCTGGTGGATGCCGCGTAGAATGATCAACGAGCCGCTCTGTGCTGACACTGACCGGCGCACACTGACCGGTTCACACCGACCGGAGCGGACCGCATCGGCGGGTCGGGGTGGCCGGGGGTCCTAGGGTCCACTCCCGTGACCCGTTACGTCGAGATCGGCGCCCAGATCGCCCGGCGCGTCCGTTCCGGCGACCTGCCTCCGGGCGCCGAGCTGCCTGCGGTGCGCGCGTACGCCCGTGAGCACGCGACGACGGCGTCGACGGTCGTGCGTGCCTACCGCTATCTCGCCGACGGCGCGGTGATCACCCTCGCCGACCGCCGCCGCGCGCGGGTGGCCACCGACGGCGCGGTCGCGGCCGCCCGGCTGCTGGAGGCCGACCGCGTGTTCCGGCTCGCCGGCAGCGACGATCCCGCCCTGCGGATCCTGCTCGACCACGTCGGCCCGGCCGTCGTCCCGGTCGGCACCCGCGGCAGCTTCCAGGGCCTGCGCGCGCTGGCCCGCGGCGCGGCCGACGGCGCCGCGATCCACCTGCGGCACCGCGACGGCACCGACAACGCGCCCTTCGCGCGCGCCCTGCTCCACGACCGGGGCCCCACCTGCTGCACCTGTGGCGGCGGGAGCAGGGTCTGCTCGTCCCCGCCGGCAACCCGCTCGGCATCACCGGTCCGGGTGATCTGGCCGGCCGTGTCGTGGCGCGCCGCGAGGTCGGAGCCGGCACACGCGTGCTGCTCGACCAGCTGCTCGTCGCGTCCGACGTCGCCCCGCACGACGTGGCCGGTCCGGAGCTGCACTCGCACCTGGAGATCGCCCTGGCCGTCGCCGCCGGCATCGCCGACGTCGGTCTGGGGCTGCGCGTCGGCATCACCGAGCTCCGTCTGGAGTTCGTCCCGCTCACCTGGGAGTCCCACGACATCGCCCTCGGACGTGCGGCCCTCGGCGCGGTGCAGCCGCTCGTCGCCGCCCTGCACGACCCGACCGTCCGGGACTCCATCCTCGCCCTCGGCGGCTACGATCTCGGCCGCGCCGGGGGCGTCGAGGCCGTGCACCCGTGATCCGCCCCGTGACGTGCGAGCCTCTCGATCAGCCGCCCCGCGGTGTCCCGGCACAGGAGGGCCCATGACCACGACCGCGTCGATCCCCCCGACCTCAGGTACCGCCACCGTCCCGGTCGAGGGGGCGTGCCGGGTGTCCACCGGGTTGCTCGACCGGCCCGCCACCACCGTCGCCGCGCGATCGTGACCGCGACCGTGGACGCGATGGGCCTGGCCCGCGACGAACGGGCCGACCTCGCCGACCTCCTCGCCACCCTCAGCCCCGACCAGTGGGACGCACCGTCGCTGTGCGCCGGGTGGCGCGTCCGCGACGTCGTCGCGCACATGTTCAGCTACGAGGGACTGGGCCCGATCGGGCTCGTCGGCCGGTTCCTCAGGGGCGGGGTACTGCCGGACCGGGTCAACGCCGCCGGTGTCGCCGCCCACGCCGACCACACCCCGGAGCAACTGCTCGCGCTGGTGCGCCACCACCAGCAGCCCCGCGGCCTGACCGCCGGGTTCGGCGGCAGGATCGCCCTGACCGACGGCGTCATCCACCACCAGGACATCCGCCGCCCCCTCGGCCTGCCCCGGACCATCCCGGCCGAGCGGATGCGGACGGTCCTGGACTTCGCCCGCACCGCCCCCACCATCGGGGCGGGGAAACGGATCCGCGGGCTCACCCTCACCGCCACCGATCTCGACTGGTCCGCGGGCAACGGCCCGGTGGTCGAAGGCCCGGCCGAGTCGCTGCTCATGGCCATGGCGGGGCGTCGCGGAGTCTCCGCGGAGCTGGCCGGGCCCGGGGCGTCCAGGTTGACCGACCGGATCACGTAACCGCCCCGGTGACGAGCCCCGCGACCGAGCCGTCGTCCGTGGCGGCGCGGTAGCGCGGGTTGAGGACGTGCGGCCGGCCGCGGTATACCGGGCGCCTCGACACGGGAGGGGCCGGACGCGTGCGTGACGACGAGGACGCGGTACGTCGACGGGTGGGTGACGCCGACGCCATGCGACGGCGGTGGGACACCTTCCCGGCGATGCTCGTCGCGTACGAAGGTCCGCAGCACCGGGTGGTCACGGCGAACGCGGCGTACCGCACCCTCCTCGGCCGTCCCGAGCCCATCGGCTCCACGCTGCGCGAGCTCCTGCCGGAACTCGACGGCCAGCAGATCATCGCGCTGGTGGACCGGGTCTACACCACCGGCACGTCGCAGGTGGCGCGGGAGTGGCGGGTGCTGCTCGACCGCACCGGCACCGGCGAGCTGCAGGCCAGGTTCATCGACTTCGTCCTGTCCGCGTTCTACGACGGCGACGGCCGCATCGCGGGGGTCAACGCCTACGGCGTGGACGTCACCGAACAGGTGCACCGGCGACAGGCGGCGCAGACCGCCACCGCGCAGGCCCAGGCCGCGACCGCGGAGGCGCAACGCCGCTACGAACGGGCCCGCGACCTGGTCGGCGAGCTCCAGCGCGAGCTGCTGCCCTCGGGGGTGCCGGTGCTGCCCGGGGTGCAGGTCGCGGCGTCCTACCTGCTCGCCGACGTCGACACCGCCGCGGGCGGGGACTGGTTCGACGCCCAGCCGCTGCCCGACGGGCGGGTCGCACTGGTGGTGGGCGACGTGGTCGGGCACGGCGTGACGGCCTCGGCGGTGATGGGCCAGCTGCGGGCCGTCCTGGCCGAGCGGCTCGCGGACGGGACGGACCTGACCGGGGCGATGGCCGCGCTGGACCGGTCCACGGAACGCATCCGCGGCGCCCGGGCGGCGACGGTCGGCGCCGCGGTCCTCGACCCGCGCGGCGGTGCGCTGGAGTACTGCACCGCCGGGCACCCGCCGCCGCTGGTCGTGCCCGCTGCCGGGGAGGCGCGCTACCTGCCGCCGACCGGCGCGGGCCCGCTCGGCACCGGGGCCGGGTTCCCGACCGCGACCGCCACCCTCGACGTCGGCGACGGCCTGCTGCTCTACACCGACGGCATCCTGGAGCGGCCGGGCCGCACCCCGGCGGAGAGCACCGTCGAGCTGGCGCAGGTCGTCACGGCCGTCGGGGCCGGTCACGCGCTGGGCACCGACGGTGCGCCGGTCGAGCGGTGGACCACCCAGACACTGGAGCTGATGGTCCGTGCCACCGGGCACACCGACGACATCACCCTGCTGGCCGCGCAGCGCATCGAGCCCGTCCCCCCGCTCGAGATGGTCACGGCCGGCGAGGTGACGGCCATCCGGGACGTGCGCAGCGCCCTCGGAACCTGGCTGCAGGACCTCGGCGCGGCCGTCGACGATGCCTTCGTCGTGCAGCACGCGGTCGGCGAGGTGGTCACCAACGCCGTCGAGCACGCCTACTCCGACACCCCCCGCGAGGTGTCGGTCCGCGCCCGGCTGCATCCCGACGGCGCGCTCGGTGTCGTGGTCGCCGACCGCGGCCGGTGGCGCCCCGACCCCGGCGGGACCCGACGTGGCATCGGCCTGGGCATGACCCGCGACCTCGTCGACGCCGTCCACATCGACCGGGGTGCCGACGGGACCACCGTCGGCCTCACGCACCGGCTGTTCCGCCCCGCCCGGCTGCTCACCACCCACGACTTCGGCGCGGCCCCGACGCCACGGGACGCGCCGGAGTTCGGCCTGGCCGGGGACGGCGACCGGCTGGTCGTCACCGGCCCGGTCGACGCGGCCGGCGCGTCCGAGCTGCACCGCGCGCTGCGCCAGGGCTCCCGCGGCGGCACCCGCGCGCTCACCGTCGACCTGACCGCGGTCACCCACCTGGCCAGCGCCGGTGTGGCCGTGCTGCACGCCAACCCGGACCTCACACTCGTCGCGCCCGCCGGCAGCGTCGCCCAGCAGGTCCTCGCCCTGGTCGCGCTGCCGCACCTGACCGGCGACCCGGCGCACTGACCCGACCGGTCGGGCACTGCTGACGGCGCTCAGCCGGTCGCCGGCAGCACCGTGTGCGCGTAGGGGACCTCGCTCGGCGGGCCCGGGCTGACCCAGGACTCCACCGGCGTGCCCGGCCGCAGCGCCGAGACCATCGATCCGGTGGTGTAGTCCTGCGGGCCCGCGCCGCGGACCCGGCAGACCGGGTGCGCGGGGTCGTCGGCGGACCGCAGCGCGTCCTGCAGGTCGGCCAGCGTCGGTGTGCCCGACCCGAGCCGTGCCCGGACGGCGGCGAGGCGGGCCTGCGAGTCGCGGTGCGCGGCGGGCGGCCCGGGGGTCCCGGTCACCGGGCCGAGCGGGTGGTTGGTGTGCAGCACCCGCGCCGGGTCCTCGGGCCGGTACTCGGCGACGCCGTCGGGCCGCGCCTCCAGCGACCGCACCTCCCCCGGTCCGGCGAGCAGGTAGTGCTGGCTGGTCGCGTGCGGCAGGTCGTGGACCAGCCGCACCGCCTCGTCGAGGGAGCGTGCCTGCAGCAGCCTGCGGATCACGAACGCGACCGGGAGGCCGTCGCGGGCGGCGGGGAGCTGGGGCACGGCGTTGACGCACACCCCGACCGCCGCGGCGTTCACGCCCATCAGCGCGACGACCCCGGCGACGCTGAACACCAGCGCGGCCGGGGCGTCGCGGCGGGGGGCGACCCGCAGCAGCACCTGGTGACCCCGGGTGTGCGCGCCCAGGTCCATGTTCTGCCCGATCCAGGTCGGGCCGCCCGGGAGCGCGAGCCCGAGACCGGTGCACTTGGCGAGGGCGACCGACCGGGCCGCGGGCTCCTCGTCGATCAGCTGCAGGCCGAGCAGCAGGTCCGGGTCGAGGCCGGCCCCGGCCGCGACTCCCCGGACCTCCTCGGCGAGGTCCGGGGTCAGCTCCTGCACCGCCGACCGGAACCCGGTGGCGTCGAGCAACCCGCGGACGTGCGCGGGCGGGTCCGCGACGCCCTGGGCGGCGAGCGCCCCGAGCCAGGCCTCGAGGTGGGCCGCGATCCGCACGGCGTGCGCGGCGCCGTGCGCGACCGGGTCGTCGAGATCGACGGGGGCGAACCCGCCGGCCGGCGGCGCGGCCACGTCAGTCGTCGTCCGTGGCGGTGACCAGCACCTCGGCCGGGGCGACGTACCCGTTCGCGTCGAGCACCCGGCCGGCGTCCCGGGCCGCCGCGACGACCTCGGGGGCCCACTCCAGCACGGTGCGCCCGTCGCCGCCGTTGACGACCAGCAGCTCGCCGAGGCCGGCGTCGGCGGCGCGTCCCGGCGCGGCGTCGAGCAGCGTGAACGAGCGCCACGCACCCGCCGGGACCGACAGCGTGTCGAGCGGGCCCAGCTCGACGGTCCGTTCGTCGGCCCCGGTGTTGATCCGCACCGCCCAGCGCCCGGCCTTGGCCGTGAGCACCTGGGTGCCGGGGTGGCGGTGGGTGAGCACCCCCTCCCCGGGGGTCGCGCGCAGCCAGGCGAGGTCGAACCCGTGGGGGTCGTGCAGCCGCGGCGTACCGCGCCGGTCCTCGCTCATCCCCCGCGGGCGTCCGCCGCCCGCCGGACGTGGTTAGCGCTCGCCGAGGACGTCGTCGACGACGACGCTCACCGAGGCGGGCTCCATGCCCGTCAGCTCGCGGACGCGCGCTGCCACCGCGCGTCGGACCCGGTCACCGAGGTCGACGAGGTCGGTCCCGTAGTCGGCCGCGAGGGTGACCTCCACCGTCGTGGTGCCCCCGGTGACCCCGGCCGCGGCCCGGGGGGACGCCGCGGCGGTCCCCCCCTCGGCGCCCGGGCCGGGCCGGTACCGGGACAGGGCCACCCGCACTCCCGGCACCTCCTGGGCACTGCGGCGCGCGATCGCCACGACGACCCGGACGGAGATGCGGGTGAGTCCCTCCGCCGAGCCGAGGAGGCCGTAATCGGCGTGCTCGACGACCTGCCGGATCTTCTCGAGCGCGACCTCGAGGACGCTGGCGGGCGCCTCGACCCGCTCGGCGGCGAGCTCGCGCACCGGTGACCACAACCGGTCGTACTCGGCCAGGGCCGCCCAGCAGTGCAGGCACCCCGACTGGTGGGCGTCGCGTTCCGCGGCCCGGCCCTCGGCGACCTGGTCCAGGATCCCCTGGACGTCCCGCCCGCAGGCCAGGCGCCCGTCGCTGCGCGGGATGGTCATGACCAGCTCCGCAGGGTGTCGAGGAGGTGCCGGCGGGCACGGTAGAGGCGTCCGCGGACGGTGGCTTCGGGGACGTCGAGGATCGTGGCCACCTCCTGGTAGCTCAGACCTTCGATCTGCTGGAGCACGAACACGGCCCGCAGATCCGGCTGCATCGACCCGATGGCCCGCAGCGTGGCCTCGCTGCGCTGCCGGGCGACGACCTCGTCGTCGGCGCCGACCGTCGGGGGGTGGTCGGAGTCGAGTATCGGACGGACCGGGGGGCGTCGCCGGACCAGGTTGAGGCAGCGGTTCACGACGATCCGGTAGAGCCAGGTCGTGAACGCCCCCTCGCCGGTGAAACCGGCCAGCGCGGTCCAGAGCTGGATGACGACGTCCTGGGCCACGTCCTCGGCGTCGTGCGGGTTGGCCAGCATCCGCAGCGCGATGCGGTAGATGCGGTTGCGGTGTCGCCGGACGAGGACCTCGTAGGCGTCGACGTCGCCGGCCTGGGCCTTGCCGATCAGCCAGTCGTCGGCGGCGGCGTCGAGATCGTCGTGCTGCACCGCCACCCTCCGCTCCTCCTCGACGGCCGGGACGCGCGGGGCGCGCCCGTGTGCATGTGTCGCCTGCGGTTCCCGACGCCGCACCTACCGGACCGGCGTCCCGGTGCCCTCGTCGGCGGTACGGCCCCGGCGCGCCAGCGGCCCGCGGGAGCGGCGGCGCAGCCAGTCGCGCCCGTACTTCAGCGCCCGGCTCGCGGTCCCGGGTCCGTGACGACGCTCCAGCCGGTCACCCACCGCCCCGAGCAGTGCGCCCAGGACCGGCGCCCCGATCGCGAAGAGCGCCCACACACGCAGTCGACGGCTCACGAACACCCACATGCGGTTCTCCTCTGTTGGTCACCCTGAGCGACGTCCGATGCGGAGTCGATCCCAGACGACCGTTGGACACGCGCCAGGCCGCTTCCTCACGGCCACCACCCCAGTTCCCCGACGCGATCCGCGTCAATCCTGGTCGGCGACGTTAGATCGACCCTGTTTCGGCAGCTCAAACGGGTGGTCCACGCCCCACGGTTCGACCCGTGTGCTCATTGCCACAGCAACTACCGGTTCCCCGATCGTGCGCCCACCCTCGAGCGACACCCGGGCCGGCACGGTCACGATCGTGTCGTGACCACAGTCACTCTCACCCCCCGTGATGATCGGGCGCCGGCGGTGTCGAACCGATGGCAGGTCACCGACCCGCCCGATCCACCGTCCCACCGCTGACCCAGGAGTGCACATGAGCAGCCCGACCACCCAGCCCGCCACCACCCGGTCGCCGTCCGGCGACGCCCACCCGCTCGCCGGCGGCCAGGGCACCACGAAGATCGCCGAGGCGGTCGTCTCGAAGATCGCCGGGCTCGCCGCCCGCGAGGTCGGCGGCGTCCACGCCCTCGGCGGCGGAGCGGCCCGCGCGTTCGGCGCCCTGCGCGAGCGCATCCCGGGCGCGGCCACCAACGCCTCGCAGGGCGTGTCGGTCGAGGTCGGCGAGAAGCAGGCCGCGGTCGACATCGACGTCGTCGTCGAGTACGGCGTCGCGATCGCCGACCTGGCCACGGCCATCCGCCGCAACGTCATCTCCGCCCTGGAGCGGATGACAGGGCTCGAGGTCGTCGAGGTCAACGTGTCGGTCAACGACGTGCACCTGCCGTCCGAGGACGCCGACGACGACCGCCCCGCCGAGCCCCCGCGCGTGGCGTGACGACCCCGCCCCTCCCGCCGACGTCCCCGGAGACCGACGTCGACCGGATCGCCACCGCCGTGCTGAGCTGTCCCTCGGTGGCCGCTCTGCACGGCGGCCGGTTCGGGGAGGTCGCGGCCTACCTCCCCGGCCGGCGCGTCGTCGGGATCCGGCACGAGGCCCGGCACGTCGCGGTCCACGTCGTGGGCCGGTACCCCGCGTCCGTCGAGGACATCGGCACGCAGGTCCGCAACGCCGTCACCGCGGTCCTGCCGGGATCCGCCGGTCTCGTCGTCGACGTCACCGTCGAGGACTACCTCGACCCGTTCCCCCCCGTCGCCGCACCACCCCCGCACAAGGAGTGACCCCCATGGTTCCCGTGATCGACAACGGCCGGCTCGGCCTGATCGTCGGGCTCGTGCTCGGCGTCGCCGGCGCGTTCGGCGGCTTCTCGGCGTTCGTCGTCGTGCTGCTGCTCGGAGCGATCGGACTACTGGTCGGGCGCTACCTCGACGGGCAGCTCGACCTCTCCGAGTTCTCGGAGCGCTCCGGCCTGACCGGCCGCGGCTCGGAACGGCGGCCCTGATGACCGTCAGACCGGCACCGCCCGCCGCGCCGTACGTCCCGGCCGGGCGGCACCGCCTGCAGCGCGAACCGGAGCTGCGCGGGGACCTCGACATCGCGGACGGGGTCGTGGAGAAGATCGCCACGGCCGCGCTCGGCGAGGTCCCCGACCTCGGCGGGGCGGCCCGCCGGGTGCTCGGTGTGGCACTGGGATCCGACGAGCCCGACGGCCGGCCGGACGTCACCGCCACCGTGTCCGGGGCCTCCGTCGTCCTGGACGTGGCCGCGTCGGTCGCCTACCCCGCGCCGGTCGCCCCCACCGCGGACCGCGCCCGCGCGCACGTCATCGACCGCGTGGGCGAGCTGACCGGCCTGCGCGTGGAACGCGTCGACATCAAAGTCACCGCGCTCACCCGGCCGCAGACCGCGCCGCGCCGCCGGGAGCTGACGTGATCCGCCGTCCCCGCCGGATCGTGCCGGCCACCGTCGTCGCGCTGCTCCTGCTCACCGCCGCGGTGCTCGTCGTCGTCTCGTGCGTCCAGGTGCTGACGGGGCAGCCGCCCGTCGTGCCGTTCGCCGACCTCGCCGCGGTCGGCGCGCAGGCCACCCTCGGCGACCCCGGGGTCGTCGCGGTGTCGGTCGTCGTCGCGCTCGTCGGCCTGTGGCTGCTGCTGCTCGCGCTCACGCCCGGCTCCCCCACCGTCCTGCCGCTGGGCGACGGCGGTTCGGGGATCGACACCGGCATCACCCGGCGCAGCCTCGACCGGGCGCTCTCCGACGCCGCCGAGGGGATCGACGGCGTCCGTTCCACGACGGTCCGGTCCCGCCGCAACCGGGTCCGCGCCGACGTGCGGCCCGCGTTCGGCGATCCCGCGCAGCTCAGGGACCGGGTACGCGAGCGGCTCGGTGAGCGCCTGGCCGAGATCGGCCCCGCCTCCACCCCGCGGATCACCGTCAGCGTCGCCCGACCGAGGAAGACCTGATGGCGTCGACGAACCGCCCCGCCCGGCTCAACCGGACCCTGCTCGCCGCCGTCGGGGTGCTCCTGCTGCTCGCGGGCGCCCTCGGGGCCGCCGCCGGGACGGGACTGCTGCGCACCCTGCTCCCCGCGATCGACCCGGCCGTACCCCTGCTCCCGGCCGGGATCGCGCCGCCGCCGTGGGCGACCTACGCGGCCGTCGCCGTCGCGCTCGTCGTCGGGCTGCTCGCCCTGCGCTGGGCCGTCGCCCAGATCCGTCGCCGTCCGCGGACCGACACGTGGCGGCTGCCCGCCGCGCGGATCCAGGACACGGACCGGGGCACCACCACCATCGACTCCGACGACGTCGCCGACGCGTTCGCCGCCGACATCGAGACCTACCCGGGCGTCCTGTCGGCACGCGCCGCGCTGACCGGACCCCGGCACCGTCCCGATCTGCACCTGGAGATCACCGCCGGCACCGACGTCGAGCTCGCCGACCTGCGCGGGCGCATCGCCGACCACGCCCTGCCCCGGCTGCGCAGTGCGATGGACATCGACGGCCTGCACGCCGATCTGGTCCTGCGGCTGGACTCGACCAGGGCGGAGTCGTCCGGGGTCCGGTAGTCGTCGCCCCGACCAGCTGCGACGGGGCACGATGAGGGCGTGACGCCAGCCGACCTCGCGCAGTCCGCGCTGGCGACGGCCGTGCTCGTGATCGGGGTGATGCTCGCGGCAGTGGGCGCGTTCGCCCCGGCTGCGGTGTGCGGGCTGGTCGGGGGCGCCTGGCTGGTGCGGTCGCTGCGCCGGCTGTAGACCGCCGCCGGGTGCGGCCCGTCCTCCGCGGCGGTGGCCCGCCGTCGTCGACACCGACGAGTGCGTACCCCGCGATCCTCCCCGGTTCGGACGACGCCCGCACCACGGGGCCCGCCGTAGGCTCCCACCGTGGCGGTCCACCGTTCCCGGCTCCCCTTCGCGTGGTTCGTCGGTGGTCTCGCGCTGCTGGTGACGGCCGCGGTTGTCACCGCCCGGCAGACCCCGGCGCCGCTCGGGGGTGCGTCCTACGCGGTGCTCGTTGCCGCGCTCTCCGCCGCCGCCGTGCTCGTGCGCACCTACCTCACCCTCGACCCGGGTTGGATCACCTGGCGGCGGGCGGTGGCCGGGCTCGCGACGGCCTCGCTCGCGGTCCCGGGCTGGGCGGCGCTCGCGACGCTCGCCTCCGCAGCCGTTCCGCACACGCCAGTCGCCTGGGGCTCAGCCGTCCTCGCCGGGACGGCACACCTCCCCGTCCTCGCCGCCTTCTCGCTGTTGCCGCTGCTCGCCGTGCGCTACCTGGGTCGAGGGTCCACCCGCCGCCCGCTCGCCGTCGTCCTCGGGCTGCTCGTGGCGGCCGTCCTGTCGTTCGCGGCCTTCTTCGACGACTTCGCCCCGCTCGCCACGCGGGCACCGCTGGTCTGGCCACCGGGCGTCGTCATCGGGACAGCGCTGAACGCCGCGTTCCTGGCCACCGTCCTGCTCGGTCCGCTCGCTGCCCTGCTCGCCGCCCGGCATGCCGAGGCCGAGGCGCTGCGCCGGTTGGTCACCGTCGGAGCGTCGTCGCTGGCCGGAGCGGCACTCGTCATGCTCTGCGGAGCGGTGGGCCCCTCCGGCGGGGACGGCGCCGCCGCCGTCGTGTACGGAGGGATGTACCTGGCGGTGGCCGTCACCGCCGTGTGCGCATCGCGGGCGTTGACCGTCCGGCTGCCCGGCACCGACCAGCGCTCCGACGGCGCAGTGGTGCCGGAGATCGCACCCGTGCCGGACCCGGCGGCGGGCGTCCACCTGGGGGCGCTGACCGGACGCGAGAAGGAGATCCTCGCGCTTCTCGCCGA
Organism: Pseudonocardia hydrocarbonoxydans; assembly: GCF_006539565.1. Lineage (GTDB taxonomy): Bacteria > Actinomycetota > Actinomycetes > Mycobacteriales > Pseudonocardiaceae > Pseudonocardia > Pseudonocardia hydrocarbonoxydans. Next base: position 44,578 of record NZ_BJNG01000043.1, read on the forward strand.
GGGGCTGTCCAACGCCGGGATCGCCGCCCGCCTGGTGCTGTCCCAGCGCACCGTCGACGCCCACCTGCGTTCGGTGTTCGCCAAGCTCGATCTCCCGGACTCGCCGCGGGACAACCGTCGGGTGCACGCCGTACTGGCGTTCCGGGCCGGCGCCGGCACCCCGCGCGCGACGGGTTAGGCGTTTTCGCCGATGCGGCCCTGAGCAGCGGATTCCTACGCTCCGACGCACTGTCACCGTCCCGGAGGAGTGTCCCGTGGTGCGTCGCCTGCTCGTGTTGTCCGCGCTGGTCTGGCTGCCGTTCGTGTCCCTGTTCGTGTTCCCGTCCTTCGGGAACACGAGCCTGCTCCACATCGCGCACCACCTGATCGCCCTCGGTCTGCTCGTCCCCGCCGTCCTCCTGACCTGGCGGCACCGGCGCGCCGCCGCCACGCGCGCCACCCGCACGCTGGCCGGTGTGCTCGCGGTCGTCCTGCCCCTCGGCACCGCCGGGCACGCCGTCGAACTCGCCATCGCGGTTGGCCGCTACGCCTCGGACGGCTTCGCGAACCTCGACACCACCGATCTCTTCCACCACGGTCCGCACGCCGCGGTCGCGACCGTCACCGCACCGGCCATGCTCGCGAGCATGCTGCTGGTGGTGGCACTGACCGTCACGACGGCGGTGCAGGGCCGCCGCGTCCTCGAGCCGGTCGCGGACTGAGCGCCGACGGCTCGTCGCAGCATCGGCCGTCGGCGGCCCCGACCGTCCCGCCGCCGGGCCGGACGCGACACCTAGTTCCGGGCATGCTCGGGCGGTCCCTGGCCCCTCCCTCGGCCCCTGTCGGGACCACCTCCGTTCTCGGGCCGGGCCGCCACCTCATCGTCGCGCCGGTCGGCCACCCGGTCGTCCTCGTCGGGACCGGTACGAGGGGCGTCACCGTCGCCGACCGAGCGGACGACAGGCCCGGCGACCGAGGGCTCGTCGACGGGCCGGGCCGCAGCGCCGACGGTGTGGGGAGGGTCCGGGGCCACGGTGACACCGGCCTGCTCGGCGGGTGAGGGGACGGCGACCAGCGCGGCCACGTCCTGCCGGCCGGCCCCGGACGTGGTCGCCGCGGACCCGGGCGGAGACGCCGCTTGTCGGGCGGGGGCCGCCGGCCCGGCGGACGGAGGGATCGGCACCCAGGCGGTTCCGGCCGGCCCGACCGCGCCGAGGACCAGCAACGGCCCGAGAACGGACGTCGCGGCGACGAGCAGGGCACGTCGCGAGCGGGAGGACCCGGCGCCGGTGGCCGGTGCGGCCCGCCGGACCGTCGAGATCGCGGTGTCCGACAGCATCCTCGCCACCTCGGCCGCCCCCGGGCGCCGAGCCGGATCGGTCCGGGTCATCGCCTCGACGGCCGCGCTCAGCGTCGCCGGGAGTCCGCCCGGCACCCGCGGCGGCCGGCTCAGGCGGGCCACGGCCGACTCCACCGCCGAGCCGGGGTACTCCCGTCGACCGGTCGACGCCTCGATCAGCACCAGCCCCAGCGCGTAGACATCCGTAGCCGGGCCCACCTCCCGACCACCGACCTGTTCGGGCGACATGTACGCCGCGGTGCCGACCACCGCCCCCGCCGTCGTCGCCGTCGCACCGTCCTGCGTCCAGGCGATGCCGAAGTCGGCCAGCCGGGGCCGGCCCGCGCCGTCGAGCAGCACGTTGGCGGGTTTGACGTCCCGGTGCACGAACCCGCCCGCGTGCACCACCGCGAGAGCGGCCGCGAGCATCGCCCCCAGCCGCCGGACCCGACCGGCGTCCCACGGCCCTACGGCCAGGGCCTGCGCCAACGTCGGCCCCTCGACCAGCTCGGTGACGACGAACGGACGCGGACCGGTGGGGTCACCGTCGAGCAGGCGGACCAGACCCGGATGCTCCAGCCGCGTCAGGGCGTCGATCTCGCGGCGACGCCTGCGCAGATCCGCAGGCGACCCCGCGCTCGAGAACAGCTTGACCGCGACCGCCTGCCCGGTGCGTACGTCCTCGGCGCGGTGGACCACCGCAGAGGACCCGATCCCGAGGACCTCATGGAGTACGTAGCGCCCGCCCAGGAGACCGTCCGCCCGCGGACAATTCGTCGTCACCCGCACCGCATTCCCCGTTCGCGCCCTCGTCACGCCACATTCCGGTAACGACGGCGACTCGGCACCCCGTCGCTCGCAGGTGCACGCTCCGGAGTGATCACATACAGCACAGCGAGTACTACTTCTTGTCATATCCGGGGATTTCCTCGGGCGAGTTCGTCTGTTCGGACCATGCCGATCGGCATTCGGACGGTTCCGTGCGAGCGCCGCCGAGTATCCGGGACGCGTCGGTGGTGAGCACCCGTCCACCTTCTCCGACCAGCGGAGCAACGGAAACAGATCCACCCGGGAGCGCATCCACATCACGATTCGCCGCACACACCGGTACCTCATCGTGCGGTCGACCGAATGAACCCCCACACTCTGCATGTTCTGCACCCCGCAGACGACCATCGCGTGGAGGAAACGGACGACATGACCGTCACCGGCATCATCAGTGCAATCATCATCGGCGCGATCATCGGCGTCCTGGCGCGACTCATCCTTCCCGGTAAGCAGAACATCCCGATCTGGCTGACCATCGTCGTGGGGATCGTCGCCGCACTTCTCGGGACCTTCCTGGCCCGCGCCCTCGGCCTGCCGACCGCCACCAACGGGATCGACTGGATCGAGCTCGTCGTGCAGCTCGTGCTCGCCGTCGTCGGTGTCGCCATCGTCTCCGGCACCTACGGCCGGCGCGGCGTCGCCCGCTGACCGCACCCGATCGCGGACTGCACCGTGGATCGTCGTCTCTCACCTCTCGCCCGGGTCCGTCAGACTGCGACGGAGCCGTCGCTCGTGCAGGTCGACGCCGCCCGGTCCGCGGTCGACCTGGGTGCGTCCGGTGTCGGTCCAGCCGTGGCGGTCGTAGAAGCGCAGGGCGCGCTCGTTGGTCGCGAGGACCCACAGGCCGGCGCGGGTGAAGCCGTCGAACCGGAGATCGTCGAGGGCGGCGGCGTGCAGCCGAGTGCCGATACCGCGGCCCCAGAGGTGGGAGTCGAGGTAGAGCGCATAGAGGTCGCCGACGGTGGGATCCCGGCGGTCGGCCGGAACCAGGGGCGGCCCGGTCGCGGCGACGCCGACGACCCCGGTTCCGGCCGTCGCCACGACGGTGTGCGTGCCGGGTCGGCGCGCGCTCAGCATCTCCGACCAGAGCCGCTCGCGGTCGGTGACCGACAGGTCGGCGAGGACGTCGTCGGGAAGCTGTCCTCGGTACGCGACGCGCCATGACCGCACGATGAGCGTGGCGACGGCACGGGCGTCGGCCGGCGTCGCGGCCCGGAGCTCGACCACGTAGTCGGTGCTGCCACTGGAACACGTCATCGGATCGGCTCAGGCACGCAGGAACCGCAGCACCGCGAGCACGCGCCGGTGGGAGCGTTCGTCGGCGTCGAGGTCGAGCTTGGTGAAGATGCTGCGCACGTGCCCCTCCACGGTCTTGGCGCTGAGATGCAGGTCCGCGCAGAGCCCCGCATTGGTGAGGCCCTGCGCCATGAGGGCGAGCACCTGGCGTTCGCGTGCGCTGAGCCGGTCGAACGGATCGTCCCGGCGGCGCCGGGCGACCAGCCGGGCGACCAACTCGGAGTCGAGGACGACATGGCCGGCCGCGACGCGCCGGACGTCGGCGGTGAACGCGGTGAGATCGAAGACCCGGTCCTTGAGGAGGTACCCGACGCCGCCGTCGAAGTCGCTCATCAGCCGGAGCGCATGGTGGACCTCCACGTGCTGGGAGAGCAGCATCAGCCCGACCGCCGGGGCGAACGTCCGGATCTCGACGGCGGCGTCGATGCCCTCCCCGGCGAAACCCGGGGGCATCCGCAGGTCGATCACGGCGACGTCGGGACGTTCGCGCCGGACGAGGTCGACGAGCGCCGGTGCGTCGCCGGCCTGCCCGACCACCTCGAAGCCGGCATCGGTGAGGATCCGCGCCAGGCCCTCGCGCAGGAGCACGGCGTCGTCGGCGAGGACTACCCGCACGTCAGCACCGTCCGGACCGTGGTCCCACCACCGGGCGGGCTGACCACCTCCAGCCGCGCGTCCAGCGCGGCCAGGCGGTCGGCGAGCCCCTGCAGGCCACCGCCGGGCTCCAGGACCGCGCCCCCGGCACCGTCGTCGCGCACCTCGACGGCGAGGCGGCCGCCGCCGTCCGACACGTCGACGTGGACGACCGTCGCCCGCGCGTGCCGGGCGGCGTTCGTCAGTGCTTCGCTGACCAGGAAGTAGGCGCTGGCCCCGACCTCGGCCGGGGGCCGCCGGCCGAGGGCGACGTGCAGCCGCACGATGACCGGTGAGCGGTCGGCGAGGGTGGCCAGCGCGGCCTCGAGCCCGTCCTGGGTGAGCACCGCCGGGTGCAGTCCCCGGGCCATCTCGCGCAGCTCGGCGGTCGCGTCGAGCAGCTGTCGTCGCGCGTGCTCGGCGCTGCGCACCAGGTCGAGCTCACCCGTCGCGGCGGCCCGCTCGACCAGCGCGCCGAGCTCCATGCCGAGCGACACCAGCCGCTGCTGGGCCCCGTCGTGGAGGTTGCGCTCGATCTGCCGCCGGGCGGAGTCCTCGGCCGTGACGATCCGGCGGGCCGCCGCCTGCAGCGCGCTCGCCTGTCGCGCGACCTGTTCGAGGCGGGCCCGGTGGTCGATGACCAGCCCGGCCTGCGCGACCAGGTCGCCGAGGAGCCGGTCCTCGGTCGGTGTCAGCCCCGGCGACCTGGTCAGCACGAGCGCCCCCCGCACGACCCCGTCGTGCCACACGGGCCGCACCAGCTCGCGGCGGCTCCCGAGGTCGGCGAGCGGGCGCGGACCCGCCGGGGGGAGGGTCGGCCACGCGGCGACGCTCCGCATCTGCGCCGCGTCGCCGAGCCAGACCACCACCCGGGAGGCGCCGACGCCCCCGGCGATCGTGGCGGCGAGGCCCTCCAACAGCCCCTCGTCGTTGCGGGCCAACTGCGCGGAGAGCCGGGACAACGTCTCGTACGGCGTGACCCGCGTGCCGTAGACGAGCCGGTCGGCCAGGGCCTGCGCGCGCCGTCGCACGGGTTCGAACACGACCGCCACCGCCGCAGCGGCGGCGAGGGCCAGCACCCGGTCCGACACCGGGATCAGCGCCCCCACCCCGACCACCACGCCGAAGTAGCCACCGGAGACCAGCAGCACCATCGCCCCGCCGACCAGGGCCTTGTTGATCACCGGATCGATGTCGTAGAGCCGGTACCGGACGATCGCCACCCCCGCCGCGAGGGGCACCAGCGGAAGGGTGAGCAGCCCGGGCAGCGGCGTGCCCCAGACGATCTCGCCGGTCAGCAGGACCAGCAACGACGTGGTCACGGCGAGCCCGAACCAGCGCAGCTGGCGGGCCTCGTCGCCACCGGCCCGGCGCACCCGGGTGGCGACCGCCGCAGCCCACAGGACCTGGAACCCCAGGTAGCAGGCCAGCATCAGCGGCCCGACGACGGTCCGGGCGGTGTCCGCACCACCGAGGTCGAACGGGAATCGGAGGTCGCCGCGGCGCCAGTCGTCCTCGATCGGCCACAGGGCCGACGCCACCGCGACGAGGACCGCCAGCGCGGTCATCGCGTACGACGTGGCGCGCCACCGCCGCGACAGGTGCCGCCCGGTGGGGAACACCATGACGGTGACACCGGCGGCCGCCATCACCAGCGGTACCAGCCAGATCGACACCCAGGCCAGCCACGACCCCCCGGGAAGCACGGGGCTGTGCAGTCCGGCCTGGCGACCGAGGTACATGAGCGCGGACGCCACCCCGAGCGCGACGAACAGCTGCCCCACACGGTGCGCGGGCCGGGCGCGGAGCACGTAGAGCCCGACCCCGGCGAAGGTGAGCGCGAGCAGCGCGTTGTGCAGGTTTCCGAGGTGGAAGTCCAGCGTCGCGCCGTAGGCGACCAGTCCCAGCACCAGCAGGCCAAGGCCGCCGACCACGGCCTCCCGCGCGAGCGGGGGCGCATCGCCGTACCCCGCCCGGTCGGCGGCGAGAGCCGGGCTCATGCGGAGATGGTGACACGGCCCGGGCACCGGTTCACCAGGGTTGACCCTCGGAACGGTCCCGGGCCCGCCCGCATGTGCCGGGCGCGGGACCGGCGGAACGTGGGCGTATGACCACTTCTCACCAGCCCCGCACCGCCACTCCCTCCACAGGTCGACGCCGCGCCGGGTTCGTGCTCCTGACCGTCGGCGGCGCCGCCTTCTTCGCCGGGGGCCCGCTGCACCCCGAGGGCGGCGACGCGGGCGACCGGACCGAGCAGCTGCACTCGATGCTCGTCGATCCCGCCTGGTATCCCGCCCACCTCGTGGCGCTGCTCGGCTTCGCCTGCGTCGCGGCCGGGCTGCTCGCGCTCCGGGGCGACCCGGAGATCGGTGTCCGCCTCGGCAGGCTGCTGCAGATCAGCGCGGTGGTCGCCGTCGTCGCCACGCTCGGCGCCGTGGTCCACCTCTTCGCCGCCACCCGGGCCGCCGACGTCGCGCACGGCGGCACGACGCCGCTGATCGCCGCGTTCATGGGGGTCGAGACCGTCGTCAACCCCGCCTGGGGCCTGATGATCGCGACGCTGGCCGTCGCCGGTGGCGTCACCCGCTCGCTCGGCAACCGGATCGTGCTCCCACTCGGCCTGGTCGGCGGTCTCGCGTTCGCACTGGCCACCGCCACGATCGCCTTCGTCGACACGTTCGACCCGCTCTTCCCCGTCGCCGGCCTCGCCGGTGTCTGGCTGGTCGCCACCGGCGTCGTCGGCCTCAACCGCCGGGCCGAGGAGGTCCGGCCATGAGCACTCACACCGTCCTCGTCACCGGATCCGGCCGTGGCATCGGCCGCGCCATCGCCGTCCGCCTCGCCCGCTCGGGGTGGCGGGTGTACGGCGGCGTCCGCACCGACGTCGCCGCCAAGGACCTGGCCGCCGAGTCCGACCTGATCACGCCGGTCAAGTTGGACCTCACCGTCCCCGAGCATCTGGATGCACTCGACGCCGTGCTCCCCGCCCGGCTCGACGCGCTGGTCCACAACGCCGCCGTCGCGGTTGCCGGCCCGATCGAGACGCTGTCCCGGGCCGACATGCACGAGCAGTTCGACGTGAACCTGGTCGGGCCGCTGGCGCTCACCCGCGCCATGCTGCCCCGGCTACGTACCGCGCGGGGCCGGGTGGTGTTCATCTCCTCGATCAACGGCCGGGTGTCGTTCCCGTTCACCGGCATCTACAACGCCTCGAAGTACGCGACCGAGGCGGTCGCCGACTGCCTGCGGGTCGAGCTGCGGCCCTTCGGTGTGCAGGTCGGCCTCGTCGAGCCGGGGGTGATCGACACCGATCCCTGGCACCGGATGGACCAGCTCATCGACGATCTGGAGGCCGGTCTCGATCTCGGGCACCGGACGCTCTACGCACCGCACTTCGCCGGCGAGCGCAGGCTGATCCCGAAGCTCCGCCGGAACGCCAAGCCGCCGGAGCGGGTCGCCGCGGCGGTCGAGCGGCAGCTGACCCGGCGCCGGATGCGTCCGCGCACCCTGGTGGGAGCGGACGCCCGATCCATCCTCGGCATGAAGGTCCTGCTGTCGACCCGCGGACTGGACGCGGTGTGGGCCCGGGGACTCGGTGTCTGACTCCGGGCGCGGTGACGGACCGGCTGCCCCGGATCGATCAGGACATCGCTGGTCGGAACTGGTGGAGACGAGGGGAATCGAACCCCTAACCCCTGCCTTGCAAACGTGCGGTGTCATACCCGCTCGGCCGGATCCTGCTGGTGAGCGGTGGCCGGCCGGTCCGGACAGCGTGATCGCGTGTAGCCGGCCCAGCTCGCGGGCGATGGTGCGCCAGGTCTGTCCGGTGCGGCGTTCGG
>NZ_BJNG01000044.1 GCF_006539565.1 Pseudonocardia hydrocarbonoxydans
CATGCAAGCCACTCTTTCCCGGCTTGCATGTCGGGCCGCCGGTCTGGCTGCCTCGGGCGCGCCGTGAGGAGATCACCGCCGCACCGCTGGACGTAACCCGGCGACCCTGGCCAAGGCGCCCCGCCTCATCGAGACGGAGATCGAGCCGTACTCCGTCGACGAGATCCGGATGCTGCTGAAGTCGGCGCTCGACGGCCGGAACGGCACCCGCTGGGCCGTCGCACTCGCGCTCGGTCTGCGCCAAGGGGAGGCGCTCGGCCTGAAGTGGGCTGACGTCGACCTCGACGCCGGGTCGATGTTCGTGCGCCGCGGTCGGCTGCGTCCACGGTGGCAGCACGGGTGCGGCGACACCTGCGGCCGGAAGTACGCCGGCCACACCGCCGCGACCGTGCTGCTCCTGCTCGGCGTCCCGGAGCGCGCCGTCATGAGCATCATGGGGTGGTCGAACACCGCGATGACCGCGCGCTACCAGCACGTCACCTCGGCCATCCAGCGCGACATCGCGAACCGGGTCGGCGGGCTGATTTGGCAGGTCAGCGGCAACCCTTCCGGAGAAGGGGGGATGTCAGGCGGGGTTAACACCGATGCCACGGCGGACGAATCGAACGACGAGGACTGTCCGGATGATCCGGGCGGACGGATGTAATGAGGGGGAGATCGTGCGTCGCTCGTTGCTGGCCGTGCTATCGCTGGTCGTCGCGTTCCTGCTGTTGGGTTCGTCGGTCGCTCTCGCTCAGGACGACGGCAACAGCGAGCCACCACCGCCGACCTGTGGCGTCGGCTGCACTCCCGACGACGGAGAGACACCGCCGCCTCCACCGACGGGGCTGGTCAGCCGAGCACTTGCTCAGGTCAACGAACGGATTGCGCAGCTTCCTGCTGGGCCGCGACGGGCTCTGGCTGAGCGGGCCGTCAGCAGGGTTCAGAACCGGCTGTGTCAGGTGCTCCCACGTCTGTGCTGAGGCACTGTCGGCGGAAACGAGACTAGAACTGAGACTGGAAGCCGAAACGCCGGGCTCCTCGCGGTGAGGTGCCCGGCGTTTCGCCTGTTCAGCTGGCGGTGGCGGTGGGATTTGAACCCACGGAGGCTTGCACCTCACACGCTTTCGAGGCGTGCTCCTTCGGCCGCTCGGACACGCCACCGCGGAGAAGCTTACAAGAGGCCCGGTGGCGGGCAGGGCGGGGGCCGTGAGCGAACCGTGATCGACGCGGGGCCCCGGTCCGTGCAGAATCCGCCCGTGGCCATCCCCATCCGGCGACTCCTCGCCGTCACGGCACTGCTCCTGGCGGCCGGGTGCGCCCCGGCCGCCCCCACCGAGCCCGTCGCCGCGGCGGCCTGCGAGCCGGGCGGCCTGCCCACCCTCACCGCGGGCACGCTCACGATCGGCACCGACCAGCCCGTGTACCCGCCGTGGTACCTCGACGACGACCCGACGTCGGGCGAGGGTTTCGAGAGCGCCGTCGCCTACGCGATCGCGGAGCGCCTCGGCTACACCCGCGACGCGGTGAGCTGGGTGCGGGTGCCGTTCAACGCCGCCATCGCACCCGGCCCGAAGACCTACGACCTCAACCTGACCGAGTTCTCGATCAGCGAGGAGCGCCGCCAGGCCGTCGACTTCTCCTCGCCCTACTACGACGTCGCGCAGGCCGTGATCGCGATCGAGGGCAACCCGGCCGCCGCGGCCACGAGCATCGCCGACCTGCAGGGCGTGCGGATCGGCGGGCAGGTGGGCACCACGAGCTACCAGGCGATCGTCGACCAGATCGCCCCGACGACGGAGCCGTCGGTGTTCAACACCAACGACGACGCCAAGCTCGCGCTGACCAACGGCCAGATCGACGCGCTCGTGCTCGACCTGCCGACCGCGTTCTTCGTCACCTCCGCCGAGCTCGACGGCGGCGTGATCGTCGGCCAGCTCCCGGCAGGCGGCGGCACGCCGGAGCAGTTCGGCGCGGTGCTGGACAAGGACAGCCCGCTGACCGGGTGCGTCTCGGAGGCGGTCGACGCCCTGCGCGCCGACGGCACGCTCGACGCGCTGGAGCAGGAGTGGCTGGCCTCCGCGGGGGCCGCCCCCGAGCTGCGGTGACGCTGCCGGCGCTCAGCCCGCTCGCCCTCGACCGGGCCGAGTACCGGCGCTCCCGCGCGCGCCGGTCGACCCGCATCGCGCTGCTCTCGACGGTGGTGTTCGCGACCGCGCTGGCGGTCGGGCTGGTCAACACGCCGGGCTGGCCCCGGGTGCAGCAGACGTTCCTCGACCCGCAGGACGCCTGGGCGGCGCTGCCCGCGGTGCTGACGGGGCTGTGGCTCAACATCCGCGTGCTCGTCGTCGCCGAGATCGGGATCCTCATCCTCGGGCTGGCGATCGCGCTGCTGCGCACGCTGCGCGGACCGGTGTTCTTCCCGGTGCGCGCGCTGGCGATCGGCTACGTCGACCTGTTCCGCGGCGTCCCGCTGCTCATCGCGCTCTACCTGATCGGCTTCGGGGTGCCGGGGCTGCGCCTGCAGGGCGTGCCGACCGACGTGGCGGTGCTCGGCACCATCGCGCTGATCCTGGTCTACTCGGCCTACGTCTCGGAGGTCTTCCGCGCGGGCATCGAGTCGGTGCACCCGTCGCAGCGGGCGGCGGCGCGGTCGCTCGGGCTGACGCACCGGCAGTCGATGCGGCTGGTGATCCTGCCGCAGGCCGTCCGCCGGGTGCTGCCGCCGCTGCTCAACGACTTCGTGGCGCTGCAGAAGGACGTCGGGCTGATCTCCGTGCTCGGAGCCGTCGACGCGATCCGGGCGGCGCAGATCCAGTCGGCGCTGCTGTTCAGCTTCACCCCCTACGTCGTGGCCGGGCTGCTGTTCGTGCTGCTCGCGATCCCGACCGGGCGCGTCGCCGACGCGGTGGCGGCCAGGGCCGCGCGCCGGGAGAGCGCATGACCCCCGTCCTGGAGGTCCACGGCCTGGTCAAGCGCTACGGCGACGCGACGGTGCTCGGCGGCATCGACCTCACCGTCGCCGAGAGCGAGGTGGTCACGCTGATCGGGGCGTCGGGCTCGGGGAAGTCGACGCTGCTGCGGTGCGTCGACCTGCTCGAGGAGATCGACGACGGCCGGATCCTGCTCGACGGCGAGGACGTCTCCGACCCGCGCCGTGGTTCGCGGGCCGCGGCGGAGGCGCAGCGGCGGATGGCGATCGTGTTCCAGGCGTTCAACCTGTTCCCGCACATGACGGCCCGGCAGAACGTGGCGCTGGCCCCGCGCGTGGTGCACCGCCTCACCGCCGACGAGGCGAACGAGCGCGCCGACGAGCTGCTGCACCGCGTCGGGCTGGAGTCCTTCGCCGGCGCCCATCCGGACCGGCTCTCCGGCGGTCAGCAGCAGCGCGTCGCGATCGCCCGCGCGCTGGCCGTGCGGCCCCGCCTGCTGCTGCTCGACGAGATCACCTCCGCGCTCGACCCCGAGCTCGTCGGCGAGGTGCTGGCGATCGTCCGCGAGCTGGCCCGCGGCCCGGTGACGATCCTGATGGCCACGCACGAGATGGGCTTCGCCAAGCAGGTCGCCGACCGCGTGTGCTTCCTCGACGGCGGCACGATCCTGGAGTCCGGCCCGCCCGAGCAGGTGCTCGGCTCGCCCCGGGAGGCCCGCACGCAGGAGTTCCTGGCCCGGGTCATCGCGGCGGGGCGCCTGGTGTGATCCCCGCGGCCGCGAGCCCGACGTCGACCATGCGGGAGCGGTCGAGCGCGGCCACGTCGGCCAGCGGCACCCACGCGGCGTGGTCGGAGCTGCCGCCCACCTCGTGGCGCAGCGTGCCGCCGGTGATCTCGCCCGCGTAGATGATGCTGATCATGTGCAGCCGGTACGCGCGGTCGTCCCACACCCGGGAGCCGACCTCGAGCAGCGGCCCGAGCGCCACCTGCAGCCCGGTCTCCTCGGCCACCTCCCGCACGGCGGCGTCGCGCGGGTGCTCGCCGTGGTCGAGCCCGCCGCCGGGCAGGGCCCACCGGTCGACGCCGGTGAACCGCACCAGCAGCACCGACCGCTCCCGCACGCACACGACGTACGCCCCGACCCGCGACCGCAGCTCGCCCTCGCCCACCGGCGGAAGGCTAGCCGAGCGGGACTACCGGTGACCGGCGAAGAACGACTCCATCAGCGCCGCGCACTCCCCCTCCAGCACCCCGCCGACGACCTCGGGCCGGTGGGTGAGGCGGCGGTCGCGCAGCACGTCCCACAGCGAGCCCGCGGCGCCGGTCTTGGGCTCCCACGCCCCGAACACCACCCGGTCGACGCGGGCCAGCCCGATCGCCCCCGCGCACATCGTGCAGGGCTCGATCGTGACGGCCAGGGTGCAGCCCTCCAGGCGCCACTCCCCGCGCACCGCGGCGGCGGCGCGCAGGCCCAGCACCTCGGCGTGCGCGGTGGGGTCGCCGAAGGCCTCGCGGCCGTTGCAGGCGGCGGCCAGCTCGCGCCCGTCGGCGTCGACGACGACCGCGCCGATCGGGACGTCGCCGGTGCGCGGCGCGGCGGCGGCGAGCACCAGGGCACGGCGGATCAGCGCCTCGTCCGAGGCGGGGGACGACGTCACCGCGCGTCGACGACCTCGGCGAGCGCGTCGGCGAACCCGCAGCGACGGCCGATGGTGGCCAGCTGCTCGTCGGGGTAGAGCTCCAGCTCGCCGGCGAGCATCTCCAGCTCGTCGGCGGGGAGGCCGAAATCGGCGAGGATCGCCAGATCGCCCTCGGGCCACGGGTCGTCGAGGGCGTCGTCGTCGGGCGGCAGCTCGACGCGGAGCAGATCGAGCACGTCGGCGGCGACGTCGTAGTCGAGCGCGGCGACGGCGTCGGACAGCATCAGCGAGATGCCCCCGGGCACCGGGCGGACGATGACGAAGAACTCGTCGTCGACGTCGAGCAGGCCCACCACCGCGCCCTGGACGCGCAGCTCGCGCAGCTCGGTGATGGCGGCGTCGAGATCGACCAGCGACTCGGCGGCCAGACGCGTGCAGCGCCAGCGGCCCTCCTCCCGGATCGCCGCGACGGCATACCCGGGCAGGGCCTGTCCCCGCACGTCCGCGGGCGCTTCGACGCTCTGCACCGCCATGACACTACGGTAGGCCTCCCTCGGACTGTGGTCCACACCACAACCGGAAGTCGACCCTGCGGTGTCGGTCCGGTGCGGCAGGATCGGGGCCATGCCCGACCTCTCCGCGCAGGCCCGCGCGCTGCAACCCCGGACGGTCGCGTTGCGCCGGGCCATCCACCGCAGGCCCGAGGTCGGGCTCGACCTGCCGCACACCCGCGACCTCGTCCTCGACGCGCTGGCCGACCTCCCGCTGCAGGTGCACCTCGGCGTCGGCGTCGGCTCGGTGGTGGCGGTGCTGGAGGGCGGGCGCCCCGGCCCCACAGTGCTGCTGCGCGGCGACATGGACGCCCTGCCGATGCACGAGGACACCGGGCTGCCCTTCGCCTCCGAGGTCGACGGGGCGATGCACGCCTGCGGCCACGACACCCACGTCGCGATGCTGGCCTCGGCGGCCCGGCTGCTGTCCGGGCGGCGGGCGGAGCTGGCCGGGCGGGTGCTGTTCATGTTCCAGCCCGGCGAGGAGGGGTTCCACGGCGCCCGCCACATGATCGACGAGGGGCTGCTCGACCCCACCGGGCCCGCCGGGCGCCCCGAGTGGGCCTACGCGCTGCACATCAGCGCCACCATCCCGGCGGGCGAGCTGCACCTGCGGCCCGGGCCGTTGATGGCCTCGGCCGACACCGTGCGCATCACCGTCCGCGGGCGCGGCGGCCACGCCTCCGCCCCGCACGACGCCGCGGATCCCGTGCCGGCCGCGGCCGCGATGATCGGGGCGCTGCAGACGGCGATCTCCCGCGAGGTCAGCGCGCACGACCCGGCCGTCCTCACCATCGCGCACCTCACCGCGGGCACCACCACCAACGTCATCCCGGAGACGGCGTTCATGGAGGGCACGATCCGCACGCTGTCGGCGCCGGTGCGCGAGCAGGTGCGCGAGATCGTGCGCCGCGTCTGCCGCTACACCGCGCTCGCGCACGGCTGCGCGGCTGAGGTCGAGGTCGTGTCCGGCTACCCGGTCACCGTCAACGACCCCGACGCCGCCGACCGGTTCACCGCGCTGGGCCGCGAGGTGCTGGGCTGCCACCGCGTCGCCACGATGCCCACCCCGATCCTGGGCGCCGAGGACTTCTCCTACGTGCTGGAGCAGGTCCCCGGCGCGCTGGCCTTCCTCGGCGGCTGCCCCGCGGGCCTCGACCCGTCCACCGCCCCGGCCAACCACTCCAACCGCGTGGTCTTCGACGAGTCCGCGCTGGCCGACGGGGTGGCGGTCTACGCGGGGCTGGCGCTCGACGCGTTGCGGTGAGGGCGCAGCATGACGGGGTGATCTCCCTGCCCCGGCTCTCCGCCGACCTGCGGTCCGGCGCGCTGTCGCCCGTCGACCACGTCCGCGACACCTGCGAGCGCCTCGCCGCCGACACCCACTCCGCCGTCGTGCTGCTCGACGCCGACCGCGCCCTCGCCGACGCCGCCGAGCGGGCCGCGGAGCTCGCCCGCGGGGAGTGGCGTGGGCCGCTGCACGGCGTCGCGGTCGGGGTGAAGGACCTGTTCGACGTGGCCAGGCTGCCGACCCGCGCCGGCTCCGACGTGCTGGCCGACGCCCCGGCGGCCACCGCCGACGCCGCGGTCGTCACCCGGCTGCGGGCGGCGGGGGCGGTGGTGGTGGCGAAGCTGCACACCCACGAGTTCGCCTACGGCCCCACCGGCGACGTCTCGGCGTCCGGGCCGGCCCGCAACCCGCACGACCCCACCCGGATCACCGGCGGCTCCTCCTCCGGCTCGGCCGCCGCCGTCGCGGCCGGGCACCTGGCGCTGGCCATGGGCACCGACACCGGGGCGAGCGTGCGCACGCCCGCGGCGCTGTGCGGGGTGGTCGGGCTGAAGCCCGCGTACGGGCGCCTGCCCGTCGACGGGGTGTTCCCGCTGTCGGAGACCTGCGACCACGTGGGCCTGCTGACCGCCGACGTCGACGGCGCCGCGCTGGCCTGGGACGCGCTCACCGGCACCGGCACGCCCGCCGTCGCCCGGCGGGTCGGGGTGCTCGTCGACGACTACTGGCGCGCCGACGACGCGGGCCTCACCGCCGCCGTCGACGCCGCGGTGGCCCGGCTGCGGGCCGACGGCGTCACGGTCGTGGAGATCCGTACCCCGATGATCGAGGAGCTGGCCGCGACGTACCCCGTCATCGTCGGGGCGGAGGCCTACGCCACGCACGCACGCTGGTTCGACGACCGGCCGCAGGACTACCAGCCGGCCACCCGCGAGCGGCTGGGCCCCCAGCGCGACCTCCCCGCCCACGTCTACGTCGCCGCGCAGCGCACCCGGCGACGGCTGGTCGCCGAGTTCCGCGCCGCCGTCGACGGGGTCGACGCGCTGGTGCTGCCCACCACCCGGCTGCGGGCCACGCCGATCGGGCAGGAGACCGTCGACGGCGTGGCGGTGCGGCCCGCGCTGCTGGCACTGACGCTGCCGTTCAACCTCACCGGCTGGCCCGCCGTGTCGGTGCCCGGCGCCACCGAGGGGCTGCCCGCCGGGGTGCAGGTCGTGGGCGTCACGCTCGACGAGCGGGGGGTGCTGGCGCTGGCCCGCAGGCTCGTCTGAGCCCCCGCTACCCTCTGCCGCGTGACGGAGCGGGCGGTCTGCGTGATCGGGTCCGGGTTGATCGGCGGCTCACTGATGCGCGCCGCGGACAAGGCCGGGCGGGCGGTGTGGGGCACCAGCGCGTCGGAGGGGACGGCGGCGCAGGCCGGGGCCGACGGCTTCGACGTCGGCGTCGACACCGACGCCGCCCTGCGCCGGGCCGCCGAGGCCGACGCGCTCGTCGTGCTCGCCGTGCCGCTGACCGCGCTGCCCGAGGTGCTGCACCGCGTCGACGCCGTGGCGCCGCAGGTGCGGCTGACCGACGCCGTGAGCGTCAAGGTCGCGGTGGCCGACGCGGTGGCCCGGTACGCGCCGCGCGCGCGGTTCGTCGGCGGTCACCCGATGGCGGGCACCAGCGAGTCGGGGTGGGCGGCCGGCGCGGCCGAGCTGTTCGTCGACGCGGCCTGGGTGGTGGCCGCCGACGACGGCCTCGACCTCGACGTGTGGCGTGACGTCGCCGAGCTGGCCTGGGCCTGCGGCGCCCGCGTCGTGCCCGCCGCGGCCGACGAGCACGACCTCGCCGTGGCCCGGGTGTCGCACCTGCCGCACCTGCTGGCCGCGGTGCTCGCCGCCGTCGGTGCGGGCGGCGACGACGCGCTGCCCCTCGCGCTGGCCGCCGGGTCCTTCGCCGACGGCACGCGCGTCGCGGGCACCCGCCCGGAGCTGGTGCTCGCCATGTGCGAGGGCAACCGCGACGCCCTGCTCGGCGCCGTCGACGACGCGCTGGGCCGCCTCGGCGCGATGCGCGGCGCGCTGGCGTCCACCGGCGGGCTGACGGCCACGGTGTTCGCCGGGCACGCCGCCCGCGAGCGGTGGGCCGCGGCCCGCACCCCGAAGGCGGTGCGGGCGAGCCTGACCGGCCGGGCACCACTGGCGGCGCTGCGCGCGATCGGCCGCCGCGGCTCGGTAGTGACCGGCTGGAAGGCCTGACCGGCGGTCAGGGCAGGAGGGTGGCGACCCCCGGGTAGCGCTGGACGACCCCGTCGGCGTCGACCGTCAGCTCCGCGGTGAAGTCGTCCCAGCGGAAACCGACGCAGGCCGACCCGTCGGCGTCGAGCACGGAGGCGGTGGCGTAGACCTGCTCCACCTCGCGCACCTCGAGCTCGGGCAGCGTCACGAACACCGTCGGCAGCGTGTGCTCGGCGGCCTCGGTGTGCAGGCCGAGCCGGCGGATCGGGATCGTGTTGAACACCGGGCTGTGGGCGAGGTCGACGTCGACCGCCCCGCCGAACTCCGACCGCGTGCCGCCCGATCCGGTGTCGAGCAGCCAGAAGCCGTCCTCGGTGCGGCTCATCGTGAGGTGCCGCTCGCGCTGGGCCGTGGCCGTCGTCAGCGACAGCCGCTCGACGGTGCCGCCGTCGGCCACGACGAGCCGGTAGGAGGCGGTGAAGGCGCCGTGCGGCCCGGTGCGCACCATCCGGCCCAGCGCCCGGAACCCACCGCCCGTGCCGAGCAGCAGCCGGGTGCCTTCGAGCCCTGGGCCGTCCTCGGCCTGCCAGGTCAGCATGGTCGTCACCGGCACCACCGTAGTTGCACGGGGCGGTGCCGCGCTCCCTCCGGGTGGGGGCGGGCACGCAGGTTCTGGTCCACGGTGGGTAGCCCCCTTCTCGAGCATCCGGCGTCATCCTGCCCCGGGCGGGTCGATCCCACCACCGCTGCCCCCTCAGGGAGAGCGCACGGCGTCGGCGGGGTGCAGGTCGTCACGGACGCCGCGCAGGACCGGGCTGCGCAGCAGGCCGGTGCCGGTCCAGCCGAGGTGGTCGACGTCGACGACCACGGCGGGCTCGCACCACCGCGCCCCGGCCGCGTCGCCGCCGCCCGGTCGGGCGGTGAACGGCGGCGACGGGGCCGCCACCGCGGCCAGCCGCTCCCCCAGCGACCGCCGGACGTCGTCGTCAACGACCCCGACGCGCCCGGCGTAGGCCAGGCCGTGCCGGTCGAGCACCCCGACCAGCAGCGACCCGACCGGCGACGACCCGGTGGCCCGCCACCCGCCGACCAGGCAGGGCTGGGTGCGCCGGTGCGACACCCGCACCCAGTCCGGGCTGCACGCCCCCGGTCGGTACGGCGCCGAACCCCGCTTCGCGACGACCCCGGCCATCCCGTGCTCCGCGGTGACGGCGAGCAGCGCGGGCCCGTCGGTGTAGGTCGGCGACAGCGAGAGCGGGGCGACCGCGGCGAGGTCGAGGCGCTCCAGGGTGGCGCGGCGCTCGCGCTGGGGACGGTCGAGCAGCGGCACGCCGTAGAGGCGCAGGACGTCGAACGCCATGAACGTGACGGGCCGGGCGCGGGCCGCGCGCGCGTCGACCGGCCGGTGCATGCGCTCGGCCAGCGCGTCGGGACTGGGCACCCCGTTCTCCAGGAGCACCACCTCGCCGTCGAGCAGGACGTCGGGGGCCAGCGCGCGCAGTGCGGCCAGCTCGGGCAGCTGCGCGGTGACGTCGCCGTCGGGGCCGTGCAGCGTCAGCACCCCGTCGACGACGTCGGCCAGCAGGCGCAGGCCGCCCCACTCCACCTCGTAGATCCATCCCGGCCCGATCGGGAGGGTCGCAGGGGTGGCGAGCATGGGCTGCACCCGGCCATGCTGACATCCATGCGGGCGATGTGGAGCGGTGCCGTGTCCTTCGGGCTGGTGAGCGTGCCGGTCAAGGCCTATGCCGCCACGACCAACCACGACATCCGGTTCCACCAGGTGCACGGCGCCGACGGGGGCCGGATCAAGTACAAGCGCACCTGCTCCCTCGACGGCGAGGAGGTCGACTACGCCGACATCGTCAAGGGCTACGAGACCGAGGACGGCGAGCTGATCACCCTCACCGAGGAGGACCTCGACGCGCTGCCCACCGCGACCGGCCACGAGATCGACGTCATCGAGTTCGTCCCGGCCGACCAGATCGACCCCCTGCTGTTCGAGAAGTCCTACTACCTCGAACCGGACGCCAAGGCGGCCAAGCCCTACGCGCTGCTGCGCGAGGCGCTCGTCGACACCGACCGGATGGCCGTGGTGAAGGTGGCGCTGCGCCAGCGGGAGAGCATCGCGCTGCTGCGGGTGCGCGGCAAGGCGATCGTGCTGCAGACGATGCTGTGGCCCGACGAGGTGCGCGAGCCCGAGTTCGACATCCTCGACAACGACGTGGAGCTGCGCCCGCAGGAGCTGCAGATGGCCGCGTCGCTGGTGGAGAGCCTGGGCGCCGACTTCGACCCGTCGGACTTCCACGACGAGTACCGCGACGCCGTCGTCGCGATGATCGAGCAGAAGCGCTCCACCGGGGAGACGCGGCCCGCGCCGGTCGCGGAGAAGACCGACGACGGCGACTCGATGACCGACCTGCTCACGGCGCTGCAGCGCAGCGTCGAGGCCGCACGCGCCGGCAAGCCGGCCGAGGAGGCGGCGGAGAAGCCGGCCCCCGAGAAGCCCGCGGAGAAGCCGAAGGCCACCCGGTCGCGCAAGCCCGCGGCCAAGAAGGACGAGGACGAGGCCCCGCGCAAGCGCACCCGCAAGCCCGCCTGACCCACCGAATCAGGGGCCGAGCTGGCTCCCGGTGGGCACCTCGTCGTTGGCCAGGGACTCGAACAGGGCGCTCGCACGGTCGCGGTCCCAGTTCACGACCCCGTCGCGCACCGGCACCGTGGTGGTGACGCCGCCGTCGGACACCCCGCGCATGGCCAGGCCGAACAACGCCAGGTTCCACACGTGCGAGCCGTCGTCGACGGTGATCGCGCTGGACAGGCCCAGTGAGAGCGGGACGATCCGGAACGGGTTGAGCAGCGTGGCCGGGCTGGTGACCTTCTGCAGCAGCGCCGAGATGAACGCCCGCTGGCGCTCGACACGCCCGAAGTCCGAGGACGCCGTGGCCCGGGTGCGGACGTAACCGAGCGCGGTGGCCTGGTCCAGGGTCTGGCAGCCGGCCTCGATGTCGAGTGCCGCCTTGGGGTCCTCGATCGCCTCGGGCACGCACAGGTCGACGCCGCCGACGGCGTCGACGACGTTGACGAAGCCGGTGAAGCCGATCTGGACGTAGTGGTCGATGCGCAGGCCCGTGGCGCCCTCGACGGTGCGGGTGAGCAGCTCCGGGCCGCTGCCGGGCGACTCGCCCTCGCCGCGCCCGTACGCCGAGTTGATCTTGTGGCGGCCGTGGCCTGGGATGTCGACCATCGAGTCGCGCGGGATGCTGACCAGCGTGGACGGTCCGCTGCCGGTGTGCAGCAGCATGATCGTGTCGGTGAGCTCGGACTCCGGGTCGCCGGTGGCGAGCTCGGCGCGCTGCTCGGGGGTGAGCTCGGCGCGGCTGTCGGAGCCGACGATCAGGTAGTTGGTGCCCTCGGAGGAGTTGGTGCTGTCCGAGGGCAGCGCGGAGACGCGGTCCAGCGAGACGTCGATGTAGACGGCGAACCCGACGATCAGGACCAGCGCCACGACGAGCACGGTGCGGATCCGGCGGCCCAGGTCCGGGCGCCGGCCACCCGGGCGCGGCCCGGCCGGCCGGGAGCCGGACGGGCGGCGCGGCGGCGGCCCGGACGGGCGCCGGTCCGAGGCCCGGGCCGGGCGGCGCGGGGCGTCGCGCCCGGACGGGAACACCGACGTGGCGGGCGGTTGCTGGCCGCGGCCGCCGGCCACCGTCGAGCGGTGGCCCTGCTGCGGGGCCGTCGGCCGGGCGGACCGCGGGAGGGGCTGCTGCGGGGCGGCGGGCGGCCAGGACGGGGGCAGCGGACGGTCGCCGGGCGGGCGGCCGCCCGATCCCCAGCCACCGGCCGACGACGGCGGGCCGGGACGCCGGGGCGGCCCCCAGCCCGGCGTGCCCCGCTTCGGCGGTCGTCCGTCGCTCATCTGCCCACCATCCCTCACCCGGCGGTCAGGATACGTACGAGCGGGCCGGACGGTTCCCGTCAGGCGTCGAGCAGCCGCTCGCCCTCGAACAGGCCGAGGTCCTCGCGGTAGAACTCGATGCCGACACCGTTGGGGTCGCGGATGTAGAGGCTGTTGTCGATGCCGCGGTCGGGCCCGATGTACTCCACGCCGGCCTCGTCGAGCCGGGCGCGCACGGCCGCGAACTCCTCCGCCGAGGTCGACAGCGCGATGTGCTGCACCGCGCCGATGGTCTCGGAGAACTCGGGGTGGTCGTGACCGGGGAAGTCGAAGAAGCCCAGCAGGTTGCGGTTGCCGATGTCGAAGAAGAAGTGGCTCGACCCGGCGTAGTCGCGGTTCTCCACCAGCTCGACGAGCGGGAAGCCGAGCAGGTCCTGGTAGAAGCGGATCGTCGTCTCGACGTCCTTGCAGATCAGCGCCGCGTGGTGGACGCCCTGCACCGTCGACGCGGGCCGCTCGCCCAGCGGCTTGAGGTACTTGTCCTTGAGCTCCGCGCGGCGCGCGCGGACGGCGTCGAGCTCGGCACCCTCGGGCTGTGGCATCGGAGGAGTCCTTCCGTGGTGGTGGTCGGTCGTACCGGTCGAAACAGTAGTTGCGCGTGCAACATTCCGCCTGCCGCGCGCCGACCGTAGACCAGCGGGGTAGACAGGGACGTGATCGATCGCTTCGACGGCTTCATCGCCGGACTCGGGACCGCGTCGGGCCTGCGCGCCGTGGCGGGCGTGTGGCCACGCTCCCCGCTCGGCCCGTTCACCGACGTGATGGTGGAGCGGCCCGACGGGCACCGGCTGCTCCTCGCGCCCTCGCCCGCCGTCGCGGAGTTCGTCGCCGCCACCTACGTGTTCGACGAGGTGCGGGTCGGCCCGGTGCACAGCCGGACCGACGGCACGCGGTGGGAGGTCGACGCTGCGCCGCTGTCGCTGGCGTTCACCGTCGGGCGGCGGCCCGCGCTGGGCACGCTGCTGCGCGCGGTGCCCCGCCGGGTCGCGACGGACCCGCGCTGGATCTCCCTGGTCGACGTCGTCGCGCGCCGGGTGCTGCCGGGGGTGCGCACCCGGGGCAGCGCCGCGGGCGGGCGCGAGGAGTTCTACGGCGCGCTCGACCTGCACCGCATCACCGCGGCCACCGTGGGCTGGGACGGCGTCGACCAGGGCGCGCTCGCCCCCGTCGACCCGCCGGTGCGGTTCGGGTTCGGCTCCACCCCGCGCTCCCCCGCCCTGACCCGGGTGACGACCCTCGTGCGGCGCTCCTAGATCCAGCGCGGCGGGGTGGGGAGGTCGCCGTCGAGCGCGGTGAGCGCGCCTCCGTCGGAGCGGCCGGTGAGCCAGCCCAGCAGCGACGCCGCGGGCCCGTGCACCTGCACCGCCGCCTCCCCGGGGCCGAGCGCCCAGGTGCGGGCCCGGTCGGTGGCCGCCAGCGTGGCCGACGGGCAGTCCGGCGCGGCCGACAGCGCCGCGGCGACGTCGTCGAGCAAGGTGTCGACGACGCCGGGCGGGAGGTCGGCCACCCCGGCGCCGGAGGCCAGGTCGACGGCGTGCAGCCACACCTCGCGGACCCGCATCCAGGGGATCTCGGTGGCCGGGATGTCTCGGCCCTGCGCGCTGCGCACCTGCGCCCGCCAGGTCGTGTCGTCGAGCGCGGCGAGGGCGACGTCGAGGGCGTCGGCGGTGGTCGAGAGCTCGCGGCGCAACCGGTCGGCCGGGTAGGCCGCCGAGGCGGCGATGTCGGCGTCGCGCTGCCCCGGGCCCGCGTACATCGGCGTCTCGACGCCCGTGCGCGCCCAGTGCGCGAGCCGGGCCAGCGCCTCGGCGTTGCGCGCGACGTGCCCGACGACGTGCGCGCGGCTCCACCCCGGCAGGCCGCTGGGGGCGCGCAGGGCGTCGTCGGGCAGGGCGTCGACGAGCTGCACCAGGAACTCGGTGCCGGCACCCATCCACGGCAGCGTCGCGCTCACGTCGCGTCTCACGATTCCCCCCAGGTCCGATTCGTCCCCTTCACCGTGCCACCACCCGGCGCGCGGCGCACAATGCTACGAAATATCGACGTCCGTCGAGTCGTCGTGACTTCCCGTCCCGCCATCACACCGGGGAAACGGGGACGGGCCGCCGTCCTCGTGTGCTGTTTCGTTGACGGCCGTTGCCGGACCGCACCATGATGGCGCCCCGGACCCCTTCCCCGCACCTGGAGCACGCGATGGCCGAGACGTTCGTCCTGATCACCGGAGCCTGGCACGGCGGATGGGCGTGGCGCCCGCTCGCCCAGCACCTGCGCGCCGCCGGGCACACCGTCCACACCCCGACCCTGCCCGGCCTGGCCGACGGCGACGACCCCACCGCGCTGCACCTGTCCGACGTCGTCGACTTCGTCGTGGGCTACGTCGAGCGCCACGACCTGCACGACGTCACCCTCGTCGGCCACAGCTGGGGCGGCTACCCGATCACCGGCGCGGCCCCGCGGCTGGCCGGGCGGCTCCGCAGGCTCGTCTACTGGAGCGCGTTCGTGCCGGCGGCCGGGCGCAGCCTCTACGACGAGGTGCCACCGCCCTACCAGGAGCTGTTCTCCGGTGTGGCGGCCGCGTCCGGGAACAACACCGTCGTGCTGCCGTACGAGGTGTTCTCCGGCGCCTTCATCGGCGACGCCCCCGAGCCCGTCCGGAAGCTGGTGTACGACCTGCTCGTGCCGCACCCGATGCAGTACTTCACCGAGACCGTCCAGCCGATCGACCCGGCGACGCTCGGCGTCCCGGTCGCCTACGTTTTCTCCGTCGACGACGTGGCGCTGCCGCCCGGCGAGTACGGCTGGGTGCCGCGCTTCCCCGACCGGCTCGGCGTCACCGCGATCGAGGCGCCGGGCAGCCACGAGGCGCTGTTCACCGAGCCCGCGGGGCTGGCGGAGGCGCTGCTCAAGGCCTGATCCGCGGCCGCGTGAACGACCCCTGATCGGGCGACCCCGCCCGGCCGGACGGGCCCGGCGCGCGCCGGTACGGTCGGTCGTCGCCGCGCGACCGGCCGTGGCGGCGCTGGGAGGACTCGTGCAGCCAGGATCGGACCCGACGCGGCGCAACCCGGACCCGACGCGCCGGTTCGACGGCGACCCGGCCGCGACCGAGCGCATCCCGCCCGTCGACGGCGGGGCCGGTGCGGTGCTCGGTGGCCGCTACCGCCTGGAGGGGCTGCTCGGTGCGGGAGGGATGGCCGACGTCCACCGCGCGCTGGACCTGCGCCTGAACCGGCCCGTCGCGGTCAAACTGTTCCGGCCCGGCACCGACCCCGACGGCGAGCGCCGCTTCGCCGAGGAGGCCAGGACCCTGGCCGGGCTGCGCCATCCCGGGCTCGTCGCGGTGCACGACTACGCCGTGGAGCGCGGCCGGGCCTACCTGGTCATGGAGCTCGTCGACGGCCCGACGCTGGCCCAGGAGCTCACCCGCGAGCCCTACGACGCGGAGTCGGCCACGCGCGTCGGGCTGGAGCTGGCCCGGGTGCTGGCCTACGTGCACGGCGAGGGCGTGGTGCACCGCGACGTCAAGCCGTCCAACGTGCTGGTCGACCACGACGGCCGGATGCGGCTGGCCGACTTCGGCATCGCCCGGCTCGCCGGCAGCTCCGGGATGACCTCGGCCGACCTCGACGTCGGCACGCCCGCCTACCTGGCGCCCGAGCAGGTCCGGGGCGAGCCGGCCGGGCCGCCCGCCGACGTCTACGCGCTCGGCCTGCTGCTGCTCGAGGCGCTCTCCGGGCGCAAGGTGTACGAGGGCGACGGCTGGGCCGCCGCCGAGCGGCGCCTCGACCACCGCCCGCCGGTCCCCGCCGACCTGCCCGAGCCCCTGCGCTCCACGCTGCGCGCGATGACCGACCCCGACCCGGAGCGCCGTCCCGACGCGCGGCGGGTGGCCGGCCTGCTCAGCGCGCCCGCGGCCGAGCCGGAGCCCGAGCGCCGCACCTCGCGGGCGCTGCTCGCCGGGCTCGCGGCGCTGGTGCTGCTCGCCGTGGTCGTCTTCGCCCTCACCCGCGGCGACGACGAGCCGACCGACGTCGCGGCCGCGCCGACGTCGGCGCAGGAGACCACGGTGGCGCCGGAGCCCACCGAGGCGGCGGAGCCCACCGAGGAGGCCGCGCCGACCGACGAGGCCGCCGAACCGGGCTTCACCCTGCCCGAGCTGCCCAGCGACCTGCCCGACATCCCCACCGACCTCCCGGACCTGCCGCAGGTGCCCGACGGGGCCGTCGACGACGCCCGCAACCTGTGGGAGCAGTTCACCGACTGGCTGGGGCAGTTCTTCTAGCCCTCACACGAGGTCGCCCCGGCTGACCACGCCCACCAGCACCCCGCCGTCGACGACGGGCACCATCCGCAGCCCCCGGTCGGCCACCAGCGCGACGGCGTCGCCGACGGTGGCCCCGGCCGGCAGCGTCACCGGGGTCCGGGTCATCACCGCACCGACGTCGCGCGCCCGGCCGGTGAGCAGGTCGGCCTCGCTGACGACGCCGACCAGCAGGCCACCCCCGTCGACGACGGGGAGCGCGGTGTGACGCCGGGCCAGCAGCAGCTCCACCGCCACCTCGACGGGATCGGTGGGGCGCACCGTCACCGGGTCGGGGGTCATGACCTCGCGCACCGGCGTGGTCGCGACCGCGGCCGGGCGCTCGCGACCCGGGCGCGCGAGCGCGAGCAGCGCCTCGTCGGCGGCGTCGTCGCGGCCGACGAGGCGCCGCGCGAGCGCGCCGAACCGGCCCCGCGGCCGCCGGGGCCGCAGCAGGTCGCTGCGGGTGACGACGCCGACCAGGGCACCGCGCTCCACGATCGGCATCACCCGCAGCTCACCGTGCGAGCGCATCCGCGCCGCCACGACCGCAGGGCTCGCGGTGGGCGGCATGGCCAGGACGTCGGGGTTCATGACGTCGTCGACGGCGTCGGCGTCGGTGCCGCCGGACTCGCGGTGGCGCAGCACGTCGAGCAGGCTGACGACGCCGACGAGCCGGTGCCGGGCGTTGACGACCGGCAGCGCGCTGAACCCGAACCGCCGCATCCGCTCGACCGCCGCGGACACGGGGGCGTCCGACCGGACCGTGACCACCCGCCTGCTCATGACCTCCTGGACCCCTCGCGCCATCGGATCACCGTAGGACCGTCACTACACTCCGGCCATGGCTGGCGCCGGCGGCGGGGATCCGGTGACGATCTCGGTCGCCGAGCTCGTCGGGATGCTGTCGCTGGCCGCCGACCTGGGCCTCGGGCAGCCGATGGAGCACCTGGCCCGCTCCTGCCTGATCGCCACCCGCTTCGCCGGCCGGATCGGGCTGACCGGCGACGACGTCGCGACGACCTACTCCCTCGCCCTGCTCGCCTGGGTCGGCTGCACCGCCGACTCCCACGAGACCGCGGCCCGCTTCGGCGACGACATCACGCTGCGGGCCGGCGTCTACGACGTCGAGATCGGGAGCCCGCCGATGCTGCGCTACCTCGTGCGCCGGGCGGGGTCCGGGGGGTCCGCGCTGCACCGCGCGCGGGTCGCCGCCGGGCTGGTCGCGACGAGGGGTCGGGTCGTCGAGGACTCGCTGGTGGCGCACTGCCAGGTCACCGGCCGGCTCGCCGCCCGCCTCGGGATGCCCGACCGGCTGTGCCGCTGCCTGGGCCAGACCTTCGCCCGCTGGGACGGGCGGGGGTCGCCCGCCGGCCTGGGCGGCGAGGAGATCGACGTGGCGACGCGGATCGTGCACCTCGCCGACGTCGTGGAGGTCCACCACCGCACCGGTGGAGTCGAGGCCGCGCTGGCCACCGCGCGGCGCAGGCGGGGGTCCTCGCTCGACCCCGCCGTGGTCGACGCGTTCGTCCGGCACGGCCGGGAGCTGCTCGACGGACTGCCCGCCGAGTCGAGCTGGCCGGAGCTGCTCTCCGCCGACGCGTCGCCGCGGCCGCTGAGCGGCTCGTCGCTCGACGCCGGGCTGGAGGCCGTGGCCGACTTCGTCGACCTGAAGTCGCCGTGGTTCGCCGGCCGCTCCCGGGGGGTGGCCGACCTGGCCGCCGCCGCCGCGCGCCGCACCGGGCTGCCCGCCGACGAGGTCGCGGTGGTGCGCCGCGCGGGGCTGCTGCACGGGCTGGGCCGCTCCGGGGTGCCCAACACGATCTGGGACAAGCCCGGCCCGCTCACCGACGTCGAGCGGGAGCGGGTGCAGCTGCACCCCTACTACACCGACCGGATGCTGCGGCGCGTCCCGGCACTCGGGCCGGCCGCGGCGGTCGCGGCCATGACGCACGAGCGGCTCGACGGCTCCGGCTACCACCGCGGGCTCACCGCCACCTCGATCCCGGCGGCCGCGCGCGTGCTGGGCGCCGCCGACGCCTACCACGCGATGGTCGAGGACCGCCCGCACCGCGCCGCGCTCACCCCGTCCGCGGCGGCCGAGGCGCTGCGCGGGGAGGCGCGGGCCGGGCGGCTCGACCCGGCCGCCGTCGAGGCCGTGCTCGGCAGCGCGGGGCACCACACGCGCCGCCCGGCGCCCGGGCCCGCCGGGCTCACCGCGCGCGAGGTGCAGGTGCTGGAGCTGCTGGCCCGGGCGGCCTCCACCCGCCGTATCGGCCGCGAGCTGGGCATCTCGCCCAAGACCGCGGGCAACCACATCGAGCGCATCTACGCCAAGATCGGCGCCGGCACGCGCGCCGGCGCCGCGCTGTTCGCCATGCAGCACGGCCTGCTGACGACGCTGGAACCGCTGGACGGATAGGGAGAACTCCTCACGACGGGGGCCGGCGGCGTCCCTAGCGTCGTCGCCATGAGCAACCGAGCCGTCATCAACCTGACCACCGGCCTGGAGGACACCGAGCGTGTCACCGTGGCCTTCCTGACCGCCGTCGCGGCCGCCGAGTCCGGCCGCCCGACCATGATGTTCCTGACCAAGGAGGCCGTCCGCCTCGCGGTGCCCGGCGTCGCCGTGGCCACCGCCTGCGAGGGCTGTCCCCCGCTGACCGAGCTGCTCGACCGCTACGAGCGCGCCGGCGGGCGCTACCTCGTCTGCCCCATCTGCGTGCACGCCAAGAAGCTCGACGGCACCTTCGTCGCGGGCGCCGAGGTGGGCGGCACCGTGCCGCTGTGGGAGTGGATCGGCGACGAGGCCGCCACGACGTTCAGTTTCTGACCGACCCCTGCGGCACAATCGTCGGGGTGCGCGACACCACCGCGGGGGACCGCGACCTCACCCTCGCCCGCGAGGGCGACGACGCCGCGTTCACCCGGCTCGTCGCCCCGCTGCGGCGGGAGCTGCACGCGCACTGCTACCGCATGCTGGGCTCCACGCACGACGCCGACGACGCCCTGCAGGACGCCCTCGTGCGGGCCTGGCGGGGGCTGGGCGGGTTCGAGGGCCGGGCGTCGCTGCGGTCGTGGCTCTACACCGTCGCCACGCGCACCTGCCTCACCGAGGCGCAGCGGCGGGGCAGGCGCGCGTTGCCCGTCGACCTCGGGCCCTCCAGCGACCGCGCGGTGGCCGACGACGCCCCGCTCACCGAGGTCGCCTGGCTGGGCCCCTACCCCGACGCGGGCCTGCCCGCCGGGCCGCAGGCGCGCTACGAGCAGCGCGAGGCCGTCGAGCTGGCGTTCGTCGCCGCCCTGCAGCACCTGCCGGGCAACCAGCGGGCGGCGCTGCTGCTGTTCGAGGTGCTCGGCTTCTCCGTGGCCGAGATCGCCGCCGTCATGGACACCTCGACGGCCTCGGTCAACAGCGCGCTGCAGCGCGCCCGCCGCACGGTCGCCGAGAAGGTGCCCGACCGCACCCAGCAGCAGATGCTGCGCGACCTCGACGACGCGCGGCTGCGCGGCATCGTCGAGGGCTACTCCGCGGCGCTGGAGCGCGGCGACGCCGACGCGCTGGTCGCGCTGCTCACCGCCGACGTCACGTGGTCGATGCCCCCGCTGCGGCACTGGTACCGGGGTATCGAGGCGGTCACCGACTTCGCCACGACGGTGCCGCTGGGTGCCTGCGGGGCCTGGCGGCGCGTGCCCACCTCCGCCAACGGCCAGCCGGCCACCGCCTCCTACCTGTGGGACGACGCGGCGGGCGGGTTCGGGGCGTTCGCGGTCGACGTCCTCAGCCTGCGCGGCGACCGGATCGCCGCGGTCACCACGTTCATCGGGCCCGAGCACGTGGCGGCCTTCGGGCTGCCGCCCGTCCTGGGCGTCGGGCATGGGTGATCCGCGGGTCGTGCTCGCCGTCGACGGCAACTCGATCGTGCACCGCTGCTTCCACTCCCAGGCGCGCACCGGGTTCCGCTCCGCCGACGGGCACCCGCGCTGGGCGGTGCGCGGTCTGCTGTCCCAGCTGGTGGCCGCCGTCGACCGGATCGGGCCCGACCACGTCGTCGTCGGCTTCGACGACCCCGCCGCGAGCGTGCGCCGCGAGCGCTGGCCGCAGTACAAGGCGCACCGCGGCGAGAAGCTGGCCACGCTCGTCGAGCAGCTCGACGCCGCGGCCGAGGTGCTGCGCGCCCTCGGGATCTCCGTGGTCGTGCCGGCGGGCTGGGAGGCCGACGACGTGCTGGCCAGCGTCGCCCGCCGGGCACCCGGCGCGGGCGCGACGACCGTCGTCATGACCTCGGACCGCGACGCCTTCGGCCTCATCGACGCCCACACGCGCGTGCTGCGGATCATCAACGGCGGCGTCGACGCCTCCCCCGTGCTCACCCCCGACCGGCTCGTCACGCTGCTCGGCGTGCGCCCCGCGCAGTACGCCGACTTCGCCGCGCTGCGCGGCGACCCCTCGGACAACCTGCCCGGTGTCCGCGGGGTGGGGCCGCGCACCGCGGCGCGGCTGCTCACCGCCATGGGCTGCGCGCAGGCCGCGTTCGACGACCTCGACGCCGGGGGCACGCGCGTCGTCGAGGCGGTGGGCCCGGCCGCGGCCGGGCGCCTGGCCGATCCCGCGGCGCGGGCGGCGTGGGCGCTGAACCGGCAGGTCATGACGATGCGCGACGACGTCGCGGTCGACCTCGACGCCGGCCGCCTCCCGCTGCCCGTCGACGCCGTGCGGGCCGCGTTCGCCGAGCAGGACCTGCCGTGGACCGCGGCCACGGCGCTGCGGGCCCTGGCCCACGACGACACCGCCCCGCCGCCGCCCGCCCGCACCGACCTGGAGACCGGCTGGTCTCCCCGGGCGTCGCGGCCGCCGCGCCGCCCGCCGCTGCCGCGCCGGCCCGTCGTCGACCAGCTCACACTGTTCTGAGCGTGAGTCCGGTCTCCAACGCGTGAGGAACTGGACGGAACGGGAATCCCACGTGGTGAGCACCACCCGCCCCGAGAGAGGAACCGGCATGGCCGACCGTCACGTCGTACCCGCAGAGACCGGCTGGCAGGTCGAGAAGACCGGCGCCAAGCGTCCGAGCGCGAAGGCCCCCACCCAGGCCGAGGCGATCACCCGCGCGGTCGAGATCGTCGCCAACGACGGCGGCGGCGACGTCGTCGTGCACGGCACCGACGGAGCCGTCCGCGAGACGCGTCCGGTCGCCGCGGGCGCCGAGGACACCACGGTGCGCGCCGCCGGCACCGCGGCCACCGCCGCCGCGAAGGGTGCCGCCGCCGCCACGGGCAAGGCCGCCGACGCCGCCACGGCCACCGCGGGCACGGTGGCCGACGAGGGCCGCGACGCCGCGGAGAAGACGGGCCGCACGGCCGCCGCCACCGCCGAGAAGACGGGCGGCACCGCCGCCGACGCCGCGGGTGACGTCGCCGACGAGCTCGCCGACGCCGTCAACGGGCGGAAGCGGGCGGGCACCGCCGCGCGGCGCTCCACCGACGCCGTGGCCGACGCCGCCCAGGAGATCGGCGACGACGTGTCCGCCGCCGCCTCCGACGTCGCCGACGACGTGTCGGCCGCGGCCGACCGCGCGCGCACCCGGGTCGAGCGCACCGCCCGCGACGCCGGGGACGCCGTCGTCGACGGGGCCGACCGCGCCGCCGTGGTCGGGCAGGACGCGGGCGAGCGGCTGCAGGACGCCTCGCACCGCGCCGGCACCTTCATCCACTCCATCACCGAGCGGGCGGCGTCGCCCCTGGACTCCGCGGCCCGCGCGCTCAACCCGGTGCGCCTCGCCGGGCGTACCGCGGGCGCCGTCGTCGCGGGCGCCCTGCACGTCGGGGCCGTCGTCACCGCGGGCGGCACCCGCAGCGCCCGCCGGTCGGCCCGCCTCCTGACCGGCCGCCGCTGACCGACGCCGGTCTCGGGGGCTCGCACACGGGCGGGCGGGGTCCCGTGTGCGAGCCCTCTAGCAGAGGTCGAACTCGCGCAGGTAGCAGCCGCCGCACATGGACTCGTAGCCGACGTCGCCGTCGATGGCGACCTGGTCACCGGACTGGGTGAACCGGCCGTCGACCGTGCGGGCGTTGAGGATCGCCTTGCGCCCGCAGCGACAGATCGTCTTGAGCTCCTCGATGGAGTGCGCCAGCTCCATCAGCCGGATGCTGCCCGGGAAGCCGCGGGTGCGGAAGTCGCTGCGCAGCCCGTAGGCGATGACCGGGACGCCGTCCTGCACCGCGAGCCGGAACAGGTCGTCGACCTGCTCGGGGGCCAGGAACTGGGCCTCGTCGACGAGCACGCAGTCGATCCGCGGGTCGCGCCCGTCGAGGATCCGCTCGCGCACCGCGACGTCGGGGCCGGCGACGAGGTCGACGTCGCGGTCGACGCCGATCCGCGACAGCACGGCCGGGCTCTTGGTGTCGACCGCGGGCTTGACGATGAGCACCCGCTGCCCGCGCTCCTCGTAGTTGTGCGCCACCTGGATGAGCGCCGTCGACTTGCCGGAGTTCATCGCGCCGTAGCGGAAGTACAGCTTGGCCACGGGCGGCACGATAACCGGCGCGGCGGATCAGGACGCCGCGCGCACCTGCGCCCCGGTGGCGAGCGTCCCGCCCGCCTCCTCGATCAGCCGGGCCGCCCGCTCGACCAGCGCGGTGTTGCCGCTGGCGCAGCCCAGCGGCGCGTCCTCCAGCCCGACGCGCACGTGCCCGCCCGCCCGCACCGCCGCCCCGATCAGCGGCTCGACGTCCACCCCGAGCCCGGCGACCATCCACGGGGCGGCCGGTGCCTCCTCGCGCAGCAGCCGCAGGTAGGCCTGCAGCGCCCACTCCGCCGGCGGCAGGCCGAAGGTGAACTGCTCGGTGAACATGAACCGGTAGACCGGCTGCGGCACCCCCGGCGACGCGCGGTGCAGCGCGGCGCCCAGCCGCAGGAACCCGGGCTCGTAGATCGCGTAGGACGGGGTCATGCGGTGGGCGGCGGCCAGCGCCAGCCCGTACCGCACGTGCGACTCCGGGTTGGCGTAGACGAAGCCCTCGCGGCCGGCGGCGACGTCGTCGGCGAGGGAGATGTTGACCGACCCCGGGTCGACCACCGACCACTCGATCAGCCCCGCGGCCAGCAGCTTCTCCACCGCGGCGAACCGCGCGGCCGGTGTCATCGGCTCCGCGGCGTCGCCGCTGCCGGCGAACGGGATCGTCGGGCAGCACACGACGTCGGCCACCGCGCGGATGCGCTCGATCACCGGCGCGTAGATCTCGTAGGAGTCGCGCTGGCGGCCCGTGCGCTCGTCGTAGGCGTGGAAGTGGATCACCGCGGCGCCCGCGTCGGCCGCGGCCAGCGCGTCGGCGACGATCTCGTCGGCCGTGACGGGGATGCCGGGCTGGCGCGCGCGGCCCCACGGGCCGTTCAGGGCGGCCTCGAGCCAGACGTCCACGGGCACCTCAGCCGACGGCGGGGGCCGGGTGGGTGGGCGCGGGCAGGTCGAGCACGCGGGAGTTGCGCAGCCGCCAGACCAGGTAGGCGATGCCCAGACGGGTGCGGCCGATGCCGTCCTCGAACGGGTCGAACCCGACCGCCTCGGTGACGCCGTCGAGCCGCGTCTGCAGCGTGCTGTGGTGCACCCCGGCCAGGCGCGCGGCCTGGCGGACCGAACCCGCGCGGACCAGCGCGTCGAGGGTGGCCGGTCCCCAGCCGTGGGCCATGACGTCGTCGAGGGAGTCGACGTCGGGCAGGTCGGCGTCGATCGGGGTGTCGGCGAGCAGTCCGACCAGCCCGCCGTAGTCGTCGGCCAGCACCGACGGCGTGGCGGGCGGCGCGCACAGCCGCAGCGCGACGACGGCGGTGCGGAAGGAGCGGTGCAGGTGCTCGACGGGCGCGGCGAGGCCGGTGCCCGACGGGGCGGCGGCCACCGGCGGGTGGTCGTGCGGCACCACCAGGGCGTGGATCGGCCCGTACGGCGTGGGGATGACGTCCTCGGCGCCCGTCGGGTGGTCGTCCCACACGGCGAACAGCGGCGCCGCGACGACGCGGTAGCGCGTCGGCCCGGTGAGGCCGAGGCGGGCGGCGGCGGTGCGGCGGTCCTCGACCGGCACCGCCGGGTCGAGCAGCAGGCCCAGCTCGCGGCGGTTGTCGGACTCCCGCCTGCCCCGCCCGTGCCGGATGCGGACGGCGAGCGCGAGCCGCTCCAGGATGATCGTGTCGTTGACGCGGGCCGGGCCGTCGCGCTCGATCCACACCGTCAGCCCGTCGCAGGTGATGGACGACGCCGCGGGCTCGCCCGGGTCGGCGAGCTCACCGCGGGGCGTGACGCGCAGCGTGCGCGGCGGATGGTCCTGGCGGAACCCGGCATGGCACCCGGCCAGCGACGCGGCCGCGCTGAGCAGGCCGCGGGTGTTGACGTTGCCGACGATCAGCTCGTCGAAGCAGGCGATGACGCGCAGGCTCAGGCTGGCCTGGGGGTCGAGCGCGGCGATCCGGCCGAGGAGCTCCTGCACGTCACCCTCCTCGCCGACCGGTGCCCCGAGTGTAGTGGTGCCGGTCACCCCGCGCGTCAGTCGGCGAGGATCTTCTCGACCCACGCGTCGCGGGTGCGGATCATCCCGCGGGCGAGCACGGTGTGCGGCGCGAAGATGTCGAAGGCGTGGAACCCGCCCGCCCAGACGTGCAGCTCGGCGTCACCGCCGCAGGCCCAGATCCGGTCGGCGTAGGCGATCGACTCGTCGCGGAAGATCTCCGCCGCACCGACGTCGATGAACGCGGGCGGCAGCCGGGACAGGTCGGTGGCCCGCGCGGGAGCGGCGTACGGGGAGACGTCCGGTCCCCCGCGCGCGGCGCCGAGCAGGGCGGTCCAGCCGGTCTCGTTGCTGATCCGGTCCCAGACGCCGACGCCGTCGAACTGCGCGGTGGACGGGGTGACCCCGCGGTCGTCGAGCATCGGGTAGTCGAGCACCTGCCCGCACAGCGCGGGCCCGCCGCGGTCGCGGGCGGCCAGCGCCATCCCGGCGGCCAGTCCCCCGCCGGAGCTCGCGCCGGCGACCATCAGCCGGTCGCGCCGGATGCCCAGCCGCCCGGCCTGCGCCGCCGTCCACTCCAGCGCCGCGTAGCAGTCCTCCCGCGGGAAGGGGTCGCCGAACTCCGGCGCCAGCCGGTACTCGACGGCGACCAGCACGGCCCCGAGCTGGTCGACCCAGTCGAGCACGAGGTCGGCGCCGCTGAACCGGTCGCCGAACATCAGCCCGCCGGAGTGCACGAACAGCACGCCGGGACGCGGGCCCGAGGCTCCGGCCGGGCGCAGCACCGACACCCCGACCGGGTCGCCGCGGTGGCCCGCGATGGTGTGCTCGCTGCGCTCGATCGCCCGGCCGCGCAGGGTGTCCTCGATCGGCGGCGAGGCGTAGGACCGGCGCATGAACGCGATGAGGTCCGGGGTGATGGTCGGCGGGAACACCCCGCCGACGACGGCGAGCCCCGCCTTGAGCTCCGGGTCGAAGTCGGGTCGGGCCACACTCGTCACGGGCGTTCTCCCTGCGATGGAGCGCCCGCCGTGGCACCCGGTGGTGCCACGGCGGGCGGGGGTCTACAGCGACGCGTAGAGCGCGGTCTCGAAGTCCCCGTACAGCTTCCACGCCTCGTGCTCGGTGATGAACGGCAGCGAGTTCGTGTAGATCGACGCGCAGATCCCGGTCGAGCGGTCGACGAAGAAGTGCGTGTTGAACAGCCCGGCCCAGGCCCCGCTGCCCGCCCTGCGGCGGCCGGGGATGTCCTGGGTGTTGATCATGAGGCCGTAGCCCCACTTCCAGCCCGGGCCGGCGTGCAGCGTGTCGGTGATCGGCGGGTCGGCCGTGACGATCTCGGTCGGGAAGTCGAGGTCGCCGATCTGGTTGCTGAACGCCGCGTCCACGGTGTCCTGGTGGAGAATGCGCTGCCCGTCCAGCTCGCCGCCGCGCAGCAGCGCCCGCTCGAAGCGGATGTAGTCGCGCGGGGTCGAGTAGAGGCCGTGGCCGCCCGCCCACCAGTCGGGCTCCTGGTTGAGGATCTCCCCGGCCGAGGTCCAGTTCCCGTCCTCGCCCTTGACGTGCACCGTCACCGCGTTGGCGGTGCGCCCGGAGTCGAGGCGGAACATCGTGTCGTCCATCCCGAGCGGGCCGGTGATGCCCTCCTTGACCACGACGTCGAGGGTCTTCCCGGCGACGGCCTCGACGACCCGGCCCAGCCAGTCGGTGTTGATGCCGTAGTTGTAGGTGGTGCCCGGGTCGTGCAGCAGCGGCGCCCCGAAGGCCTCCTTCTTGCCCGGGACGACGTTCGGCACGCCGGTGGCGGCCTCGTAGCGGACGAGCTCCTCGTTCCAGAACCAGTAGCCCAGGCCCGAGGTGTGGGTGACGAGCTGGTGCACCGTGGCCTTCGACGCGGGCTCGCGCAGGCGGGGCTTGTCGCCGTCCCAGCCGTCGAGGACCTTGACCTGCGCGAAGTCCGGGCAGTACTCCTCGACGGGGGCGTCGAAGTCGAGCTCGCCGCGTTCCTTCTGCTGCAGGGCCGCGGCCGTGCACACCATCTTGGTCATCGACATGATCCGGAACTGGGTCGAGGTCGTCACCGGGTCGTCGCTCTCCCCGGCGACCCGCACCCCGGCCCCGCCCTCGTAGATGATCCCGTCGCGGTCGGCGGCGATGGCGGCGACGTGCGGCACCGCGCCCGCGGCGACCGCGTCGCCCAGGACCTTGTCGATGGCGCTTCCGTCGATGGCAGAACCCATGCTGACCTCCGTTGGTCGTCGTGTCCCCGCATCGTCGCGTGTCCGGCCCCGCCGCCACACCGACGAGCAGGCGCAGCCTCCGGTGTGACACCCGCCATGTGGCGGGTCGGCTACCCGCGTCCGCCGATCCGCGCGGCCCGGCGGGCGAGGTGGTGGCGCTCGGCGAGGTTCGGGGCGAGCCGGGCGGCGTCGGCGTAGAGGCGGGCCGCGGTCGCCCGGTCGCCCGCCTTCTCGTGCAGGTGGGCCGACGCCGCCGTGTAGCGCGGCACGCCCGGGTCCACCTGCGACAGGGCCGCGAGACCGGCCGCGGCACCGTCGGCCTCCCCGACCGCGACGGCCCGGTTGAGCGCCGCGACCGGGCTGCCGGTGAGCCGGACCAGCTCGTCGTACCAGCCGACGATCTGCGGCCAGTCGGTCTCCTCGGCGCGCTGCGCGTCGGCGTGCAGGGCCGCGATGGCGGCCTGGGCCTGGAACTCCCCGAGCCGGTCGCGGGCCAGCGCCGCCTGCAGGACGACGACGCCCTCGGCGATCAGCGCGGTGTCCCACCGGGAGCGGTCCTGCTCGGGCAGGGGGACGAGGGTCCCGTCGGGGCGGGTCCGCGCCGCGCGCCGCGCGTGGTGCAGCAGCATCAGCGCCAGCAGCCCCGCGGTCTCCGGGTCGTCGGTCCGCGACGCCAGCTCGCGGGTGAGCCGGATGGCCTCGGCGGCCAGGTCGACGTCGCCGGTGTAGCCCTCGTTGAACACCAGGTACAGCACGCGGCGCACGGTGGCCGCGTCGCCGGGGCGGTCGAACCGCACGTCGCGGACGGTGCGCTTGGCCCGGCTGATCCGCTGCGCCATCGTCGCCTCCGGCACGAGGTAGGCCGACGCGATCTGCCGGGTCGTCAGGCCGCCGACGGCGCGCAGCGTCAGCGCCACCGCCGACGACGGGCTCAGCGACGGGTGGGCGCACAGGAAGAACATCGCCAGCGTGTCGTCGACGGCCGCGGCCGGGCCGGGCGGCGGCTCGGCGTCGACCCGCTCCTCCCGCTCGCGGCGCGAGACCTCCGAGCGGTGGGCGTCGACGGCCCTGCGCCACGCCACCGTGACCAGCCAGCCCTTCGGGTCGTCCGGCGGCCGATCCGGCCAGGTCGTCGCGGCCGCCACGAGCGCCTCCTGCACGGCGTCCTCGGCCGCCGCGAAGTCGACCCCGCGACGGACGAGGACCCCGGTGACCGCGGGCGTGAGCTCCCGCAGCAGCGCCTCCACTACTCGGTGACCGTGGGCGGCGTGCCCAGGAACGGGCGCAGCTCGAGCCACTCGTGGATCGGCTTCCCGCCCGCACCGGGGGCCGCCGACAGCTCCCCGGCGAGCTCCAACGCCCGCTCGTAGGTGTCGACGTCGATCACCATCCAGCCGGCGATCAGGTCCTTGGTCTCCGCGAACGGCCCGTCGGTGACGGGCGGGCGCCCCTCCCCGTCGTAGCGGACGAACGTGCCCTCGGGGGAGAGCGCCTGTCCGTCGACGTACTCGCCGGTGCCCTCCAGCCGGGTCGCGAAGTCGGACATGTAGCGGACGTGGTCCTGGATCTCCTGGGGGGTCCAGCGCTCCATCGGCACGTCGTTGACGGCCTCGGGGGCTCCGCGGTAGTGCTTGAGCAGCAGGTACTTGGCCATGTCGGCTCCTTCGTCGGTGCGGCCCCGGTGGCCGCCTCCGACCCTGGGACGGAGCCGCCGCGGCGTTCTCGACATCGTCTCCGACGCAGTCGTACCGGGTTCAGCCCTCGACCGCAGCCAGGACCCGGATGTCGCGCTCCGCGGCGTCGCCGAGCACGGCGAGCGCGTGCTGGTAGGCCGGGCTGCGGTAGGCCGCCAGCGCGGCGTCGGCGTCGGCGAAGCGGATGACGGTGGTGCGCAGGCCGGCGTTGCCCTCCAGCACGTGGACGGGGTTGCCGCGGGCCAGGAACTCACCGCCCGCGGCACGCATGGCCGGGCCCGCCAGCTCGACGTAGCGGGCGAGGCGCTCCTCGTCGTGGATCGCGGTGAACGTGTTGACCCAGTAGGCGGTCATTCGGGGTCCTCCGTCCCCGCGGCGCGGGGGTAGCGGGTGTGGGGACACCATCATGGACGGCGTCCCGGGCGGTACACCCGCGCCGCGGTCCCTCAGCCCACCGGGTGGCGATCGTGAACGGGCCGGTGATCCCGCCGTCGACGGGCAGGGCGACGCCGGTCGTCGACGCAGCTCAGGACACTGGATGACATACGGCGCCGAGGCCCTCTGACCGGCCGGCGCCGGCCAGGATGGCCTGCTCGATGCAGGCGTCCTCGCCCCCCGGTGCCCTGGAGTTCGCCGCGCGTCCGCATCAGCCGCCTGTGCGACCTGACCGCAGCGTCCGTACGTCACCGAAGCACGCGGGACCTCCGACCCCGCGTCCGGGACCTTCGCCCCCTCCGTGGCCCGCAGCCGGTCATGAGAATGTCCGGGGGACACCACGAGGGGGACATGGATGGCGATCGACGCCGGGCGAGGGTCGACAGGGACGGACGGGCCGGCGGCCGATGCGCTGTTGCGTACGGGCCGGTTCTTCACCCGAAGGGAGACCTCGCCGGACCTGCGGGCGGTGTTCAAGGAGGGCGGGCGCGACGGTGACGTGTTCTACCGGGACCGCTGGAGCCACGACAAGGTGGTGCGCTCCACGCACGGGGTGAACTGCACCGGGTCGTGCTCGTGGAAGGTCTACGTCAAGGACGGGATCATCACCTGGGAGTCCCAGCAGACCGACTACCCGTCGGTGGGCCCGGACTCCCCGGAGTACGAGCCGCGCGGCTGCCCGCGGGGGGCGGCGTTCTCCTGGTACACCTACTCCCCGACCCGGATCCGCTACCCCTACGCCCGCGGTGTGCTCGTCGACAACTACCGCGCGGCGAGGGCCCGCCTGGGCGACCCGGTGCTCGCCTGGGCCGAGGTGGTGTCCGACCCGGAGAAGCGCCGCAGCTACCAGCGGGCCCGGGGCAAGGGCGGGCACGTGCGGGTGTCGTGGGACGAGGCGGTGGAGATGGTCGCCGCCGCGCACGTGCACACGGCCAAGGTGCACGGGCCCGACCGGATCGCGGGCTTCTCCCCCATCCCGGCGATGTCGATGGTCAGCCACGCGGCCGGCTCGCGGTTCATCGAGCTGGTCGGGGGCGCCATGACCTCGTTCTACGACTGGTACGCCGACCTGCCGGTGGCGTCCCCGCAGGTCTTCGGCGACCAGACCGACGTCCCGGAGTCCGGGGACTGGTGGAACGCCTCCTACCTGCTCATGTGGGGCTCGAACGTGCCGGTCACCCGCACCCCCGACGCGCACTGGATGGCCGAGGCCCGCTACAAGGGCCAGAAGGTCGTGGTGGTCTCCCCCGACTACGCCGACAACACCACGTTCGCCGACACGTGGCTGCCCGCGCAGCCGGGCACCGACGGCGCCATGGCGATGGCCATGGGGCACGTGATGCTGAAGGAGTTCTTCGTCGACCGGCGGGTGCCGTTCTTCGTCGACTACGTGCAGCGCCACACCGACCTGCCGTTCCTGGTGACGCTCCAGGAGCGGGACGGCGCCCACGTTCCGGGCAAGTTCCTCACCGCCGCCGACCTGGGCGACGACGGCGAGGGCGCGCAGTGGAAGACCGTGCTCGTCGACGGGCGCACCGGCGAGCCGGTCGTGCCGAACGGGTCGCTGGGGTTCCGGTACACCCCCTCCGGGACCGGGCGCTGGAACCTCGACCTGGACGGCGTCGCGCCGCAGCTGAGCCTGCTCGGCGGGGAGACCGCCGAGGTACTGCTCCCCCGCTTCGACGCCGTCGACGGCACGGGGGGCGTGCTGCGCCGCGGGGTGCCGGTCCGCCGGGTCGCCGGCAAGCTCGTGACCACCGTGTTCGACCTGATGCTCGCCCAGTACGGGGTGCACCGCGACGGCCTGCCCGGCACCTGGCCCACCGGCTACGACGACGCCGCCGAGCCCTACACCCCGGCCTGGCAGGAGGCGATCACCTCGGTGCCGGCCGGGCAGGTCACGCGGGTGGCGCGGGAGATGGCCCGCAACTCCGAGGAGTCCGGCGGCAAGACCATGATCATCATGGGGGCGGGGATCTGCCAGTGGTTCCACGGCGACGCCACCTACCGGGCGATCCTGTCGCTGCTGCTGCTCACCGGGTCGATGGGGCGCAACGGCGGCGGCTGGGCGCACTACGTCGGCCAGGAGAAGTGCCGCCCGGTCACCGGCTGGGCCACGATGGCGATGGCGACCGACTGGCAGCGCCCGCCGCGCCAGATGATCGGCACGGCCTACTGGTACACCCACACCGACCAGTGGCGCTACGACGGCTACCGCGCCGACGCGCTGGCCTCTCCGCTCGCCGAAGGTCGGCTCGCCGGGATGCACACGATCGACACGATCGCGCTCTCGGCGCGGCTGGGCTGGATGCCGTCCTACCCGCAGTTCGACCGCAACCCGCTCGACGTCGCGGACGAGGCGCTGGCCGCGGGCGGCGACGTCGCCGCGTACGTCGCGGGGAAGCTGCGCGACGGGGAGCTGCGCTTCGCCATCGACGACCCGGACGCCCCGGAGAACTGGCCGCGCTGCCTGACGCTGTGGCGGGCGAACCTGCTCGGCTCCTCGGCCAAGGGCGACGAGTACTTCCTCAAGCACCTGCTCGGCACCCACAACAACCTGATGGCCGAGCAGACCCCGCCGGACGCCCGGCCCCGCGACGTGACCTGGCGCGAGGAGGAGCCGCCGGAGGGCAAGCTCGATCTGCTGCTGGCGCTGGACTTCCGGATGACGAGCTCCACCCTGCTCGCCGACGTCGTACTGCCCGCCGCCACCTGGTACGAGAAGCACGACCTCAACACCACCGACATGCACCCCTTCGTGCACGCCTTCACCCCGGCGATCGACCCGCCGTTCGAGACGCGCACCGACTTCGACGCCTTCCACGCGATCGGCCGCCGCTTCAGCGAGCTCGCCCGCACCCACCTGGGCGTCCGGCACGACGTCGTCGCCGTCCCGCTGCAGCACGACACCCCGGGCGAGACCGCCCAGCCCGGCGGCCGCGTGCTCGACTGGCGGGCCGGCGAGTGCGAGCCGGTGCCGGGCCGGACCATGCCGAACTTCGTCGTCGTCGAACGGGACTACGCGGCCGTCGCCGAGAAGATGGCGAGCCTCGGGCCCCTGGTCGACCGGCTCGGCATGACGACGAAGGCGGTGACCTACCACCCGGACGAGGAGGTCGCCCACCTGGCCGCGAAGAACGGGGTGATGCTCGGCGGCGCCGGGGACGGGCGCCCGGCGCTCGACACCGACGCGAAGATGGCCGAGGCGATCCTCGCGCTGTCCGCGACCACCAACGGCCGGCTGGCCGTGCAGGGGTTCCGCGAGCTGGAGCTCCGCACGGGCACCCCTCTGGCCGACCTGGCGGAGGGCAGCGAGGAGAAGCGCATCTCGTTCGCCGACACCCAGGCGCGGCCGGTGCCGGTGATCACGAGCCCGGAGTGGTCGGGCAGCGAGACCGGCGGGCGGCGCTACGCCCCGTTCACCGTCAACGTCGAGCGGTCCAAGCCCTGGCACACCCTCACCGGGCGGATGCACTTCCTGCTCGACCACGACTGGATGCACGAGTTCGGCGAGACGCTCCCGGTCTACCGGGCCCCGCTGAACATGCACCGGCTCTTCGGCGAGCCCGAGCCCGGAGAGGTCGCCGCGGACGGCGCGTCGGTGGCGGTGCGCTACCTGACCCCGCACTCGAAGTGGTCGATCCACTCGGAGTACCAGGACAACCTGTTCATGCTCTCGCTCTCGCGCGGCGGGCCGGTGGTCTGGATGAGCCAGGAGGACGCCGCCTCGATCGGCGTGCGCGACAACGACTGGGTCGAGCTGGTCAACCGCAACGGCGTGCTCGTCATCCGGGCGATCGTGACCCACCGGATGCGGCCCGGCGCGGTGTTCGTCTACCACGCCCAGGAGCGGGTGGTGAACGTGCCGCGCTCGGAGACGACCGGCCGCCGCGGCGGGATCCACAACTCGGCGACCCGGATCCTGGTGAAGCCCACGCACCTCGTCGGCGGCTACGCCCAGCTGTCCTTCGCCTTCAACTACCTCGGCCCGACCGGGAACCAGCGCGACGAGGTGACCGTGGTGCGTCGCCGCCGCTCGCAGAAGGTGGAGTACTGACGATGAAGGTCATGGCCCAGATGGGCATGGTGATGAACCTCGACAAGTGCATCGGGTGCCACACCTGCTCGGTCACCTGCAAGCAGGCGTGGACCAACCGCAGCGGCGTCGAGTACGTGTGGTTCAACAACGTGGAGACCCGGCCCGGGCAGGGCTACCCGCGGCGCTACCAGGACCAGGAGCAGTGGAAGGGCGGCTGGGTGCGCAACCGGCGCGGCCGCCTCGCGCTCAAGGCGGGCGGCCGCTGGCGCAAGCTGCTGACGATCTTCGCCAACCCGGTGCTGCCCAACATCCGCGACTACTACGAGCCGTGGACCTACGACTACGAGACGCTCACCGACGCCCCGCTGGGCGACGACTTCCCGGTCGCGCAGCCCACGTCGCTGATCTCCGGGCAGTCGATGGCCGTGGAGTGGAGCGCGAACTGGGACGACGACCTCGGCGGCGGCCCCGAGATCGGCCCGCGCGACCCGATCGTGGAACGGGTCCGGCGGGAGTCGGAGGACAAGGTCAGGTTCGACTTCGAGCGGGCCTTCATGTTCTACCTGCCCCGGATCTGCGAGCACTGCCTTAACCCGTCCTGCGTGGCGTCGTGCCCGTCGGGGGCGATGTACAAGCGCGCCGAGGACGGCATCGTGCTGGTCGACCAGGACCAGTGCCGCGGCTGGCGGATGTGCGTCACCGGCTGCCCGTACAAGAAGGTCTACTTCAACCACCGCACCGGCAAGGCCGAGAAGTGCACGTTCTGCTACCCGCGCGTCGAGGTCGGGTTGCCCACCGTGTGCAGCGAGACCTGCGTGGGGCGGCTGCGCTACATCGGGCTGTTCCTCTACGACGCCGACCGGGTCACCGAGGCGGCGTCGGTGGCCGACGAGCACGACCTGTACGCAGCGCAGCTCGACCTGCTGCTCGACCCGCACGACCCCGCGGTGATCGCGGCCGCGCGCCGCGAGGGCATCGCCGAGGACTGGCTGGAGGCGGCGCGGCGCTCCCCGGTGTACAAGCTGGCCAAGACCTACCGGGTGGCGCTGCCGCTGCACCCGGAGTTCCGCACGATGCCGATGGTCTGGTACATCCCCCCGCTGTCCC
This sequence comes from Pseudonocardia hydrocarbonoxydans, assembly GCF_006539565.1. Taxonomy (GTDB): domain Bacteria; phylum Actinomycetota; class Actinomycetes; order Mycobacteriales; family Pseudonocardiaceae; genus Pseudonocardia; species Pseudonocardia hydrocarbonoxydans. Next base: position 34,883 of record NZ_BJNG01000044.1, read on the forward strand.
CGGTGGTCGACCGGCTCACCGAGACCGGGCACGACGGCGAGGACGCCGGCAACCTGTTCGGGGCGATCGACGCCCTGCGCATCCCGGTGGAGTACCTGGCCGAGCTGTTCACCGCGGGCGACCCCGAGCCGGTGCGCGGGGTGCTGCAGAAGCTCGCGGCGATGCGTTCCTACATGCGCGACGTCACCCTGGACCGGCCCCGCGACGAGTCCGCCGCGGCCGCCGTGGGCATGACCGGCGCGGAGATCCTGGAGATGTACCGGCTGCTCGCGATCGCGAAGTACGAGGAGCGCTACGTCATCCCCACCGCCTACGAGGCCCAGGCCCACCACCTCGAGGAGATCGGTTGCAGCCTCGACGTCGACGGCGGGCCGGGGATGGTGGCGGCGAGCGGGCCGTTCGGTGAGGCGTCCGGGCGGGCCACACCGGTGTCGGTCGAGACCTTCCACGCCCTGCGGACCCGCCAGACCAGCGACTCCCTCGCCGATCCCGGGGAGCGCGGGGCGCGGGTCAACCTGCTCAACTGGGACGGCAAGGGCCGCCCACCGGGGATGTTCCCTCCGCCGCGGGAGACCCCGCCGGCGCCGGGGAACCTGACCGCGGGCGGCGGCGGCCCCGAGAGCGCGGTCGGCGCGCCGACCTCGGAGGACCGGCGATGATCCCCGACGCACGCACCCAGGCCACGGTGCTGCAGGCGGCGTCGGTGTGCCTGCAGTACCCCGACGACGGCGTCCTCGCGACGCTGCCGCTGGTCCGCCGCGCCGTCGACTCGCTACCGCCCGGGGTGCCGCGCGAGCGACTCGCGGCGTTCCTCGACCACGCGCAGGCGGTCGCGCCCGGCGAGCTCTGCCGGCACTACGTGAGCGTCTTCGACACCCGGCGGCGGTGCTGCCTGTACCTGACCTGGTGGACCGACGGGGAGACCCGCCGCCGCGGGGCCGCGCTCGCCGCGCTCAAGGCCCGCTACCGGGCGGCCGGGATGGGGTGGGACAGCCCCGAGCTGCCCGACTTCCTGCCCGCCGTGCTGGAGTACGCGGCCACCGCGGACCTCGCCGACGGGCTCGCGCTGCTGCAGGAGCACCGCGCCGGGATCGAGCTGCTGCGCCTGGCCCTGCTCGACGCGGACACCCCGTACGCCGCGGCCGTCGAGGCGGTGTGCGCGCTGCTGCCCGGTCCCTCCCCCGCCGACGTCGCCGCGGCCAAGGCGCTGGCCCGCAACGGCCCGCCCCGCGAGCAGGTCGGCCTCGACCTGCTGCCCTTCCCGACCGCCCGCACCCCCACCGGAGCGCCCCGATGAGCATCCTCGACGTCCTGCTGTGGGGCGTGCTGCCCTACGTCACCATCGCGATCCTCGTGGGCGGTACGGTCTGGCGCTACCGCTACGACAAGTTCGGCTGGACCACACGCAGCTCGGAGCTCCACGAGTCCCGGCTGCTGCGGATCGGCAGCCCGCTGTTCCACTTCGGCCTGCTCGTGGTGATCGTCGGACACGTCATCGGCCTGCTGATCCCGAAGAGCTGGACCGACGCCGCGGGGCTCTCCCAGGACGCCTACCACCTCCAGGCGCTCGTCCTCGGGGCGATCGCCGGGTTCTGCACGCTGGTCGGGGTCGGCATCCTGGTCTACCGCAGGCGCACCACCGGCCCGGTGTTCTCGGCGACCACCAGGAACGACAAGCTGATGTACGCCGTGCTCATCGCGGCCATCGTCGCCGGGCTCGCCACCACCCTGCTCGGCGCGTCGGGCGGGGAGGAGCACAACTACCGGCTCACCGTGTCACCCTGGTTCCGCTCGCTCTTCGTGCTGCAGCCCGACATCGAGGCCATGGCCCGCTCCGGGCTCGCCTTCCAGCTGCACACCCTCATCGGATTGACGCTGTTCGCGATCTGGCCGTTCACCCGGCTGGTGCACGCCTTCACCGCGCCGGTCGGCTACCTGTTCCGCCCCTACATCGTCTACCGGTCCCGCACCGGCGGCCCGGCCAGCCGGGCGCCACGCCGCGGCTGGGAGCGGGTCGGGACGGCACCGGGCGGCTCGTCGGCCCGCCGGGGCCGGTGAGTACGCCGATGGGACGGAAGCTGTCACTGGACGCGCTCGCCCGGGAGCTGTTGGAGGCCGCGGTGCGGGCGCCCGCGGGCCGGGCCGCCCGCACCGCGGTCGGCGGACACGACACCGTGCTGCGCCAGACCCTCGTCGCCCTGTGCGCCGGACAGGAACTCGCCGAGCACGACAACCTGGACGAGGCCACCGTGCAGGTGCTGCACGGCCGGGTGCGCCTGGTCGCGGGCGACACCGAGTGGGAGGGGCGCAGGGGCGACCTGATCGTCGTCCCGCAGGCCCGTCACCGGCTGCAGGCGATCGAGGACGCCACCGTGCTGCTCACCGTAGCGAACCTGCGGGGCCCGGCGCCGACGGGCCGCGTCGCGTCCGGCGGGTGACGCCGCGGCGCCGGCCGGGCCCCGCCGAGATCTTCGGCGCCGTCGCCGGACGGGTGTCGGGCACGGTGGTGCTCGCCGGGCTCCGGCTCGACGCGGTGGAGCGCGCGGAACACGACGCGGCCGATGCCAGGCCGAGCACGAGGGTCACACCGGGCGCCCGGAACTTCCGCGGCGCCACCGGGAAGGAGACCCCGAGCAGGGTGAACGCCACCGCCGCCGCGACGGCCGTCGACGCACCGCCCCCCTACGCCTCGACCATCGGCTAGACCGATGCCGCCGGGGTGCGGACCAGTTCGCGGCCGGTGAGGACCTGCAGGGGGATGCAGACCACGTGGTCCGCGGCCAGGGGTGCCCAGCTGTCCAGGCCCAGGGCGGCCACCTCGGCGAGCCGCCGCGGGTCGACCACCTCGTAGGCCTCGCCGACGCCCAGCACGCTCCACCCGGTCCGCGTCACCGGGTCGATGTCGTCGACTTGGAAGGCGACCACGGCACCGCAGGTGGCAGCGGCGATCTTGCCGGTACTCGCGGTGCGGAACAGCACCTCGTCGCCGTCGAGGACGTAGTTCACGGGCTGCGCGGAGGGCAGTGCGCGGTCGGTGTAGACGACGCGTCCGACCACGCGCCCGTGCAGCATGCGCAGGCACGCGAGACGGTCGAGCGACCGGAACCCGGGTGTGCCGGGCTCGTCGGAGCTGGTGTCGTGATACACGCCACCAGCGTGGCCGGGCTCCGGTGCGGCATGCAGGGCCGGAAGTCCCGGGGGCCGCGGTATCGGTCCTCGGGCCGCAGCGCGGACCGGGTCATGATGGCCTGGGCGCTCCGGGCCGCGCGTAGCGGACCCAGGTCACCGCGATGCACATCATCGCGAACGCCGCGCCGATGTAGTAGAAGGTCTCGGGCTCCATGAGCGTCAGGCCGACGCCGAAGAAGAACGGGCCGAACGCGGCGATCGCGGCCGTCCACCCGATCACTCCGCCTGCCTGGCGACGCTCGAAGATCATGGGCATCTGCTTGAACGTGGAGGCGTTGCCGATCCCGGCGAACAGGAAGATCGCCAGCATGCCCAGCACGAAGCCGGTGAACTCGGACTGCAGCGCGGCCGCGCCGTTCGTGACGTCCGGCGAGAGGGTGGTGCTGGTCCAGATCACCGAGGCCAGGATCCCGACGCCGCTGAGCAGGGTCCACCTCGCCCCGCCGAACCGGTCGGTGAGCGGGCTGAACAGCACGCGCGCGGCCGCACCGACGAGTGGACCGAGGAACGCGAAGGCGACCGGGTCGGGAATGGCGTAGCCCGCGACGAGGACCTGTGTCGTGCCGTCCGCCAGCCGGGTGGCGATCTCGGGGTTCCCGCCGCCGTACAGGTTCTTGATCAGCAGCCCGAACTGGCCGGACAGGCCGGCGAACGTCCCGAAGGTCATGATGTAGAGCAGCGTCATCCACCACGTGTCCTGGTTGCGGAAGATGTCGAACTGCTGGCGGACGCTGGTCTTCACGGGGACGCTCTTGAGCATCGTCCAGGCCAGGACCGCGCCGATCAGCACGAACGGCACGTAGATCCAGGCGGCGTTCTGGTACCAGACGTCCGCGGGTGGCCGGCCGGGGAAGGTCTCGGTCTGCGAGGCACCGAGGAAGCCGACCATCGAGAACCCGACGACCCACGGGGTCACGAACTGCACCAGCGACACGCCGAAGTTGCCGATCCCGGCCTGCAGGCCCAGCGCGGTGCCCTGCAGGCGCCGCGGGAAGAAGTAGGACGTGCTGGGCATGAACCCGGAGAAGGCCCCACCGCCGATGCCGGACATGAACGCGAGCGCCAGCAGCCAGGCGTAGGAGGTGTCCGGGTTCTGCACCGCGATGGCCCAGCCGACCAGGGGCACCAGCAGGAGCAGTGTCGTCAGGGTGACGAGCTTGCGGGTGCCCAGCACCGGGGGCAGCACCATCCAGACCAGCCGCAGGATGCCGGCCGACAACCCGGGCACCGCGACCAGCCAGTAGAGCTGGTTCGTGGTGAGGTCGAAGCCGAGGTTGGTGAGCTTCGGCGCGAGCGCGCTGGCGATGAACCAGGACGCGAACGCGAGCGTGAGGGTGAAGGTCGTGATCGACAGGGTCCGCCAGGCCAGCGCGCGGTCCCAGGTCCGCTCGTCCTCGGGGTCCCAGGCCTGCAGCCACTCGCCGCCGCCGGACCGGGTCCGGGTCGTGGGGTCGGTACTCATCGGGCGGATGCCTCCTGGGCTCGCGGGGTCTCGAAGTGGTCGGCCAGCTCCGGCGCCTGCGTCTGGAGCATCCGGACGACCGTGCGGTGCATCCAGACCGCGCAGACGGCCGTGAGCAGGAACAGGACGAAGAACGTGGCCGAGGGCAGGCCCGTCCAACCGGTCGCGTAGGCGAACAGCGGCGGGAGGAAGAACCCGCCGAGCCCGCCGAGCATGCCGACCAGACCGCCGACCGCGCCGACGTCGTCGGGGAAGTACTCGGGGATGTGCTTGTAGACCGCCGCCTTGCCGATGCCCATCGCGCAGCCGAGCAGGAACACCAGCGCCGTGAACGGCACGACACCGATCTCGTACGGCAGGACCACGCGGCCGCCCGGCTGCACGACGATGTGGCCGTTCGGCATGCTCAGCAGGAACGTCGTCACGAGCATGACGCCGAAGGTCCAGTACATGACGCGGCGGGCGCCGAACCGGTCGGAGAACCAGCCGCCCAGCGGGCGCAGCAGGCTCGCGGGGAAGATGAACAGGGCGGTCAGCAGCGCGGCGACGCCGAGCGAGAGGCCGAAATTCGCGGTGTAGTACTTGGGCAGCCACGCCGCCAGCGCGACGTAGGCGCCGAACACCGCCACGTAGTAGAGGCTGAACCGCCACACCCTCTGCCGACGCAGCGGGAAGAGCTCCTGGCGCAGGGTCCGGCCGCGGCCCGGCGTGCGGTCCCGGCGCGGGGTCAGCGTCCACAGCAGCACCGCCACCACGAGCAGGAGTAGCGCGTAGAGCACCGGCACCACCCGCCAGCCGCCCTGGACGACCCCGAAGTAGGTGCTGCCGGCCGTCGCGGCGATCAGCGCGGGACCGATGAACTTGGTGACCGACGCCCCGACGTTGCCCGCGCCGAAGACGCCGAGGGCGAACCCCTGTCGCTCCCGGGGATACCAGGCGGAGTTCCAGGCGATCCCGGCCGAGAAGCTGTTGCCGGCGAACCCGACGAGGAACGCGAGCAGGAGCAGCATCCCGTAGCTCCCGGCCAGGGAGACGAGAAGTGCGAAGACCGCCGTCGTCACGAGCATCGCGGTGAACACGACCCGACCGCCGAGACGGTCGGCCGCGATCCCGGCCGGCAGTCGCCACAGCGAGCCGTTGAGGATCGCCACCGCGGACAGCCAGGACAGTTGCACGTCGGTGAGCCCGAACTCCTGCTGGATCGGAATTCCCAGCACACCGAACATGAGCCACGCCGCGAACATGAGGGTGAAGGCGACCGTGGAGAGAAGGAGTACCCGCCGAGCCTCATTCGGCTCGGCGACTCGTTCGTTGACAGCAGCGACCGGCGCTGGGCCCAGTCCTGTGGACATCGGTCTCTCCGGTGGCGTTCGGTGGCGGGCCCGGCGGGACCGTCGTCGCGGTCCTGATGGTCCGCGGCGGACCGATCACGAGGGCAGAGGACCAACGACCCCCGCAACCGCCCGAACGTCACACATGCCCCGTGCCGGACGTGCACCACACGACCGACCGTCGCCGTACGCGAGCCTCCGCGTCGGCGTCGGCGTCGTCCGGACACTCCTCCTCGCAGGCGGGACGCCCCGCATCCGGGGCGGGTACGCGGGGGATGACGGCGTCCGCCGCACCGGGCCCCGGCCCGCCAGGCCCACCGGGACCCGCGGGATCGGGCCTGACGGGCGGACGCGTCGTCGGTGCGCAGCGCCCGATCCTGACCTCTGCCGAGATCGCGACCCAGCGATCGACGAACCTGAGGAGCGGGACATGTCGGTTGCCGGGCCCGACGTGGCCATGACGGCGTCGACGACCACCGCCGCACGCGGTCGTCCTCGTGGAGGGCGCGGCGACGGCGACCGGGGACCCCGGCGAACCGGCCCGCAACGCCGCGCGCCACGGCGTTCGGGAACGCGCGGCCGGGTACGGCGCGCTCCCCGCCCGAGAGCTCGTGATCCGTGCCCGGACCACTCCGGAGCCCGTCTCCCCACGGGAGCAGGTGTCGGAGCCGGCGACGGCGCACGCTGCGCCGGGCGAGTCAACCCGTGTGGAGGAAGTCATGAGCGCGCACCCGCTCGACCAGGAGTCCAGGGCGCGGCTGCGCAGCGCCGCCCACCGGGTGACCCGCATCTACCCGGGACCGGTCGGCGAGCTGCTGGAACGGGAGCTCCGGACCTGGGAGGAGTTCGGATTCCGGTTCGGCAGCGCCGGGCTCGTCGCCGCGCTGGTCGATCACGTCCTCCGGACGCCGATCGGGCAGCACGATCCCGTCCGCCCGGACGCCGCATGACCGGGCCGGAGCGGCCCGGCCGACGACCCGGGCGACCGGACGCGACACGGGCGGCGCGGCTGCGGGACAGGGGTGCGCGGAACGAGCTGTTGGCCGCTCTGACATCCGGGCCCGCCTCGGGCGGCAACGGGTTCCGCGAGGGCGCACGGGACGCGCTCCGGTGGCTCGTCGAGCGCGGCCCCGGTCCGTTGACCGGCGCCGCGGGTGGCGCCCCCGTCACGGCCACCGCGGTGGTCCGCGAGCTGGCGGCGGCCCAGGAGCTCGCGTACGGGCCGCCGTCACCCGGCCGGGACTACGCCGCCGGCCTCGAGCACGCCCTGATGTGGGCCTGTCTCGCGACGCCCGCACCACCGCCGACGAGCGCACCCGCCCGCCCGCCGTCGACGACCCGGACCACGGACGTTCCCGTTCTGCACGAGAGGTCGAGCCGATGACCGGCTTCACCGGCCCGGACGATCCCGACGCGTCCGACGAGTCCCTCTCCCGCTTCCTCGGATCCGGACCGGCCGGCCCCCGCGGGCCCGCGCGCCGGTTCGACCTGACCCGGCTGATGAGCGCCAAGGCCAGGGAGCTCGTGTCCGCCGCCTCGCAGCAGGCGACCGAGCGGGGCGACACCGACCTGGACTCGCTGCACCTGCTGCTCGCGGCCACCCGGCTCGAGCCCGCCCGCGAGTGGCTCGGCCGCTCCGGCGTGGACCCCGACGCCGTCGGACGGCTCCTGGACGAGCACCTGGGCCACGGCCCGCCCGGCAACGGGCCCCCGAGCCTGACCCCCGCCGCGAAGCGGGCGCTGCTCGACGCCCACCAGGTGGCCCGGTCACTCGGGTCGACCTACATGGGGCCGGAGCACATCCTGCTGGCGATCGCCGCCAACGACGAGTCCGCGGCGGGCCGGCTGCTGAACCAGGCCCGCTTCTCCCCCGGCGGCCCGTTCCCGCCGGGATACGGCCAGGGCCGGCCGGGCGGGAACCCGTCGGCTCCCCCCGAGCAGCAGGGCGGGTCGTCCACGACCCCCATGCTGGACCAGTTCGGCCAGGACCTCACCCCGGCGGCCCGCGCCGGTCGCCTCGACCCCGTCATCGGGCGCGCCGACGAGATCGAGCAGACCATCGAGGTCCTGTCGCGACGCACCAAGAACAACCCGGTGCTGATCGGTGAGGCCGGTGTCGGCAAGACCGCCGTGGTGGAGGGCATCGCCCAGCGCATCGTCGACGGCGACGTGCCCGACACCCTCGCCGGGCGCCGCGTCGTGGAGCTGCAGCTCTCGGGTGTCGTGGCGGGCACCCGCTACCGCGGCGACTTCGAGGAGCGGCTGCGCACGCTGATCGAGGAGATCCGCACCCACGCCGAGCTGTCGGACCGCTACGTCACCGACCGGTTCCTCCCGGACAAGGCCATCGACCTCATGGACCAGGCCGGCGCCCGGGTGCGGTTGCGCACGCGCACCCCGTCGAGCGACCGGCGCGGGCTGGAGCAGCGCCTGGAGCAGCTCGAACGGGACAAGGACCAGGCGGTCGCCGACGAGCAGTACGAGCTCGCGACCCAGCTGCGCGACCAGATCAACGAGGTGCGCGGCCGGCTCACCGCGCAGGACGGGCCGGCGGGAGGCGTGCCGGAGGTCGACGTCACCGACATCGCCGACGTCGTGTCGCGCTCCACCGGAATCCCGATCGCCCAGCTCACCGAGGACGAGCGCGAGCGGCTGCTGCGGCTGGAGGACGAGCTGCACGCCCGCGTCGTCGGGCAGGACGAGGCGGTGCACGCGGTCGCGGAGGCCATCCGGCGTTCGCGGGCCGGGCTCGGCGACGAGAACCGCCCCGTCGGCAGCTTCCTGTTCCTCGGGCCCACGGGCGTCGGCAAGACCGAGCTGGCGCGCGCGCTGGCCGTCGCGCTGTTCGGCGAGGAGGACCGGATGGTCCGCCTCGACATGAGCGAGTACAGCGAGCGGCACACCGTGGCGCGGATGGTCGGGGCGCCCCCCGGCTACGTCGGTTACGGCGAGTCGGGCCAGCTCACCGAGACCGTGCGGCGGCGCCCGTACTCGGTGCTGCTGCTCGACGAGATCGAGAAGGCCCACCCGGACGTCTTCAACATCCTGCTGCAGGTGCTCGACGACGGCCGGCTGACCGACGGGCAGGGGCGCACGGTCGACTTCCGCAACACCGTGGTGATCATGACCTCGAACGTGGGATCGGAGCTGGTCACGAACCAGGGCGCCACCCTGGGCTTCGGCAGCACGCGGGGCCGCGACACCGACGCCTCGATGCGGGACGCGATCATGCCGCGGCTGCGCGAGACGTTCCGGCCGGAGTTCCTCAACCGCGTCGACGAGATCATCGTCTTCCGCCGGCTCGACACCGCGCAGCTCACGACGATCACCGAGCTCCTGCTGGACGAGACCCGCCGCCGCCTCGAGGCCCAGGGCGTCACCGTCGAGTTCACGAGGGCGGCGGTGGAGCGGATCGCCGAGCTGGGCTACCAGCCCGAGTTCGGTGCCCGGCCACTGCGGCGCACCATCCAGCGCGAGGTGGACAACCGCCTGTCCACTCTCCTGCTCGCCGGCGACCTGACGCCCGGCCGCCACGTCCGGGTGCACGTCACCCACGGGGAGCTGGAGGTACGGGTGGAGGACCCGGCTCCCGCCGGCGTGGGCTGAGGGCGGCGGGAACGCCCGGTCCGGCAGCCGGTCGTCGGCGATGCCCCCGAACGAGTCACGTCAACGGCTCATGCCATACCCGACGCCGCGAGCGGGTCGTATCCCGCGGCGGTGAAGAGTGTCTGGACCTGCCGACGCCGCACGCCGATGTTCGACCCTTCGATCACGGGGTAGGCCAGTGCCTCGTCGAGGTAGCGCATCAGCGGGAAGTCGGTGTCGTAGGCGGAGACACCGACGACGCGGATCAGGTCGTTGATCACGGCGACCGCGGTCTCGGATCCGAAGATCTTGGCGTGCAGGGCCCATTCGAGCCCGTGGGGGTCGCCCGACAGCGCCGCATCGAGGCCACGCCACGCCACCAGCCGCGCGGCCTCGATCCGCGCCTTGGCGTCGGCGAGGACATCGGACACGGCCTGATGTTCGATAATGGGGACGGCGCCACCGCGATGCTCGGTCGTCGCGAACCGGTAGGCGACGTCGAAGGCCTGGCGCATGGCCGCCACGGAGAAGGTGCCGATCGAGGCGCCACTGCCGACGAACGCGTTACGCGTAAGTTCGACGCCCTGCCCCTCGGCGCCGAGGAGATTCGCTCTCGGGACCCGCACGTCGCGCAGCCGGATCCGGGCGGTCAGGCAGCCACGCAGGCCGGGCAGGTCGTAGAGGTGCTCGACGTCGATGTGGCCGGCGAGGTGCTCGCGCTCGGCGACGATCAGCGACACCCCACCGGGAGCTCGGCAGACGACGGTCATGATGTCCGGGCCGTCACCGTCCCACCCGGGCAGGTGCGAGGCCCACGCCTTCCGGCCGTTGATGACGTAGTGGTCGCCGTCCTGCTCCGCGGTGGTGCGGGTGCCCTCGGCGGGCGTCGGTGCGTCGAAGTTGGCGCTGCCACCGGGCTCGGAGTACGCCATCGCAGCGACCGGGGTGCCGGTGTCGGCGAGGAACGGAGCGACGAAGCGCCGGATCTGCTCCGGCGTGCCGACCTGGTAGACCGGCACCAGCGCGATCAGCGGGCCGGCCATGGAGATCACGAAATCCGGGCTGTGCGACGCCCACTCCTCGATCAGGATCGCTGCGTCGACCCCGCTGCCCGCGGCGCCGCCGAACGGGACCGGGATCAGCCCCTTGAGGAAGCCGGCCTCGACGGCGGTCCGGAACGCGGGCCGGGCCAACTCGGCCCGGCGGGCCGGATCCGGCTCGGCCCGGACGGCCTCGGCGAGGTCGCGCAGGTGCGCCTCGGCGAACTGGCGCGCCACCTTCTTGAGCTGCTCCTGTTCGGGGGAGAGCGAGAACGACACCGCCACGGGAGCCTCCGTCTGTGGTCCTGACCTGTCACGGCCAGGATCCCCGGGGACGCCGCGGACGTCTGTTCAGTTCGTGCCGGGATCCTGTGCACGACGTGCAGGGATCCGCCGGGCGGCACGGACCTCGCTCGGTGTCCGTCCGAACTCGCGACGGAACGCCCGGCTGAACGACGCCGGCCCGTCGAACCCGACCGACGCCGCGATCTCGGTGATCGTCGACGGTCCGCGGTCGCCGGCGAGCACGGCCGCGGCGCGCTCCAGCCTGCGACGTCGCAGCAGCGCGGCGAAGGACTCGCCGCCGGCGCTGACCGCCGCGTGCAGCGTCCGCGGCGAGACACCCAGCATCCGGCTGGCGCTCGTGACACTCATCGTGCTGTCGGACAGCCACGTGTCGATCCGGCGCAGGATCTCGGCCCGCACCACCGCGTGGTGGTCCCCGGGAGGCGGGGTGCGCTCGGCAGCAGCGGCGCAGAGGGCAGCGGCCAGCGACTGCTCGACATCCAGAGCCGCCGGGCCGATCGTCGCGTCGAGGTCCCACATCGCCGACATCACCGCCGACACGACAGCACCTGCCCCACGCGCATCCCAGCAGCCGGCGGTCTGCCGCCGCACGGAGTCCAGACGTCCGCCGAGGAGATCGTGCGGGATCCGGTAGGAGACCATCGCCCATGGCCGGTCGAAGTCGAACCGGTACGGATCGGCGGTGTCGACCACGGTGAACTGACCGGGCCGGACCAGCGACCCTCGCCCACCCTGCTCCACGGCGCAGGTCCCGGCGGTCTGCAGATTGACGAACACGTACTCGCCGTCGGTACGGGCCACCTCGGCGGGGCCGTGCGTCGTCCGCTGCGGTTGGGAATCGATGCGGGCCCGGACCGTCCGGGCGAGCGGGCGGGTCTCGACGCGACTGGAGAAGCCGTCACCGGGCCGGCTCCGGGAAGGTGTCAGCGGGACGAACGCCTCGCAGATGACCTCGCGCCAGAACCCGAACTGCTCCCGGGCCGGGCGGGCCGCCACGTCCCACACCGTCATGCCGCACCTCCAGGAGGAGTAAGGGTGCGAGCAGTTCCGGGTCGGGGTCAAGCGCTCGCCGACCTGTGGATGCGGAGTGGTCCGAACCGTCGACGTGTCGGCGACGCGTCCACGCGTGATGCACAAAGCGGCGTTCGTCGGTACCGGAAGTGGCGTCCCCGGGTGGTCGCGACCACCTACAGTCCTCGGCCATGGGCCGATGAGGCCCGGGGATCAGGGAGGTGGCCGATGGGCCCACATCGTCCCCTGGTGTCGGTGGCACCGACGCAACGCCTCGTCGCGTCGGCCGAGACGGGCGACGGGGAACGGTTCGCGACGCTCCTGGCGGAGGCGTCGGCCCCGGTCCGGGTCCGCCCGCTGGCCGACCGCGCGTTCCACAGCGCGGTGCGGAGCGCCATCGCCGGTGACGTCCGGGTCTCGGTGATGAGCGGCAGCCCGTGCGTCGTCACCCGGGGGGTCGACCTGATCGGACCCGAGGATCCCGCGCTGCTGGTCGTCGCACTACCGCGGAGCGGACGCGCCGTCGTGGAGCAGGACGGACGTCAGTGCATGGTCGAGCCGGGCAGTCTGGTCAACTACGTCACCTCCCGGCCGTACGAAGTCGCGTTCTGGGAGCCCTACGAGATGGTCGCCGTGACGCTGCCCCTGGCAGCGCTGGGCTCGCACGCCGACACCCTCCGGGGTCGTACAGCCGTCGCGGTCGCCACCGACAGGGGACCCCGGGACGTCGTGGCGACGCTGTTCGCCACCCTTGCGGCGAAGATCGACGACTGCACCGCGGGCGACGCCAGCTGCAGCAAGGAGTACCTCGCGGACGCGATCGTCTCCCTGGCGATCGCCGAGCTGGTCGACATCCCGTCGCGGGGAGCGGGTGACGATCTCGCCGACCGCGTACTCGCACACTGCCTCGCGCGCCTGTCCGATCCCGGCCTCACCGTCGAGTCGGTCGCTCGGCTGCACGCCGTGTCGGTGCGCTACCTGCACAAGGTCCTCGAACCGCGGGGAATCACGCTGTCCGCCTGGATCAGGACGCAGCGGCTGGAGCGGATCTGCCGCGATCTCGCCGACGAGTCGTTGCGGGGACGCACCGTCGCCGCCATCGCGTCACGGTGGGGCATGACCGACGCGGGACATCTGAGCCGCGCGCTCAAGGCGGAGTTCGGCCTGACCGCCACCGAGATCCGCCGGTCAGGTCGTCGCGACCGCTCGGCGTCCCGTCCGTCGGCAGCATCCGACGCGATGAGCGGCTGATCGATCACTTCCCCGGACAGGGAGAGATCACCACAACCCGAGAGTCCATTGTGGACAAGGAGGCAGGCATGACCTCGACCGAGCAGAAGGTCGCGATCGTCACCGGCGCGTCTCGCGGTATCGGGGCCGGCGTCGTGGAGGGCTACCGCACACACGGGTACGCCGTCGTCGCGACATCCCGTTCGATCACGGCACCGGACGACCCGCTGGTGCTCACGGTCGCCGGCGACCTCGCCGAGCCCGAGACCGCCGGCCGCGTCGTCGACGCGGCCCTGGAGCGCTTCGGCCGGGTGGACACGCTGGTCAACAACGCCGGCGTCTTCATCGCCAAGCCGTTCACCGCCTACTCCGACGAGGACTTCACCTCGACCGTCGGACTCAACCTCGCCGGGTTCTTCCGCATCACCCAGCGGGCGGTGGCGGCGATGGTCGAGCGCGGCTCGGGACACGTCGTGACGGTCACGACCTCCCTGGTCGATCACGCGCTGAGAGCGGTGCCGTCGGTCCTCGCGTCGCTGACCAAGGGTGGCCTGGACGCCGCGACGCGATCGCTCGCCATCGAGCTCGCCGCTTCCGGGATCCGGGTCAATGCCGTGTCGCCGGGCATCATCAAGACCCCGATGCACCCCGTGGAGGCCCACGGCGCGTACGCCGGCCTGCACCCGATGGGGCGGATGGGTGAGATCGAGGAGATCGTCCACGGGGTGCTCTACCTCGAGACCGCGGCCTTCGTCACCGGTGAGACGCTGCACGTCGACGGCGGCCAGAGCGCGGGGCACTGATCGGCATGTCCGGCGACACCGCGCTGCTCGCCGAGCAGAAGGCGCTGCGCGCCACCGCCCGCGAGTTCGCCCGGGACGTCCTCGCGCAGGTGCACGAGGCGACCGATCCGCTGCCCACACCGACCGAGCGGTACCGCGCGACGCGGCCGTTCTACGAACAGATGGTCGCGGCCGGCTTCCTCCGCCGTCTCGTCCCGCGCGCGCTCGGCGGGGACGGCACCGGAGCCTCGACGACCGCGGTCCTGGCCGAGGAACTGGTCGCGGGCAGTCCGAGCGTCGCCCTCCACCTGTTCTCCACCGGGCTGGGGCTCACACCCCTGCTGCGTGCGGGCAGTGCGGACCAGCGAGAGCGGTTCCTGCCGCCCTTCCTCGCGACGTCCGGCGCGCCCCTCGCCTCGCTGGCCCTGAGCGAGCCCGGTGGGACGGCCAACCTCGACGAGGTCGACCCCGCGACCGGCGAGGACGTCGGGCTGCAGACGATCGCTCGCCGGGACGGCGAGGACTGGGTCGTCAACGGGCGCAAGCACTGGGTGTCACATGCCACCGGGTGGAACGGCACCGGGCCCGACCTGATGTCGATCGTGTGTCGCGCGAACGACGACCCCGATCCGCGCTCGTCGCTGGCCGTGGTCCTGGTACCCGGCCCGATCGACGGGTTGCGGATCGATGCCCTCATCGACCCGCTCGGTCATCGCGCGCACCTGCTCCCCCGGTTGTCCCTCGTCGACGTACGGACGCCGGCCGCGAACCTCCTCGGTCGGGTCGGGGACGGCCTGGGCATCGTCCACGCCTCGTTCGGAGGCGCCCTGATCGGCGCGTGCGCGACCGGTGTCCTGCGGGTCGCCTTCGACGCCGCGCTCCGCTTCGCCCGCAGCGATCGCCGCGGTGGCCGGGTCCCGGTCATCGGGCACCAGGGCGTCGGATTCCTCCTGGCCGACGTGAAGACCCGCATCGAGGCCGTCCGCAGCCTCACCTACCGGGCCTGCGCCGCCATCGACGACGGCTCGCCCGGGGCGGAGGAACTGTCGGTGCACGCCAAGGTGTTCGGATCGGAGTCGGCGGTCCAGTGCCTCGTCGATCTCATGCGTGTGGTCGGGGTGGAGGCCTACGGGCACCACCTGCCACTCGCGGGACTGATCCAGGACGCCCTCGCCTACCCGTTGTTCAGCGGCGGCAACATCGCCTTTCGTCGCCGTCGGCTGCACACCCTGCTCGCCGATCCTGAGTACGACCCGTGGAGCACGGTCGGCACCTGACCGGCGTGGACCGATCGCCGCCACCGTCCAGATCGTCCGGCAGTAGAAGCGACGGCATGTCGTTGCCGGTGGACGCACGACCTGCACGTGATCATGGGGCTGCTCGACGACGCTCGTGGTCAGAGATCAACCAACAGACCCAGGAAAAGATCTAGCCCTGACCGTTCGTGCTGGTCAGGCCTAGTGTGTGCGTGGTGCGCCCGAAGGGATTCGAACCCCTAACCTTCTGATCCGTAGTTCGAATGTTGACGCCCACACGCCCGGAGACCGGGGATTCCACCGGCACTGCGGGCACCGGATCGGGCGGCAGTGGCACCGGTCGACGGCAGTTCGTGGCCAGAACCGTGGCCAGAGATCAACTCGCCCCTGGGCCGCCGCTCGCGGCGGGCG
>NZ_BJNG01000045.1 GCF_006539565.1 Pseudonocardia hydrocarbonoxydans
GTGCGACATGCAATTGCATATGGTGTCCGTTCACTCCGCCGCCGTAACGGGAAAGGGCCATGTCCGCACCGCAGAGCCCGATCGGGTCGCGCCGTCGCCTCGGCGCGGAGCTGCGACGGCTCCGGCTCAAGACCGGGCTGACGCTCGACGACGTCGCGGAGAGGATGACCTGCTCGACGTCGAAGATCTCCCGGTTGGAGACGGGGAAGGGCCTGCCCAAGGTCCCCGACGTCCGGGAGCTGATGCGGATCTACGGCGTCACCTCCGACACCGAGCAGGACATGCTGCTGAGGCTGGTCAAGGACGGCCGCCAGCACGGGTGGTGGGAGCCGCTGACCGAGGGCGTCGCGCCGGAGCGCTACGTCATGGACTCACCCGGCCGCTACGCCGCTCTGGAGAGCGACGCCACGGCCGTGCGGTCGTTCGACATCACCGTCGTGCACGGGCTGCTGCAGACCGCGGACTACGCCCGTGCGGTGCTCACCGCACTGCTGCCGCAGCACCTGCCGGCGGAGATCGACCGGCTGGTGCGGCTCCGGCTGCTGCGCCAGCAGGCACTGCACCGCGCCGCCCCACGGCCACTGGAGCTGCTCGCGATCCTCGACGAAGCGGTCCTGCGCCGGCCGGTCGGTGGTGCGGCGACCATGCACGCGCAGATCCAGCACCTGCTCGACATGACGGAGCGGCCGACCGTCACCGTGTCCGTGCTGCCCTTCGGCACCGACATCCTGCGGGCACACTCCGGGCACTTCGTGCTGCTGGAGATCCCCCGCGAGCTGGGTTCGGACGTCGTCTACATCGAGGGACACGCGGGTGAGACCTACCTCGACGCGGAGTCCGATGTGGACCTGTACAAGGATGTGCTCGCCGACGCACGCCGTCATGCGATGTCCCCCGACGAATCGCGAGCCGAGCTGCGTCGTTACCTGGACAAGTTCGCCCCCCGCAGGAAGGCCCACCCGTCGTGATCGAGTACCGGATCAGCAGCTTCTGCAACCTCGGGAACTGCGTCGAAGTGGGGCAGGCGCCTGACGGATCCGTGGTTGTGCGGGACACCAAGGACGCCGAGCGGAGCCAGTCGTTGACCTTCACCCGCGACGAGTGGCTGGCCTTTCTGGCCGGGGCCCGCGCGGGGGAGTTCGACCCCGTGTGACGGAGGACCACCGATCGGTCACCGAGCCGACACGGTCGTAGCCCAACCGTGACTCTGGCACCTACCGCTGAGTACGAGCCGCGATTACCGTTCGCGGGTCTCCTACGAAGAGGTGCCGTCCATGAGATCTGCCCGACGACTGTCCGCCGCCATGACCGCGGGCCTGCTCGCCGTGACCCTTGCCGCCTGCGCCACGTCCGAGCGCGACGACGGTGCCGCCGGCGGATCGGGGGAGGCCGGCGGGACGCTGGTGTTCGGGGCGCCCGGCGCACCGGACATGTTCGACCCGATCTTCGCCACGGACGGCGAGACCTTCCGCCCCGCGCGCCAGATGTACGACACGCTGATCACCTACGCGCAGGGCACCTCCGACCTCGCGCCGGGCCTGGCCACCGAGTGGACGCCCAACGCCGACGGCACCCAGTGGACGTTCACGCTGCGTGAGGGCGTCACGTTCCACGACGGCACCCCGTTCGACGCCGCCGCGGTCTGCTTCAACTTCGACCGCTGGTTCAACCTCGACTCCGAGGCCGCGCAGAGCCAGGCGATCTACTACACCGACACGTTCGGCGGCTACGCCAACAACCTCGCCGGTGGCGGGGACCCCGTCTACAACTCCTGCGCCGCGCCCGAGGCGAACACCGCGGTCATCACGCTGAACCGGAACAAGGGCGCGTTCCCGGCCGCGTTCGGCCTGACCTCGCTGTCGATCTCCAGCCCGACCGCGCTGCAGCAGTACGACGCCGACACCATCGAGCAGAGCGGCGAGGCGTTCACCTACAGCGACTACGCCAACGAGCACCCGACCGGCACCGGCCCGTTCAAGTTCGAGAGCTTCGACCGCGCCGCGGGCACGATCACGCTGGTCCGCAACGACGAGTACTGGGGCGAGCCCGCCCTGCTCGAGCGGCTGATCTTCCGGGTGATCCCGGACGAGAACGCGCGGCGCCAGGAGCTGCAGGCCGGCACGATCGACGGCTACGACCTGCCGAGCCCGGCCGACTGGGAGGGCCTGGAGGCCGACGGCAACCAGGTGCTCGTGCGCCCGCCGTTCAACATCCTCTACCTGGGCATCAACCAGGCGAACAACCCGGCACTGCAGGACGTCCGGGTGCGCCAGGCGATCGCCTTCGCGCTCGACCGCGAGGCGCTCGTGCAGAACCAGCTGCCCGAGGGCGCCAGCGTCGCCACGCAGTTCATGCCCGACACCGTCGCCGGTTACGCCGACGACATCGCACCCATCCCGTACGACCCGGAGCGGGCGCGGGCGCTGCTGGCCGAGGCCGGCCAGTCGAACCTGACGCTGAACTTCTACTACCCGACCGAGGTCACCCGGCCCTACATGCCGAACCCGACCAACATCTTCACGGCGCTGTCGGAGAACCTGCGCCAGGTCGGCATCACCGTGAACCCGGTGGCGCAGCCCTGGAACGGCGGCTACCTCGACTCGGTGAACGTCAACGGTGTGCACGACCTGCACATCATCGGCTGGACCGGTGACTACAACGACGCGGGCAACTTCGTCGGCACCTTCTTCGGCGCGGCCAAGCCGGAGTTCGGGTTCACCAACGACGCGCTGTTCGGCGCGATCACCGCGGCCGACGCCACCGTCGACGAGGCGGCCAAGGACGCCGCCTACGAGCAGGTCAACCGCGACATCATGGCCTACCTCCCGGCCGTCCCGATCTCCAGCTCGCCGCCGGCGGTCGTGGTGTCCGAGGCCGTGACCGGCCTGATCCCCTCCCCGCTGACCGACGAGCGCTTCCTGACGGTCAGCAAGAACTGACGGACACACACCCGGGTGGCACCGCTCGACCGGGCGGTGCCACCCTCGTGCGTCCGGACCGGGGGGAGGAGAGGTCATGCTGCGGTTCATCGTGCGGCGGCTGCTGCAGGTGATCCCGACGCTGCTGCTGCTGTCCGTCCTGGTGTTCGCCTGGCTGCGCAGCCTGCCGGGAGGGCCGGCGACGGCGTTCCTGGGCGACCGCGCCACGCCGGAGTCGGTGGCGAACCTGGAGCGGGTGCTCGGGCTCGACCAGCCGATCCCGGTCCAGTACGTGCAGTTCCTGGGCCGGGTCGTCACCGGCGACTTCGGCACCTCGACGATCACCGGTGAGCCGGTGCTGGCCGAGATCGGGAGGGCGTTGCCGGCCACGATCGAGCTGTCGATCGCGGCGCTGGTGCTCGCCGTCGCGCTGGGCATCCCGCTGGGCTACCTCGCCGCGCGCAAGCGGGGCGGCCCGCTGGACGTGTCGACGGTGATCGGCACGCTCGTCGGCGTCGCCGTGCCGGTGTTCTTCCTCGGCTACATCCTCAAGGCCGTGTTCGCCGTCGAGCTCGGGCTGTTCCCGCCGTCGGGGCGGCAGTCGGTGGCGGTCGACGCCACGAACGTCACCGGCTTCGCCGTGCTCGACGGCCTGCTCACCCGCGAGTTCGACGCGAGCCTCGACGCCCTGTCGCACCTGGTGCTGCCGGCCGTGGCGCTGGCCACCATCCCGCTCGCGGTGATCACCCGGATCACCCGGGCGTCGGTGCTGGAGGTGCTGAACGCCGACTTCGTGCGCACGGCCAACTCCAAGGGCCTGACGCCGGGCACGGTGCGCGGGCGGCACGTGCTGCGCAACGCTCTGCTCCCGGTCTCGACGACGATCGGCCTGCAGGTCGGCCTGCTGCTCGCCGGGGCGGTACTGACCGAGCGGGTGTTCGTCTGGGGCGGCATCGGTACCCTGCTCGCCGATGCGATCACCCTGCGCGACTACCCACGGCTGCAGGCGATCCTGCTGCTGGGCGCGCTGGTGTACGTGCTGGTCAACCTGCTCGTGGACCTCTCCTACGCGATCATCGACCCCCGGGTGAGGTTGTCGTGACGACGCTGCTCCAGCGCAAGCGCAAGCGGGTCGACGACCTCGCGGGTGGGCGCAGTCTCACGCAGGAGGCCCTGCGCAGGCTCCGCCGCGACCCCGTCGCCCTCACCGGGGCGGCGATCGTCGGCCTGTTCGTCCTGGTGGCGGTGTTCGCGCCGCTCATCGCCCCGTACGAGGCGACGCAGTCGTTCCCGCAGCTCCAGCAGGACCTGCGCCCGGGCTCCATCCCGGGCCCGCAGGAGGGTTTCCTGCTCGGCAGCGACCAGCTCGGCCGGGACTTCTTCTCCCGACTGGTGCTGGCCTCGCAGCAGACGCTGCTGGTGGGCGTGCTGGCCACGCTGATCGGGCTCGTCGTCGGCATGGTCATCGGGACCCTGGCCGGTGCGTTCGGCGGCTGGGTCGACACCCTGCTGATGCGCGTCACCGACGTGCTGCTGGCCATCCCGAGCCTGCTGCTGGCGATCTCGGTGGCGGCGCTGTTCGCCAGCCCGTCGCAGACCTCGGTGATCATCGCGGTGTCCATCGTCGGCGTGCCGATCTTCGCCCGGCTGCTGCGTGGGTCGATGCTCGCCCAGCGCGACAGCGACCACGTCGTGGCGGCCACGGCGCTGGGCGTCAGGCGACCGGCGGTGGTGTTGCGACACATGCTGCCCAACGCGATCGGGCCGGTCGTCGTGCAGGCCACGCTGACGCTGGCCACCTCCATCCTCGACGCCGCCGCGCTGTCGTTCCTCGGCCTCGGCGACGCCGACCCGGGCCGTGCCGAGTGGGGGCTGATGCTCGCCCAGGCGCAGGCCCTGCTGGAGGTCCGGCCCGCGCTCGCCCTGTACCCGGCCGCCGCGATCATCGTCATCGCGCTGGGCTTCACGCTGCTCGGCGAGTCGCTGCGCGAGGCCCTGGACCCGAAGGGCAGCCGATGACCACGTCGCTGCAGAAGACCCCGGGTGGTGCGTCCACCGGGGAGCCGTTGCTGTCGGTGCGCGACCTCACCGTCGCGTTCACCCGTCGCGGCGAGCCCGACTCGGTCGCCGTCGACGGCGTGAGCTTCGACGTCGCGCCCGGGCAGATCGTGGGCCTGGTGGGGGAGTCGGGCTGTGGCAAGTCCGTCACCTCGATGGCCATCACGCGGCTGCTGCCCGCGCGCGGGGTGCGCGTCACCGGCAGCGCGATGATGGACGGCGTCGACCTGCTGACGCTGCCCGAGGCCGAGATGCGGGAGCGGCGGGGCCGTGACCTGTCGATGGTGTTCCAGGACCCGCTGTCCTCGCTCAACCCGGTGATCCCGGTCGGCCTCCAGGTCACCGAGGTGCTCACCCGGCACCGGGGGATGAAGAAGGAGGCCGCGCGCGCCGAGGCCGCCGACCTGCTCGACCGCGTCGGCATCCCCGACCCGCGCCGCCGTCTCGACTCCTACCCCCACCAGCTCTCCGGCGGGATGCGCCAGCGCGCGCTCATCGCGATCGCGCTGGCCTGCCGGCCGCGCCTGCTCATCGCCGACGAGCCGACGACCGCGCTCGACGTCACCATCCAGGCGCAGATCCTGGAGCTGCTCAAGGACATGGTGCGCGACACCGGGGCCGCGCTGGTGATGATCACGCACGACCTCGGCGTCGTCGCCGGGTTGTGCGAGACCGTCAACGTGCTCTACGGCGGGCGGATCGTCGAGCGCGCGCAGCGGCACCGCCTGTTCGCGACGCCGCGCCACCCGTACACCAACGGCCTGCTCGGCTCGATCCCCCGGCTCGACTCGCCCGCGGGGGAGGACCTGGTCGCGATCCCCGGCTCGGTCGCCGACAACCTCCCCTGGGCGAGCGCGTGCGCGTTCGCGCCGCGCTGCCCCCGCGCGGTCGGCGTCTGCCGCACCACCACGCCGGAGGCCGAGACCAGCGGCGGACGGCTGCTGCGCTGCCACAACCCCGTCCCGGCGACCGCGGAATGAGTGACGTGACCACCACCGAACCGCTGCTCGACGTCCGGGACGTCGCGGTGCACTTCCCGATCAAGCGCGGGCTGGTGCTCGACCGCACCGTCGGCCACGTCTACGCCGTCGACGGCGTCACGCTGACCGTGGCGCGGGGCGAGACCTACGGCCTGGTGGGGGAGTCGGGCTGCGGCAAGTCGACGCTCGGGCGGGCGATCCTGCGCCTGGTCGACCCGACGGCGGGCTCGATCCTGTTCGACGGCACCGACGTCGCCACGCTGCGGGGCGAGGAGCTGCGGCGGATGCGCCGACGCTTCCAGATGGTGTTCCAGGACCCGCTGTCCTCGCTCGACCCGCGCCAGTCGGTGGAGTCGCTGCTGCTGGAGGGCATGAAGGCGCACGGGCTGTCGAAGGGACCCGAGGCCGACGACGCGCGGCTGCGCGAGCTCGTGCAGCAGGTCGGCCTGCCGGTCTCGGCGCTGCGGCGTTACCCGCACGAGTTCTCCGGTGGCCAGCGCCAGCGCATCGGCATCGCCCGCGCGCTGTGCGTCGAGCCCGACCTGATCGTCGCCGACGAGCCGGTGTCGGCGCTGGACGTGTCGGTGCAGGCCCAGGTGCTCAACCTGCTCGGGCGCCTGCAGCGCGAGCTGGGCCTGACCTACCTGGTCATCGCGCACGATCTCGCCGTCGTGCGCCACGTCAGCGACCGGATCGGCGTCATGTACCTGGGCGGGATCGTCGAGGAGGCGCCCTCGCAGGCGCTCTACGACGACCCGCAGCACCCCTACACCCGCGCGCTGCTCTCCGCGGTGCCGGTGCCCGACCCGGAGCTGGAGGACCGCCGCGAGCGCATCCTGCTCACCGGCGACCTGCCCTCGCCCGCCGCGCCGCCGGCGGGCTGCCGCTTCCACACCCGCTGCCCGTGGCGCCAGCCCACCCGCTGCGACGACGAGCGGCCGCAGCTGCGCGTGGTGGACGGGGCGGCGGAGGGGCACCGGGTGGCCTGTCACTTCGCGGAGGACATCCGCAGCGGCGTGCTGCAGCCGCATCGCGTCGAGGCCGTCGCCACCGACGACGTGCTGGCCGCGGCGAGCGTGCCGGAGCTGCCGGGTTCGGTGAACGAGATCCTCGGTCGCTGACGTTCCTGTCGCGCCGGGTTGTGTCGTGCACCGTTGACCTGCCGGTGGATCATTGCGACAGTGAGGCCGCTCACACCACCACGCGCACCGAGGAGCGGACCATGGCGGAACAGACCCTGTACGAGCGGTTGGGCGGCACCTACGGCATCGGGGGAGCCGTCGACGTACTGGTCGACCGGCTCTTCGCGAACGTCTCGGTCAACGCCAACGAGGGCGTGCACGCCCACCACGGCGACCCTGCCAACGCCCCGGGCTACAAGTTCCTGGTCACCGCGTGGACGATCGAGGCGACCGGTGGGCCGAAGTGCTACCCCGGCCAGGACATGACGAAGGCCCACGACCAGCTGGCCATCACCTCCGACCAGTTCGACGCCGTCGCCTTCGAGATCGCCGCCACCCTGAACTTCCTCGGCGTGCCCGGGCCGGAGCACAGGGAGTTCATGGAGATCATCGAGAGCTACCGGTCGCAGGTCGTCCAGGCCTGATACGACGTCCGGGTGATCGCGGTCACCCGGACGTCCGGTATCTGCCGGGTTCACGCGCCCCTCTTGTCGAACACCGGGAAAGAGGTGGGTCATGGACGTCCGACCGTGGGTTACCGTCGTCGCTCCGCGAGAACCGCGGGCGGGGCGGAGCATGGCAGGGGCGAGTGGAACCGACCGAAGTGGCGGACGCCGTACGGGCGGCCGCGGCCGGCGACCGGGACGCGTGGGACGCGCTGGTGGCGGGCTTCGGCCGGCTGGTGTTCGCGATCGCGACGGCACACCGGCTGAGCGCGGCCGATGCCGCGGAGGTCTCCCAGACCACCTGGCTGCGGCTGGTCGAGAACCTCGACCGGATCAGCCACCCCGAGCGGCTCGGGGGCTGGCTGGCGACCACGGCCCGGCGGGAGTCGCTGCGGCTGTTGCGCCTGCACGGCCGGGAGGTCCTGACCGAGGACGAGTCGCGGCTGGAGCCCGACGACGGCGGCCGGGTCCCGACCCCGCGCACGCCGGAGGCGGTGATGCTCGACCTCGACCGCGACCACCGGCTGTGGCGGGCCTTCGCCGGGCTGTCGGAGCGGTGCCAGATCCTGCTGCAGCTGGTGGTGGTCGTCGCCCCGCCGTACGCGGAGATCGCCGAGGTGCTGGGGATCCCGGTCGGCAGCATCGGGCCCACCCGGGCCCGGTGCCTCGACCGGCTCCGGCGGCTGCTGGCCGCCGACGGCATGACGAGCGCGACCGGGGCGTACTGACGTGACGACCGGACCCCACGACGACGACCTGCTCGACGGTCTCGCGGAGCTGCTGGCGCCCCGGACCGAGCCGCCGCCCGAGGTGCTGCACGCCGCCCGCGAGGTCTTCACCTGGCGCACCGTCGACGTGGAGATCGCCGCACTGGCCTACGACTCGCTGCTCGACGACGCGGTCACCACCCGCGCCACCGCACCGCCCCGGCTGATGTCCTTCGAGACGGCGGGCCGCACGATCGAGCTGGAGCTCGACACCGGCCCGTCCGGGCGTCGCCTGCTGGGCCAGCTCGACCCCGCGGGGGAGTCGGACCTCGAGCTGCGCCGCGGCGGCGAGGTCGTCGCCTCCGGCCGGTCCGACGCGCTCGGCCGGTTCGTGCTGCCGCTGCCCGAGCAACCGGTCCGCGTGTCGGTCCGCTGCCGCCCCGACGACGGCCCGGCCGTCGAGTCCGCACCCACGGTGGTGTGAGCATGGACGACGCGACGCGCCGGTCGCTGCACGGGATCGCCGAGCTGCTGATCGCCGGCCCCCAGTACCGGGCGCACGGCACGATCCGGCTGCGGGTGACGCCCGGCGGGTTCGGCGGGGTCGCCGTGCCGCAGCGTGTGGAGGGGACCGACCTGGTGTGGGACGGCGGGCGCGCCCCGCTGACCGGTACCTACCGCGCGCTGGCCGCCACCGCCGGGATCACGGACCCGGGCGCTCCCGGCTCCTACACCGACACCTCCGGCGTGGATCCCGACGAGGAGATCGTCGTCGACGCCGCCGCGGTCGCCGAGCTCACCGACTGGTTCGCCCGCGGTGACGCCGGGCTGCGCGCGTTCGCCCCGGACCATGAGCCGGTCCTGTGGCCGGAGCACTTCGACCTCGCGATCACCGTCGACGAGGTGAACTACGGCGTCTCGCCCGGCGACGGCGGCCACCCCGACCCCTACGCCTACGTCGGGCCGTGGACCCCCCGGGAGGGCCCGTTCTGGAACGCGGCCTTCGGTGCGCTACGCCCCGCGACCGCACTCCCGGACGCGGACGCGGTGGCGAGGTTCTTCGCGCAGGGCCGCGCCGAGGCGGGCTGAGGTGCCCGGTCAGTGGGGCGGGACGGCGTCCGGTCGGCGGGCGGTGGCGGTCAGGAGGCCGTCGCGCTCCGACACGGCCACGTCGTCGAAACCCGCTCCGGCCAGCGCGGAGGTGATCTGGCCCGCGGTCCAGAACCGGCGGACCCACTCGTTCAGCTCCGTCGCCACCAGCGCGCCGTCGACGAACAGCTCGTAGATCCCGACGGCCTCCTCGACCTGGGTGGCCGCATCGTAGTGCCCGGTGCCGCGCAGAGTGATCGTCGCGCCGTCCGGCCGCCGCCAGAACGTGCCGCTCCACGGCCGCCGCCGGGTGTGCTCCGGCGGCGGCTCCACCTCCAGCAGCACCCGGCCGCCGGGGAGGAGGTGGTCGCGGATCCGGGCGAGCGACCCGGCCACCTCCCCGTCGTCGACGACCAGCCCGAACGACCCCGCGACGCAGAACGCGAACGCGTAGCGCCGGGGCAGGTCCAGCTCGTGCAGGGCCTGTTCGTACTGCCGCAGTGGCAACCCGGCGCAGCGGCGCCGGGCCGCGGCGAGCATGTCGGGCGAGGCGTCCACGCCGTCGACGTCGAGGCCCGCGGCGAGCAGCGGGGCGAGGAACCGGGCGGAGCCGCTCATCAGCTCCAGCGCGGGAGTCCCGTGGGCCTGCACCCGCGCCCGCAGGGACGCCAGCTCGGCCTCGGGGGCGTGCGGCTTGTCGAGGTCGTAGGCCTCGGTCAGCAGCCGCCGGTACTCCGCGCGCACGGCGGGCTACCGCATGGCCCGGTTGACCGCCGACACCACCGCCTTGAGCGACGCGCTCACGATCGAGCCGTCGACGCCGACGCCCCAGAGCACCTGCCCCTCCACCGTGCACTCGACGTACGCCGCGGCGCGGGCGTCGTCACCGGAGGACATGGCGTGCTCGTGGTAGTCGAGTATCCGCACGTCGAAGCCGATCCCGGCCAGCCCGTCGACGAACGCGGCGAGCGGGCCGTTGCCGCGGCCGTGGATCTCGTGCAGGTCGTTCTCGACGCGCACGGTGGCGACGATCTCGTCGGTGCCCTCGCCGTCGCTGGTCAGGCGGTGGCGGATCAGCTTGAGCGGGGTGACGCGGTCGAGGTACTCGGTCTCGAAGACGTCGCGCATCTCCTTGGGCGAGACCTCGCCGCCCTCGGAGTCGGTGACCTCCTGGATCACCTTCGAGAACTCCATCTGGAGCCGCCGCGGCAGGTCCATCTGGTGCTCGGCCTTCATGATGTAGGCGACGCCGCCCTTGCCCGACTGCGAGTTGACCCGGATGACGGCCTCGTAGGTGCGGCCGATGTCCTTCGGGTCGACCGGCAGGTAGGGGACCTCCCACCGGTACTGGTCGACGCCCGTGCCCGCGTCGAACGCGGCCGCCTGCATTGCCGCCAGCCCCTTGTTGATGGCGTCCTGGTGGCTGCCGGAGAACGCGGTGTAGACCAGGTCGCCGCCCCACGGGTGGCGCTCGGCCACGGGCAGCTGGTTGCAGTACTCGACGGTGCGGCGGATCTCGTCGATGTCGGAGAAGTCGATCTGGGGGTCGATGCCCTGGGTGAACATGTTCATGCCCAGCGTCACCAGGTCGACGTTGCCGGTGCGCTCGCCGTTGCCGAACAGGCAGCCCTCGATGCGGTCGGCGCCCGCCTGGTAGCCCAGCTCGGCGGCGGCCACGCCGGTGCCGCGGTCGTTGTGGGGATGGAGCGAGAGCACGATGCCGTCGCGCCGGGCCAGGTTGCGGTGCATCCACTCGATGGAGTCGGCGTAGACGTTCGGGGTGGCCATCTCCACCGTCGCCGGCAGGTTGACGATCATCGGCGACTCGGGCGTGGGCTGCCAGATCTCGCTGACGGCGTTGCAGACGTCGACGGCGTACTGGAGCTCGGTGCCGGTGTAGGACTCGGGGGAGTACTCGAAGCGCCAGGCGGTGTCGGGGTACTTCTCGCTGAACCGCAGCACCTCCTCCGCCCCGTCGGTGGCGATCTTGGTGATGCCGGCGCGGTCGGAGCGGAAGACGACGCGGCGCTGGAGGATCGACGTCGAGTTGTAGACGTGCACGATCGCCCGCGCCGCCCCCTCGCACGCCTGGTAGGTGCGCTCGATCAGCTCCGGGCGGGCCTGCGTCAGCACCTGGATGGTGACGTCGTCGGGGATCAGGTCGTCGACGATCAGCTCGCGGACGAAGTCGAAGTCGGTCTGGCTCGCGGCCGGGAACCCGACCTCGATCTCCTTGTAGCCCATGCGGACGAGCAGCTCGAACATGCGGCGCTTGCGCGAGGGGCTCATCGGGTCGATCAGGGCCTGGTTGCCGTCGCGCAGGTCGACCGCGCACCACATCGGGGCGGTGGTGATGCGCGTGTCGGGCCAGGTGCGGTCGGGCAGAGACACCGGCTCGACCAGCTCGTGGAACGGGCGGTAGCGCTCGATCGGCAGGTGCGAGCCGAGCTGCGGGTTCCAGGCGGGCTGGCCGTCGGGCGCGGGCCGCGACGGCGTGCGCAGGCGGCTCTGCGCAGCGGAGGTGTACGAGTCGGGCGAGGTGGTCACGGGTGCTCCAGAGATGGGCCGATCAGGGAGAGACCGGCGCACGCCGAGAACCCGCGACGAGGGGCCGGTCGGTCAGACCCCGCCGCGGCAACCAAGGAGCAGGCGCGCCACGCCACGACAGTAGCCCGGACCCCGGGTGCGCCCGCAACCCCTTCATCACCCGGACAGGTGATACCTACGAGTAGGTGTGGACGCCGGGTTCTGCCACCATGGCCGACATCTGTTCGATCGGTCACGACGAGGGTGGGGCACACGTGGCAACCGGCACACGGGCACGACGAGGCATCGACGCCCTGGCGAACGTCCTGCGGATCATCGGCATGGCCATCGTCCTGGTCCTGGTCGTGTTCATCGTCCTCACGCTCCTGGACGCGAACCCCGACAACGGGCTGACCACGATCGTCCGCGACCTCGCGAACACCTTCAACCTCGGGTTGTCCGACCTGTTCCAGCCCGAGGAGCCCAAGCTCGGCGTGGTGCTGAACTACGGCACCGCGGCGCTCATCTGGTTCGCGATCACGACGGTCGTCGTGCGTCTGGTGCGCCGCGCCGCCTGATCGGCCCCGGGCCGTGTGGCCCAGGTCATTGCACTCTGCACGCGGCGCCCGCGCCGGTAGGGTCTCCTCCCGACCAGATACTCGACGGCCCGCGTGGAGGACCCGCGCGGCCAGGATCGGAGGTCGGCGTGGCCCTCGTCGTGCAGAAGTACGGCGGATCATCCGTCCAGGATGCGGACCGCATCAAGAAGGTGGCGGAACGGATCGTCCGTACGCACAAGGAGGGGCACGACGTCGTCGTCGTCGCCTCGGCGATGGGTGACACCACCGACGAGCTCCTCGACCTCGCCGACCAGGTGTCGCCCGCGCCCCCGCCGCGCGAGCTCGACATGCTCCTCACCGCGGGCGAGCGGATGTCCAACGCGCTGCTGGCGATGGCGATCCACGCCCTCGGCGTGGAGGCGCGGTCGTTCACCGGGTCGCAGGCCGGCATGGTCACGACCTCCAAGCACGGTGACGCGCGCATCGTCACCGTCAACCCGCAGCGGCTGCGCGAGGCCCTCGACGAGGGCTCGATCGTGCTGGTCGCGGGCTTCCAGGGCGTCAGCCAGGACTCCAAGGACGTCACGACGCTGGGCCGGGGCGGCTCCGACACCACCGCCGTCGCCCTGGCCGCCGCGCTGGACGCCGACGTCTGCGAGATCTACACCGACGTCGACGGCATCTTCAGCGCCGACCCGCGGATCGTGCCCGACGCGCAGCGCCTCGACACCATCACCTACGAGGAGATGCTGGAGATGGCCGCGTGCGGGGCGAAGGTCCTGCACCTGCGCGCGGTGGAGTACGCGCGGCGCTACAACGTCCCGCTGCGGGTCCGCAGCTCGTACAACGACAAGCCGGGCTCGCTCGTCACCGGCTCGATCGAGGAGATCCCCTTGGAGAACGCGATCATCACCGGGGTCGCGCACGACCGGTCCGAAGCCAAGATCACCGTGACCGACGTGCCAGACAGCCCCGGCATGGCGGCCCGGATCTTCCGGACGGTCGCCGACGCCGACATCAACATCGACATGGTGCTGCAGAACGTCAGCCGCACCTCCGACCGGCTCACCGACATCACGTTCTCGCTCCCGCGCACCGACGGGGCCCGCGCGGTCGCCGCACTCACCGCGGTGCAGCCCGAGATCGGGTTCGCCGAGGTCCTGCACGACGAGGAGGTCGGCAAGGTCTCCCTCGTCGGCGCCGGGATGCGCAACCACCCGGGCGTGACGGCCACCTTCTGCGAGGCGTTATCGCAGGCCGGCATCAACATCGAGACCATGAACACCTCGGAGATCCGGATCTCGGTGATCTGCCGGGCCGACCAGCTCGACGCCGCGGTCAAGGCGCTGCACGAGGCGTTCGAGCTCGGCGGCGGCGAGCAGGCCGTCGTGCACGCGGGGACCGGGCGATGACCGTTCTGGCGATCGTGGGTGCCACCGGAGCGGTGGGTTCCACGATGATCGAGATCATCGACGCGCGGGAGACCGTGCCGTGGTCGGAGATCCGGCTCGTCGCCTCCGCCCGCTCGGCGGGCAAGGTGCTGAGGGTCCGCGGTGAGGACGTCACGGTCCGGCTGCTGGAGCCCGAGGTCTTCGACGGCGTCGACGTCGCGCTGTTCGACGTGCCCGACGAGGTCAGTGCCGAGTGGGCGCCGGTCGCCGCGGCGCGCGGGGCGGTGGCCGTCGACAACTCCGGTGCGTTCCGGATGGACCCCGACGTGCCGCTGGTGGTGCCCGAGGTCAACGCCGACGAGGCCGCGAACCGGCCGAAGGGGATCATCGCCAACCCCAACTGCACGACGCTGTCGATGATGGCCGCGATGGGTGCGCTGCACCGCGAGTTCGGCCTCACCGCGCTCGTCGTCTCCTCCTACCAGGCGGCCTCCGGGGCGGGCCAGGGCGGGATCGACCGGCTGCAGGCCGAGATCACGGCCGTGTCGGGCAAGGATCTCGGCTCCCGCAGCGGTGACGTCGCCGCGGCCCTGGCCGAGGCCGGGCTCGACGCCGACTCGCCGTTCCCGGCGCCGCTCGCGCTCAACGTCGTGCCGTGGGCGGGATCGCTCAAGGACGACGGCTGGAGCTCCGAGGAGCTCAAGGTGCGCAACGAGTCGCGCAAGATCCTGGGCATCCCGGACCTCAAGGTCTCGGCCACCTGCGTGCGCGTGCCCGTCGTCACGACGCACTCGCTCGCGGTGCACGCCACGTTCTCCCGCGAGGTGACGGCGGACGCCGCGCGCAAGGTGCTCGGGGCCCAGCCGACGATCGTGCTGCGCGACGACCCGGCGGCGGGGGAGTGGCCGACCCCGGCCGACGCGGTGGGCGGCGACCCGACGGTGGTCGGGCGGATCCGCCAGGCGCTGGACTTCCCGGACACCCTCGAGCTGTTCGTGTGCGGCGACAACCTGCGCAAGGGGGCCGCGCTGAACACCTACGAGATCGCCGAGACGGTCGCGGCCGGCCTGTAGTGGCCCTCGACGACCTGATCGCCCGCTACGTCGCGGGTGGCGGTCGGGTGGCCGCGGCGAACGCGCGGGGCCTCTCGGCCCCGCCCGCGCTGCACACCGTCGTCCTCACCTGCATGGACGCGCGGATCGACGTGTCCGCGCTGTTCGGGCTGCGGGCCGGCGAGGTGCACGTGCTGCGCAACGCGGGCGGCGTCGTCACCGACGACGTCGTCCGCTCGGTCACCATCAGCCAGCGCAAGCTCCGGACGCGCGAGGTGCTGATCGTGCAGCACACCGGCTGCGGTCTCGCGACGTTCACCGACGACGAGTTCTCCGAGGAGCTCGCCCGCGAGACCGGGATCCGCCCGCCCTGGCGCACCAACGCCTTCGCCGACCCGGCCCTGAGCGTGCGCCGCGGCATCGCCCAGCTGCGCCGGGACCCGTTCCTGCTGCCCGACACCCGGATCCGGGGGTACGTGCTGAACCTCCGGACGTTCGCGCTGCAGGAGATCGTCGTCGACGGCGGGCCCGCCGCCGCGCCCGCGGCCGAGCCCCCGCGGCGCCGCGGGTACCGCCGCAGGCGCTGAGCCCCCGGACGACGACGGCCCCCGCACCGTGTGGTGCGGGGGCCGTCGACGTGCGGGTGTCAGGACTTGACGCCGCCCGCGGTCAGGCCCGCCACGATCCGGCGCTGGAAGATCAGCACCATGATCACCAGCGGGACGGTGAGGATGATCCCCGCCGCCATGATGCTGCCGGTCGGGATGTCGCGGCCGGTGGTGCCGGTGAAGAACGTGACCGCGACCGAGGCCGTGCGGATGTCGGCCCGGTTGGTCATCGTCAGGGCGATGATGTACTCGTTCCACGCCGCCACGAAGACGATGATCGCCGTGGTGAACACGCCCGGCGCGGCCAGCGGCAGGATGACCAGCCGGAACGCCTGGCCCTGGGTGCAGCCGTCGATCATGGCGGCCTGCTCCAGCTCCGCTGGCATCTGCCGGAAGAACGCCGTGAGGTTCCAGACGGCCAGCGGCAGGGCGAACGACATCGCCGGCAGGATCAGCGCCTGGTAGGTGTTGATCCAGCCGATGTCGGTGAACAGCTTGAACAGCGGGATGACCATCGCGATGCCCGGGAACATCGACGTCGCGATGATGACGCCGAGCGCGAGGTTCTTGCCCCGGAACTCCAGCCGCGCCAGTGCGTACGCCGCGAAGGTGCCGATGACCAGCACCAGCACCGTCGTGATGCCCGCGACGATCACGCTGTTGGCGAGCGCGATCGCGAAGTTGTTCTTCGGGTCGAACACGTCGACGAAGTTCTGGAACGAGATCGGGTTCGGCACGATGTTGGTGTCGAACGTGTCGGTCGGGCGCCGCAGGCTCGTGACGAGCATCCAGTAGAACGGCGCCAGGCAGTAGATGATCAGCGCCGTGATGCCGACGTAGGCGGCGTAGTGCCCCCAGCCCTGGACGGGCTGGAACCGGCGCCTGCCCTCGGGGACCGCTGCCGCGTCCTGCTCGCCGCCCTGCTGCGGCGCACCGATCGTGACGGTCACGGCATGTCTCCCTTCGCGACGGTGCGCAGGCGTCGCCGGCCGGCCGGCCGGGGCGTCTTCTGCTTGGCGTCGCCGATGACGTCGGCGCCGAGCAGCCGGACGAAGGCGTACGCCACGACGACGATGTAGAGGAACAGGATCACCGCGTAGGCGGCGGCGGCCCCGAACCGGACGTTGGAGTTCTCCAGGAAGGCCAGGATCGACACCGTCTCGACGCTGGGCTTGCCCTGCCCGACGAGGACGTAGGGCAGGTCGAACATGCGCAGGCCGTCGAGGATCCGGAACAGCACCGCGACCAGCAGCGCCGGCTTCACCAGCGGGAGCGTGATGCTCCAGAACTGGCGCAGCGCGCTCGCGCCGTCGACGCGGGCCGCCTCGTACACCTCCGACGGGATGACCTGCAGGCCGGCGAGCACCAGCAGGCCGATGAACGGCGAGGTCTTCCAGACGTCGGCGATGATGACCGCCCACTGCGCCTGCGCCCCGTCGGTCGACCACAGCACCTGGGTGCCGAGCAGGTCGTTCGCGATGCCGTTGGCGTCGAAGATCCAGCGCCACAGCAGCGCGGAGACGACGGTGGGGATGGCCCACGGGATGAGGATGCTGGCCCGGATCAGGCCCTTGCTCCGGAACGCCCGGTTCATGATCAGGGCCATCGCGACGCCCAGGATCACCTCGAGCGTCACGGTGACGACGGTGAAGTACGTGGTGTTGTAGAAGGCGTTCCAGAACCGCGCCCCGGAGTCGCCGGAGAAGATCGCGGCGTAGTTGTCGAGCCCGACGAACTGGTCGCCCTGCACGACGAACCCGGACTCGTCGACGCCCTGGCTCTGGCTGAACAGCGACTGGTAGGTGCCTGCCAGGATCGGATACCCGATGACGATGAGCAGCACCAGCATCGTCGGCGTGAGCAGCAGCCGCGCCAGCCTGCCCTGCTGACGGGTGTCCACGGCCCGGTTCGTGGTCGGCGGGGGCTTCTTCCCCGCCGGCGCCTCAATGGTTGCCATTTCCGACCTCCTCGGCGAACGGGACGGTGGACGGGCGAGCCGTCCACCGTCCCATTCGGTCGTCTACGGGCTGCGTCAGTTCGTGGTGAGGGCCTCGAGCTCGGTCTGCAGCTGGTTCAGTGCCTCCTCGGAGGTCACCGTCCCGGTGAGCGCGCCGTAGGCCGCGTCCTGGATGGCGAGCGTGGCGTCGCCGTAGCGGACCACCTTCGGTCGCGGGACGGCGCTGAGGATGGAGTCCTTGAGCACCGGCAGGTACGGGAACTCGGCCTGCAGCGAGGCGTCGTCGTAGATCGAGGTGTAGATCGGGGCCTTCGAGCCCAGCTCCAGGTACAGCTGGCTCTGCTCCTTGCTGGTGTAGAACTTGATGAACTCCAGCGCGGTGGCCTTGTTCTTCGCGTAGGTGGAGATGCCCAGGGCGTGACCGCCCAGGCTGGAGACGCCGGGGCCGTCGAGCCCGGGCAGCGGGGCCACCGCGAACAGGCCGGCGACCTGCGACGAGCCGTCGGTGGCGTTGGCCAGGCTGTACTGGTAGGGCCACTGGCGGTGGAAGAGCAGGCGCCCCTCCATGAAGGCGCGGCGGCCCTCCTCCTCCTTGTAGGTGATGGCCTCGGCCGGGATCTGGCCGGTGCTGAAGCCGTTGACCAGGAAGTCGAGCCCGGCCTGGGCCTCCGGGGTGTTGACGTTCGGGTTGCCCTCGTCGTCGGTGATGACGCCGCCCGCGCCGTTGACGGCCTCGGCGAAGTTCACCGTGAGGCCCTCGTACTTCTCGAACTGACCGGCGTAGCAGGCCACGCCCGCCCCGGCCGGGGTGGCGGCGACGGCCGCGCAGGCCTCGCCGAGCTCGGCCCAGGTGGTGGGCGGCTCGGTGATGCCGGCGCCCTCCAGCAGGTCGGTGCGGTAGTACAGCAGGCCGCCGTCGGACTCCGACGGGACCGCGTAGAGCCGGTCGAGGTAGCGCGCCGAGTCGATGACCGGCGGCAGCATGTCGGCCACCGGGAACTGGTCCTCGGGGAGCTCGACGATGTAGCGGTTGGCCGCGAACTCGGCGGTCCACACGTTGTCGACGCTGAGCACGTCGTAGGCGTCGGACTGGGCCTGCGCGTTCTGGATCATCTGCTGGCGCTGGGCGTCGGCGCTCTCGGGCAGCTCGATGAGCGTGACGGTCTGGTCCGGGTTCTGGGCGTTCCAGTCGTCGAGGATCTCCTGCAGGAAGCCGGAGGTGTCCTTGCCCTGCACGAGCGTGATCGGGCCGACGCCCTCCAGTGCGGTGCTGGCCGCCCCGCCGCCGCCACCGCCACCCCCTCCGCACGCGGTGAGGACGAGTGCGGCGATGGCCGTCATGGCTCCGACAGCGGATGACCTGCGGCGCATGAGCGGCTCCCTTCTGTTCGAGCGATGGGGTGTCCGGACGCGCGACGCGCCGGGACAACGTTTGCGCTCGAAAGAGTGGCACGCGCCACACGGGGAAAGCTAGTGTGAAGTAGGCGTTACTTTTCCGTGATTTCGGGGGCCTCACCAGCGTGTTAGCGTGGTCGGCCCTCCTGCAAACGTTGGCAGGCTCGTGTCGCACTCGTCCACTCGGCGGTATGGCGATGGGAGGTTCGTCCGATGAGGGAGGAATCGGCGCGTTCGGAGCGCCGGCAGCGCCACGCGAGCATCGTCGACGTGGCCGCGCTCGCCGGGGTCTCGCCGTCGACGGTGTCGCGCTCGCTGCGCGGGCACGAGAACGTCTCCCCGGCCACCCGCCAGCGCGTCGCCGACGCGGCGCGCGAGCTGGCCTACACCGTCTCGCCCCACGGATCGGGCCTGGCCAGCGGCCGCACGGGCACCGTCGGGGTGGTCGTCCCGTTCGTCACGCGCTGGTACTTCGCGAACGCGGTGGCCGGCGCGCACGACGCGCTGCACGCGGCGGGGTTCGACGTCCTGCTCTACCACCTCGGCGACTCGCCGTCGCGCGACCGGTTCTTCGAGCGCATGCCGCTCGCCCGTCGCGTCGACGCGGTGCTGACGCTGTCGATGCCGCTGACCGACGCCCACACCCTGGCCCTGCGCGCGCTGGACATGCCGCTGGTCACGCTGGGGGCCCGGCTCGACGGGGTCTCCTCGGTCCGCATCGACGACCAGGCGGCGGCCCGCAGCGCCGTGCACCACCTGCTGCACCAGGGGCACGAGGACATCGCGATGATCACCGCCCGGGAGGACGACCCGGGCTTCGGGTTCGTCGCGGGCGCCGACCGCCTGCAGGGCTACCGCACGGCGATGGCGGCCGCGGGCCTCCCGGAGGACGTCGTCACCGCCCGGACCTACGGGATCGAGGGCGGCGCCGAGGCGATGACGCGGCTGATGGAGCGCGGCCGGCTGCCCTCGGCGGTGCTCGCCGAGTACGACGAGGTCGCGATCGGCGTGCTGCGCACGCTGCGGCGCAGCTCGGTGCCGGTGCCCGCGCGGATCTCGGTGATCGGGGTGGACGACCACGAGATGGCCTCGGTGCTCGACCTGACCACCGTGGCGCAGCCGGTGCAGGAGCAGGGGGCGCTCGCCGCCCGGCTGCTGCTCGACCAGCTCGACGGGCAGGCGGAGGGCCCGGTCGACCTGGTCGTCCCGACCACGCTGGTGGTCCGCTCCAGCACGGGGCCCCCGTCGCAGTCCTGAACCCCGCGGGTCACGACCGGTTCAGCAGCGCGGACACCCCCGCGGCCACGGCGCCGAGCACGCCGACCGCGACGATCGCGGTGCCCGGGCCGGACACGTCGATCAGCACCCCGGCCAGCGGCGTCCCGGCGGCCGCGCCCAGCGTGGTGGCCGACCCGTGCAGGCCGGTCACCACGCCGCGGGCCGGCTCGGGGGCCAGCACCGACACCCGTTCCGACCCGGCCGCGAGCGCCGGGGCGGTGAGCAGCCCGGCGGGTACGAGCAGCAGCGCGAAGGTCCACCACGCGCCGCCGAGGGCCACCGGCAGCGTCGCCAGCGCCAGCGCGCCGACGAGCAGGGCCTGCGGGTGGGACCGCCGGGCCCTGCCGTGCAGGTAGCCCCCGGCCAGCGACGCCGTGCACCACACCGCGTTGACCAGGGCGATGGCGTACACCGGCCCGGCCCCCTGCACGCTCGCGATCATCGACAGCTCGGTGCCGAAGACCATCAGCACGGTGGCCGCGGTGCCGAGCAGCGCCGCGAGCAGCCGCCGGTCCAGCCAGGTGCGGACGGGTGGCGGTCGCTCGCCGGGCTCGGCGACGCCGGTGCGGGTCGGCGGGTCCAGCACCCGGAACGCGACGCCCGCGGCGACCCAGCCGACGCCGACCACGGCCATCGCCACCGGGCTGGACAGCGTCACCATCAGCACCGACCCGACGGCCGGGCCGATGATGTAGGAGATCTCCACCGACATCGAGTCCAGCGCGAACGCCGGGCGCCGCCGGTCCTGCGGCACCGCGGCGGCGAGCGCCTGACGGGTGATGGAGTAGACCGGGAACGCGAGGAGCCCGCCGAGGAACGCGGTGACGAGCAGGGCCGGGTAGCCCAGGTGCGGTGCCACCGTCCAGAAGACGGCCGCCGCCGCGGTCGTGAGGGCGAGCACCGCCCGCAGGCCGCGCCGGTCGACCAGGCGCCCCAGCACCGGCGCCCCGATCGCCATGCCGACCGTCGCCGCCGCGCCCACCGCCCCCGCGGCGGCGTAGCCGAGGTCGAGGGTGAGGACGACGTGCAAGGTCAGGGTTATCGCGGCGGCCGACGCGGGTACCCGGGCAAGGAGGGACGACACCAGCAGCGGGGTGACGCCGGGCAGGGCGAGCACGTCGCGGTAGCCGGTCGTCACGTCCCCATCATCACCACCAGCGAGGAGTCCCCTGTGACGGCATCAGATCAGCGCCCGGCCACCACCACGGACGGCGGCGCCCCCGTCGCCAGCGACGAGCACTCCCTCTCGGTCGGCCCCGACGGCCCGCTCGTGCTCAACGACCACTACCTCATCGAGCAGATGGCGAACTTCAACCGGGAGCGCATCCCGGAGCGCCAGCCGCACGCCAAGGGCGGCGGCGCGTTCGGCACGTTCACGGTGACCCACGACGTCAGCGCCTACACCCGCGCGGCGGTGTTCCAGCCCGGCACCGTGACCGAGGGCGTCATCCGCTTCTCGACGGTGGCGGGCGAGCGGGGCAGCCCCGACACCTGGCGCGACCCGCGCGGGTTCTCGCTCAAGCTCTACACCTCCGAGGGCAACCTCGACCTCGTCGGCAACAACACCCCGGTGTTCTTCATCCGCGACCCGATGAAGTTCCAGCACTTCATCCGCAGCCAGAAGCGCCGCGCGGCCAACAACCTGCGCGACCACGACATGCAGTGGGACTTCTGGACGCTCTCGCCGGAGTCGGCGCACCAGGTGACCTGGCTGATGGGCGACCGTGGCATCCCGCGGACCTGGCGGCACATGAACGGCTACTCCAGCCACACCTACATGTGGATCAACGCCGCGGGCGAGAAGTTCTGGGTGAAGTACCACTTCAAGTCCGACCAGGGCGTCGAGCACCTGACGCAGGACGAGGCCGACGAGCTGGCCGGCAAGGACGGCGACGCCCACCAGCGCGACCTCTACGACGCCCTCGAGGCGGGCGACTTCCCGTCCTGGACGCTGAAGATGCAGATCATGCCGTTCGAGGACGCCAAGACCTACCGCTTCAACCCCTTCGACCTGACCAAGGTGTGGCCGCACGCCGACTACCCGCTGATCGAGGTCGGCACGCTGCGCCTGGACCGCAACGTCACCGACTACCACGCCCAGATCGAGCAGGCGGCCTTCGAGCCCAACAACCTCGTGCCCGGCACCGGCCTGTCCCCGGACAAGATGCTGCTCGCCCGCGGCTTCTCCTACGCCGACGCGCACCGCGCCCGCCTGGGCGTCAACTACAAGCAGATCCCGGTGAACGCGCCGCAGTCGCCCGTCCACAGCTACTCCAAGGACGGCGCCATGCGGATCACCCCGGTCACCGACCCGGTGTACGCGCCCAACTCCTACGGCGGCCCGCAGGCCGACCCGTCGCTCACCGACGACGGCGGCACCTGGTACTCCGACGGCGAGATGGTGCGCACCGCGTACACGCTGCGCGCCGAGGACGACGACTGGAAGCAGGCCGGCACGATGGTCCGCGAGGTCTGGGACGACGACGAGCGGGCGCGCTTCGTCGACAACGTCTCCGGGCACCTGGCCGACGGGGTCTCCGAGCCCGTCCTGCTCCGCGCCTTCGAGTACTGGCGCAACGTCGACAAGGAGATCGGGGACCGCGTGGAGGCGGCGGTGCGCGCGGCGCTCGCGAAGTAGCCCACCCCCCCGGCCCACCCGACGGCCCCCGCACCATGCCGGTGCGGGGGCCGTCGTAGGTGTGGCTATGGTCACGTGAGGACGACGCAACCCGGCGCGATGTGCCCAGGTCGGACGGTGCTCGGCGGCCGGTGCGGGCAACCGGGCGAGTTGTCCGCGCGTCCTGGTCTGTACCAGGCTGCTGCCGCCGCCAGGGTCACGTTCGGGAACGACGCTCCGTCGGGGGGAGTTGGGTGCAGGACAGTCCGACCATCGGTCCGGAGACCGGTGCGTTCGCCGTCCGCGATTTCAGCCAGCTCTCCGGGACGGTCACCGAGCCCGGGCCGGGCTATCGCGTGAGCTACCGGGGCGTCCACGCGTCGTCGGGCCGGCGGTCGTGGCTGCTCTCCCTGCTGATCATCACGCTCAACGTGGCGTTCGAGGCGGCGTTCGTCTACTGGCTGCTGCGCCCGGGCCACGCACCCGAGATCGACACGACCCGCCCGTGGACGGTCGCCGCGAACGTCTTCGTCATCGCCTCCATCGCGCTCGTCGAGGGCCTGCGCCTGGTGAACGTGTTCTCGCTGTCGCTGGCCTCGATGCTGGCGCGCGACCCGGTCCCGGTGCGCCCGGACCCGCGGACGCGGGTGGCGTTCCTGACCACGATCGTGCCGGGCAAGGAACCCCTGGAGATGGTGCGGGCCACGCTGCAGGC
Source organism: Pseudonocardia hydrocarbonoxydans (assembly GCF_006539565.1). Lineage (GTDB taxonomy): Bacteria > Actinomycetota > Actinomycetes > Mycobacteriales > Pseudonocardiaceae > Pseudonocardia > Pseudonocardia hydrocarbonoxydans. Next base: position 23,479 of record NZ_BJNG01000045.1, read on the forward strand.
AGCCCGGCGCATCCGCCACGACGGCGTGTTCCACGTCTGGCTGCTCGACGAGGGCGACGACCCGGACGTCCGGGCGATGTGCCTGGCCGAGGGTGTGCGGCACTTCAGCCGCAAGGGGGTGCCCGAGTACAACCAGCCGACCGGGCACTTCAAGGCGAAGACCAAGCACGGCAACTACAACGCCTGGGTCGACCGCTACGGGCACCGCTACGAGGTCTTCCTCTCCGTCGACCCCGACCACGTACCGCTGCCCAACTACGCGGAACGGATGCTCGGCTACTTCCGCGACCCCGACGTCGCGTTCGTCGTGGGGCCGCAGTGCTACGCCAACGTCGACAACTTCGTCACCAAGGGCGCGGAGAGCCAGCAGTTCCCGTTCCACAGCGTGATCCAGCGCGCCGCCAACGCCTACGAGTCGTCGATGCTCGTCGGCACCAACAACGCCATCCGGATCGACGCGCTGGTCTGCATCGGCGGCCTCGCCGACTCGATCACCGAGGACATGGCGACGGGGCTGGCGCTGCACTCGCGGCGCAACCCGGTGACCGGCGCGAAGTGGAAGTCGGTCTACACCCCCGACGTCGTGGCGGTCGGCGAGGGCCCGTCGTCGTGGGGCGACTACTTCAGCCAGCAGCTGCGCTGGTCGCGCGGCACGTTCCAGATCCTGTCCGGCCCGTTCTGGAAGCGGCTGCGGCGCCTGGGCCCGGGCCGCACGCTGCACTACACGCTGATCACGGCGTTCTACCCGTCGATGGCCATCGGCTGGATCCTCGGCTCGGTCAACGCCGTGCTGTACCTGACGATGGGCGTGTCCGGCATCGTCGTGCCGCCCCAGCTGTGGCTCGCGCTCTACGTCGACGCCACGGCGTTCCAGCTGTGGGTCTACATCCGCAACCGGCGCTACAACGTCAGCCCCTACGAGGAGGAGAACTCGCCGGGCGTGCGGGGGATGGCGATGTCGGTCATCTCCGCGCCGATCTACGCGAGCTCGCTGATCGCCACGATGCTGCGCCGGCCCGTGAAGTTCGTCGTCACCCCCAAGAGCGACGCCGCCACCCGCGACCGGCTGGTCACCTTCCGCCGGCACCTGCAGTGGTCGCTGCTGCTCGGCGGGGCCCTCGCCGCCTCGGTCGTGCTCGGCTACGCCAACGTCGACGTGATGATGTGGCCCGCGCTGTCGCTGCTGATCAGCCTCACCCCGGTCCTGCTGTGGTGGCTCTACTCCGACGTGGCCCGCAGCGCCGCGACCGGGGCGGGGGTCGTCGATGCCGCCGTCGACGCCGACCCGGTCGTGCTGGCACGCGCCGACCGGCCCGCCGATCTCGACGACGACGAGGACGAGCCGCCACACACGTCGCTGCGGGGGGTCCCGGTCGTGCCCCGGGACGCCGGCGGCGGCCCGCGTGCGGCCGTGCTCCCCCGGCGCCGGCCCGTCGCCGCCGGGGCGTCGCGCCCCCTGCCGGGGCTCCCGCCCACGGCCCCGGCCCCCGTCGACGGCCCCGCCCGGTTCGGCCCGCCGTTCGCGCCCCGCCCCCTGCCGCCCGCACCCGCACCCGCGCCCCGGTCCGAGGTCCCCGCGGGAGCCCCGCGCACCCGGCCCCGGCCCTATCTCGACCGGCCCCACGTCGAGCAGCCCGGGCCGCAGGCGCCCCCCGGCGGCCTGCCGCGGGTGCCGCCCGCGCCGGCCGCCCGGCCGTCCCCCCGGCCCCGGCCGGATCCCCCCGAGACGAGGAGCGACCCGACGTGAGGCGCCTGCTGCGCAGTTCTCTCGCGGCGATCAAGCGGCGAGGGCGGATCATCATGATCATCCTGGTGCCGACGGTGCTGATCGCGGTGAACGTGCCGCCCGCCATCGGGTTCGTCGCCGAGATGCGGCACCAGCAGCTGATCGACAGTCCGGAGTACAAGGCGGAGTTCGGCCGCTGGGACGTCGTCGAGCTGCCGGAGGACCTGCAGGTCAACGCGATCCACGCCGCCCTGCTCCCGACCGGCAAGGTCCTGATCATCGCGGGGTCGGGCAACGACCGTGCCCAGTTCGACGCGGGCACCTTCCGCAGCCTGCTCTACGACCCCGCCACCGGGTCGGCCCGGCTCGTCATGACCCCCGCCGACATGTTCTGCGCGGGTCACGCGTTCCTGCCCGACGGCAACCTGCTCGTCGCGGGCGGCACCCAGCGCTACGAGGTGCTCGACGGCGACGTCACCCGCGCGGGCGGCGCGATGCGCGTCAAGAACGAGTTCCCCGACGCCGGGCGCGACTTCCCGGTCGGCACCGAGTTCGTCGCCCCGGACGGCAAGGCCTACCGCGCGACGAACGCGTTCTCGCTGCCGCCCGCGGAGAAGCTGGTCGCGCGCGACGGGTCGGCGACGGTGACCGCGAGCGAGACGGTGGTGTGGGTGGAGTCCGAGGTCGAGGGCGCCCCGGGCGTCACCGCCGACCCGGCGCAGTACGCGATCACCGGGCTGGAGGGCGCGGACGCGGAGAACTTCTACGGCCTCGCCGAGGACATGGACCTGGAGAAGCAGGACTACCAGGGCATCGCCGACTCCTTCGAGTTCGACCCGATCGCCGAGGAGTACGTGCGGGTCGGGGACATGGCGCACAAGCGCTGGTACCCCAGCCTGACGCCGCTGTCCGACGGCACCGTGCTGTCGGTCTCCGGGCTCGACGGCACCGGGGAGATCCTTCCCGGGCAGAACGAGGTCTACGACCCGGCGACGAAGGCCTGGACCGAGCGGCCCGACCTGTTCCGCTACTTCCCGACCTACCCCGCGCTGTTCCAGACCGCGCGCCCCGGCGAGCTGTTCTTCACCGGCTCCAGCACCGGGTACGGGCCCGCCGAGGAGGGCCGGACGCCCGGCTTCTGGCGGCTGGAGGACAACTCGTTCGAGCCGGTGCCGGGCCTGCGCGACCCGGACATGATGGAGACGTCGGGCTCGGTGTGGGCGGGGCCGGTCCAGGACCAGCGGATGCTCGTCGTCGGCGGGGGCGGCGTCGGCGAGTCGCCGCTGTCGACCACCCGCACCGACGTCATCGACCTCGACGCCGAGCAGCCCGCGTACACCCCGGGGCCCGACCTGCCCGAGCCGACCCGCTACCCCAACGTCGTCACGCTGCCGACCGACGAGATCCTCATCGCCGGCGGCTCCCGCGACTACCGGGGCAAGGGCCAGAGCCACATCTTCGAGGCCAGCCTGTACACGCCGTCGTCGAACACGCTGCGGCCCGCGGCCGAGTCCTCGGTGGGCCGCGACTACCACTCCGCGGGGGTCCTGCTGCCGAACGGGCAGGTGCTCGTCATGGGCGGTGACGCGCTGTTCTCCGACGTGCTCAACACCCGCGACGCGGAGTTCGAGCACCGGCTGGAGATCTACACGCCGCCCTACCTGTTCGGCGGCCCCCGACCGGAGATCACCGACGCGCCCGCCGCCGTCGAGCTGGGCGGCACGATGGCCGTCGCCACGCCCGACGCCCAGCGGATCGACCGCGCCCGGCTGGTCCGGCCCAGCGCGGCCACCCACGTCACCGATCTGGAGCAGCGCACCGTAGCCCTGGAGATGGAGAAGCGCCCGGACGGGACGCTCGGACTCGCCCTACCGGGGGAGGCGACACTGGTCCCACCGGGGTACTACATGCTGTTCCTCGTCGACGACCAGGGAACGCCGTCGGTGGCGAGATGGGTACAGGTGACATGAGACCGAACGGCAGGCTGGCCGCGCTGGTTCTGGGGGCGGCGCTGCTCGCCGGGTGCTCCACCACGGTGGAGCCGCCCCCGGTGCCCGCTGCGCAGGTGACCTCGGCGGGGTTCTACGTGGACCCGCAGACGAAGGCCGCGGCGCAGGTGGCGCAGTACGAGGCCGAGGGTCGCACCGAGGAGGCCGACCTCGTCCGGCGGATCTCCGGGCAGCCCATCCCGCTGTGGGCCACCGGCGACCTGGAGCAGGTGCGGGTCGAGGTGGCCGACTACGTGCGCCGCGCGTCGGCGGCGGGCGGGCGGCCGCTGCTGGTGGCCTACAACATCCCGCACCGCGACTGCGGCAGCTTCTCCGGTGGCGGGGCGGGCGACGGCGAGTCCTACCTCGACTGGGTGTCCCTGCTGGCCGACGCGCTGCGCGACAGCGGCGCGGTCGTCGTCCTGGAGCCCGACGCCGTGCCGCACGAGCTGTCCGGGTGCGTCGAGGGCGCGCTGCGCGACGAGCGCTACGAGCTGCTCGGCACCGCGATCGACACCCTCAAGGACGCCGGCGCCACGGTCTACCTCGACGCGGGCAACTCCGGCTTCATCTCCGACGTCGACGCGCTGTCCGACGCGCTGCGCCGCTCCGGGGTGGAGCGCGCCGACGGGTTCTCGCTCAACGTCGCCAACTTCCGCACCACGCAGGACAACGTCGAGTTCGGCACGGCGATCTCCGAGCGCCTCGGCGGTGCGCGGTTCGTGATCGACACCAGCCGCAACGGCGCGGGCCCGCCCCCGCAGGAGGACATCGACGGCGCCCCCAGCTTCTGCAACCCGCCGGGCCGCGCGCTGGGCGCCCCGCCCACGCTCGACACCGGGTACCCGCTGGTCGACGCCCTGCTGTGGGTCAAGCGGCCCGGCGAGTCCGACGGCGCGTGCCGGCCGGGCGAGCCGGAGGCCGGGCAGTGGTACGCCGACTACGCGCTGGGGCTGGCCGAGCGCGCCTCCTGATCGGGTGTCACCCGGGTGTGGCGCACGGCACACCGGGCGTGCGACAGTGGCACCGCGCCGGCGTCGACCTGCAGACCGGTCAACCATGCAGGCACGCCCGGGACACCCCGGGGGCTCCGGTGCGCCCGCCCACGACCTCCCCGGAGGAGCCACCATGGCCAGCATCACCTTCGACGGTGCCACGCGCACGTACCCGGGTGCCCCGCACCCCGCCGTCGACGCCCTCGACCTCGACATCGCCGACGGCGAGTTCCTCGTCCTCGTCGGCCCGTCCGGCTGCGGCAAGTCCACCTCGCTGCGCATGCTGGCGGGGCTGGAGGAGGTCACCGGCGGGCACATCTACATCGGCGACAAGGACGTCACGCACCTGCCGCCCAAGGACCGCGACATCGCGATGGTGTTCCAGAACTACGCGCTGTACCCGCACATGACCGTCGCCGACAACATGGGCTTCGCGCTGAAGATCGCGGGCATGGGCAAGGAGGAGATCCGCAGGCGCGTCGAGGAGGCCGCGAAGATCCTCGACCTCGACACCTACCTCGACCGCAAGCCCAAGGCCCTCTCCGGCGGGCAGCGCCAGCGCGTCGCGATGGGCCGCGCGATCGTCCGCAGCCCGCAGGTCTTCCTCATGGACGAGCCGCTGTCCAACCTCGACGCCAAGCTGCGCGTGCAGACCCGCACCCAGATCGCGGCGCTGCAGCGGCGCCTGGCCACCACCACCGTCTACGTCACCCACGACCAGGTCGAGGCCATGACGATGGGCGACCGCGTGGCCGTGCTCAAGGACGGCCTGCTGATGCAGTGCGACACCCCGCGCAACCTCTACGACCGCCCCGACAACGTGTTCGTCGCCGGCTTCATCGGCTCGCCCGCGATGAACCTCATCGAGGTGCCGCTCACCGAGCAGGGCGCGGAGGTCGGCGGGCACGTGCTCCCGCTGCAGCGCTCGGTGCGCTCGGCGCTGTCGGGCGAGAACGCCCGCACGGCCACGCTCGGCTTCCGCCCCGAGTCGATCTCGGTGGTCGGCGACGGCCAGGGCTTCCCGTTCGAGGTCGTCGTCGTCGAGGAGCTGGGGTCCGACGCCTTCGCCTACGGCAACCTCAAGGTCGACGATGGGCCGTCGGCGGGCGAGGGCAAGCTGCTCACCGTGCGCGTCGACGCCCGGACGCCCCCGAGCAAGGGCGAGATCATCCACCTCGACATCCGCCAGGGCGAGGAGCACGTCTTCTCGACGGGCACCGGATCGCGGATCGCCCCCACCGAGGCCTGACCCGGCAGGGAGGGGGCCGTCCGTCGTCACGACGGGCGGCCCCTTCTCCTATCCGACCCGGGTGCCGCTGCGCGCGGACAGGGGGGCCCGCAGCCGCACCTCGCCGTCGGAGATCTCCGCCGAGGGCCGCAGCCCCGCCCGGCGCAGCAGCCGCGTCACGCCGAGGTCGTCGGGCCGGGCGACGCCGGTGAGCTCGTGCAGGCCGCGTTCGCCCGCCGTGTCGGCCACCCGCCGCAGCAGGGCGGTGGCGACGCCGCGGCCGTGCCAGGCGTCCTCCACCAGCACGCCGAAGCGGGCGGCGGCCGGGCCGTCGGGCCCGACGGTGGCGATGCCCACGGCGCTGCCGCCGTCGACGGTGACGGCGAGGACGGCCTCCCCGTCGTCGCCGCCGAGCAGCCCGGCGACCTCGGCGGGGTCGAGCCGGGGTGCCGGGCTCAGGAACCGGGACCGCCGGGTGGCCGGCGAGCAGCGGGCGTGCAGGGCCGCGACCAGCGGGGCGTCGGCCGGCCCCGCGGCGCGCATCCGCACCTCGGAGCCGTCGCGCAGCAGCAGGATGCGGTCGTCCTGGCCGGGCTCGACGGGCCCGCGCAGCGCGAGCTGGGCCGCCAGCTCCAGCAGGGCCGCGGCCCGCGAGATCTCCGTCGCGGTGAACGCCCACGCCCGTCCGAGCCGCAACTGCCGCGCGCCGACCCGCAGGGCGTGGGTGTGGCCGCCGGGGTCGGGGCCGTCGGGGTCGACGAGCCGGGCCCGCAGCATCGTCGCGACCGCCCGCGGCGCGCTGCCGGGGTCGGCCGCCACCATCCGCGCCAGTGCCAGCGCCGTGGTCGCGGGGTCGGCGAGCTCCTGGGCGTCGGCGCGGACGAGCAGCGAGCACGGGATGCCGGCGCGCTCGACCGCCGCGGCCATCTCGGCGACGTCCACCCCGGCGGGCACGCGCACCAGCAGCTCGTCGGTGACCGACCCGTCGTCGGCAGGCTCGCCCACCACGTGCAGCGAGATGATGTTGCACCCCGCCTCGCCGACCGCCGTGGCGAGCTCGCCCAACCGGCCCGGCCGGTCCTCCAGCTCCACGTGCACACGCCACAGCATCGAGCCGCCACCTCCTCGGGACGCCCGCCATCGTGCGCCCCGGATGTTTCCGTCCGGCTACCGGACGGTGACGGCACCGGGTCGCCCCCCGCTCGCCCCGCCCCGCCCCGCCCGCCCCGCCCGAATGGCAGTAAAGCCACTATGCCGCCACCACGTGGCAGCACAGTGGCTTTGCTGCACGTCAAGCGAGCGCGCGCCGGGCGAAGTCGATCTCCGTGGCGACGTGCTGCATCGTCTGCTCCACGACCAGGCTGCCGTGGCCCGCGTCGAACCGCGCCACCTCGTAGGGCACGTCGCCGCGGGCGGCCAGCGCGTCGAGGTAGTTGTCGATCTGGCGGATGGGGCAACGCGGGTCGTTCTCCCCGGCCAGCACCAGCACCGGCACCCGCACGGCGTCGACGTAGGTGAGCGGCGAGGCCGTGCGGTAGCGCTCCGGCACCTCCTCGGGCGAGCCGCCGAACAGCGCCCGGTCGAACGCGCGCAGCTGCTCCATCTCGTCGGCGTAGGCGGCGAGGTAGTCGGCCACCGGCACGCCGGCGAGCGCGGCGGCCCACCGGTCCGGCTGGGTGCCGACGGCGAGCAGCGCCAGGTAGCCGCCCCACGACCAGCCCTCGACGACGCACCGGGCCGGGTCGACGAGGCCCTGCGCGGCGCAGGCGTCGAGCACCGCGGCCACGTCCTGCAGCTCCGTGGTCCCCGGGCGGCCCTCGATCGCGTCGCGCCAGGCCGAGCCGTAGCCGGTGGAGCCGCGGTAGTTCACCTCGACGACGACGAACCCGGCCTCCACCCACGCCGCCCGCATGGCGCCGAAGCGGTCCTCGTCGGCGGCGTGCGGGCCGCCGTGCAGGCTGAACACCGCCCGGCCGTCCCCGTCGGCCGGCGTCGAGACGAGCGCGTGGATGCGCCCGCCGGGCCCCTCGACCCACAGGTCGGTGACCGGCACCGACCCGGGCGCGCGCTCACCGTCGGGGGTGACGAGCACGCGGTCGGTGCCGTCGGGGTGCAGCGCCCGGATCGTCGGCGGCTCGGCCGCGGAGCTGCAGCTGTACTCGACGGTGCCGTCGGGCCGGACGTCCGCCGAGCCGACGCAGCCGGGCGCGACGGGCAGCTCGGTGAGCACCCCGGTGTCGAGGTCGTAGCGGTGCAGGCGGGTGCGGGCGGCGTGGGTGTGGGCGACGAGCAGCGCGCGCCCGTCCGGGGTGAAGTCGGCGTCCAGCTCGCCGGGCAGGTCGAGGTCGAGCTCGGTCTCCGTGCCGGTGAGGACGTCCCAGACCAGCAGCTCCTCGCGTCCCCGGCGCTCGTGCTGCACCAGCAGCCGGGGGTCGCCCGCGACCGGGGCGAACGCGATCGGGCCCAGCCCACGGCCCGGCCCGTCGTGCAGCTCCGCGACGGTGCTCCCGTCGTCGACGCGGACGACCCGCACCGAGGGGTGGCGGGAGTCGCCGTGCTCGGAGTGCCCGATCGCGAGCAGCGTCTCGTCCTCCGACAGCGCGCCGACGCCCGCGTCCTCGGCGTGGTGGTAGACGACCGTCGCCGGTGCGTCGCCGACCCGCAGCCAGATGCGCGTGCCGTCGTCGGTGGAGGTGCCCACCGCGGCGACGCGGCGGCCGATCGCCAGCCCGGCCGGGTACCCGTCCTCGACGCCCGGCAGCGCGGGCACGGCGGCGGTCCCGTCGGGGGCGAACGGCTCGCTGACCCAGTGCCCGAACTCGTCGCCGTCGGTGTCGGCGAACCACCAGACCGCCGCGCCGTCGGGCGGCAGGGTCGCGGAGTGCGTCCCGCTCGGCCGGTCGGTGACGCGGCGGTGGGTGTCGGTGGAGCGGTCCCAGACGTGGATCTCGGTCGTCCCGCTGGCGTTGGAGGAGTACAGGCAGCGGTCCGGCGCGTCGCGCGCCCACGCCGGGCGCGACATCCGCGGCGCGGTGAACCGGGCCCGCCAGCGCTGCTCGCGCTCGTCGTCGAACAGCGTGGCGGGGACGGGAGCGGCGGGATGGGTCGTCACGGGGGGATCCTGCCCCACCCGCGCCCGCCCGGCAGGTGGGCCCGGCCCACCGCGGTCCGGCTCAGATGGCGGCGCCGCGCAGGGACGAGGTGGCCGGCGTGCCGTCGGCGGGGCTGACGATGCAGACGATCTCGCGGTCGCCCTCGGCCCAGGTCTCGGCGCTGGGGAGCAGGAAGTTGACCGACAGCGTCGTCTGCTCGATCGGGATGCCGACGAAGTTCTGGAAGTCGGGGCCCGCGCACAGCTGCTCGGCCGACGCGCTCACGGCCGCGTCACCGGGGAAGGCGCCGTCGGGCAGCTGGGGCAGGGCGTAGATCTCGCCGACGTGCGGCTCGGTGCACGCCACGACCGGCACGGTGCTCACCTGCTCACCCTCGGGGGTCTCGTCGGTGATGCACTGGCCGACCTCGAGGTCGAGCACGCTGGTGCCGCTGCACGCGGCCACGGAGAGGAGTGCGCCTGCGGCGAGAGCGAGGACGCCACGGCGGACGATCGGGTTCATGGTCATGCTCCTGAGGAGATCCGGCAGGGCGCGAATGTTTCGACGGGTCGGCGAACGGTCCGGGGACCCGGCGCCGGATCGTGACCATCCTGCGGCCTGACGGCGCCGGAGCCGGTCTGCCACGATCTGCCCGTGACCGACGCCGCCCGTCCCGCCCGCGCGAGCTGGACGAACCCGCTGTTCGGCGTCGCCGCGGCCGTCGTGACGGTCGCCGGGCTGCAGGCGTTCGGGGGGCTGCTCGGGCCGCTGTTCCTCGCGCTCGTGCTGATGGTGACGGTCGCGCCGATCGCCGGTGCGCTGCGGCGCCGGGGCGTGCCCCGGTGGCTCGCCACGCTGGTCACGCTCGGGTCGGTGTACGCGATCCTCGTCGCGCTCGTGGGGTCGCTGGTCTACGCCGTCGCGCAGCTCGCGGCGGTGCTGCCCACCTACGGCGGCCGGATCAACACGCTGCTCGGCGAGGCCTCGGAGCTGCTGGCGACGATCGGCGTCGGGCCCGCCCAGATCCAGGCCGCGCTCGACCAGTTCGACCTCGGCAGCCTGGTCGGCGTGCTCCAGGGGTTCCTGGCGCAGTTCGCCGGATTGCTGTCGAACCTGCTGCTGATCCTGTCGGTGCTGCTGTTCATGGCGTTCGACTCCGCGACCTTCCCGGAGCGGATGCGCGCGCTGGGCCGCGTCCGCCCGCACGTCGTCGACGCGCTGACGTCCTTCGCGCACGGCACCCGGCGGTTCCTGGCCGTGGCCACGGTGTTCGGGCTGATCATCGCCACGCTCGACGTCGCGGTGCTGCTGGTGCTCGACGTGCCGCTGGCGCTGCTGTTCGGCCTGCTGGCCTTCATCGCGAACTTCGTGCCCAACATCGGGTTCCTGATCGCGCTCACCCCGCCCGCGCTGTTCGCGCTGCTGGAGGGCGGACCGGGTCTGATGCTCGCGGTCATCGCCTCGTTCATGGTGATCAACGTGGTGCTGCAGACGGTCATCCAGCCGCGGTTCGTCGGCGACGCGGTCGGTCTGTCGGTGACGGTCACCTTCCTCGCGCTGGTGTTCTGGGGGTTCGTCATCGGCCCGCTGGGCGCGCTGCTGGCCATCCCGCTGACGCTGCTGGCCAAGGCCCTGCTCGTCGACATGCACCCGCACACGCACTGGATCGACGTCCTCGTGCGCGACGACGTGCCCGAGCCGGAACCCCCGCCGGTCCCGGACGAGGGCAGTGCGCGGGTCTGAGGTGCCCGGCGTGGTGGTCCGTGGGCGGGAACCGGCCGACGTGGCCGGGTGTGTGGCCGCGCTGCGGGCGGTGCACGACGCCGACCGGTACCCCACGGCGTGGCCCGCGGACCCCGCGGCCTGGCTCGACCCGCCGGGCACGACGGCCGCGTGGGTCGCGGAGCTCGACGGCACCGTCGTCGGGCACGTGTGCGTGGCGCCCGCGCCGGACGCCGCCGTCGCCGCCCGCACCGGGGTGCCCGCCGAGCGGCTCGTGGCCGTCAAGCGGCTGTTCACGACGCCGGCCGCCCGCGGCCGCGGGGTGGGGGCGGCGCTGGTCGGGGTGGCGGCGGCCCGGGCGGGGGACGGCGTGTGGCTCGACGTCGTCGACGGGGAGCCCGCGGTCGCGTTCTACGAGCGGCTGGGCTGGCGCCGGGTCGGCACCCGGCCTGCCGACTGGGTGGCCCTGGACGGCGGGCGGCGCACCGTGCACCTCTACGTCGCGCCCGTACGGTGACCCCCGTGGAGAACCAGGACGCCCCGAACTCCGACCAGCGCCGGGCCTGGGACGGGCCCACCGGCGACTTCTGGACCGACCACGCCGACCGCTTCGACGCCTGCGTCGCCGCCTACCACCGCCCGCTGCTCGACGCCGCCGCGATCGCCGCCACCGACGCCGTCCTCGACGTGGGCTGCGGCGCCGGGCAGGTCACCCGCGACGCCGCGCGCCGCGCGTCCGCGGGTTCCGCGCTGGGCGTCGACCTCTCGGTGCGGATGCTCGACCTCGCCCGCCGGACCGCCGCGGCCGACGGCGTCGGCAACGCGACCTTCCGGCACGCCGACGCCCAGACGCACCCGTTCGACCCGGGGGCGTTCGACGTGGCCGTGAGCCGGCACGGCTCGATGTTCTTCGACGACCCACCCGCCGCGTTCGCCAACATCGCCGGGGCGCTGCGGCCGGGCGGGCGCCTCGCGCTGCTCACCTGGCAGGGCTACGAGCGCCAGGAGTGGCTGCGCACGTTCCGCGACGCGTTCGCCGCGGGCCGGGACCTGCCGCCGATCCCGACCGGCTCGCCGAGCCCGTTGGCGCTGAGCGATCCCGACGCCGTCCGCGCCCTGCTCACCGGCGCGGGGTTCGTCGACGTCGACCTGACCGACCTGGCCGAGCCGATGTGGTTCGGTGCCGATCCCGACGACGCGCTGGGCTTCGTCGCGGGGCTGCAGGCCGGGATGCTCGACGACCTGGACGACGCCGCCCGCGCCGGCGCGCTGCAGACCCTGCGTTCCGCCCTCGCCGACCACGCGACCCCGCGGGGTGTCGAGCTCGCCTCGGCCGCGTGGCTGGTGCGGGCGACGCGCCGCTGAGCCGGTCGCGCGGACCGGGGTTGTCGGGGGTGCCGGGCATGATGCGCACGGACGAGGCGAGGGAGACGGCGAGGATGACCGCAGCGGGTGCGTTGACGGAGCAGGACGTGGCGGCGGTGCGCAAGGCGACGGCCGCGGGGCAGCCGGTGACGGTGTGGTTCACCGCCGCCGCGGTCGGCGTGCCCGCGGGGCGCTCGGCCAAGGTCTCGGCGGTGGGCGACCCGGCCGACGGCGACTTCATCCAGGTGCGGCCGGCGGGGTCGCGCGACACGATGTTCTGCTCGCCCAACGAGCTGACCCGCACCCGTCCGCCCCGGGGTGCGGCCGCCTCCGCCGCGGCCGGTCGGCCCGAGGCGAAGCGCGCCACCGCCTCCGCATCGTCGGCATCTCCTGCCGCGGCCCGGGCCGTGCCGTCCGCCCCCGTGGCCGTGCCGGGCCCGTCGCCGGCCGCCACGGAGGCGCCGCCCGCGCCCGGCCCGAAGCCGGCCGCCCGCACCGGCACCGCTCGAGGGCGGGCCGCCCGCCCGGCCGGGATGACGGTCACGCTCGAGGTCACCGTCGGCGGGGAGTGGAGCGTCGAGGTGCGGTCGGGGACCAAGCGCGTCGTGCCCGCGATGCCGGTGCAGGCCGCCGACGTGGCCGCCGCGGCCCGGTCCCTGCCCTCGGCGGTGGCCGAGGCGATCGAGGCGTCGCTGGAGCGGGCCCGCCAGCAGCAGCGCGACCGGGTCGAACGGCTGCGCTCGGAGCTCGACGCGGCCCAGCGCGTGCTCGAGCAGCTCGACGTCTGAGCGCCCGCGGCGGTCCGGTGCCGGGCCCGTCGACGCCGAAAGGCCCTCTGAACCTGCTGGTCAGAGGGCCTTTCGTGTGGTCGGGGTGACAGGATTTGAACCTGCGACCTCTTCGTCCCGAACGAAGCGCGCTACCAAGCTGCGCCACACCCCGATGGCCGCGATGGTGCTGTGGGCCGTGGTCGAGTCTAGCCGACGTCCGCGGCGGCCTCCGCGGGGGTGGCCCCCTCCGGCGCCCTCCCGACCGGGCGGGCGACGAGCGTGAGCAGGCTGGCCTCGGGCGGGCAGGCGAAGCGGACCGGGGCCCACGGCGAGGTGCCGAGACCGGCCGAGACGTGCAGCCGGGTGTGGGTGCCCCAGCGGGAGGCGCCGCGGGCGCGGGAGCGGTCGATGCCGCAGTTGGTGACGATCGCGCCGACCCCGGGCACCCGGAGCTGGCCACCGTGCGTGTGGCCGGCCACGACCAGGTCGTAGCCGTCGGCGGCGAACGCGTCGAGCACGCGGGGCTCCGGGGAGTGGGTCAGCCCCAGGCGCAGGCCGTGGTCGGGGCCGCGGCGCCCGGCCACCCGGACGTACCGGTCGAGCCCCAGGTGGGGGTCGTCGACGCCGGCCACCGCGACCGACACCCCGCCCGCGTCGACGGTGAGCCGGGCGTGTGTGGCGTCGTGCCAGCCGCGCTCGACCATCGCCGCGCGCAGGTCGCGCCACGGCAGCAGCTCGCCGGTGGGCGCGGAGCGCCGCCCCGTCAGGTAGCGGCCCGGGTTCTTCGGGGTGGGCCCGAAGTAGTCGTTGCTGCCGAAGACGAAGACCCCGGGGAGCGACAGCAGCGGGTCGAGCGCGGCCATCACGCTCGGCACCGCGCGCGGGTGGGCCAGGTTGTCGCCGGTGTTGACGACCAGATCGGGCTCGAGCGCCGCCAGGTCGGCCACCCAGCGCTGCTTGGCGGTCTGCCCGGGCGTCATGTGCAGGTCGGAGACGTGCAGGAGGCGCAGCGGCCGCGTGCCCGGCGTCAGCACGGGCAGGGTGTCCTCGCGCAGGGTGAAGCGGCGACGCTCGATCCCCGCCCCGTAGGCGACGGCCGCGGCACCGGCGGTGGTGGCTCCGAGGGCGAGCCGAGCCCAGCTGTTCACCTCCCCAGGGTACGGCGGGGGTAGCGTTCCCCGCCGTGAGCACCCTGAAGGCCCAGCTGCGGAGCGACCTGACCGCCGCGATGAAGGCCCGCGACGAGCTGGTCAAGTCCACCCTGCGGATGACGCTGACCGCCATCGGCAACGCCGAGGTCGCCGGCAGCGAGGCCCGCGAGCTCTCCGACGACGAGGTGCTCAAGGTGATCGCGAAGGAGGCGAAGAAGCGCGCGGAGTCGGCCGAGGCGTTCGCCGCGGCCGGGCGCGACGAGCTGGCCGCGCAGGAACGCGCCGAGGGCGAGGTCCTCGACCGCTACCTGCCCACCCAGCTCTCCGACGACGAGCTGGCCGCGATCGCCCGGACGGCCGTCGACGAGACCGCCGCGGAGCTGGGCGAGGCGCCCGGCCCACGGCAGATGGGTCAGGTCATGAAGCGCGCGAACGCCGCCGCGGCGGGACGCGCCGACGGTGGCCGGGTCGCCGCCGCGGTGAAGGCCCTGCTGCTCCCCGGCTGACCGGCGGTATCACCGGGCCCGTCGCGCGCCACCTACCGCCGTCGATGTCGGTGGCGGCTCGGGGACGAGCGCCCGGTGGAACGGGGTTCAGCGATGGAACGCACAGCAGCGATGGACGGGTGGCGGCGGATCGCCTGCCTGGTGCTCGCCGCCCTGGCCATGGCCGTCGGGGTGACGGCGCTCGCGGCACCGCAGGCGCAGGCGCAGCCGTTCGGCGCCCACACCTGCGCGAGCGGGTTCGTCTGGCGGGAGGCGTTCGCGGGCGACCTGGTCTGCGTCACCCCGCAGGCGCGGACCACCGCCCGCAACGAGAACGCCGCCGGGCCGGCGAACACCGCCCCCGGGTCGCAGTTCTGCCGCAGCGGGTTCGTCTGGCGTGAGGCACGCCCGTCGGATCTGGTGTGCGTGGTCCCCGCGGCCCGCAGCCGGGTGTACACCGAGAACTACAACGCCGCCGTCAACCTGGCGAACCCGGCCGGGCTGGGGCGCACGCTGCCGGTGAGCGTCGGCACCCGCAGCGACTCGCTGCAGCGCTACATCACCGCCTCGGGCAGTGGCGTCAGCGCGTCCGGGCGCGTCGACTTCTGGGGCATCGGCCTGGTCCCCGGGCGCCTGGCCTGGCTCGGGTCGGCGACGAGCAACGGCAGCGGCGCCTTCGGCCCGGTCGACATCCGTTCGGTCCGCTGCCCGGTCGACGGACCGGACTCGATGGCCGTGGTGGCCGTCGACCAGCGCACCGGGCGGGTCACCGCGGCCGGCTCGACGTGGGCGTACAGCTGCTAGTCCACCGCCGCGCCCACCGCCGCGCGACGCGGGGCGGTGGGCGGAGCGAGGGCCCTACTTCTCGACGGGGGCCTTCTTGGCCGCCGGCGCCCGCTTGGTCGCCGGCTTCTTGGCCGCGGGCTTGCGTGCCGGAGCCCGCTTCGGGGCGGCCTTCTTCGGTGCCGGCGCCTTGGCCCGCCGCTCGGCGAGCAGCTCCGAGGCCCGCTCGTCGGTGATCTGCTCGACGCTGTCGCCCTTGCGCAGGCTCGCGTTCGTCTCCCCGTCGGTGACGTACGGTCCGAACCGGCCGTCCTTGATCACCATCGGCTTCTTGGAGTTCGGGTCCTCGCCGAGCTCGCGCAGCGGCGGGGTGGCCGCCGCGGTGCGCCGCCCCCGCTGCTTGGGCTGCTTGTAGATCTCCACGGCCTCCTCGAGGGTGACCGTGAACAGCTGCTCCTCGTCGGTGAGCGAGCGCGAGTCGGTGCCCTTCTTGAGGTAGGGCCCGTAGCGCCCGTTCTGCGCGGTGATCTCCTCGCCGGTCTCCGGGTCGGCACCCACCAGCCGCGGCAGCGACAGCAGCCGCAACGCCTCCTCCAGCGTGATGGTCTCCGTCGCCATGCCCTTGAACAGCGAGCCCGTGCGCGGCTTCGGCTTCGCCGGTGCCTTCTTCGGCTTCGCGCCCTCGGTCGCGGCCGGCGCCTCGGGCTCGGGGAGGATCTCGGTGACGTAGGGCCCGTAGCGGCCCTCCTTGGCGACGATCTCGTGCCCGCTCACCGGGTCGACGCCCAGCGAGCGGCCCTCCTGCGGCACCGAGAACAGCTGCTCGGCGATCTCGCGGGTCAGCTCGTCGGGCGGGAGGTCCTCGGGCAGGTTGGCCCGCTGCGACGCCCCGTCGCGCATCCGCTCCAGGTACGGGCCGTAGCGGCCGACCCGCACCACCACGTCGTCGAAGACCGGCACGGAGTTGATCTCCCGGGCGTCGATCTCCTCCAGGTTGACGCCGACCAGCTTCTTCAGCCCGCCCGCGCGGGCGACCGAGCCCTCGCTGCCCTGGTCGCCGCCGAAGTAGAAGCCCGAGAGCCAGTGCGTGCGGCCCTGGGTGCCCGCCGCGATCGCGTCGAGCTCGTCCTCCATGGCGGCGGTGAAGTCGTAGTCGACCAGGCGCCCGAAGTGGTGCTCCAGCAGCCCGACCACGGCGAACGCGATCCACGACGGGACCAGCGCCTGGCCCTTCTTCCACACGTACCCGCGGTCCTGGATCGTCTTGATGATCGAGGCGTAGGTGGACGGGCGGCCGATGCCGAGGTCCTCGAGCTGCTTGATCAGGCTGGGCTCGGTGAACCGCGACGGCGGGTTGGTCGAGTGGCCCTCCGGGGTGAGCGACGCGGCCGTCACCGCCTGGCCCTTCGTCAGCTCGGGCAGCCGCGACTCGGCGTCGTCGGCCTCGCCGCCCGCCTGGTCGTCGACGGTCTCGACGTAGGCCTTGAGGAAGCCGGGGAAGGTGATCGTGCGGCCGGAGGTGGCGAAGGTGACGGCCTCGCCGGTGGCGGCGGTGCCGGCGATCCGGATGCTCATCGTCGTGCCGCGGGCGTCGGCCATCTGCGAGGCGACGGTGCGCTGCCAGATGAGCTCGTAGAGCCGGAAGTCGTCGCCGTCGACCTCGCGGGCGATCTCGCCCGGCGTGCGGAAGGTGTCGCCCGCGGGCCGGATGGCCTCGTGGGCCTCCTGCGCGTTCTTCACCTTCCGGGTGTACTGCCGGGGCTGCGCGGGCACGTAGGCGTCGCCGTAGAGCTCGCGCGCCTGGCTCCTGGCCGCGTTGATGGCCGACTCCGACAGCGTCGTGGAGTCGGTGCGCAGGTAGGTGATGTAGCCGTTCTCGTAGAGCCGCTGCGCGCTGCGCATCGTCCGGTCGGCGGAGAACCGCAGCTTGCGCCCGGCCTCCTGCTGCAGCGTGGAGGTCATGAACGGCGCGTAGGGCTTGCGCGTGTAGGGCTTGGACTCCACCGAGTCGACGGCGAGGTCGCGGCCCTGCAGCGCCTCGGCCAGCCGCCGGGCACCGGCCTCGTCGAGGGCCACCGCGTCGCTCTTGAGACGGCCGTCGGGGCCGAAGTCGCGGCCCGTGGCCACGCGGGTGCCGTCGACGGCCACCAGGCGCGAGCCGAACTGGCGCGGCGTGGCGTCGGCACCGGCGTCCATCTGCGCGGCGATGTCCCAGTACGACGCCGGGACGAACGCCATGCGCTCGCGCTCGCGGGCCACCACGATCCGCGTGGCCACCGACTGGACCCGGCCCGCCGACAGCTTCGGCATGACCTTCTTCCACAGCACGGGGGAGACCTCGTAGCCGTAGAGGCGGTCGAGGATCCGGCGGGTCTCCTGGGCGTCGACCATGTCCTGGTCGAGGTCGCGCAGGTTCTCCACCGCGGCGCGGATGGCGGGTTCGCTGATCTCGTGGAAGACCATCCGGCGGACCGGGACCTTCGGCTTGAGCGTGTCGAGCAGGTGCCAGGCGATGGCCTCGCCCTCGCGGTCGGGGTCCGTCGCGAGCAGGACCTCGTCGACGGACTTGAGCGCCTCGCGCAGCTCGGCGACCTTGCTCTTCTTCTCCGGCGTGATGATGTAGAGCGGCGCGAAGGAGTTCTCGACGTCGACGCCCAGGCGTGCCCACGCCTCGCCCTTGTGCTTGGCGGGCACGTCGGCGGCGCCGCGCGGCAGGTCACGGATGTGGCCGACGGAGGCCTCCACCACGTAGTCCTTGCCCAGGAACTTCTGGATCTTCGCGGCCTTCGTGCCGGACTCGACGATCACCAGCCGACGCGTCGGGCGCCCGGTCGCGGCGGTCGAGGGCGTGCGCGTGCGCCGGCCGCCCCCCGCCTTCGGGGCGCCGGTGTCTGCACCGGTCTCGGTCGTCGTGCTCGTCGTTCCGGTCGTCACGTTGGTCCTGTCCTTCGTGGCTGCGCGGGGGGCCCGCCCACGCAGTATGCGTGCCCGTACTTCCGGCCTACACACCGATACCGGGCCTGCCCACCCACGCAGGGTGTCGCCTCGGTCACACCGGGGCGCTCGTGCCGGGGGAGCGTAACCACCGTTGTCAACCGGCCCGGCGCCCCCAGCACCGTGGCCAGTCGCCGTCGGGGACCCCCGCCGGGGCCGGTCCGACCAGTTCGACCAGCCGCTGGACCCGCCTCGTGCCGCTGATCCGCAGCGCCGTGCCCCCTGCCACGCGGGCGGGCGGGATGCCGAGGCGGGTCGTGGCCGCGAGCAGCGGGAGGTGGGTCTGTGGCGCCTGCGGATCGAGCAGGAGCAGATAGCCGCCGCGTTCGTCGGGGCGGCCCGCGACGAGGGCCCAGAGCCGCAGCGCCGCGCCGTCGAGCTGCCAGCCGGGCGGCACCGTCTTGACGGCCGGGCCGCCGGTCAGCCAGTCGGCCGCCAGCCCGACGAGGTCGCAGCGGAAGGCACTGCGGACGGCGACCTCGCCCGTCGCGGTGGTGACCGCCCGCACCGGGACGCCGGTGGCGGTGCACGCGGCGACGACGGCCGGGACACGCCCGGCGTCGAGCGGGACGACCGAGAGCCGCGCCTGGTCGCCCGCCCCGAAGCGGGCGATCCGGCCCGGCCCGCAGAGCAGCCCGGCGAGATCACGCACCCCCGACGGGCGCGTGCCCGCGGAGAACAGCGACAGCTGCGGCACGGTGCGCAGGATAGAACACACGTTCGACCAACGGGGGTCCCGGCACGCCGGAGGCCGCCCACCCGGGGGTGGACGGCCTCCGTACTGCGGGGGAGCGGGTCAGGCGACCGCGCTCTCCGCGGGGGTGTCGGTGATGGAGGTCGACCGACGCTTCGAGACCACGACGGCCCCGACGATGATCGCGACCGCGACGAGCGCGATGGCGATGCTGACGACCGGGTTCGCCGTGGTGCCCACGGACAGGGCCACGACGGCCGGCGCGATGAGCACCGAGACCAGGTTCATGACCTTGAGCAGCGGGTTGATCGACGGGCCCGCGGTGTCCTTGAACGGGTCGCCCACGGTGTCACCGATGACGGTGGCCTCGTGTGCCGGCGAGCCCTTGCCGCCGTGGTTGCCGTCCTCGACGAGCTTCTTCGCGTTGTCCCACGCGCCACCGGAGTTGGCGAGGAAGATCGCCATCAGGGTGCCGGTGGCGATCGCGCCGGCCAGGTAACCGGCCAGCGGCCCGACGCCCAGGCCGAAGCCGACGGCGATCGGGGCGAAGATCGCGAGCAGGCCGGGGGTGGCCAGCTCACGCAGCGAGTCGCGGGTGCAGATGTCGACGACGCGGCCGTACTCGGGACGGACCGTGCCCTCCATG
The DNA here is from genome assembly GCF_006539565.1 of Pseudonocardia hydrocarbonoxydans. Classification (GTDB taxonomy): domain Bacteria; phylum Actinomycetota; class Actinomycetes; order Mycobacteriales; family Pseudonocardiaceae; genus Pseudonocardia; species Pseudonocardia hydrocarbonoxydans. The sequence continues at coordinate 43,118 of NZ_BJNG01000045.1, forward strand.
ATCCCGGGGTTCTCCCGGAACTGGCGGCGGACCTCGAACACGATCGCGCCCGCGGCCCGGGTGACGGCGTTGATCGCCAGGCCCGAGAACATGAACACGACCGAGGCGCCGATGATCACGCCGACGAGGGTGTTCGGGGCGAACACCTGGTAGGAGAAAGCGGTGCCCGCGTCGGCCAGGGCGACACCCGCGTCGGCCAGCGCCACCGTGATCGCGTCACGGTAGGAGCCGAACAGCGCGGTGGCCGCGAGCACCGCCGTGGCGATCGCGATGCCCTTGGTGATGGCCTTGGTGGTGTTCCCGACCGCGTCGAGCTCGGTGAGGATGTCCACGCCGGGGCCCGACACGTCGCCCGACATCTCGGCGATGCCCTGGGCGTTGTCGGCCACCGGGCCGAAGGTGTCCATGGCGACGATGACGCCGACCGTGGTGAGCAGGCCGGTACCGGCCAGCGCCACCGCGAACAGGGCCACCGTGATCGAGCCGGTGGCGAGGGTGAACGCGCCGAACACGGCCGCGCTGATGACCAGCGCGGTGTAGACGGCGGACTCGAAGCCGATCGAGATGCCGGACAGGATGACCGTGGCCGCACCGGTGAGCGACGATCGGCCGACGTCCTGGACGGGCTTGTCCTCGGTGCCGGTGTAGTAGCCGGTCAGCCAGAGGATGGCCGCGGCCAGCACGATGCCGATGAGCACGGCGACCGTGGCCAGGATGCGCGGGTCGGCGCCCGCCATGTCGCCGACGACGGTGAGGTCGGTCGGGTTCGTCAGGCCCTCGAAGCTGTTGGGCAGGTAGACGAACGCCGCGACCGCGCTGAGCACGGCGGAGATCGCCGCGGAGATGTAGAAGCTCCGGTTGATCGTCTTGAGGCTGCCCTCGTTCGGGCGGGTGCGGGTGATGTAGACGCCGATCACCGCGGTGACCACGCCGATGGCCGGCACGATCAGCGGGAACAGCAGGCCCTGCAGGCCGAAGGCGGCGGTGCCGAGGATCAGCGCGGCCACCAGGGTGACGGCGTAGGACTCGAACAGGTCCGCGGCCATGCCCGCGCAGTCACCCACGTTGTCGCCGACGTTGTCGGCGATGGTGGCGGCGTTGCGGGGGTCGTCCTCCGGGATGCCCTGCTCGACCTTGCCGACCAGGTCGGCACCCACGTCGGCGGCCTTGGTGAAGATACCGCCGCCGACACGCATGAACATGGCGAGCAGCGCGGCGCCGAAGCCGAAGCCCTCCAGCACGCGGGGTGCGCCACCGGCGTAGACCAGCACGACGACGGCCGCACCGAGCAGGCCGAGGCCGACGGTGAACATGCCGACGACGCCACCGGTGCGGAACGCGATGCGGGTGGCCTTCTCCCGGCCGCCCTCCTCGCGCGACGCCGAGGCGACCCGGATGTTGGCCGCCGTGGCCAGGCGCATGCCGAGACTGCCGATCGCCGCCGAGAACAGCGCGCCGATCAGGAAGAAGATCGACCGGCCGATGCTCTCACCGATGTTCGCCGCGGGGAGCGCGAAGAGCAGGAAGAACACGATGACGACGAAGACGGCGAGCGTCTTGAACTGGCGGTTGAGGTACGCCGTGGCGCCTTCCTGGACCGCACGGCCGATGTCCTGCATCTTGGGGGTGCCCGCGTCCGCCGCGAGCACCTCCTTGCGCAGGACGAAGCCGACGGCCAGTGCAGCGAGGGCGACCACCGCGACCACACCGACGATGATGTAGTCGTTCGACGCGAGCGCGATGGAACCCGCGTCCGCGGCGAGGGTGGACCGAGACATCCGTCCTCCTGGTTCAGTGGATCACTAGGGCCAGGGGCGCAGACGTCGTCCCTGGCGTCTTCACGAGTCCGTCTCCGCAGGTAGGCGCGGTGGCGGGCGGGTGCAGTGTAGATGTGTGACCCACGACGCGTTGCGGCGGAGGTGCTCGATGCCGACCGGGCAACGATAGGGTCACGAAGTGCCCCGATCGCGTGTTCGTGTGAACACGGCGGCCGTGTCGAACGTGGGCACCGTGTGACTCCTCGTGCCCGGCCGGTCGCGGCCGGTGGGTTGATGTGCGCCTGCATCGCGGTGATCTGCCTCGCGATCCCGCTGCTCGTGGCCGACGACGGGCCCGGCGTCACCGTTGCGGCGCGGCTCGCCGTGCCGTCATCGGCTGCCCCGTCACCGGTCGACCCGCTGCCCGGGTGGGCCCCGCCCGAGCTGCTCACCGCCCCGGTGGACGACGGCAGGGCGCAGGCCGCCGTCGACGCCGCGCAGGCGGCCGCGTCCGCGACGACCGAGCTCGGTGTGGCGGTGCTCGACCGGGTCACCGGCCGGACCGCGGCGGGCGACCGCGGTGACGAGCCGTTCTACACGGCGTCGCTGTCGAAGCTCGTGGTCGCCGTCGACGTGCTCGACCGTCGCCGCACCGAGGACCTCGCGGTCACCGACGACGACCTGGACCTGCTGCGCCGCGCGCTCGGCCCCAGCGACGACGCCGCGATGAACCAGCTGTGGGTCCGTTTCGACGGCCCCGGCGCGGCCGCGCGGGTCGGTGCCGATCTCGGCCTGACCGGCACCACGGCCCCTGCCGACCCGTCGCAGTGGGGTGAGATGTCGGTGCCGGCCGTCGACCTGCTGCGGCTCTACGACCATGTGCTCGGCGGGATGCCCGACGAGGACCGGCTCGTCGTCGTCGACGCGCTCTCGGCCGCGCCGGCGATCGCGGCCGACGGCTTCGACCAGGCCTTCGGTCTGCTCGACCCGGTGGTGGACGGGCCCGGCGCGGTGGGAGCGCAGGCCAAGCAGGGGTGGATGTGCTGCTTCTCGGAGCGGTACTACCTGCACAGCGCCGGGGTCGTCGGCCCGGACCAGCGTTTCGTGGTGGCGGTGCTGACCCGTGTCCCCAGCGGGCCCGGCTGGGACGCCGCCCGGGCCGAGGTGACGGCCGTGGCCGCGGCGGCGGTGCGCGCGCTCGGCTGAACCGCAGCGGCCGGCTGTCGGGGTCGTGTGCCAACCTCGGCTGCTGTGGACGGCGAACGGGAACCCCGGCCCGGGGCGGCGGCCACCGTCGACCGCGGGGAGGCGCTGCTGCGGCGGGTCCTCGCCGGAGCGGGGTCCGCGCATCCGGCGGACCTGCCGCCCCTCGGCCCGACCGGCTTCCCGATCGGCGATGACGGGCCGCTGCGCCACGTGGCGACGTTGCCCGCACGCGAGGGCGTCGTCGTGCCGTGGCCGGGATGGGTGCCCCCGCCGGTGCGTGAGGCGTTCGCCCGGCGGGGTGTCGCGGCGCCGTGGAGCCACCAGGCCGAGGCGGCGTCGCTGGCCCACGCCGGGCGCGACGTCGTGGTGGCCACCGGCACGGCGTCGGGCAAGTCGCTGGCCTACCAGCTCCCGGTGCTCTCGCGCCTCGCCGTCGACCCCCGTGCCACCGCGCTGTACCTCGCCCCGACCAAGGCGCTGGCCGCCGACCAGCTCCGTGCGCTCGCCGAGCTCGGTGTGGCGGGGGTCCGGGCGGCCGCGCTCGACGGCGACACCCCGATGGAGGAGCGCGACTGGGTGCGCGCCCACTCGCGCTGGGTGTTCAGCAACCCCGACATGCTGCACCGGTCGGTGCTGCCGCGGCACGGGCGCTGGGCGACCTTCCTGCGCCGCCTGCACGTCGTCGTGGTGGACGAGTGCCACACCTACCGCGGGGTCTTCGGTTCGCACGTGGCGCTGTTGCTGCGCCGGCTGCTGCGGGTGGCCGCCCGCTACGGTGCCCGCCCGACGCTGGTGCTGGCGTCGGCCACCGTGGCCGAGCCCGCGGAGTTCGCGAGCCGGCTCACCGGGCGTGCCGTCACGGCCGTCACCGTCGACGCCTCGCCGCACGCCGGGCGCACCGTCGCGCTGTGGGAGCCGCCGCTGCGTCCCGAGGTGGTGGGGGAGAACGGCGCAACGGTGCGGCGCCCGGCCGGGGCCGAGGCGGCCCGGATGCTCGCCGACCTCGTCGTCGAGGGGGCCCGGACGCTGGCGTTCGTGCGGTCCCGGCGCGGCGCGGAGCTGACGGCGCTGGGCGCGCAGCGGTTGCTCGCCGAGGTCGACCCCGACCTGGTCGCGCGCGTCGCGGCCTACCGCGGTGGCTACCTGCCGGAGGAGCGCCGGGCGCTGGAGGCCGCGCTCGCCAGCGGCGCGCTGCTCGGTGTGGCCACCACGAACGCGTTGGAGCTCGGCGTCGACATCGTCGGGCTCGACGCGGTCGTCGTGGCCGGGTTCCCCGGTACCCGGGCGTCGTTCTGGCAGCAGGCGGGCCGGGCCGGGCGGGCCGCCGACTCGGCGCTGGTGGTGCTGGTGGCCCGCGACGACCCGATGGACACCTACCTCGTGCACCATCCGCAGGCGCTGCTCGGCGCTCCCGTCGAGGGGTGCGTGCTCGACCCGGCCAACCCCTACGTCCTCGCGCCGCAGCTGGTCTGCGCCGCGGCCGAGCTGCCACTCACCGAGCGGGACGTGGCGGAGCTCTTCGGGGGCCCGCCCGCCGCGGCCGTGCTCGACGAGCTGGTGGCCGACGGCGTGCTGCGCCGCCGCCCGACCGGCTGGTTCTGGCCGTCGACGAGTGAGTGGCCCGCGGGCTCGGTCGACATCCGCGGCTCCGGCCCCGGGCAGGTCGCGGTCGTGGAGGCCGATACCGGACGGATGCTCGGCACCGCCGACGCGGCGTCGGCGCCCGCGACGCTGCACCCCGGCGCGATCCACCTGCACCGCGGGGAGAGCCACCTGGTGCGGGAGCTCGACCTGGACGCCGGTGTGGCTCTGGTGGTGGCCGCCGATCCGGGGTGGCGCACCGACGCGCGATCGACCGCCGACGTCGAGGTCGTGCGGATCCTGTCGCGGCGCGAGCACGGCCCGGTCGGCGTGGCGTTCGCCGAGGTGGACGTCAGTACGCGGGTGGTGGGGTATCAGCGCCGGGCTCCCGACGGCACGGTGCTGGAGACGGTTCCGCTCGACATGCCGGAGCAGACGCTGCGCACGAAGGCGGTGCTCTACGACGTCGACGAGGCCGCGCTGGGCGCCGCCGGCATCGCCCCCGGCGAGGTGCCCGGGGCGCTGCACGCCGCCGAGCACGCCGCGATCGGTCTGCTCCCGCTGTTCGCGATCTGCGACCGCTGGGACATCGGCGGCATGTCGACCGCCCTGCACCCGCACACCGGCCGCCCGACGGTCTTCGTACACGACGGCCACCCCGGCGGGGCGGGGTTCGCCGAGCGTGGCCACGAGGTGCTCGTCGGCTGGCTCACGGCCACGCGGGCGGCCATCCGCGGCTGCGGCTGCCGCGACGGCTGCCCGTCGTGCGTGCAGTCGCCCAAGTGCGGCAACGGGAACACCCCGCTCGACAAGCGCGGCGCGGTGACGGTGCTCGACGTCGTGCTCCGGGCCCTGGACGGCGCGGTCACCGGCGGCCGGTAGGTCGTTGCCGGCCGGCCCGCGGGGGCGGGGGCCGACCGGCAACGACCTGTGTGCGGTGATCCGGTCGGGGGTCGCGTCGGGGGACGCACCGGACCATCCGCAGCTCGGGGAGCGGGTCAGGACGGGACGGGGAGACTGCCCCCGTCCGGGCCCCAGTAGGCACCGCCGCGGGCCCGGGCACCAGCGGTCGTCGCCGATCGGCAGGGCGGCCACGACGAGCGCCCCGGTGGGGGTCGTCGGGCCCTCCGGGCCCTGGTCACCGGCCCGACGCGCCGTCCAGCGCAGTACCGGACCGCTCGACGGCCCACGCTCACCGCTGACCGTCGGGAAGTGCGCGCTCGTCCCGGATCCGGGGCGAGCCGAGGGCGTAATCGGGGTGGGGACGGCCGGACCGGCGCGGGCGCGGGCCGTGGCGACCGCCCGGCCCAGGACGGCGAGCCCGGGTGCGGTCTCGGTCTCCACCAGCGCCTCCCACCCGTCGAGCCGGCAGGAGCGCAGCCGGACCCCCATCCGCTCGGCGATCCCGGCCGCCCGGCCGCACGCGACGGCCGTGCCGTGGACGGCGTGCCCGGCCGCGGCGAGTGCGCCGAGGTCGGCGGCGGCCTCGGCCCGGTGCCGGGCGGCAATGCCGGAGCCGAGCTCGATGCCGATCACCAGCAGCCCGGCCAGTACGGCGACGGCCCCGGCGGCCCACACCGAGGCGACGCCGGCGTCGGGATCGTGGCTCACGGGAGCTCGCCCGGTTCGAGCACCGCGACCGCCCGCCCGCCGACCCGGAGCGGCAACGGCGGCACGGCGGGTGCCGTGACCTCAGCGAACACCTCGTCGCCGCGCACCACCAGCTCGATGCGGGCCCCGGACGGCGCGAGCCGACCGGCGATCTCCCGGCCCCGGTCCGGCTCACCGCGGGCGGCGAGGCGGGCGAGCTCCCGGGCGGCGTCGATGCAGCGCACCGACGCCGCCGTGGAGGCGATGGCCCCGACCGCGAGGGCCAGGAACAGCACCAGGCAGCACAGCGCCAGCGCGGCCTCGACCGTCACCGCACCGGCGTCGCCGGTCAGAAGGTGGTGCTGAGGGCGCGCGTGACCAGGTCGGTCAACGCCGTGACGACGCTCTCGCCGCTCACGACGGTGTAGAGGACGGCCGCGAACGCCGCGGCGGCGACCGTGCCGATCGCGTACTCCACCGTGGACATGCCGTCGTCGCGGTGGGCGAGGTCGTGCACGCGGCGGGCGAGGATCGTGATCATGGGATGTCTCCTTCGTCGGAACGGACACGGTGGTCACCACCGTGCGAGTGCCTGGCCCGCCAGGCCGATGACGACCGGGGCGATGCCGAGGACCAGGAAGGCGGGCAGGAAGCACAGGCCGAGGGGGCCGGTGATGAGCACGCCCGCGCGCTGGGCGCGGGCCTGCGCGGTGTCGACGAGCTCGGCCCGCACGCGCGCGGCCTCGGCCGTCGCCACCTGGGCCAGCGCCGCACCGGTGCCCGCGGAACGTCCGGCCGCCCGGGCGAACACGGCCAGCGCGGGGAGCTCCCGGGCGGCCTGCCACGCCTCGTCGGGGTCGGCACCGAGCTCCAGCAGCCCGGCGACGCGGCGCAGTTCGGTGCCGGTGCGGCCCGGGACGGGCCCGGCCGCGGCGGCCACGGCGGAGGCGACCGGCAACCCCGCCCGCAGGCAGACGCCGAGCAGCTCCCAGCCCGTCGCGAGTGCGGCGAGGTCGGGGGCGGCCCCGGCCCGTGCCGGCAGCCGGTGCGCGACGAGCAGGGCGCCCAGCACCACGGCCGCCCCGGTGAGCCCTGCGGCCGGTCCGCCCAGGGCGCCGCCCAGCGCGCCGGCCGCCGCGGTGCCGACGGCGATCCAGG
>NZ_BJNG01000046.1 GCF_006539565.1 Pseudonocardia hydrocarbonoxydans
ATGAGGACGAGGACTTCCTCGGCTCGATCACTCGCACATTCGCCCCGGATGTCGACGACATCCGGCTGACCCTGCGCCACCTCACCGGTCTCGGGCTCGGCGCCTCCCGCCGGATCGTCCTCGCGATGCGCGACGCGGGCCTGCCGCTGGAGGAGGCCCGCTCCCTCGTCGCCCGCGCGGCCCGTGCCGCGTGGCGTCAGGACCGTCAGATCGCCGACGTCCTCGTCGACGACGGGCTCGCCGGGCCGCTCTCGCAGGCACAGATCGACGCCGCGGTGACAGCCCACCTCGACGCGAGCAGGGCCGTGTCCGACGGGCTCGCCGCCGAGCTCGCCGCCATCCCCGGCTTCCAGCGGCCCGTCGATCTCTCGACGATGACCGACGAGGAGATCGCCGGCTTCGACGCCGTGTTCGTGCCCGGCGGCCACGGACCCATGGTCGACCTCGCCGACAACCCCGACGTCACACGCGTCCTGCAGATCCTGCACCGCAAGGGCGCCACCGTCGCGTCGCTGTGCCACGGGCCCGCCGCGCTGCTCGCCGCGGGTGGCCGCGACGACGGCGAGTGGCTCTTCGAGGGCTACCGGCTCACGTGCTTCACCGACGAGGAGGAGGACCAGACCGTCGCCGGGAAGCTCGGGGTGGCCTGGTACCTCGACACGGCGCTGAAGAACGCCGGAGCCGTGTTCGACGACGCCCCTTCCGCGTGGGTGTCGCACGTGGTCGTCGACCGCAACCTGGTCACCGGGCAGAACCCGGGCTCGTCCGAGGCGGTCGCCGACGCCGTCCTGAAGTCCCTCGCGGTGCTGTGAGCGCCGCCGACCTCCTCCGTCGCCTGTTCGGCCGGCGGACCACCCCCGAGGAGCAGATGCCCATGACCGCGACCGAGGTCGTGCACCACTTCTTCCGCGCGCTCGGCGAGCGCGACGCCGCCACGGCGCTCGGCCTCCTGGCCGCGGACGCCGAGATCGAGGTGCTCCCGGCCGCCGGGCAGGTCTCCATGGACCCGGTGTCGGCGGGCCGGCGCTTCTTCGACGCCACCGTTGGGGCGTTCCCCGACCTGTCGGTCACCGTGCACCGGGTGGCCGATCTCGGCGGCGGTGTGGTGCTCGCCGAGCTCACGCTCGAGGGCACGCAGGCACAGGACTACCTCGGTGCCATCAACCAGGAGAAGCACCTCGACCTGCGGCAGGGCTGGCTGCTGACGGTCCACGGCGGCGTGATCACCGGCGTCAAGGGCTTCTGGGACGAGAACCAGCTGTTCCGGCGCCTGGCCGTCAAGCGCCTCGACCACCTCGCGATCGTGGAAGGAGCCCACGCATGACGCTCGCCGTCCGTGCCCCGGCGCAGACGGTGGAGGCGTTCTTCGACGCCTACCGCCGCCACGAGGTCGACGAGATGGTCGACCTCTGCACGCCGAACGCCGATTTCTCCTACGTGCCCGTCGAGATCTGGGGGCGCCAGCGCGTGGTCCGCGGCGACGGCAAGGTCGCCACGATCGGCAAGACGCTCTGGACCGGGCTCATCACCTCGTTCCCGGACCTGTGGAACACCGTCTCCTCGGTCCGTACGGGCGAGGAGGGCGGTGTCGTCGCCGTCGAGGTGACGATCGGCGGCACCCAGGCGAGCGCCTGGGCCAACATCTCCGCCCGCGGTGGCAGCTTCGCCGAGCCGCACCTGTTCGTGTTCCGGTGCCACGACGGGCTGATCGACGGCATCACCGCCTACTGGAACAACGCCAGCATCAGCCGCCAGCTCGGCCACCTCGAGATCGACTGAGAAGGACGACGATGACCCTGTTGAAGCGCGAGGAATGGCAGCACCTCGTCCGGGAGGTCGACTGGACGTTGTCCTATGTGGATGACGAGGCGGTCTATCCGGAATGGATGTCGGGCACCGGAAAGGTGCCGCGCGAGGCGTGGGCGAAGTGGGAGGAGGACTACAAGGTCTCCTACCCCGAGTACGTGGCCACGCAGCGGGAGAAGGAGAGCTCCGCGTACGCCGTGAAGGCGGCGTTGCAGCGGTCCACCGCGTGGGAGAACCTGTCCGAGGGCTGGAAGTCGTCCACGAAGATGCACTTCGGCGGCGTCACGCTCGTGGAGTCGGAGGCGGTGCTCGCCGAGCTGAAGATGGCCCGTTTCGGGCTCAACGGATCGTGGCGCAACATGGCCGTGTTCGGCGCGCTCGACGAGATCCGCCACGCCCAGATCACGCTGTTCTTCGGCCACGAGTTCGTCGGCAAGGACCCGCAGTACGACTGGACGCAGAAGATGTTCCACACCAACGACTGGGTCGCGGTCTCGCTGCGCAACCTGTTCGACGGGATGATGGTGACGTCCAATGTGGTCGACATCGCGATCCAGCTCCCGCTGACGTTCGAGACCGGGTTCACCAACCTGCAGTTCGTCGCGCTCTCGGCCGACGCGCTCGAGTCCGGCGACGTCAACTTCGCCAACATGATCTCGTCCATCCAGACCGACGAGGCCCGGCACGCGCAGCAGGGTGGCCCGACGCTGGAGATCCTCGTCGAGCACGACCCGGTCCGCGCCCAGTGGGTCATCGACAAGGCGTTCTGGGGCTCGGCCCGCGCCTTCGCCGCCCTGACCGGGCCCGCGATGGACTACTACACCCCCGTCGAACACCGGAAGCAGAGCTACCGGGAGTTCATGGAGGAGTGGATCATCGACCAGTTCGTCCGGACGATCGAGGACTACGGGCTGAAGAAGCCGTGGTTCTGGGACGAGTTCATGAAGGGCCTCGACACCTGGCACCACGCGCTGCACATGGGCCTCTGGTACTGGCGCCCGACGCTGTGGTGGAAGCCGACGGCCGCCGTGTCGAAGGACGACCGGGACTGGTTGCGGGAGAAGTACCCCAACTGGGAGAAGGTCTACGGCGACAAGTGGGACGTGATCATCGACAACGTCAACCGTGGCGACATGGAGCTGACGCTGCCGGAGACGCTGCCGTGGCTGTGCAGCATGTGCCACCTGCCGTGCTGCGTCGCGACGCTGGGGTATGACAACCGGTGGCGGGTGCGCGACTACCCGCTGAAACACAACGGCGTCACCTACCACTTCTGCACGGCGGGCTGCCGGCAGATCTGGTGGAAGGACCGCGACAACCTCAACCACCCCACCGTGATCGACCGGTTCCTGGCCGGCGAGATCCAGCCGATGGACGTCGGCGGCATCCTCGGCTACATGGGGCTCACGCCCGACGTCATGGGCGACGACCCGGACTACTCGTGGGCGGCGGACTACAAGGACCGGCTGATCGTGCCCCGCGTTCCCGTGGCGGGTGCGTGATGACGGCCGCCGCAGAACCCCAGCTCGTCCCCCTGAACGCGATCTTCGCCGAGGACTTCGTGCAGATCCTCGTGCCCGTGATGTCGAACAACACGGTCGCCGAGCTGGGCGAGGCGATCGCCCACCACGTCGAGGGCAGGCGGGTGCCCAAGCGCGACCTGCCCAAGGTCGTGTTCCACGACGGGAAGCGCCTGGACCCGTCGATCACCGTGGCGGAAGCGGGCATCGGCCCGTTGGACCACATCCGCGTCGAATACTCCGACGACTCCAGGGAGATCTGATGGACCACCCCGTGGGGCCGGTGCTCCGCATGTGCGACGAGGTGGAGTCGGTGGTCGCCGCGATCCGCGACGACAACCCCGACATCGACATCGACGTGGTCGACCGCGGTTCCTACGTCCGGGTGCAGGGCCCGGGCCGGGTGCGGGTGACCGAGGCGTCGTTGCAGCGCCACCTCGGTCCGGCGTTCGAGTTGCGGTCGCTGCAGACGATGCTCTCGTCCTTCGCGGGCCGCATCCACACGAGCAGCGACGAGATCTCCTGGGAATGGGCGACCAAGCGGGAAGGAGCGCGGGCATGACGACCGCGAAGCGGCGCCGTACCTGGAGCGCGTTCGGTGAGACCCGCCGCGTGCCCAGCGAGTACGAGGTGATGACCCACGAGACGAACTGGACGCTGCGAGCGGGCCGGAAGGTCCCGTTCGAGCAGAACCCGTCGTCGCCTGCGAACCTGTGGTTCCTCACCTACCGCGAGGGTTCGCCGCTGAAGGTCGACGACTGGAACGCCTTCCGCGACCCCGACCAGCTGACCTACCGGACCTATGTCGGGCTCCAGGACGACGAGGAGACCAAGGCCGAGGGGCTGCTCACGCAGTACGCCGAGGCCGGCGCCGACGCGACCCTGTCCGAGGGGTGGGTGTCCGTCCTCGGCAGGCTGTTCGCCCCGGCGCGATACCCGCTGCACGGCGCCCAGCAGGTACAGGCCTACATCGGCCACATCGCGCCGTCGTCCTACATCACGAACGCGTCCGCGTTCGCCACCGCCGACCTGCTGCGGCGGGTCACCCGCATCGCCTACCGCACCCGCGAGCTCCAGCTCGCGCGGCCCGGCAGTGGGATCGGCGAGCGGGAACGGGTGATCTGGGAGGACGACCCGGCCTGGCAGGGCGCCCGCAAGGCCGTCGAGACCGCGCTGATCGCCTACGACTGGGCGGAGGCGTTCACCGCGATCGACCTCGTGCTGCTGCCCACCCTCGACGACGTGCTGCTCACGCAGTTCGGTGCGGTCGCGCGGGCCAACGGTGACGAGCTGGCCTGGCATCTGTCCAGCCTGCTCGCCGCCGATGCGCGGCGCCGGGAGCGGTGGAGCGCCGCGCTCGCCGCGTTCGCGATCGACCAGCGGCCGGGCAACATCGACGTGCTCCGCAAGTGGATCGACCGGTGGTCGGTTCGCGCCGACGAGGCCGTCGCCGCGCTTGCGCCGGCGCTCGCGTCGGCGCCGCAGGGTGCCCCGTCCGTCGACGACGTCCTGGACTCGGCGCGGGCGGCCAGAGCACGGGTGCTCGACGCCGCCGGCCTGGGTCTGCATCCGGCTGTGCCCGCCGCGGGGGTGTGAGGTGGAGGCGGTGACCGCGAACTGGGTGCCCGCGCTGGAGCTCGACGAGCTGTGGGAGGGCGAGATGACCGCGGTCACCGTCGGCGGGACGAGCGTGCTGCTGGTCAACGTCGACGGCGACGTGCGCGCCTACCGCAACCGGTGCCCCCACCAGGAATGGGCGCTGGACGAGGGCGACTTCGACGGCGAGATCATCACCTGTTCGCGGCACCTGTGGGAGTTCGACGCGCGCAGCGGGGCCGGGCGCAACCCCGCTACCTGCTCGTTGTCGGTGTTCCCGTGCCGGGTGGACGAGGTCGGCATGATCCACGTCGATGTGCGATGAGGCGCGTCGTGATCGTCGGTGCGGGGGTGGCCGGGGCGTCGGCAGCGGCCACCCTGCGTGCCGAGGGTTTCGACGGGGAGGTCCTGCTCGTCGGTGACGAGCCGGATGCCCCCTATGAGCGTCCGCCGCTGTCGAAGGCCTGGCTCAGCGGCCAGGCTCCGTCGATCGAGGTGCACCCGCCGGAGTTCTACGCCGACCAGTCGATCGAGCTGCTCACCGGCACGCGGGTGACCGGGCTCGACGCGGCGGCCCGGCGGGTGGTGGTCGGCGGCTCCGCCGTCGGCTACGACGCCCTGCTCGTCGCGACGGGCGGGCAGGCCCGCCGCCTGCGGGGCATGGCGGGCGAGCGGGTGCACCACCTGCGCACCCGCGCCGACTCCGACCGGTTGCGGGCGCAGCTCGTGCCGGGGGAGCGGCTCGTCGTGCTGGGTGCGGGGTTCGTCGGGTGCGAGGTGGCGGCGACCGCCCGTTCCCTGGGGGTGGACGTCACCGTCCTGGAGATGGCGGGGTCGCCGCTGGAGCGGGCCCTCGGTCCGGAGATCGGCGGCGTGTTCGCCGGCATCCACCGCGATGCGGGCGTCGACCTGAGGTGCGGCGTGCGGGTCGACGCGGTCTCGGCCGCGGATTCCGGTCCGGTGGTGCACACCGACCGCGGCACCGTGGAGTGCTCGGTGTTGCTCGTTGCCGCGGGCATGGTGCGCGACACGGGGATCTGGGAGGCGGCGGGCGTGCCGTGCGACGACGGCGTGCTCGTCGACGCGGGCTGCCGCACCGGGGTGCCCGGCGTGTTCGCCGCCGGTGACGTGGCCGCGCACGACCACCCGCGGTACGGCCGGACGAGGGTGGAGCACCACGACAGCGCAGTGCGGCAGGGCGCGATCGCCGCGCAGGCGATGCTCGGCCGGGACGTGGTGCACGACCAGCCGCACTGGTTCTGGTCCGACCAGTACGTCCACACCGTGCAGAGCTGCGGTGCTCCGGGCGTCGCGGTCGACGAGACCGTGGTGCGCGGCCGGATCGACGAGGCGTCGTTCGTGCGGTTCGGACTGCGCGACGGCCGGGTGGTGTCGGTGCTGGGACTGGGCCGGCCGCGCGAGGTGATGGCGGGTCGCAAGCTGCTGCTCGGCGGCCACCCCGTGTCGGCGGACCAGCTTCGTGACGAGTCCGTGGATCTGCGCAGGGCAGGCGTGAGGAGATAGCCGTGGAGATCAGCTCTGCCCCGGGTGTGGTGGCGGCGGAGGCTCCGCAGGCCCGGATCGATCCGGCGGTCGCGATCCGCGCGCTCGAGCGGGTGCGCGGGATGAAGGCCGCCGATGCGCTCGCGGTGCTGCTGCGACCCGGCCCGGGCATGTGCGAGCCGGTCGGTCGGGTGGTGCAGGGTGCTCTCGCGGCCGCCGACGGGCTGGGTGTGCCCGCGGGCACCTGCATCGTGCTGGGCGGTGAGGTCGGCGACGGCGAACCGGTGATCCGGGTGCGCCGCCAGGCCCACGGCCTCGCCACCTGGATCACGACCGAGACCACGCGTATCCGCATCGAGCTGCAGGTACCGGGCCTGCGGCTGGTGCGCCACGAGCGGACGGAGGCAACGGGATGACGGCATCGACCGCCGACGTGCTGGAGGCGCTGCAGGAGGTGATCGATCCCGATCTCGGCGTGAACGTCGTGGACCTGGGTTTCGTCTGCGACATCGATCTCGCCGCGACCCCCGCGGTGCTGACCATGACGTTGACCTCGCCGGCCTGCCCCCTCACGGGCGTGATGGAGGACCAGATGGGCACGGCCCTCGCCGGTGTGCTCCCGGAGTACGAGGTGCGGTGGGTGTTCCGCCCGGCCTGGACGCCAGCGCGCATCACCCCGGACGGCCGCGACCAGCTGGCCGCGATCGGATTCACCCTGTAGGGCTGCGCCCGGGCCTGTGACCCGGGGTTCACGCACACCCCCGCGGGCCGACGCACACCGCCCGCCGTATGCGTCGACCCCCCAGGTGTGCGTGACCTGTCTGTACGTCCCGGGTCGCGGGGGTACTCGCGCCACAATGGCGCCATGGTGGACGGTGCGGTGGCTGTGGTGACCGGGGCGGGGTCGGGGCTGGGGCGGGTCGTGGCGCGGGCGCTGCTCGACGCCGGCTACCGGGTGGCGCTGGCGGGCCGCCGGGAGGATGCGCTGGAGGGTACGGCCGCGGGGCGGGCGCAGGCCCTGGTCCTCCCCGCCGACGTGGGCGACGCGGACTCGGTCGCGGCGCTGTTCGGGGCCGTCAAGGGTGCGTGGGGCCGGGTGGATCTGCTCTTCAACAACGCCGGCACGTTCGGGCCGGTGGGCAGCATCGACGAGATGCCCGTCGACGCGTGGCGTGCCACCGTCGACACCAACCTGACCGGCGCGTTCCTCTGCGCCCGAGAGGCGTTCACCGCGATGCGCGCCCAGGATCCACAGGGCGGGCGGATCATCAACAACGGCTCGATCTTCGCGCACACGCCGCGTCCGGGCAGTGCCGCCTACACCGCCACCAAACACGCGATCACCGGGCTGACCAAGTCGATCTCCCTGGACGGCAGGCCGTACGGTATCGCGTGCGGGCCCCGGCAGAAGGAGGGACCTAGCTAGTAGGTTCTGGGGACACCGACGAGAGGAACCACCGATGGCTGTCGACCGAGGACTGCTCGCCCTGCTGGAAGCCGAGCCCGGCAAGGGGGATGAGTTAGGCGACTTCTGAAGCGGGGCCGGGAACTCGCTGTCGCCGAGAACGACACCGTGACGTGGTACGCCTTCAAGATCAGTGACACTACCTACGGCATCTTCGACACGTTCGAGGGTGAGGACGGGCGTCAGGCTCACCTCAACGGCCAGATCCCGGCGGCCCTGGGTCAGGTCGGACCCGACCTGCTCGCCACCGACCCCGACATCAAGACCATCGACGTTATCGCGGTGAAGTAGACGAAGAGCATCAAGGGGCGGTGCCCGTCCCGCAGAGGGATCCCCTTACGGGACTGCCGCGATCAAGACCTGGTGCATCACAAGAACGCCGCCACTGGCTGCTGGCCGTCACACGTCGTCCGACCGGAGATGTTCAGCAATCGACCGTCTGCCGACGATCTTGACCCGCTCCGAAGATCCGCACGTCGAGGTCGTCGGTAACTCGCGTCGCGAATCAACGACGACAAACCCCCACCGAACGGTATTGTCGACGGATGTTGATCGGGTACGCGCGGGTGTCGACCGCCGAGCAGAACCCCGCGCACCAGGTCGACGCGCTGCACCGCGCCGGCGTCGCGCCCAACGACATCCACGTCGACCACGCGTCGGGTGCGAAGGCGTCGCGCCCGCAGCTCGACCTGGTGCTGCAGCTCCTCCGCGCCGGCGACACCCTGGTGATCACCCGTCTCGACCGGCTGGGCCGCTCGGTGCTGCACCTGGTCACCCTCGGCGCGCAGCTGCGCGAGCGCGAGATCGGGCTGCGCGTCATCGAGCAGGGCATCGACACCTCCACCGTCGAGGGCCGGGCGATGTTCGGGATGTTGTCGGTGCTCGCCGAGCTGCAGCGCGAGCTGATCGTGGCCAACACCCGCGACGGCCTGGCAGCCGCGCGGGCCCGGGGCCGCAACGGCGGCCGCCGCCCGAAGTTGACCCCGGTGCAGGCCGCGCATGCCCAGCAGCTCTACGACGGCGGCGAGCACACCGTCGCGCAGATCGCGGCGCTGCTCGGGGTGGCGCGGACGACGGTGTATGGGCACCTCAGCAGAGCCGCGTCGCAGCCTGGGGCCGAGCCGGTTGCCCGGATAGGCTCGCGGGCGTGAGCGCGACCTACGCCTACGACGAGCAGCCGGCCGGTGGGCACCCGCTGGCGCCCGGTGCGTCGCCGGCGGCGATCCGGGCCGCGCTGCTGCCCGCCGACCAGGCCGGGTTCGACGTCGCCTACGGCACCGCGCTGGCCGCGTCACGGGTGAGTCTGGACCTGGGTGAGTTGTTCCAGATGCTGGAGCAGTGGCGGCGCCTCGCGCTGTTGCAGCGCGACCCGGAGAACTTCGTGTGGATGGTGCGACGGGTGGCCGAGACGCTGACCGGGGAGCCGGTGCCCGACGGTGAGCCGTTCGAGCTGACCCGGGCCAAGGCCGGTCTGTAGGTGTACCGCGTCGTCACTGACGACCACATCCAGCACCAGCTCGACGCCCTGCCCGCGGCGGCGCTGGCCGCGTTCGCCGAGCTCCGTGTGCTGCTGGAGCTCGATCCGTGGGCCGGCGGCCCGGTCAGCCCCGCGAACCCGGACGGACCGGTGCGGACGATGTCGTTCGGGCCCGGCCACGAGGGCGTCGTGGCCTACCTCATCCTGGAATCCGAGCGCAGGGTCGATCTGGTGCAGATCGCCTGGCTGGGCTGACGTGGCCCGGAACGGACTCGGCGATCCCCCGGCGAGTCGACGGGCTCGCTTGCGGCGGGAAGGCCATCATCTGGGGTCGTGACGATCCCGGCGGATCAAACGAAGCTGCAGCCGCGCCGATGGCCGCGCGGCAGCGCCGGGTACCGCGAGGTCGGTATCGGCTGATGAGCATGCCCCAGCCGGGACGGCGCACCTCCTCTGGCGGGGTGTGCCCCGGCTGCGGGCAGCGGCCGGACAGCGCGGAGACCGCGGCGCGGTTGCGGGCCGAGCTGGCCGTGCGCTGGCTGGTCCACGAGGCGGGTGCACTGGTCGCGCGCGGGTTCTGCCACCGCTGCGTCCCGCCCGGGCCCTACGGCGAGGTCGTGTGTGGCTTCTGCGGGGACGGGCCGCTGCTGGCCGGGGCGCTCGCCGATGCCGACCCGATCGCTGATCCGGCCGTGATCGGGTGGCTGACCAGCCAGGGCTGGGAGGTGGACCCGGTGACCTGTTCATCGTGTCGACGGGCGTTCGGCTGGGCAGGGCCGCCGTGACCGCGCACGTGGACCCTCAGATCAAGGCGCTGCTGGTGGCGCGACTACGAGAGCAGCGCGCGGCGGGCGCGTTGACCAGCGCCGACGTCCGCAAGGCCGCGGCCGACGTCGGGGCGGCCGAGCGCACGGTGTGGGGGTGGCTGGCGAAGGAGCCCGCCGCGCTGGCCCGGCGCCCGCGGGCCCGATACGAGATCACCGAGGCCGACCGGGACAGCTACGCCGCCTGGCGCGGCAACGTCGCCGCGGTGCACCGTGCCCTGCACGCCGGCCGCACCGGGGCGCCGTCGCTGCGGCGGCTGCAGGAGGCGTTCACCCGGGACCTGACCCCGGCCGAGCGGGCCGCCGCGGTGGATGGCGTCGAGGGACGGCGCCGGCATGAGGTGTATCTGCGGTGGGCGCCGAACCGGCGCAACGCGCTGTGGGAGGGCGACCACACCGAACTGCCGGTGCTGGTGCTCGCCCCGCGCGCACAGCGGCCGCGGAAGCCGTGGGCGACGTTGTTCATCGACGGCTACTCGCGGCTGATCACCGGCTGGGCGTTGTCGCTGTACCCGACCTCGGCGGTGGTGCTGGCCGCGCTGCGCCAGGGCATGCTGGTCGACCCGGCGCGCGGGCCGTTCGGTGGTGTGCCCGAGGCGCTGCGCCCGGACAACGGGCTGGAGTTCACGGCGACCGCGCTGGCCCGTGCGTGCGCAGCGCTGGGCATCGACCTGCTGCCCACCCCGCCCTACACCCCGCACCGCAAGGGCAAGATCGAGCGGGTCAACCGGACCCTGGACCAGGAGTTCCTGTCCGGGTTGCCGTTCTACACCCACGGCCCGCGCGGCGCGGACGGCAAGTTGTTCGGGCCAGACGCCGACCCGATGAGCCTGGAGCTGTTCAGCCACCACTTCGCCGAGTGGGTCACCGACTACAACACCGCGCGAGTCCACAGTGAGCTGGACGGTCAGACCCCACTGCAGCGCTGGCGGGAGGACGCGACCCCGCTGCGCGAGATCGCGCCCCAGGCACTGCGGTGGATGCTGATGGCCGACATCGAGCGCACCATCAACAAGGACGGGGTGCACTTCGAGCGGGTCCGGTTCATCGCCCCGGAGCTCAACGGGCTGGCCGGGGAACGCGTCGGGGTCCGCTACACACCCCACGACCTGCGCCAGATCGAGATCTTCCGCGGCGACGATTGGTTGTGCACCGCCTACCCGCAGGACGAGCTCACCGCCGAACAGCGGGCCGCGGTCCTGGCCCGGCGCCACGCCGACGCTGCGGAGCTGGGCCGCCGGCACCGCCGCGCGAGCCGGCGCGCCCGCGCCCGACTGGCCCCGATCACCGCGCCCGGGCCGGGCGAGGACACCACCGTGGTCACCGCCGAGCAGGACCGCCACGAACGGCGACGCCGCGACGACGACGGGCGCGAGATGCGCCGCCTGGGTCGTACCGACCTGCTGGGGCTGCACCGTGACTTCGAGTACTGGAACCCGCCGCGGGACCCCAAGCCAGCGGCGGCAACACCTGAGGCCGAACCGGCGGACGGCGCCGACGACACGCACGACGGCGAGGACAGGGCTGAGAGCACGGTCGAGACCGAGAAGGGATAGAGGGATGGTGCGGCACTTCCTGGATGTCGAGGGCGCGGCCACGTTGCCCACCGACTCGTTGCTGATGGTCGAGCGCGCGGTGACCGACCTGCTCGCCGTGCAGGCGATGGGCACGGTGCACGGCTCGGCCGGGCTGGGCAAGACCTACGCGGTCGAGCAGGCGCTCACCCGGGCCGTGATCGACGGGCGGGCCGGGCGGGCGCCGTGCTGGGTGAAGTTCCCCAGCCGGCCCACGATGCGCCTGGTCGCGGCCGCGCTGCTCGCCGAGCTCACCCGGGTCCCGACCGGGCGCGGGAACCGGTTCGTGCTCACCGAGCAGCTGCTCGAAGAACTCGCCCCACCCCCGGGCGGCGGCGGTCACGTGGTCGTCGTCGACGAGGCGCAGAGCCTCAACACCGAGTGCATCGAGTACCTGCGCTACCTGCACGACCACAAGGCGACCCGGTTCGCGCTGCTGCTGGTCGGCGGGGACGGCAACTGGAAGGTGCTCTCGCGGGAACCGATGCTGCGCTCGCGGATCTACCGCCGGGTCAGCGTGGAACCCCTCACCCCGGCCGAGGTGGTCCGGTTCATCCCGACCTACCACCCGCTCTACGACGGCGTCGACGGCGAGCTCGTGTTGCTCATCGATGACCACTTCGCCCACGGCAACCTGCGGCACTGGGCGGCGTTCACCAAGACCGCCGCCACGCTGTGCGCGGCCGCCGGCACCGACCGGATCGACGAGACCGTGGCCCGTAACGCGTTCACCCTGCACGGCGGCGGCACCGCGGCCTGAGCGCGTGCCCGCCGCCGCGCCGCCCTACCTCGAACCGTCGTCGCCGTCGTCGTCAGCAGCGGCCGGCGGGCTGCGCTGGGTCCACGATCCCGACGATGACCAGGCGTGCCTGCACCAGCTCGGCGACCTGCACGACCTGGCCGCCGGGCGGCTGGTGTGTCATCCCACCCCGGAAGCGACCTGGCCGGTCTTGGTCCGCGACCTGTTCGAGGCCCTCGGGAAACGCCGCGACGCACTCCCCCGCGCCCGGCGCGACGACGCCGCGACGCTGCTGCGGGTCTGGCTGCGCGCCGAACAGGTCGAGCACCTCGTCGTGCTGCGCGCGCACCGACTGCACCCGCCGCTGCTCGCGGCGCTCGCCGAGCTGGCCACCGCCACCGGGACCGTGCTGTGGCTGGTGTGGCACGACACCGACCCGCCGCCATCGAGGTGGGAGGGCACGGTGTGGTCCTGGTCCCGCGCGATCACCGCTCTGCGCGAGCGGCCCGCGCGGCGCCGACCCCGGCTACGGGCGGTGGACGCGATCCACCGCGACGCGGTCGCCGAGGCTCGGCGCGAAGCCCGCCTATTGCGGGTCGGGCAGCCGCGGCAGCGTCGCTTCACCCAGCCCGGCTGCCAGCTCGGGGCGCTGCTGCAGCGGATGACCATCGACGCCGCCACCGACCAAGAGCTGGCCCTGCGCCTGGACGCAGCACAGGCCGGGTTCGCCACCGAAGGTCTCACCCTCGTGCTGCCCACCGAGGCGGCCGCGTTGAGCGTGTTCGGGCCGCGCATCGACGCCCACGTGGTGTCCAGGCTGCGGCGGCTGGCCTGCCCGACCAGCGCGGCCGCGCTGCTGCTCGCCCAGGCCACCGACTGCCGCGCCGGACGGCTGAGCCTGTGTGCCCCGCGGCGGATCAGTCCCGACTTCGGGCAGGTCGGGATGCTCACCGGCATCTACCGCATCCCGGCGACCGCGGGGCCGCTGCTGCACGCGGCGCTTCTCGACCACCAGGCCCGCGGGCTGCCCTACTACGCCCTGTTCGTGGATGCCGCTGGTGGTCTGCTGCTCACCCAGCGGATGGCGAACCTCATCGCCCGCGCCGCCGCCCTCGCGGGCCTGCCGCGCCCACTCGCGGCCACCCGAGCCGGGCGCAGCGACTCCGGGCCGGAGGCACCCTTCGCGGCCACGCTCGTCAACATCGACGCCGTCCGGATCGAAGGCCTGGTGAGCTCGGCAACGAGTTGGGCGACGAGGAGGACCTCGGCGTGGCCGCGACCGCCCTCCGCGCTGCGATCGCGCCCGTGTTTCGTGGCGATTGACCCGCTGTGCCCGCACCCGGGTCGGAACGTGTCACAGGCGTGATCGCGCCGTGGCCCGGAATCGTCGACCGTGTTTCCCGCGTGGTCCCGGACCGGCGGTGGCGCGCGTTCGAGGACCGGAAACTGACGATCCGTCAGATCATCGGGCGTTTCTGAGGCACACAGGGAAGTCCAGGGCACGTCGAGGGACCCGGCAGCACGAGCACAGCGGCAGGTCACAGCGTCGCGAAGAGTCGGAAGAAGATCTTGTCTCGTGGCACATCCGTGGCACACGAGCATGAGAAACGGCGGTTGACGCCGGCAACCGTCGAGAGACGTATTGCCTGGTCAACCGCCGTTTCGGGCCTGACCCTCAGGTCAGGGAAACGCCTCGATCAGACGTCGTAGTACAGGGCGAACTCGTACGGGTGCGGGCGCAGACGCAGTGGGGTGATCTCCGTGTCGCGCTTGTAGTTGATCCACGTCTCGATCAGGTCGGGGGTGAAGACGCCACCCTCGAGCAGGTAGTCGTGGTCGACCTCGAGCCGGTCGAGCACCGCGTCGAGGCTGGTGGGGACCTGGGCGATGTCCTTGGCCTCCTCGGGCGGCAGCTCGTAGAGGTCCTTGTCGACGGGCGCGGCCGGCTCGATCTTGTTCTTGATGCCGTCCATGCCGGCCATCATCATCGCCGAGAACGCCAGGTACGGGTTGCCCGAGCTGTCGGGGCAGCGGAACTCCAGGCGCTTGGCCTTGGGGTTGTTGCCGGTCAGCGGGATGCGGATGCAGGCGGAGCGGTTGCGCGCGGAGTACACCAGGTTGACCGGCGCCTCGAAGCCCGGCACGAGCCGGTGGAACGAGTTGACCGTCGGGTTGGTGAAGGCGAGCAGGCTCGGCGCGTGGTGCAGCAGGCCGCCGATGTAGTAGCGGGCGGTGTCGGACAGGCCGCCGTAGCCGGACTCGTCGTGGAACAGCGGCTGGCCGTCCTTCCACAGCGACTGGTGGGCGTGCATGCCCGAGCCGTTGTCACCGAAGATCGGCTTCGGCATGAAGGTGACGGTCTTGCCCGCGTGCCAGGCCGTGTTCTTGATGATGTACTTGAACAGCATCACGTCGTCGGCCGAGTGCAGCAGCGTGTTGAACTTGTAGTTGATCTCCGCCTGGCCCGCGGTGCCCACCTCGTGGTGGCCGCGCTCGAGCACGAAGCCCGCGTTGATCAGGTTGGTGGCCATGTCGTCGCGCAGGTCGGCGTAGTGGTCGACCGGCGGGACGGGGAAGTAGCCGCCCTTGTAGTTGACCTTGTAGCCGAGGTTGCCGCCCTGCTCCTCGCGCCCGGTGTTCCACCAGCCCTCGACCGAGTCGATGTGGTGGTACTGCTGGTGCGGGTCGGACCCGAAGCGCACCGAGTCGAAGATGTAGAACTCCGCCTCGGCGCCGAAGTAGCAGGTGTCGGCGACGCCCGACGCGGCCAGGTACTCCTCGGCCTTGCGGGCGACGTTGCGCGGGTCCCGGCTGTAGGGCTCGCCGGTGATCGGGTCGTGCACGAAGAAGTTCATGTTGAGCGTCTTGTGCTTGCGGAACGGGTCCAGCCGCGCGGTGGCCGCGTCCGGGAACAGGGCCATGTCGGATTCGTTGATGGCCTGGAAGCCGCGGACGGAGGACCCGTCGAAGGCGATGCCGCCGTCGATGAAGTCCTGGTCGAAGGCGGTGGCGGGCACGGTGAGGTGCTGCATCACGCCGGGCAGGTCGCAGAAGCGGATGTCGACGTACTCGACCTTCTCGTCCCTGATGTACTTCAGGACCTCTTCGGAGTTGCTGAACACCCTCGTTGACTCCTTCGAACGGTTCACGGGTTGCGGCGACGCTAGGACGACGGTGTTGCCCGGCGGTCACTCGCTCGTTTCACAGAGGTTAACGGGGCGGACCGCCGTTCGGGTGTCGGTCACACCACCTACCCTGGTCACATGCCCCGATGGATCGACACCTGGCTCCCCGGATCGGGGCCCGCCGCGCCCGCGAGCGCGCACCCGGGGGAGCGGTTCGGGCTGCCCGCCGAGGGGATCAGCTCGGTGGCCGGGTTCGGCAGGCGGCTCGCTGCGCTCACCGTCGACTGGCTGCTCGGCTACGGCATCACCGCGCTGTTCCTCGGCGCACAGGTGGCCACGGCGCCCTTCACGGTGCTGGCGGTCTGGTTCCTGGTCACGGCCGTGCCGGTCGCTCTGTTCGGGGCCAGCGCCGGGATGACGGCGCTGGGCATCCGGGTGGCGTCGATCGGGTCGGAACCGGTCGTCGGGGTGCCGCGGGCGGTGCTGCGCACGGCGCTGATCGCGCTGGTGGTGCCGCCGCTGGTGCGCGACGCCGACGGCCGGGGCTGGCACGACCGCGCGGCCCGCACGGTCGTCGTCCGGCAGCGGTGACGACACGGGGGGCTTGACCCTCCCCGTACGGGAGACCCGAGCGTCGCGCCCATGGACATCACCCTGGCCACCGTCCCCGCCCGCGCCCTGCTCGCCGTCGACGGGCGCGGCGCCCCGGAGGGCGCCGCCTTCGCCGCCGCTGTCCGCGCCCTGTTCGCGGTGCGGGCCGCGCTGGGCGCCGTCGACGACGTGCCGCTGGAGGGCACCTACGCCCAGGACGGCGACGCCCTGCGCTTCGACCTCGACGTCCCGCACGGCTGGCACTGGACCCTGGCCGTCCCCGCCCCGGGCGGCCGCTCCGCCGAGGCGGTCGCGACGGCCGCCGGCCGGTTCGGCGCCCCGGTGGAGCTGCGCGCCCACCCGCGCCAGGAGGTCGCGCAGCTGGTGCACCCCGGCCCGTACGCCGACGAGCAGCCCTCGCTCGACGCCCTCTACGCGTTCGTGGCGCGGCACGGGCTGCGTCCGGCCGGCGTGCACACCGAGGTCTACCTGACCGACCCCGGGCGCACCCCGCCCGCGGAGAACCGCACGGTCCTGCGGGTGCCGGTGTGCCGGGACTGATGCCCATCGGCGCGTTCGCGCGCCTGGCCCGGCTGACGGTCAAGGCCGTGCGCCACTACGACGCGCAGGGCCTGCTGGTGCCCGCCCACGTCGACGAGCGGTCGGGCTACCGCTACTTCCGCGCCGACCAGGTGCGCACCGCCACCACGATCGCGCTGCTGCGCTCCCTCGACGTGCCGCTGCCCGCGGTGCGCGAGGTCCTCGACGCGCCGGACGCCGACGCGGTCGCCGCCGTGCTGGCCCGGGAACGCGAGCGGCTGCGCGCCGAGCTGGCCCGGCGCGAGGACGTCCTGCGCGGTCTGGACGGGCTGCTGCGGCGCCCCGAGCGCGTCCACCACGACGTGACGATCGCCGACCGGGCACCGCTGGGTCTGCGCGGGACGACCGGCCCGGTGCGGGCGGCGGCGCTCGACGCCGACACCGCGGCCCTGTGCCGCGGGTTCCCGACCCGCGAGCCGCTGACGGCGGTCTTCCCGCTCGACCTGACCGACGTGTTCGAGGTGACCGTCGGCGTCCCCGGCGTGCCGGCCGGGGTCGTGCTGCCGGGCGGGCCGTGGGCCGCCACGCTGCACGTGGGGCCCTACCCGCAGCTCCCGCTGGCCTACGCCGGACTGCTCGAGCACGTGCGCGAGCGCGGGCACCACCCGGTGGGCCCGGTGACCGAGACCTACCTGGCGGACCCGTCGACGGCCGCCCCCGAGGAACTGGTCACCCGGATCTCGGTGCGGCTGGGGGACTGATCAGCGGCGGCGGACCGTGCGCTGCACGCTGCGCATCTTCGCCCCGGCGGGCATCGGGCCCTTGGGCAGTGCCGCGGCGCGGGAGCCCAGCGCGGCCAGGCGCGCCTCGATCGACTCCATCTCCTTGACGGTGATGTTGCGCGGGAGCTTCATCAGGTGGCGCTGCAGGCCCTTGAGGGGGACCTGCCCCTCCTCGTTGCCGACCACCACGTCGTAGATCGGGGTGGTGCCGGCGACGCGCGCGGTGCGCTTCTTCTCCTGCGCGAGCAGGCTCTTGATGCGGTGCGGTGCCCCCTCGGCGACCAGGATGACGCCGGGCCGGCCGATGACGCGGTGCACGGCGTCGAGGTGGGTCGTGCCGGCGATGCCCTGGGTGACGCGCCACTGGCCGCGCAGGTTGTCCAGCGCCCAGCCCGCGGCGCCGGGCTGCCCGTCGGCCTTGGTGTAGACGTTGCGCTGCACCCGGCGCCCGAAGATGCTGATCGCGGCCAGCAGACCGAGCGCGATGCCGATCGGCAGCAGGATCAGCCAGATCCCGAAGATCGCCCCGATGCCGACGGCGAGCGCGACGGCGAGCAGGAAGGCGCCCAGCATCCACGGGATGAGGGCCTTGTCCTCCTTGCGCTGCATCTGGAACGCCTGCCAGATCTGCCGGCGACGTGCCTTCGCGGCGGCCCGCTTCTCCAGCCGGGCCGCCTTCTTCGCCGTCTTGTCGGGTTTTGCAGCCTTGTCGGGTTTGCCTGCGGCCATGTCGCCCAGGATACGGGTCGGCCACACTCGGGCGATGGGCGCGCTGGAGACCATCACCCGCTACTACGACGGCTGCACGGCCGGGGACGTCGAGACGATGCTCGGCACCCTGGACCCGGGTGTCGTGCACTGGTTCCTGGCGCCGAACCCCGGGTCGGCCCCGGTACGCGGCGCGGAGCACCTGGCCCGCTACTGGCGCAAGGTCGCCGGGCTGATCGAGGCGCGCTGGGTCGTCGACCACGCCCTCGTCGGCGACGCCGAGGCCGTCATCGAGTGGACGATGTTCTGGCGCCCCCCGACCCGCGACGACCGAGACGGCCACGGGGCCGCCGACCGGGTGGCGACCCGGGGCGCCGAGTGGTTCACCTTCGCCCCCGACGGCCGCATCACCGAGATCCGCTCCTACTACCAGCAGCGCGACGAGACCACCCAGCTCGACGGCTTCCCCTACACCGACCGCGGCTACTCGACGACCGGTGCGGAGCACAGCCGGCTCCATCCCTGATCTCGCGCACCCCGTCGCCGCTCGCGCACGTCCGGACATGCGCGAGTGGCCGGTGGGTGCGCGGAGCGGCGCGGGAATGCCCTCCGGGGAGGACCCGTTGCTCGGAACGGAGCATTCGGCGGTGACGGGAGAGCGCATGCGGACGGCACATCTGGCGGTGGAGGTGTCCGGTTTCGGCCGGCACCCGCAGGCGTGGCGGCGGGCGGGGGTCCCGCGGGAGGCCCTGCTCACCCCGGCGCACCACATCGCCGCGGTGCAGCTCGCCGCCCAGGCCGGGGCCGACTTCGTGGCCCTGCCGGACTCGTTCGGGCCCGACCACCTGCTCGACGCCGTCGCGATCGCCGCCCGCGTGGCGCCGGCCGTCCCGGGTGTCGGGCTGGTGCCGACGGTGACCACCACCCACACGGAGCCGTTCCACGTCTCGAAGGCGATCGCCACGCTGGACCTGGTGTCGCAGGGCCGCGCCGGGTGGGAGCCCGCCGTGTCCCGCACGGCCGCCGACGCCGCGCAGTTCGGCCGCAAACCCGCCGCGCCGCCCGCCGAGCTGTGGCGCGAGGCCGCCGAGGCGATCGAGGTCGTGGTGCGGCTGTGGGACTCCTGGGAGGACGGCGCGGTCATCCGCGACACCGCCACCGGCCGCTACGTCGACCGCGACCGGCTGCACTACATCGACTTCACCGGCGAGTTCTTCTCGGTGAAGGGCCCGTCGATCACGCCGCGCACCCCGCAGGGGCACCCGCTGGTCGTCGTCCGGGAGGAGCCCGACTCCCTGCCGGTGGCCGCCCGCTGGGCCGACGTCGTGCGGATCAGCGCCCCCGACCTGCCCGCCGCGCACGCCGCCCGCGAGCGGATCCGCGCCGCCGTCGCCGACGCCGGGCGCGATCCCGACTCCGTGGCCGTGCTGCTCGACGTCGAGTTCCTGCTCGCCGTCGACGAGACCACCGCCCGCCGGGAGCTGGACGAGCTCGGCGAGCTCGCGCCGCAGACCCTGCGCGTGGTCGGCGCGCCGGACGCGCTGGTCGAGGTGATCGCCGAGCGGGCCGTCGACGGCATCACCGCCGTGCCGCTCGCCCTTCCCGGGGGCCTGCGGGTGCTGGCCGACGCCGTGGCCCCGCGGCTGCTGGAGACCGGCCTGCGCGTCCCGGCCCGCCCGGGCGACACGCTGCGGCACCGGTTCGGCCTGCCCCGGCCGGCCAACTTCTACGAGGGAGCGACGGCGTGAAGAAGCAGATCCACCTCGCCGCCCACTTCCCGGGCGTCAACAACACCACCGTCTGGAGCGATCCGGCCGCGGGCAGCCAGACCGACTTCTCGTCCTTCGTCGCGTTCGCGCAGAACGCCGAGCGCGGCCTGTTCGACTTCCTGTTCCTCGCCGAGGGCCTGCGCCTGCGCGAGCACCAGGGCAGGATCCACGATCTCGACGTCGTCGGCCGGCCCGACACGTTCACCGTCCTGAACGCGCTCGCCGCCGTCACCACCCACCTGGGGCTGGGCGGCACGATCAACACCACGTTCAACGAGCCGTGGGAGCTGGCCCGACAGTTCGCCTCGCTGGACCACCTCTCCGGCGGCCGCGCCGCCTGGAACCTGGTGACGAGCTCGGACGCGTTCACCGGCGAGAACTTCCGCCGCGGCGGGTTCTTGGCGCCGGAGCAGCGCTACGACCGCGCCCAGCAGATGCTCGACGCCGCCCGCGAGCTGTGGCTCTCCGACGGCCGCGCGATCGACCACCACGGCGACCAGTTCGACATGGCCGGGCGCTTCCCGCTCCCGCCGACGCCGCAGGGCCACCCGGTGCTGATCCAGTCCGGTGACTCCGACGCCGGCCGCGAGTTCGGGGCCAAGACCGCCGACGCGATCTTCTCGCGGCACGGGTCGCTGGAGTCCGGGCAGGAGTTCTACCGGGACCTCAAGGGCCGGATGGCGAAGTACGGCCGCGAGCGGAGCGAGATCACGATCCTGCCGGCCACCACGTTCGCGCTCGGCGAGACCGAGGCCGAGGCGCAGGAGAACGGGCACCGGATCCGCACCGCGCAGGTCGGCCCGCAGACCGCGATCGCGTTCCTGGAGCAGGTCTGGGGTCGCGACCTGTCGGCCTACGACCCCGACGGGCCGCTGCCCGACGTCGACCCCGACCCGGGCGCGGAGATCACCCGCGGTCGCGTCCGCCACGACAAGGACCCGCTCGCGGTGGCGCAGAGGTGGCGTGAGCTGGCCGAGGCCAAGGGCGGGCTCTCGATCCGCGAGCTGATCATCGAGACCACCGCGCGCCAGTCGTTCGTCGGCACGCCGAAGCAGGTGGCGAAGCAGATGGACGACTACGTGCAGGCCGACGCCTCCGACGGCTTCATCCTCGTGCCGCACCTGACGCCGGGCGGCCTCGACGAGTTCGTCGAGAAGGTGGTGCCGGAGCTGCAGGACCTCGGCAGCTACCGCACGGAGTACACCGGCCCCACCCTGCGCGACCACCTCGGCCTCACCCACCCCCGCCCCTGACCCGATCCCCCCCGCGCGAGTCCCCCGGATCCCG
>NZ_BJNG01000047.1 GCF_006539565.1 Pseudonocardia hydrocarbonoxydans
CGCGCGAGTCCCCGTTCTCCGTCCGCGGGTACTCCGGAACCCGCGTGGACTCACACGCGGGTTCCGGGGACTCGCGGACGGGATTCGGGGGACTCGCGGGGTGGGGGGCGGGGTCAGAGCCAGCCGCAGTCGCGGGCCACGCGGGCGGCCTCGATGCGGTTGCGCACCCCGAGCTTGGTGATCGCCGTCGACAGGTAGTTGCGGACGGTGCCCTCGGCGAGGAACAGGGTGCGCGCGATCTCGCCGTTGGGCAGGCCGTCGGCGGCCAGGCGCAGGACGTCGCGCTCCCGGTCGGTCATCGGGTCGGCGGCGTCCCACGCCGCGACGGCCAGCGCCGGGTCGATCACGCGCTCGCCCGCGTGCACCCGCCGGATGGTGTCGACGAGCCGGTCGACCGGCGCGTCCTTGAGCACGTAGCCCGCGACCCCGGCGTCCATCGCGCGGCGCAGGTAGCCCGAGCGCGCGAAGGTCGTGACGATCACCAGCCGGGTCCGCCCGCCGGCCAGGTCGGCGGCCACCTCCAGCCCCGTGGCGCCGGGCATCTCGACGTCGGTGACCAGCACGTCCGGGTCGTGGGCGCGCACCGCGGCCAACGCCGACGGCCCGTCGACGGCGGTGGCGACGACGTCGAGGTCGGGTTCCATCGCCAGCAGCCGCGCGAACGCCCCGAGCACCATCGCCTGGTCCTCGGCCAGCACCAGCCGGATCGGGCTCACCGGGCCACCACCGCGGGCAGCTCCACCGTGAGCGACGTGCCGCCGGTGCCCCGCCTGCGCAGCTCGCCGCCGAGCTGGGCGACGCGCTCGCGCATCCCGGTGAGCCCGTTGCCGTCGGTCGCCGAGCCGCCCACCCCGTCGTCGACGACCTCGAGCTCCACCTGCCCGCCGTCGGCCCCCGCGACGTGGCGCAGGGTGACCGTGCAGCGCCGCGCCCGGGAGTGCCGCACGACGTTGGTGACGGCCTCGCGCAGCGCGAGCGCCAGCGCGGTCTCCGCCGTCGGGACGAGCGTGACGGCGGCGTCGCGCACCACCACCAGCTCCACCCCCGCGGCCCGCAGCGCGTCGCGGGCGACGGCCACCTCGTCGTCGAACTCGACGAACCGCCATCCCGAGACCGTGGCCCGCACCTCGGTCAGGGCCGCCCGCGCGGCCTGCTCGACCTCGGCCATCTCGGCGACCCCGGCGTCGACGTCGCCGCGGGCGAGGCGCTGGGCGAGCTGGGAGCGCACGACGATGCCGGTGAGGGTCTGGCCGAGCAGGTCGTGCAGGTCGCGGGCGATGCGCTCGCGCTCGGACAGCGTGGCGGCGTACTCCACGCGGGCCCGGTGGAAGCGGGCCTCGCGCTCGGCGTCGACGCCCTCGACCGTGAGCAGCCCGATCACCCAGATCAGGGCGAGCGAGGGGGCGAAGGCCATGATCCGGTACGGGAACGGGATGGAGGACACCAGCGCGATCGCGCCGAGCAGGGCCGTGAGCCCGGCCAGCCACCGGACGGCGCTGCGCCGCGACAGGAACGAGCCCGCGAAACCGGCGGCGTAGACCAGCAGCACGCTCGCGCCCGAGTTGAACGGGACGGCGGCCACGGCCAGCAGCGTGGTGACGGGTGCGGCCCAGCGCCGGGCGGGGCCGTCGCGCAGCTCCACGGCCAGGTAGAACGGCACGAACAGCACCACGACGGTGGCCGCGACGGCCCACTGCAGCGGCCGGTCGCGGTCGTCGAAGATCGGCTGGAAGAACAGCATCGACAGCCAGAACAGTGTCCACAGCGTGGAGGCGGGCCAGCGCCGCGGCGAGCCCTCCCACCAGCGGCGCAGCTCGCTCATACCCGCAGGTTACGGTAGGCGAGCCCGGCGGCCAGGGCACCGAGCGCGGTCGTCAGCAGCACCGCCAGCAGGTGCCCGAGCGCGGCGGCGCCGGTCAGCTGGGCCTGCGCGAGCAGCGCGAGGTGGTAGGTCGGCAGGTACGGCGCGACCGCCTGCACCCATCCCGGCATGATCTCCAGCGGGATCCACAGCCCGGACGCCAGCACCATCGGGAACAGCACCGCGTTGAGGATCGCCGCGGTCGCGTTCGACGACGCCACGAACCCGACGGCGAGCCCGAACAGCGCGAACGGCAGCCCCCCGAGCACCAGCACGGCCACCAGCCGCAGCCACGTCACGACGTCGAGCACCGGCCCGGCGATGAGCAGCGACGCCACGCTCATCGCGACGATCACGCCGAGGGCGTAGGGCAGGGCCGCGACGACGCGGGCGGCCAGCGACACCCCGATCGGCGTCGCCGAGACCATCTTCACGCGCAGCCAGCCCCGCGTGCGGTCCTCGGCGACCCCGATCCCGGGGTTGAGCAGCATCACCGACACCACGCCGAAGGCGCCGTAGGTGGCCAGCGAGGTCGCGGCGTAGGGGAGCTCGCCGACGGCCTGCTCGCGGCCGAAGATCGAGGTGAACAGCGCGTAGAAGCCGACGGGCATGAGCACGGAGAAGAACAGGGCGGTGGGCTCGCGCAGGATCGCGCGCAGGCCCTCGCCGATCTCGACGCGGAGCACCGGTGCGTAGGTGGTCATGCCGGCACCTGCTCCCCGGTGAGCGAGACCAGCGCCTGCTCCAGGCCGGCGCCCTCGACGCGCAGCCCGCTCAGCGTCCGGTCGAGCGCGAGCCACCCGCGCAGCACCTGCTCGGGTTCGGTGGTCCCGACCTGCACGCGGTCGCCGTCGCGGCGCACCGTCCGGACGCCGGGCAGCGCGCGCAGCGTCACCTCGTCGACGGCGGTGCGGGCGCTGACCGTGCGGTCGGGCAGCAGGGCCGCCAGCCCGGCGGGGGTGTCCGCGGCGACGACCCGGCCGCGGTGCAGCACGACCACGCGGTCGGCCACGGCGGCGGCCTCCTCGACGATGTGGGTCGTCAGCACCATGCCGACGCCCGCGTCGCGGCGCCGGGCGAGGATCTGCCAGAACGCGCGCCGCGCGGTGACGTCGAGGCCGACGGTGGGCTCGTCGAGCAGCAGCAGGGCCGGGTCGCCGACCAGCGCCATCGCCAGCCCGACGCGCTGGCGCTGCCCGCCCGACAGCTTCGCCGCCCGCCGGGGCCGCAGGTCGGACACGCCGATCTCGGCGAGCACCGGCCCCACCGCCGACGCCGTGCGCCCGGCCCGCACCGCGGCACCGCGCACCAGCTCGCCGACCGTCTCGGTGTTCGGGAAGCCCATCGTCTGCTGGACGACGCCCAGGTCGCGCCGGGTCGCCGCGCGCCGGGGGTCGCCCCCGCACACCGCGACGCGGCCCCGCTGCCGGGCCAGCAGCCCGGTGGCGAGCCCGATGAGCGTCGTCTTCCCCGCGCCGTTCGGGCCGAGGAGCGCGACGCACTCCCCGGCCCGGACCCGCAGGTCGACGCCGTCGAGGGCGACGTGCGGGCCGTAGCGGTGGTGCACGCCGTCGATGTCCAGTACCTCGGTCATGGAGGTACTGTCCCGCGCCCCGGCGCCGCCCGGCAGTGGCCCCGGTCAGTGGCGAGGGCTGACAGATGTCACAGGTGCACGTCGGCTCGCGAGCAGGCCATGGCGCGGAGCTCGGCGAGCTGCCGGTCACGGTCGTAGGCGGACAGGAGGGGTCGGGCCGGCCGGGCCGCGGAGAGCCACACGGCGAGGCCGAGGAGGAGGAGGACGACTGCTGCGGTGGTCATGGCAGTAAGTGTCCGCTCATCAAGATGACGCCACCAGTGGCAGAGAAGACACCTATCGGTAAGATGCTGCCATGCTCCGCTCCGTCGCCGCACTCGTGCTGCCCGTCGTCTCGCCGTTCGAGTTCGCGACGCTGTGCGAGGTCTTCGGCGTCGACCGCACCGCCGACGGCCTGCCCCCCATCGACCTGCGGATCTGCGGTCCCGTCGCCGGGGAGCCGCTGCGCACCTCCGTCGGCATGTCGGTGGTGCCCGACCACGGGCTCGACGCGCTGGCGGGCGCCGACCTCGTCGCCGTGGCCGCCACCCACGCCCGCGAGTTCGCCCCCGAGGTCCTCGACGCGCTGCGTGCCGCCGCCGCGGCGGGCGCGACGATCCTCAGCGTCTGCTCGGGCTCGTTCGTCCTCGGCGAGGCCGGCCTGCTCGACGGGCGGCGCTGCACCACCCACTGGATGCACGTCGACGAGCTGAGGGCGCGCTACCCGCGCGCGGTCGTCGACCCCGACGTCCTGTTCGTCGACGACGGCGACGTGATCACCAGCGCCGGCACCGCCGCCGGGATCGACGCCTGCCTGCACGTGGTGCGCCGGGAGCTGGGCAGCGCGGTGGTCAACACGATCGCGCGGCGGATGGTGGTGGCGCCCCAGCGCGAGGGCGGGCAGCGGCAGTTCGTCGAGCAGCCGGTCCCGGCGTGCACCGCCGACGGCCTCGCGCCCGTGCTGGACTGGGCACTCGAGCACCTCGACGAGGAGCACACCGTCGCCGGGCTGGCGCGGCGCGCCCGGATGTCGGACCGCAGCTTCGCGCGCCGCTTCGTCGCCGAGACCGGCACCACGCCCCACCGCTGGCTCACCCTGCAGCGGGTGCTGCTCGCCCAGCGGCTGCTGGAGGACACCAGCCTGGGCGTCGACGACGTGGCGCGGCGCAGCGGGTTCGGCACCGGCGCGCTGCTGCGCCACCACTTCCGCAAGGTCGTCGGCGTCTCCCCGGTCGACTACCGGCGCACCTTCCGCGGCGCTCCCGCTACACGAGCAGGCTGACGCGGCGCCCGCCGTCGACCTGCGCGACGAGCCGGTCGACGGGCAGCGGCCGCTCGCGCGTGACGGTCGCCGCGGCCGTGGCGGGCAGGGCGACGAACGGGTACTGCTGGTCGAGCCCCGACACGCGCGTGCACACCTCGTCGCACAGGCCCAGGACGTCGGACTCGCGCCACGACGGGAGCACGGCCAGGAAGTCCTCGCGGCCCAGCCGGACCACGCGGTCGCTGGGCGTCAACAGCTCCTGGATGCTGCGGGTGATGCCCTGCAGCGTGGCGAGCTCGGCGCGCAGCCCGTACTTCGCGCGCAGCGCCGCCACCCCCGGCACCCGCAGCAGCACCAGCCCGACCGGGAGCCCGGCGCCCAGGCCCGCGGTCCAGCGGGCCAGGAACCGCTCGGTGTGCAGGCCGGTGCGGGGGTCGCGCTCGGCGACGTCGTCGTGGTGCCCGACGGCCGCGTCGAGGCGGGTCTGCAGCCCCGCGCGCTCGCGGACGCCCGCGTCGACGCGGTCGGCCAAGAAGCGCAGCGGCACGTTCCACCGGTCCTGGTGGCGCGGCTCCGGCGCGGCGAGCACGGCGTGCAGCACCTCGTCGATCGCCTCGACGGTCTCGGCAGGCAGCGTCAGTTGCGCGCGCAGCCGCAGGATCTCGCGGTAGGCGTCGGCGCGCACGAACGACCAGTACCCCTGGAACCGGCGCCCCTCCTCCAGCGTGTGGGCGCCCGCGTCGACGCGCTCCTGGTCGACCGCGACCAGCGTGGCCCCGCCGTTCGGGCCGAGCACCGTGACGCTCCACTCGCGCGCGAGGTCCTCGTCCTCGGCCAGCAGGACGTGCCGGACGCCGGGCGGCAGCTGCGGCGGGAAGTCCTCGACCAGCCCGACGAGGGTGACGGAGCTGCGCGCCGCGATGTCGGTGTAGACCTCGGTCTCGCGGCGGAAGTAGGACAGCCGCTGGAACATCGCGACGACGACCAGCGGGGCGCCGGGCTCGGCGGCCAGCGCGAACCGTTCGATCGCGTGCGAGAGCTCCACGAGCACGCGTTTGCTCAGGATCGTGCCGTCCGGGAGCGCCATGACGCCGGAGAGTAGCCCCACGATTACCTGAACTCGTTCGGCCGAACGGATGGACTCGACCGTTAGGGTCAGGTCATGGAGCCCGTGCTGGCCGAGACCGACGACGCCGGCGTGCGCACCCTGACGTTCAACCGGCCCGAGCGGCGCAACGGCTGGGGCGAGGACATCGAGGAGGCCTACTACGGCCACCTGTCCGCGGCGGCCGCCGACCCGGTGGTGCGCGCGGTCGTCGTCACCGGTGCCGGGTCGACGTTCTGCCCCGGCGCCGACCTGGGCCGCCTCGACGGGCTCGCACAGGACGGCGCGGTGCTGCCGCACAGGTCGGTGGCCGTGCCGCGCGAGTTCCCGAAGCCGCTGATCGGCGCGATCAACGGGGCGTGCGCGGGCGTCGGGCTGGTGCAGGCCCTGTTCTGCCATGTCCGCTTCGCCGCCGACACCGCCCGCTTCACCACCGCGTTCGCCCGCCGCGGGCTCGTCGCCGAGTACGGGATCGCCTGGACCCTGACGCGCCTGGTCGGCACCGAGAACGCCACCGACCTGCTGCTCTCGGCCCGGGTGTTCGACGCCGCGGAGGCGCACCGGCTCGGGCTGGTCAGCCGGGTCGTCCCGCGCGACGACGTGCTCGCCGCCGCACAGGCCTACGCCCGCGATCTCGCCCTGCACTGCGCCCCGCGGGCCGTCGCGGTGATCGCCGCCCAGCTGCGCGAGGCCGCCGACTCCACCTACGAGGAGGCGCTGGCCAGCGCCTTCGCCCACGTCGACCGCTTCATCGGCGGCCCCGACCTGCGCGAGGGGGTGGCGTCGTTCGTCGAGAAACGGGCGCCCCGCTTCCTGCCACTGGAGGAGTCGTGAACTTTCGCGTCGCGGTGATCGGGGCCGGCCCGTCGGGGCTCTACGCGGCGGCGGCGCTGCTGTCGTCGGGGGAGCCGGTGAGCGTCGAGGTGCTCGACCGGCTGCCCGCCCCCTACGGCCTGGTCCGCTACGGCGTGGCGCCCGACCACGTCAAGATGAAGTCGGTCATCCGGGTGCTGCAGAAGCCGTTCGATCCGGCCGATGTCGAGTTCCTGGGCGGGGTCCGGATCGGTGACGGCGGGATCCCGCTCGACGAGCTGCGCACCCACGTCCACGCGGTCGTGCACGCCACCGGGTCCTCGGTCGACCGCGACCTCGGAGTGCCGGGGGAGGACCTCGCGGGCTCGTACGGGTCGGGCGAGTTCGTCAGCTGGTACTGCGGCCACCCCGACTTCACCGGCCTCGACCCGGCGCTGGACCACCCGGGCGTCGCCGTCGTCGGGGCCGGCAACGTCGCGCTCGACGTCGCCCGCGTCCTGGCGAAGGCGCCCGACGAGATGGCCGCCACCGACGTCCCCGGCCCGGTGCTCGACGCGCTGCGCGGCAGCGCCGTCCGCGACGTGCACGTGCTGGTCCGCCGCGGTCCGCAGCACGTCCGGTTCACCCCGGCGGAGCTGCGCCAGATCGGCGACCTGGCCGATGCGCAGGTCGTCGTCCACGACGACGGGCTGCTGGCCGCGGGCGTCGAGGAGCCCGACGACCGGCGGCAGAAGCAGAACCTGGCGATGCTCACCGACTGGGCCGCCCGCCCCCTCGGCGGGGCCCGCCGCCGGATCCACCTGCGGTTCCTGCGGTCCCCGGTCCGGCTGCTCGGCGCGGACGGACGGGTGTCCGGGATCGTCGTGGAGCGCACCGCGCTCGACGCCTCCGGGCGCGTGGTCGGCACCGGCGAGGAGCAGACCCTCGACGTCGGGCTCGTCGTGCGCGCCATCGGCTACGCGGGCGAGCCGATCCCCGGCCTGCCCTTCGACGAGGCCACCGGCACGGTCCCGAACGAGGGCGGGCGGGTGGTGCGCGACGGCGTCCCGGTGCCCGGCGCCTACGTGACGGGCTGGATCAAACGCGGCCCGACCGGCGTCATCGGCACCAACAAGGGCGACGCGCAGGAGACCGTCGCGGCGCTGCTGGCCGACCTGCCGACCCTCCCGGCCCCCGCCCACCCGGAGCCGGAGGCCCTGCGCGACGCCCTGGCCGCCCACGGCATCCGCCCCGTCGACTGGACGTCGTGGCTGCGCCTGGACGCCGAGGAGGTCCGCCGCGGCGGGCTGCGCGGCGCCGAGCGCGTGAAGGTCGCGGAGCTGGCCGAGATGCTCGACGCGGCCCACGGCGCCACCACCACCCCCTGACCCGCGAGTTTGCCGATCCCGCCCGGCGAGTTTGCCGATCGTGTGCGCCGGCCCCGGGCAGCGATGGACAATTCGGTGTGCGTGGACGGCAAACTCGCGGGTTAGCCTCGGGGCCGTGCGTTCCCTGCTGCTGTCCCGCCGCGACCTCGACTTCCTGCTCCACGACTGGCTCGACGTCGGCGCCCTGACCGCGCGGGAGCGGTTCGCCGAGCACTCCCGCGAGACCTTCGACGCCGTGCTGGACCTCGCGGAGCAGGTGGCCACCGAGCGGTTCGCGCCGTACAACCGGGCCGCCGACGTGGCCGAGCCCGAGTTCGACGGCGAGCGGGTGCACATGATCCCCGAGGTCGGGAAGGCGCTGGAGGCGTTCGCCGGCACCGGGATCCTGTCGGCCGCGATGGACGCCTCGGTCGGGGGGATGCAGCTCCCGCAGACCGTGGCGCAGGCCTGTTTCCTGTGGTTCCAGGCGGCCAACGTGGGCACCTCGGCCTACCCGTTCCTCACCATCGCCAACGCCAACCTGCTGCTCGCCCACGGCTCCCCGGAGCAGATCGCGACGTGGGTCGGCCCGATGCTGGAGGGCCGGTTCTTCGGGACGATGTGCCTGTCGGAGCCGCAGGCGGGGTCGTCGCTGGCCGACATCACCACCCGCGCCGAGCCCTCCGACGACGGCACCTTCCGCCTGCGCGGCAACAAGATGTGGATCTCCGGCGGCGACCACGACCTGTCCGAGAACATCGTCCACCTGGTGCTGGCCAAGATCCCCGGCGGGCCGGCGGGGGTGCAGGGGATCTCGCTGTTCATCGTGCCCAAGGTGCTGGAGAACGGGGAGCGCAACGACGTCTCGCTCGCCGGGGTCAACCACAAGATGGGCTACCGCGGCACCGTCAACACGCTGCTGAACTTCGGCGAGGGGCGGCACACCCCGGGCGGCGCGGCCGGGGCCGTCGGGTACCTGGTGGGGGAGCCGGGCCAGGGCCTGGCCCTGATGTTCCACATGATGAACGAGGCGCGCGTCGGCGTCGGCGGGGGAGCGGCCGCGCTCGGCTACACCGGCTACCTGCACGCGCTCGACTACGCGCGCACCCGCGTCCAGGGCCGCCGCGACGGGCGGCCGGTGCCGATCGTCGAGCACCCCGACGTCGCCCGGATGCTGCTCGCCCAGAAGTCCTACGCCGAGGGCGCGGTCGCGCTGATCCTCTACTGCGCGCGCCTGCTCGACGAGGAGCGCACCGCGGCCTCCGACGTCGAGCGCGCCCGCGCCCACCTGCTGCTCGACACGCTCACCCCGATCGCCAAGAGCTGGCCGTCGCAGTGGTGCCTCGCGGCCAACGACCTCGCGATCCAGGTGCACGGCGGCTACGGCTACACCCGCGAGTACGCCGTGGAGCAGTTCTGGCGCGACAACCGCCTCAACATGATCCACGAGGGCACGCACGGCATCCAGGGTCTCGACCTGCTGGGCCGCAAGGTCCGCCTGCACGACGGCGCCGGCCTGCGCCTGCTGCTGGAGACGATCGACGCCGCCGTCGGGCGCGCCCGGGCGGCCGGCCTCACCGGGGAGGCCGACGCCGTCGGCGCCGCGGCCGCGCGGGTCGGGGAGGTGACGGCCGTGCTCTGGGGCGCGGGCGACCCGGCCGTCACGCTGGCCAACTCCTCGACCTACCTGGAGGCGGTCGGGCACGTCGTCGTCGCCTGGATGTGGCTGGAGCAGCTGGTGGCCGTCGGCGACCGCACCGGCGACTTCCACAACGGCAAGCGCGCC
The DNA here is from genome assembly GCF_006539565.1 of Pseudonocardia hydrocarbonoxydans. Lineage (GTDB taxonomy): Bacteria > Actinomycetota > Actinomycetes > Mycobacteriales > Pseudonocardiaceae > Pseudonocardia > Pseudonocardia hydrocarbonoxydans. The sequence goes on from NZ_BJNG01000047.1 coordinate 9,749, forward strand.
GCCGCCGCGTACTTCCTGCGCCACGAGCTGCCCCGCACCGGCCCGCAGTTCGCGCTGCTGGAGAGCCTGGACCGCACCACCCTCGACGTCCGGTCCGCCTGGTTCTGAGGGGCCATGTCTCACCGGTGATACGCTGGTGCGATGGACGAGGTGACGATCCGCGATCTCCGTAACCACGGTGGCGACGTGATGAGCCGTGTGGAGCGGGGGGAGACGGTGCTCGTGACACGGGCCGGCGTACCCGTCGGTGAGCTGCGTCCGCTGCCCCGGCCCCGGCTCACGGCCGACTCTCTGCTCCTGCGGTGGCGCCACGTCCCCGCCGTCGACCCGGTGACGTTCCGCGCCGACCTGGACGACGTGCTGGACCCCACCCTGTGACGACCTCCGCGGGCCGGGGGCTGCTCGACACCAGCACGGTCATCATGCTCCCCAGGCTGACCTCGACGGACGGCCTGCCCGCCGAGCCGCTGATCTCCGCGGTCACGCTGGCCGAGTTGTCGGTAGGGCCACTGGTGGCCACGACCGAGCACGAGCGGGCCGCACGTCAGACGGTGCTGCAGCAGGCCGAGGCGGACTTCGACCCGCTCCCCTTCGACGCCGCGGCCGCTCGCGCGTTCGGTCGGGTCGCGGCCGCGCTGCGGCGAGCCGGCCGGAAGCCGCAGGCCCGGGCCTACGACGCGCTGATCGCCGCGGTGGCCGTGGCGCACGACCTGCCCGTGCACACCTGCAACCCCGACGACTTCGCGGCGATCGACGACCTGCGCGTGGTGACCGTGCCGGTGCCACCCGCCCGGTAGCCGATCAGCAGGGCTCGACGGAGACGACCCCGAGCAGCGTGCACAGGCGGTCGGCGAACGACGCCTCCTCGGCCCGCGTGAGCGAGACCGTGCAGGTGACGGAGCTGTACGGGACGCCGTCGCGGACGTCGGCGGTGAAGTCGCGGACGGGGTAGCCACAGGCGCGCAGCGCGTCGCCGATGCGCAGGATGCCCTCCATGCCGGCCGTGGTGACGATCTCGTGGCGGCGCGGGACGCGGGGGGTCCAGGTGGTGCGGGGGGAGTGGTCGAGAACGGTCATCGTGGGCTCCGGGGGTCCGAGGGAACGGGGACCCGAGCCAGGCCTCGGTGAGAGGAGGAGCGGCGCGCCGGCGGCCTGGCTCAGCCGACGCGCGGCGGTACGGCCGCGTCGAGGGCGAGGAGGGAGCGCATGTGGAGCACACTAGCGCGTCCGTGTGGCGGCGGCCACCCGGCCTCCCCCTGCGGTGGGGATCATGCCGACGGAACGCGGAAGGCCCCGCCGGGTGTCCGGCGGGGCCTTCCGTTCCGTGCGAGCGTCGGGTCAGTCCTCGGGGTCCTTCGGGCGACCGCCGTCGGGGCTGCCGGCGAGCTCCTTCTGCCCGGTGCGGGCCGCGCGCTCGTCGTCGCCCGAGTGGCCGGCGTGCAGGGCCGCCTCGGCCGCGGCCTCCTCGGCCCGTGCCTTCTCCAGCGCCAGGGTCTCCTCGCGCGGGTCGGGCGTCATCAGCGAGCCGGCGACGGGCTTGCCGCCCATGCCGAGCTGGTTCATCCGCTTGGGCACCGGGGCGCCCTGGTAGGCGAGCGGGATCGGGTGCCCGTGGGCGTCGACCCCGGCGAGGGGCTGGTGCACCTCGATGAACTCACCGTGCGGGAGGCGCTTGATGATGCCGGTCTCGATGCCGTGTTCCAGCACCGCGCGGTCGCCCTTCTGCAGACCGATGCAGATGCGGTAGGTGACCCAGTACGCGATGGGCGGCAGGATCAGCAGGCCGATCCGGCCCATCCACGTGGTGGCGTTGAGCGACACGTCGAAGAAGAACGCGAACCAGTCGTTGGCCGAGCTGATCAGCAGCACCATGTAGAACGTGATCGCCATCGCGCCCAGCGACGTCCGGACCGGCACGTCACGGGGCCGCTGCAGCAGGTTGTGCAGCGCCGTGTCCTTCGTGAAGCGCGCCTCCAGCCACGGGTAGGCACCGGCGACGACGAAGATCAGCGGCAGGAACACCGCGGTCGGGAAGAACACCGCGGGCACGGTGTAGTTGCCCAGGTAGATCTCCCACGCCGGCCAGAGCCGGGCCATGCCGTCGGACCAGCCCATGTAGAAATCGGGCTGCGACCCCGCCGAGATCTGCGACGGGTTGTACGGGCCCAGGTTCCAGATCGGGTTGATCTGCAACAACCCGCCCATCATGCCGACGACGCCGACGAACACCGCGAAGAACGCGCCGCCCTTGGCCGCGAAGGCCGGCAGGATCCGGACGCCGACCACGTTCTTCTCGGTGCGGCCGGGACCGGGGAACTGGGTGTGCTTCTGGTACCAGACCAGCCCGACGTGCACCGCGATCAACGCGAGCAGGATGCCCGGCAGCAGCAGCACGTGGATGATGTAGAGCCGCGGGATGATCTCGGTGCCCGGGAACTCCCCGCCGAACAGCGCCCAGTGCGTCCAGGTGCCGATGACCGGCACCGAGAGCGTGATGCCCGAGGCGATGCGGAGACCGGTGCCCGAGAGCAGGTCGTCGGGCAGGGAGTAGCCGGTGAAGCCCTCGAAGGTGCCGATGAAGATCAGCAGCACTCCGATGACCCAGTTGGCCTCGCGGGGCTTGCGGAAGGCGCCGGTGAAGTAGGTGCGGAACATGTGGGCGATCATCGCGGCCATGAACAGCAGCGCGGCCCAGTGGTGGACCTGCCGGACGAACAGCCCGCCGCGCACCTCGAAGGAGATGTCGAGGCTGCTTTCGTAGGCGCGGGTCATGTGGACCCCGCGCAGGTTCTCGAACGCCCCGTCGTAGGTGACCTCGGCCATCGAGGGGTCGAAGAACAGCGCCAGGTAGGTACCGGAGAGCAGCAGTACGATGAAGCTGTAGAGCGCGACCTCGCCGAGCATGAACGACCAGTGCGTCGGGAAGACCTTGTTGAACTGCTTCCGCATGCCGGCTGCGGGGTGGTACCGCTGGTCGGCCCCGTCGAGGGCCCCGGCGACCAGGGCGTTGCCGCCCCCGCCGGACGTGGTCGGCGTCGTGATCGAGCTCATGATCTCCGCTCCCAGAAGGCCGGTCCGACGGGTTCCATGTCACGGGTGGCGACGAGGTACCCCTCGTCGTTCACTGTAATGGCCAGCTGCGGAAGCGACCTGGTGGCCGGACCGAAGACCGGCCGCGCGTACTCCGTGGCCAGGAACTGGCTCTGGTGGCACGGGCACAGGATGCGCTGGCTCTGCGTCTCGTACAGCGAGGTCGGGCAGCCCAGGTGCGTGCACAGCTTGGAGTAGGCGTAGAAGTCGCCGTAGTGGAAGTCCTCCTGGCCCGCCCGCTTGACCGTCTCGGTGCCGGGGCGCAGGCGGATCAGCATGACCGGGTTGTCCGAGCGGCGCAGCGCACGCAGCAGCGCCTCCTCGTCGCCGCGCTCCGACTCGCGGAACGGGAAGACCGTCTCCATCGAGCCCGGGTCCTGGTCCTCCGGGCGGACCAGCGAGATCTCCTCCGGTATGCCGGTGTCGCGGCGCAGGTAGACGGTCTCGCCGTCGACGGCGCGCCACCCGGTGGTCCACAGGGCCGCCTGGTCGCCGCCCTCCCACGGGTTGCGCACGAGCGGGGCGACCGCGGCGATGCCCAGCCCGAGGCCGAACACGCCCGCCGCGCCGCCCGCCGCGCGGGTGATCAGCTTGCGGCGCCCGATGCCGGTGTCCTGGCCCGCCTTCTGCAGCTGTGCGATGACGGTGCGGCGGTCGACCTCGTCGGAGACGCCGTCGTGGCGCTGCTGCACCGACACCTCGTCGGGGAAGAACTTCTTGACGTAGGAGATGACGCCGACACCCAGGGCCAGCACGGCGAGCCCGAAGGTGCCGCCGATGACCGGGGTGTAGAGGGCGTAGACCTGGTAGCCCGGGTCCGACGGCGGCACGTACTCGTAGGGCCAGAAGACGAACGCCGCGAGGAAGGCCAGCCCCGACAGCGCCGAGATGGCGAACCACAGGGCGACGGCCCGCTCGGCCCGCTTCTCGGCGCGGGTGCCGGGGATCGGGAACTTGCGCTGGTTGTGGACGATCTCGACGTCGTCGAGGTTCGCCGCCAGCGTGGCGAGCTGGTCCGGCGTCATGTCGTCGAGCTCGGCCGGGGCGGGGCGGCGGACCCCGCTCGGGTGGTCCTGTTCGGAGAGGGTCATGACTTGGCTCCCAGCCACAGCGCGAATCCGATCAGCCCGGCGAGGCCGACGATGAAGGCGACGAGGCCTTCCGAGACCGGGCCGATGCCGCCGAGACCGGCACCACCGGGGTTGGCGACGTCGCCGGACACCGACTTGATGTAGGCGATGATGTCCCGCTTCTCCTCCGGCGTGAGCTGCCGGTCGGAGAACTTGGGCATGTTCTGCGGGCCGGAGAGCATCGCGGTGTAGATCGCGGTCTCGCTGGCCGGGTCGAGCGTGGGCGCGAACTTGCCCGAGGACAGCGCGCCGCCGCGGCCGGTGAAGTTGTGGCACGACGCGCAGTTGAGCCGGAACAACTCGCCGCCGCGGGCCGGGTTCTCCCCGCGCAACGCATCACCGCTGGCCTCCGGCCGGACCGGGCCGCCGCCGTTGGCCTGGATGAAGGCACCCAGCGCATCGAGGTTGGCCTGGCCCTGCTCGGTGGCGGGGTCGAACTCGGGGCGTGGGGGCTTGCGGATCGCCTGGGCCTCCTGGCGGGCCAGCGGCATGCGGCCGGTGGAGACCTGGAAGTAGGTGGCCGCGTCGCCGACGCCGATCAGGCTGGGCCCGCGGTCGGTGACGCCCTGCAGGTTCGCTCCGTGACAGGTGATGCAGGCGTTGTTGTAGAGCACCTGGCCCTGCGCCAGCAGTGCCGTGTCGGCCTCTTGGGCCTGGGCGACCTGCGGCGCCGGGGTGGCTGCCACATAGAGCCCGCCGGCGGCCACGAGGCCGATGCCCAGCGCCATCGCGCCCGCGAGGCGGCGGCGGAACCGCGTACGCGCCCCGCGCTTGTTCGGTGTGGTGGTCATCTGCGCGCCCTCGGGTAGTTCCGGCATGTCAGCGAATGAAGTAGATGACGGCGAACAGACCCACCCACACCACGTCGACGAAGTGCCAGTAGTACGACACCACGATCGCGGCGGTGGCCTGCTGCGGGGTGAACTTGCTCAGCTTCGTGCGGATGAGCAGGTACACGAACGCCACGAGGCCGCCGATGACGTGCAGGGCGTGGAACCCCGTCGCCATGTAGAACACGCTGCCGTACGCGCTGGAGGCGAGCGTCGTGTCGTATTCCCGGACCAGCACGCTGTACTCGTAGGCCTGCCCGAGCACGAAGAACGTGCCCATCGCCAGCGTGAGCAGGTACCACCGGCGCAGGCCGAAGACGTCACCCCGCTCGGCGGCGAACACCCCGAACTGGCAGGTGAACGACGACGCCACCAGGACGATCGTCACCGCCAGCGCGTAGGGCACGTTGAGTTCGGTCGGGGCCGGGGGCCATTCGCCCTCGTTCTGTGCGCGCGCGGTGAAGTAGATCGCGAAGAGTCCGGCGAAGAACATCAGCTCGCTGGACAGCCAGACGATCGTGCCGACGCTGACCAGGTTGGGCCGGTTCAGCGAGTGGATCCGCGCGCTGATGTTGGGAGCCGCTGTCGTCACCCGGGCATTATGACCCCCAATCAACTTCTACAGCCTGTCGGGGACCCAACGGGTTCTCGTTCGCACGCGGCGGGCGCGGTCTAGAGTTCCGCGCGTGAACAGCCCCGTCGCCCGTGAGGCCCTGACCGTGCTGGTGCTCAGCCACCGGACCGAGGTCCGGGAGGCCATCGTCAACGCCGTCGGACGGCGCCCGGCGCCCGATCTCGGGCGCGTCACGTTCCTGGAGGCGAGCGGCATCGCCGAGGTGCTCGCGGCCGCCGACGCCGGATCGGTCGACCTCGCGATCCTCGACGGCGAGGCTCAGCCCACCGGCGGGATGGGCATCTCGCGGCAGCTGAAGAACGAGATCACCGACTGCCCGCCGATCGTCGTCACGGTCCGCCGCCGCGACGACCGGTGGCTGGCCACCTGGTCGCAGGCCGACGCCGTGCTCGTGCACCCGCTCGACCCCATCGCCGCCGCCGAGGTCGTGGCCGACGTGCTGCGCCGCGCACAGGCCGGCGAGCTGCCCGCCGTCTCCCGCGGCTGAGCACCGGTGGCCGACCTGCGGACCTGGCCCGCGCTGCTGGGCAGCCTGATCCGGGGCCAGGACCTCGACGCGGGCGACACCGCCTGGGTGATGGACCGCGTCCTGTCCGCCGAGGCCACGCCCGCCCAGCTGGCCGGGTTCCTGGTCGCGATGCGGGCCAAGGGCGAGACGGCCGCCGAGATCACCGGGCTCGCCGAGACGATGCTCGCCCACGCGAGCCGCTTCACGGTGCCCGTCCGCGCCGTCGACGTCGTCGGCACCGGCGGTGACCAGGCCCACACCGTCAACATCTCCTCGATGTCGGCGGTGGTGGTCGCCGCGGCCGGGGCGCCGGTTGTCAAGCACGGGGGGCGGGCGGCGTCCTCGGCCAGCGGCACCGCCGACGTGCTGGAGGCGCTCGGCGTGGCCATCGACCTGCCCGCCGAGGGGGTGGCCGAGTGCGTGGCGCGGGCCGGGATCGGGTTCTGCTTCGCGCCGGTGTTCCACCCCGCGATGCGCCACGCCGCGGGCACCCGCCGCGAGCTCGGCGTGCCCACCGCGATGAACGTCCTGGGCCCGCTGACCAACCCCGCCCAGCCCGCCGCGTCGCTGATCGGGTGCGCCTTCCCGACGATGCCGCCGGTGATCGCCGACGTCCTCGCCGCGCGCGGGGCGGCGGCGCTGGTGGTGCGCGGCGACGACGGGCTCGACGAGCTCACCACCGCCGCGACGTCCACGGTGTGGGTGGTGGCAGGCGGCGCGGTCCGGGTGGAGACGCTCGACCCCGCCGACCTCGGCATCGCCCGCGCCACCCACGACGACCTGCGCGGCGGCGACGCGTCGGTCAACGCCGGGGTGTTCCGCGAGCTGCTGGCCGGGAAGGGCGGGCCGGTGCGCGACGCGGTGCTGCTCAACTCCGCCGCGGCGCTGGTGGCCTTCGACGGTCCCGGCCCGTCGCTCGTCGACGAGCTGCGCGCGGCCCTGCCCCGCGTGGCCGCCGCGATCGACTCCGGCGCGGCCGAGCGCCTGCTCGCCCGCTGGGCCGAGGTCTCGACGGCGCTGCGCTGAGCTGTACCCGTGCGGTGGGTGCCGGTGGCGTCGGCACCGAGCCGGTCCCGCCGCAGCGCCGCCGGGTGTGCCGGTCGTCGTGGTTCTGCTGGGCCGAGACACTCCGCGGCGAGGGTGCTGTTCCGCCGTAGTGGTGCTTCCTGTGTGGTACTGCTCCGTGACGGTCGGCGGTGCCGTTGCCGTGCGGGCGTTGGCATTCCCCGCGGTGGTGACGGCGGCGCCGCAGAGGACTGCCGGCCGGTGCCGTGGTCCTGTGGACTCCCGTGTCGGGTCGGGCCTCGTGATCGACGTCCGGGAACCGGGAGCGCGCTGGAGCCCGTTGACGGTTCCGGTCCGGTGATCATGGTTGGTAGGGCTACCGCACCGGTCCGCTCGCGAGGGGGTGCGTGGGGCGAGCCTCCGGCGACAGGGTGGATCGGCTCGGCGCCGGGGTGTCGGACCCGGATCTCGGGGGCCCGGGCGGCCGGCGTGCCGGATCGCCGGGGCTGTGGGAGTTGCCGCGGGCCCGCGTTTCCCAGGGCCGGTGCGTGCTGCGGTGACCGCGCCGCGGGGTTCCGGGGTTGCGGTGCCGGTAGGTCGGGCAGCACGGGGCGGACCAGGGCCGGCCGGTCGGGCGTGGTGGAGGTGAGCCGGGCCTGGACGGTGGTGTCGCGGTCAAGGTGCCGGGCGTGCCCCCTGCGCGCTGGTGATCGACATCTCGGAACCGGGAGCGTGCTGGAGCCCGGTACCGGTTCCGACTCGGTGATCACCGGCAGGCGCCGTGTCGCGGCATGTCGTGCCACCGGGAGCCGCACCGCCCGGATCGCGCGCGCCGCCCATCCCGGCCCCGGACGGTGACGGTCCGGCACCCCCTGAGCCGCCGCCCCGCCCCGTGAAGTGTGTGCCGCCCCGCCCCGCCCCGCCCCGCCCCGGGACGGGCGCCCCGCCCCGCCCGTGACGGACGCATCGCCCGGCCCCGTGACGGGCGTCAGTCCAAGCCGGCCGAGAAGGTGGACTCGGTGTCGGCGCGGGAGTAGGAGCGGAAGGCGATGTGGGTGTCGGTGCGCCGCACGCCCTCGACCTTGCTCAGCCGTCCGGCGATGATCTCGGCGAGCTGGTCGTGCTGGGCGACCTTCACCACCGCGATCAGGTCGACGTCGCCCGCGCAGGAGTAGACCTCGCTGACGCCGTCGAGGTCGGCGATGGCCTGGGCCGTCTCCGGGATGCGGTCGGCGGCGGTGTGCACCATGACGATCGCGGTGATCACGGGCGGGCTCCTGGGGGTCGGCGGTGGTGTCCCGGACGGTAGTCGCCGTCAGTCGGGCACCTCCAGCGGGCGGGCGCGCTCCGCCCAGGCCGTCCAGGACGGGGCGCCGCGGGCGGGCTCGGACCACAGCGGCTCGCTGTGCACCAGGCGGGTGCCACCGGTGGCGAGCCAGCGGTGCAGCAGCCGCACCTCCTCGTGGGGCGCGCCGTGCAGCGGGCCGGGCCCGGTGAGCACGGTCTGCGCGCCGAGGCGCAGCGCGTCGATCACGGGCATCGGGGCGACGCCGCGGGGCGCGACCCCGGCGGCGGCGAGCCGTCCGTGGCGCAGGACCGCGACCTCCCAGCCGCCGCGCCCGTCGGGACGGGCGCCGACCAGCTCCGTGACCCGGGCGAGCGCGGCGAGACGCTGGGTGCCGGCGAGCGCCCGGATCAGGTCGGCGAGCCGGTCGCGGCGGGCGGCGGCGTCCTCGAAGCGCTCCCGCGCCGCCAGTGCGTCGACGGCGTCGGCGAGGCGGCGCAGCGCGGCGTCGTCGCGGCCCTCGACCAGGGCCGCCAGCGCGTCGACGGCGGGGGCGTACTCGGCGACCGGTTGCAGCCCGGCGCACGGCGCCGCGCACCGCCCCAGCTCGTGCAGGGCGCACGGGGTGGCCACCGGGCGCAGCGGGATCCGCGGGGTGCAGGGCCGCAGCGGGACGGCGTCGAGCAGCGTGTCGACCGCGGCGGTGGCCGCGCCGCGCGACCGGAACGGGCCGAGCGCGCCGTCGCACGGGGTGGTGACGACCGACAGTCGCGGGAACGGCTCGACCGTCGTGGTGACCCACCAGCCCCGGTGCGGGTTGCGGGAGCGCCGGTTGTAGCGGGGGCGGTGGGCGGAGATCAGGCGCAGCTCGCGCACGGAGGCCTCCAGCGCGTGCGCGCAGACCACGGTGTCGACGCGCTCGGCGAGCGCCACCATGTCGCGCACCCGGCGCCTGCGCTCCCCGGCGGTGAAGTAGCTGCGGACGCGGCGGGCCAGGTCGCCGCTGGTGCCGACGTAGAGCACCTCGTCGCGCGGGCCGCGGAACAGGTACACCCCCGGCGCCGACGGGACCCCGCGCGCCAGCGTGCGCTTGCGCCGCTGCCCCGTGGTGGGCCGGTGCGGTGCGGAGTCCTTCGCCAGCGCGAGCAGCTCCTCGAGGCTCTGCACCCCGAGGTTGCCGATGCGCTCCAGCAGGTGGTGGAGCACCTCGACGGTGGCGGCGGCGTCGTCGGGGGCGCGGTGGTTGGGCGTGGTGGTGGTGCCGAACAGCCGCGCCAGCGCGCCCAGCCGCACGCTCGGCGCCTCCTCGCGGGGCAGCACCGCCCGGGCCAGGCGCGCGGTGCACAGCACCGGCGGGCGCGGCCAGGCCAGCCCGTGACGCTCACAGGCCGCGCGCAGGAAGCCGGTGTCGAAGGGGGCGTTGTGCGCCACCAGCACCGCGCCGCGCAGGAACTCCAGCAGCGCGGGCAGCACCGCGGCGACCGGCGGGGCGGCCCGCACCATCGCGGTGGTGATCCCGGTGAGGGCGACGATGCCCGGAGGGATGCCGACCCCGGGGTCGACCAGCGTGGACAGCTCGCCGACCCGCTCCCCGCCGCGCACCTTGAACGCCCCGATCTCGGTGATCGCGTCGGCCTTCGCCGAGCCGCCGGTGGTCTCCAGGTCGAGCACCACGAACGTGACCTCGCGCAGGGGCGTGCCCAGCTCGTCGAACGAGAGCTGGCTCACCGGGGGAGCGGTCACGGCGCGGGACGCTAGCGGGGCACCCCGACAGAACCGGCGACCGCGGATAACCTGGTGCGATGTCCGGGACGCCAGGCGCCGACGGGGGGGACCCCGTGGAGTGGTCGCGCCTGCCCGAGGCGGTGCGCGCCCGGCTCGCCGACGTCGCGGCCACCGCCGTCGGCGGGATGCCGGCCACCGAGGTGCCGGTGCCGCTGCGCCGCCTGGCCCGGTTCACCCCGGCCAAGCGCGCGAAGCTGGGGGCGCCTGCGCTGCTGGCCGAGCTCGACTCCTCGACGGTGTTCCGCACGGCCGTCGTCGCCTGGTGGGACGAGCACCGGCCCGGCGAGCTGACCGCCGACGCCGACGACGCGCTGACGGCCGCGGCCGCCGCGGTGCTGGTCGGGGACGTCGCGGCGGCCGAGGTGGTGGCCGCGGCCGCACACCGCGGCGACGTGGGGGAGCTGCGGGCCGAGCGCGACGCGGCGCTGTCACGCGTCGACAAGCTGACCACCGAGCTGGAGCGGCTGCGCGGCGAGCTCGGCGAGGCCCGCGCGCAGGCCCGGTCGGCCGGCGAGCAGCGCGACACGGAGTACCAGCAGCTGCGCAGGCGCGTGTCGGAGCAGGGCGCGAAGCTGCGCGCCGCCCTCGACGGGCGCGCGGCCGCCGACCGGGCCGTGGAGGAGCTGCGCGCGTCGGGGGCCGCCGAGCTGGCCGCCGCCCGCGCCGCCGCCGACGCCGAGCGGGCCCGGGCGGACGCCGAGCGCAGGCGGGCCGACCGGGCGGCCACCGAGGTCGCGTCGGCCCGGCAGGCCGTACGCGAGGCCCGCCAGGCCGACGAGGTGCGCCTGGGCCTGCTCGTCGACACCCTGGGCGGCGCCGTCGCGGGGCTGCGCCGCGAGCTGGCACTGGGCGGCGGGGGCCCGCGGCCCGGCGACCTGGTGACGGGGGCGGGCGCGGCGGCCGGGGGCGGGGCCGTCGACGGGCTCGCCGCACTGGACGCCCTGCTCGCCGTGCCCACGGTGCACCTGGTCGTCGACGGCTACAACGTCAGCAAGACCGGCTACCCGGAGCTGACGCTGGCCGACCAGCGCACCCGCCTGGTCGGGCAGCTCGCGGCGCTGGCCGCGCGCACCGGGGTGGAGGTCACCGTGGTGTTCGACGGGGCGGGGGTCGTCGCGGCGCCGGTGCGCGGGACGCGCGGGGTGCGGGTGCTGTTCAGCGACAAGGGCGTCATCGCCGACGACGTGATCCGGGCCCTGGTGGCCGCGGAGCCGCAGGGCCGGCCGGTGCTGGTGGCCACCTCCGACGCCGAGGTGGTGCGCTCGGTGCAGCGACGCGGGGCCTACACGGTGCCCTCTACGGCCATCCTGACGCGCCTGGTGCGCGGCTGAGCCGACCCTGGGGGACGGAACCTGATGCGATGAAGGAGCGGGGCCTCCGCTCCTCGTGGGTCCCCGGTCATGCTCGGGGTGCTCATGGTTCACGACAAGGGAGGCCCCTGTGAGCACATGTTACGAGCCCCAGATCGTCGGGATCGACCTCCATCGGAGGCACACGGCGATAGTGCGGAGGAGCGCGGCCGGGGAGCGGTTGGGGACGATGGCACGGATTCCGTCCACCGCCGAGGTGCTGCGCCGGGAGATGGCCGCCGCCGGTGATACGCCCCGGGTGGTGCTGGAGGCGACCTACGGCTCGTACTGGGCGGTGGAGGCTCTGCAGGAGCTGGGCGCGCAGGTGCACCTGGCGCACCCGTTGGCGGTGAAGGGGTTCACCTACCGGCGGGTAAGAACGACTAGCGTGACGCGGCGGATCTGGCTGATCTGCCGCGGATGGGTCGGCTCCCGGAGGCGCACATCGCTCCGGCCCCGGTGCGGGCGTTGCGGGAGTTGGTGCGCTACCGGGCCAAGCTCGCCCGGTGGCGGTCATCGGTCAAGTCCTCGGTGCACGCGGTGCTGGCCAAGCGCGGTGTCGCGGTGACGATGTCGGATCTGTTCGGGGTCGAGGGCACCGCGCTGCTCGACTCGCCGGCGCTGGAACCGGCGTATGCGTCGCGGGTGTCGTTGCTGCGCGGGCTGCTCGCGGTCCTCGA
>NZ_BJNG01000048.1 GCF_006539565.1 Pseudonocardia hydrocarbonoxydans
CGAAAGCTTCTTCGCCACCCTCAAGGAAGAGATGATCTACCGACGGGCCTGGCCCACCCGCCACGAACTCGAGATGGAGGTGTTCTCCTTCATCGAGGGCTTCTACAACCCCTTGCGCCGGCACTCCCGGCTGGGCAACCTCAGCCCCGCCGCCTACGAACACCAGCTCACGACACAGACCGAGGTGTCCGGCTGACGGGGGTCACTTCAGTCCGGCGTTGCCGTCGGTGGCCTCGCCGGTTCGGGAGTCGCCGCGTCGGCGGCAGGGATGCAGCCGGTAAGCAGCCCGATTCCGAGAGCCGCAAACAGGATATGGATCGCAATACGGACGGACGAGCGCATGGGGGCCTTTCGGGGAGCTTGCACCTGCTCTCACTTGATCGACGTGTGGTCGGGATCGTTACGGTCGGGCTGTCCCCGCCGGCGCTGGCGAGGTGAGCGGTGTGTATGTCCGCCACCTACCTGGCGAGCTCGCAGACTGCCGCGCGCACCGCGTCCTCGTCGACGGACTCCATCGACGGCCAGACACGGCAGGACGACGATCTGCCGGTCGCCCAGAGTGCCCACGAACTCCCGTCGGCCCCACCGACGTACGGCGTCGACGAGCGCAGCAACAATGGCGTGCCCGGCGTCGTCGCGGGACTGCGCAGTCCCGGCCACCGACAGTGCCGACGTAGTGGGGCGTGGACCCGTCCCGGCCCGTGGCAACGGCCGCGACCTGGCGTCACGAGCACGAGCTCCCCCTCTCCCGCGGTTGATCAGCACAGCAACAAGCTGTCGACGTCAGCGCAAACCCTCCGCGCTGCCCCGTGCGGAGACGGCGGCTGCGGATTCGGAGCCGGCGCAGCCGGTGGGGCGTTCGGGCCGGGCGGGATCACAGGGCACCAGGTCGTGGCGCTGCTTCGTCGCCGGGTCGACACGCACCCTTGCCTCTCACGCGCGCCTTGCCGACCGCCGGAAGTCCCGCCCGGCCGTGCGCGGTTCGCGGCTCATCCCGCGGCACGACCGTCGCAAAGATGATCTTCTCAGCAGAGAACATGCTGGTCGGACGTGGAGCCGGGGGTCGGGATCGAACCGACGACCTACCGCTTACAAGGCGGTTGCTCTACCACTGAGCTACACCGGCCAGAACCTCCCCGATCCTAGAGCCTGCGGGCAGGTCGGGCGGTGACGACCCGGGCCGGTGCACGTGGGGCGGCACACGGCCGCCGGCCTGTCGACGCCACCTACCCTGGTCGTATGCCCCGCAGTACCCCCGCCGTCACGGGCGGCTGAGCATGTCCGACCGGTCCCCCCGCTTCACCCGGCGCGTTCGCAGCAAGCTGCGCCAGGAGGCCCACGACCTGCTGCAACCCGGCCCGCCGAGCATGCAGCTGATGTGGCCGATCGGGCCGCAGGTGCCCGACGACGCGCACGTCCAGGAGGTGCTGGACCTCTGCATGCGGGTGGGCGAGGTGCTGCTGTCCAGCGGCGAGAGCGTCGACGAGACGACGGCGGTCATGCTGCGGCTGGCGTCCGCATCGGGGCTCTCGGCCGTCGACGTCGACATCACGTTCACCTCGATCACGATGTGCTGTCACCGCGGGATGGCGGCGACCCCGGTGACGTCGATGCGGCTGGTGCGGTACCGGGCGCTCGACCTCACCCGGCTGCTCGCGGTCGGGCGGGTCATCGACCGCGTGGAGGCGGGCGAGGTCCAGGTGCGGCAGGCGGCCACCGAGCTGTCCGAGGCGGTGAACGCGCGCCATCCGTACCCGCGCTGGGTGGCGACGATCGGCTGGGCCGGGCTGGCCGCGTCGATCGCGGTGCTGCTCGGCGGGGGCTGGATCACCGGGCTGGCGGCGTTCGGCGTCACGGCCACGATCGACCGGGTCGGGCGGCTGCTCAACCGCCGCGGCCTGCCCGCGTTCTTCCAGCAGGTCGTCGGCGGGGCGCTGGCCACGGGGGCGACGGTGGCGCTGTTCGGGCTCGGCGCGTTCCCGCCGGGCACCCGGCCGTCGCTGGTCATCGCGGCGACGATCACAGTGCTGCTGTCGGGGCTGTCGGTCGTCGGCACGGTGCAGGACGCGATCTCCGGCAACTACGTGACGTCGGCGGGGCGGGCGATGGAGATCCTCCTGCTGTCCGCGGGCCTGCTGGTCGGCGTCGTGATGGGGCTGCGGGTCGGGCTGGAGTTCGCCCCTCCCCTGGAGGTGGCGGGCGAGCTGCCGACGGGTGCGGGCCGGTTCGGGCTCTCGCTCGTGGCCGGGGCCACCGCCGCGGCCTGCTACGCCCTCGCCGGCTACGCCCCCGGCCGCTCCCTGCTCGGCGCGGCGCTCGCGGGGGCGGCCGGCTGGGGCACCTACGGGCTGCTCGTGCAGGTCGTGGGCATCGGGCCGGTGCCCGCCACGGGCGTCGCCGCCGTCGTCATCGGCATCGGGGCCGGGCTGTTCCGGCGCGGCGGCGGGGTGCCGCCGCTGGTCATCACCCTCGCCGGGATCACGCCGCTGCTGCCCGGGTTCAGCGCCTACCGCGGCTTCTACCAGCTCGCCGTCGAGGGCGTCGCCGACGGCCTGGTGACGATCACCCTCGCGCTCGGCATCGGGCTCGCGCTGGCCGCGGGGGTCGCGCTCGGCGACTTCCTCACCCGCCCCTACCGCCCGGCGGGTCCGGCCGCCGCGGACCCCGCACCGGACGCCGCCCCCGCGTAGGCTCGTCGCGGTCACAACCCGGCAGCGACGAGGAGAGTCCGTGGCGGATCAGAGCGCCGAGTTCGTGGTGGTGGCCAACCGGCTGCCGGTCGACCTGGAGAAGCTCCCGGACGGCACGCAGCGCTGGAAGCGCAGCCCCGGCGGCCTGGTCACGGCCCTGGAGCCGATGCTGCGCAGCCGCGAGGGCGCGTGGGTCGGCTGGCCGGGCCTGGCCGACGCCGAGGCCGAGCCGTTCGTCGAGGACGGCCTGACGCTGCACCCGGTGATGCTCACGTCGAAGGACGTGGAGGACTACTACGAGGGGTTCTCCAACGGCACGCTGTGGCCGCTCTACCACGACGTCGTGGCCCCGCCCGCGTTCCACCGGCACTGGTGGCAGGCCTACGTCCGGGTCAACAAGCGGTTCGCCGAGGCCGTCGCCGAGGTGGCCGCGCCCGACGCCACGGTCTGGATCCAGGACTACCAGCTCCAGCTCCTGCCGGCCGAGCTGCGCGCGCTGCGCCCCGACCTGCGGATCGGGTTCTTCCTGCACATCCCGTTCCCGCCCACCGAGCTCTACCAGCAGCTGCCGTGGCGCAAGGAGATCGTCGAGGGGCTGCTCGGCGCCGACCTCGTCGGCTTCCACACCCCCGGCGGCGTCCGCAACTTCCGCTGGCTCGCCACCCGCTTCACCGACGCCAAGCCCGGTGCGCGCAACGAGGTGACCTACGAGGGGCGCACCGTCAAGCTGGGCGCGTTCCCGATCTCGATCGACTCCGCCCATCTCGACGAGCTCTCCCGCAGCCCGGAGGTACAGCAGCGCGCGAAAGAGATCCGCAACGACCTCGGCAACCCCGAGCGGGTCATCCTCGGCGTCGACCGGCTCGACTACACCAAGGGCATCGACGTCCGGCTGCGCGCGTTCGAGGAGCTGCTGGAGGAGGACCGGGCGGGCGACACGGTGATGATCCAGCTCGCCACGCCCAGCCGCGAGCGCGTCGAGCACTACCAGACGATGCGTGCGGGCATCGAGCAGTCGGTGGGCCGGATCAACGGCACGTTCGCCCGCGTCGGGCACCCGGTGCTGCACTACCTGCACCAGTCGCTGCCCCGCGACGAGCTGGCCGCGTTCTTCGTCGCCGCCGACGTCATGCTGGTCACGCCCCTGCGCGACGGCATGAACCTCGTCGCGAAGGAGTACGTGGCCTGCCGCAGCGACCTCGGCGGCGTGCTCGTGCTGTCGGAGTTCGCCGGCGCCGCGATCGAGCTGAAGGACTCCGTGCTGGTCAACCCGCACGACACCGACGGCGTCAAGAACGCGCTGCACCGCGCGCTGACGATGCCGGCCGACGAGTCGCGCAAGCGCATGAAGGCGCTGCGCCGCCAGGTCATGGCCTACGACGTCGACCGCTGGGCCCGGTCCTTCCTCGACGCGCTGGGGCTGCCGTCGTGACCGACCTCGACGCCGCCGTCCGCGAGATCGCCGCGGTCCCGACGCTGCTCGTCGCCCTCGACTTCGACGGCGTGCTCGCCCCGCTCGTGGACGTGCCGTCGGAGTCGCGGCCGCTGCCGGAGTCGGCCGCCGCGCTGGGTTCGCTCGCGACCCTGCCGGGCACGGTCGTCGCCCTGGTCTCGGGCCGCGGGCTCGCCGACCTCGCCGCGACCTCCGGCTTCGGCACGCCGATCCGGCTGGTCGGCAGCCACGGCGGCGAGTTCGACGACGGCGGCGCCGTCCTCGACGACGACCAGCGCGCCCTGCTCGACGCGCTCACCGCCGAGCTCGCCGCGGTCGTCGACGGCGAGCCCGGCGTGAAGCTGGAGCACAAGCCGGCCGGGGTCGCGGTGCACGTGCGGGGCGCCCCACCGGAGGTGGGCGCGCGGGTGCTCGACGCCGTGCGCAACGGCCCGGCCGCCCGCCCCGGCGTCGACGCCACGCCCGGCAAGGACGTGATCGACCTGGCCGTGCTCCGGGTGAACAAGGGCATGGCCGTCGACGTGCTGCGCGAGCGCACCGGGGCCGACGCCGTGCTGTTCGCGGGCGACGACGTCACCGACGAGACGGCGTTCGCCCGGCTGCGCCCCGGCGACGTCGGGGTGAAGGTGGGCGACGGCGACACCGCGGCCGGGCACCGGGTCGCCGGACCGCCCGACGTCGCCCGGCTGCTGGAGCTGCTGCTCGCCGCCCGCGCGTAGCGCCTACCAGCCGGAGAACCAACGCTCCGGGCTGCGCGGCACCGCGCTGGTGGTGCCGACGATCAGCTCGGTGGGCAGCACGACCGTGCGCGGGCGGTTGCGGTCGCCGCGCTCGAGCAGCAGCTCACCGGCCGCCCGGCCCTTCTCCAGCACGGGCTGGCGCACCGTCGTGAGCCCGGAACGCAGGCCCTCGGGCACGCCGTCGAAGCCGGTGATCGTCAGGTCCTCGGGCACCGCCAGCCCGCGCTCGGCGGCGTGGCGCAGGGCGCCGAGGGCCAGGATGTCGGAGGTGCAGGCGATCGCGGTGATCTCCGGGTGGGCGGCCAGCAGCTCGGCCGCGGCCGCCTGCCCGGCGTCGACGCTGTGGGCGAAGCGCTCGTGCACCGGGATGCCCGCCCAGTCGATCCCGGCCTCGGCGAAGCCGTCGCGCAGGCCGCCGAGCCGGTTGCGCTGCACCGGGTAGGTGGCGCCGTTCTGCCGGGCGTCGTCGGCGGGGCCGTCGTAGCGGCCGGTGCCCAGGCGCATGCACAGCACGCCGATGTGCCGGTGGCCGAGCCCGGTGAGGTGCCGGGCGAGGTCGAGCATCGCGGCGCGGTCGTCGATCCCGACGCGGTCGACGCCCTCGACGTGCAGCGGCTGGTCGCACACCACCGTCGGCACCGGGCGCTCCAGCACCGCCTTGAAGTGCGGGTCGTCCTCGCGCACGGAGTAGACGACGAACCCGTCGACGCCCGCCTGGTGCACCGCGGTGACGTCGGCCAGCTCGGGGCTCACCGGCACCAGCAGCAGCCCGGAACCGGCCCGCTCGCAGGCCAGCGCGAGCCCCTCGAGGAAGCCGGTGGCCGCGGGGTCGCGGAAGGCGTAGGACAGCGCCTCGGTGAGCAGCAGGCCGACGGCGCCCGCCCGGCGGGTGCGCAGCGATCGGGCGACGGGGTCGGGACCGGGGTAGCCCAGGCGCCGGGCCGCCTCCAGCACGCGCGCCCGCAGCGGGGCGGAGAGCTGGTCGGGGCGGTTGTAGGCGTTGGACACGGTGGTGCGGGACACACCGAGCTCGGCGGCCAGGGACGCGAGCGTCGCCGGGCGCCGTACGTCACGGGATCCGCGCATCGGCGCAACGGTAACGGTTCAGACGCGGGGTAGAAAGTCCGGCGGTCGCCCCGCCCGGGCGACACGCTAGAGTGAATCGACAACGGTTATCGCTACTGCTCGGGAGATCGTCGCATGCGACTGCGTCCACTGGCCGGCGCCACCACCGCCCTCGCCGCCGTCCTCAGCCTGGCCGCGTGCGGTTCGGGCGGCACGGCGGCCCCCGCCGCCGACGACGGCACGCTCACCGTCGTCGCCTCGACGAACGTGTACGGCAGCATCGCGCAGGCCGTCGGCGGTGACCTGGTCACCGTCGAGTCGCTGATCACGGACCCGGCCGCCGACCCGCACTCCTATGAGAGCACCCCGGCCGACGCCGCGACCGTCGCGGGCGGCGACATCGTCGTCCACAACGGCGGTGGCTACGACGTGTTCATGCCGCAACTGCTCGAGTCAGCGGGCGGCGACCCGGTCGTCGTCGAGGTGGCCGGGCTGGTGACCGAGGAACCCGACCG
This sequence comes from Pseudonocardia hydrocarbonoxydans, assembly GCF_006539565.1. GTDB lineage: Bacteria > Actinomycetota > Actinomycetes > Mycobacteriales > Pseudonocardiaceae > Pseudonocardia > Pseudonocardia hydrocarbonoxydans. Next base: position 6,464 of record NZ_BJNG01000048.1, read on the forward strand.
CGGGGAGCTCAACGAGCACTTCTGGTACAGCCTGCCCACCGTGCAGGCCCTGGCCGAACGGCTGGCCCAGGACCTCGGCGCCGCCGACGCCGCGAACGCCGCCACCTACACCGCGAACGCCGCCGCGTTCAACGCGGCGGTCGGCGGGCTCACCGAGCAGGCCCGGGCCGCGGGCGCGGCGGTGCCGGGCGGGCGCGTCGCCGTCACCGAGCCGGTGCCCGGCTACCTGATCGAGACGACCGGGCTGACCGACGCCACCCCGCCGGAGTTCTCCGAGGCCGTCGAGGAGGACACCGACCCGCCCGCGGCCGTCGTCGCGGCCACCCTCGCGCTGTTCGACCCGGCCGCCGTCGACCCGATCCGCGCCCTGATCGTCAACGCGCAGACCGAGACGCCGACCACCGACCAGGTGCGGCAGGCCGCGCAGGCCGCGGGCGTGCCGGTCGTCGAGTTCACCGAGACGCTGCCCGAGGGCACCGACTACCTCGGCTGGATGACCGCCCAGATCGAGGCCCTGACCGCGGCGCTCAACCCCGTCTGATGGTCGTCACACTGGAGCGCGTGCCGACCGTCGCCCCCGCCGTCGCCATGCGCGGCGCGTCCGTCCGGTTCGGGGAGCGCACGCTCTGGGACGACCTCGATCTCGACGTCGCGCGCGGCGAGTTCCTGGCCGTGCTCGGCCCCAACGGCTCGGGCAAGACCACGCTGATCCGGGTGCTGCTGGGCCTGCTGCCGCTCTCCCGCGGCGAGGTGCGCATCGGCGGCGCCGCACCCCGGCGCGGCAGCCCGACCATCGGGTACGTGCCCCAGCAGAAGGCGCTCGACCCCGACCTGCCGCTGCGCGGGCGCGACCTCGTCGGCCTCGGGCTCGACGGGCACCGCCTGGGCGTCGGGCTGCGCGGGCGCCGCGAGCGGCGGGCCCGGGTCGACGCCGCGCTCGCCTCCGTCGGCGGCACGGCCTATGCCCACTCCCCGGTGGGGCGCCTGTCCGGCGGCGAGCAGCAGCGGCTGCGGGTCGCGCAGGCCCTCGTCGGCGATCCCGACGTCCTGCTCTGCGACGAACCGCTGCTCTCCCTCGACCTCGCCCACCAGCGCACCGTCACCGACCTCATCGACGCCCGCCGCCGCGACCACGACACCGCGGTCCTGTTCGTCACCCACGAGATCAACCCGGTGCTGCCGCTGGTCGACCGCGTGCTCTACCTCGTCGACGGGCGGTTCCGGATCGGGCCGCCGTCGGAGGTGATGACGTCGGCGGTGCTGTCGGAGCTCTACGGCACCGAGGTCGACGTGCTGCGGGTGCGCGACCGGCTCGTCGTGGTGGGCGCCGACGGCCGCAACGGGGTGCACCACTGATGGACCGGCTCTTCGGCTTCGAGGGTCTCGGCGAGCTGCTGGCGCTGGGCTTCGTGCAGAACGCGCTGATCGCCTGCGCCGTGCTGGGCGTCGTGGCGGGCGCGCTGGCCCCGCTGATCGTGTCGCGCGGCATGGCGTTCGCCGTGCACGGCACCGCCGAGCTCGCGTTCACCGGCGGCGCCGCGGCCCTGCTGATCGGGGTCGGCGTCGGGCTCGGCGCGGTCGCCGGGGCCGTCGTCGCCGGGCTGGTGTTCGGGATCCTGGGGCTGCGGCAGCGCGAGCGCGACTCCGTCATCGGGGTGGTGCTGGCGTTCGGGCTGGGCCTCGGGGTGCTGATGCTCTCGCTCTACAGCGGGCGGGCGTCGAACAGGTTCGGGCTGCTCACCGGCTCGATCGTGTCGGTCGACTCCGCCGACCTGATCGTGCTCGCGGTCGTCGCCGTGCTCGTGATCGCCGTGCTCGCGGTGCTCTACCGGCCGCTCCTGTTCGCCAGCACCGACCCCGACGTCGCCGTGGCGCGCGGGGTGCCGGTGCGGGCGCTGTCGCTGGTGTTCGCGGTGCTGGTCGGGCTCGTCACCGCGCTCGCGGTGCCCATCGTCGGGGCGATCCTGGTGCTGTCGGTGATGATCGCGCCCGGCGCGGCGGCCGCGCGCGTCACCGCGAGCCCGCTCGTGGCCACCGTGATCGCCGTGGCGTTCGCGGAGATCGCCCTGGTGGGCGGCGCGATCCTGTCGCTGGCACCGGGCCTGCCGGTGTCGGGCTACGTGGCCGCGCTCGCGTTCCTGCTCTACGTCGGCTGCCGGGTGTTCGCCCGGCTGCGCGGCCGGGCCGCCGTCGCCTGAGCGAACGGCACTCTCGCCCGAACTGGTCGGACGAGAGTGCCGTTCGCTCGGCTGCGGAGGGGTTCAGGCCAGGCGGGCCCGGCGCTGCCGCGCGATCTCGGCCAGCACCACCCCGGCCGCGACCGAGGCGTTGAGGCTCTCCACCGGACCGGCCATCGGGATCGACACCGTGAGGTCGCAGGTCTCCTTGACCAGCCGGCTCAGCCCCTTGCCCTCCGAGCCGATCACGACGACGACCGGGTCGGTGGCCAGCTCGAACTCGTCGAGCGTGACGTCGCCGTCGGCCGCGAGGCCCGCGACCATCAGCCCGGCGCTCGCGTACTCCTGCAGCGTGCGGGTGAGGTTGGTGGCCCGCGCGACGGGCACGCGCGCCGCCGTGCCCGCCGACGTGCGCCAGGCCACCGCCGTCATCCCGGCCGCGCGGCGCTGCGGCACGACCACGCCGTTGCCCCCGAATGCGCCGACCGAGCGGACGACGGCCCCGAGGTTGCGCGGGTCGGTGACGCCGTCGAGCGCGACGATCAGCCCCGGCATCCCGCTGTCGCCGGCGATCTCCAGCAGCTCGTCGGGATGGGCGTAGGCGTACGGCGGCACCTGCAGGGCGAGGCCCTGGTGCAGCGCGCCGCCCGCCATCTTGTCCATGTCGCCCTTGGCGACCTCGAGGATCGAGATGCCCATGTCGGCGGCCAGGTGCAGCGCCTCGCGGACCCGCTCGTCGGTGGTGCCGCCGATGACGACCTGCAGCGCCGTGGCCGGGACGCCCGCGCGCAGGCACTCCACGACGGGGTTGCGGCCGAGCACCGTCTCCGGCGTCTCGCCGTCGCCCGCGCGGCGGCGGTTGGCGGTGGTGCCCGAGCGACCGCGGTTGGCCGCCGAGCGCTCGGCGAGCTTGGCCCGGCGCGCCGCGGGGTGGTGGGGGCGCTCCTCCTTGGGCGGGGTCGGGCCCTTGCCCTGCAGCTGCTTGCGCCGCTGCCCGCCGGAACCGACGACCATCCCCTTCTTCGTGCCGTCCTTGCGCATCGCTCCGCGACGCTGGGAGTTGCCGGCCATCTAGTTCTCTTCCTCAGGCATCTTTGAGCGTCCAGGTGGGTCCGTCCGGGCCGTCCTCGACGGAGATCCCGGCAGCGGTGAGGCGGGCACGCACCTCGTCGGCGGTGGCGAAGTCGCGCTGGGCCCGCGCGGCCGTGCGCTGCGCGAGCAGCTCCTCGACCAGCGCGGTGAGCGCGGCCGTCGCGGCGTCGTCGGCCCGGGAGCCGGCCAGCCAGCGGGGGTCGAGCGGGTCGAGGCCCAGTACGGCGGTCATCGCGCGCACCGACTCCGCGGCGGCCGTGGCGCCCGCGCGGTCGCCGGCGTCGAGGGCGGTGTTGCCCTCGCGCACGGTGTTGTGGACGGCCGCGAGCGCACCGGGCGTGCCCAGGTCGTCGTCGAGCGCGGCGGCGAACGCGGCCGACGGCGTGCCGATCCCGGGCAGGCCGGCACGCTCGCGCACCCGGTGCACGAACGACTCGATCCGCCGGTAGGCCGCCACGGCCTCCTGCAGCGCGGTGTCGGAGAACTCGATCGACGACCGGTAGTGCGGCCCGACCAGGTAGTAGCGCAGCTCGACGCCACGGGCCTTGCGCAGCAGGACGTCGACGCCGAGCGTGTTGCCCAGCGACTTCGACATCTTCTCCCCGCCCATGGTGACCCAGGCGTTGTGCAGCCAGTAGCGGGCGAACGGGTCGCCCGCGGCGTGGCTCTGGGCGAGCTCGTTCTCGTGGTGCGGGAACACCAGGTCGAGGCCGCCGCCGTGGACGTCGAACTCCGGCCCGAGGTAGGTGGTGGCCATGGCCGAGCACTCCAGGTGCCAGCCCGGCCGCCCGGCGCCCCACGGGGTGGGCCAGCTCGGCTCGCCCGGCTTCGCGCTCTTCCACAGCGCGAAGTCGACGGGGTCGCGCTTGGCCCGCGTGTCGGTCTCGCCCTGCTCGACCTCGTCGAGCTTCTGGCCCGACAGCGCGCCGTAGCCGGGCCACGAGCGGACCGCGAAGTAGACGTCGCCGTCGACGTCGTAGGCGTGGCCCTTCTCGATCAGCCGCTCCATCAGGTCGATCATCTGCGGCACGTGCCCGGTGGCCCGCGGCTCGATCGACGGCGGCAGGCAGCCGAGCGCGTCGTAGGCGGCCTGGAAGGCGCGCTCGTGCGTGGCCGCCCACTCCCACCACGGCCGTCCGTGGTCCGCGGCCTTGGCGAGGATCTTGTCGTCGATGTCGGTGACGTTGCGGACCAGCGTGACGTCGAGACCGGAGTGGGCGAGCCAGCGCCGCAGGACGTCGTAGTTCAGCCCGCTGCGGACGTGCCCGATGTGCGGCAGGCCCTGCACGGTGGCCCCACAGACGTAGATCGACGCAGCCCCGGGACGCACGGGGACGAAGTCCCGCTGCTCTCGTGTGGCGGTGTCGAACAGGCGCAGGGTCACGGGTCAAGACTACGGACCGCCCCACCCCGGCTCGTAGCAGGGGACATCCGCTTTGTCCACGACGGGGGCCCGCGCGGTACGTCACGCTGGCGCCCATGACCGATCTCTACCCGCGCCTCGTCGTCGAGGGCGCCGACTCCGCACTGGCCTTCTACTCCGCCGCGTTCGGAGGGGAGGTGACCGAACGCTTCACCGGGCCCGACGGCAGGGTCGTGCACGCGATGGTGGCCGTCGACGGGGTGCGGTTCGCCGTCAAGGACGCCGACGGGTACGACCCCGCTCCGGTGTCCGGGTCCGTCCCGGTGATCCTCGCCCTCTACGTCGACGACCCGGACGCGGTGGCCGAGCGGATGGTCGCCCACGGCGCGACGGTGGTCTTCGCGGTGGCCGACCAGCCCTACGGCGAGCGCGGCGGCCGCCTCGCCGACCCGTTCGGCCACCTGTGGATGATCGCGCGCCGCACCGAGGACCTCACGCCCGAGCAGGTCCAGGCCCGCACCACCGCGATGACGTCCGGCTGACGGTCGCACCCCCCGCACGACTCGGTCTCACGAAAGTCCCGACTCGCGGGGAGGTCCCCGCGAGTCGGGAGATCCGTGCGACCGAGTTGGCGCCCGGGCGTCAGCGGGGAAGGAGCAGGGCCGTGGCGACGGCGGCGATGCCCTCGCCGCGGCCGGTGAGGCCCAGGCCGTCGGTGGTGGTGCCGGAGACCGCGACGGGGCCGCCGAGGGCGTCGGAGAGCACCTGCTGCGCCTCGGCGCGGCGGGTGCCGATCTTGGGGGCGTTGCCGATCACCTGCACCGCCGCGTTGCCCAGGGCCCACCCCTCGGCCTCGACGAGCCGGCGCACCTCGGCCAGCAGGGTCACCCCGCTCGCCCCGGACCACTCCGGCCGCCCGGTGCCGAACACCGCGCCGAGGTCACCGAGTCCGGCGGCGGAGAGCAGGGCGTCGCACAGGGCGTGGGCGGCGACGTCACCGTCGGAGTGGCCCGCGCAGCCGTCGTCGCCGGGCCACAGCAGCCCGGCCACCCAGCACGGGCGACCCGCCTCGACCGGGTGGACGTCGGTGCCGATGCCGACCCTCATCCGCGCACCGCCCGCTCGGCGAGCGCACGGTCCCAGTCGTCGGCCACGGCGAAGGCGAGCGGATGTCCGGGCACGGTGTGTACCTTCTCACCCGCACCGGTCCAGGCCCGTACCGGATCGGGCCGGGCGGCGTCGAGGACGGCGGCGAGCAGCGACCCGTCGAAGCCCTGCGGCGCCTGCACGACGCGTAGGCCGGAACGATCCGGGGTGGCGCGCAGCAGGCCGTCGGGACCGACCTCCTTGACGGTGTCGGCCAGCGGCAGGACGGGCACCACGGCCCGGTACCCCGCGCACACGGCGTCCACGACGGACTGCACCGTGGCCACCGGAACGAGGGGCCGCGCGGCGTCGTGGACGAGCACGCAGGAACCCAGCGTGGTCGACCCGTCACCTTCGGAGCCGTCCGGTCGTTGACCGGCGTGTGCCCGCGACGCAGTGATCCCCGGCACGGCCGACAGGGCCGTGACGGAGTGGTGCACGGCCACCGGCAGGCCGGAGCAGAGCGCGTCCACCTCGGACACGAGCGAGCGCGGCGCCAGTACCTCGACACGCCGGATCCCCGGAACGGCCAGCATCGCCTGCACGGAGCGCACCACGACGGGTACGCCCGCGAGCGGCGTGCCGACGTCCGGGGACGGCGGGACGACCACGACCGCGTGAACGAGCACGCGGTGCGGGATCAGGCGTTGGCGGTGGCGAGGACCTCGTCGAGGAGAACCTCGGCGCGCTCCTCGTCGGTGCCCTCGGCCAGGGCCAGCTCGCTGACGAGGATCTGCCGGGCCTTGGCCAGCATGCGCTTCTCGCCCGCGGACAGCCCACGGTCCTTCTCGCGGCGCCACAGGTCGCGGACGACCTCGGCCACCTTGTTCACGTCACCGGAAGCCAGCTTCTCGAGGTTGGCCTTGTACCGGCGCGACCAGTTCGTGGGCTCTTCGGTGTGCGGTGCGCGAAGCACCTCGAACACCTTGTCGAGACCCTCTTGGCCCACCACGTCACGAACGCCGACGACCTCGGCGTTCTCGGCGGGTACACGCACCGTGAGATCCCCCTGTGCGACCTTCAGGACGAGGTACTTGCGCTCCTCGCCCTTGATCGTGCGGGTTTCGATGGCCTCGATGAGAGCGGCACCGTGGTGCGGGTAGACAACGGTCTCTCCGACCTTGAAAACCATGTGTCCATAGCCCCTTTCGCTGTACCCAGGTTAACACGGGCGACCAGCACCCCGCCGTGCGACCCGGACCGTCGTTGCAGGTCAGGGGATTGACAAGCAGGGCCAAACGTGGTGGGAGCAGCCGCGTCCGCCCCGTCGTGATCGCTTGACTAGGCTGGAAGCCCTGGTCGCCGGTGCGCCCCTGGCGCGACGAATCCCCCGCCGGCGCGGAGAGGACGAAGCAACCGTGAGCCGCACCGTGCGCACGCCCCGGACGTACACCGCTCTGTTCGCCGGCGCCCTGGTCGGAGCGCTCGCGCTGACCGGCTGCGGTGCCGGCCAGATCGCCGGCACCGCCGAGCAGGTCGCCGCCGTGAGCGGCGCCAACACCTCCGTCGGCCCGATCGCCGTGCGCGACGCCGTCATCGCCTTCGGCGACCAGGCCCAGGGCGGCGCGGTGTACCCCCGCGGCGCCTCCGCGCCGATGAGCATGACGATCGTCAACGAGGGCACCGAGGCCGACCGCCTGGTCTCCGCCAGCAGCCCGTGGGCGAGCTCGGTGACCATCAGCGGCGTCACCGAGATCCCCGCCGGGCGCTCGATCGTCGTGCAGGGCGAGGCCCCGGAGGCCCCCGAGGCACCCGAGGGCGAGGACGCGTCGGCCACGCCGTCCGCCACGCCCACCGCGGAGGCCGCCCCCGTGCAGGCCGCTCCCGCGGAGGGCACCCAGATCGTCCTCACCGGCCTGCTCGACGACATCCGCGCCGGCGTCTCCTACGACGTCGTGCTGGTCTTCGAGCGGGCGGGCGAGGTCCGCGTGCAGGCCCCCGTCGGCGGCACCGAGGAGCCGCGCGAGGACGAGCCCGCCGAGTGACCGGCCGCACCCGCGCCCCGCGCAGCACCTACCGCTGCACGGACTGCGGGCACCAGGCGGCGCAGTGGGTCGGGCGCTGCCCGTCCTGCCAGGCGTGGGGCACGCTGGAGGCCGCAGCGGCACCCGCCGCGGCCCCGCGGTCGCGGCTGGTCGCCGCCGGCGCGCCCAGCTCGCCCGCGCGCCGGATCGGCGACGTCGGGCTCGACGTCGCACGGGCCCGGCCGTCCGGGGTGTCCGAGCTGGACCGGGTGCTCGGCGGGGGGATCGTCCCGGGCGCGGTCGTCCTGCTGGCCGGTGAGCCGGGCGTCGGCAAGTCGACGTTGCTGCTCGAGGTGGCGGCGAAGGCGACCGGGCGCGTGCTGTACGTGACGGGTGAGGAGTCCGCGGGGCAGGTGCGGCTGCGCGCCGAGCGCACCGGGGCCGTCCACGACGACCTGTACCTCGCCGCGGAGTCCGACCTCGGCGCGATCGTCGCCCACATCGACGAGCTGCGGCCGGACCTGCTCGTCGTCGACTCGGTCCAGACGATGTCCACATCGGACGTCGACGGCTCGCCGGGGGGCGTCACGCAGACCCGCGCCGTCACCGTGGCGCTGACCGGGCTCGCGAAGGACCGCGGGCTGCCGGTCCTGCTCGTCGGGCACGTCACCAAGGACGGCAACATCGCCGGCCCGCGGGTGCTGGAGCACCTCGTCGACGTCGTGCTGTCCTTCGAGGGCGACAAGCACTCGACGCTGCGCATGGTGCGCGGGGTGAAGAACCGCTTCGGCCCCGCCGACGAGGTGGGCTGCTTCGAGCTGCGCGACTCCGGGATCGTGGGGCTGCCCGACCCGTCGGGGCTGTTCCTGGCCCGCTTCGGCGGCCCGCCCGTGCCCGGGACCGCCGTCACGGTCGTCATGGACGGGCGGCGGCCGCTGCCCGCGGAGCTCCAGGCGCTGGTCACCGGCAAGGACATCCCGAGCCCGCGGCGGGCCGTCAGCGGTCTGGACAACTCCCGCGTCGCGATGCTGCTCGCCGTGCTGGAGAAGCGGGCGGGGGTGAAGCTGCACGACGCGGAGGTCTACGCGGCCACCGTCGGCGGGATGCGGGTCACCGAGCCCGCGGCCGACCTGGCGATGGCGCTGGCGATCGCCTCGGCCCGCACCGACGTCGCGCTGCCCGCCGACGTGGTGGTGCTCGGCGAGCTCGGGCTGGCCGGGGAGGTGCGGCGCGTCACCGGGCTCGACCGCCGCCTCGCCGAGGCCGCCCGGCTGGGGTTCGCCCACGCACTCGTGCCCCCCGATCCCGGGACGACCCCGGCGGGGATGCGGATCACCGAGGTGCACGACCTGCGCTCGGTCGTCGCGACGATGCGCTAGGGATTGCGCAGGAAGGGCGCCGGGCCGCTGATGACGTCGTCGACGCGGGTGAGGACGCGGTAGGCCCCCGCCGGCACCTCGGTGCGCTCCTCCGCGCACCCGGGCGTCGACGTCCGGCCTGCCCAGCGCACGGCGAACGCGACCGGCTGCCCCGGGATCAGCGTGCGCAGGTCGACCGTCGTGGGGTTGACGCAGTCGTTGCTGGACCAGAGCCGGTCGACGCCGTCACCGCTCCACACGACGATCTCCTGGCGGGCGCCGTCGAGGTCGCGCACGCACGGCTGCTCGCTGATGTTGACCACGACCAGGCGCAGCGTCGGGCGCTCGCCCACGCGGTGCTCGGGCTGGTCGATCTCCGCGCCGACCGAGATCATCTCGTTGGTGCACGGCACCGGGCCGGTCGGCGGGACGGGCACCGACGGCGGCACGGGGACGGCCGCACGCGGGGTGTCGTCGGGCAGCACGACCTCCGACGTCGTCGCGGACGGCTCCGGCGACGGCTCGGACGACGACTCGCCACCGGCGGTGGTCTCCTCCGCGGTGCCGGCCGCGTCAGGCGGACCCGTCCCCGGCGCCGGGGACGGGTCGGCCTGCTGGGGAGCGGTCATGGCGGCCCGGCCGGGCTGGGCCGTGGGGGTGGGGGCGGAGGGGGCGAGCAGTGCGGCGCCCGCCCAGACGGTCGCGACGATCACGGCGACCGCCGACAGGATCGCCACGAACCGCCGCCTCCAGTAGACCGAGGCGGGAAGCGGACCGACCGGCTCCCACATGTCACGCAGCGTATCCGAACAGTTACCACGGGTTGCGGACCGTCGCTGCGTCGGCGCGTCGGGACACCACGGTAACCACCCGTCCGGCGGACCCGCTTGCCCCGCGCCGCGCGCCGGGGTTGACTCATCGCATGATGCGCATGTTGCTGGAGGCCTTCTGGCCCAGCCGTCGCATCTGGGAGTTCGACGGACTCTGTCGCCCGGCCGCGTAGCGCGACCGCGCCCCTCCCCTCCGCCCGGTCGCCGCGCGGCCTGCTGGGCCCACCTGTCGTGGGCGCCCGCCCGCGACGTCACCTCACCGCAGACCACGGAGTACACCCATGTCCGTCACGGACGAACTGCTCGCCCACAACGCCACCTACGCCGAGTCCTTCACCGGCCCGCTGCCGCTGCCCCCCGCCAAGGGCGTCGCCGTCGTCGCCTGCATGGACGCCCGCCTCGACGTCTACCGCATCCTCGGCCTCAACGAAGGCGAGGCCCACGTCATCCGCAACGCCGGCGGCGTCGTCACCGACGACGGGATCCGCTCGCTCGCCATCTCCCAGCGCCTGCTCGGCACGACGGAGATCATCCTCATCCACCACACCGACTGCGGCATGGTCACCTTCACCGACGACGACTTCAAGAAGTCCATCCTCGACGACACCGGCCTGCGCCCCACCTGGTCGGCCGAGGCGTTCCCCGACGCCGACGCCGACGTCCGCCAGTCCATCGCCCGGATCACGGCCAACCCGTTCATCCCGAACAAGGACTCCGTCCGCGGCTTCGTCTTCGACGTCGCCACCGGCAAGCTCAACGAGGTCGTCTGACGTACCGGGAGCGGGCGGTGGCACGATCTCGTGTCGTGCCGCTGCCCGCTCTCGTGCTCGACTGGTACCGGGCGCACGCCCGCGACCTGCCGTGGCGCCGCCCCGGCACCACCCCGTGGGGCGTGCTGGTCAGCGAGTTCATGCTCCAGCAGACGCCGGTGGCCCGCGTCGAGCCGATCTGGGTCGAGTGGATGACCCGCTGGCCCACCCCGTCGGCGTTCGCCGCCGCCTCCCGCGCCGACGTGCTGCGGGCCTGGGGCAAGCTCGGCTACCCCCGGCGCGCGCTGCGCCTGCACGAGGCCGCGGCCACCATCGCCGCGTCCCACGGCGACACCGTCCCGTCCGATGTGGACGCCCTGGAGGCGTTGCCGGGCATCGGTTCCTACACCGCGCGCGCCGTGCTCGCCTTCGGCTACGGGCGGCGCGCGCCGGTCGTCGACACCAACGTGCGCCGCGTCGTCGCCCGGGCGGTGCACGGCGCCGGTGACGCCGGACCCGCCCGTACGAGGGCCGACCTGGCCGACGTCGACGCCCTGCTGCCCGCCGACGACGCGACGGCCGCGACCCTCTCGGCGGGCCTGATGGAGCTCGGCGCGCTGGTCTGCACCGCCCGCGCACCCCGCTGCGGGACCTGCCCGGTGCGCGCCGAGTGCGCCTGGCAGGCGGCGGGCCGCCCGGCCTACGACGGCCCGCGCCGGCCGGTGCAGGGGTTCACGGGCACCGACCGGCAGGTCCGCGGCCGGCTGCTCGACGTGCTGCGCGGCACCGCGGAACCGGTGCCGCGCGCCGCGCTGGACGCCGCCTGGCCGGACGCGCCGCAGCGCGACCGGTGCCTGCACTCGCTGCTGGTCGACGGCCTGGCCGAGCAGCACGACGACGGCCGCTACGCGCTGCCGCGCTAGCCGGGAGGGAAGCCGATGGCCCAGCACGTGCGGTTCCGGCTCGATCCCGACGCCGTCGCGGCCCTGCGCGCGCTGCGGGCCCGTCTGCCGCGGCACCTCGCGGCCGTCGACGAGCCGGCGGTCACCGTGGCCGCGGCGGCGGCCGTCCCCCCGGCGGCCCGGGCGGCGCTGGAGGCCGAGCTGCGGCTGCTGATGCTGCCCTCGATCTGGCTGGCCACCCTCGGCACGGTGGCCGGGCGCCCCGACGAGCTGGTGCTCGCCGCCGTCGTCGACGCCGAGCTGCTGGCGGTGCACGCCGCCGTCCACGACGCGCTGGCCGGGCGCGTCAGGGGGCCGGTGGCGGCCTACCTGCCCGGCGCGTGGCTCCCGCACTGCGTGCTGGCCACCGAACGGCCGGCCGAGGCGTTCACCGCGCTGCACCCGGTGGCGCCGGTGAGGGCGCGGGTGGTGGGCGTCGAGGTCGCCTGAGGAACTCCTCCACGACCGCGCGGTAGGCCCCGGGATCGGCGGCGTGCACCAGGTGGCCGGTACCGGGGATCCGGACGTGCCGGGCGTCGGGCAGGCGGCGGGCCATCTCCGCCATCTGCCCGGGCGGGGCCACCGACTCGGCCGCCTCGATCAGCAGGACCGGGCAGCGCACGGCGTCGAGCTCGGCCCAGAAGTCGCGCCGCGCCCACTCCGCCGCGATCGCGGTCGTGTGCTCCACCGAGGCGAGCAGGTGGAACCCGTCGGCCCGGCGCTGCACGCACTGCGCCATGTAGTCGCCGAACTCCGGGCGCGGGTGACCGAAGCAGCGGCGCACCGCGTCGAGGGAGGGGAAGGGCTGCGGCAGCGCGGCGAACCAGGCCCGGGCCGCGCCCGCGTCGTGCCCGACGAAGTCGACCCCCATGTCCTCGACGACGAGCGCGCGCACCAGGTCGGGGCGCGCGGCGGCCAGCGCGATGCCGTGCAGCCCGCCCATCGAGTGCCCGACCACCACGCCCGGCCCCGGCAGCACCCGGCCCGCGTCGGCCGCCATCGCCTCGACCGTCCACGGCCCGCGAGCCGGTGAGCGGCCGTGCCCGCGGGCGTCGGGGGCGAGGACGTGGCCGTGCGCGGCGAGCCAGCGCGCCACCGGCGACCACGTACGCGCCCGGCCCATCAGCCCGTGCAGCAACAGGATCGGCGGACCGTCGCCGCCGAAGTCGTGTACCGCGAGGTCCATCCCCGTCCGCTCCGCATCACCTGGTCGGCCGCTCCGGTCCGTCGTTCCGCAGGATGTCCGACCGGCGGGCGCCCTCGCATCATGGAGGATCCCGCGCCGAACGAGGAGACGCCGTGCCCGCTCCCGCCGTGACCCGCATCCACCACTTCTCCCCGACCGTGTCCGACGTCGAGGCCAGCGCACGGTGGTACGCGCGGGTGTTCGGGATGGACCGCGTCCCGGTGACCTTCCCCCACTGGGGCGACGAGGACGGCGGCTACGCCGTGCTGCTGACCGACCCGAACTCCGGGATCGCGATCGGGCTGCACCACCACGAGGCCAATCCGGGTGAGCGCTTCGACGAGCGGCGCACCGGGTTCGACCACGTCGCCTTCCAGGTCGCCGACCGCGCGGCGCTCGACACCTGGGCGGCCTGGCTCGACGAGATCGGCGTGGCGCACAGCGGCGTCATCGACGCCGCGAAGCCGGTGCCGTACTCCACGATCGTGTTCCGCGACCCCGACGACATCCAGCTCGAGCTGTTCCACATGGACTCCTGACCGGCCCCCACCCGTCGTCGCCGCGGCGCTCGCAAGGCCGGGCTAACCTGGGTGGCATGTCGGTCGTGAAGATCAACGCCATCGAGGTCCCCGAAGGCGCGGGCCCGGAGCTGGAGCAGCGGTTCGCCAACCGGCTGGGCGCCGTCGACGGCCAGCCCGGTTTCGAGTCGTTCGAGCTGCTGCGCCCGGTCGCCGGGGAGTCCCGCTACTTCGTGATGACGCACTGGGCCGACGACGCGTCGTACCGCGCGTGGCTGGAGGGCTCGGGCATGGCCGCGCACGCGGGCGAACGGGCGCGCCCGGTCGGGACGGGGTCGGCGGTGCTCGAGTTCGAGGTCGTGCAGCGCTCCGTCGCGTCGTCCTGAGACCCGGGGCCGTCCTGACCATCGAGCTCGACCGCGCCGCCGACCTGCTCCGCGGGTCGGGGGCGCTGCTCGTGTGCGCGGGTGCGGGTATGGGCGTCGACTCGGGGCTGCCCGACTTCCGCGGCCCCGAGGGCTTCTGGCGCGCCTACCCGCCGTACCGCGAGCTGGGGCTGCGCTTCGCCGAGATCGCCGACCCGGTGCACTTCCTCGACGACCCCGAGCTCGCCTGGGGCTTCTACGGGCACCGCCTCGCGATCTACCGCCGCACCGTCCCGCACGCCGGGTTCGCGGTCCTGCGCGCGTGGGCGCGGCACCGGCCCACCCGGGTGTTCACCTCCAACGTCGACGGGCAGTTCCAGCGCGCCGGGTTCGTCGACGTCGCCGAGTGCCACGGGTCCATCCACCACCTGCAGTGCACCCGCGACTGCGGGCAGCCGGTCTGGCCCGCCGACGGCGTCGCGGTCACCGTCGACGAGGCGACGATGCGCGCGGTCTCGCCGCTGCCGCGCTGCCCGTCGTGCGCGGAGCTGGCGCGGCCCAACATCCTCATGTTCGGCGACGTCGAGTGGGACCCGGCCCGGTCCGGTCGGCAGATGACCGCGCACCGGGCGTGGCTGCGCGAGCACCGCGCCGACCTGGCCGTCGTCGAGATCGGCGCAGGCACGGAGATCCCGACGGTGCGCCGCGAGGCCGAGCTGGCCTCGGCCGCCACGGGCGCGCTGGTCCGCATCAACCCCCGCGAACCCGAGGTGCGCCACGGCCGCGGGGTCGGCCTGGCCGCCCCCGCGGCCGCCACCCTCACCGCGCTGGACGAGCGCGTCTGAGCACGCCGGCGAGCTCGGGGTGCCCGCCGTGCTCCGCCCAGTCGGCCGGGGTGCCGTCGAACCGGCCGTCCCGGGCACCCGGGTCGGCACCCAGGTCGAGCAGCAGCCGCACCAGCCCGTCGTCACCGCCGTGGGCAGCGTGGTGCAGGGCCGTCTCCCATTCCTGGTCCGACGGGACGTCGGTGCGGGCACGGGCGTCGACGTCCCAGCCCAGCTCGACGGCGAGCCGCACGGCGTCGGCGCCGGCCGCGACGGCTGCCCACACCACGAGTCCCGGGCGGGCCTCGCGGGCGCGCGCGAGTGCGCCCGGGTCGTCGGCCGCGGTCCGGTCGCCCGCGAGAACGGCGGCGAGCACCCGCTCGTGCGGTGCGAGATCCACCGCTGCGCCGAGCCGGTCCAGCAGCTCGGCCACCGCGGACCGGCCGCTCGTGCGGGCGACGACGTACGGCGGGCGCTGCGGGACCCCGTAGCGGCCAGGCAGCGGGGCACGCAGATCGACGCCGTGCGCGGCGAGCAGGGCGACGCGCCCGGTGAGATCGTGGACGACCGCCCAGGCCAGCTGGGCGCGGAGCAGGTCGGGCGGGGCGTCCAGCGCGTCGCCGAGGCGGCGGCGCCACGGGCCGCCGTCGCCACGGCCCAGCCCCGCGGCGAGCAGCATCTCCAGGTGGTCGTCGGCGGGGTCGAACATGCGGTTGTAGAGGGCCTGCGCGTCGTTGGGGGCGGCACCCGCGTCGAGCAGCACCCGGGCCAGCGCGTGCTGGTGGGGATGCGGCGGCTGCCCGCCCTCCCCGCCCCCGAAGGCGCCGGTGAGCAGGGTGAACGGCGAGGGCATGCCGTGCCAGAGGTAGCCGGTGTCGGGGTCGGCCCCGTGGCTCAGCAGCAGCCGGGCCGTCGCGACGACGGCTTCGCGCCCCGGTGCCGGTTCGTGCCGCGCGAACGCCAGGTAGGCGATCGGGGGCCAGCGGTGCGGGCCACCCTCCCGCACCGCCAGTCGCGGGTCGAGGGCGAGCAGGCGCGCCAACTCGTCGACGTCGGCGCGGGCTGCGGCCACCCAGACGTCGCCGCGGGCGATGCCGGGATGCGCCTCGAGGACTGCTCCCGCGCTCGCCTGCAACGGGCCGTCGGCGGGGCCGAAGGTGAGGCTCGCCCGGCGCAGGAACTCCGTGGCCGGGTCGTCCGACGGGGCCACGGTGTCGGGCCTGCGGCGGTGCTCGGTGACGACGCCGACGTGGTGAACCAGCGCGGGCCAGCTCGGGAAGCGGTACAGCCGGGCGATGACGAGCTGCGCGGCGTGCAGCGGCCAGCGCGCGGGATCAGCGGGAACGCCGTCGGGGTGGAGCTCCGCGACCAGCTCGAGCGAGCCGGGCCAGGCGTGGCGGACGCTCGTCTGCAGGTCGCGGGCCTGCGTGCGCAGCTGACCGAGATCGGGGTCGTCGGGCAGGGGGACGGTCGGCATCGCGATCTCCTTCACTCGCCCGCGGTCCGCGTCGCCGGCGCAGTGAGGAGGTGGATGCGTCCGGGCAGTACCGAGTACTCCCGTGGGGCTCTGCCCTGCCCGCGGACCGGTGGCGTACGGGAGACGCCGGCGGGGACTCTACTCCCGGGAACCGCCCCGGCGGCCCCACCGTTGCGCGATCATGACGATCGCGGACCGCTTCCCCGCGGTGCCGGTGCTGGCCTGGCGCCCGCACCTGGGCGTCGCGCTGCTTGCGGTGGCGGCGGGCTCGGTCCGCCGGTCGCGGGCGGCGGCAATGACGGCGGCGACCCTCGGGCTGGCCGCGGCCGTGCCGGCGGCCCTGCACCGGCGGCGACCCGGGCACCGGCCCCTCCCGTCGCCCGACGACCTCGCCGTGCTCGTGCTCAACGTCTGGCACGGCCGGGCCGACCCCGCCGCGCTGGCCGCCCTGGTCCGGCGGGAGCGGCCCGACCTGGTCGTGCTCCCGGAGGCAGGACCCGGCTACCGCCTCCGGATCCTGCCGCTGCTCCCCGACCACCGCGGCCTCGCGGCCCTCGCCCCCGGGGCGCGCGACGGGTGGGGCGTCACGGTGCTGGCCGGGCCGCGGGCCGCCGGCGTGGTGCTGGAGGCGGGGCACGAGATGCGGCTGCCGCACGTCCGCGCCGGTGGGGGACTGCTGGGCCACCGGGCGCTGTACGCCGTGCACACCACCGCGCCGGCCCGCCCCGGCACGGTCCGCCTCTGGCGCGACGAGCTGCGGACCGCGGCCGCGTGGAGTGCGGGTGGGGCGATCGTCGCGGGCGACGTCAACGCGACGGTGGATCACCGGCTGCTGCGCGCGGTCGGGCGCAGCGCAGGCCCCGTCGGCGTGGCGACGTGGCCGACCCGGTTGCCGCGCTGGGCGGGCATCCGGATCGACCACGTGCTCCTGCCCGACGGGGTGCGCTGCACCGGCGCGTCGGTGCACGACGTGCCGGGCAGCGACCACCGGGCGGTGCTCGCCCGGCTGCGGATCCGCTAGTCCGGGACGGCGGCCTGGGTCGGCACGACGACGCCGAACAGGTCCGAGATCGCCGCGAGGCTGGTGGCCTGCAGCATCGAGGCGGGTATCGGGTCGCCGTCGACGCCCGGGAGGGCGCGGGTGGCCGTCGCCGCGGCCACGACCGACGGGCGGTGGCCCAGGCTGAACGCGCCGCGCGCCGTCGAGTTGATGCACATGTGGGTCATGAACCCGGCGAGCACCAGGTCGCTGCCGGGGGCGAGCCGGTCGTTCAGGTCCGTGGCGGTGAACGCGTTCGGGAAGTTCTTGACGATGACGGCCTCACCGTCGCGGGGCGCCACGCGGTCGACGATCGCCCCGATCTCGGCACGCACGTCGTAGGGCGAGCCCGCGCCTCCGTCGTGCTGGATGTGGATGATCGGGATCCCGGCGGAGCGGGCGCGGTCGAGCAGCGCCGCGGCCTCGTCGATGGCGGGCTGGACGTTCTCCAGCTCCATCACGCCGCGGGTGTAGGTGTTCTGCAGGTCGACCATGATCAGCGTCGACGCGGCCAGGCTGGCCGGTACCCCCGGCAGGCCGACCAGGGTGCGCAGGGTGGTGGGTTCGGACATGGATCCCTCCGGGACTCGTGCGCGGACATCGTGGCCAGGGCGACGATATCCGCGCACGGGCGGTGTCAGTCGCCGTTCAGTGCCGCCGACTCCTCGTCGGTGAACAGCCGCGAGCGGATCATGAACCGGACGCCCTCGGGCGCCTCGACCGAGAACCCGCTGCCGCGGCCCCGCACCACGTCGACGGTGAGGTGGGTGTGCTTCCAGTACTCGAATTGGGACTCCGACATGTGGAACCCGATCGGCTCCGCCAGCCCCTCGACGGCGAGGTCGCCGAGGTGCACGTCGGAGCCGCCGAGCCGGAAGTCCCCGTCCGGGTAGCACATGGGCGAGCTGCCGTCGCAGCACCCTCCGGACTGGTGGAACATCAGCGGACCGTGGATCTCCGTGAGCCGCACGAGCAGGTCCGCAGCCGCCTGCGTGAGCGCGACCCGCTCGGGCATCAGAAGAAGCCCTGGGCGTTCTGCGAGTAGCTGACCAGCATGTTCTTCGTGTTCTGGTAGTGGTCCAGCATCATCTTGTGGTTCTCGCGGCCCACCCCGGACTGCTTGTAGCCGCCGAACGCCGCGTGCGCGGGGTAGGCGTGGTAGTTGTTCACCCACACCCGGCCGGCCTGGATATCGCGGCCCGCGCGGTAGGCCACGTTGCCGTCGCGCGACCACACCGCCGCGCCGAGGCCGTAGAGCGTGTCGTTGGCGGTGGTGATGGCGTCGTCGTAGTCGGAGAAGCGGGCCACCGACACGACCGGGCCGAAGATCTCCTCCTGGAAGATCCGCATCGAGTTGTCGCCCTCGAAGACCGTCGGCTGCACGTAGTAGCCGCCGGAGAGGTTGCCGCCCAGGTCGGCGCGCTCGCCCCCGGTCAACACGCGGGCGCCCTCCTGACGGCCGATGTCGATGTAGGACAGGATCTTCTCGAGCTGGTCGTTCGACGCCTGCGCACCGATCATGGTGTCGGTGTCGAGCGGGTTGCCCTGCGTGATCTGCTCGGTGCGCTTGACCGCGTCCTGCAGGAAGTCGGTGTAGATGCCGCCCTGGATCAGCGCGCGCGACGGGCAGGTGCACACCTCGCCCTGGTTGAGGGCGAACATCGCGAAGCCCTCCAGGCACTTGTCGTAGAAGCCGTCGTTCTGCGCCGCCACGTCGTCGAAGAAGACGTTGGGGCTCTTGCCGCCCAGCTCGAGCGTCACCGGGATCAGGTTCTCGCTCGCGTACTGCATGATCAGCCGGCCGGTGGTGGTCTCCCCGGTGAAGGCGATCTTGCGGATGCGCTGTTGGCCGCCAGCGGCTTGCCGGCCTCCACCCCGAAGCCGTTGACGATGTTCAGCACGCCCGCGGGCAGCAGGTCGGCGACGAGCTCGTTGAGCACGTGGATCGACGCCGGGGTCTGCTCGGCCGGCTTGGGCACCACGCAGTTGCCCGCGGCCAGCGCCGGGGCCAGCTTCCAGATCGCCATGAGGATCGGGAAGTTCCACGGGATGATCTGTCCGACGACGCCGAGTGGCTCGTGGAAGTGGTAGGCGACCGTGTCCTTGTCGATCTCGGAGATGCCGCCCTCCTACGCGCGGATCGCCCCGGCGAAGTAGCGCAGGTGGTCGATCGCGAGCGGGATGTCGGCGGCCAGGGTCTCGCGGCAGGCTTTGCCGTTCTCCCAGCTCTCCGCGATGGCGATCATCTCGAGGTTCGCCTCGATGCGGTCGGCCATCCGGTTCAGGATGTTGGCCCGCTCGGTGACGCTCGTCCTCCCCCAGCCGGGCGCCGCGGCGTGCGCGGCGTCGAGGGCGAGCTCGACGTCCTCCGCGGTGCTCCGCGCGACCTCGGTGAAGATCGCCCCGGTCTGCGGTGTCGGGTTCTCGAAGTACCGGCCCTTCACCGGGGCGACGTACTCGCCGCCGATGAAGTTCTCGTAGCGGGACTTGAAGCTGACGACACTGCCGGGCCGGCCCGGTGCCGCGTAGATGGCCATCTGTGGTCCTCTCACATCGTCTTCGGACACGTGATGGCGGACACTAGGAAGGCCGGGGTTGCAGGAGGGTTGCACGCAGATGCGGATGTCAACACTTGACCGGTCCGACAGTGCGACTACGACTCAGGGTTGCCTCAACTGACCTGGCGGGGGACGATCGGCACCGTGTCGGCCGACGACCAGGTGCAGCGCGCCCGCGTACTCGCACGGGTGCGGGAGGCGACGCTCGCGGGCGACCGCTCCGGGCCGCCGCCGCGCGAGGTCGTCTCGGAGTCGTGGCGGCGCTCCCTGGACGCCCGCGTGGATCCCGAGCACGGCGACCCGCCGCACGTCTACTCGCCCGCGGAGGTGGGTGGCATCCGCGGCGCGCACCCGCTCGCGGCCGTGATCCCGGTCCTGCGCGACACACTGGTCTCCATCGCCGACGAGGCGATGCACATGATGATCGTGACCGACGCCCAGGGACACATCCTGTGGCGCGAGGGCCAGCGCGACGTGTTGCGCCGCGCCGAGGGCGTCGGGCTGGTGGAGGGCACGCGCTGGACCGAGGACAGCATCGGCACCAACGCGATGGGCACCGCGCTCGCCGCCGACCGTGCCGTGCAGATCCACTCGGCCGAGCACCTTGTCCGGACCTACCACAGCTGGACCTGCGCGGCCTGCCCGATCCACGACCCCGACTCCGGCGAGGTGATCGGCGCCGTCGACGTCACCGGGCCGGTGCGCACGTTCCACCCCACGACGCTCGCGCTCGTCGTCGCCGCGGCGCGGCTGGCCGAGGGCCACCTCGGCGCCCGGCTCGCGATGCGCGACGAGCGGCTGCTGGCCCGCAACCTCACCCACCTGATCGGCCTGCGCGACGAGCCGGGCGCCCTGCTCACCCCCGGCGGCCGGGTGCTCGCCGCCAACCCGCCGAACTGGCTGCCCGCCCGCGTCGACCTGCCGGCGGTCGGCGACCGGGTGGCGCTGGGCGAGACGGGCGAGGGCGTGCTGGAGCGGCTCGCCGAGGGCTGGCTGATGCGGCTGCACCGCACCGGCTCGCCGCCCCGGCCGGTGCTGTCGCTGCCGTTCCTCGGCGCCGTCCGCCCGCTGGCCTGCCTCGACGGGGGCCACGTCCGGCTGACGCTGCGCCACGCCGAGGTCCTCACCCTGCTGGCCCTGCACCCCGACGGGCTCACCGCCGACGAGCTCGCCACCGCCCTGCACGGCGACGCGGGCAAGGCCGTCACCGTGCGCGCGGAGATGCACCGGCTGCGGGCCGCGCTCGGGGCCGGGGTGCTGCGCACCCAGCCCTACCGGCTGCGCGCCCGCGTCGACGCCGACTTCGTCGCGGTGCGGTCGGCGCTGGCCGGGGGCGACGTGCGCGGCGCCGCCCGGGCCCACCGCGGCCCCCTGCTGCCCCGCTCCGAGGCACCCGGCGTGCGGGAGGAGCGGGAGCTGCTCGCCGCCGCTCTGCGCCGGGCCGTGCTCGACAGTCGCGACGTCGACGCGATGTGGGCGATGGCCGGGACCGTCGACGGCGTCGACGACCCCGAGCTCTCCCGGCGCCTGCTCCGTGCCCTGCCCGCCCGCGACCCCCGCCGTCCCGTCCTCACCGCCCGACTGACGATCGCCGCCCCCTGACGCGCGGACTCGCGAGCGGAACCCGGGGGACTCGCGGGCGGGGATCGGGGGACTCGCGAGCTCACCCCGCGAGTCCCCCCGATCCCGTCCGCGAGTCCCCCCGATCCCGTCCGCGAGTCCCCCGAGTCCCGTCCGCGAGTCCCCGTCAGGCGACCAGATGCGCGAGTGCCCGTGCCCAGAACGGGACGACCACCAGGTGGCCGGTGTCCGGCACGATCTCCAGCCGGGCCGACGGGAGCGCCTTCTCCCACCACCGCCCGTGCGCGGGATCAACCACGCTGTCGGCGGCGCCGTAGCCCAGCAGGACCTCGGCGCGGACGTCGGCGGGGTCGAAGCCCCACGGTGCGAGTGTGTAGCCGCCCACCTCCGCCGCCATCCCCGCGGCCCCGGCCGCGAACGCGGTGTCGAGCATCGCGCGCAGCCGGTCGGCGACGCCGGGGGCGGCCAGCAGCGCGGCGTCGACCTCGGGGTCGGTGAGCAGCGTGAACCGGGCGTCGCCGGTGAGCTGCTGGAGCATCGGTCCGAACGCCGCGTCGAGCGCGGCCCGGGCCCGGTCCTCGGTCAGGCCGCGCATCGGGTCGATCAGGGCGCGCGACTCGCCGTACCAGGGCACCTCCTCGTCGGGGGCGGGGGTGCCGACGACGGCGACGCGCCCGACCCGCTCGGGCCGGTGCGCCGCCAGCGCGAGCACCACCCGCCCCCCGGCCGACCAGCCTGCGACGCCCGCACGGCCGCCCGCGGGCAGGACGTGGTCGAGCACGGCCGCGGCGTCGGCGGCGGCCAGGTCCACCGTCGCGAGGCCGGGCACCGGGTCGGAGCCGCCGTAGCCGGGACGGTCCGGGGCGATCAGCCGGACCCCCGCCGTCGCCGCCGGGTCCGGGTCGAAGTCGCCCGAGCCGGGGGCGGCGTGGGAGCAGCACGACCGGGGCGTCCGCGGGGGCGTCGGGGGTGAGCTCGTGGACGGAGACGCGTCGGCCGTCGGGACGGTCCAGGTGCCAGATGGTCATGACACGAGCATCGCGCGGGGTCGGTGACACCGTGGTGTCACCGGTTCCGGGGCATTCTCGTCCCGTGAACCGCACCGAACGCCTGTACGCGATCGCCGAGGAGCTGCGCGCCGCCGGACCGGCCGGGCGCACCGGCGCCTGGCTGGCGCAGCGCCTGGAGGTCTCGACGCGCACCATCAAGCGCGACGTCGACGCGCTGCTGCAGGCGGGCGTGCCGCTGTGGGCGCAGTCCGGACCCGGTGGCGGGTACGTCCTCGACGACGTCGCGACGCTGCCCCCGCTCAACCTCACCGGCGCCGAGGCCGCGGCGATCGCGGTGGCGCTGGCCGCCCTGCCGACCCTCCCGTTCGCCGCCGACGCCCGTACCGCGCTGAGCAAGGTCCTCGCCGCGATGCCCGAGGCCGAGCTGGCCCGCGCCGAGTCGATCGCGTCCCGGCTGTGGCTGCGCGTCCCGGAACAGCCGCCGCGCCCGGCCGTCGCCCGCGTGCTCGACGAGGCGGTGCGCCGCCGCCAGGTCACCGTCCTGCGCTTCGCCGACCGGCACGGCACCGTCACCGAGCGGGCCGTCGAGCCGGCCGCGCTCGCCGCGACCGGCGGGCACTGGCACCTGCTGGCCTGGTGCCGGTTGCGGGAGGGCCCGCGCTGGTTCCGCACCGATCGCATCCTCGCCGCCCACCTGACCACGGAACCGGCGCCCGAGCACGACCCCGCGACGGTCTTCGGCACCCCGCCCGACGACGCGCGCCCCGTCGACCTGCGCCGCGGGTAGCACCTCAGCCGCCGGGCCACCCGGCCCGCGGCTCCGGCGCGTCGGCCACCAGTATCCGGCCGGTGCGGTCGGCCAGCGCCGACTCCACGCCCTCGACGCCCCGCCAGTCGGCGTCGCACACGAACAGCGTCCGCCCGTCGGGCCCGCCGAGCATGGCCGCGAAGCCGAACTGCTCCTGCGGCACGCGGTGGGTGACCTCCCCGTCCAGCACCCGCACGCAGACGTCGCCGCCGGTCGCCCCAGGCTCCTTCGCCGCGTGCGTCCACACCGCCCCGGCGGCGTCGAGCGTGATCCCGTCGGGGCCCAGGCCCTCGGCCCACGTGCGGCGACCGGACAGCCCGCCGTCGGCGTCGACGTCGAACGCCGTGAGGACACCGGCGAAGGACTCCGCGACCAGCAGCGTCCGCCCGTCGGGGGTGATCACCATGCCGTTGGGGAACCGCAGCCCGTCGGCGACGCGGCGGACCTCCCCGTCGGGCCGGACCAGGTCGATCCAGCCGGGCGAGGGCGCCTCACCGGCGAGGAAGTCGAACGCGAACCCGTTGACGTAGGCGTTGCCCGCCCCGTCGACGACGATCTCCGCGCCGCCGCAGTCGGCGTGCGGCACGACGGTGCCGTCGGGCTCGTGGCGCAGCAGGCGCTCGCCGGTGACGAGCATCCGCCCGTCGGGCAGGAAGTCGAACGACCAGCCCAGGCCGTCCGGGCCCGCGGCCACCACCTCGGCCCGTCCGTCCAGGTCGACGGCGACGATCTCCCCGGCCCCCCAGTGGGCGAACCACAGGCGGCCGTCGTGCCAGCGCGGCGACTCGACGTAGGCGAGGCCGTCGAGCAGCACGCGGGGCCGGATCAATTCAGACACGGGGAGCTCCTTCGGTGGTCGAGACCAGGTAGCCGGCCAGCTCGGCCGGGCGGGACAGGGCGACGAGGTGGCCGCCGGGCAGCACGTCGGGGTCGAGGCCGAGGCGTTCGCGAGCGATCCGGCGCTGGAAGTCGACCGGGAAGAAGCGGTCGTCGCGGGTGGCGAGCACCCGCGTGGGCACGTCCGGCCACGCCTCGAGCGGCCAGGTGCCCGCGAAGATCCCGTCCTCCTGCTCGACGAGCCGCGCGAACGCCGCCTCGACGACGTCGGCGGGGACGTCGTGGAACATGGTCTCCCGCTGGTCGGGGTCGGACTGCAGGTCACGCCCGTCGCACTCGGCGGCGGCGGCGATCGCCGCCTCGAAGCCGGTGGCGTCCCACCAGGACCCCAGGTCCTCACCCGGCAGCGGGATCATCGCGTTGACCAGCACCAGCCCGGCGGCGTCCAGCGGTCCGCAGGCGAGCGGGGCGCTGAACCCGCCCAGCGAGCTCCCCACCAGCACGACGCCGGTGCGCCCTCCCGCCGCCGCCACGATCGCGGCCGCGTAGTCGGTGACGCGCGCGTCCGGGTCGCCGGAGGGCAGGTCGACGGCGATCGCCTCGTGCCCGCGGCCCTCCAGCTCCGCGACGACGCGGTGCCAGTACCAGGCCGAGCCGCCCGCTCCCGGGACCAGCACGAACGTAGCGAGCCGGGCGGGCTCCGTCGGGTCGAGGAGGGCGAGGTCGGCGGCGGGGAGGCCGGGGACACGCTGGGTCGGCGCCATCACACTCCTAGACTAGGAGTAGAAACTCCTGAAGTGCAAGCTAAAGTGGTGGCATGCGGAGCTACGACGATCCCTGCGGCGTCGCCCGGGCACTCGACGCGGTCGGCGAGCGCTGGGCGCTGCTGGTCGTGCGCGACCTCCTGCTCGGGCCGAAACGCTTCACCGACCTGGCCGCCGGGCTCGCCGGCATGAGCCAGAACGTGCTCGCCCAGCGGCTGCGCGACCTGGAGGGCCAGGGGATCGTCCGCCGGCGGGTGCTGGGACCGCCGTCGGGCGCCCGGGTCTACGAGCTCACCGAAGCGGGGTACGAGCTGGAGGAGACGGTGCTGGCCCTGGCCCGGTGGGGCAGCCGCGCCCCGCGGCACGAGCGGGGCGCGCTCACCGCCGACGCCTTCGCCCTGGCCCTGCGCACCACGTTCGACGCCGACGCGGCGGGCGGCATGCGGGGCACGCTCGCCCTGCACCTGGGGGCGGACCGGTTCACCGCGGAGATCGCCGACGGGCGCTTCCGGATCTCCCGGGGCGAGGCCGCCGATCCCGACGCGGTGCTCACCACCGACGCCGCGGCCGCGCAGGGGATCGTGTTCGGCGGTGCGGACCTGCCGCCCGGCGCCGTCACCGGCGACCGGGCGCTGGCGGAACGCTTCGTGCGGCTGTTCCCGCGACCGCGGCCGCGCGGGGTGTCAGCGACTGGGTGAGTCCGGGTGCTCGTCGAGGTCGTCGGGGATGCCGTCGTCGTCGCTGTCGAGCAGCAGCGGATCCGGCCGGCCCGCCCGCACCGCCTCCAGCTGCGCGGCCAGCGCGATCCCCGCCAGCAGGGCGATCCCGGTGAGGTTGGCCCAGATCAGCAGCGCCATCACGGCCGTGAGCGGGCCGTAGGTCTCGTCGAACCCGGCGGCGGCCACCACGTAGAGCGCGAGCAGCCCGGAGGCCACGAGCCAGGCCAGCACCGTGACCGCCGCCCCCACCGCGAGCCAGCTCAGGCCGGGCTGGCGGCGCCGCGGCGCGTACCGGAACAGCAGAGTGACGGCGACGACGAGCAGCGCGAGCCCCACCGGCCAGCGCACGACGTCCCAGACGGTCTCGGCGGGGTCACCCCAGCGGTAGACCTCCTCCAGCGCCTCCCCGAACGGCTCCCCGGCCACGATCAGCAGCAGGCCCAGCGCCATGGCGACGCCCGCGGTCGCGGTGAGCAGGGCCGCGTTGCCGTACTTGCGCAGGGCGGGCCGGTCGCGCTTGGTGCCGTAGATGCGGTTGGCCCCGCGTTCGAGCTGGGCGAACGGCGACGTCGCCGCCAGGAACGCGGTCACCAGACCCAGGACGACCACGACCTCGCCACGCTCGCTGCCCTCGTCGTCGCTCGCGAGGACGTCCGCGAGCAAGGCGTCGCTGCTGCCCGGTGAGATCGCGACGACGGTGCGCGCGACCACCTGGGCGATCGACTCGGCGCCGAGTGCGGTCGCGAGGCCGGCCCCGGCGATGACCAGGGGCACCGCGGCGAGCGCGAGCTGCAGCGCGAACGCCCGGGCGTGGCTGAACCCGTCGCCGTAGCGGAAGCGGACGAAGGCCGTCACGAACAGGTGGCCCAGGTGGTAGCGGCGCACGGTGTGCCACGCGTCGTCGGCGGAGAGGTCCTCGCCCATCAGCTCGGTCTCCGGGACCGCGCGCACCGAACTCACGGACAGAACCTACGCGAACGGCCCGCCGGGACCGAGGTCCCGACGGGCCGTTCGCGGTGGTGCGGGTGCCTTACTCCTCGCCCGACTTCGCCAGGTCGACCGGCGGGGCGTCGGGGACCATGACCGGCTTGGGCTCACCGCGGAAGGTGAACTTCGCCTTGTCGTCGGCGGCCTTCGAGTCCTCGGCGTCGGGGTCGATGCCCTCGACGTCGACGATCACGATCTGCCCGGGCGAGATCTCGCCGAACAGGATCTTCTCCGACAGCTGGTCCTCGATCTCGCGCTGGATGGTGCGGCGCAGCGGCCGCGCCCCCAGCACCGGGTCGAAGCCGCGGCGGGCCAGCAGGCCCTTGGCGGCCGGGGTGAGCTCGATGGCCATGTCCTTGTTGGCCAGCGCACCCTCGACCCGGGTGATCATGAGGTCGACCATCGTGATGATCTGCTGCTCGGTGAGCTGGTGGAACACCACGATGTCGTCGATGCGGTTGAGGAACTCCGGGCGGAAGTGCTTCTTCAGCTCGTCGTTGACCTTCGACTTCATCCGCTCGTAGTTGGACTGCTCGTCGTTGTTCTGGGCGAAGCCCAGGCCGACGGCCTTGGAGATGTCCTGCGTGCCGAGGTTCGAGGTGAAGATGATGACGGTGTTCTTGAAGTCGACCGTGCGGCCCTGGCCGTCGGTCAGGCGACCGTCCTCCAGCACCTGCAGGAGCGTGTTGTAGATCTCCTGGTGCGCCTTCTCGATCTCGTCGAACAGCACCACCGAGAACGGCTTGCGACGCACCTTCTCCGTCAGCTGGCCGCCCTCCTCGTAGCCCACGTACCCGGGAGGGGCACCGAACAGGCGCGAGGCGGTGTAGCGGTCGTGGAACTCGCCCATGTCGATCTGGATGAGCGCGTCGTCCTCGCCGAACAGGAAGTTCGCCAGCGCCTTGGACAGCTCGGTCTTACCCACACCGGACGGGCCGGCGAAGATGAACGAGCCCGAGGGGCGCTTGGGGTCCTTCAGGCCGGCGCGCGTGCGACGGATCGCCTTCGCGACCGACTTGACGGCCTCCTCCTGCCCGATGATCCGCTTGTGGAGCTCGTCCTCCATCTTGAGGAGACGGGTCGTCTCCTCCTCGGTGAGCTTGAAGACGGGGATGCCGGTCCAGTTGGCGAGGACCTCGGCGATCTGCTCCTCGTCGACCTCGGCGACGACGTCGAGGTCGCCGGACTTCCACTGCTTCTCCCGCTCGCCCTTCTGGGCCAGCAGCTGCTTCTCCGAGTCGCGCAGGTTCGCCGCGCGCTCGAAGTCCTGCGCGTCGATCGCGGACTCCTTGTCGCGACGGACGTTGGCGATCTTCTCGTCGAACTCGCGCAGGTCCGGCGGCGCGGTCATCCGGCGGATGCGCATCCGCGCGCCCGCTTCGTCGATCAGGTCGATCGCCTTGTCCGGCAGGAACCGGTCGGAGATGTAGCGGTCGGCCAGCGTGGCCGCCGACACCAGCGCCCCGTCGGTGATCGTGACGCGGTGGTGCGACTCGTACCGGTCGCGCAGACCCTTGAGGATCTCGATGGTGTGCGTGACCGTCGGCTCGCCCACCTGGATCGGCTGGAAGCGACGCTCCAGGGCCGGGTCCTTCTCGACGTACTTGCGGTACTCGTCGAGGGTGGTGGCGCCGATGGTCTGCAGCTCGCCGCGGGCCAGCATCGGCTTGAGGATGCTGGCGGCGTCGATCGCGCCCTCGGCCGCACCCGCCCCGACGAGGGTGTGGATCTCGTCGATGAACAGGATGATGTCGCCGCGCGTGCGGATCTCCTTGAGCACCTTCTTCAGGCGCTCCTCGAAGTCACCGCGGTAGCGCGATCCGGCGACCAGCGAGCCCAGGTCGAGCGTGTAGAGCTGCTTGTCCTTGAGGGTCTCGGGGACCTCGCCCTTGATGATGTTCTGGGCCAGGCCCTCGACGGCCGCGGTCTTGCCGACGCCCGCCTCACCGATCAGGACCGGGTTGTTCTTGGTCCTCCGGGAGAGGACCTGCATGATCCGCTCGATCTCCTTCTCCCGGCCGATGACCGGGTCCAGCTTGCCCTCACGGGCCTGCTGGGTGAGGTTGCGACCGAACTGGTCGAGCACCAGCGACGAGCTGGGGGTGCCCTCGCCGCGGCCACCGGAGGCGCCCTCGGCGGGCTCCTTGCCCTGGTAGCCGGACAGGAGCTGCAGCACCTGCTGGCGGACCCGGTTGAGGTCGGCTCCCAGCTTGACCAGGACCTGCGCCGCGACACCCTCGCCCTCGCGGATCAGGCCGAGCAGGATGTGCTCGGTGCCGATGTAGTTGTGGCCGAGCTGGAGCGCCTCGCGCAGCGAGAGCTCCAGGACCTTCTTGGCCCGCGGCGTGAACGGGATGTGCCCGCTCGGTGCCTGCTGGCCCTGGCCGATGATCTCCTCGACCTGCTGCCGGACGCCCTCCAGGGCGATCCCGAGGGACTCCAGGGCCTTCGCGGCCACTCCCTCTCCCTCGTGGATGAGGCCGAGGAGGATGTGCTCGGTGCCGATGTAGTTGTGGTTGAGCATCCGGGCCTCTTCTTGGGCCAGGACGACAACACGCCTTGCTCGGTCGGTGAACCTCTCGAACATTTCGTCTCCTCGCCTGCTGCGCCGTGCTACGCGCCTACGCCACTGTATCGGGCGTCCCCGGGTGTGCGCCTCCGTTGCGGACCGCACGTACGTGGTCGTCGCAACATGCGACGGTCACGCGGCATTCCGGATCAGTTGTTCTCCCGGTGGTAGGCCTCCAGCACCTCCGACGGGATGCGCCCGCGGTCGGAGACCTTCATCTCCCGCTTGCGGGCCCAGTCGCGGATGGCCTGGTTCTGCTCGCGGTCGATCACCGGCCGGCGCGGTGCGGCCGCACCGCGGCGGGCGCGCCCTCCGGTGACCTTGCGCGCCGAGGCCACGAACTCGGCGAACGCGTCGCGCAGCCGTCCGGCGTTGCTCGCCGAGAGGTCGATCTCGTAGCTCTTTCCGTCGATCGCGAACTCGACGGTCTCGTCGGCGGACTTCCCGTCCAGGTCGTCGACGAGCCGGATCTCCTTGACCTGTGCCACTGTGCGGCCTCTTTTCCGTCGTCCGGGCGGCGATTCCCGCCGTTCCCGGACAAGATACCTACTCGCGCGTAGGTTGCTTACTCCGGACGCACGAGCGGGTAGAGGATCGTCTCCCGGATTCCGGCCCCGGTGAGCGTCATCAGCAACCGGTCGATCCCCATTCCCATACCCCCGGTGGGGGGCATTCCGTACTCCATCGCCCGCAGGAAGTCCTCGTCGAGCTGCATCGCCTCGACATCGCCCGCCGCCGCCAGCAACGACTGCGCGGTGAGCCGTTCCCGTTGCACGACCGGGTCGACCAGCTCGGAGTACGCGGTGGCCAGCTCGGTGCCGAAGACGATCAGGTCCCACGCCTCGGCCAGGCGCGGGTCGTCCCGGTGTTGCCTGGTCAGGGGCCGGACCTCGACCGGGTAGTCGCGGACGAACGTGGGCTCCTGCAGCGTGTGCTCGACCAGCTTCTCGAACAGTTCGAGCACGATCTCGCCGGCGCCCCAGGAATCCTTGAGATCGACGTCGTGCGCGTCGGCGATCTTCCGCAGTTCGGCCACCGAGGTGTCCGGGTCCACGTCGGTGCCGACCGCCTGCGCCACCGCGTCGTGCAGCGTGACCGAGCGCCACTCACCGCCCAGATCGTGTTCCGACCCGTCCGCGTGACGGACGATCGTGGAACCGAACACGGCGCGTGCGCTCTCCACCACGAGGTGCTGTGTGAGCCGCGCCATGTCGTCATAGGTGGCGTAGGCCTGATACGCCTCCAACATCGCGAACTCCGGCGAGTGGGTGGAGTCGATCCCCTCGTTCCGGAAGTTGCGATTGATCTCGAAGACCCGCTCGATTCCGCCGACCACGCAGCGCTTCAGGAACAGCTCGGGGGCGATCCGCAGGTACAGATCCGTGTCGAGCGCATTCGCGTGCGTGACGAACGGCCGCGCGGTGGCCCCGCCGTGCTGCAGCTGCAGCATCGGGGTCTCCACCTCGACGAAGGACGCGTCGTGCAGCGCGGCGCGCACCGTGCGCACCACCTCCGCGCGCGTGCGCACCATCTCGCGGGCCTGCGGGCGCACGATCAGGTCGACGTAGCGCTGCCGCACCCGCGTCTCCTCGGACAGCTCGCGGTGCGCCACCGGCAGCGGCCGCACCGACTTCGCCGTCATCGCCCAGGCGTCGGCCATGACGGACAGCTCGCCGCGCCGCGACGTCGCCACCTCGCCGTGGACGAACACGTGGTCGCCCAGATCGACGCTCGCCTTCCAGCGGGCCAGCTCGTCCTCGCCGACCAGGGCCAGGCTGAGCATCGCCTGCAGCTCGGTGCCGTCGCCCTCGCGCAGGGTGGCGAAGCAGAGCTTGCCGGTGTTGCGCAGGAAGATCACCCGACCGGTGACGCCCACGATCTCGCCGGTGGCGGTGTCGGGCGGGAGGTCGGGGTGGGCGTCGCGGACCTGGCGCAGGCCGGTCGTCCGCTCCACCGAGACGGGGTAGGGGTCGAGGCCCGCCGCGAGCATGTCGGCACGCTTGGCCCGGCGCACCCGCATCTGCTCGGGCAGCTCGTTCTCTCCGGTGTCCGGCGCGTCGGTGCTCACGCGCCAAGGCTAGTGAGCCCCGTTCCCGGGTCCCCGCACCGGTGGTCGGGATCGTCGCCCGCGGCGCGGGACGGCCGGATCGCACCGCACGGGGTGGGCGCAGGCGCCGTAGCCTCGGGACGATGCACCACCACGAACCGGGGTCGCGGGCACGGTCGTTCGGAGCCGTGGCGGCGGCCTACGCCGCGCACCGGCCCGGCTATCCCGACGAGGCCGTCGCCTGGGCCCTCGCCCCGGTGGCCGTCGGTTCGCCGCACGTACTGGACCTGGGCGCGGGCACGGGGAAGCTCAGCGAGGCGCTGGCCGGCCGGGCCGAGGTGACCGCGGTCGACCCGGACCCGGCGATGCTCGACGAGCTCCGCGCCCGGCTGCCCGGCGTCCGGGCGCTGGTGGGTGGCGCCGAGGACGTGCCGCTGCCCGCCGCCGCGGTCGACGCCGTGCTGGTCGGGCAGGCCTGGCACTGGTTCGACCGGGACCGCGCGACGGCCGAGATCGTGCGCGTGCTGCGGCCGGGTGGGGTGCTGGCCCTGGTGCGCAACGACGAGGATCCCGACGCCCCGCTGCTGGGCCCGTTCCTGCGGGCCGACCCGCTCTCGGCGCCGGAGGTCGGGCACGACCACGGGCGGGTCCCGCCCGTCCACGACCTGCTGGGGGAGGTGACGCAGCGGCGCTTCCCGAATCCGCGGCCGACCGACGTCGACGCCGAGATCGCCCGGCTCGGCACCTACTCGTGGATGCTCGCGGCGGATCCGGCCGAGCGGGCCGCGTTCGAGCGACGGGTCCGGGACCACCTCGGCGACCGGCCGGGGCGGTTCACCCTCCCCCTGGTGACGACGGTGCAGCGGGCGCAGCGGCGCTGACCGGCCGCCCTCCCGCGCACGCCCCGCCGCGCACGCCCCGCCGCGGCGCGCACCGTCGACGGTGCGCGCGGGGCCCGAGGGTGCGCGCGGCTACCGCGCGGCGCGGGCCGGCACGGCGTTGCGCAGGTAGGTCAGGCGCAGGCCGACGAGCGTCAGGTCGGGGACGTACTCGGTGATCGTGTCCGACACCCCGGCCATCAGCGGGGCGAGGCCACCGGTGCCGAGCACCGTCACCGGACCGGTCCGGGGGCCGAGCTCGGCGAGGATCCGGCGCACCAGGCCGTCGACCTGGCCGGCGAAGCCGTAGAGCACGCCGGACTGCAGGCACTCGACGGTGTTCTTGCCGATCACCGAGCGCGGCGCCACGAACTCGACGGTGCGCAGCGCGGCCGCCCGGGCGGCGAGGGCGTCCATCGAGATCTCGATGCCCGGTGCCAGTGCACCGCCGAGGAACTCGCCCTTCGCCGAGACCACGTCGATGTTCGTCGACGTCCCGAAGTCGACGACGATGCACGCGGTGCCGAACATCCGGTGCGCGGCGAGGGTGTTCATGACCCGGTCGGCGCCGACCTCGCGCGGGTTGTCGACGAGCAGCGGAACCCCCGTGCGCACCCCCGGCCCGACGATGACGTGCGGGTCGCCGCGCCGCTCGATGAGGATCCGCAGCTCGCGCAGCAGGCTCGGCACCGTCGACAGCGCCGCGACCCCGCTCACCCCGGCCGCGTGCCGGCCGAGCAACGCGCCGAACGCGACCTCCAGCTCGTCGCCGGTCATCCGCGGGTCGGTGCGCATCCGCCAGTCGCGGACGAGCGCGGGCCGCACCTCGTCGGGGTCGGTGTCGGGGTAGAGGCCGAGCGCGATCTGGGTGTTGCCGACGTCGACGCAGAGCAGCATCTACGCCGCGCCGGACAACAGGCCCGAGCCCTCCGGCGCGTGCGCGGGATCGGAACCCAGCTCGACGACCCGGTTGGCCCCGTCGACGAACACCACCCGCGGTGCGTAGGCGGCGACCTCGGCCTCGTCGAGCTGGCCGTAGGCGATGAGGATGACCAGGTCGCCGGGGTGCACGAGGTGCGCCGCGGCCCCGTTGATCCCGATGACGCCGCTGCCGCGGGCGCCGGGGATCACGTAGGTCTCCAGGCGGGCGCCGTTGGTGATGTCGACGATCGCCACCTTCTCGCCCTCCAGCAGGCCGGCGGCGTCCATCAGGTCGAGGTCGACGGTCACCGAGCCGACGTAGTGCAGGTCGGCCTGCGTCACCGTCGCGCGGTGGATCTTGGAGGTCATCATCGTGCGGAGCATGGCGGGTCCCCTAGATCTCGAGCTGGACGGTGATGTTGTCGATCAGGCGGGTGGTGCCCAGACGGGCGGCGACCAGCAGCCGGGCCTTGCCCTGCCGCACGTCGGGGCGCAGGTCGGGGTCGCGGAGCTCGAGGTAGTCGAGCTCGAGTGCGGGTTCGCGGGCCAGGACCGCGCGGGCGGCGGCCAGGACCGCCTCCGGCCCCTGCGCCGAGACCGACGCCCCGGCCCGCAGCGCCTCCTGCAGCACGGCCGCGCGGGGGCGGTCGGCGGCGGAGAGGTAGGCGTTGCGGCTCGACCGGGCCACCCCGTCGTCCTCGCGGACGGTCGGGACGCCGACGACGTCGAGCGGGAAGTCCAGATCGCGCGCCATCTTCCGGACGAGCACGAGCTGCTGGTAGTCCTTCTCGCCGAAGTACGCGACGTCCGGAGCGACCACGTGGAACAGCTTCGACACGACCGTCAGCACGCCGGCGAAGTGCCCGGGGCGCACGGCGCCCTCCATCTCGTCCCCCAGCGCGCCGGGGGAGACGGTGGTGTCGGCGCCCGCCGGGTACATGTCCTCGACCCCCGGGGTGAACACCAGCTCGACGCCCTCCTCCCGGCACATCTCCAGGTCGGCCTCCAGCGGGCGCGGGTAGCGCTCCAGGTCCTCCCCCGGCCCGAACTGCAGCGGGTTGACGAAGATCGACACGACCGTGACCGACGCCCCCTTGGCCAGCCGCGCGTGCCGGATCAGCTCGCGGTGCCCGTCGTGCAGCGCCCCCATCGTGGGGACGAGCGCGATCCGGCGCCCGGCGCCCTTCAGCGTCCGGGTGACGGCGTGCAGCGCGGGCGGGTCGGCGTGCACGGTGAGCTGGCCGGGGGTGTAGCCCCGGGGCTTGGTGGCGGTCACTGCGGGTCCTCCAGGGTGCGCAGCACGTCCTGCGCGGCGTGGTCGGGGAGCAGCCCGGCGGCCTGCGCACGGTGCGCGGTCCGGGCGGCGAGCGCGCGGTAGGTACGCGCGAGATCGGGGTCGGCGGCGTCGAGCTCGCGCAGGTGGACCGCGACGGTGCCGGTGTCGCCGCGGGCGACGGGCCCGGTGAGCGCGCGGTCGCCGTGGCGCAGCGCGTTGTCCAGCGCAGCCGAGAGCAGCGGTGCGATGAGCCGTTCGGCGGGGCGGACCCCGGCGCGGTCGAGCAGGTCGGCGCAGTCGCGCACCAGCGTGACCAGGTGGTTCGCGCCGTGGGCGAGCGCCGCGTGGTAGAGCGGGCGGACGCCCTCGGGCACCCGCACCGGCTCCGCCCCCATCTCGACGACGAGCGCCTCGCCGACGCTCCAGCCCACCTCGTCGCCCTCGGTGGCGGTGACGCCGATGCTGGCCCCCGCGAGGCGGGCGACGTCCTCGACGCGGCCGGTGAACGTCAGCACCGGGTGCAGGGCCAGCGGCAGCACGCCGTACTCGACGGCGGGGGCGAGCACGCCCACCCCGTGCGCCCCCGAGGTGTGGACGACGATCTGTCCGGGCCGGAAGCACCCGGCGGCGGCGAGCCCGCGGACCAGGCCGGGCAGCGCGTCGTCGGGGACGGCGAGCAGGGCGAGGTCGACGCCCGCGACGACGTCGTCGGGGGACTTCAGCGGCACGTCCGGCAACAGCGACTCCGCCCGCCGGACGGACTCCCGCGACACACCGGAGGTGGCGACGACGTGGTGGCCCGCGGCGGCCAGCGCGGCCCCGAGGACGGCGCCCACCCGACCGGCGGAGACCACTCCGACGGCGAGCCGCGCAGGACGGCCGGCAGCCATGCCCATCTCCTTGCACCCGTTCCGGTCCCGCTGGGCGGGTACCGGTCGTCGCCGCCCTCGTCGGCGGCGAGCACAGGGTATGGGCACGGTCGTTTCCCGGACGAGGACCCGTGACGCGCTTCACCGGGGACTCGCGGGCGGGGAACGGGGGACTCGCGGGGCCCCCACCCGCGAGTCCCCCGACTTCCGTCCGCGAGTCCCCCGACTTCCGTCCGCGAGTCCCCCGGATTCCGTCCGCGAGTCCGCCGACTTCCGTCCGCAAGTCCCCCGGATTCCGTCCGCGAGTCCTGTCGCCGCGGCCGGGCGCGGTTCTACCCTGCTGCGATGCCCCGGCTGCGGGTCGCGGGGGTGTTCGCCGCGCTGTCGCTCACCACCGACCTGGCCTCCGGCGTGCCGTTCGAGAAGGGCCTGCGCACCTGCGTCGTGGCCACCGCGTTCGCCGGGGCGCTCGGCTGGAGCCGGGACGAGCGGCTCGCGGTGTTCCACACGGCGCTGCTGCGCTCGGTCGGCTGCACCTCGCACGCGCCGGAGAACGCGGCGCTGTTCGTCGACGACACGGCGTTCCAGGCCGCGCTCAAGCGTCTGGACCCCGGCGACCCGGCCGTGTTCACCGCGCAGCTCGCGCGCTTCGGTGACTGGGCGCCCGGGCGCGGGCTGGCACAGCGGTTCACGGCCGTCGCGGCCACGGAGGGGCCGCGGGCGGCCCGGGCCGGGTGCGAGGTGAGCCGGGCGCTGGGCGGGCGGCTCGGCCTCCCCGCCGCCGCGATCGACGCGCTCGACGACGTCTACGAGCGCTGGGACGGCCTCGGCATCCCCGACGGCCGCAGCGGCGAGCAGCTCTCGACGGTCGGGCGCGCGGTGCACGTCGCGGAGCAGGCGGTGTTCGCCCACGCCGACGGCGGCGTCGCCGGTGCACGCGCCGAGGTCACGCGGCGGGCCGGCGGGCACCTCGATCCCGACCTGGCGTCGGCGTTCCTCCGCGACGCCGACGCCCTGCTGGCGGTGCTGGAGGTGCCCGACCTGGCGGCCGCGGTCGTCGCGGCGGAGCCGGGGCCCGGCGCCGTCGTCGGCCCGGACGGACTGGACGGCCTGTGCGCGGCGCTCGCCGTCGTCGTCGACCTGAAGGGGACCCACCTGCTGGGGCACTCCGGGCACGTCGCCGCGGTCGCCGACGCCGCGGCGGGCGCGGCCGGGATCGCCGACGGGGAGCGCGCGACGCTGCGGGCCGCCGCGCACCTGCACGACCTGGGCCGGGCGGCGGTGTCGAGCGAGGTGTGGGACCGGCCGGGGCCGCTCGGCGCGGCCGACCGGGAGCGGGTGCGGCTGCACGCCTACTGGACCGACCGGATCCTGCGCCGCTGCCCCGCGCTGGCCCCGCTCGCCGACCTCGCCGCGGCGCACCACGAGCGCGTCGACGGCAG
>NZ_BJNG01000049.1 GCF_006539565.1 Pseudonocardia hydrocarbonoxydans
CGGCCCGTCCGACGAGGTCATGAAGATCCTGCCCGCCCTGACGATCACCGGTGCCGAGCTCGACGAGGGCCTGGAGATCGTCCGGGAGTCCGTCCACGCCGTGGTCGAGGGGATGTCCGGATGACCGGTCCAGGCGCGCGATGAACTGGTCCGGCAATCGAATCGGAAGGAGCTTGTCTTGGGTGTCGCCCAGGCGAGGATCGGCGACCGCTACCCCACCCGGGTGGCCGACCGTCCGGTGATCATCGACCGAGCGGAGCCCGCGGTGTGGAGTGCCGACCCGGGCCCGCTCTCGGCGGAGGAGCTCCGCACGCATGATCGGGACGGCTTCGTCACCGTGCCGCAGTTGCTCACCCCCGAGGAGGTGGCGACCTACGCCGGCGAGCTGGAGCGGCTCGCCGCGGATCCGGCGGTCCGCGCCGACGAGCGCACCGTCGTGGAGAAGGCCTCGCAGCAGGTCCGTTCGATCTTCGAGGTGCACGCGCTCAGCGACGCGATCGCAGCACTGGTGGCCGACGAGCGGGTCGCCGGGCGGGCGCGGCAGATCCTCGGCTCCGAGGTGTACGTGCACCAGAGCCGGATCAACTACAAGCCCGGGTCCGGCGGCGGCGGCTTCTACTGGCACTCCGACTTCGAGACCTGGCACGCCGAGGACGGCATGCCGTCCCCGCGTGCGGTGAGCATCTCGATCTCGCTGACGGAGAACTACGCGCACAACGGCTGTCTGATGATCATGCCGGGGTCGCACAGGGAGTTCGTGGCGTGCGTGGGGGAGACCCCGGCCGACCACTACAAGGAGTCGCTGCGCGAGCAGGAGATCGGCACGCCCGACGAGGGGAGCCTCACGTCGCTGGCGAACCGGCACGGGATCGCGATGCTCACCGGTGCGGCCGGCTCGGCCACCCTGTTCGACTCCAACTGCATGCACGGCTCGGGCGGCAACATCACGCCGTTCCCGCGCTCGAACATCTTCATCGTGTTCAACAGCGTGGACAACGCGCTGCAGGAGCCGTACTCGGCCCCCGCCCCGCGGCCGGCGCACGTCGCGGCCCGGCGGTTCAGCCCGGTGGGCTGACCCCGGCGGAACGCGGGCTCCCGGCGGGCCGGGCGGCGGCGCAGGCGGCGACCACGTCGCGGTGGTCCACCCAGCCGATCGGGTCCCCGCCCGCGGGTCCGACGACGGGCAGGCCGGTCGTCGCGTGCTCGTGCAGGACCGACACGGCGTCGTGCAAGGGTGTTCCGGCCTGCAGCGACGGCAGGGTGCGGGCCAGATCGGCGGCCGTGACGCCCGGTCCGGCGGTCGCCAGCGCATCCGCTGCGACGATGGTCCCGAGCAGGTCACCGCCGACCCGGACCGGCGCGACGCGGTAGCGGGCCGACCCGAATCGGGCGACGATCTCTGGCACGCGGCAGCTCCCCTCCAGCGGCTCGGGCGCGGGGCCCATCGCCTGCCCGACGGTCAGGCTGCGCAGCAGGTCCGGTGTCGACTCGGCGGTGATGTCCAGGCCCCGGCGGAGCAGCTTCAGCGTGTAGATCGTCTC
The DNA here is from genome assembly GCF_006539565.1 of Pseudonocardia hydrocarbonoxydans. Classification (GTDB taxonomy): domain Bacteria; phylum Actinomycetota; class Actinomycetes; order Mycobacteriales; family Pseudonocardiaceae; genus Pseudonocardia; species Pseudonocardia hydrocarbonoxydans. Next base: position 1,542 of record NZ_BJNG01000049.1, read on the forward strand.
GCGGGAGACCAGGTGGCTGATGCCGGTGGCGAGCGCGACCGCGGCCATCAGCGGGAGGATGATCGAGTACTGCCCGGTCAGCTCGAAGACGATGACGAGTGCCGCGATCGGGGCGTGGCTCGCCCCGGCGAACACCGCGGCCATCCCGATCAGGCCGTAGGCGCCGGGGGAGATGCCCAGGCCGGGGAACGCGGCCTGGGCGACGAGTCCGAACGCGGTGCCACCCATGGCCCCGATGAACAGCGACGGCGCGAAGACCCCGCCCGACCCGCCGATCCCGATGGTCAGGCTCGTGGCGAGCATCTTGCCGACGAGCAGGACGAGCAGGAAGCCGAGCGCGTACCCGCCGTCGATCCCGTTCTGCAGGACGGGGTAGCCGACCCCGTACATCTGTGGCAGGACGAGCAGCACCCCGCCCAGGAGCAGGCCGCCCACGGCCGGGCGCAGCCACTCGGGGCCGCGCCACACCCGGTCGCAGGCGTCCTCGACCCGGTAGAGGAACCGGGCGAACGCCCAGCCCAGCAGGCCGGCGAGCAGCCCGAGCGCGGCGTAGAGCAGGTACTCGACCGGTGAGCCGACGCTGAACGGGGGCAGGACCAGGAACGGTTCGTCGCCCATCACGGTGCGCCCGACGACCGACGCGGTCACCGACGCGAGCACGACGACCCCGAACGCCTCCGCGGAGAACGACCGGAGGATGAGCTCGAGCGCGAAGAACACCCCGGCGACGGGGGCGTTGAAGGTGGCGGAGATGCCACCGGCGGCGCCGCAGGCGACGAGCAGACCGAGCCGGTGCGGGGGCACCCTCAGCCACTGCCCCATCGACGAGCCCAGCGCGGCGCCGATCTGGACGATGGGGCCCTCGCGGCCGACCGACCCGCCCGAGCCGATGCACAGCGCCGAGGCCAGGGACTTGACCACGGCGACCCGGGGTGGGATCCGGCCGCCGTTGCGGGCGACGGCGAGCATGACCTCGGGCACCCCGTGGCCGCGTGCCTCGCGGGCGAAGCGGTGCACCAGCGGCCCGTACAGCAGCCCGCCCAGCACCGGGGCCAGCACCACGAACCACGCGCCCGCCCAGGGGAACGCCGGGTGGGCCGTGCCGCCGGACGCGCTGTAGTCGGTCGTGCCCGTGAACAGCTCGGTGAACGCCGTGATCAGCCAGCGGAACACGACCGCACCCATACCTGCACCCGCCCCGACCAGCAGCGCGAGCCCGACCAGGCCGGGTGCGGAGCCCCGCAGCAGGTCGTGCGCGACACGGGCACGCCGGTGCAGGAAAACATGCATCGGCATATGTTTGCACAGGGCAACGACCGCTGACCCGGGGTTGTGGCGGCCCCCACCGTCCCGGCCGTCGGGCATGACAGGCTGCAGCGGTGAGCGATGCGACGTCGCGGCCCGGGGCACCGTCCACTCCTGGACCCGACGGGGAGGGCCGTGAGCTCGTCGATGCCGTCATGACCGCGAGCCGGGCGCTCGTCGCGATCGCGGCGCGGTCGCTGGCCGCCGCCGGCGAGGTCACCCTGCCGCAGTATCGCGCGCTGGTGGTACTGGCCACCCGCGGGCCACAGCGGCCGGTCGACCTCGCGACCGCACTCGGGGTCAACCCGTCCTCGGCCACCCGGCTGCTGGACCGCCTCGACGTGGCCGGCCTGATCCGCCGGACCCGGTTGCGGGCCGACCGACGGTCGCTGCGGGTGGCGCTCTCCCCGGCCGGACGCGACCTCGTCGCGGAGGTGACGCTGCTGCGCCGGGCGGAGGTCGAGCGGCTGTTCGCAGCACTGCCCGCGGACCAGCACGCGCTGGTGATCACGGCACTGCAGGCGATCTCCGAGGCCGCGGGCGAGACCCCCGAGGGCGATCTCGACGTCGGGCTCGGCTGGTACTGACCGGGGCCCCGACGCCGTGCGCCGGAGGGTCAGACCAGCCCGGCGTCGTGCACGAGCAGCGCGACCTGGGTGCGGTTGTCCATGTCCAGCTTGGTGAGCACGTGGGTCATGTGCGCCTTGACCGTCGCGATGCTCATCACCAGATCGGTGGCGATCTCGGCGTTGGACCGGCCGTGGGCCACGGCCACCGCGACCTCGTGCTCGCGAGGGCTGAGCACACGCAGCGCGGTCCGCGCCCGGTCGTGCGCGCCGGACTCGGCCGTGACGCGGTCCAGCAGCCGTCGGGTGACGGCGGGGGAGAGGATCGGGTCGCCCGCCGCGACCCGCAGGACGGCCTCGACGATCCGCGGGGGCGGGGTGTCCTTGAGCAGGAACCCGCCCGCCCCCGCGCGCAGGGCGCGCAGCACGTTCTCGTCGGTGTCGAAGGTGGTCAGCACGACGACCTCCGGGGGGTGCGGCCGGACACGCAGCCTGCGTGTCGCGGCGATGCCGTTGAGCCGCGGCATGCGCAGGTCCATGAGGACGACGTGGGGTGCGTGCGCGTCGACGAGCGGCTCGACCTCGTCCCCGTCGCCCGCCTCGCCGACGACGGTGATCCCGTCCGCGCCGTCGAGCATCATCGACAGGGCGGCGCGGACCAGCGCGTCGTCGTCCACGATCACGACGCGGACCGGCGGGCCGTTCATCCGGGCCACGGTAGTGCCGCGGACAGCCGGAACTCCCCGCCGGTGGCCCGGTGCGTGAGGTGCCCGCCGGCGAGCGTGGCGCGCTCGCCCAGGCCGACGAGTCCCGTCCCTCCCGGCCAGGACGGGATCGGCGGGTCCGGGAGCGGGTTGCGGATCTCGATCTCCAGGCCGGCACCGGGCCGTCCGGCGAGCCGGACGTGCACGGCGGCTCCGGGGGCGTGCCTGCGCGCGTTGGTCAGGCCCTCCTGCACGATGCGGTACGCGGTGCGACCCACCGTCGCGGGGAGCGTGCGGGGGTCGTCGAGGCAGTCGTCGACCCGGACGTCCGACCCGGCCGCGCGGGACTCCTCCACCAGTCCGGCGAGGTCGCCGAGCACCGGCTGGGGGCGGTCGTTCCCGGTCGTGGTGCCGTCGGCGCGCAGCACCCCGATGACCTCGCGGAGCTCGTCCAGCGCGATCTGCACGCCGTCGCGCACCACCCCCGCGGCCCGGGCCAGCTGCTCGGGCGGGGCGTCGGGCCGGTACTCGAGGGCGCCGGCGGACGCGGCCACCAGCGAGAGGCGGTGGGCCAGCACGTCGTGCATCTCCCGGGCGATGACGGTGCGCTCGGCCGAGCGGGCGGCGGCCACGCGTTCGGCCTGTTCGGTCTCGGCCCGGTGGGCCCGCTCGAGCAGCGAGTGGAGCACGTCGCGGCGGGCGCGGAGCAGGGCTCCCCAGGCGACGAGGGCCGCGTGCGCCGCGACGTCGAGCAGCAGCCACCATCCGTAGGGCAGGCCGTCGACGGGCCGCAGCACGCCCTGCAGGGCGTGGGCCGCGATGCCGGCCAGCCCGATCGCGACGGCGGTCGGCAGCGGCCGGAACTGGGCGACCAGCAGCACCGCGAGGGTGGCCGGGGGCGTCGCGGCAGGGGAGAACGCGACGAGCACGACGAGCACCGACGCCGCGGCGACCGGCCACCGGGGCAGCCCGGCCAGGACGGCGCAGGCGAGCACCCCCACCCCGACGTCGACCCCGATCGGCACCGGTCCCGTGCCGGAGCGGCCGACCATCCCGACCGCGACGAGCACCCCGACGGCGCCGACCATCCCGATCGTCACCCCCGGTCGGGGGACCCGGGGAGCGGACGTCATCGGCCGAGCGTAGGGCCGGCAGCCACCGACGGGTACCGACCGAAGTCGTAGCCGCTCGTCCTCCGAGGATGTCGGGGTCGATCGATCCGAGCGGCCGGCGGACCGTGATGACTTCCCGCCGGGCTCCGGGTGCATGGAGTCCGATCCGCGAGGGGGCTCCCCAGTCGCCTCGCGCACCATCGGTCACCCGGTGCCCGGGTCATCGTCACCGGTCCGCCGGCCGCTGTAGCAGTTGTAGCCGAGCGGTCCGGGACCGAGCCAGAGCGCGGAGGACATCGTCAGCCGTTCGTCAGGCGGGCGCCGGACGGTGTCCAGCACGGGTGCCAGGCCGCAGATCGCGAGGGAGCGGCGCCCCGACGGACGGAGCGCCCTGTGGTGGTGGAGCAGCAGTTCCGCTGCCCGGCAGCTCACGACACCGGCGCGCGACAGGTCGACCACGACGGTGCCCGTCCCGCGTCGCGGTGTCGTGCAGCACGGGGTCGGGACGCGCAGTGACGGTCGGACAGTCAGACAGACATCGCCGTCGAGGTGGACCCGGCCGTCCGAGGTGACCGGCACGACCGGGTCGGTCACCGTCGGTTCATCACCAGCACCGGGCATCCCCCGTCTCCGATCCGGCTCCGCGATGCCCGGCCGATCCTCGCGCGGCCCGGCGGTGGCGTGCCGCGGCGACCGGGAAGCGTCAGGAGAACGTCGGGTACGGGGTGGGGGTGACGGCCGGACCGCAAGGAGTTCGTCAGATGGGATCACCGTTCGATGCGCCACTCTGGACCCGTCCATCGGGCACGAGCCGGGGAGGGGTTGTGCGCGACAGGATTCGCGAGGCGCGCAGGCTCGCGGCGATCGCGCGGCAGCTCGCGGCGGACGATCCCCAGCTGGCCGAGGCGTTCCAGCTGTGGAACGAGCGGTGCGGCGGGGTGCCCGCCCGGATGCCGGGGTGGATGGCCGGGTCCGGGCCGGCCGCGGCGGTCGTCATCACGCTGCGTGGGGTGCTCGGCCGGCTGCTCCGCCGCTGAGCGCAGGACCGTGCCGCGTCACCAGGCCTGCGGTGGGGCGCCGGGTGGCCGTTCCGTCGATTGCTCGTCCCCGGCCGTGACCACGAGCAAGGCGAGGACGACGACGAACGCGGTCACCACGATGCCCGCCGTCGACCCGCTCAGGACGGCCAGCCCCAGCACGATCGACACCGCCTCCCAGGCCGACACCGCCGTCCCGTCGACCGGGTCGGGGGCACCCCTGCCGGCCACGACCGGCGGCGGGACGTCATCCGGCCGGTCGGCTCCACCGTCGTGCACACCCAGCCACCGGCCCGCTCCGTACGGGAACCACATCCGGACCACCTCCTCGCCACAGGGTCCCCATCGCCGGGGGGACCGACACGGGCCCGCGCACACCGTCAGCAGACCGTCAGGTAGCGGTTCGTCAGGTGATCGCAAGGACGGGAGCGTGCCCGGGGGGGTGCGGACGGGGTAGTCCGCCGGGGACCGCCACGCCAGAACCCAGGAGGACCGCCCGTCGTGAACGAGCACTCGTCCCGATCGACACCTATCCGGCGCGCCGCCACCCACGTCGCGACCGCGGTGGCGCTGGTGCTGCTCGTCGTCGGCTGCGGGGCGGGTCAAGAGGCGGCGACGAGCACGCAGGTCACCCACGCCGCCGGCGCCGTCGGGCAGGTGGGACCGATCTCGGTGCTGGACGTGGAGTTCCGCTTCGCCCCGCCGATCGCGGGCGACGAGGTCTACGGCGTCGGGGACACCGCGCCGATGTCCGTGACCATCGTCAACAACGGGGCGATCGCGGACCGGCTGGTCCGGTTGTCCAGCCCGGTCGCGGCCGCGGGCGTCGTCGTCGCGGACGGTGTCGTCATCCCGGGGGGAGCGACGCTGACGGCCGGGCAGACGGGGGTGTCGTCGATCGAGGTGCCGTACGAGGACGACGCGGGCCTGATGGCGCTGACGGGTCTGCGTGAACCGCTCCGGTCGGGGCTGACCTACCCGGTCGTCCTGGGCTTCGAGCGGGCCGGGGATCTGGTCCTCGACGTCCCGGTCGCGACCCCCGACGTACCCCGCGAACCCGCCGCCGACGATCGATGAGCCGCGGCGTCGTCGCGGCCCGGTCGTGGTCGACGGCACTGGCCGTGGCGCTGTGCGTCCTCGTCGGTGTCCCGCTTGTCGTCTGGCTCAACCCGGATCAGCAGGTGCGCATCGCCGGGCAGTCGATCGGGGTCGGCGCACGGGATCCGCAGCTCACACCGGTCGGCCCGGCGCAGCTGGTACAGATCGGCAACACCGAGCTCGACCTGACGGGTATGCAGGTCTACGGCCCGCTGCGACCGCGGCTGTCGCTGGGACCCGTGCAGCGCAACGCCGCCGCGATGCAGGTGTTCGACCCCGCCCGGACCGCGGACGTCGTCTCCGGCGCGTCGCGCACCCTCGTCGACGCGTTGGCCCGGTGGTACCTCTGGGGCGCACTGGGGGCGGTGGTGGTCGCGCTCGCGGTGAGCGCACTCACCGGATGCCTCCGGATGCTCGCCGTGCTGCGCCGGGAGGGTCGCCGGGGGAACGACGCGGTACCCGTCGCCGACCTCTGGCACGCGTGCTCCGCCTCGGTCCGCCGGACGACGGTGATCGCCGTGGCCGCCTCGGTCCTCGCCTGGGGGGCCTGCGGCGCGCTCGCCTACGCCGGGACGGTGCGCGGGCTGTCCGGCGTCGCCTCGCTCGCCGACCTCACCGGCGCCACCCGGGTAACCCCGTCCCCGGTGGGCCCGGTCGTAACGGGGTACTCGGGTGCGGTCATCGGTGACTCGCGGGTCGCGCGGCTCGGTGGACCGCCGGTCGCGGACGCCACCGCCGAGGACCTCGGCTGCCGTCGCAGCGCGGACTCCCTCGCCGCGGAGCTGACCGGGCTGCTCCCCGCGCCGGTGCTGAACCTCGCCTGTGCCGGGGCGAGCATCGACCGGGGTCTGCGCGGCGCCCAGCAGCTCCCCGGTGCCGTGGCACCACCACAGGTCGGCCGGCTCAAGCAGGTGCAGGGGCTCGACTTCGTCGTCGTCGCCATCGGGCCCAACGACCTGCACTGGTCGGACTTCCTTCTGTACTGCTACGGCCTCGCCACCTGCGACGACCGGTTGACCAGTGGCGAGTTCGACTACCGGCTGGCCGCGTTCGACCAGGACTACGCCGCGTTGCTGCAGGACCTCAACGACCTGCCGGGTGCACCCCAGGTCATCGTCATGACGTCCTACGACGCCTTCGCGCCCGGGGCGGACGCGGAGTGCCCCGACGCGCGGGGGCCCGACGGCGTCCCCGGGCTCGACCCACCGAAGATCGCGCTGCTGGCCCAGCGCAACGCGCAGCTCAACGCGGTCCTGGAGGCGGGTGCGCAGCAGTACGGGTTCACGGTCGCGCGACCGCGGATCACCTCGCTGTGCGGCCCGGGAACCGACGGGCTGGGGCGTGACCTGCAGGGTCTGGCCGACCCCGATCCGTTCCACCCGACCGGGATCGGTTCGCTGCGGCTGGCCGCGACGGTCGCACGGCTGGTCGACCGGGTGCCCGCCGCGCGGCTGGTCGAGGCCGGATCCTGAGAGCGACCGGCGGCCGCGGTCTCAAACTGACGATCTGCTTGCGGAAGCGCCCCCCGAACGGCCGCGACGGCCGCGGTGGGCGCGTCGTGCGCCACTATCGGTGAAGACGAAAGGAGCGTTGGATGCCTGTCCATCTCGAGAGACACGGCGGTGTCGACCGCGTCGCCGGTCTGCTCGGTGCGGAGTTCGCCGGCGTCCTTCCCCCGACCGTCGTCCGGCACGAGGTCGGAGTGGCCCAGCGGGAGCTGAGCGGTCAGGTGCCGGCGGGCGCGTTCGAGGAGCTGATGCACCGGTTGGCCGCGCAGCGGCTGCGTCAGCGGTGCGGCGGCGGGCCGCTGTGAGCGTCGGGCCCGGGCGGATCGAGGGCCCACCGGGGAGGATGGGCACGATGGACGCGCGGTTGCTGATGGTCGAGGACGACGAGCGCATCCGTCAGGCGCTGGGCCTGGCCCTGGCCGACGAGGGCTGCGAGGTCGTGGAGGCGGGGTCGGGGGAGGAGGCCTTGCGGCTGATCGGAACGACGGACGTCGACGTCGTGCTGCTCGACCTCATGCTGCCCGGTGTCGACGGCCTGGAGGTCTGCCGGCTGCTGCGGTCCCGCGGCGACCTGCCGATCATCATCGTGTCGGCGCGGACCGACACCGCTGACGTGATCGCCGGCCTGGAGGCCGGAGCCGACGACTACGTCACCAAGCCGCTGGTGGCCAGCGAGCTGGCCGCCCGCATCCGCTCGCTGCTGCGTCGGCGCCAGCCCGGTCCGGAGGGACCGCGGACGCTCCGCGTCGGCGACGTCGCGATCTCGCCGGAGGAGGAGATCGCCCGGCGGTGTGGTGTGGAGGTGCACCTGACGCGCACCGAGTTCGGCCTCCTGCTCGAGCTCGCCGAGGCGGGGGGCCGGGTCGTGACCCGGGAGGAGCTGTTGCGGCGGGTGTGGGGCTACGACTACTTCGGCGACACCCGGCTGCTCGACGTGCACATCCGACGGCTGCGCCGCAAGATCGAGCGCGACCCCGACGCCCCCACCTGCGTGTTGACCGTCCGCGGCCGGGGGTACAAGTCGGGCCCGGCCGGGTGACGCGCCTGCCGGTGCACCTGTCGCTGCGGTGGCGGGTGGCCCTCGCGTTCGGGCTCGGGGCCCTGCTGTTCACCGGGGTGTTCGCGACCGTCACCTGGAACCTCGCGTCGGACTACATGCTGCGCCAGCGCGAGACCAGCGCGTCCCTGCAGGCCGAGCTCAACGTCCGCCTGGTGGACGCATCGCTGCGATCCGGATCCGAGGGTCTCGACGACCTGCTGACCGGGTTGAGCACCGACTCGGAGTCGACGGTGCTGCTGCGACGCCCGGAGGGATGGATCACCAGCGGGCGCCAGGTGGACCCCGAGCAGCTGCCTGCCGCCCTGCGCGAGCTGGCCCGGCAGGGGATCCCGGCCCGGCAGCGGCTGATGGTGGACCGGGTCCCGGTGCTCGCCGTCACCCATCCCGTCGCCTCGGCCGGCACCGCGTACGTCGAGCTGTTCCCGCTCTCGCAGCTCGACCGCACGTTCCGGTTCCTCAGCACGGTGCTGGCCGCGGGCGTGGCCCTGAGCGCGCTGCTGGGGGTCACGCTCGGGGCCTGGGCGAGCCGGCGGGCGCTGCGGCCGCTGACCGAGCTGACCGCCGCGGCGTCGCGGGTCGCCGGTGGCGACGTGCGTGCCCGGCTACCCGAGCAGGGCGATCCCGACCTCGCCCCGCTCGCCGTCACGTTCAACCGGACCGCCGAGGCACTGGAGAACCGGGTGCGCCGCGACGCCCGCTTCGCCGCCGACGTCAGCCACGAGCTGCGTTCCCCGTTGACCACGATGGCCAACGCGGCGGAGGTGCTCGTGCGCCGCCGTGCCGAGATCTCCGGCGTCGCGGGCCGGGCACTGGACCTGCTGCTCGGGGAGACCGGGCGGTTCCAGCGCATGGTCGTGGACCTGCTGGAGATCTCGAGTGACCGGGACGACGGTCCCAGCGAGTCGGTCGATCTCGTCGATCTCGTCGATCATGTCGTCGGGGTTCGTCCGACCGCCCGGCCCATCGTCGAGTCCGCCGAGCCCGCACCGGTCGTGCAGGGGGACCGGCGGCGCCTGGACCGGGTGGTGGCCAACCTGCTCGACAACGCCGACCGCTACGGGGGCGGACCGGTGCGCGTGGCTGTGCTGCGCCACGGCGGGCAGGCCCGCGTCGAGGTGGACGACGCCGGGCCGGGGGTGGCCGAGCAGTACCGCGAGGTGGTGTTCGAGCGGTTCGCCCGCGGTGCGGAGGCGGGCCGGCGGGGTGGTGACGGGGGCAGTGGCCTGGGGCTGGCGCTGGTCGCCCAGCACGTGCGGTACCACGGCGGCGCGGTGTGGGTCGAGGACCGGCCCGGTGGGGGAGCCCGCTTCGTCGTCGAGCTGCCGGAGGCACCGCGATGATCCGTTACCGGCTCGTACCGGCCGTGGTGTTGCTCCTCGTCGTCGGATCCGGATGCGGCGTCGGAGTCGACCCCGCGCCGCGGCCTCTGGAACCGATGACCACCGCCCCGCTCCAACCGGCACCGACCGTGGTCTCGCGGCCGGACGACGGGTCCGCGCCGTGTCTGCCGGGCGAGGGGCTGCCGACGCCGAGCCCGGATGCTCCGCCGTCGAGCCCGCCGCCGTCGACCCCGCCGCTGACGGTGACCGAGCCGTGCTGACGCACCGGTCGGTGGGTCCAACCTGACGACGATCTGACGATCCGCGCCGCAGGCCGTTGTCGGCGCGCTCCGTCCCTAGGGTGACCGCGTGGATGCGGGTGATCAGCTCTCCCGGTTGCTCCGGACGACGGCCTACTGCGGGGCCGGCCAGACGATCGGGCCGATCGCCGCGGCGTGCGTCGACGATGCCGACCGCCCGGCGTGGGTCTGCCAGCGTCCCGACCTCCGTCACGGCGAGACCGTGAACGTGATGCTGTGCAGGCCGGTGGAGCCGTCGGGGCCCGGGTTGATGGGGCCGACGCGTTCTGCGGTCTGGGTGTGACCGGACCGGTCGGTCTCGCGGACGGTGACGGTGTGCAGCCCCGGCGCGAGGGTGCGCCGGGCCCGCCACATCCGCCAGGTGTCCACGTTGACCGGTGCGCCCAGCTCGGCGTCCTCCCACGGCCCGTCGTCGACGCTGATCTCGACGCGCTCGATGCCGATCGTCTGTGCCCAGGAGATGCCCGCGAAGGTCACCTCCCCTGCGGGGACCCGCTAGAACGGGCCGGGCGCATCGATGCGCGAGGACCTCTTGATCGTGACGCTGCCCTCGGGGTCGCCGTCCCAGCCGCGCTGCTCCCAGTAGGGGTCGACGTCGAAAGTGGTCAGGTTCCAGCTCGGTGACCCATTAGGTGGCGCTGACGTAGCCGTAGAGACCGGGGACGACGGTGCGCATCGGGAACCCGTGCGCGGGCACAGCACGGAGTACTCCACCCGGTCCTCGGCCGCGTCCGGCTGCGCGGCCGAGGAGGGTGTCTTCCCGCAGTACCTGGAGCTGCTGTTCGCGAACCAGCCACCCGAGGGTGGCGACGGGCTGCCGGAGGAGACGCTCGTGGCGCTCGGTGAGCAGGCCGGGGCGGGGCCGGGGTTCGCCACGTGCGTGGCTGAGGACCGCTACGCGGCCTGGACGGCCGGCCTCACCGACGAGGCGTCCCGGGCCGGCGTCACCGCCACGCCCACCGTGCTGGCCGACGGACGCGAGATCGAGCGCACCGACGCCGCGCTGCGCGCGGCCGCCGGCGGCTGATCCCGGCCACGTCCCGATCGCCAGGACGGCTCCGTGCGTCGCACGGCACGCGCGCCACCAGCGGACCCGAGGTGCCGGTACGTGGGCCGTCGCCAACTCCGGGCGCCGGGCAAGTCGCCTGCGGGGCGGTGAGCGTGTGTTCGTTCTACTGCATGCGGTCACTCCCGGATGATCGAACGGCCCGCGCGAGGATTCGCGACGAGGCGCTGCGGCGCTCGAAGCACTGCGGGTTGACGTCACGCGAACCTCCGAGGTCGGCACCGATGACGAGGCTGTGCCGACCCGCCTGCCGGACGGCCTCGCCGCCCACCTGCGCCCCGACTCGGCCGTCCCCGCATACCCCGGCCGGAGCCGACCTCGAGGTGCGCGCCGCGATCCTCCTGGTGCAGGAGCCGGACGCGAATACGATCATCAGCGACCGGATTGCGTGGAGTTCGTTCTGAAGACGGTTCATCCAGGCTGAACCCCACGGGGACCGGGCAGCGAGATGTGCAGAAGGCTGCCTTCCGGCCTTGAGGGGCGGGAACGGGGGCGTTTCCGGGACGGACCTGATCGCCGCGTGGTTGCCGCGATGCAGGAGCTGACCACGCGGGCGGTTGTCGTCGAGGAGTGCTCAGTCGACCTGGACGCCGGCTGCTGCGGCGAGGGTGGCGAGGTCGTGGTCGAGGCCGGCGGGGGCGATCTGTAGGTGCCACTGGCCGTCGCTGCGCTGCAGCGCGCCGAGCTGGAGCAGGCCGGTGGGGCCGGTCGCGGGCAGGGAGAGGTGGCCGAGGGGTTGGCCGGTGTCGAGGTCGGTCAGGTGCGCCGAGCCGGGGTCGGTGAGGTCGGCGGGGAGTTGGGCGACGAGGAGGACCTCGGTGATGTCGGCGGGGATCTCCCGCGGGTGGAGGTGCAGGGTGGTGGCGGCGCCGGTCTCGTCGGCGGCGAGGGTGATCGCGCCGCTGTCGTGGTCGGGTTGGCCGTAGAAGACCATGTCGGCGTCGGTACGGACCTCGCCGGCGTGGGTGAGCAGGAACGCGACGGGGTCGGCCTCGGTGTCGTCGTCGGTGCGCAGCACGAGCCGCAGGTGGGCCGCGGTGAGGGCGATGTGGTCGTCGGGGCGAAGTGGTGGTCCGTCGTGGTCGGGCGTGGGTGGTGGTGTGGTCGCCGGCTCGGGCGCGGTGGGCGGTGGTGTCGGCGAGGGGATGGGCGGTGCGGGTGCGGCGGCGGTGGTGGCGCCGCTGGCGCGCCATTCGAGGGCCTCGACGGTCTCGGTGTACTCGAGCAGGTGGCTGCCGGCGGCGCGGGTGAGGAGCCGGCGGACCTCGGCGGGGGTGGTGCGGAAGAACTCGCGGTGCTGGTTGACCTTGTTGAGGCGGCGGTCGGCGAGGTCGGCGTGCAGGCGGCCTTCGAGGCCGACGGCGTCGTCGCTGAAGACGAGGGCGTGGACGTCGAAGCGGAACGGGACGGAGGCGTCGCCCAGTTCGCGGACGCGGTCCATGGGTTCGAGGCGGCGGGTCATGCCGACCTTGACGACGTGGTCGCCGAAGGAGCCGATGTTGCTGATGACGTAGACGTACCCGGCTCGGGTGTTCGCGGCGCGGGCCTCGACGGCGGCGATGTCGGTGCCGAGGCGTTCGAGCTGGCCGCGGAGCTCGGTGAGGGCGGCGGGGTCGGGGGAGGGCAGGGCGAGCATGCGGTCGTAGGCGGTGCGGTAGTGGGCCTGTTCCTTGAGCAGCTTCTCGCGGGCGCGTTCGTACTCGCGGCGGGCGCGCTCCTCCTCGCGGGCGGCCTCCTTCTCGGCGCGGATGCGTTCGCGTTCGGCCTCGACCATGGCGAGGTGGTCGGCGGTCAGCTCGATCTCCATGGTCCGCAGCGCGTGGTACCTGCGGCTGACGGCGATGGACATGGTGGCGCCGAGCTTGGCGATGGTGCGCTGGGTCCTGTCCAGGCGCTGGCAGACGCTGGCGAGGGTGTGCGGGCGGACGGTGCGCACGCAGTTGTCGGCCTCGGCGTTGTAGGCGCGCAGCATGAGGGTGGAGAAGTCCTTGACCATCTTCGCGCCCTGCTGGCGTGATCCGTTGACCTGCCAGTCGACGCTGCCGGTGACCGCGCGCCGGGCGGTGACCTCGGCCTTGATGTCGGCGCGCAGCCGCTGGAGGCGGTCCTTGTAGGCGACGGAGTTCTCCAGCGGGTGGGTGAACTCGTAGACCCCGGCGGACTGGAGCAGTTCCTGGTCACGGGTCTCGATCAGCAGCGACCGCAGCTGCCCCAGCTCGAGCTCGGCGGCGGTGACGCGGCGGCGGGCGGCGTGTTCCTCGGCGAGGACCTGGGCGAGCTGCTGCTCGGCGGCCTGGCGGCGGGCGGCGCGCTCGACGTGGTCGAGGGCGCCCAGCTCGGCCAGCATCGTGTGGGCTCGGGCGAGCTCGACCTCCAGGTCCGCAGCGCGTCGCCGTCCCCCGAAGATCGCCATACCGTCCGTCCCCCTCGTGCGACGGAACGTGACCGTCTGCCGATCATCGCGCCGACTGCTCGCTGCGTTTCATTCGTTGTGCCGGATCTGTCGGTGCAGTGCGTGTGGTCGTACGTGGTGGATCCGTGGTCAGTGCGTGTCGCGTGACCGACCACGTGGTCGACCACCCGGCCCGGCAGCGTCACGAAGGGCGAAGGAGGCGACGTGGAGGCGGTGCTGGCGGACGGACGACAGCTCTACCGGGTGCCCGAGGCGATGCGGCTGCTGTCGTTGAGCCGTTCGGTGATCTACGAGCTGATCCGCTCGGGCCGGCTGCGGTCGGTGACACAGGGCCGCACCCGGTTGATCCCGGCCGCCGCGATCGCCGAGTACGTCGAGCTGCTGGTGCGCGAGGCCGCTGACGGCGCGGCGTAGCCGGGGTGACGGCAGCGTCTACTGGGACGAGGCCCGGCAGCGCTGGCTGGTCAGCGCGACAGTCGGCTACACCCCGTCCGGCCAGCGGATCAGGCGACGGGCCAGCGGCCGGACCAAGACCGAAGCCCGAGACCGGCTGAGGGAGATCATCCGCGACCACGAGGACGGGGTGACGGTCTCGGGTGCGAACTCCTACACCGTTGCGCAGGCCGTGACCGACTGGCTCGAGCACGGCCTCGGCGGTCGGGACCCGAACACCGTCTACACACTGGCCAATCTCGCTCGGCGACACGTCATCCCGGCCCTCGGAGCGCGGAAGCTGCGGGAGCTGTCGGCCGAGGACGTCGATCGGTGGCTCGCGGGGAAGTCGCGGGTGCTCAGCACGAGCACGGTCGCGCGGGTGAAGTCGATCCTGGCCCGGTCCATCACCCGGGCGCAGGCCCGGGACAAGGTGAAACGCAACGTCGTGCTGCTGTGCGGCACGCCGACCGGGCGGGGCGGACGGCCGTCGCAGGCACTGACGTTCGACCAGGCGCAGGCGCTGCTCGACGCAACGCCGGCGACGACGATGGGCGCCTACGTGGTGGTCTCGTTGCTCACCGGTGCTCGGACCGAGGAGCTGCGGGCGCTCACCTGGAGTCACGTCGACCTGACGGGCGACCCGGACTCGGTCCCGCCCGTGCCGCCGAGCATGCGGGTGTGGCGTTCGGTGCGGGCCGGGGGTGACACCAAGACCCGCGGATCCCGACGGACCATCGCGCTGCCGGAGCGTTGTGTCGGCGCGCTCGCCGAACACCGAGCCCGGCAGACGACGGCGAGGTCGGCGGTGGGGGAGAGGTGGATCGACCACGATCTCGTCTTCGCCACCGAGACCGGCACGGCGATGGATGCGGCGAACGTCCGCCGTGACTTCCAGCGCGTGGCCGTTGCCGCCGGCCTGGACGACCGACGATGGTCGCCTCGGGAGCTCCGCCACAGCTTCGTGTCGCTGTTGTCGGACGGGGGAGTGCCGATCGAGCAGATCGCGCGGCTGATCGGCCACGCAGGCGGGTCGAAGGTCACCGAGTCCGTGTATCGCAAGCAACTGCGGCCCGTCATCGACGACGGGGCCACCGCGATGAACCGCGTCTTCCCCCGTCGAGGAGTTAGGCCCTCAGTTAGGCCCTCAGAGGTCCCCAGAACGCCAAGAAGGCCTGGTCAGAATCCCCAGCTGGGGCTCTGACCAGGCCTTACGTGGTGGGCGATACAAGGATTGAACTTGTGACCTCTTCCGTGTCAAGAATTCCGGAGGCGACGCTGACCTGGTGAACCCTGCATCTCCGAGCCTCTTAGGGCCCGTCGGTGTCCACCGCTGAGCGTCCCGATCCGGCTCGGTAGTCACCCAGTTAGTCACCCCATTGTGGATCTCTGTCGCCGAGCGGGTCAGTTGGCGACCCTTGGAATCGGACAGGTTCCGGCCGGACGTCATTCTCTATCCTTCACGCATCGAGTTCGGGGATCGGAGCCAGCCAGCTGAAGTATCAACTGGGTGTGCCGAACACATGCGCAGCGGTGCGGTGCCGGTGCAGGGCCATCGGGCGGGGCACGACGTGGTCGTTGGGTGGTCATCGCGTGGTCGTCATCGCCGACGTGCGCGGGCGCGGCCGATGCCAGGGCACTCATCGCCGCCGCTCCCTGCGCACCAGCGGCGTGGTCGCCTCGATGGGCAGCATCGGCGACGCTTTCGACAACGCCAAGGCGGAGAGCTTCTTCGCCACGCTCAAAGAACAGCTTCTCTATCGAAAAGCTGGCCGACCCGGCACGAACTCGAGATGGAGGTGTTCTCCTTCATCAAAGGCTCTACAACCCCCCTGGCCCAGCTCGTAGACCGCGCCCTCGACGCAGCCGCCGGACACGCTGCCCACGGCCTCGCCGTCGGGGCCGATGAGCATCGAGGCGCCGGGCTGGCGGGGGGCGGAGCTGTAGGTGCCGACGACGGTGGCGAGCGCGGCGGTCTCGCTGCTCTTCCACCATCCGGCGAGCTGATCCACCACGTCACGCATCGCGCACCTCCTCCTCGATCGCCTCGTCCGTCGGCGTCCGGCGGAGTTCTCCGCACGGGGCCCCGGTACCGATGCCGATGCACCGGTGTCGGCGGCGTCCCGTTTCATGATCGACACTAGGTCGGCCGGCCGCCCGCGCGGATCCCCCGCCGCGGGGGACCGGCGGGGGATCCGTCGCCGACCGCGACCGGGACCGGGTTCGGGCGGCCGGGAGCGGGCGGGCCTCGCCCCGGGCGGTCATCGGCTCGCCGCACCACCCGCCGCCGGAGCGGCGAGCGCCCCGAGCAGCTCGTCGAGAGCGTCGAGGCTGTGCGCGCTGACCACCGCGTCGCAGTACGGCCAGGCCGCCGCCATGCCGCCGACGAGGGGCGCGAAATCGGGATGGCGGGTGCGCGGGTTCGCCCACACGATCCGGTGCGCCACCCGCGACAACCGGGCCATCTCCCGACCGAGCAGGACGCTGTCCCCGGTGTCCCACCCGTCGGAGAGGATCAGCACGACGGCGCCACGGGCCATCCCACGCCGGCCGTGCAGGTCGTTGAACCGGCGCAGCGACTCCCCGATCCTGGTGCCGCCCGACCAGTCGGGGGCCAACGCGGTGGCCCGGTCGATGGCGACCGCGGGGCTGGTCCGGGCCAGTGCCCTGGTCAACCGGGTCAGCTCGGTGGCGAAGACGAACACCTCGGTCCCCTGGGCGCCGGCCGCGCAGTACAGCAGCTGGATCAACGCCCTGGCGTAGGGGTCCATCGACGCCGAGATGTCGCACAGCGCCACGAGCCGGCGGTGGCGGGGGCGCCGGGTCCGCCTCGCCAGGCGCACCGGTTCCCCCGCGGTGCGCAGGGCGGTGCGCAGGGTGGCGCGCAGGTCCACGCGGCCACCGTGCGCGCTCGGCCGGGTCCGCCGGGTCCGGCGCAGCGGGGTGACCACCCGCAGCGCCCGCATGGCGTCGGCGAGCATCGCCAGCTCCCGCGACGTCAGCTCCGCGAAGTCGCGTCCGCCGAACCGTTCTCGCGCCGACGCCAGCAGCGGCGCGGCCACCTCCCGCGGTGGCCCGGTTGAGCCCTCGGCCCGGCCGGCGGACGTCGTCAGCCGGGACCCGGTCCCGGTCGAGCCCCGGGTCGCCGGGGCCTGTGCGCCGCCCGGGCCGGCCGGGTCGGCGGCCGGGTCGCCGCCGCGCGGGCCGGCCGGGTCGACCAGGCCCTCGAACACCGCGGCGAAGACCGCGTCGAGAACGGCCACCTGATCCGGGTCGGAGACCAGGGTGGTCACGGCGCAGTGGTGCAGCCGGGTCGTCGTCGACGGCGTCACCTCCACCACGGCCCGGGCGAACCGCGCGGCCCGATCCGGACCGACCGGCAGCCCGGCCTCGCGGCAGGCCGCGGCGAACCGCGCCACGAGAGCGGGCAGGTCGGTCCGGGCGGGCTCAGCCATGGCGCAGGAGGGTGTCGAGCCCGGCCCGCCGGACGGCGTCGATGTCCTCGTCGTACTTCAGCGCGGCGCCGAGCGTGCGCCCGACCGCCGCCTCGTCGAGCTCGCTCACCCCGAGCACCTCCAGCGCGGTGGTCCAGCTGATCGCCTCCGCGATCCCGGGTCGTTTCTGCAGCTCCAGCCCCCGCAGCCGGTGCACGGCGATCGCCACCTGGCGGGCCAGCCAGCCGCCGGCCGCCGGCACCCGCCGACGCACGATCTCCTCGACCCGCGCGGTGTCGGGGTAGGCGATCCAGTGGTAGAGGCAGCGGCGCTTCAGGGCGTCGTGCAGGTCGCGGGTGCGGTTGGAGGTCAGCAGGACCACCGGTGGCACGGTCGCGCGGCGGGTGCCCAGCTCGGGGATCGTGACCGAGGCCTCGGCCAGTGCCTCGAACAGGAACGCCTCGAACTCGTCGTCGGCGCGGTCGACCTCGTCCACGAGCAGCACCGCAGGCGCGGGCCCCGGATGGGAGATCGCCGCCAGCAGCGGACGGACCAGCAGGTACTCGTCGGTGAACAGGTCCGCCTCGGCGAGGTCGGCGCCGCGGGCCTCGGCCAGTCGGATGGCCAGCAGCTGCCGTGGGTAGTTCCACTCGTAGATCGTCTCCGCCGCGGTGAGCCCCTCGTAGCACTGCACCCGCAGCAGCGGGGAGCCCACCGCGGCGGCCAGCGCCGTCGCGGCGTGCGTCTTGCCGACCCCCGGCTCGCCCTCCAGCAGGATCGGCTGCCGCATCCGCACGGCCAGGAACAGGGCGGTGGCCAGAGCGTCGTCGGCGAGGTAGCCGGACTCGTCCAGCGCCCGACGCAGGTCGTCGGGGCCGGTGAAGTCCGGGACCGGCTGCGGTGTCACGTGCGGAAACGCTGCGGATCGTCGAGGAACGCCTGCCGGCATCCCGTCCCGCAGAAGTAGACCGTCGTGGCACCGTGCCGGGCGGAGATGCTCGCCGGGGTCATCGCGACGTCCATTCCGCAGACCGGGTCCACGGCGACCTCCACCGACCCCTCCACGGCGTGGACGTGGGTGCTGCTGCCCTCCTCGCCCGTGGACCCGCCCGATGACGTCGGTTCGGTCCCCTCGGGAGCGTGCACCCGCGGCCGGTGCGCCACGATCTCCGCGAACACCGTCAGCGCGATCTCCGGCGCGGTCCGCGCGCCGATGTCCAGCCCGGCCGGGGCGTGCACGCGCTCCAGATCGGGCTCCGGCACACCCATCGCGGCGAGCTCCTCGCGCACCCCCGCCGACCGGCGCCTGCTCGCGACCAGCGCGACGTAGGGCACACCCGCCTTCAGCGCGGCCGCGAGCACCGCGGCCTCGTCACGGCCGTGCGAGGCCACGACCACCGCGGAGGTGTCCGGCGGGATCGGCGCGGCCGGGTCGACCGCAGGACGGACGTCCCAGTCCAGGGCGTGCCCGACCCGGGCCAACGCCCGTGCGACCGGGGCCTCCCCGTGCACGTACACCAGCGCGGCCGGGACCATCGCCTCCAGGAAGATCTCCAGGGTGCCCCCGGACAGGCAGGGGTTGCCCACGGTGCGCGCCCCCTCCTGGTCGGGCGCGTCGGAGTCGCCGGAGCGCGGGGTGATCCGCAGCAGTCCGGACTCACCCGCCTGGAGCAGCCGCAGGCTCTCCAGGCGCACGGTCGACTCCGCGCACACGCCGCCGACGAAGCCGTCGATCGTCCCGTCGGCGAGCACCAGTGCGCAGTCACCCGGCTTGGCGCTCGTCGGGCGCTCCGCCCGCACGACCGTGGCCAACACGAACGGCGTGCGCCCGGTGCGCAACCCGTCGACTCGGGAGAGCAGGTCTGCTCGTGTCATGTCGTCATCCAATAGCGAGATCGGTTCGGAGCGGCCGGCCCTGGATGGCCGACCACACGTGGGCAGGGGTGAGCGGCATGTCGGCATGCCGGACCCCGATGGCGTCGAGCACCGCGTTCACGACAGCGGCCGGGGACCCGACGGTCGCCGACTCGCCGATGCCCTTGGCGCCGATGGGATGGTGCGGCGACGGGGTCACCGTCTTCCCCAGCTCCCACGAGGGGCACTCCATGGACGTGGGAAGGAGGTAGTCCATGAACGACGCGCCGAGATGGTTGCCGTCCGTGTCGAAGGCCATGACCTCCATCAGCGCCATCCCGATCCCGTCGGCGAGGCCGCCGTGCACCTGCCCCTCGACGATGGCCGGATTGATCCGCACCCCGCAGTCGTCCACCGCCACGAACCGGCGGACCGTGACCTGCCCGGTGCCCGGATCGACGTCGACGACGCAGAGGTACGCGCCGAACGGGAACGTCAGGTTGGGCGGGTTGTAGACGCAGGTGGCGTCGAGCTGCCCCTCGACCCCCTCGGGCAGCTCCAGTCCGGAGTGGGCCGCGAGGGCGATCTCACCGATGCCGACCCCGGCCGCCCGGTCGCCGCGCACGTGGAACCGGCCCTTGTCCCACACCAGGTCGTCGGCGGAGACCTCCAGCATCGCCGCGGCGACCAGCCGGGCCCGCTCGCGCACCTTGCGGGCCGCCATCACGGCGGCGGCACCGGAGACGGGGGTGGACCGCGAGCCGTAGGTGCCCAGGCCGAACGGGGTGCGATCGGTGTCGCCCTCGATGACCTCGATGTCGTCCGGTGAGATCCCGAGCTCCTCGGACACGATCTGGGCGAACGTCGTCTCGTGGCCCTGTCCCTGCGACATGCACGACAGCCGGAGCTCCGCCGATCCGGTCGGGTGCACCCGCAGCTCGGCGGCGTCGGCCATCCCGAACCCACCGATGTCCATGTCCTTGCGCGGGCCGGCCCCGACGGCCTCGGTGAAGAAGGACAGGCCGATGCCCATCACGGTGCCCTCGCCGGTCTCGGCCCGCGTCCGGCGGCCGCGCGCCTGCTCACGACGCAGCTCGTCGTAGCCGGCCATCTCCAGGGCCAGCTCGAAGGCCCGCGGGTAGTCGCCGGAGTCGTACTCCCATCCCGTGGCGCACCGGTAGGGGAACTGCTCGGGTCGCAGCAGGTTGCGTCGGCGCACCTCGGCCGCGTCGAGACCGAGGTCGAACGCCAGCACGTCGACCAGGCGCTCGACCAGGTAGGACGCCTCGGTGATCCGGAACGAGCATGCGTAGGCGACCCCGCCGGGCGCCTTGTTGGTGTAGACACCGCGGACCGTGCAGTGCGCGGCGGGCACCGAGTACGAACCGGTGAAGATGTGGAAGAAGCCGGCCGGGAACTTCGACGGCTGCGAGGTCCCGTTGAACGCGCCGTGGTCGGCGAGCACCTGCACCCGCAGCCCCTGTATCCGCCCGTCGCGGGTGGCCGCGATCTCCCCCCGCATGTGGAAGTCACGCGCGAAGGAGGTGCTCATCAGGTTCTCCGAGCGGTCCTCGGTCCACTTGACCGGCGCTCCGGTGATGCTCGTGGCGATCACGGCGCAGAGGTAGCCGGGGTAGATCGCCACCTTGTTGCCGAATCCGCCACCGATGTCCGGGGAGATGATCCGGATCCGGTTCTCGGGGATGCCGATGATCCCCGAGTAGAGGGCGCGGTGGGCGTGCGGGGCCTGCGCCGTGGCGTAGACGACGAGCCGGCCGCTGACCGGGTCGAGGTCGGCGACGATCCCGCACGTCTCCAGCGGCGCCGGATGCACCCGCGGGTAGAGCATCTCGCACGAGCTGACGTGCTCGGCGGCGGCGAATGCCGCCTCCGTCGCCGCTGCGTCACCGGCCTCCCAGTCGAAGATGTGGTTGTCGGTGCGGCCGGGGATCTCGTCGCGGATCACCGGGGCGTCCGGTGCGAGTGCCCGGTGGGCGTCGATGACCGGCTCGAGCGGTTCGTACTCCACCTCGATCAGGCTCAGCGCGTCGCGGGCGGCGTAGCGGTCCTCGGCGACGACGAACGCGACCTCCTGCCCCTGGTAGCGCACCTTGTCGGTGGCGAGTACCGCCGCGACGTCGTGGGACAGCGTGGGGATCCAGGCCATCCCGCGACGTTCCAGGTCCGCCCCGGTGATCACGGCACGCACCTTCGGGTGCGACTCGGCCCCGCCGGTGTCGATCGAGAGGATCCGCGCGTGCGCGTACGGGCTGCGCAGCACGGCGCCGTGCAACATGCCCGGCAACCGGATGTCGTCGACGAACCGCCCACGGCCGCGGAGGAACCTCGCGTCCTCCTTGCGCACCATGTTCCCGTGCCCCATGGGCGAGGCGTGCCCGGCGAACGGGTCGGGCCGGCGACCGGACGTCCCCGGCGTCAGTGCGGCGGTCATCCCGCCGCCCTCTCGGACTCGGCGGCGTGCCGGATCGACCGGACGATGTTCTCGTAGCCGGTACACCGGCAGGTCTGGCCGCTGATCGCCTCGCGGATCTCCACGTCGGACGGGTCCGGGAGCCGGTCGAGCAGCCAGCGCGCGGTCATGAGCATCCCCGGTGTGCAGAAGCCGCACTGGAGGCCGTGACACAGCGCGAAGGAGACCTGCAGCTGGTCGAGCTCGCCACCGCGGCGCTCCAGGCCTTCGACCGTCCGTACCGAGCTACCGCTCGCCATCACGGCGAGCACCGTGCACGACTTCACCGGCACCCGGTCCAGCCAGACGGTGCAGGCCCCGCAGTTCGAGGTGTCGCAGCCCCAGTGGGTACCGGTCAGCCCCAGCTCGTCGCGCAGCAGGTGCACCAGGAGCAGGCGGGGCTCCACGTCCCGGATGTAGTCCTGGTCGTTCACGGTGACGGTGACCCTCATCTACAGCCTCCCGATGATCGCGAGGTCGGCGCGGGCCGCCGCAGCGTGCAGCGCCCTGCGGGCGAGTTCACCCGCGAGATGGCGCTTGTAGTCGACGGGACCGCGCTGGTCGGCCACCGGGCTGCAGTGCTGCGCGGCGATGTCGCCCGCCTCGGCGATGTGCTCACCCGTCAGCTGCCGGCCGCGCAGGAAGTCCTCCGCCTCGACGGCGGCGAACTGGCGGGCCCCCACGGCCGTGAGGCCGATCCCGACCTCGGTCACGACGCTGTCCCGGTCGATCCGCAGCACGGCCGCCGCCGCGGCGACCGCCCAGTCGCCCGCCCGGCGGTCCACCTTGAGGTAGGCACTGCTGCTGCCGGCGAGTGTCGCCGAGTTCGACAGCGGGATCTGCAGCTCGACCAGCACCTCGGCGGGGCCGACCGCCGTCTGGTAGGGGCCGTGGAAGAACTCCCGCATCGGTACCCGGCGGACCCCGGCGGACCCCTCGATGACGGCCGTGGCGCGCAGGGCGGTGAAGGCCGCCGACAGGTCCTCCGACGGGTCCGCCTGGCAGACCGAACCGCCCACGGTCCCGCGGTTGCGCACGACCGGATCGGCGATCACCCGCTCGGCGTCGTGCAGCAGTGGGAAGTGCGTGCCGGCCGTCACCGATGCGAGCAGCTCCGCGTGCCGGACCATCGCACCGATCCGCAGCACGTCCCCCGCCAGGGAGATCCCGCCCAGATCGGCGAGCCCGTTGATGTCGACCAGCAGCTCCGGCTGGGCGAGTCGGAGCTTCATCATCGGGATGAGGCTGTGCCCACCCGCGACGATCCTCGATTCCGGCCCGTAGCGCTCCAACAGCGCGATCGCGTCCTCGACGGACGTCGCGCGCTGGTACTCGAAATGGGCTGGAACCTGCATCATGCTCCCGGCTGGTGGGCGTCGATCCACCATGCTGGTCCCAGTCACATGCCTCGGCAAGACCAGTTAAGTCTTTACTTAGGCCGAGTAGATGGAACGTGCGCCGAGGTGCAGCATGACCGCCACTGAACATCCCAGTCGTCATTTCGCGAACGTGTTCACCCCGGTTTGTACCGGAAGAACGTTCGCGACGTGGGCTGACGCAACGACGCGAATGAGGACGCATGCCGATCGAATCGAGTGGCCACAGCCAGGGCAACCCGCGCATGTTCGAGCTCATCGAGGGTGCCCCGAAGACCGGCGGCGCCAGCCCGACGATCTGGGCGTTCCCCCAGATGACCGAGTTCATGAAGATCGCCGGTCAACCGGTGGCCGGACCGTGGCCGCCGCACCAGGAACCGCGCCCCGATCCGGAGGACGAGGCGCTGCCGGTGGCCGTGGCCGAGCCGCGGCCCGAGGCCCGTCCCCGACCGCGGCCGACAGCCTGATCCCGCTCCCTGCTCCCGTTCCCGCACACCGACGCCCGCCCACCCAGGGCAAGGAGGCCCGGATGTACCCGTCCAAGTTCGGCTACGAGGCTCCGCGAAGTCTCGACGAGCTGAGTTCCCTGCTGAACCGGTACGGCGACGACGCCAAGATCCTCGCCGGCGGCCAGAGCCTCGTGCCGATGATGAAGCTCCGCTTCGCCGCGCCGGAGGTGCTCGTCGACATCAACGGCATCCCCGGGCTCGACTACCACCGCGAGGACCCCGACGGCACCCTGCGCGTGGGTGCACTGTGCCGGCACGTGACGCTGGAGCGGTCGGCCCTGCTGGCGGCGAAGCACCCGCTGATGGCGGCGGCGGCGCCGCTGATCGCCGACCCGATGGTGCGCAGCCGTGGCACCATGGTCGGCTCGATCTGCCACTCCGACCCCCAGGGCGACTGGGCCTCGGTCCTGCTCGCGCTGGGTGGGCACATGGTGGCGTTGGGTCCCCGCGGCCGCCGGACCATCGCGGCCGGCCACTTCAGCCTCGGACCGTTCCAGAACGCGCTGCAGCCCGACGAGATCGCCCTGGAGGCCGTCATCCCGGCCCCGACCGGACAGCGCTCGGGCACCTACCTCAAGCTGGAGCGCCGGGTCGGTGACTTCGCGACCGCCGGCGTCGCGATGGCGCTCGAGACCAGCGACGGTCGTGTCGTGCGGGCCGGGATCGCACTCACCGGGGTCGGTCCGAGCAACATCGCCGCCACCGAGGCCGCACAGGCGCTCGTCGGCAAGCCGTTGTCCGAGGAGTCCATCGAGCAGGCCGCGCAGCTCGCGGCGGCCGCCGCGCAGCCCAGGGGAGACCACCGCGGCAGCGCCGCGTTCAAGCGCCACGTCGTGGCGACGTTCATCAGACGCGGCCTCGCCCGCGGGGAAGCGGTGGCAGCATGAGCTACGGACGTTCGGTCGAGGTCGTCGAGACCGCCGAGAACGTGCGCCGGATCACGATCACGGTCAACGGCGAGCGACGTGTCGTCGAGGTGGAGCCGCGGCTGCTCCTCGCGCACCTGATGCGTGAGGGCCTCGGCCTGACCGGTACCCACTTCGGCTGCGACACCACGAACTGCGGTGCCTGCACGGTGCTCTTCGACGGAGAACCGATCAAGTCGTGCACCATGCTCGCGGTCCAGGCCGACGGGCACGAGGTGACGTCGGTGGAGGGCCTGGGCACGCACAGCGAGCTGGACCCGGTCCAGGAGGGCTTCCAGGCCGAGCACGGACTGCAGTGCGGCTTCTGCACGCCCGGAATGATGATGGCGTCGAAGGCGCTGCTCAACCGCAACGCGAGCCCGACCGAGGAAGACGTCCGGTGGGCGTTGTCGGGCAACCTCTGCCGGTGCACCGGCTACCAGAACATCGTCAAGGCGGTCCTGTGGGCCGCCGACAAGCAGCGCCTCTCCGGCCCGGCCGCGGCCGGGGACACGTCCTCCGAGGAGCATGTCTCATGACCCAGACGGCACCCGTGACACCGAGCAGCTCGCAGGCGCTCGACGAGATCAAGATCGGTGGTCTCGGCTCGAGCCGGTTGCGCGTCGAGGACAGCCGCTTCATCCGCGGCCGCGGCAACTACACCGACGACGTCAAGCTGCCCGGGATGCTCTACATGGAGATCCTGCGCAGCCCGCTGGCGCACGCCAGGATCATCAGCATCGACACCAGCAGGGCCTGGGCCATCCCGGGTGTCCGGCTCGTCCTCACCGGCGAGATGATGGCTCAGCGCAACCTGGCCTGGATGCCCACGCTGTCCTACGACACCCAGGCGGTGCTGGCCACCGACAAGGTCCGCTTCCAGGGCCAGGAGGTGTGCGTCGTCGTCGCCGACGACCCCTACATCGCCAAGGACGGCTGCGAGGCCATCGACGTCGAGTACGAGCCGCTGCCGCCGATCGTCAACCCGGAGCAGTCCGCGGCGCCGGGCGCCCCGGTCATCCGCGACGACAAGCAGGGCCAGGTCGACAACACCTGCTACCGCTGGGAGGTCGGCGACCGGGAGGCGACCGAGCGGGCCTTCGCCGAGGCCGACGTCGTCTCGAAGCTGAAGCTGCACTACCCGCGCAGCCACCCCTCGCCGATCGAGTGCTGCGGGTCGGTCGCGGACTTCGACCCGGCCACCAAGAAGCTCACGGTCTACATGACCAGCCAGGCACCGCACATCGTGCGGTCCGCGGTGGCGCTGATCGCCGAGCTGCCCGAGCACATGATCCGGATCGTCTCGCCGGACGTCGGTGGTGGCTTCGGCAACAAGGTGCCGGTCTACCCCGGTTACGTGCACTCGATCCTGGCGTCGATCCTGCTGGGCAAGCCGGTCAAGTGGACCGAGGACAAGACCGGCAACCTCATCTCCACCGGCTTCGGCCGCGACATGTACCTCGACGGCGAGATGGCCCTGCGCTCCGACGGGAAGATCCTCGCCGTCCGCATGCACGCCGACACCGACCAGGGTGCCTTCTTCGCCGACGCCCAGCCGAGCAAGTTCAAGATCGGCCTGATGCACTCGACGTTCGCCTGCTACAACATCGGGACCGGTTACATCACCGCGCAGGGCCACTACACCAACAAGGCGCCCGGCGGGGTGGCCTACCGCTGCTCGTTCCGGGTCACCGAGGCCATGTTCTTCCAGGAGCGGATGGTGCAGGCCGCCGCCGACGACCTCGGCATCGACCAGGCCGAGTTCCGGCGCGTCAACCTGCTGCCCGACGACGCGTTCCCGGCCCGCACACCGTTCGGCTTCCTCGTCGACTCCGGCCAGTACGACAAGTGCCTGCAGATCGGCCTGGACGCGATCGGCTACGAGGAGTTCCGGCGCGAGCAGGCCGCGGCGCGGGCCAAGGGGCGCCTGCTGGGTATCGGGATCTCGACGATGACCGAACCGCTCGGCGCCGGCAACAGCCGCGAGTACGACATCCTCGGCATCAAGATGTTCGACTCCGCCGAGCTGCGGGTGCACCTGACCGGCAAGGCGATCCTGCGCACCGGGGCGAAGACCCAGGGCCAGGGCCACGAGACGACGTGGGCGCAGATCGTTAGCCACGAGCTGGGCATCCCCGCCGCCGACGTGGTCGTGGAGGAGGGCGACACCGACACCGCCCCGTACGGGATGGGCACCTACGCGTCCCGCAGCACGCCGGTGGCCGGCGCCGCGGTGTCCATGGTGTCCCGCAAGATCCGGGCGAAGGCGCGCAAGATCGCCGCCCACCTGCTGGAGGTGTCCGAGGAGGACATCGAGTGGGAGCTGGGCCGGTTCTTCGTGCGCGGCGCCCCGGAACGCGGCGCGACGATCCAGGAGTGCGCGATGGCCGCCTACTCCAACATGCCCGACGGGATGGAGCCCGGGCTCGAGGGCAACGCCTACTACGACCCGCCCAACCTGACCTGGCCGTTCGCCTGCTACATCGTGACCGTCGAGGTCGACCCGGAGACCGGGGTGTGGGACGTGCTGCGCGTCGTCGCGGTGGACGACTGCGGCGTGCGGATCAACCCCATGATCGTCGAGGGACAGATCATGGGTGGGCTGACCGAGGCCTACGCGATGTCGAACATGCAGTTCCAGACCTACGACGCCGAGGGCAACATCGTGGGCTCGAACTACATGGACTACCTCATCCCGACGGCGTGGGAGACGCCCGGGTTCGAGCTGCACGAGGTGGTCACGCCGTGCCCGCACCACCCGATCGGGGCCAAGGGCGTCGGCGAGTGCGCGGCGGTCGGCGGTCCGGCGGCCTTCGTCAACGCCGTCCTCGACGCGATCGCCCACACCGGGGTGCGCAACATCGACATGCCGGTGCTGCCCGACCGCGTCTGGACCGCCCTGCAGACCCACCAGGACGTCTCCGGCGCGCCGCCGGTCAGGAACGGCTGAGGGAGGAGACCGATATGGAGATCAAGAACGAGCTCGTGGTCGGCGCCCCGCTGGACAAGGTGTGGGCCTACCTCCTCGACGTCCCCAACCTCGCACCGTGCCTCCCCGGCGCGGAGCTGGTCGGCGACGACGGCAACGGCACCTACGACGGCAAGGTGGTGGCCCGGCTCGGCCCGGTGAAGCTGAGCTTCAGCGGCCAGGTCAAGATCATCGAGACCGATGACGCCGCCCACCGGATGGTGATGCACGCCGCCGGCGCCGAGGACAAGGGCAAGGGCACCGCGGACATGATGATGACCGTGGTCCTGGCGCCGGCCAGTGGTGGAACGACGATGAAGGTCGAGCAGGACCTGACCGTCTCCGGTGCGGCCGCCCAGTTCGGGCGCGGCATGATCGCCGACGTCACCGGCGTGCTCATGCAGTCCTTCGCGGAATGCCTGCAGTACAACATCACCAACCAGGGCAGCGGTGGCACGACGACCGCGGTCCGCGCCGCCAGGCCCGCCAGCGGGTTCGCCATCGGTGTTCGCGCCGCCCGGATGGCGCTGATGCGCGTGTTCGCCCGGTTCTTCCTTCCCTACGACCGCAACCGATGAGCCCCGCGGCTGCGAAGGAGAAGTCATGACGCTCTGGTGGATCGGCAACGCCCTGCTGGTGGTGGTGCTCGTCGTGGTGATCGCGCTGCTCAGCCGGCTGCTCGCCGCGGTGGAGCGCATCCGCGGTGCCGCCGACGACATCCTCACCCACGGCGTGGAGCTGCTCGGCGAGGTCGAGGACACGCCCGCACTGCTCGTCGAGACGGACGCGACCGTGGCCCAGGTCGCGGTCGGGGCCACCCGGTACGGGGGCAGCGTCGCCACGCTGCTCCCTGCGAAGTAGGAGGACGACAATGCCCGTCGTTGCCTGGATCACACTCCTGATCACCGCACTGATCATCGCCGTCGTGGCGGTCGGCCTGCTGCGCGTGATCCTGCACCTGCGTCACGTCCATGCCACCCTCGCCGCCCTGCAGGGCGGCGTGGACGCCATCGCCGACAACACCAGTACCGTCCCGACGGTGGTCGGGTCGGTCAACGCCAACCTCGCCCCCGTGCGGGCCTGGTGCGAGACGGTCTGAGGAGCCCGCGAACATGATTCCCTTCGGCTGGACCCTCGGACTCGTCATCGGCCTGGTGATCGTGGTGGTGGTGGTCGCACTCGTCACCCCGATCCTGGTGCTCGCCTACAAGATCGGCACCCAGGCCCAGCAGCTCGACGCCTCGCTGAGCCGCTCCCGCACCCACACCGCGGGGCTCGCCGGGCTGAACACGACCATCGACCACGCCACCGAGATCATCGGTGGCCTGCAGCGCGGCCGCGCGCGGCTGGGAGGCTGACCGTGTCCCTCTCTCCCGGAGAGATCACCTACTGGACGGTGATCCTCGTACTCGGCGCCGTCGTGATCGTCGCGGTCGTGGTGCTGCTGAGCCTGCTCGTGGCCTTCGTCAAACGGATCGACAGCGCGGTCGACGGCATCGCCGGCACGCTCGTCGGCATCACCGAGAACACGAAGGACACCGCGTTGATCACCGCGACCGGCGCCGGCCTGGACCTGGTGCTGGGCGAGGGCCTGCAGCACCACCTGTTCCTCGGGCGGGTCGTCGACTCCATCCCCACCCCCGCCGGGAAGGCATGATCATGTCCGAATCGACTCTGTTGGTCATCACCGTCGTCGAGATCGTGGTGTTGATCGCCGGGCTGGCCTTCTTCGTCTTCTGGCTCGGCTCGCTGCTCGGCAGGATCGCCACCACGCTGGAGGCCGGTGACGGGCTGGTGAGCCGGATCGCCGCCGACGGCAAGGCGATCCGGCCCGGCCTGGAGCACATCAACCGCACGGGACGGACCGTCGCGGGGGCGCTGCCGCTGCTCTACGGCTTCGCCGAGGAGGTCATCAGGAAGGTCTCGTCGAACCCCGATCGGCCCCAGGTCGCCGTTCCGGCCACCGGACGGCGTCGGTCACGCATCCACGAGACGGTCGGGTACGCGCCGTCCCGGCACTGACCGGCCACCGTCCACGACCACGGCCGCCCGGCGGGATCCCCGCCGGGCGGCTGCCGTCGTCGGACCGGACGCAGGCCGGTTGCCCTACGGCGCGCTGCCTCCGGGGAGCGCCTGCGACGCGGGCGAGCCCGGCAGCAGCTGCCCGGACCCGGCGACACCGGCCGCGGAGTACCACCCGCCCCGGATCGCGGACACGGCGGCCCAGCCGTCCGCGTAACCGGGCACGTCGAGGTGCTGTTCCCACGGCTTGATGTCGAGCACCGGCGTCCCGTGGCAGGCGTCGACACCGCGGAACGTGATCCCCGAACCGTCCACCTCCACGACCCGCACCACGCTGAGGCCGATCGGGTTGGGCCGTGCGGGGTGCCGGGTGGCGAAGACCCCGAACCGGCGGTCGCTGCCGGCCAGCATGAACGGCACCACCTGCCCGTCGGCCGGTGGCGGGGCGGCCCGGTCCAGCCACAGCAGCAACCACACGTAGTCGAAGTCGGCGATCCCGTCGAGGGCCGCGACGTGCTCGGGGAAGACCTCGACGCGGCCCTCCGCGGTGCTGTTCCGGGTCGACTGGATGGGCGTGGCGGCCGGCTGCCGGTAGTCGCTGCGCACGTACCCGATCGGGGCGAACGCGGGTGTACTCGCGCGGATCCGGGCCTGCTCGGAGCCACACAGGTCGGGGGGCCCGTCGGTCATTCGTCCACCTTCTCGGTGCTCGGGGCCCGACCTCGGGTCAGTCCGGCCGGTGCTGCGGCAGCGGTGCGGTGTTGGGCGCGTCGGAGTACGCGCCGATCCACTCCGTACGCCAGGAGTTGTCGTAGAGCGTCTCGTTGCACAGCGGCTCGTACGTCGCGATCAGTTCCTGGGTGATCTGCTCACGATGTGCCCGATTGCCGCCCGGCACCTCCAGGAAGGCGACGTGCAGCTTCCATTTCGAACCCGCACGTCGTATCCAGCAGCCGGACCGCCGGTGCTTGAACGGGAACCCGACCGCGGTGAGATCGTCGGCATGTCCGACGTAGGTGACGGCGTAGCGTTCGGACCGCCCCTCGGGCTCGGGCTTGTAGAGGATCGCGTAGACGCCCGCCCGGGCGGGCGGGCTCCATCCGCCGAGCACCCGTGGCCCGGAGAACGCGTATCCCGCGAGCGAGCCGAGCCGGATCACCCCGGTTCGCCCGCGTCCTCGGACTCGCTGATCGCCTCGGCGTGCACGATGGGGAAGTCGGGCAGGCCCGCGATGCGCACGGCGTCGGTGAACTCGGCACGGCCGCGCTCGATGGCCTCGTCACGGCTGCCGGCCAGCACGACGATCTGTGCGCCGTAGCGGGTGCTGCCGCCCCCGGTGGCGATCCCCTCCCGGCGCGCCACGGCGTCGGCCAGCTCGACGACCTCCTCGATCGACACCACCGGGTCGGTGTCCGGGTCGCCTTCGGCCACCAGGCCGACGCTCCATCGCATCATCGTCGAACTCCTATCCGAGTTGGGGTAGCAGCTGCGCCAGTTCGGCGAGGCTCTCCAGGTCGTGGCCCGACAGCAGCACGTCGATGTGCGGCTCGGCCACCATCATGCCCAACGACTGCGGCCGGAAGTGCGGATCCCCGCCCTTGTGCGGGTGCATCCAGACGATGGTGTGCGACAACCGGGAGAGCCGCTCCATCGCCGTCGCCAACGTGTCCGGGTTGCCCCGGTCGAGCCCGTCGGAGCAGATCACCAGGATCCCCCCGCGAGTGATCCCGCGCCTGCCCCAGGTCCGGGCGAACTCGTCGAGGCAGTCGCCGATCCGGGTGCCGCCCTCCCAGTCCACCACGAGTCGCGACGCCTCCGTGAGCGCGTCGTCCGGGCTGCGCTTCTGCAGCGGGACGGTGATCCTGGTCAGGCGGGTGCCGAAGCAGAACACCTCGACCTTCTGCGCCGCCCGGCGCGCGGTGTGCGCGAACTGGAGCAGAGCGCGCGAGTAGTCGGCCATGGAGCCGGACACGTCGAGCACCAGCACGAGCGGCCGCAGCTTGACCCGGCGACGCTGCCACCGCAGCGCGACCGGCTCACCGTGCATCCGCAGCGACTGCCGGACGGTCCGGCGCAGGTCCGGGCGCCGACCCCGACGGGCCGGCCGGGTGCGCCGGGTGCGCCGCTTCGGCGGGGTCAGCCGGAACTGCGCCATGATGCGCCGCAGCGCCGCGAGCTCGTCGGGGGTGCAGGCGACGAACGACTTGGAGCGCAACGCGGTGACCCCGGAGGCCATCAGGCCCATCACCGTCTCGTCCTCCTCCGGGTCGCCCGCGGGGTCGGGCGGATCCGTGGCCGGGATGTCGATCACGGCCTCGGACTCGGCGCTGGACCTCAGCTGCAGCGACAGCATCTCCTCGACCGGGTTGCGTTCGCCGAGGAAGTACGCGCGGAACACCTCGTCGTAGGTGCCGATGTCCTCCCGACGCTTGACCAGCGATGTGCGGCCACCCCAGTAGAGGTCCATCAGGTCGGTGGGATCCAGGGGCACCATCACCGCGCAGAAGGTGGAGATGTCGCCCGGGCCCGCCGAGATGCCCTCGGCCCGGAGTGCCCTGCCGAACCCGACCAGCAGCGACACCAGGTCGTCGTGGGTCACGTCACCGACGTGATGTCGTCGATGCACCCGCGGGCCAGCTCGATGTCCTCGCGGTCCTTGAGCACGGCACCGAGGGTGAGGTCGGCCGCCTCGGCGGTCAGCGTGGTCTCGCCGAGGAAGTCCAGCGTGCGTGCCCAGTCGATCGTCTCCGCGACCCCCGGCGGCTTGGCCAGGTCCATCTCCCGCAGCCGCTGCACCGCCGTGACCACCTTGCGGGCCAGCTCGGCGCTCACCCCGGGCTGGCGGACGGTCACGATCTCGACCTCCTGCTCCAGCGACGGGTAGTCGATCCAGTGGTACATGCACCGACGCTTGAGCGCGTCGTGCAGCTCCCGGGTCCGGTTCGACGTGAGGACGACGATCGGCGGCTGTGTCGCGACGATCGTGCCGACCTCCGGGATGCTGATCTGGAAGTCCGACAGCATCTCGAGCAGGAACGCCTCGAACTCGTCGTCGGCCCGGTCGATCTCGTCGATCAGGAGCACGGCGCGGTCTCCGGCGCGCACCGCCTGCAACAGCGGCCGCTCCAGCAGGAACCGCGGTCCGAACAGTCGATCCACGGCGTCGTCGTCGGCCAGGCCGCGCTCCGACAGCGCCCGGATGTGCAGCAGCTGGCGTGCGTAGTCCCACTCGTAGAGTGCCTGGCTGGTGTCGATCCCCTCGTAGCACTGCAACCGGATGAGGTCACGGCCCAGCACCGCGGCGAGCACCTTGGCGATCTCGGTCTTGCCGACGCCCGGTTCGCCCTCCAGGAGCAGCGGCCGGTGCAGGGACATCGACACGTAGGCGGCCGTGGCCAGCCCCCGGTCGGCGAGGTAGTCGCCTCGGCGCAACGCCGCGGTCAGGTCGCCGACGCTGGCAGGTGGACTCACCGCGACGTTCTCCTCGATCGATTGAGGTGGGGTTCGGCTGCGACGCGGGTGGCGACGCAGCCTCTGGCGTGCCCGGCGGCCCGGTCGCCGGGGATGGTCTGCCCGGGCCTACGCGTCGCCGTCGACCAGGTCCCGAACGGTGGTCGCCCCGGCCTGCAGCTTGCCGTCACGTGCAAGTCGGTCCCGCCACGCGTTGCGCAGCTCGTCGCCGACCGGCACCGCCGTCGAGTCGAGGTCGTCGGCACCGTTGAGGTCCAACCCCCCGAACCCGATGTTCTTCATGTTCTTGCAGATCTTGGCCCTCGGTCGCGGCGGCTCGATGTCCGCGGAGGACTGGTGCTGCGCCGTCCAGATCGAGCGCAGGACGCCCAGCGCCTCGGCGTCCTCGGCGGCACTGTGCGATCGCTCGGTCACCCGGGAACCTCCGATTCCTCGGTCGTGCATCCCTGCGCCGACCATTTTCGGATCGTCGTCCCGTCCCGCGCAAATGGCAACCGGGAATAAGCGATCGCTTAGGCCGCAGCGCGCCGTATCCGGCTCGTCGACACGATTGGATCGGGATACGCCGCTCCCCGATCGAATCGGGGCAGAGTGCACGTGTGACACTCACGCAGCTAAACGCCTTCGTGCTCGTCGCTCGGCTCGGGTCGGTCAAGGCCGCCGCGAACGCGCTCGGCGTCAGCGAACCCGCCGTGTCCCAGGCGCTGTCCGCTCTGCGCAGGTATCTCGACGACCCCCTGCTGACCCGCGGTGGTCCGGGAATGACCCTGACGCCGGGCGGGACGCGGCTGCTGACGATCGCCGCCCAGATGGTTTCGCTCGGTGCTGAAGCCGAGTCGGCGGTCCGGCTGGCCAAGGGCGCCGCGCAGCAGCTGCGCCTCGTCGCACCGAGCGCGGTCGTCGAGTTCATCACCGGTCCGCTCGCCGATGCCTTCACCGCACGCTCGCTCGGCTCGATCGAGGTGTCGGCCGGTGTGTCGACCACGGCGGAGATGGGCCCGCTGGTCTCGCAGCGGCTCGCCGACCTCGCCATCGGGCCGCAGCTGGACGGCGACCGGAGCCTGGGGCTGGCCAGCGAACCGGTCTTCCGCTGCCAGCTGGTCGTCCTCGCCTCGGCCAAGAGCCGGATGAGCGGATCGCCCGATCGATGGCCGTGGCTCGTGGAGCCCTCCGCGACCGATCCCGGCAGCGACGTCTCCCGGTTGCTGCGGGGCCTCGGTGTCCCCGAGAAACAGCTGTCGGTGTTCCCGAACCAGACCGCGGCCTGGGAGGCCGCTGTCCGGGGTGCCGGCGTCGCGCCCGGGATCCTGCACCTCGCGGTGCACCAGTTGCGGCGCCGCGAGCTGCAGGTGATCGACGTACCCGGCACGCCGTTCGAGACCTGTTGGTACGCGACCACGCTCGCCCCCGAGCGGCGGTCGCCCGCCGCGGGGTCGCTGCGCCACTTCCTCGGAACACCGGAGGCGATGAAGCTGCTGCGCACGCCGGGTGCGGGGATGCCGGCGTCGCGGTTCCGGCCGCCGGTCTACGTCACGATCTGGAGCTGACCGGAACCTGCGGCCGGGGTCGCGACTTCCGCCGTCCCGGGAGGCGATTGTGTGTTGCGGCGTGGCCGTGGGGACCAGCAGGTAGCGCGCCACCTCCGACCGGGGTGGCCGACGTCGGCGCGGCCCACACGAGGTCCGGGACCGGGGATGGTCAGGGCTCGGCCGTCCGAGGGCAGGATCACCGGGCGGACCGCTGACCAGACAGGTGGTGTTCGGGTCGGCGTACTGGCCGGCGAGCCACTGCCGGGCGTAGTCGCGGAAGCTGATCTCGCCGGCGCGGGGATCGATGTAGGTGTCGCGGGCGAGCTCGGTCTCGATGCGCGCGGCCTCGCGCTCGGCGTCGCCTTGCGTTCGAAGGATCGCTTGCGGGGCCTGTCGTCGGAGTCTCGCCACCGGACGATCCACCGCCTGCCCTGGCCGTAGCGGGCGCTGCGCTCGCGTCGGGCAGCTCTCTCGGGTGTCCGTCGCTGCACGTACCAGGCGTCGTCGCCACCTACCTCGGCGTACCCATCGCCACTACGTCCGCAACGACCCCGACGGCGTCCGCCGGTGCTGCGGGGTGGGACTGGGG
>NZ_BJNG01000050.1 GCF_006539565.1 Pseudonocardia hydrocarbonoxydans
GGTCCTCGAACACGGTCATCGTCGTCATCATCCTCGCGTCAGCGTCGGTCGTTCAGGTGCATGGGCCCGATCCGGTAGAGGAACTCGGGGTCGTGCTCCGCGCCCAGCTCGGCCGGGCCGAACAGCGCGGTCCGTTCCATCGGGGCACCGGTCCGCTCGGCCAGCCCGGAGAACATCGCGAGCGACGCCGCGTTGTCGTCGGTGACGGTGGTCTCCAGGTACGGCACGCCGACCCGGGCGACCAGGTCGTCGAGCATCGTGGCCGCCGCACGGCGCCCGCGCGCCGCCTCGTCGACCGCGACCTGCCAGACGAACAGGGTGTCGGGCCGCTCGGGCCGCAGATAGCCGGTCACGAAGCCGACGACCCGGTCGTCGAGCCGGGCCACGATCGAGGTGGCCGCGAAGTCGCGGCACCACAGGACGTAGGCGTAGCGGGAGTTGACGTCGAGCGCGCGCGAAGCGGTGGCGATCTTCCAGAGGGCCACGCCGTCGGCCGTGGTGGGGACCGAGGTCGTCGTCCGAGCGCCGCTCC
Organism: Pseudonocardia hydrocarbonoxydans; assembly: GCF_006539565.1. Classification (GTDB taxonomy): domain Bacteria; phylum Actinomycetota; class Actinomycetes; order Mycobacteriales; family Pseudonocardiaceae; genus Pseudonocardia; species Pseudonocardia hydrocarbonoxydans. The sequence continues at coordinate 533 of NZ_BJNG01000050.1, forward strand.
CGGTTTCCGGTTCGATCGACCCGAGTGCGGACATGGCCAGGAAATCTACAGGTAAAGAGCCCGCCGGACAGGGGGACGACGACGGCGACGACCCCTTCCGCGGAAAATCTGTGACCGCGGTCACTATTCCGTTTGGCGGACGGCACCTCCGGCTACCGCCCCGTTCACGCTGCTCCGGACGCGTGCCGCCCCGGCCCCGGACACCGTGCCGAGGGGGTCGCCGCGGCGTCCGCGAGGTCGGTCACAACTGCATCACGCACGCCGCGCCAGGCTCGCGAAGGCACCCGACGCGAGCAGCGCGACCAGTCCGGAGAACACGACGGCGGTGGGCAGGAGACCGAACGCCGTGGCCCCCGCCCCGACGCCGATCACCGGGATCGAGATGGCGACGTACAGCACGAGGAAGTAGCTCGACGACACCTCGCTGCGCCGCTGCGCGGGGGCCGCCCCCGTGACGGACTGCAGCCCCGCGCGGAAGCTCGCGCCCTGCCCCAGCCCGGCCACCACCGCCCCGGCCAGCAGCACCGGCAGCGACGCCGCGCCGACCCCGGCCCCGACGACCGCGGTCCCGGCGGCCAGCGCCAGACAGCCGCCGAGCAACGAGGTGCGCAGCGGGAGCCGGGCCGAGAGCAACTGCCCGCCGTCGAGCTGCCGAGCAGGGAGAACACCACCAGGCCGGAGAGCAGGTGGCCGGGCTCACCCAGGACCTCGGCGACGAACAGCGGCGACACGGCCGCGAAGAGGCCGAGCACGGCGAAGCCCGCGAACCCCGCGATCGCGGCCGGCACGAACACCGGCCGGACCTCGGCGGGCACCGACAGCCGCTGGAGCTCCAGGCGCACCGGCCGCCGGTCGCGCGCGACCGGCTCCGGCACGGCGCACACGGCGACGGCGGCGAGGACCACGGCCCCGAGGTGCACCAGGTAGGGCAGCACCAGCGGGTGGGGGGCCAGGTCGGCGAGCGCGCCCGCGACGACCGGCCCCAGTCCGAGGCCGAGCGTGGTCACCGCGGCGGCGAGCAGCCCGGCCCGGTCCCGCCCGGACGGCGGCGCGAGGTCGACGATGGTGGCCGTCGCGACCCCGGTGAAGATCCCGACCGAGAGCCCCGACAGCAACCGGCCGGCGAACAGCGCGGCCAGGCTGTCCGGGACGAGCAGCACCAGCGAGCTCGCCGCGGCGAGCGCCAGGCCGGGCAGCAGCACCGGCTTGCGCCCGATGCGGTCCGACAGCCGTCCGAACAGCAGCAGCGCCGCCAGCACCCCGACCGCGTAGGTCGCGAACACGACCGTCACCATCAGGCCGTCGAGACCCAGCTCCCGCTGGTAGATCGGGTAGAGCGGGGTCGGCAGGGTGGCGCCGAGCGTCGTCACGAGGAACGCACCCGCGACCAGCAGGCCGGGCGCGGTCCTCGTCCGGACCTGCTGCACACCACCGACCCTAGGTCGCGCGGCGGTGCGCGGCCGCACGGGCGGGCTCGAACTCGAAGCCCGCTAGGG
>NZ_BJNG01000051.1 GCF_006539565.1 Pseudonocardia hydrocarbonoxydans
CCCTAGCGCAGTGTGCGCCCCGCGGCCATCGAGAACGGGCGCTGGTAGGCCGAGCCGAGCAGGCGCACCAGCGCGTCGAGGACCTTGGCGTCGTTGCCGACGAGCACGCGGGCCCGGTTGCGCCGCACGCCCGCGAGGATGACCTCGGCGGCCTTCTCCGGGCTCATCCGCAGCATCTGCCGGTCGAAGCGCTCCATCGCGGCGCCGTCCTCGAAGCCCTTGCCGCGCGCGGCGTTGCGGGCGATGCCGGTCTTGATCCCGCCGGGGTGCACGCAGGTGACCTGCACCGGGTAGCCCGCCACCAGCATCTCCTGGCGCAACGACTCGGTGAACCCGCGGACGGCGAACTTGGCCGCGTTGTAGGCGCTCTGGCTGGGCACCGCGAGCAGGCCGAACAGGCTGGAGATGTTGACGACGTGCCCGTCGCCGGAGTTGATCAGGTGCGGCAGGAACGCCTTCGTCCCGTTCACCACGCCCCAGAAGTCGATGTCGACGACCCGCTCGATCTCCTCGAACTCCGAGGTGAGGATGTTGCCCGCGAACGCGATCCCGGCGTTGTTGTAGACCTGGTTGACGCGCCCGAACTGCCTGACCACCTCGTCGGCGTAGGCCAGCACGGCCGCCCGGTCGGTGACGTCGAGTGCGTCGCTGCGCACCTCGGCGGCCGCCCCTCCCGATGTGGCCAGTGAGCCGACGGTCTCCGCCAGCCCGTCCTTGTCGACGTCGGACAGCGCCAGCCGGGCCCCGCGCCGCGCGAGGTCCTGGGCCAGCGCCCGCCCGATACCCGATCCCGCCCCGGTCACCACGGCGACGCGTCCCGCGAAGTCACTCATGGTCCGACATCATGTCCTACCCGCGAGTAACAAGCCAGGGGATGGGGCAGACTGGGGATCGTGGACTTCCGCTCCGCCTACCGCCACGGCTTCGTCCGCGTGGCCGCCTGCACGCTGCGCACCACCCTCGCCGACCCGCCCGCCAATGCCCGCGCGGTGCTGGAGTCCGCCCGCGCCTGCCACGACGAGGGCGTCGGCGTGGCCGTGTTCCCCGAGCTGACGCTCTCGGGCTACTCGCTCGACGACGTCGTCATGCAGGACGTCCTGCTCGACGAGGTGGAGCGCGCGCTGGCCGAGGTCGTCGCCGGATCGGCGGGGCTGCTGCCGGTGCTGGTCGTCGGCGCCCCGCTGCGGCACCGGCACCGCATCCTCAACTGCGCGGTCGTGGTGCACCGCGGGCGGGTGCTCGGCGTCGCCCCCAAGTCCTATCTCCCGACGTATCGGGAGTTCTACGAGAAACGCCAGACGGCCCCCGGCGACGACGTCCGCGGCACGATCCGGCTCGGCGGCATCGACGTGCCGATCGGGCCGGACCTGCTGTTCGCCGCCGGCGACGTACCCGGCCTCGTGCTGCACGCCGAGGTCTGCGAGGACATGTGGGTGCCGGTGCCACCGAGCGCGGAGGCGGCGCTCGCGGGCGCCACCGTGATCGTCAACCTCTCCGGCAGCCCGATCACCGTGGGCCGCGCCGACGACCGCAAGCTGCTCGCGCGCTCGGCGTCGGCCCGCTGCCTGGCCGCCTACGCCTACGCGGCCGCGGGCGAGGGCGAGTCCACGACCGACCTCGCGTGGGACGGCCAGACCATGATCTACGAGAACGGGCGGCTGCTCGCCGAGACCGAGCGCTTCCCGATCGGTCCGCGCCGCTCGGTGGCCGACGTCGACCTCGACCTGCTGCGCGCCGAGCGCCTGCGCACGGGCACCTTCGACGACAACCGCCGCCACCACGCCCCCGAGTTCCGGACGGTGTCGTTCGAACTCGCACCACCCGCGGGCGACATCGGGCTGCGACGGGAGGTCGAGCGCTTCCCGTTCGTCCCCTCGGACCCCGCGCGCCTGGAGCAGGACTGCTTCGAGGCCTACAACATCCAGGTCTCCGGGCTGGAGCAGCGGCTGCGCGCGATCGGGCGGCCGAAGGTCGTCATCGGGGTGTCGGGCGGGCTCGACTCCACCCACGCCCTGATCGTCGCGGCCCGCGCGATGGACCGGGAGCGGCGACCACGCTCCGACATCCTGGCCTTCACCCTCCCCGGGTTCGCCACCGGCGACCGGACGAAGGGCAACGCGGTCCGGCTGTCCGAGGCACTCGGCGTGACCTTCGAGGAGATCGACATCCGGCCGACGGCGGCGCTGATGCTGGAGAACCTCGGGCACCCGTTCAGCGACGGCGAGCCCGTCTACGACGTGACCTTCGAGAACGTGCAGGCCGGGCTGCGCACCGACTACCTGTTCCGCGCGGCCAACCAGCGCGGCGGCATCGTGCTCGGCACCGGCGACCTCTCGGAGCTGGCGCTGGGGTGGTCGACCTACGGCGTCGGCGACCAGATGTCGCACTACAACGTCAACGGCGGTGTGCCCAAGACCCAGATCCAGCACCTGATCCGCTGGGTGGCGGCCACCGGTCTGTTCGACGACGAGGTGTCGGCGACCCTGCTCGACGTCCTCGACACCGAGATCACCCCCGAGCTCGTGCCCGGCGAGGACGTGCAGAGCAGCGAGGCGACCATCGGCCCGTACGCGCTGCAGGACTTCTCGCTCTACCACGTCCTGCGCCACGGCATGCGGCCCTCGAAGATCGCGTTCCTGGCCTGGCACGCCTGGCACGACGCCGACCTCGGCGACTGGCCCCCCGGGCTGCCGCAGGACAAGCGCGTCGCCTACGACCTGGGCGAGATCCGGCGGTGGCTGGAGGTCTTCGCACAGCGGTTCTTCGGCTTCAGCCAGTTCAAGCGCTCGGCGCTGCCCAACGGCCCCAAGGTGTCCGGCGGCGGATCGCTGTCGCCCCGCGGCGACTGGCGCGCGCCCTCGGACATGTCGGCGCGGATCTGGGTCGAGGAGATCCGCCGCGAGGTGCCCGACACGTGAGGTGACGATGCGGGCCGCAGCGGCCAGGATGGCCCGATGTCGAGCGACCACGACCGCACCGAGGCGTTCCGCGGCGCGCGGTTCACCCGGTCCGACCTGTCCGGGGCCTCCTTCCACGACTGCGACCTGAGCGGGGTCCGGATCACCGGGGCCTTCCTGGACGGGCTGTCCGTCTCCGGCCTGTTCGGCCGGCTGCTCGTCGAGGACGTCGACGTCACGGAGTACGTGGCGGGCGAGCTCGACCGGCGCCATCCCGAGCGGGTGCCGCTGCGCGCGATGCGGACCGCCGACGAGCACCGCGCGGCATGGGCGCTGCTCGAACGGCTGTGGGCGCAGACCCTCGAACGGGCCGGGCGACTGCCCGAGGCCGCCCTCCACGAGCGCGTCGACGGCGAGTGGTCCTTCGTCGAGACGCTGCGCCACCTGGTCTGCGCCACCGACTGCTGGGCCGGTCGGATGGTCATGGAGAAGGCCGACCCGTACCACCCGCTCGGCCTGGTCCCCACCGACTTCGAGACCGCCGACGCCGTCGCGGCCGGCCTCGACCTGGACGCGCGGCCGTCGTACGCGGAGGTGCTGGAGGTGCGGGCGGGCCGGGTGGCGCTGGTCCGGGACCTGCTCGACGGCCTCACCGACGACGACCTGGACCGGGTCTGCGAGGGCTCGCCCTGGATCGGTGACCCCGACCGCCCACGCCCGGTCCGCGACTGCCTGCGCGTGATCATGAACGAGGAGTGCGAGCACCGCCGCTTCGCCGAACGGGACCTGGCGGTGCTCGCGCGGCGATGAGTTCCGGACGTGCCGGGCGTCCTACCCCGTACACAACCGAGGAGGTCGCATGACCGGAGTACGGGTACTCGTCGGCACGCGCAAGGGCGCGTTCGTCCTGACCGCGGACGGGGCGCGCCGGGACTGGACGGTGGACGGGCCGTTCTTCCCGGGCTGGGAGATCTACCACGTGGCGGGCTCGCCCGCGGATCCCGACCGGATCTGGGCGTCGCAGTCCGGGGGCTGGTTCGGCCAGCAGATCCAGCGCTCCGACGACGGCGGGCGCACCTGGGACGCGGTCGGCAACGAGTTCACCTACGCGACGGTGCCCGGCACCCACCAGTGGTACGACGGCACGCCGCACCCGTGGGAGTTCGCGCGGGTCTGGCACCTCTCCCCCTCGGCCACCGACCCGGACACCGTGCTCGCCGGGATCGAGGACGCCGCGCTGTTCCGCTCCGTCGACGGCGGCGGCACCTGGAGCGAGCTGCCCGGCCTGCGCGAGCACGGCTCGGGCCCGCACTGGCAGCCGGGCGCGGGCGGTATGTGCCTGCACACGATCCTGCCCGACCCGCGCGACGAGGCCCGGATGCTCGTCGCCATCTCCGCGGCCGGGGTGTTCCGCACCGAGGACGGCGGCAAGTCCTGGCAGCCGGCCAACCGCGGCCTGGTCAGCGACGGCATCCCCGACCCCGACGCCGAGGTGGGGCACTGCGTGCACAAGCTGGCGCTGCACCCCGACCGGCCCGAGACCGTCTACATGCAGAAGCACTGGGACGTCATGCGGTCCGACGACTTCGGCCGCAACTGGTACGACATCGGCGGCAACCTCCCCACGGACTTCGGGTTCGTCGTCGACGTGCACGCCCACGAGCCCGACACCGTGTTCGTCCTGCCGATCACCAGCGACGCCGAGCACTTCCCGCCCGAGGGGAGGCTGCGGGTGTACCGCAGCCGCACCGGCGGGCACGAGTGGGAACCGCTGACGCGTGGCCTGCCGCAGCAGCACTGCTACGTCGACGTGCTGCGCGACGCGATGGCCGTCGACTCCCTGGACACCTGCGGCGTCTACTTCGGCACGACCGGCGGGCAGGTCTACGCCTCACCGGACGCGGGCGAGAACTGGGCACCGATCGTGCGGGACCTGCCGGCGGTGCTGTCGGTGACCGTGCAGACGCTGCCGTGACGGCCGCGGTCCGGGTCAAGCTGCCCACCCACTTGCGCCGGCTCGCGCGGGTCGACGGCGAGGTGCGGCTCGACGTCGAGGGCGCGGTCACCCTCGCCGCGGTCCTCGACGCCCTGGAGGCCCGGCACCCCGTGCTGCGCGGGGCCGTGCGCGACCACACCACCGGCCGGCGCCGGGCGTTCGTGCGGTTCTTCGCCTGCGAGGAGGACCTGTCGCACGCCCCGCCCGGCGACCCGCTGCCCGACGCCGTCGCCCGCGGCGCCGAGCCGCTGCTCGTCGTCGGGGCGATGGCCGGGGGCTGAGCCGGGAGCCGGCCCACCCCCGCGCGCACCGAACGGCCCCGCGCGCACCGTCGACGGTGCGCGCGGGGCCGGAGGGTGCGCGTAGCCCGCCCGCCCACCCCCCGACGGGGCGAGCGGGCCACCCGCTACGAGGTGTGGTGCACCTCCTGCAGCTTGTAGACCGGCGTCGGGATCCCCTCCAGCCGGGCCTTGAGCTGCAGCGCGAGGTAGAGCGAGTAGTAGCGGCTCTGGTGCAGGTTGCCGCCGTGCACCCACAGGTTCTCGACGTTGGTGGGCTTCCACATGTTGCGCTGCTCGCCCTCCCAGGGACCGGGGTCCTTGGTGGTGTCGCTGCCCAGCCCCCAGACCTTGCCGAGCTGGTCGGCGACCTCCTGCCCGACGATGTCGGCGGCGATGCCGTTCATCGAGCCGTACCCGGTGGCCCAGACGACGAGGTCGGCGTCGAGGCGGGTGCCGTCGGCGAGCACGACCTGCTTCTCGGTCAGCTCCGTGACCTGCCCGTGCGCGAGCTTGATGCTGCCGTTCGCGACGAGCTCGGACGCGCCGACGTCGATGTAGTAGCCCGACCCGCGGCGCAGGTACTTCATGAACAGCCCGGAGTCGTCGTCGCCGAAGTCGAGCCGGAACCCGGCCCGCTCCAGCGCGGCGTAGTACTCGGCGTCCTGCTCGCGGATCGCGTCGTACACCGGCTTCTGGAACTGGTTCATGATCCTGTACGGCAGCGACGCGAAGATCGTGTCGGCCTTGAAGGTGGTCATGCCGGACGCCACCGCACGCTCGGAGTACAGGTCCCCGAGGCCGATCTCCATCAGCGAGTCCGAGCGCACGATGTGCGTGGAGGACCGCTGCACCATCGTGACGTCCGCCCCGGCCTCCCACAGCGCCGCGCAGATGTCGTGGGCGGAGTTGTTCGAGCCGACGACCACGGCCTTCTTGCCCGTGTAGGCGTCCGGGCCGGGGTGCTGCGAGCTGTGCTGCTGGTCGCCCTGGAACACGTCCTGGCCGGGGACGACCGGGACGTTCGGCTTGCCGGACACCCCCAGCGCGATGACGACGTGCTTCGGCCTGAGCGTCACCTCCTCGCCCGCGCGGTCGACCACGACCTCCCAGCCGTCGCCGCTGCGCTGCGCCGACTTCGCCGTGGTGGAGCCCCAGTAGTTGAGCTCCATGACCTTGGCGTACATCTCCAGCCAGTCGCCGACCTTGTCCTTCGGCGAGAACACCGGCCAGTTCTTCGGGAAGTCGATGTAGGGCAGGTGGTCGTACCAGACCGGGTCGTGCAGGGCGAGGCTCTTGTAGCGCTTGCGCCAGGAGTCACCGGGCCGCTCGTTGCGCTCCACGATGATCGTCGGGATGCCGAGCTGGCGCAGCCGCGCCCCGAGCGCGATGCCGCCCTGCCCGCCGCCGATGATCACGACGTCGGGCTGGGTCGTGTAGCCCAGCTCGGCGGCCTCGGCCTCGCGGCGCTCCTTCCACGTGACGCGGTCCGGGTTGGCGCCGTGCTCGGTGCCCATCGGACGGCGGGTGTTGGACGGCTCCTCGTGGCCCTTGAGCTCGTCGAGCGTGGTGAGGAACGTGAACGCCTTGCCGTCGGCGGTGAGCCGCAGCAGCCCGCTGCCGCGCCCGACGGCGGTGTCGAAGGCGATCCACGCCGTGGTGACGCCGTCGGCCTCGGCCGGCTCCTCGGTCGTGCGGAAGTCGGTGGCGCCCGCGTCGGTGTTGCGGAGCAGGTCCGCCACGCCCTCGGGGCCCTCGACGGTGGTGATGTTCCAGGTGAACGCCACCAGGTCGCGCCAGAAGCTGCCCTCCCCGAACAGGGCCGCCGCGGCGTCGGCGTCACCGGCGGTGAGGGCGTCCTGGAACGCGCCCAGCCATTCGTCGACGCGGACGGCGGCGTCGGTGCGGTCGATCGTGGACGTCATGCTGCTCCTTCTGCTGTCAGGTTCCTCGGGGAGACGAGGATCTTCACGTTCTCCTCCTTGTTGTCGATCAGCTCGCGGAATCCGCCGTCGACCAGCGCGTCGAGCCCGATCCGCCCGGTGATGAACGGCGCGGCGTCGACCCGGCCGTCGCGCAGCAGCGCGATGGTGTCGGCGTGGTCGCCGCAGTAGGCCAGCGAGCCGACGACGGTGATCTCCGAGAGCACGAGGTCGTTCATCGCGAGCTGCGGCACGTGCCCCCAGATCGCGACGTTGACGACCGTGCCCCCGGGCCGCACCGACCCGACGGCCGAGGCGAGCACCCGGTCGATCCCCGCGCACTCGAACGCGACGTCGGCGCCCGCGCCCCCGGTGAGGTCGCGGATCGCGTCGGGGACGTCGGTCTCCGACGGGTCCAGCACGACGTCGGCGCCGGCGGTGTGCGCCTTCGCCTTCCGCGCGGCGGCCGGCTCGACGACGACCACCCTGGCCCCGGCGGCCTTCAGCACCGACGTCGTGACCAGCCCGATCGGGCCGGACCCGAACACCGCGGCCGTGCCGCCCTCGCGGATCCCGGACAGCCGCACGGCGTGGTAGCCGACGGCGAGCGGCTCGACGAGCGCGCCGATGTCGGTGGGCAGGTCGCCGAGCGGGTGCACCCAGCGCTGGTCGACGACGCACTTCTCGGCGAACCCGCCCTGGTCACCGGCCAGCCCGACGAACCCGAGCTTGCGGCAGATGTTGTAGCGCCCGGAGACGCACGCCGGGCACTCGCCGCAGACGTAGTACGGCTCGACGGCGACCCGGTCGCCCTCCGCCACGCCGGTGACGCCGGAGCCGGTCGCGGAGACCACCCCGGCGAACTCGTGGCCCATGACGACCGGCACCTCGGCGCCGGTGATCGGGTGCGGCGAGCCCTTCGGCGGGATGAAGATCGGGCCTTCGAGGTATTCGTGCAGGTCGGTGCCGCAGATGCCGCACCAGTCGACGGTGACCTCGACCTGGCCCGGGCCGACCCGGGGTTCGGGGACGTCGTCGATCCGGATGTCTCCGGGACCGTGGAACCGGGCTGCCTTCACGCGGGGTCTCCGTCCTCGTCGGCGGTGTGACCCACCTCATCCCGTCGGCGCCGCCGGGGCAACCGTTGCAGCCGGGTTGCACGCGGCGAGGCGCCGGATGCCGGGCGCCGCCGACCCCCGCAGCACGCCGAGGTCGGGCACGACGACGTCGACCTCGGGGGCGATCCGGTAGGGCCGGGCCAGCAGCAGGCCGCCGAGCGAGCGGCGCAGCCGCGACATCTCCGCACGCACCGTCACCAGGTGCTCGCGGTCGCCGTAGAGCGCCGCCGACAGCGCGCCGGCGTCCATTCCGGCCGCGCCCGCACCGGCGAGCAGCACCAGCAGCTCGGCGTGCCGGGTCGACAGCGGGTGCACCCACCGGTTGGCGCCGTCGACGATCGCGCGGGGCGGGCGCTGCGCGAGGTCGAGCTCGAGCCGGATCGGCTCGGCGCTGTCGACGCGCAGCAGCCACCCGCCCGGCACCGGTTCCGGCACGCACACGCCGACCCCGTGGATCGCGATCGGACGGCCCGAGCGCGGCACCGCGATCCGGTCGACGGCGGGCATGCCCGCGACGGCGGCGACCCACCCGTGCTCGTCGACGACCAGCCCGGGCCCGCGCAGCGACACCAGCAGCGGCGCCGCGACGTTGCGCAGCATCTCCAGCCGTCCCTCGTGGTGGCGCCACAGGCTGGCCTCGGCCAGCTTCACCGCCGTGCCGACGAGCGCGACGGTGGTGGGGTGCACGGTCTCGGCCGGGCCGCTGACGTCGACGACGCCGAGCAGCTCGCCGGTGCGGGGGTCGTGCACGGGGCAGGCGGTGCAGGTCCAGACGTGGTGGCTGCGCACGAAGTGCTCGGCCGCGAACATCTGCACCGGCGTGGCCTCGGCGATCGCCGTGCCGATGCCGTTGCTGCCGACCACGCCCTCCGACCAGTCGGCCCCCTCGGTGAAGCCGAGGCGGTCGGCCCGGTGCCGCACCGCCGTGGAGCCCTCGCGCCAGAGCAGCACCCCGTCGGCGTCGGTGACGACCATGATGTGGCGGGCGTCCTCGGCCACGGAGGTGAGCGCGGCCCGCAGCTCCGGCAGCACCCGCTGCAGCGGGCTCGCGGCCCGGCGGGCCTCCACCCGGTCGGCGCCCATGAGGTCGGGCGGGTCGCCCAGGTCGGGGTTGACGCCCTGCGCACGGACCCGGCGCCAGGAACGCGCCACCATGCCCCGCGGGTCGGCGGGCAGCCGCTCGCCGGAGAGCAGCGCGTCGTGGACGCGCGCGAGCATCCGGGCGTGCCGGGCCACGTCGACACCCGGTCTGACCGCGCAGACCCCTTCGTCCACGGCCACCTCCCGCATCAGGCTTCCCGCTAGGCACCATAGCCGCCGGCCGGCCGCTCGGACACGGATGCGGCGGGCGCTCAGCGGGGACGGCTGAGGTACGCCTCCGCGTGGAACCAGCCGTCGGCCTCCCGGCCCGCCGGGTCGAGCCCGAGCAGCCGCACGTCGTGCACGGCGGCCTCGGCCTCGGCGGTGTCGGCGAAGCGGCGTTGGGGATGGGTCCCGGGCAGCTTCTCGGTGACCAGGCCGTGCCCGGCGAGCGCGCGGGCGACGTCGTCGTAGGGGAACACCCGCAGGACGAACGCCAGCACCCAGGCGTTCGGCGCGTGGGTGAGGATCCGGTCGAACGTGGCCGGGCCGACGTAGCCGACCCCGCCGGTGCACAGCACCAGCGAGACCTCGGCCAGCCCGTCGACCAGCGAGCCCGACGGGTCCCCGGCCTCCAGGTCCTCCGCCCATCCGGCGGCCATCAGCCCGGTGGCGACGGCGTAGTCGATCGCGGGGCCCGAGACGTCGAGACCCAGCACCCGGGGCGGCGACGGGCGACGGCGGGCGGCGAACCACGCGGTGTCCTCGGCGATCACCTGCTCCGGGGTCAGCTCCGCCCGGGTGGCCGCGACGGCGTGCGCGCCGAGCTCGTCCAGGTCGACGTCGTGGCGCAGCAGCGCGGCGTTGATGCCGTACGAGCAGCAGACGTCGAGCACCGTGCCCGGATGCTCCTCCAGCACCGACTCGACGACCGGCCGCGCCCGCTGGGGCACCTGGTACCCCAGCGGGATCAGCGTGCGGAAGTACCCCCGCGGGTCCCGCCGGCCGTAGACGTCGGAGAAGTCGGCCTTCTGCTCGCCGGTGAGCGTGCCGTCATCCCCCATCGGTGAGCAGTGCCTCCAGCTCGCGGACGACGGCGGGCAGCTCGCGCGCGAACACCGCCATCTGCTCGGCGACCGTGGCCGGGGTGCTCAGGTACAGGTCGAAGCGGTCGGGGAGCATGGCGTAGCCGACGCCGATGCACTTCTCGCTGGTCGAGCCGAAGCCGAAGTACTGGATGTTGGCCGACGGGACGGCGCTCGTGCTCAGGTAGTCGTCGCGCACGATCCGCCAGGCCGGGGAGTCGAACACGGCCATCGGCTCGCCGCCGCCCTGGCGCTTCTGGCGCAGCTGCAGCTCCCACAGGTGCTGTTCGGGCGCCTGCCCCGCCTGGCACTCCTTCGCCCGGGCGACGTGCGCGTCGGCGGCGGCCCGGAACGCCTCCCGGCGGGTGTGCGCGTCGGCCGCGGGGTCCTCCATCGCGGCGACGAACGCCACCACCTCCGGGGTGACGACCCGCATCGCCTCGGTGCGCCCGTGCCGGAACGCGCGGGTGGCGATCGACTCGTAGGTGGCGCCGAGGTGGCCCTTGGCCCGCTGGTGGGTGAGCTGGAAGGCCAGCTGCGCGAACGCGTCCGGCGAGCACTTGAGCGCCTTCGCGCGCTCGGCGTCGAAGTCGACCGACAGCGTGCGCGTGGCCACGGCGGCGGCGTAGTCGGCGAACGCGGCGCGGGCGTCGGCGATGTCGGCGCGCAGGGCGTCGTCGAGGACGAACTCCAGCCGCCGCGTCGCCGGCACGGCGTCGCCGCCGGTGGTCGGCTCGGCGGTCAGGATCGCGTCCAGGTAGGCGACGATCGTGGTGCCGTCGAGGTTGCAGTGCTCGCCGTTGATCCCGGCGCGACCGTCGGCGAAGACCACGAGCGAGACGGCCTTGTCGAACCAGCGGTTCGCCGCGTCGCCGTGCAGCAGCCGGTCGGCCGCGGCGAGCGGGCTCTCCGGGGTGCCGTCCTCCAGGACGACGCAGAACAGCGCGCGCTCCAGCTCGTCGAGCACCTCGGCGTTGCCGGCGTCGATCAGCGCGGCACGGCTCGCGGCCCACTCCGCGCGGGCCTTGCTGGTGAGCGCGCCGACCCCGTCGCCGGGGCCCTCCCGGAGCACCTCCCGCAGGGCCGCGGCGAGCTCCTCGGCGGTGTACGGGCGGCCGTCGGGGTCGATCACGTCGAGCCGGACCAGCGCGCCGCGGTGCAGCACCACGACGTGCCGCTCCCGCGACGGGCCGGGCCACTCCGGCGAGTAGGGGTTGCGGGAGGTGTCGCGGGGGTCGCCGGGGATGCGGGTGGCGGAGAACAGGAACCGGTTCTGGTGCATCGACAGCGGGCGCCCGCGCTGCTCGGCGGCCGGGAGCGTCTCGTCGTCGATGGTGGCCTTGAACGCGACCGTGGACGCCGTGAGCTGCGCGGCGCGTTCGACCTGCCCCAGCGGGGAGTCCTGGAACAGGAAGAAGAAGTTGGCGTTGAGCGCGATGCGGTCGCGGCGGCCCAGGTAGCGGTCGCGCCAGAACTCGTCGAGCCAGCTCGCGACGTCGGGCCGGGCGTCGTAGGCGACGAGGTCGGCGTGCAGGGCGTGCGCGGGCGAGCCGGGCGCCAGCAGCTCGGCGACGGCCGCCTCGGTCTCGGCCAGCTCGTCGGCGGTGAGCAGCGGCGCGCTCCAGGCGAGGAACCGGTCGGCGGTCTCCTGCAGCGTCGGCAGCGGGACCCGGGGGAGCTCGTCCTCGTGGGAAAAGGTCGGCACGTCGTCGTCCTCGATCTTTCTCAGTCCATGAGCTGGTCGACCCGCACGCGGGCCTCGGCCGCACGGTGGGCGGGGGTGACGCGGCCGAACAGCTGCTGTGTCCGGGCGACCGTACCCACCACGCCGGGCCGTTGGCTGTAGGCGAAGATCGCCGAGTGGCGCGCCGTGGTGCCCGTCACGGTCGTGACGCGGTGCAGCGAGTAGCGGCCGGCGAACAGCTGGAGGTCGCCGGGTCGCAGCGCGAGGCGCCGGGACGGATGCGTGCCGTCCAGTGCCGCGCGCACGTCGTCGACGTTCTCGGCGTGGGCCGAGCGGATGTTCGGGCAGTACTCGAAGACCCCGCCGCCCTCGGGCTCCTGGGTGAGCATGCTGACGGTGAACTCGTTGGTGTCGAAGTGCCACGGGTGGCTGCGGCCGGGCTCCACGACGTTGAGCACGAGCCCGGACAGCGGGTCGGCCAGCGGGTGCACCTGCGGGAGGCCGAAGCAGTCGGCGACGAACCGGACGAAGCGCGGGTCGGTGTAGAGCCGCTCGATGATCGCGCCCGCGGGCAGGGCGTCGCGGGCGACGAAGGCGTTGCCGCGCTCGACGGTGCGGTGGGCGGGGTGGTCGGGCGGCAGCGTCGGGTCGGGGGCGGTGTTGTAGACGTTCACCGTCTCGACGTCGACGTAGGCGCCCGGCGCCGCCGCCGCGCCGTCGGCCCGCAGGGCCTCCCGGTGCTCCGGGCGGACGAAGTCGGGCACCACCGAGCAGCCGTCGCGGGCGAGGTCGGCCCGCACCCTCGTCACGATCCCGGCCAGGTCGACGTCGTCGTCGATCAGCAGCATGGGCCCATCCAAACCCGGCGACGGGCGGGGGAGGAAGGGATGTGCGCGAGATCGCGGTCAGGAGTCGAAGTCGACCGTGACCCTCTCCGACACCGGCAGCGTCTGGCAGGTCAGGACGTAGCCCGCCGCCACCTCGTCGTCCTCCAGCGCGAAGTTGCGCCGCATCGTCACCTCGCCCTCGGTGACGCGCGCGCGGCACGTGCCGCACACCCCGCCCTTGCAGGCGAACGGGAGGTCGCCGCGGACCCGCTGTGCGGCGTCGAGGACCGGCACGTCCCGCGGCAGCGTGAGCTGGGTGGCGCGGCCGTTCAGGACGACCGTGACCTCGCTGCCCTCCCCCGGCTCCTCCTCCGCGCGGCGCGGCTCGGGCGGGGGCTCGTCGACGTAGAACAGCTCGCGGTGCACCCGGCCCCGCCCGACGTCGAGCCCGCTCAGCACGGCGACGGCGTCCTCGGTCATCCCGAGCGGGCCGCACAGCCACCAGTGGTCCACGTCCCCGACGTCGATCAGCGCGCCGAACAGCGTGCGCATCCGCTCGGCGTCGAGGCGGCCGTTGAAGATGTCGGCCTCGGTGGGTTCGCGCGAGAGCACGTGCAGCAGGTGCAGCCGCGGGCCGTAGCGGTCCTTGAGGTCGGCGATCTCCTCGGTGAACATCACGGTGTCGGTGCGGCGGTTGCCGTAGAGCAGCGTGACGCGGGTGTCGTCGTGGGCGGCCAGCACCGACGCCGCGATGGAGAGCACCGGCGTGATCCCGGACCCGGCCGCGACCAGGCCGTGGTGCGTGCCCGGCTCCAGGTCCGGGGTGAACGAGCCGGCCGGCACCCCGACCTCGATCTCGTCGCCCGGGGCCACCCGGTCGACCAGCCACTCCGAGAACCGCCCGCCGGTGACGCGCCGGACCCCGACCCGCGGCGGGGCGCCGGCCGGGGAGCAGATCGAGTACGAGCGGCGCTCGTCGCCCTGCTTGAGGGTGAGGAACTGGCCGGGGCGGAACGCGTAGCGGTCGGCCACGTCGTCGGGGACGTCGAAGGTGACGGCCACGGCGTCGTCGCAGAGCCGGTCGACGCCCGCGACCCGCAGCGTGTGGAACACCTACAGCTCCTTCATGTGCTCGAACGGCTCCCGGCAGGCCGGGCAGCGGCGCAGCGCGGTGCACGCGGTGGGGCCGAAGCGGGAGATCTCCTCGGTGGCCGCGGCGCCGCACTGCGGGCAGCGCACCGCCTGCGACGGCGGGGTCAGCGTCAACGGGATCGGCCCGGCCGCCCGGGGCCCGACCCTCCCGGGCGGGGCGATGCCGGCCTCGGCGAGCTTGCGCAGGCCGTCGGCGGAGATCCAGTCGGTGCTCCACGGCGGCGAGAACACCGTGCGCACCTCGACCCGCGCGAACCCGGCGTCGGCGAGCGTCCCGCGCACGTCGGCGCGCATCTCCTCGATCGCGGGGCAGCCGGAGTAGGTGGGGGTGATCGTGACGGTCACGGCGTCGCCGTCCACGTCGACCCACCGGATGACGCCCAGGTCCTCCAGCGTGAGCATCGGCATCTCCGGGTCGACGACGGCGGCCACCGCCTCCCGGGCGCGCACCGGGGTCGCCCCCGCCCTGGAGATCACCACTGTGTGTCCGGGTGCTGGCGGGCCAGGCTCTGCATCTCGGCGAGCGCGTGGCCGAGGTGCTCGGTGTGCACGCCCTGCCGGCCGCTGCGGCCCCCGATGGTGCCGATGGACGGCTTGTCCGGGCGGGTCAGGGTGGCCTGCGCGAGCACCTGGTCCAGCACGGCGTCGACCTCCTCGCGGGTCTGCGCCGGATCCACCGCCACCCCGGCCCCGACCAGCCGGCGCTCCTCGTCGGAGGTGCGGAACAGCTCGCCGACGTAGGGCCACAGCGCGTCGAGCGCGGCCTGCATGCGCACGTGCGACTCGTCGGTGCCGTCGCCGAGGCGCAGGGTCCAGCGGGCGGCGTAGTCGCGGTGGTAGGTCAGCTCCTTGACGCCCTTGCCCGCCACCGCGGCGATCACCGGGTCGGCCGAGCCGAGCAGCCGGTGCAGCAGCGCGAGCCGCCAGGACGAGAAGATCAGCATCCGGCCGACGCACCGGGCGAAGTCGAGGCCGTCGGACAGCTCGGCCAGCGCGACGTTGCGGAACTCCGCGTCGGTGCGCCGGTAGGCGAGGGAGTCCTCGTCGCCGCCCGTCAGGTGCCCGGCGCGGGCGAGCAGCACCCGGGCCTGGCCGAGGAGGTCGAGCGCGGTGTTGGCCAGCGCCACCTCCTCCTCCAGCTCGGGGGCGTTGCTGACCCACTCCGACAGCCGGTGGCTGTAGACCAGCGCGTCGTCGCCGAGCATCAGGCAGTAGGCGGCGAGATCGGCCGGGTCGACGCCGTCGGGCACCGGCGAGGTGATCTCCGCACCCGCCTCCTCGACGATCCCGGTGCCGAACGCCCAGCGCGGGTCGTCGTGGTCGGTGGTCTCGGCCAGGGACTGGTACGCGTTCTGCTCGTTCACAGGTGCGGCACGTCCTCGGGGATGGCGTAGAACGTCGGGTGCCGGTAGACCTTGTCGCCCGCCGGGTCGAAGAACGCGTCCTTCTCGTCGGGGCTCGACGCGCGGATGTCGTCGGCCTTCACGACCCAGATGCTGACGCCCTCGTTGCGCCGCGTGTAGACGTCGCGCGCGTTGTGCAGCGCCATCTCGTCGTCGGCGGCGTGCAGCGAGCCGACGTGGACGTGGTTGAGGCCGCGCTTGCCGCGCACGAACACCTCGTAGAGCGGCCACGACCGGCGCTTCGGCTTCCCCTCGCCGGTCTCGACCCCGGCCGTCGGCACGGCGCCGTGACCGCCCTCGGCGGTGAACCCGTCGCTCATGCCGCGACCCGCGCCTTCTGCTTGTCGGCGTAGGCCTGCGCGGCCTCGCGCACCCACGCGCCGTTCTCGTGGGCGGCGCGGCGGTGCGCCACCCGCTGGGCGTTGGCCGGGCCGGACCCGGCGATGACGGCCTTGAACTCGTCCCAGTCCGGCTCGCCGTAGTCGTAGGACTGCCGTTCGGGGTTCCACGCCAGCGCGGGGTCCGGGAACGTGACGCCCAGCGCCTGCGCCTGCGGCACCGACATGTCGACGAAGCGCTGGCGCAGCTCGTCGTTGGTGTGCCGCTTGATGCCCCACTTCATCGACTGCGCCGAGTTGGGCGAGTCGTCGTCGGGCGGGCCGAACATCATCAGCGACGGCCACCACCAGCGGTTCACCGACTCCTGCACCATCTCGCGCTGCGCGTCGGTGCCGTTGACCATCGCCAGCAGCAGCTCGTAGCCCTGCCGCTGGTGGAACGACTCCTCCTTGCAGATGCGGATCATCGCCCGCGCGTAGGGGCCGTAGGAGCAGCGGCACAGCGGCACCTGGTTGCAGATCGCGGCGCCGTCGACGAGCCAGCCGATGACGCCGATGTCGGCGTAGCTCAGCGTCGGGTAGTTGAAGATCGAGGAGTACTTCTGCTTCGACTCGATCAGCTTCTCGGTGAGCTCCTCGCGGTCGACGCCGAGCGTCTCGGCCGCGGCGTAGAGGTACATGCCGTGCCCGGCCTCGTCCTGCACCTTGGCCAGCAGGATCGCCTTCCGCCGCAGCGTGGGGGCCCGCAGGATCCAGTTGCCCTCCGGCTGCATGCCGATGATCTCCGAGTGCGCGTGCTGCGCGATCTGGCGGATCAGCGTCCTCCGGTACGCCTCGGGCATCCAGTCCCGGGGCTCGATCCGCTGGTCCGCGGCGATCGTCGCGTCGAACCGGGCTTCCATGTCGTCCACGGGGCGCCTCCTACCGAATGTTCGTTCGGGACCAGGATGCCGCACCGGCCCACGCGACGCAAGACGCGGGCCCGTCTCTCGCGGCGCGCCGGGCCGCACCGGTCGGACGAGAGTGCCGTTCGCCCGACCGACGGTGCCCGAGCCGTGGGCGTCAGCGGTGCAGGCGGACCAGGCCCGCCGCCGTCGGGGGCATTCCGCAGGCGTCCCGGTAGAACGGGGTGAGCGCCTCGGCGAAGTCGACGTGCAGCCAGGTGCAGCCCGCGTCGGCCGCCGCGCGCCGGGCCCGCGCCACCAGCTCCCGGCCGATGCCGCGCCCCCGGTGCGGCGGCGCGACCACGGTGTCGAGCAGGAAGGCGTGGCGGTCGCCGTCCCAGGCGAGGTTGACGAACCCGACGAGCCGCTCGCCGTCGAACGCGCCGAACCAGCTCAGGCTGTGCCGCGCCAGCCGCGCGCCCCACGCGACCAGCCGCGCGTTCTCGCCGAAGGCGGCGGCGTGCAGCTGGGACAGCGCCACGTCGTCGACGGGGCAGCGCTCCCGATAGGTGATCACCGCGCGGGCAGGATGCCCTCGAACGCGGCCCGCGCCACGTCGTCGGGCAGCGTCGACGGGCCCGGGCGCGCCCACTCGACCACCGAGTTGACCAGCCCGGACAGCAGCCGCGCGGCCAGCGCGGGCTCCACGCCGACCCGGATCTCCCCCGCCTCGACGGCCTCGCGGACCAGCGCGGCGATCCGGCCGTCGAACTCGCGGCGGCGCTCCAGCGCCCACCGCTCGCTCTCGGTGTTGCCCCGCACGCGCAGCAGCAGGGTGACGTAGGGCAGCTCGGCGACCAGCACCTCCACCTGCCCGCGGACGATGTGCCGCAGCCGGGTGAGCGGGCTGCCGGTGCGGGCGCCGTCGGAGTCCAGGACGGTGAACAGGCCGTCGATGGCCCGCTCCAGCGCCGCCCGCAGCAGCGCCTCCTTGCCCGCGAAGTGGTGGTAGAACGACGACTTGGTGATGCCGGCGGCCCGGGAGAGGTCCTCCATCGAGGTGGCGTCGTAGCCGCGGGTGTTGAACTCGGTGACCGCGACCTCCAGCAGCGACCCCGGCCCGTGACTGGGCCTGCGGGCCCGCGCGGCGTTCGTCATCGGCCCCGGAACTCCGGCGTGCGCTTGCCCAGGAACGCGTCGACGGCGGACACGTGGTCCTGCGTGACCGCGAGCCGGGCCTGCGCCGCACCCTCCTCCGCCAGGACCGTGGGCAGGTCGCTCACCGCGCCCAGGTGCACCCCGCGCTTGACCTCCGCGTACGCCTTCGTGGGCCCCGCGGCGAGCCTGCGGGCGAGCTCCAGCGCGGCGGGCAGCACCTCCTCGGCCGGGACGACGGACCGCACGAGACCCCAGTTCGCGGCGTCCTCGGCGGTGAAGGTCTCGTTGAGCAGCAGCAGCTCCTTCGCCCGGGGGACCCCGACAGCGTGCGCGAGGCTCGCCGACAGGCCCGAGTCGGCCGTCAGCCCGATCCCGACGAAGGCGGTGGAGAACTTCAGCCCGGCGGCGGCGATCCGCAGGTCGCAGGTCATCGCGAAGCCGAGCCCGGCGCCGACGCAGGGGCCGTTGATCGCGGCGACCACCGGGAACGGCAGGTCGGCCAGCCCCAGCACGATGGGGTTGTAGTGCTCGGTGACGGTGTCGAAGGCGCTGGCCGCGTCGGCGCGCAGGGCCTCGGCATGCTCGCCCAGGTCCTGCCCCACGCAGAACGCCCTGCCGGACCCGGTGATCACCAGCGCGCGGACGTCGTCGGCGGCGGCCAGCTCCCGGACGGCGGCCAGCAGCGCGGTCTTCAGCTCGACGGTCAGCGCGTTGTAGCGCGCGGGCCGGTTGAGCGTGAGGACGGCGACGGCCGGGTCGACGTCGTCGCGGGCGAGCAGGACGGCGGGGGCATCGGTCACGCGGGCAGCGTAGCGCCGACCGAACGATCGGTGCGTCGTATCACTTGTGATAAACTTCGTCGGTGGTCGTACTCGCCGACGTCCTGGAGTCCGCCGCCCGACTCCAGGGACTCGTTCCGGACGCCGTACTGGTCGGTGGGTCGGCCGCGGCCTTCTACGCCGGGCACCGCGACTCGTTCGACCACGACCATGTCCTCGCCGACCTCGCCGCCCGGTTCGACGCCGTACTGGAGGCCGTCGAGTCCCAGGACGGCTGGGTCACCAACCGGGTCGCCTACGGCAAGATCATCCTCGGTGAGCTGGGAGGGATCGAGACCGGCGTCAGGCAGCTGATCCGGCGCACGCCCCTGGAGGTCGCACGGGTCGAACTCCCCTCCGGACACACGCTCACGGTGCCCACACCGGAGGAGACGCTGCGCGTCAAGGCCTTCCTCGCCGTCCGCCGCAACCAGACCCGCGATTATCTCGACATCGCCGCCCTCGCCGACCGGTTCGGCATCACCGAGGCGGGCGCCACCCTGGCCCGCATCGACGACTTCTACGCCGACCAGCACCGCGGCGGCGACGGCGTGGCCTCCCAGGTGGCGCGCCAGCTGGCCGACCCCCGTCCCGCCGACGTCCCGACGACGCGCGAGCTGCGCACCTACAAGAACCTCACGACTCGGTGGCACGACTGGGACGAGGTCGTCCGCACCTGCCGTTCCGTGGCCGCCGCGATGCTGGAGGCGACTCCGTGAGCCTCGCCTTCCGCAACGTCGACGCCGACCCCGACGGGCCGGTCGAGGGCTGGCCGACCGAGGCGGTGCTGACCGCACTCGAACGCGGTGGGCTCTCACACTGGCGCCGACTCGCCACGGCCGTGCGCGCCGACCCGTGGGGTCCGGTCGCCCGCCGCATCGAAGGGGCGCTGGCCGCCGTGCGGCCGTACGGGGTCGCCGAGCTGATGGACGACGTCCTCACCTCGGCCCGGGCCCATGCCGACGAACGTGAGCGGGCCGAGGTCGCGGCCGAGATCGCCGCCCTCGTCGGGGAGTCCGGCCTGACCCGCGCCGAATTCGCCCGCTCGATCGGCACGTCGGCCTCCCGGCTGTCGACCTATGTCGGCGGCTCGGTCACCCCGTCGGCGGCGATGCTCGTGCGGATGCGCCGGGTCGCGCGCGGCGAACCCTGTCGGTGACCGCACTCCCGTGCTAGCGTCCGCACCCGAACGAACGGTCGGTAGAGCGAGAGGGTCTCCAGCGATGGCACCTGTCCTGCGCAGCTACGTCCGGGGCGGCTGGCACGCCCCCGCCGACGGGCGACCCCTGCACGACGCCGTCACCGGGGAGGAGGTCGCGCGGATCTCCTCGGACGGCATCGACATGGCCGCGGTGCTGGAGCACGGGCGCCGCGTCGGCGGGCCCGCCCTGCGCGAGCTGACCTTCCACCAGCGCGCCGCGCTGCTCAAGGCACTCGGCGGGCACCTGCGCGAGCACCGCGACGAGCTCTACGCCGTCTCGGCACGGACCGGCGCCACGCTCGGCGACTCGAAGTTCGACGTCGACGGCGGCATCGGCGTCCTGCTCGCCTACGCCTCCAAGGCCAGGCGCGAGCTACCCAACGACACGGTCTACGTCGACGGCGCCGTCGAGCCGCTGGGCCGGGGCGGCACGTTCCTCGGCCAGCACGTCTGCACCCCGTTGCACGGCGTCGCGGTGCAGGTCAACGCGTTCAACTTCCCGGTCTGGGGGCCGCTGGAGAAGTTCGCACCCGCGTTCCTCGCCGGGGTGCCGAGCATCGTCAAGCCGGCCAGCCCGACCGCGTTCCTCACCGCGCGGCTCACGGAGCTCATCGTCGACTCCGGGCTGCTGCCCGAGGGCACGTGGCAGTTCGTCGCGGGCTCGGTCGGTGACATGTTCGACCACCTCACCGGCCAGGACCTCGTCTCGTTCACCGGCTCCGCGTCCACCGCGCAGACCCTGCGCGCGCACCCGGTGATCGTCCGGAACTCGGTGCGGTTCTCCGCCGAGGCCGACTCGCTCAACCTGTCCGCGCTGGGCCCCGACGCCGTCCCCGGCACCGACGAGTTCGATCTCTTCGTGAAGGGCCTGACCACCGAGATGACGGTGAAGGCGGGCCAGAAGTGCACCGCGATCCGGCGCGCGTTCGTGCCGGCCGAGCACGTCGACGCCGTGGTCGAGGCGGCCTCGGCCCGGCTGGCGAAGGTGACCGTCGGCGACCCCGCGACGGGCCGGATGGGTGCGCTCGCGAGCCTGGAGCAGCGCGAGGAGGTGCGACGCAGCGTCAAGGCCCTCGCCGACGCCGGGCGCATCGTCTTCGGCGACCCCGACCGCGTCGAGGTCGTGGGCGCCGACGCCGACCGCGGGGCCTTCGTCTCCCCGATCCTGCTGGTCGGCGACCCGGAGCGAACCGAGCCGCACGAGGTGGAGGCGTTCGGGCCGGTCTCGACGATCCTCCCCTACGACGACACCGAGCAGCTGATCGACTTCGCCGCCCGCGGCCAGGGCAGCCTCGCCGGCTCGATCGTCACCGCCGACCCCGCGTGGGCCCGCGAGGTCGTGCTCGGGGTCGCCCCGTGGCACGGGCGACTACTGGTGCTCAACGCCCGCGACGCGAAGGAGTCCACCGGCCACGGCTCCCCGCTGCCGCAGCTCGTGCACGGCGGCCCGGGGCGCGCGGGCGGCGGCGAGGAGATGGGTGGCATCCGCGGGGTGCTGCACCACATGCAGCGCACCGCGATCCAGGGCGACCCGGACACCCTCGCCGCGATCACCGGCCGCTGGGTCACCGGCGCGCAGCGCCACGAGTCCGACGTCCACCCGTTCCGCAAGCATCTCGAGGAGCTCAGGCCGGGCGACACGCTCGTCGCCGGGCCGCGGGTCGTCACCCAGGAGGACGTGGAGCACTTCGCCGAGTTCACCGGCGACACCTTCTACGCCCACATGGACGCCGAGGCCGCCGCGGCCAACCCGCTGTTCGGCGAGCGGGTGGCGCACGGCTACCTGATCGTCTCCCTCGCCGCCGGCCTGTTCGTCGACCCCGACCCGGGCCCGGTGCTCGCCAACTTCGGCGTCGAGGGCCTGCGGTTCCTCACGCCGGTGAAGTTCGGCGACGCCCTGACCGTCACCCTCACCTGCAAGCAGCTCACCCCCCGCGACTCCGCCGGCTACGGCGAGGTGCGCTGGGACGCCGACGTCACGCGCCAGGACGGGGAGTCCGTCGCGCGCTACGACGTGCTCACCCTCGTCGCGAAGCGGGAGACGGCATGACCACCATCGGGAAGCGCCTCGGCGACGCCCCCGCCCCGGAGACCCTCGACGCCGCCGAGCGGATGTCGGTCGACGAGCTGCGCGCGCTGCAGCTCACCCGCCTGCAGTGGACGCTGCGCCACGCCTACGACAACGTGCCGCACTACCGCCGCTCCTTCGACGCCGCGGGCGTGCGGCCCGAGGACTGCCGGTCACTCGCCGACATCGCGCACTTCCCGATGACGACGAAGGCCGACCTGCGCGACAACTACCCCTACGGGATGTTCGCCGTCCCGCAGGCCGAGGTCCGCCGCATCCACGCGAGCTCGGGCACCACCGGCCGCCCGACCGTCGTCGGCTACACCGCGCAGGACATCGACGACTGGGCCGGCCTGATCGCCCGCTCGATCCGCGCGGCGGGCGGGCGCCCCGGCCAGCGCGTGCACAACGCCTACGGCTACGGCCTGTTCACCGGCGGCCTCGGTGCGCACTACGGCATCGAGCGGCTCGGGGCCACGGCCATCCCGATCTCGGGCGGCATGACCCCCCGCCAGGTCCAGCTGATCATGGACTTCGAGCCGGACGTCATCATGGTCACGCCCTCCTACCTGCTCACGATCATCGACGAGTTCGAGCGCCAGGGCATCGACCCCCGCTCCTCGACGCTGAAGGTCGGCATCTTCGGCGCCGAGCCGTGGACCGAGCAGATGCGGCTGGAGATCGAGGACCGGATGGACATCCACGCCGTCGACATCTACGGGCTGTCCGAGGTGATGGGGCCCGGCGTGTCGCAGGAGTGCGTGGAGACCAAGGACGGGCTGCACGTGTGGGAGGACCACTTCCTCCCCGAGGTCGTCGACCCCCTCGACGGCACCCCGCTCCCCGACGGCGACGAGGGCGAGCTGCTGTTCACGTCGTTGACCAAACAGGCGCTGCCGATCATCCGGTACCGCACCCGCGACCTCACCCGCCTGCTGCCCGGCACCGCCCGCCCGGCCATGCGGCGGATGCAGAAGATCACCGGCCGCAGCGACGACATGATCATCCTGCGCGGGGTGAACGTGTTCCCGACCCAGATCGAGGAGATCGTGCTGCGGACGCCGGGCCTCTCGCCGCACTTCCAGCTGCACCTGACGACGCAGGGTCGCCTCGACGCGCTCGGCGTGCGGGTGGAGGCCCGCCCCGACGCCTCCCCCACCGACCGGGTGACCGCCGCCGCGGCGCTGGTCACGGCCGTCAAGGACACCGTGGGGGTGACGGTCACCTGCGAGGTGCTCGACCCGGACACCCTGGAGCGCTCGGTGGGCAAGCTCAAGCGCCTCTACGACGAGCGCACCCGCTGACCCGCGGCGGTCAGCCCGAGAGCGCGGCGATCCGGGCGAGCCGCAGCTCCAGGTCGGAGATGCGCAGCTGCGCCGTCACCACCGCGGCGACGAGCGAGCCGAACGCCTCGACGATGCGCAGGTCGGTCGGGAGCAGCCCGCGCTCGGACCGGGTGACCACGAACAGGGCGCCGACGGGCCGGTCGTCGTCGGACCGCAGCGGGACGACCGCGCCGTGCCCGGTCGAGCGGGGCTCCGGGAACGCGGCCTCCGCCGGGTCGAACAGGCGGTGCCCGCGGGTCAGCTGGGCCTGCGTCACGACCGCCGGGGCGGGGGTGTCGGCGAGTCGCTCGGCCAGCCACCGGGGCACGCCGGCGGCGGCGCAGAACCGCAGCCCGGCGCCGTCACCGGCGAGGTAGACCCCGGCGGACTCGGCGTCCAGCGCCCGGGCGAGCGGGCGCACCGCCGCCCGGACCGCGGGCACCAGGTGCACGGCGTCGGGCGCGGGCCCGACGGCGGCGGGCGCCGGGGCGGGACGGGCCCGGCCCAGGAACCGGTCGAGGTCGGCGGGGTCGTAGCGGCGGTGCCCGCCCGGCGTCCGGATCGGCACCAGCAACCCCGCCTCCTCGGCCGCGAGCAGCGTGGTGCGGCTCATCCCGAGCGCGCGCGACGCCTCGCCCACCGTCAGCCGGCGGGCACCGGACCCCGTCACGGACCGGCCTCGATTCGCCGCCGATCCGTCCGGGAACGACTTGGGGTCGTCACCCGGTCGTGTTACACCTCACAGGCGGTCGCGGTCAATCCCGGTGAACCCGGACGCGGGCGAAACGATTCCGGACGGTTCGGGGGTGGGAATG
Source organism: Pseudonocardia hydrocarbonoxydans (assembly GCF_006539565.1). Taxonomy (GTDB): domain Bacteria; phylum Actinomycetota; class Actinomycetes; order Mycobacteriales; family Pseudonocardiaceae; genus Pseudonocardia; species Pseudonocardia hydrocarbonoxydans. The sequence continues at coordinate 24,050 of NZ_BJNG01000051.1, forward strand.
GGTACCGACCTCACCGGCCAGGTCGCGCTCGTCACCGGGGCGGCGCGCGGCCAGGGCCGGTCGCACGCGCTGGCCCTCGCCGACGCGGGCGCCGACGTCGCCGTCCTCGACGTCTGCCGCGACCTCGACGTCCCCGCCTACCCGCTGGCCACGCGCGCGGACCTGGACGCCGTCGTCGCCGAGGTGGTCGCCCGCGGGCGGCGCGCGCTCCCGCTGGAGACCGACGTGCGCGACCCCGCGGCCGTCGACGCCGCACTGGCCGCGCTCGACACCACGTTCGGCCGGCTCGACGTGCTGGTCAACAACGCCGCCGTCGTCACCAGCGCGCCGTTCTGGGAGCTGACCGAACAGCAGTGGAGCGCCGTCGTCGACACGAACCTGTCGGGCGTCTGGCGCACCACGAAGGCCGCGTCGGCGCTGCTGCGGCGCTCCCCGCGCGGACGGGTCGTGCACATCGGGTCCACCGGCGGGGTGCGCGCGGTGCCGGAGTTCGCGCACTACGTGGCGGCCAAGCACGGCGTCGTCGGGCTCACCCGCGCGATGGCGATCGAGCTGGCCGCCGACGGCGTCACCGTCAACGCGATCCTGCCCGGCGCCGTGGACTCGCCGATGCTCGCCGGGCTGGCCGACGAGCTCGGCCTCACCCCCGACGACGTGCACAAGCGCTGGCTGCACGACCAGCTGCTCATGGAGGTCATCTCCCCCGACGAGGTGACCGGCGCCCTGATGTGGCTGCTGTCCGACTCGGCCCGGCACGTCACGGGCCACTGTCTCGCGGTGGACGGGGGAGCCCTCGCCCGCTGAGGTCACGACGCTCGAGGAGGAGCGATGGGGAAGTTCGACGGCAAGGTCGTGCTGATCACCGGAGGGGCCCGCGGCCAGGGCCGCTCGCACGCGCTGGCGTTCGCCCGGGAGGGGGCCGACGTGGCGTTCTGCGACATCGCCGCCCAACTGGACTCGGTGCCCTACCGGATGGCCCGGCCCGAGGACCTGGACGAGACCGTCAAGCTCGTCGAGGAGCTGGACCGGCGCTGCGTCGCCGTCCGTGCCGACGTGCGCGACCAGGGACAGGTGCAGGCGTTCGTCGACCAGGCCCGCACCGAGCTGGGCCGCGTCGACATCCTGCTCGCCAACGCCGGCATCTTCTCGTTCTCGACGATCGCGGATATGACCGAGGACCTCTGGCAGGAGATGATCGACGTCAACCTCACCGGCGTCTACCACGCCATGCGCGCGGTGCTGCCGATCATGATCGAGCAGGGTTCCGGGCGGATCATCGCCACCTCGTCGACGGCCGGGAAGATGGGCTTCCCCAACGTCGGGCACTACGTGGCGACCAAGTGGGGCGTGATCGGGCTGGTGAAGTCGGTGGCCCAGGAGGTGGGCGCGCACGGGATCACCGTCAACGCGATCTGCCCGACCAGCGTCGACACCGACATGATCCAGAACGAGGCGGCCTACCGCCTGTTCCTGCCCGACCTCGAGAACCCGACCCGCGACGACGCCGCTCCGGCGTTCCAGACGCTGAACGCCATCCCGGTGCCGTGGATCGAGCCGGTCGACATCTCGAACGCGATGCTGTTCCTGGCCTCCGACGAGGCCCGCTACATCACCGGCGAGACCCTCGCCGTGGCCGCCGGTTCGACCGCCACCAACGCGGGCTGAGGGGAGCACGTCATGGCTGGACGACTGCAGGGCCCGGGTCGATTGACAGGCAAGGTCGCGTTCGTCTCGGGCGCGGCCCGCGGGCAGGGCCGGTCGCACGCGCTGCGGCTGGCGCAGGAGGGTGCCGACGTCATCGCGTTCGACGTCTGCCGCCAGCTCGCGAGCGTCCCGTACCCGATGGCGACGCCGGACGACCTGAAGGAGACCGTGCGCCAGGTCGAGGAGCTCGACCGCCGGATCGTCGCCCGCGAGGCCGACGTCCGCGACTCCGACGCGCTCGCCGCGCTCGTCGCCGAGGGGGTCGGCGAGTTCGGCAGGCTCGACGTCGTGTGCGCCAACGCCGGCATCGCCACGTTCGCCGAGAACGCCTGGTCGATCACCGACGAGTCGTGGGACGAGATGATCGCGGTGAACCTGACGGGGGTGTGGCGCACGGTGAAGGCCGCGGTCCCCGCCATGATCGACGCCGGCAACGGCGGGTCGATCGTGATCACCAGCTCCACCGCGGGCGTCAAGGGCATGGCCGGGATCGGGCACTACTCCGCGGCCAAGCACGGGGTGGTCGGGCTGATGCGGACGCTGGCCAACGAGCTGGCGCCGCACTCGATCCGGGTCAACACCGTGCACCCGACCGGCGTGAACACCCCGATGGTCGTCAACGACTTCATGGCGGAGTTCCTGGCCGGCTCGGACATGTCGGCGAACATGCAGAACGCGCTGCCGGTGGAGATGGTCGAGGCCGTGGACATCTCCAACGCGGTCGTCTGGCTGTCCTCGGACGAGGCCCGCTACGTCACCGGGGTGTCGCTGCCCGTCGACGCGGGGTTCCTGCAGAAGTGACCGCCGCCCGACGCGACGACATCGCCCGGAACGTCGTCGGACGCCGCCGCGAGCTCGATCTCGTGCTCGCGGCGGTGTCCGCCGGTCGTGACGTGATGCTGGAGGGGCCGCCCGGCACGTCGAAGTCGACGATCCTGCGGGCCATCACCGCCAACTGGGGCGTGCCGTTCGTGCTGGTCGAGGGCAACGCCGAGCTGACGCCCGCGCGGCTGGTCGGCCACCACAACCCCGCGCGGGTGCTGCGCGAGGACTACTCGGCCGACAACTTCGTGCCCGGCCCGCTGGTGGAGGCGATGCAGCGCGGCGGGTTCCTCTACATCGAGGAGCTCAACCGCGCGCCGGAGGACACCCTCAACACGCTGCTGGCGGCGATGGCCGAGCGGGAGGTCGCGGTGCCCCGGGTCGGCACGATCACCGCCCTGCCGACGTTCCGGGTGCTGGCGTCGATGAACCCGTTCGACAACGTCGGCACCGCCCGCATCTCCGACTCCGTCTACGACCGGTGGTGCCGCCTCGCGATCGGCTACCAGGACGCGGCCGAGGAGGCCGACATCGTGGCGGTCCGCACCGGCAGCGTCGACGACGAGTTGGTCGCCGACGCCGTCGCGCTCACCCGGGCCACCCGCGCGCACCCGGACCTGCGCCGCGGCTCGTCGGTGCGCGGTGCGATCGACCTCGCCGCCATCGCCGCCGAGCTGGAGCACCTGGGCAGCTACGACGGCGACCGCCCCCGCCGCATCCTCGACGCCGCCCTGCTCGCGCTCTCGGCGCGGGTCGGTGTCGACGAGGCGGCCGACGCCACCCCGGAGCGGGTGATCACCGAGATCTGGGAGAACCATTTTTTCTCACGCCCCGGCGGGCCGCGCCGGGACCGCATCACCTCGACGTCGACAACGCGGTAGCCCTGCCCGGGGGCCTGCGGCCGCTGGGTCGGCGCCCGAAACAGCTCACCGACGCCCCGGCGCTGTTCCGCCCCGGTGCGGGCGCGCCGGTGGTCGTCGACCTCGCGGGCGAGCGCGGTACCGGCGATCTCACGCAGGCCGCGGGCGGCCAGGGCGCGCTCACCACGCGGCAGACCGCGCGGCGCCGCGACGTCGCCGAGCTGCTGGAGGACCGCGCGCCCGACCCCGAGGTGGCGGCGCTGGCGCAGCGCATCGCCCGGCGCCTGGCGATCCGGCGCCGCCCCCGCGACCCGCGCGCCGAGCGCGGCTCCGGCCGGCTGGCGAGCGTCCCGTACCGCTACCGATCCGACGACATCGACCTGGACCGCACGATCGAGGTCCTCACCGAGCGACCGGTCCCTGAGGACACCGACATCGTTGTGCGCGAGCGGATGCGGTCGCGCCGCGACGTCGTGCTGGTCGTCGACGTGTCCGGGTCGATGCGCGGGGAGAAGGTCCGGATGGCCGCGGCGACGGTCGCCGCCCTCTCGGCCGACCTCGTCGACGACCGGCTGGCGCTGGTGGCCTTCTGGTCCGACGCCGCGCTGCTCACCCCGCTGGAGCAGTACGTGCCCGCGTCCCGGCTGCTCGACCAGCTGCTGCGCATCCCCGCCCGTGGGCTCACCAACGTGCACTTCGCGCTGACGGTGGCGCACGCGGAGCTGGCCCGCTCCTCGGCCCGGCGGCGCACGGCCGTGCTGCTCACCGACGCCGTGCACAACGCCGGGCCGGACCCCCGGCTGCTCGCCCGCCGGTTCCCCGAGCTGCACGTCCTGCTGCAGACCGACGGCGAGCACGACGCCCCGCTCGGCGCCGACCTCGCCCGGCTCGGCCACGGCCGGTTCGCACCCGTCGCCGGGCACCGCGACGTCGCACCCGCCCTCAACCGGCTGCTCCGCTGACACCGGCCGGACCGTCCTGAGAGGATCCGCCGCACACGCGCGGCGGGAGGAACGGGATGCATCGGACCGGATGGCGGACAGCGGCCGTCGTCACCGCGGTGGTCGTGTCGGTGGGCGGCTGCGCCTACCTCCCCACGCCCCGCCCGACCCCCGACCGGCCGTCGACCACCACCGCGGCAGCGGAGACCACGGTCGACCCGGGCACGCTCCCGACATCGTTCGGTCGCGGCAGCTACGACGTCGGCGTCGACATCGCGCCCGGGACCTACGTGGCGGGACCGGGCTCCACCTGCTACTGGTCCCGGTCGGTGCCCGACGCGCAGGGGCGCGGGGCCACGATCGTCGAGGACGTCTTCGACCGTCCCGACGACGGCGGGCACCGGGTAGTCCTGGCCGTCGGCGAACGCTTCACCACCAGCCGGTGCGGCACCTGGGAGACGGAGTGACCCACCGGTCCGGACACCGATCCGGCTCAGTCGGCGGCGTCGCGTAGCCGCAGGACCACGCGCAGGACGTACTCCACGGCCGTCTCGTACGACCCGCCGCGCAGCTCGCCGCGCTGGGCCAGGTTGCGCGAGGCGAACTCGAGCTCCCGCTCCGGGCCGGCCCGCCGGACGACCACCGCGGCGATCTCGTCGAGGTCCAGGCCGGGGTGGTCGAGCCGCGCGAGGGCGAACTCGACCACCAGCTCCTCCTCGCTCACCCGGTCATCGTCGCGCGTTGCGGACCGCCCACGCCAGGACGTAGTCGGCGATCTCCTCCCATCCGGGGGCGGCGGGCATCAGGTGCGGCTTGCCGCCGAACTCGACGTACTCGGTGAGCGTCTTGTCCGAGGTGTAGTGCTTGGCGTTCGAGCGCTGCACCGAGGGCGGCATGATGTGGTCCTCGGTCGCCCCGACCAGCAGCAGCGGCGCCCGGTCGGGGTTGGTGTAGTCGACGTAGGTGCCGCCGTGGCCCGGGGTGAGGTTGGCCAGCGCGCTCTCGAACAGGATCCGGCCCGAGACGGGCACGGCGTAGCGCTCGTAGAGGGCACGGGCGCGCTCCTCCGGGAAGGTGTTGGTGAAGGCGTAGTTCCAGTGCTCGAAGTCGTAGGCGACCGCCTTGTGCCGGTTGGCCGGGTTCTTGAGCACCGGGAACGTCGAGCGGATCTGGCTGATCGGCACGACCGGCACGCCCTCGGTCGGCGCCGAGTTCAGCGCCACCCCGGCGATGCCGTGGCCGCGGTCGAGCAGGATCTGCGTGAACGCCCCGCCCGCCGAGTGGCCCATGATGATCGGCGGGGCGTCGAGCCCGCGGATCACCGACTCGAGGTGCTCGACGATCGCGGGGACCGTCACCGCCTCGACGGGCGAGGGATCGGCGTTGAGGGACTCGACCTCGACCTCGAAGCCGGGGTAGGCCGGCGCGATCACGCGGTGACCCTTGGCCTCGTAGTGCGCGATCCAGTCCTCCCAGCTCCGCGGTGTCACCCAGAAGCCGTGGACGAGGACGATGGTGTCCGGTGCGGTGGTCATGTCGGGCCTTCCTGTCGGGCGGTGGGGACCCGTCGAGGATCGCGGCCCTACCACCTCCCGGGCGAGGTCGCGACGGACACCGTCGGCGCGTCCGGGTTGTCCGGCGCCACAGCGGCTTAGGCTCGTGCCGTGCCCGAGCCCCCCGACGCGCTGGTGACGGTCGCGCCCGCGCTCCTGCGGCGCCTCGACGAGGTGGCCGACCGGATCGTCGCGCGCGTCCAGGAGGGCCTGCCCCTCTACCGGGACCAGACCTACGTGAGCACCGAGGCGCTGCGGACGGCGGCGGTCGACAACGTCCGGTACCTGCTGCGCACCGATCCCCTCCCCGACGGCGCCGACCTGGCCGCGGCCCGGCGCACCGGCGAGCTGCGCGGCCGGGTCGGGGCGCCGCTGCCGGAGCTGCTCGCCGGGTTCCGGATCGGGTTCGCCGTGTTCTGGGAGCTGCTCGCCGCCGAGGCGATCCGCGCCGGCGTCGACGCCCGCGGGCTGGCCGAGCTGGCCACGCACGTGTTCTGGAAGGCCGACGAGTACTCCGCCACGCTCACCACCGCCCACCGCGACGCCACCGCCCACGAGCTGCGCCGCCGCGAGCAGGAGCGCTCGGCGCTGGTCGAGGCGCTGACGACCGGCGCCGTCGGCTCGGTGTGGGAGATCGCCAGCGGGCTCGACCTGCCCTCGACCGGCTCGTTCGTCACCGTCGCCGCCGAGGTGGCGGCGGTGGGGACGGTCGCGCTGCCGGAGATCGCGTCGAAGCTGCGCGCGGTCAACGTCTCCTCGGCGTGGCGGCTGCTGCCCGACGTCGAGGTCGGGGTGGTGTCGCTGCCCGGGCCCGACCCGTCCGACGCCGTGCGCGTCGTCGGCGGCGCCGCACCCGGCCGCGTCGGCGTCAGCCCCGTCTACCCGGCGCTGGACGAGACCCCCCGCGCGCTCTACCTGGCCCGCATCGCACTGCAGAGCGCCCCGCCCGGCGCCCCCGCGGTCCGCCGCTTCGACGACACCCCGCTCGCCACGCTCGTCGCCGCCGCGCCCGAGGCGGCCGTGCAGATCGCCCGCCGGGTCCTCGGCGACCTGCTGGAGCTGCGCCGCGAGGAACAGGACGTGCTGCTGGAGACGCTGGAGACCTGGCTCGCGGCGGGCGGCTCGGCCACCGTCACCGGCACCCGGATGTTCGTGCACCCCAACACCGTGCGGCACCGCCTGCGCCGCATCGCCGAGCACACCGGGCGCGACCTGGAGCACCCGACCGCGCTCGCCGAGCTCTCGACGGCCCTGCACGCGCTGCGCCTGCTCCCGGGTGTCCGCCGCGCGTCGCACGATGAGACGGCCAAGGTCACCCGCGGATGAGACCGTCCCCTCACTGCGCCACCGCAGTGGGACGGGAGAGTCCATGTCGGACACCGAAGGACCCCTCGGGGTCACCACGTGGCACCGGCACCTGTTCGCCCGGGTGGAGCGGTGGCCGTGGCTGAAGTCGCTGGAGGAGTCGGTCTCCGCGGTGTCCCAGCCGCTCTACGACCGGCACCGCGACAACCTGCTCGTCGAGCTCATGCACGGCGGCCGCTGGTCCGGGCACTCGCTGCACGCCGCGCTCAGCGACCTCCCGATCGGGTTCTGGGCCGGCACCGTCGTCCTCGACGCGCTGGGCAAGGACGGGTCGGCCGACGACGGCGGCCTCGACGCCGCGGGCACGCTGAGCGCCGCCGGGCTGCTCGCCGCGGCGGGCACCGTCGCCACCGGCTTCACCGACTGGACCGTCAGCGACGGCGACGACCGCCGCACCGGTCTGTTCCACGGCCTGCTCAACCTGGCCGGCACCGCCCTGCAGGCGGCCTCGCTCGCCGCGCGGGTCCGCGGGAACCGCGGGCCCGCGCGTGCACTGGCGCTGGCCAGCATGGGCGTCACCGGGGCGGCCGGCTACGTCGGCGGCCACCTGGTGCAGGGCCGGGCCGTGATGGTCAACCGGGTCGCGACGACGACCGGGCCGACCCGCTGGGTGCAGGCGGTCCAGGAGGCCGACCTCCCCGACGGCGCCACCACCGGCGTCACCCTCGACGGGCGGCAGGTCCTGCTGCACCGCTCGGGCGACGACGTCCACGCCATCGACGACCTGTGCAGCCACGCGGGCGCGCTGCTCTCGCGCGGCCCCGTCGAGGACTGCGTGGTGACCTGCCCGCTGCACGAGTCGAGGTTCGACGTGCGCGACGGCCGGATCGTCCGCGGCCCCGCACACCACCCACAACCGGTCCTCCCCACGCGCATCCGCAACGGCTGGATCGAGGTGCGGGGCTCCCTGCCCGTCGCACGGCGCAAGAAGAACTAGGAGGAGTGCCATGGCGTGGGAAGCGGTCGCGGACCTGGACCAGCTCGAGGAGGGCGACATGATGGTCGTCCAGATGGGCGGCCAGCCGATCTGTGTCGTCCGGCTCTACGAGGACGAGGCGGTGGCGGTGCACAACACCTGCACCCACCAGCAGCAGCCGCTCAACGAGGGCTACCTGCAGGAGGACGACACCCTCATCTGCCCCGCCCACAACTCGTGCTTCGACCTGCGCACCGGTGAGCCCAAGGGCGTGCCGGCCGTCGCGCCGATCCCGGTGTACGCGTGCAAGATCGAGGACGACGCGATCTGGGTCGACTTCGACCAGCAGCTCAACGAGGCCGAGATCCCGCACAAGCCCTACCACTAGGGCGGCGGCGGCCGGCCCGCCCGGACCGGGCCGGCCGCCGATCGGAACGACAGCAGCGGGGAGCGACCGTGGAGATCGTCGACGACATCGCGCGGGCCGCCGCGACGGCCGCGGTCCTGTTCCTCGACGAGGAGGGGCAGGTCCTGATCGTCGAGCCCACCTACAAGCCCCGCTGGGAGATCCCCGGCGGCGACGTGGAGCGCGGCGAGTCCCCGCGCGGGGCGTGCGAGCGGGTGCTGCACGACGAGCTGCGGCTGGACCGGGGGCCGGGGCCGCTGCTGGTCGTCGACTGGGCGCCGCTGGTGCGTGAGGAGCGGGTCCGGTTCGTCTTCGACGGCGGCACGCTCTCCGAGACCGAGCTGGACCACATCGAGCTGCGCCCCGACGTCCTCACCTCGTGGGCGTTCCTGTCGCCCGACGAGCTGTTCGTGATGATGGAGCCGCGGCTGGTCCGCCGCGTCCTGTCCGCGGTCGACGCCCACCGCACCGGCGTCCCGGCCTACCTGGAGGGCGGCACGGTGGCCGGCACGCAGCCGGTCCCCTAGGG
>NZ_BJNG01000052.1 GCF_006539565.1 Pseudonocardia hydrocarbonoxydans
CGGGGGCCGCCGGGCCGGCGTCCGCGGGGCCGCGGGTGGCGGGTGGTGCCGGATCCGCGGGGGTGGGGCCGGTGGACGGGCCGGCCGCGGGGGTCGCCCCGCGGGGGCGCGCGCCGGGGATCGCGCCGCGCGGCGGGGCGCCGACGGGTGGGGCGCCGGCCCGGACCCAGGGGGGTGCGGCAGGGGGGCGCGACCCGGGCGGGGCCGGGGGAGCGGGGGGCGGCGGGGGTCCGCCGCCGGGACGGCCGCCGCCGACCGGCGGGGGCGGGGGCCGGCGCCCGTCGCGGGGCGGCAGGGGGGCGGGTGGGCGACCCGCGGGCGGGGGCCCGCCCGCCCGGAGGTCCGCCGGCGTGGGCCTGAACCGGTGCGGTCCGGTGCGGTGCGGCGGGGGACCGGGCGGGGTCGGGGTCGGGGGCGGCGTGCCGGGCTCGGGTCCGGGGCCCCCGGCCCGCTCCGCGCGACCCTCCGCCGCCCGGCGGCGGGCGGCCCGGCCACCGGGGACGGGGTCGCCGTCGAGCAGGCCGTGCCGGGCGAGCACGTCGTCGGGTCGGTGAGCACGGTCGTGACCGTCCTCCATCGCACCTCCCGAGCCCCGCGCCGCCGCGGCCCCGTCGAGCGTACGGAGCTACGCCGGTTTGATCACAGGCGGGTCACGTCCGGCCTGCTCCGGGGCGGGTCAGCCGGTCGTCCGCTCCGGCTGCGGGATGACGCGGCGCCGTCCGGCGGGCCCGGCGAGGCGGACGAGACCGGTGCGCAGGTCCCGGAAGGCGACGGCGTTGCGGCCGGAGTTCTTGGCCGCGTAGAGCAGCACGTCCGCGGCACCGACGACCTGCTCGACCTCGGGCGGCTGGTCGTCGGAGTGGGCGACGCCGGCACTGACGGTCACCCGCAGGCCGGGGTCGAGCTCGGCCCAGGGGTGCCGGTCGATGCGGTCGCGGGCGGCCTCGCAGACCCGGACCGCGGCCTCCAGGTCGTGGTCGGGCAGGACGAGCGCGAACTCCTCGCCGCCGTAGCGGGCGCAGAAGCCGCCGTCGGGCAGGCCGGCGTCGAGCAGGGTGACCAGCCGCTGGAGCACGCGGTCACCGAACTGGTGGCCGAAGGTGTCGTTGATCTGCTTGAAGTGGTCGGCGTCGACGATCGCGACGGACAGCCCGAGCGCGCCGCTGCGGACGGGGGCGTCGAGCAGGGCGAGCAGCCGCTCGTCGAGGTAGCGGCGGTTGTAGCTGTCGGTGAGGCTGTCGCGGCGGCTCAGCTCACGGGCCTCGGCGTGCTCGCGGCGCAGGCGGTCGAGCTCGTCGGTCGGCGCCGGCCGCCCGCCGAGCGCGCGCATGGCGGCGCGCAGGTGCTCGTACGCCTCCTCCCAGCGGCCCTCCGCGGCGAGTTCCTCCGCCGCGGCCGTGTGCCGGGCGACCGCCCGGGGTGGCGTTCCCGTCGTGCTTCCCACCATGCTCACCTCACATCTCGTACCCACCGGGTCGACGGGGTGGCGGGTCCGCTTGAGCCCGGCTACCCGTTCGCGCGACCCGGCCACCCGACCGAGGGCGTGCAGGCGCCGAGCGGTGATCGTCCGCGTGGTGACCGATGAGTCCGGGCCGCACCGGACGTCATGGGGGTATGGAGCTGACCGTGCACACCTTCCTCACCCTCGACGGCGTCCTGCAGGGCCCCGGCGGCGCCGACGAGGACCCCTCCGGGGGGTTCACCCGCGGCGGTTGGGTCGTCCCCTTCATCGACGAGGGCTTCGGCCGGATCGTCGACGGCTGGTTCGACCGGGCCGACGAGATCCTGTTCGGCCGCACCACCTACGAGATGATGGCGGCGTTCTGGCCGCAGGTGACCGACCCGGCCGACCACGTGGCGCAGGTGCTCAACGGACGGCCCAAGCACGTCGTCTCCTCGACGCTGCGCGACCCGGCGTGGGCGGGCACGAGCGTCGTCACCGGCGACGTCCTCGCCGCCGTCGCGGCGCTCAAGGACCGGCCGGGCGGGGAGCTGCAGGTGCACGGCAGCGGCCGGCTGGCGCGCACGCTGCACGACGCCGGCCTGGTGGACACCTACCGCCTCATGGTGTTCCCGGTCGTGCTCGGCGGCGGGAAGCGGCTGTTCGGCGAGGGGGCGACGGCATCGGGGTTCACCCTCGTCGACAGCGAGGTCACCGCCGCGGGCGTGTGCCACCAGGTGCTGCGGCCGACACCGCTGGGCTCCGGTGAGGTCGTGCTGGAGGACGGCCGCGAGGTGATGCGGGTCGACTAGCCGCCCGAGTTCTCCATCTCGGCGCCCAGCGGCACGGTGACGTCGTCGGGGTCGTCGAGCCAGTGCTCGGGCAGCACGACCCGGCCGGGGGAGCCCTGGCGGCCCCGCGGGCCGTCGGCCTCCGGGGGGAAGCGCTGGTCGAGGTCGAGACCGGCGACGAGCTCGTCGAGCTCGTCGACGCTGTCGATCAGGCCGAGCCTGCGCCGCACCTCCGGGCCCACCGGGAACCCCTTGAGATACCAGGCGACGTGCTTGCGCATGTCCCGGATTCCCTTGCGCGGGTCGGCGTCGGTGCGCATGTGCTCCTCGAGCAGCTCCGCGTGCCGGTGCATGGTGGCCGCGACCTGGCGCAGCGTCGGCGGCTCGGGCAGCGGGCGCCCGGCGAACGCGGCCTCCAGGTCGGCGAACAGCCACGGGCGGCCCAGGCAGCCGCGGCCCACGACGACGCCGTCGCAGCCGGTGCGGTCGACCATCGCCAGCGCGTCGGCCGCGCTGAAGATGTCGCCGTTGCCCAGCACGGGGACCTCGGCCGGCACGGCGTCGCGCAGCCGGGCGATGGCCGACCAGTCGGCCGTCCCCGAGTAGCGCTGCGCCGCGGTGCGGGCGTGCAGGGCCACGGCGGCCGCGCCCACCCCGACGGCGCGCTGCGCGGCGTCGAGGAAAGTGTGGCGGCCGTCGTCGATGCCGATGCGCATCTTCACCGTCACCGGGATCGACCCGGCGTTGTCGACGGCGGCCTTGACGATCGACTCGAACAGCCGCCGCTTGTACGGCAGTGCGGCGCCGCCGCCCTTGCGCGTCACCTTCGGGACGGGGCAGCCGAAGTTCATGTCGACGTGGTCGGCGAGCCCCTCCTCGGCCACGATCCGCACGGCGCGGCCCATCGCCACCGGGTCGACGCCGTAGAGCTGCATCGACCGCGGCTGCTCGTCGTCGGAGAACGCGATCATCCGGCGGGTCAGCGGGTTCTTCTCCACCAGCCCGCGCGAGGTGATCATCTCGCAGACGTAGAACCCGGCGCCCTGCTCGCGGCACAGCCGCCGGAAGCCGGCATTGGTGATGCCGGCCATCGGCGCGAGCACGACGGGGGTCTCGGAGACGTAGGGCCCGATCTGCAGCGGGCGGTAGCGGGTCGGGGCACTCACGCGCCCCATTGTCCCAGTGCTCAGAACTCCACGGAGATGCAGGCCGCGCGGGCCCCCGCGGTGCCCGCCTCACCGGGGCCGGTGGCCGTCGGCATGGCGTGGATGATCACCGACTGCGCACGACGGTCGCGGTCGAACGCCCACGGCACGGTGGCCGTGGCGGTGCCCGCGCCGGCGGCGTCGGTGGTGATGTCGAGCCAGATCTCGTTGCCCGGGTTGGCGAACGCCGGGTCGACGCTGGGCTGCACCGGGTCGACCTCGTGCTGGAAGTGCGGGCCCGCCACATCGCCGGTGGGGCCGCACGGCTGGGTGTGCACGTGGGCGCCGTAGGGCCGCTCCGGCGCCAGGCCGCGGACGGCGAGGGTGACGGTCGTACCGGCGTCGCCGGTCTGCGCGCTGACGGCGCCGCGCGCGCCGACCGGGACGAGCTCGGGGTCGTAGGTGAGCGCGGTGCCGCCGTCCGTGCCGAACGTGGTGCTGACCTGCACGTCACGGTCGGGCGTGGCGGAGGGGACGGTGACGGGGGTGATGGAACCGGCGCAGCCCGTCAGCGCGAACACGCCGATCAGGCCCAGGCCGACGAGTCGGTGAGGATGCATGCGCCCAGGATGATCGGTGACGCATGGTAGTACGTACCCACCCTCCGTCACACCCACACGAGGGACCCGGCCGGAAGGACGACATGGACGCGATCACGACGGCGCTGCGCGAGCAGCACGAGGAGCTCGACGCGCTGCTCGCCGGGCTCGACGACGCCGGCTGGGCCCGCCCCGTCCCCGACTGCCCGGGATGGTCGGTCGCCGACGTCGTGCTGCACCTCGCCCAGACCGACGAGCTCGTCGTCTCCGCGGCCGACGGGGGGTTCGCCGCGGCGGCGGAGCGGGTGGTCCCGGGGGCGGTCGGGGAGACGGTCGACGACACCGTGGGCCGCATGGTCGCCCACCAGCGCGGCGCGCCCGGCCCCGCGGTGCACGCGCGGTGGCGGGCGGCGGCGTCGACGCTGCGGGAGGTGCTCGCCGCGTCGGACCCCCGTCGCCCGATGCCGTGGGTCGTCACCGACCTCCCGGCGCGCACGATGGCCACCACCCGGCTGTCGGAGTGCTGGATCCACACCCACGACGTCGCCGTCGCGCTCGGGGTGGCGCTGGTCCCGGGTGACCGGCTGCGGCACGTCGCCCGCCTCGCCGTCCGCACCGTGCCGTACGCCTTCGCCCGGGCCGGCCTGCCCGCCCCCGGCCCCGTCGCCGCTCGGCTGACCGCCCCCGACGGCTCGACCTGGCACCTGGGCGACGACGACGCGCCCACCGTGGTCACCGGCTCGGCCGCGGACTTCTGCCTGGTCGCCGCCCGGCGCCTCGATCCCGCCGCCGCCGAGGTGCGGGCCACCGGTCCCGGTGCGGACGACGTCCTGCGTCTCGTCCGCACGTACGCGTGAGGGCCTGGCGTCGTAGGGTTGGGATGCGGGGCCTCTAGCTCAATCGGCAGAGCAGCGGACTTTTAATCCGCGGGTTCGGGGTTCGATCCCCCGGGGGCCCACCCCAACTGAACTGCAGTTATGTGGCTCAGCCTGCATCATCCTTGATCGCCTGTCAATGACACTGTCATTGGGTACGATGCTGGGCGTGGCTCGGACCAGCACGAAGACCCGTCGCCCGCGCGGACACATCCGCCGCCGGGGCGGGTCCTTCCAGGTGCTCGTCTACGCCGGCGTCGACCCGCTGACCGGCAAGGACCACTACCTGACCGAGTCCACGCGCGACGAGCGCGAGGCGCAGAAGATCCTCACGAGGCTGCTCGGGCAGGTCGACGAGCAGCGCAACCCGCGGACGAAGGCGACGCTCGGCGCGGCGCTGGATGCGTGGCTTCGGACGCACGAGGCCGAGGAGACCACGCTCGACGGCTACCGCGGCTACGTCCGAAGGACCATCGAGCCGGCTCTCGGCACCGTCTCGCTCGCGAAGATCACGCCGCAGCTGCTGGAGGAGTTCTACGCCGACCTGCGCCGCTGCCGGCACCGCTGCCGCGACGGCTCACCCTCGGTCGACCACCGGACGACGGTCGAGCACGACTGCCACACGGTCCGCCACAAGCGCCGCCCCGGCCGACCGGGCCGCGCCCCGCACGACTGCGCGACGGCTGGCTGCGTGGTCGTCGCGTGCCCGCCGCACCGCTGCACGCCGATGGCCGCGTCCTCGATCCGGCAGGTGCACTGGATCCTCAGCGCCGCCCTGGCCGCCGCGGTCCGGTGGGAGTGGATCCGCTCGAATCCGGCGGACAACGCGAAGAAGCCCAAGCAGCGCGCCCCGCAGCCGGAGCCGCCGAGTCCGGCCGAGGCGGCACGGATCGTCGCGGCGGCGTGGGAGCAGGACGCGGAGTGGGGCGCGCTGGTCTGGCTGGTCATGGTCACCGGGATGCGGCGGGCCGAGGTGGTCGCGCTGCGCTGGTCAGATGTCGACCTGGACGAGGGGATGCTCGCGATCCGCCGGAACTACGTCCGGTCGGCCAGTCGCGGGATCGAGAAGGACACCAAGACGCACCAGATGCGGCGGATCTCCCTCGACGCCGAGACCGTCACCATGCTCGCCGAGCACTGGGCCCGATGCGACGAGCAGCTGCTCGCGATCGACGTGCAGCCCACCGAGCAGACGTTCCTGTTCTCCTACCAGCCGGCGCGCGACGCACCGGCCGACCCGAGCGCGGTCACCCACCGGTACGGCCGGATGTGCACGTCGCTCGGGATCGACAGCCACCTGCACGCCCTGCGTCACTACTCCGCGACCGAACTCCTCACCGCGGGCGTGGACCTTCGTACGGTGGCCGGCCGGCTGGGACACGGCGGCGGTGGCGCCACGACCTTGCGTGTCTACGCGGCGTGGGTCGGCGAGTCCGACCGCCGGGCGTCCGAGATCCTCGGCAGCCGGATGAAACGCCCCGGGCCCGCTGCGCCGTAGTCGCTATCCGTCGGCGAGGAGGACCGTCAAGTGCTCGCTGAACAGGGTGGAGAATGCGTCGAGCAGCTTCGTGCCCTTCTCTGCTGTGGCCAGTGACGGACGACCGATGATTCCTGATTCAGTGTAGCCGGACATTCCGACCGTCAGTATGAATCGACGATCGTCGGCCTCGTTGTCCTCGTCTCGGTAGTTCGGACGAACAACCTCAGGGGATTCGGCTAGGAGAATGGATGTCTCGGCCTCGCCACCGTGCATGTCCTGATGATTGTCGGAGACCATTCCGGCGGCTTGGCGCGCATCGCGCCAATCTTCACTGCGGGGGAACAATGCCATCCGCCGGTCCTCGACGTTGGCCTCCTGGACGACGTTCGACAGCACGTAGTTGCCGCCGTGCCCGTTCACCACGACGAGCTTCTGCACCCCGGCCGTTCGCAAGGAGCCGGCGACGTCGGTGACGACCGCCGCGAGGGTAGCGGAGGAGATGCTGACCGAGCCGGCGAAGCCGGCGTGCTCGTGCGAGCAACCGAGAGAGACCGGGGGCAGGAGGAGGAGGTTGTAGTCCGCCGCGACGCGTCGCGCGATGGCGCAGGCGATCAGCGTGTCGGTGCTCAGCGGGAGATGACTGCCGTGTTGTTCGAAGCTGCCGACCGGGAGAACGGCCACCGTCGCGGCCCGTTCCGCCTCATCGCGTGACGTCGAGGTGGAGATGAACACCGGCCAGGCCTTCCCTGCTCAGGCGACCTCCGACAACGCTTCGGTCAGCTCGCGGACGCTCGTGCTCCGGCCCAAGGGGCGGAGCCGGGTCGTGATGACGCGGAGCATGTGCAGTGCACGGCCCGACGGGGCAGACCGTACGCCGTCGATGGCGGTCATCGCGGTCCGGCAGGCCTCGTCGAACTCCCGCAGATCGACGAGTGCCACTGCCCGTCGGGCCAGGCAGAGCGTGCGGTCGCGGACGTGCCCGTCCGGCCAGGCCGCGAGCGCCTCGCGGCACGCCTGTTCTGCGGCGGCCGGCTGCCGGAGGACGAGGAGGCACAGCGCGGCCTCCATCTGCACGTAGGACTTCGTGCAGTACGACGAATGCGCGTCAGCCGTGTTGACGGAGGCGGTGGTGAGATCGACGGCCCGCTCGATCGCGGACCGCGCGCCGTGCTCGTCACGCATTCGGGCCGACGTCAACGCGGACTGGCGAAGGCACACGGGCACGAGATGCGGGAACCGCTCGGTCGCGTCGGTCAACGCCCGCTGAGCGGTGGACGCGGCCAGCGGCAGATCGGCGGCCATGGTCAGCACGTTCGCCTTGCGCATCCGGTTGTAGGTGGTCAGTTCCCCGTCGCCGGCCATCTCCGCGAAATCCACTGCGCGGCAGGTCAGACGCAGAGCCTCCGCGTCGTTGCCCACGTCCTGTTGCAACCACCCGGTGAACTCGGCGTACCGGGACGCCAGGCGCCCGACGTCGGTGGCTCCGCCGGCCGCCAGCTGCTCGACCTGGCCGAGCTGCGCGAGGGCTGTGGCCAGCACGAAGTTCGGCCCCGCGATGTTGTCGAAACGGGTGTGCTCGGTGAGCTGCCGCTCGAAGTAGCTCAGCACCGCCTCCGTCGGAGCCGTCCGGTGTGCCGTGTGTGCGACGAGCGCCGTGATGTCGGCCCGTGCTCCGTCGCCGTCCTCGGAGAAGCCGAGCGCGGCCGCGTCGAGCTCGAAGACCTCCTGCAGCAGCAGCCGGTTGACGGCCTCGGGATGCGCACGGCCGTTCTCCCAGCGCGAGATCAGTACCCGCAGGCTCGCGTCCGACGCCACGTCCACGCCGAGGCGTCGGGCGGCGCGCGTCAGCTCGGATCGTAGGTCGGCAGATGACCACCCGCGCGAAAGGCGGGCCTCTCGAAGAAGTCTCGACATGATCCCTCCCGCCCGAAGAAGAAGTGGCGGCTCCTCAATGATCGCACATTATCGGGGCAGTCGAAAGGCGTAACGCGTGCGGCGTTACCTCCCGTTACCCCTCGTCTCGTTTCGCATCGCTGACATCTGAGGTTTCGTTGTCGGTGCTGGCTGAACGCCTGCACGGAGGCTCCTCGGGCCACCGTTAACAAATGCACACGATCACGTGCAGTGAACGGAGCGAGACATGACCGATCAGGTTCCGAAGCCCGCGCAATGGCGAGAGTCGCTGCGCACGCAGGCGCTCGCGAGCGCCTTGAGCAAGCGCGCCGCCGGGGTGCCGACGTACTCGGTGCCCGAGGCCGCCGCCCTGCTGAGCATCTCCCAGGAGTACCTCTACCGGCTGATCCAGGCCGACGGCTTCCCGGCCGTTCGGATGCGCGCCGGTCGTGCGCAGGGCCGGTACGTCGTGCCGGCCAAGGCCGTCGAGCGGTTGCTCAACGAGGCGGCCGACGCCGTCGGATGTGTGGAGTCCGCCGACGTCGCGGCGCAGTGGCGGTCCCGCGCGCCCGGAGGTGTGGCGTGATGACCGACGTCGGGCTGCTCATCTTCTTCGCAGTGCTCGGTGCGGTGATCTGTGCGAAGGCGCGAGTCCCGGCGGGCGCGGTGGTGTTCTCGCTGATCGCGCTGGTGTTGTTCGTCGGTACCCCGATGGGTGCGGGCCTGCCGGGTGCGGTGTCGACGTTCATGTCGACGGTGGGTGAGGCCTCGCAGCCGTTCACCAACGGCAACCCCGGCCCGGCCACGGCCAGCACTGATGGCGGGCCGGGAGCGGTCGGGTGAGCGCCGCGGCGGGAACGCGGTCCACGCGGCGCGAGCCGGGGGACTCCCATGTCGAGCCGTCGCAGTGGCGGCATCGGGCGGCGTGTCGGTCGGTGGACCCGGAGATCTTCTTCCCGACCGCGGTGCAGGGGTCGGAGTTCGAGCGGCAGGTCGGGATCGCCAAGGCGGTCTGCGCCGGTTGCCCGGTGCGCGACGCCTGCCTGTCCTGGGCCATGACCGGGCTGACGGACGGGGTCGCGGGCGGGATGACCGAGCACGAGCGCCGCACCGAACTGCGCCGGCGCCAGCCCCGCCGGACGGGCCGGCTCCAGCGGCCACGCACCCCGAAACGCCCGCCGGGCGGATCGCAGGCGGAAGTCGCCGCGGCTGGGCGGGCGGCGCTGGCGGCCGGGATGCCGGCGCGGGAGGTGGCGGGGGAGTTCCTGGTCTCGCTGCGCACCGCGGAGCGCTGGGCCCAGGCGGTCCGCGCCCGCACGAGAACGGACGAGGGGAGCGCCGGCGGCAACCGGGCTCCCCTCGGGATCTCCCACAGCAACGCCCTGGCAGGCACACGAGCGGAAGGACTGAAGACTAGATGAGAACCCCCGACAACCCCCAGACCCACAGCGACTCCGACTACCGCCCGCTGGCGGTGCGGTCCGCCGACGCGGGGGCGCAGGCGTGGCGCCAGACGGCACACGCCCAGCGAACCAGTACACCGGATCACGTCGACTTCTACGCCATCGCCGCGGAACTGGTCGACACGCTGCGTTCCCTCGACTTCCTCGCCGGGCTGTTGGCGGGGCAGGTCGCGGCCTACCCCGGGACGGTCGTGGTCACGGGTGGCGAAATCTTCGACGACCAGGGCGCGGTTCCCGAGCATCGGCTGCGGTCGGCGGTGTTGGCGCTGGCCGAGACCCGGCAGGGCCTCGTCGCCGCGGAGCGTGCGGCGAACCGGTACTGGTCGGCGATCTCCCACATCGGCGTCGGATACGACGCTGCCGCGGCCACGGGTGGCACGGAGGTGGCGCCGTGAACGTGTTCCTCCTCCTGGTCGTCCTGCTCGTGGTCGCCGCGGTCCTGCGGCGCCGCGGCTCGAACGGCTATGCCGCGGTCGCGGTTCTGCTGGCCGCGTTCCCGGCGCTGACGTTGGCGCAGCGGGTCCCGTGGTGGGGCTGGGCGATCGCCTTGGTGGCCGTGGGCCTCATCGGGTGGCAGTGGGCCGCCCGGTCCGCGGTGGTGGTCACCCGCTGGTCCGCCCGCACCCGGCGCAAGTCCGGGGTGGCCTCGACCACCGACCTCCTGCGCCACGCCTCCCCGCGGGCGATCCGCAAGCGGGCCGCCACAGTGAAGCCGTCTCTGGCGGCCGCCGGACGGTGGGCGCGATGGCGGGTCCCACCGATCGACATCGGTATCGAGCTCTGCCGGGTCGGAGCCATGAGCGTGTGGTGTCTGATCGAGGACGTCGTCATGATCTTCGGCGGCCCCCGCACGGGGAAGACGGGGTGGATCGCCGGGCGGATCCTCGACGCCGCGGGTGCCGTCCTCGTCACCTCCACCCGCACCGACCTGCTCGAGCTCTGCGGCCCGCTGCGGGCGGCGAAGGGCCCGGTGTCCGTGTTCAACCCGGTCGGTCTGGCCGGGCACCCGTCGACGATCACGTTCGACCCGCTCACCGGGTGCCAGGACCCGGTGACGGCAGGAGAGCGGGCGTCCGACCTGGTCGCCGCGGTGACGCGGGCGGGCGGTGGCGGCGAGCGGGAGTTCTGGAACAGCCAGGCCCGCCGCCTGCTCACCACCCTGCTGCACGCCGCTGCCCTCGGGGACGGCACCACGATCGAGGACGTCGGGCGCTGGCTGGGCACCGAATCGGATATGCAGCGCGAGGTACCGCCGTTGCTGCGGCGTTCGCCGGTGAAGGCGTTCGAGCAGGACCTCGGCCAGTTCCTGGGGACGAACCCGAACACCCGCACGAGCATCTCCTCGACGGTGGCGCCGGCGTTGAACTGGCTCAATCACCCAGCCGCAGTCGAGGCCTCGGCCCGAGGCGTGGGGTTCGACGTCGCCGAGCTGCTCCGGTCGCGGGCGACTGTGTTCCTGCTGGGTGGGGAGGAGACCCAGACCGCCCCGCTGGTCTGCGCGTTGACGGGGCACATCGCCCGGGAGGCCCGCCGGCTAGCCGCCCTGAGTCCGAAGGGCCGTCTCGACCCGCACCTCACCCTCGCTCTCGACGAGGCCGCGCTGATCTCGCCTGTGCCGTTGGAGTCGTGGACGGCGGACATGGGCGGTCGCGGGGTCACCATCATCGCCGCGTTCCAGTCCCGCGCCCAGCTCCTCGCCCGCTGGGGTGAGCACGCGACGGCGACGATCCTGAACAACACCGCCGCCGTCATGGTGTTCGGCGGCACTCGCGACCGAGACGACCTGGACTTCTGGTCGACGCTCGCCGGGGAGCGCGACGAGCCGACACTGACCACGGACATGCACGGTCGCGTGGCCTCCAAGACGACCCGCCGGGTCCCGGTCCTGCCGCCCGCACAGCTCGCGAACCTCCCGGCCGGGCGGGTCCTGTTGGTGCGGCGTGGGATCCCCCCGGTGATCGGGCGGGTCGTGATGGCGTGGCACCGCCGCGACGTCCGCGACCAGGTGTTCCATCGGGACCACCCGGTCGCCGCGGCACGGATCGGTGGGGTCCGTACCCGACTGCTGCGCCCGGCCCGGGTCGTCGGTGCGGTGCTGCGCCGGTGGGCGGCCACGATCTCGGCCGGTACGAGATCCACCGTGCGCCACTCGACGTCGGCGGTCCGGACCCGGGCGGCGCGGGGATGGCGCTGGCTGACCAGCGCGCCCGGCGGGAACGAGGTCGACGTCGAGCCACCGACCGTCGAGCACCAGCTCCCGATCGGCCATCAGAGCGGCGCGGATCCGACGCCCGGCCCGGGCGCCGAGGTGATCCCGTTCCCGACGACCCCGTCGGGCGAGCTTCGTCCGATCCAGGGGGCCGACCGCAAGCACGACAGCGAGTCCGGCAACGGCCTCGACGACGAGCACGACGATCCGTGGGGAGATGTCCGATGACCGATCGCGACCACCGGGCCGGCGATCACACAGCCGAGGGGCGCTGCACGTCAGGGGTGGCACCGCAAGATGCGCAGCAATTGCGACCTTGGACCGCGCAGGGCGCCACGATCGACACCGCCCACCTCCGGATCTGCGTCGGCGAGGACCGCGAGGAGGACGAGCGACGCGAGCAGCTCGCCCGCTGGCACACCGACGACGCCCGCGATGTCGACGCGCGGTGCGACGGGGACGATGGTCCGGAGTGGATCGTGTGTGACGACGGGCCGGGTCTGCCGTGACCGCCCCTCGTCACGAGCCCGAGTTCGCCCGCGCTGACGCGCTCGCCGCGGTCGTGCGGGAGATCGACGGCCTGCGCCGCACCGTCGACCCGCTCCGGGACATCGGTGGCCGCCTCGACGACCTGGGACAGCTGGTCGGGCAACTCTCCGACGCCGTCAACGCCGTCTCCGCTCGCCCGGGCCCGACCCCGGCCCCGTCGTGGCTTCTCCTTCCCACTGATCCGGCGGTGGCGGATCGGGTGCTGGGGGAGGTTTGCGGGTGGCTGCACGCGGTGTTCCTGCGCTACCCGGACGGCGCCACGGCGCTGCCGGAGTGCTGGCTCTACCACCCCGACGTCGTCGAGGAACTGCTCTGGTTGATGCACGCCTGGTGTGCTGCCTACCAGGGCAAGGCGGCATCGGTGCAGCTCGCCGGGGACTGGCACGACCGGCAACGACCCGGCGTCGTCCGTCGCATCCGCGGGAACGCGGGCTCGTGCTCGATCGAGCGCCACCAGACCCGCGACGACTGGGACCAGCGCCCCACCGGCGCCGTCCCCGTCCCCGGCATCGGTGCCGCCGCGGCGATCGCCGGGTGGTGGGCGAGGCACCGCGACGACCCCGCACCCGAACCCGCGAGGCGCGAGGGCGCGCCGCTCACGAACGGAATCGCGCACCGATGAACCTCACCAACGCCGAGCCGGGTCGGCGGGCCGCCCGGGTCGCGATTTGGCTCCCGGGACTCGCCGTCGCAGTCGGTGCCGCGGTCGCGACCGCGCACGGCCTCTACGAGGTCGCCCACGCAGCCCGCGTCCCCGCCGCCATCGCCTGGATCTACCCGTTGATCACGGACGGTCTGGCCCTGGTCGCCTACACCGCCACCGCCCGCCTCACCGGGAGCGCCGCCCGCTACGCGTGGTCCGTCGTCGTCCTTGCCGCCGGCCTGTCGGGTCTCGCCCAGGCGGTGTTCCTCGCCTCAGGATCCGCGGTCGACGCGTCACCGGCGCTGCGGTTCGGCGTCGGGGCGTGGCCTGCAGTCGCGGCGGCGATCGTCGCGCACCTGCTCTACCTCCTCGCTACAGACGACCACGTCGCGCCACACGTCGGCCGTGGTGTTCAACCGGAACCGTTCAACCCGGAGCCCGTTCACCCCGGGCCACCCGCTGTTCAACCGAGCCCCGCCGATGACCGGCCCGCAACCGTTCAACGTCCACCCGAGGTCGCCGCCCCGGCGGGTCGCTCCGCGCTCGCTCCGGCACCGGCTGAACAGCCCGCGGTCGCTCCGGCCCGTGACCGAGCACGAGCCGCTGCGGAGCGGCACGCCCGCCGCCACGGTGCCCTTCCGACGGTCACCGAACTGGAATCCGCCGCCGAGGTGTCCCGGGGAACCGCCTCCGCCGTCCTGAAGCTCCTCCGAGCCCAGCCGGCCCCGCTGCACCTGATCAGCCGCAGCGCCGATCAGCCCGACCCGAACGAGCACGACGACGACCCGATCATCGAGAAGGCCACCCAGCCATGACCGACCCGAGCAGCACCACGAGCCCCGAGACCGAGCACTACTCCAGTCAGACGAACGAGAGCCGAGAACGAGACCCAAGGACCACAAGATCCCATGCAGCACACCTTGGCATCGTGATCATTTGGCCCGGACCGGCCTCCGGCCGGCCCCAACCGACGCTCCGCGCGGTTGCTCCTTGTCTGCAACCGTTCACGATCGTTTCGATGGGTGGATGGTCCTGATGGTGCTGAGCATCGCCACCGGCTACAGCCCGGACTACCTGTTGAAGGAGGTCGCGACCGGCCGGGAGAACTACTACACCGGTGCCGTCGCCGAGGGTGAGCCACCGGGGCGCTGGTGGGGCGCCGGAGCCGAGAAGCTCGGCCTCGCAGGTCTCGTCGACGCGCAGGACATGCGCGCGCTGTACGAGAGGTTCCTCGACCCCCGAGAGGAGGGGTTCAACGACCCGAACCGGTGGGACGAGGTGTTCACCCTCGGCCACGGCGGGCGCCGATACCTGTCAGAGGAGGAGTTGTACGCCGCCGCGATTGAACAGGAACCGGACGCAGGCGCTGAACGGAAGATGGAGTTGCGCGTCGAGGCCGGCCGCAACGCCCGGCACAACGTCGCCTTCTACGACCTGACGTTCAACGTGCAGAAGTCCGTCACGCTGATCCACACCGCCTTCGAGGCACAGGAGGTCGAAGCGCAACGGGCCGGTGCTGCCGAGGCCGCGGAGGCGTGGGGCCAGTTCCGCACTGCGGTCGAAGGGGCGATCTGGGCCGGCAACAACGCGATGCTCACCTACCTCAACGAGCACGCGGGCTACTCCCGCGTCGGCCGCCACGGCGGATCGGCGGGCCGCTGGATCGACGCCCCGGACTGGGTCGTCGGGTCGTTCTTCCAGCACGACTCCCGCGAGCACGACCCGCACCTGCACATCCACAACGCGTTCCTCAACCGCGTGCAGGGCAGCGACGGTGTGTGGCGCACGACGGATTCCAAGGCGCTCTACAAGTTCCAGCGCGCCGCGGCCGCCGTGGGGGAGCGCACGATGGAGGAGCACCTCACCCACGCGTTGGGGATCCTCGTTGCGACTCGGCCGGACGGGAAGGCCCGCGAGATCGTCGGTATCGGGCAGGAGGCGATGGACCTCATCTCCACCCGACGTCGGCAGGTGACGGCGAAGACCGCCGAGCTGGTCGACTCGTTCGAGGTGAAGCACGGGCGGGCCCCGAACGGGCTGGAGCTCGACCGGCTCTCGCAACAGGCGACGCTGATGACGCGGCGGGCGAAGTCGCATACCGGGGAATCGCGCGAGGAGATGCTCGACCGGATCGATGCCAAGATCCGCTCCGACATCGACGGCGGGCTGGCCGGGGTCGCCCACACCGTCCTGGATGCCCGCGACGGCGCACCCGCTGTGCAGGAGTGGTCGCCGCAGGAGGTGATCGAGCTCGCGCTGGAAGAGGTCAAGCGGGCGAAGGCGGGCTGGAACCGCGGGGACCTCACGGCGGCGATCAACGCGGCCCTTCCGGACTACCTCGGGCTTCCCGATGGCGCTGACGTCGCCCGGCTGTTGGACAGCCTGACCGAGCAAGGGCTGCGGTACGCGACCACCCTGGATGCGGCCCGCCCCGGGGACGACTCGCTGCCCGACGAGCTGCGCCTGCGCAACGGGCGATCGGTGTACGAGGCCCCCGGTGCGCGCCTGTACGCGACACCCGACCAGGTCCGCACCGAGCGGGCGCTCGTCGCGGCGACCACGGGCCGGGGCGCGACGGCCCTCCCGGCCGTCGCCGCGGCACGGTTCGTCGAGCAACTGCGGGAGAGCGGGATCGAACTCGGTGTCGACCAGGCCGCCGCCGTGCGCGGGATCCTGACCTCCGGCGCCCGGGTGGAGTGCCTCATCGGCCCGGCCGGGACCGGCAAGTCGTTCGTCGTCGGCGCGCTCGCGCGCGCCTGGACCGACCCCGGCCACGTCCCGGCGGCCGACGCGGACGGGTTGGTACGCGGCCCGGAGCGTCGGGTCTTCGGGCTCGCCACCTCGCAGATCGCGACCGAGATCCTGGCCGCGGAGGGACTGGCCGCGCGCAACGTCACCCGCTGGCTCGACACCCAGACCCGGCTCGCCGCCGGGCCCGGCGCCGGCGGGCCGCGCCCGGTCGAGGGGGACCAGGCGTGGCGATTGCACGCCGGCGACCTGGTCGTCGTCGACGAGTCCGCGATGACCGACACCGCATCCCTCGCGGCGATCCACGAGCACATCGACGCTGCGGGCGCGAAGCTGCTGCTGGTCGGTGACCACCGTCAGCTGTCCGCGATCGGCGCGGGCGGGGCGATGGATCTGCTGGCCCAGGCCGGGACCCGTTACGAGCTGACCGACGCCCGCCGCTTCACCCACGGCTGGGAACGGGCCGCTTCCCTGCGGCTGCGCGACGGTGACGACACCGTGGCCGGCGTCTACCACCAGCAGGGTCGCCTGCTCGACGCCGGAACCCGCGAGGAGGCCGAGGCGTCCGCGGCGCGGGCCTGGCTCGCCGACACCGTGACCGGTCGCCGCTCACTGCTGCTCGTGGACGAGAACGCGGCCGCCGCGCGCCTGTTCGGGCAGCTGCGCGCCGAACTCGTCCGGCTCGGGCGCGTGGCGGAGCACGGCGTCCCGCTGGCGCAGGGCACCGTCGCCGGAGTCGGGGACCTCGTGCAGGCTCGGTGGAACGGGTGGGACCTCGCCGGGGTCGAGGGCAACCGCCGCGGCCCGATCAACCGGGAGACCTACCTGGTGACCGGCGTCCGCGACGACGGCACACTCGAGGTGCGCGCGCATTCCGGCGCCGACGCGGTCGGTCCGGGCGGCGAGCCGATCGGGCAACGACTCGTCCTGCCGGCGCGCTATGTCGCCGAGCACATCGCCCTCGCGTACGCGTCGACGGTGCACGCCGCGCAGGGCCGCACGACCGACACCACCCACGCCGTGATCACAGCGTGGACGTCGTGGGCCGCGCTGTACGTCGCCCTGACCCGCGGCCGGGACGCGAACACCGCCCACGTGGCCACCACGACGACGATCGAAGACCCGGCCCAGGGTCGGCCCGATCAGACGGTGCACCGCAACCCGATGTCGCTGCTGGCGGGCATCCTATCCGACCGCGATCGGGTCGTCGGTCTGTCCGCGACCGCCCTCGCGGCGGAATCCGCCGCGACCGCCGAGAGCGTCCAGTCGGCAGGCGAACGGCTCGCCGATGCGGTCCAGATGGCCGCGACGGAACGGACCGTCGGCTGGCTCGATCAGCTCACGATGGCCGGTCACCTCACCGCTGACCAACGGGCCCGGCTCGCCGCCGAGGACGGTGCCCCCTCCCTCACGCGGGTGCTCCGCCGCGTCGAGCTTGCCGGGCTCGACGCCCGCCAGGCCCTCGTCGACGCGGTCACCGACCGCCCGCTCGACGGCGCGAACAACACGACCAATGTGCTCGTCGCGAGGCTCACCGACGGCGGCGCCCGACGGTTCGACCCCGTCGGCGACACATGGGCCGGCTGGGTGCCGGTTACCGGCCGCACCGACTGGGACGCCTACCTGGGTGACCTCGCCCGCGCGGCCGACGAACGCACCGACCAGCTCGGCCGCGACACGGCGGCCGAACCCCCGACCTGGGCAACGGAAGCACTGGGACCGATCCCGACAGATGCCGACGCCCGCGCCGACTGGACCCGTCGCGCCGGCATCGTGGCCGGCTACCGGGAACTACGCGGACAGACCGACCCGACCGACGCTCTCGGCCGCCCACCGGCCCCCGCGCGCCAGGCCGAGGCCTACGCCGCCTACCGGGCCGCGTGGACCGCTCTCGGGAGGCCGGAGGTCCAGCAGGCCGAGCACGAGATGTCGACGGCGCAGCACCTCGTGCGGATCCGCGCCGCCGAACGGGACGAGGCCTGGGGGCCGCGCTACGTCGGCAACGAACTCGCCGGGACCCGCCAGGCCGCCACCCAGCACCACCAGACCGCCGCCCTCCGCGCAGCGGAGGCCACGAACGCCATGGACCCGGCGGAGCGTGAGCGACTCGTGCGCGAAGCGGCCGAGGCCACCGCACTCGCCGAGACCCTCGACGCCCAGGTCGCGGCTCTCGACGCGGCTGAGCATGCCTACCTGCGGCACCGCGTGTCGACCGCCGCCAACCGCGGCGCCGCCGATATCTCCAAGCTGATCGTCGCGGAGCGCAACGAGGAACCCGAGCCGCGCGTCACGGCTGCCGAATGGCTCGAAGCGCACCATGCCGCGGTCGCCGAGGACGACCGCCACCGCGCCGTCACCGATGACGATGTCCTCGACGATTCCACAGCCGTCGACCTGGTCGCGGACGTCCAAGGCCCCGCGATCGAGACGGTGATCGAGCCCGACCTGCGCGAGGTCGCTGCTGCCGAGCCCCGCCAGGTCTGCGAGGACGTGGTGCAGACACCCGCGGCCGACCAGGTCGCGACGACCGTCGACCGCGCCCGCCGCGCGCTCTACGAGATCGAGGCGCGGAAGTCCTACGAACACCGCGCCGAGGAGGATCAGCGGGCCGAACAGTTGGGGCGGTGGCACGACGACGACCGGTCCGCCCACGACTCCGTCGTCGACGACGATGAGATGCTGGTCGACGACGGGCCTGCCTATGAGCCGGCACGTGGCGAGTAGGACTCGCTTCGCTGCCACGCTCCATCAGTCGACCAAGTTCAGCAACAGCGAGATCCCCTCACTACGGTCACAGCGATGGATGCTGACATTGGTGGGGGACGATGAGCGCGCCCGAGCGCCCCGTGCGGTTCAGTTGGTACGCCGTCGACCTGCCGCCTGCCGGCCCCGACTACCTCCTCGGCGACTTCGTCGAGCACCACGGCTTCGCTCCATTCCGAGTGTGGCGCCGGTGCGCCTGACCTGCGTTCTCGGCTGCGCTAAGGAAGGACAAGCGTGTTCCACTTTCGCGATCTGAGGAAGGGTGAGTACTACCTCGATCCAGAGGTCTGCCTCACAGCCTCACAACGAGAGGTCATGCCCTTCCAGCGCTTCGCCGGCCGAGAAGGCTTCGCCGACAACTTGTGGACGTCTTCGAGACGCAACGAAAATGATCTTATGAGTCTGGCTCTCTTGGATTGGCCGGTTCAGAGTCGTCCGGTTCTCACTCCGGACGAGAGCGGCTTCTCGCCCAGAGAGATTCCCGGCTACAGGGCGTTAGTGCGGCCGGACGATAACAGGGTGATGTCGGTGGTGACATCTTCCTACCGGGTTGCAGAAAATCAGTCTGTAGCTCAGGCGGCGATCGCAGTCGGGCGACAGTTCGATCAGTCGGCTGCGCTCGTGGGGGCAGCGGGATTCGGTCGCTCCCTGGAGCGAAGCATCTTCATCGTGCGCGTGCACGGGACTGCGGACACGGCGCTCGTCCTGCTGGCGTACAACAGCCACGGTGGCGAAGGTGCCGTCCGCTTTCAGCTGGTCGAAGCCGATCGAGACGCCGGAACGGTCATGACTCCCGACATGAAGTATGCCTCGATCTCCCTGCCGCATGTCGGCGATATGGAGGAGCGGCTCGAAAGCCTCATCCACCGCAATATGATCGAACGCTACGCCGACGAAGTCCAGCCTATCTGGCATAAGCTGCAGGATGCTCTGTGGACCCCACGCCACACGAGAAGCCTCCTCGGGGAGCTATGGCGTGAGCAGTCCGCCATCGACCCCAACCGCGTAACCCTCCACCCTGGCCGCCATCTCACCTGACTCGTGTCGCCTTGCCCGAGATCGTCCGTGGCAGGCCTGTGGCCTGCTGGTTTTGCGGCTCGGAGGCGGTCGTCGGGTCACTAAGTATTGGTGGCTGGGTAGCCTCGCTCGGTGGCCTCGCGGTTCGTGCGTCGGGTGCGGACGGCGTCCGGGGCGGTCGCAGTGCAACTGGTGGTCAAGGACCGCGGTGAGGTCGTGGAGGTCGAGCACGTCGGTTCCGCCCATACCGATGCCGAGTTGGCGCTGTTGCTGGCCGCGGCGGGTGAGCGGCTCGCGCCCGGTCAGCAGACACTGGAGTTTGGCGAGCTGGCCGCCGAGCCGGCCCGGCTCGACGACACCGCCGACTGGACGCGCCGACAACCCGCTCCCGACCTGCCGGTCGCCGATCCGCCGTCACCGGGGCGGCCGCGATCGGTGCAGGTGGGTGCTCGGGTGGTCCGCACGTCGGCGTCGCTGTTGTGGAACGTGCTGATCGACGCCTATTCCCGGCTCGGGTTCGACGCCCTGGCCGACGAGGCGTTCCGGGCGATGGTGTGCGCCCGGGTCATCGAGCCGACCTCGAAGGCCGACACCGTCCGGGTTCTCGGCCAGGTCGGCGCTCCCACCCCGGGGTTGCGCACCCTGTTCCGCGCGCTGGCCCGCTGCGAGCAGCGCGACTACCGGGAGAAGCTGGCGAGAGCCTGCCTGGCGCACGCCACCCGCGGCGGCGCGCTGGGACTGATCCTCTACGACGTCACGACTCTGCACTTCGAAGCCGAGCACGAAGACGGCCTGCGCAAGGTCGGCATGAGCAAGGAACGCCGGGTCGACCCGCAGATCCAGGTGGGTCTGCTCGTGGACCCGTCGGGCTTCCCGCTGGAAGTGCACTGCTTCGAGGGCAACACCGCCGAGACCTCGACCCTGCTCCCGGTCCTTGAGGCGTTCCGGGACCGCCATCAGGCCGCTGACCTGGTCATCGTCGCCGACGCGGGCATGCTGTCGGCGCGCAACCTGAACGCGATCGAGGACGCCGGGATGTCGTTCATCGTTGGGTCGCGGATCAGCAAGGCTCCCTACGACCTGGCCGCGCACTTCGAGCGGCACGGCAACGCCTTCGACGACGGCCAAGTCCTCGAATCCGCCCGGGTGATGGGCACCGGCAAGGCCGCGCGGCGCCGGCGGGTGGTCTACCAGTACCGATTCGCCCGGCACAAGCGCGACGACCGGGCGATCAACGCCATGGTCGACCGTGCCGAGAAGGTCGCCGCGGGCAAGCGGCCGTTGAAGAAGGACCGGTTCGTGCGCATCGACGCATCCGGGAAGGGCGTGGACTGGGACCTCGTCGAGCGCGCCCGCCAGCTCGCCGGGCTCAAGGGCTATGTCACCAACCTGCCCGCCACGGCGATGGACGGCCCCGCCGTGGTCGCGGCCTACCACGACCTGTGGCAGATCGAGAGCTCGTTCCGGATGGCCAAGTCCGACCTCCGCGCGCGGCCGATCTTCCACCACAAGCGCGAGTCGATCGACGCCCACCTGACCGTCGTGTTCGCCGCCCTCGCGGTCTCCCGCCACCTCCAGGACGCCACCGGCGCCTCGATCAAGAACATCGTCCGCACCCTGCACGCCGTCCGCTCAGCCACCATCCGCCTCGACGGCCACGAGATCACCCTCGACCCCGACATCCCCGCCACAGCCCAGACCATCCTCGACCGACTACCACCGACAGGTCACTAAACAGCGACACGAGTCAGGTCTCACATCAGTTCTCGGCGACTGCAGCGACGCAGCGAGCGCCTACCGGCGCATCTGCTCGTTCCTGGACAACGACTCGGAAGCCTGCGAACGCGGCGACTATACGAAGGACCGCGATGAGCGCCTCACCGTCGGCGCGGGACTGAAGATGAAGCAGCGAGCCTGGCAATGGATCGTCGCGAACACATGATTCTTTCAGTGTGCGCCTCGACCATCAACCGGTGGACCGCGACGGCGTAGCCCGCGCCGCGCCCACCGCCGCGGGACCGGACTGGGATCCCGCGCCCGACCGCAGCCACTCGGCGATCTCTTCGTTGCGCAGATGCAGCGGGACCGCGCACGCACGCAACCGGACCCGCCACTCCTCGCGCGGGCCGTAGCCCACCGATCTGCCGTCGCCGCAGTGCAGCGGCGCCATGATCGCCGGGTCGTCGAACACCCCGAGCACCCAGCCCAGCGCGCACACCACCCCATGGGCGTAGAAGCGCTCCGGCCACGACCCCGCCCGCTCGTTCCACTGCGCCTCGGTCATCGGCGCCAGGCACCCGGCCTCAGCCCGCCACCATTCCGGCGGCGGATACGACTCGCCTTCGGCGAGTGCGTCAGCCACGGCGAGGAACGCTCTGGCGAACCGCTCCTCCGGCGGTGCCGCCCACAACAGCGGACCGTCCGCCGCTTCGCCGCCGAGCCAGCTCAGGGCTATGAAGCCGGCCAGGGCCTCGGCGGACTCGGTCCGCCGGTATAACCGCAGCAGGAAGTCCTCAACACCGGCCACCGCAGGCAGCGGGCGACGTACCCACGCCGGAACTGTGCTCAGCTTCGCCACGGCCGTCAGTGTGCGCCCGACCACCGACATCCCGCGTCGGCCGAGCAGGGCGTCGGCCTCATCGGTGCCCGCTCAGGGCGCGAGGCCGGCCAGCTCCAGGCCGAGTTCGGCAGCAGCGAACGCCGAAGATCATCATCGTCGTCGAACTGTCTGCCGTCCCGATCGTGCGTCACACGCTCGGCAGGATGGGCGTGCGGGCAGGGTCGTCTCGTCGCGGATCTGCAGGCGTCCGCACCCACAGCGGTCCGCCATGCGACCTGACCCGGCGATGCCGGGAGTGTTCCGGCGGCGGGTGGCGCGCAGTACCGCGGCGGCGAGTTCGGGATGGTCGAGACGCAGGACGGTGCCCGGGAAGTAGCCGAGGAGCGCGTCGGTCGATGCCCACACGACGTCGTCGAGGACGGCCAGCGACTCCCGCACGGGCGTGCACGGTCGCAGAAGTACGTCGCTGTGGCGGAGTCCGGCGAGCCCGGGCGGGATGTCGCCGCCGCTGGTGGGGTGGTGCCAGACGGTGGTCGTGCAGCCGCGGTCGGCTGCGGCGGCCAGATGTGCGACGAGGCGGGCAGCTACGTCGTCGTCGACGAGCTCGCTCCAGATCTCGATGGTCGACTCGGCGCGGTCGATGTCAGCGCGCATCCGTTCCAGGTCTGGTTGGCCGAGATCGTGTCCGGCGATGACGTCGAGGGGGTTGGCGTAGTCGCACTCCGCCAGAGCGGACTTGAAGAAGTCGCCGACGGCGTCTCTGTGTGGGCGTTTGCGATGGATTCGGTCGACGTCCGCCACGATGATCAGTCGTTTGCGGGCGCGGCTCATGGCGACGTTCACGAGCCGGGAGCCGTTCGAGGCGTCGGGTTCACCGAACCAGGGGTGCAACGTCATGCCGCCGCGGACGGCGTCGACGGCGTCGAAGATCACCACGTCGCGCTCCCCTCCCTGGAAGCGGTGGACCGTCGATGCGATGCCCCGGCCGTCGTCCTCGCCGACCAGGGCTTCGAGCAGCTTGGCCTGGGGGTTGAACGGTGTGATCAGGGCGGGCTCCGGCCCGGTCAGGCCGCGGTCGGCGACCATCGCCGCACTGAGCAATACGTGGATGAGGTTGTAGCGCGAGTTCTGCCCGCTGCGTCTCGCCACCCGCGATCGCAGGGCGCTGGTGTCCACGCAGACGATCGGGGCCATCGCCCGCAGGTCCGTACCCGGGTGGCGACGGCGGACGCTGTCCGCGGTGCGGAGCCTGCTCTCCGGATAGAACCCGTCGCTGATCGCCTCGGCCAGGATCTGGGGCATGCGGTGCTGCTCGGTCAGCGCGACCAGGTTCGGCGGGGACTGCCGACGCGTGACCGCGGCGGCCACGCCGGAGGACTCGAACGCGCTGCGCCGCAGCCACGTGTTCGCGCGCGGAGTGTCCGCGATGACGACCGGGGGCAGCTGGCGGAAGTCGCCGGCGACGACGGTGTGCCCACGACCCGCCCCGGCCGCGATCATGGTCAGCGAGGAGGACAGCATGCTGGCCTCGTCGATCACCACCACGTCGAACGCCATCCCGGACAACGTCGGCATGAGCAGTTGGTGCGTGGTGGCGGCGACGAGGTGCGCGTCCTGGCAGACCTGCCGTCGGACCGCGGCGAGCAGCCTCTCCAGGGCGCGCGCCAGCACCTGCTGATCGGCGAGTTCGACCTGGAGACGGTCGAAGTCCCCGCCGGCGTTCCGCCCGGACTTCTCCCGCTCACGCAGCTGGACGCGGAGCTGGCGGATCCGCTCGGTGGCGCGCATCAGGTCCGCCGCCACCGGTTCGCCGCGTTGCTCTGCGATCTCTTCGACAAGCACCGGTCCGCCCGGCCGTTTCACGAGCCGGGTGTCCGTCGGTTGTCCGACCCGCACCACGCTGCCGGGAGTGGTGTTCCCCATCCGTCCGAGCGCCGCCTGGAGCGCGATGTCCACGGCGGTGTTGGTCGGTGCCGTGAGCAGTGTGCGTAGGCCGCGGCGACGCAGCTCGTCCACCAGGACCGACAACGTCGTGGTCTTGCCGGTGCCCGGAGGTCCCCACAGCCAGGTGATGCCATCGCACAGACCGCTGTTCACGGCCAAGCTCTGGGCGTCGTTGAGCATGCCCCACTGCTGCCCGCGACCGACGGACCGCTCCTGCTGACCGATCGGGCTGACGACGGCCAGGGCGGCGGCCGGATCGAAACCCGACGCACCATCGACCAGCTCGTTGAGTCGCTTGCTCTGGGTCGACAGGAGCCAGGACAGGTCACAGCGCAGCGTCGCGGTCGCCGGTGTGGGGGCCTCCGTGGGGACGGCCAACGTGATCGCTGCGCCGAACACGGATATGACCTCGACGGAGACGACCTGGCCTGGAGCGACGACCAGCGTTGCGGCGGTCCCCTCGCGGGCGCTGACCTCGCCGTCGGCCTCGAACCTCATCAGAGCGCGGGTAGCGCCGATCGCGACGACATGCCCCCCGCGGAGCGGAACGTCGGTCTGGGTTCGCTTCCGTGTGACGGCCGAGAGCTCGTCGGAGAGAGCGCCGACCGCCTCGCGGACGGAGCCGGCCCACCCCGCGGGGACGGGAGCTGGCGGCGGCTCCGCCGGCTGGGTCAGGCCGAGCTCGGCGCGCAGCGCATCGAGCTTCCGCCTGGCCGCGGGACTCAACCCGTCGGGATCTGGACGGTGGACCCGGAACTCGCCCCTTGGGGGCTTGCCCGCCGGTCCGGGATTCGGTGCCGCCCAGCCGCGAGGCACCCACTGGTCACCGACCAGATCGGCCAGTCCGTGCTCCTGGCACGCCTGCCAGATCGCGCCGATGTCCGCTCGGCCCTGGCCGAGCTGGTCGAGCGCGGTCATCAGCGCGTGCTGGGTCATCGGCCCGTCTCGGAGGGCGCGCTGGAGCGCGTCGACCAGTCTCATCCGCACGGTCCGGGCGGCGGGTACCTGGCGATCATGTCGAGGGTCAGCTCCGTTGCATGACGGCTAGTTCGTCGCGTGCCCTCGTTGCTGCGACGTAGACCAGCGACCGACCGCGCAACTCGGTGTCGCCGCGCTCGGACTCGTCCAACGACGCCAGGCGGGCCTTCTCGCCGGACGACCGGGTACCGACATCGGCCAGTACCACCTTGGAGAACTCCATGCCCTTCGCTCTGTGCATCGTCATGACGAGCACGCGGTCCGCCGGAGGCTTGTCGCGATCGACCGCGCGCGCTGACACCCCCCGCTCGGTGAGGCCGTTGACGACCCGCTCGCACTGGAACTTGTCGTGGACGAGGACGGCGATGGTCCCGGCCTGGGTGCCGGAGTCCGTCCAGCTCCGCACGTGCTGGGCGATGGAGTCGAGCTCGTCGGTCAGCGAGGTCGTCGTGACGAGGTGCGGCGGGGGCCCGGAGCGGGCTGACCGGTACCCGGTGGACTCCGGCTGCTCCTCCAGGTCGACGAAGTCGGCACCGTCGAGGATCGTCATGGCGTAGTTCAGGTTCTGGGCCGTCGTGCGGTAGTTCAGGGTGAGACGCTGCGAGCGCCCGACGATCTTGATTCCGTAGCGGCCGAGCACGGTCCGCGGGCCGTAGATGCGTTGATGGGAGTCCTCGGCGATGAACAGGTCGTCGGGTCCGTTTGGGGCGATGGCGCGTAGCAGCTGCCAGTGAGCAGGGGAGAGGTCCTGGCCCTCGTCCACGAGGACGTGATCGGCCATGTGGTGGGCGGTTCCGTCAACGCCCTCCAGGTAGGCCGCGGCTGCCGCAGCGGCCTCGGCGAAGTCGAGCGTGCCGTCGATGCGGTTCTGCGACCGGTATGCCGCGATCAGCGTCCATACGGCCGCCCGCTTGGCCCGGTCGAGAGCCACCCCGCGGCCTGGTCGCCGTACGCGCAGGTACTCGGCCTCGTTCTTCACGCGGTTCGGCAGGACGACCAGCGAATACTCCGCGATCAAGAAGGTCTCGTTGGCGATCTCCGGCGGCAGGCCGGTACTGGAGGAATCGAGGACCGACCGCCAGCGAGCCGAGGGCGTCCGGCCGTTCGGGTTGGCCCGTTCGTCACCGAGAACGGCGCCCACTCCGGCTGCGATGTCGGAACCGGCCGACCGGATCACCGCCGAAGTCAGTGCGTCCACGCCGGCGATGTACACGCCGGGAACGCCCGGCTCGGTGGTTTGCACGACGCGCGGGTCGAGCTGGGCGAGGCTGTCGCGGAGCGAGTGTGCGAGGTTGGTGGTGAACGTGGTGAGCACGATGCGCGCGCTCGGGTTGCGCAGGGCCAATGCTCGGGCACGGTGGACGAGCACCACCGTCTTGCCGGTTCCGGCGCCGCCGGACAGGCGGAACGGTCCGCTGTAGGACTTCTTGACGTATCGGCGCTGCTCCGGGTGCAGGAACACGCGCCAGGCTCCGAAGTCACCCTGCTCGATGACCTGCCGCAATTCCTCCTGGTCGTCGATGAAGGAGAACTGTGCGGCGGCAGCGGGCTGTCGAAGGGAACGGAGCAGATCGGCGTCTTGATCGCCGGATGGTTCCGGAGGTCGGCTGAGCTCCAGGCGCTCGATGATCGCGTCGACGGAATCTGTGGTGGCGAGGTCGACCAGGATCAGGCCCAGCCAGCCCTCGTGCCGGGCAGCGAGGGTGAGGATCGCGTCCTCGTCGGGAGCGGCCAGGGCCTCGTCGGCGACGCTCTCGGGAACACCGAGCCGGTCGACCAGATCGGCCCGGGCGCGTCCCAGCCGGACGAACAGCGGCTCGGCCTTCGGCGGAACCGTGATCGTCGGCGGCGGCGGTGGCGCCGCGATCTCGTCGATCTGGGGGAGCCCGTTGATCGGGTTCATGGTGAGCCGCACCTTGCGGGCCACGTCGATCGCATCGTCGTGGGGCCAGACCCCGTGTATGACGTAATGGTGCTCGCCGTTCCCGTCGATCCGGAACATCACGGCTCGCCAGAACTGGGATACGCGTCCGGTCCGCACGCGTGGATCCGCGGAGTTGTTGATCGGCTCGACGTGCAGCCCGGGGGTCGTGTCGTCGGCGGAGAGCTTCTGCAGGAACGCCATGGCCTGCGACCGCACCGACCCGTCCAGCTTGACCGGCCACTTGGTCATGATGATCGTCGGCATCTACGACTCCCCATGTGAGACGGCGTCGGCAAGTGCGGTGGCGATAGCGTCCGGCCCGGGCAGGACGACACGCCAGCCCGCCGCTTCGAGATCGATGCGGTCCTGCTCCGACATGTCCGACAGTGCGACGGCGATGCGCAGGTCGGGCCATGAGAGGTCGAGCGGAATCCCCTGCGGCCCCTCGAAGCCCACCTCTGGAGGTGCGAGGCCGCCGTAGCGGGCGAGCGCCACGATGAGGTGGCGTTCCGTGCCGGGCAATGCCGCCCCGTACGCCTCTGCCCATTCGATCGGCATGTCGGTGGTCACCTCCACCGGCGTCGGAGCCGGGGGCGTCGTCACCGCCGCGGAGACGCGGTTCGTCGTGGTGATCACTGTCGGCCAGTCCCGCAGGGCCAGCGCGTTCGACAACCGCAGCCACTCATGCCAGCACCCGACGTGCGCGCTGTCGAGCGAACCGTCTCGGTCGTCGAGCACGAGCGCTGCGGTGATCACCGACCCTGCAGGCTCTACCGCCAGGGCGCACGCACCCGACCGCCATACGCGGACCGGCCGGGAGCCGCCTCCGGGCAACGCCTCACCGAGCAGAACCGAGCGGGCTGCATCCTCCAACCGCACGTCGTCGGGCAGAGTCGCTGCGGTGGCGTGGGGCAGCAGCAGCATCGGCACAGCGCGCGCAACCGTGCGGATGTTCGTCGGGGAGGGCGCGTTGATCCAGTCGATGAGCCAGTCGATCGGACCGGTCTGAAGGCCCGCGTAGGCGGCTGGGGTGGCCATGAACGGAGGTTGGCTGATCAGCTGTTGCACGATCGCCTCGGCGAACCACGCCGGCGGCGATGTGTTGCCCTGCTCGGCGCTTTGGACGTCGGCGGCGGTGACGGCGAGGACGATGCGGCCGGTGTCGCGCAGAATCTCCCGCTTGGCAGCGTCGTCGGCCAGCCGGTTGTGCGCGACCGAGGCGTGGAAGGCGCGGCCGTCGACGAAGATCGCGACGGCGGGCACGGAGGTGTCGTTGGTCTCGAGCACGAAGTCGGGCTTGGAGTTCTCCAGGTTCACCTGCGGGCTCAGCGTCCAGTGCCGGTGCTGCCCAGGCAGGGTGGCCCGCACCGCGTTGCCCAGCGCTCCGGGTACCTCGGTGACCGCGGCGCCGAGGATCCTCAGGCGCTCGACGAACAGCTTGCGGAACCGCTGCTCGAGATGGGACTCCGGATCCTCCGGCGGCGGCTCCTCGGTGATCGCCCATGGCGTGGCGATGCCGTCGGCGCCGACGCCGAGCAGGGTGCGCAGGTGGCGCTCGGCCGACGCCCGAGACACCCGCCGCACCTGAGCGGGGGCCACGAACGGAAGGAGACAGCGGTGGCAGGCCTGTCGGGCCTCGTTGCGACACTCGCAGTCCCGCACCCGCTCCCACGCGGTGACCAGCAGGTCGCGCAGCAGCGTGGGATCGGCGAGGCCCACGAGATAGCCGGTGCCGCCGGGGACGGCGTCGTGCAGGAGCACCGCTTCGTGGTTCCCGGAGCCGTCGCCGAGTGTCGGGTCGACGACCTGCTCGATGCGGATGTGGTCGGGATGGCCGCCGAGCTGCTCGCGCAACCCGAGCAGCACCGCCGCGGCCAGGCTGGGTACGGCGAAGTCGTCGCCGATCGTCACTGCGTTGGGCAGCCGCAGCAGCAGCCCCTGTGTGCGCAGGGTCCGCGACAACGCGACGGTGGCGGTGTGTTCCTCGGCGGCGGTCCGGTAGCGGCACCAGGGGCGGTGTTCGTGCGGGAGGTTGCGCCCGGCCTCGGTGTCGAGCTTGCCGCAGCCGGAGCAGACCCGGAACAGGGCGCCCGAGTACTCCTGGCCGGCGATGGTCCGGTTCGAGCCGTGGCCTGGGCCGCCGATGTTGATCCAGCGCAGGTCCATCGCCCGCACATAGGTGCAGCCGAGTCCCACGTCCTGGACGAACCAGCGGCGCGCGATCTGGGCGGGGTCGACGTCGGCGGCGGTGACCACCTGGAACACGCGGTTGTCGCGCTGGTCCCGTCGATCGGAGATCATTACCTCGTCGCGACGCACCTCGGCCGTGACGTGGGTCAGCGCGACGACGTCGACGCGTTGTCCGGTGTCGGCGATCCCGGTGCTGCCGCACCGCGGGCACGACGGGACCGTCCGCTCGACCCCGTCGACGGCCACGTCGACGGCGTAGCCACAGGCCGGGCAGAACACCCACGGCCGGATCGCCACCTGGTCCACGCCCAGGTCGACGGCGTCGATGGTGATCTCCCAGCCCCGCGCGTAGAACCGGGCCCCGGGTGCGAACTCCCGGATGGCCTGGGCCGATCCGCGCTGGAACTGGGCGTGCTCGGTCTTGAACGTGCTGGTGTCCGGGTCGGTCCAGCTCAGCCCGACGTCGAGGGTGACGCTGTCGTCGAGCAGCGTGTAGTTGGGCAGCAGGCCGTGTTCTTCCAGCACCCCGATCCAGTACTCACCGCGCTGGTGCCCGAGCTGGCCGAGGGTGAGCCTGCGGGCGGTCTCCGCGGAGCGCAGCGCGCGCTTGTCGTCGTCGGTGGCGGCCGGCGAGGAGACCTTGGCGACGAGCTCCGGCAGCACCTCCTCGATGGCGTCGACGCGGTGCCGCAGGGTTTCCACGGTGTGCTGCCAGCGGCTGCTCGCCGCGTGGAGGTGCCGGGCAAAGTCGCTGGTGCCGGGCCCGTCAGGGGTTCGCAGCCAGCTGTGGAGCGACTCGACGATCGTGTCGGGCAGGGCGTCGAACGTGCTGCAGAAGCGGGCGGTGTGGGTGTCCGCGTGGGTCTCGGCGTGCGTGATCAGGTCGCCGAGGAAGGTGCCCGGCCCGCTGGAGCCGAGCGCCCCCGGAGCGGTGCGCGGGTGCGGGCGCTGGGCGTCGCGGGCGAACTCGTCCACCAGGTGCGCCGTGTACTGGCGGCGCAGGATCTCCTCGGCCTGCAGGTACGTGGCCGGCGGGCGGACCTCACCGTTGATTACCGACAGCGGCTCGCCGAGCTTGGGCAACTGCTCTCCGCGACCGGTGACGTACGCGAGGTTGAGCGCGTTCCCCGTCAGCCGACCGGCCCGGCCGATCCGCTGCAGGTAGGCGGCGACGGTGCGGGGCAACGACGATAGGAACACCGCCGACAGGTCACCGATGTCGATGCCCATCTCCAGCGTGGGCGTCGCGACCAGGACGTTCGGGGCCTGGGGGCTGGTGTCGGCGCCCTTGAAGCCGTTCTCGTACGCCAGCCGAGTCTCGTCGTCGAGCAGGCTGGTGTGCTCGCGCGCGACGACGCGGCGCATGTCCGGGGAGGCGTAGAGCCTGCGGTAGAAGTTGTCCGGCAGCTCCGCCGGGGCCAGCCGGCCCCGGCAGCGGATCAGCATGCAGGGCGCGTCGGCCAGTTGCGCCACCGTGGTGGGCGGGCCGGTGACCACGGCCCGGCACGTGCCGCAGACGAGCAGGTGCCGCTTGCCGACCAGGTCCTCGGCGGTGGTCGGGGCGACGACGACGCCTGCGGCGGGAACGGCGTACACGGTGGCGTTGGACTGGCTGGTGGTGGCGGTGAGCACTCCGTCGTGGGCCAGGCGTTCGAGCAGGAGCCGGGCCAGCCGCCCGCCGTCGTGCGCGCTGACGTCCAGCGCCCGCGAGGTCCATTGCGCATACCAGGACTTGGACGAGGTGACCGGCTCCAGGCCGTCGCGCGGTTCCCCGTCGCCACCGACCCGCGGGTACCCGGGCGCGGGTCGGCCCCGGGGGAACGCGGGCATGCCGTCCTGGCGGGGACGGCCACCCGTGATCGACCAGCGGTTCCCGTCCTCGCGACGGTAGGTGTCGAACCAGGGGTGCTCGATCGCGCCCTGGGCGCGCATCCGGTCGAGCACCCCGCGCACCCAGCCGACCAGGGTCGCGTCGAGGGGCTCGCCGTCGATCGTGGTCTGCTGCGCGAACCCGGCCAGCGCGGTGCGGGCGGCGGTGGCCATCTTCGCGGGCTGCCCCGCCTCCACCTCGACCGCGACCGACCCGGTCAGCTCCAGGGTGCGGCCGGTGCGGGCGTTGAGCCCGAACTCCAGGGCGGCGTCGAGGGCCAGCCGCTTGCGCACCCGGGAGCGGACGCTCTGCGGCACCCCCCGCAGCGTCGCCGTGGTCCAGAACGGGGTGAACGACTCCCGGTCGGCGCAGTCGGGCGCGAGCAGCCGGTAGCGCGCGAAGGGCTCGTTCCCGGCGAGCCGGATGACCTCGTCGACGAGCTGGTCGAGCGCCAGCGGCCCGTCCTGGACGGCCTCGCGCAGCACCGCACGCAGGGTGAGCGTGTGCGAGCGGGCCTGGACGAACCCGGCGCGGTGGGCCGCGTCCTGCACCGAGTCGGTGAAGACCAGGGCCTTCTTCTCCCGCGGAGCGAGCTGCGGCGAGCCGAACAGGGTGGACAGCGACACCGACAGCAGCGTGGCGATCGCGCTGCCGAGGAAGCGGATGCCGTCCTCCTGGCCGCATGCCGGGCACGTGTCCTTGCGGGCGTCCTCGTCGGCATCCGGCCCGGCGCTGGTCAACACGGGCAGCAGCCAACCGTCGCGCAGGTCCGCGTCGTCGTCACCGGGAGGTGTGGGCTGCAGCTCGCGGCTGCGCACCGAGAACCAGGCGAGGCCATCGCCGGGCTTGGACCCGGCGTACACCGCCTCGGCCTCGGCGGCGGCGTACAGCAGCGGGCGGAACCGCCCCTCCCGTCCGGCGTGGTCGCGTCGGATCGTCTCGTCGTTCGTCGCCAGGCTGGCGCCGACGGGGGCCAAACCGACTCCCCAGCCGGAGCGTCCGCAGTGCCGGCAGTAGACGGCCGGGAACGACGGGCGGACGTCGTCGGCGTCGTCGTCCGCGGTGGGCGGGCCGTCGTCGCCCCAGCGGAACTGCGCGGTCGGGTCGGCGGCCCGGTCGATGCGGGTCAGCTCCCGCACCCATAGGTGGGCCTCGATGGACAGCGCGGCCCGGCCGGTCAGGGCGCGGACGTGGCCCAGCGCAGCGACGACCCGCGACAGGAACAGCTCCCAGGCCGAATCGGCGCCGGTGGCGGCGAGCGCGGCGGTGGCGGTCGGGCCGAGTACATGGACGACCAGGTCGCCGAGGCCCACCGCGTCGGCGCTGTCTCGCGCCAGCGCCGCGACCAGCGGGTGCGCCCGGCACAGCGCGAGCAGCTGCTCGGGGTCGGCAGGGTCGGGGATGCGGTCGTAGAGGCATCCGAGGACGGTCCGGGCCAGTGTCTCGCCGACCGGGTCCGGCCCGAGGGAGTCCACGGCCGCGTTGCCTGCGGCCACGTCGAGCGCGGAGGTGTCGATCGGCGTCCAGCCGGCCGGTGCCGCATCCGTCCACTCGTCCAGGCTCAGCCGCGACTCGGTGATCACGCCGTCGTCGGCGAAGCGCTCGCCGAACACCGTGTGCGCGAACTCCAGCATCACGTCGGGATCGCCCTTATCGCCCAGTGTCGCCGACGTGGCGACCGGGGTCATTCGGCCGAGCGGGCGGGTCCAGTCGTCCTGCGTGATGGTGGCATCGTGCTTGGGCCAGTGGCTCTTGAGGGCCATCCCGAGACGGCGCAGCAGCATCGCGACGTCGGTGCCCTGCGCGCCGTCGTAGGTGTGGAACTCGTCGAGGACCAGGTAGCGCAGGCTGGTGGCGGACTGCCGCCAGATCTCCTGGTCCCGGTCGCGCAGCAGGAGCTGGTCGAGCATCTTGTAGTTCGTGAGCAGGATGTCCGGCGCGGTGTCCTGGATGATTGCCCGATCGGTGATCAGCCCGTCGGCGGTGACCATGGTCCGCTTTGGCCCCTCCTGGCCGGTGTAGATCGCGGCGGTGACGGCGCGCAGCGCGGGGTGCTTGGTGATCAGCCCGGTCAGCCGCTGGGCCTGGTCGTTCGCCAGCGCGTTCATCGGATAGAGGATCAGTGCCTTGGTGCCGGTCACGCCCTCGCGGCGGGCACGCAGGACATGGTCGAGGATCGGTTGAAGAAAGGCCTCCGTCTTGCCCGATCCGGTACCGGTGGTGACCAGCGTCGGCTGCGGGCGACGGTCACCCACAGATGACAGCCGGGCGAACGCGGCGGCCTGATGGCCGTACGGCGGGGGCCCCTCGTACCACTCCAGCGCATCGCGCCAACCGTCGTCCGCCGGGCGGAACGGCAGCCGCAGCCGCACGTACGGCCCCTTGAACATGCCCGACTCGGAATCGGCCAGAAACCGGTCCAGCGCATCGCGCGCATCGGTGTCGGTGAGCGCGAACGTCGTGGTCAGGTAGTCGACCAGGCTGTGCCGGATGGCCGCCGCCTGGATGGTGGGCAGCAGCTCACTCACGAGCGCTCTGCCA
>NZ_BJNG01000053.1 GCF_006539565.1 Pseudonocardia hydrocarbonoxydans
CCGCTACCGGCTGCGCACGCGGGTCGGTTCCGATCTCGCGGCGGGTGCGGAGTTCTGGCGGGCCGAGGACACCGTGCTGCGCCGCGACGTCGCCGTCACGCTGCTGCGGATCCTGGCCCCCGAGCACGGCGCGATCGGCGGCGACGAGGACCCCACGGGCGCCGCCCGCGCCGGCGAGATGATCGTGCGCGCCCTGCGGTCCGGCTCGTTCGAGCACCCCGGCTGCGCCCGGCTGCTCGACGTCCTCGCCCCCGGCGCCCCCGGCCTGCCCGCCGACGTGCTCGGGGCGGCCGTCACGGAGTGGGTCAACGGCCGCAGCCTCGCCGAGGCCGTCGCCGAGGGCATGCTGCGCCCCCTGGCCGCCGCCCGGGCCGTCGTCCCGCTGGCCGCGGCGGCGGAGGAGGCGCACCGGCACGGGTTCGTGCTGGGCTGCGACCACCCGCAGCGCGTCCGCGTCACCCCCGACGGCCGCGCCCGCATGTGCTTCGCGCTGCCCCGGCCCGACCTGCGCCCCGCCGACGACGTCCGCGGCGTGGGCGCGGTCCTGTTCACCCTGCTGACGTCACGCTGGCCCCTGTCCGGTGCCGACGCCGCCCGCGCCGGGCTCGCCGCCGCCGCGCGGACCGCGGGCGGGGCGCTGGAGCCGCCGTCGGCCGTCCGCCCGGGTGTCCCGCTCGAGCTCGACACCGTCGCCCGCGGCACGCTCAGCCCGGAGAACGCGCCCGGCCACGTGCACACCGCGGCGGCGGTGCACCGCGTGCTCGGCGACGTCGTCACCGAGGACGAGCGCAACGCCCTGTTCCCGCCCGTCCACGACGGCGCCCCGTCCGACCCCGACGACGTGTGGCAGGACGGCCGCCCCGCCGACCCGCCCGACCCGGTGCGGCGCAAGCGCCTGCTGGTGGGTCTCGCCGCGCTGGCCGCGGCCGTGCTCCTCGTGCTGGGCTACGTCGGGGTACAGGTCATGACACTGTTCTCCGACCCGTCCACGCCCACGATCGTGGTGGGCCCCGACGCGGCCGGCGCCGAACCCGCCCCCGCCGATGGGGAGGCCGCGGCACCCGCCGGGCCGATCACGGTGGCCGACGTGCGGGTCGTCGACGACGTGGGCGACAGCGACAACGCCAACCGCGTCACCCG
Organism: Pseudonocardia hydrocarbonoxydans; assembly: GCF_006539565.1. GTDB lineage: Bacteria > Actinomycetota > Actinomycetes > Mycobacteriales > Pseudonocardiaceae > Pseudonocardia > Pseudonocardia hydrocarbonoxydans. Next base: position 1,141 of record NZ_BJNG01000053.1, read on the forward strand.
CGTCATCGACGGCGACCCGGGCAGCGCGTGGAGCACCGTCACCTACCGCCAGCAGTTCCCCGCGCTCAAGCCGGGCGTCGGGATCATGGCGTCGTTCGCCTCCGCGGTGCAGCTCTCGGAGCTGAGCATCACCTCGCCGAGCGCGGGCACGACGGTGGAGGTGCGGTCGGCCGCCACGGCCGACGCCTCGGTCGACGACACCACGCTGATCACCGAGGCCACGCTGACGGCCGGCACCACGGTGGTGTCCCTCGACGGCAGCCAGCCCGTCGAGCACGTGCTGCTCTGGATCACCGAGCTGGCGCCGGCCGGTGACGGGTTCTCCTCCGAGGTCGGCGAGGTGGAGTTCCGCCGGGCGGGCTGAGTTCTCCCGTTCGGCCACGGGAGGCGGGGTCGCCGACCTACCCTCCGCCCGTGACCACCGCCCGCAGCGACGCGCAGCTGCTCGCCGCGCACCGCGACGGCGACCGCACCGCCTTCGCCGAGCTGGTGGGCCGGCACACCGACCGGATGTGGGGAGTGGCGGTGCAGACGCTCGCCGATCGGGACGCCGCCGACGACGCCGTGCAGGAGGCGCTGCTCTCGGCGCACCGCAACGCCCACCGGTTCCGCGGCGAGGCCTCGGTCCGGACCTGGCTGCACCGCATCCTGGTCAACGCCTGCATCGACCGCATCCGCCGCGACGCCGCCCGCCGCACCGTGCCGTGGCCGTCGCACGACGTCCCGTCCCGCCGCGCCGACACCGCGAGCGAGCTCGCCACGCGGCTGGCCGTCGAGGACGCGCTCGCCGAGCTGCCCACCGAGCAGCGGCTCGCGATCGTGCTGGTCGACGTCCAGGGCTTCTCCGTGGCCGAGGTCGCGGAGATCCTGGACGTGCCCACCGGCACCGTCAAGAGCCGGTGCGCCCGCGGCCGCACCCGGCTCGCGCGGATGCTGGGCCACCTGCGGGAGGAGGCGTGATGGCCGACCCCGCCGACCCCGCCGACCCCGACGCGCCGGACGTCGAGCTGCTCGCCGACCTCGACGCCGGGCTGCTCCCCGCCGACCGGGCCGCCGACGTGCGCCGCGGCGCGTCGTCCGACCCGCGGGCGTCCGCCGTCCTCGACGCCCTGGCCGCCACCCGGGCCGATCTCGCCGCCCTGCCCGCCCCGTCGGCGCCGCCGGACCTGGTCCGCCGCTGGACCGCGACCCTCGCAGCCGCCCCGCCACCGGCCGGAGCCCCGCCCAGCCGCCCGGCCGTGGCCGGGCCGTCACCGCATCGCAGCGCACCCGGACCGGGGCGGGGGCCCGGGCGGGGGAGACCCGCTCGCCCGCGGCCCCGGGCGGCCCGCCGCGGCGCCCTCGCCGCGGCCGCGGTGGCCGTCCTCGCCCTGGTCACCGGCCTGTTCGGCGCACGGGCGGCCGGCCCGCTCGACGTCGGACGCGTGGAGTTGGCCACCGTCGCGCGCTCGACGGTCGGCCTCACCGATCTGGGTGCCCTCGCCGACCCGGCCCGCCGCGACGCCTGCCTGCGCGCGGCCGGGGTCACCGGGGCGACGGTCCTCGGGGGGCGGCAGGTGCGCCTCGACGGGACGCCGGGGGTGCTGCTCGTGTTGCCGACGGGCGAGCTGGGGAGCTTCCGGGTGCTCGTCGTCACCCCGGCGTGCCGGGTGCTCAGCGACGGGACCGTCGGCGGTCGGTAGCCCGGTCCGACGCGGAATGTCGGCTCCTGGGATCGTGTTGAGGGCGATGTACCACCGCACATTCCGACAGGGACGGGGTTTTCCAGTGACCACCGACAAGGTGCACGAGCTGATCATCATCGGCTCCGGGCCGGCCGGCTACACCGCGGCGGTGTACTCCGCACGCGCACAGCTGGCACCGCTGGTCTTCGAGGGCACGCAGTTCGGCGGCGCCCTGATGACCACCACCGAGGTGGAGAACTTCCCCGGCTTCACCGACGGGATCATGGGTCCCGAGCTGATGGAGCAGATGCGGGGGCAGGCCGCCCGCTTCGGGGCCGACCTGCGCGCCGAGGACGTCGAGCGGGTCTCGCTCCACGGCGAGGTCAAGACCGTCGAGGCCAACGGCGTCACCTACCGGGCGCGCGCCGTCATCCTGGCGATGGGCGCGGCCGCGCGGTACCTGAGCGTGCCCGGCGAGCAGGAGCTCCTCGGCCGCGGGGTGTCCTCGTGCGCCACCTGCGACGGGTTCTTCTTCCGCGACCACGACATCGCCGTGGTCGGCGGGGGCGACTCGGCGATGGAGGAGGCCACCTTCCTCACCCGCTTCGCGAAGTCGGTCACCGTGGTGCACCGCCGCGAGGAGTTCCGGGCGTCGAAGATCATGCTGGAGCGCGCGCAGAACGACCCCAAGATGCGCTGGGCGCTCAACGCCGAGGTCGTCGGCGTGCTCGGCGAGGGCAGCGTGTCCGGGCTGCGGCTGCGTGACACCGCCTCCGGCGAGGAGCGCACGCTCGACGCCACCGCGATGTTCGTCGCGATCGGTCACGACCCGCGCAGCGAGCTCGTCAAGGACCAGGTCGAGGTCGACGACGCCGGCTACGTGCAGGTCCGGTCGCCGAGCACCCACACCTCGGTCCCGGGCGTGTTCGCCTGCGGCGACCTCGTCGACCACACCTACCGGCAGGCGATCACCGCGGCCGGTTCCGGATGTTCCGCCGCGATCGACGCCGAGCGCTGGCTCGCCGACGGAGCGGTGAGTACCGAGATGGCGGGCGGTGGCTACGGCCAGGCGTCCGAGCAGGTCGGCGCCGTCACCGGCTGAGACCACCCACCACCCACCAGAAGGAGAACACATGGGTAACAACACCGTCGACGTCACCGACGCCACGTTCGACAGCGACGTCCTCAAGAGCAGCAAGACCGTCGTGGTCGATTTCTGGGCCACCTGGTGCGGCCCGTGCAAGATGGTCGCCCCGGTCCTCGACGAGATCGCCGGCGAGAACAAGGAGAAGCTGACGGTCGCGAAGCTCGACATCGACGCGAACCCCGAGACCGCCCGGACGTTCCAGGTCATGTCCATCCCGACCATGATCGTCTTCCAGGACGGCAAGCCGGTCAAGCAGATCGTCGGCGCCAAGCCGAAGGCCGCTCTGCTCAGCGACCTGGCCGACTACCTGGGCTGATGTCCACGTGTGCCCCGCTCCGGTGGAGCGGGGCACACGCATGTCACGACTCGAACACGCCGGGGAACCGCCCTCCGTCCCCCTTCCGGGTAGCGGCAGGGCACAATGAGCGCCCGGGCCGCCCGGGAACGGGTGGCGTGAGCGACATCGAGTGAGGGGTGCATGCAGCTGTTGCGCCGAGGTGACAGCGGTCGGGCCGTGGTCGAGGTCCGGGCGACGCTGCGGCAGTTCGGCATGCTGCCCGGTCCACGACCCGGCCTGCCGGACGACCTCTTCGACGTCCACGTCGAACAGGCCGTGCGCGCGTTCCAGCAGCGCCGCGGTCTGATCACCGACGGCATCGTCGGCCCGGCCACCTACCGCGCGTTGCGCGAGGCGGGCTGGAGCCTGGGCGACCGGATGCTCGCCCTGATGATCTCCGCGCCGATGAGCGGCGACGACGTCACCGCGCTCCAGGAACGGTTGCTCGAGCTCGGGTTCGACCCGGGCCGGCCGGGCGGGATGTTCGACGAGCGCACCGAGAAGGCCCTGCGGGCGTTCCAGCGCGAGTACGGCCTCGTCCCCGACGGCGTGTGCGGCCCCGCCACACTGCGGTCGCTCAAGCAGCTGGGCCGCAAGGTCACCGGTGGGCGCCCGCACCTGCTGCGCGAGCAGGAGCTGCTGCGTGAGGCCGGGCCCCGCATGCGCGGCAAGCGGATCGTGGTCGACCCCGGCCACGGCGGGCTCGACCACGGCGTCAGCGTCTCCGGCGCCACCGAGGCCGGCCTGATGTGGGATCTCGGCCGCCGCCTCGTCGGGCGGATGACCGCCACCGGGATGGAGGCGATGCTCTCGCGGCGCGAGGACACCTGCCCCTCCGACTGGGAGCGCGCCGAGTTCGCCAACAACGCGGGCGCCGACCTCGTCCTGTCGTTGCACACCGACGGCAACCGCAGCATGCACGCCAACGGCCTGGCCACGTTCCACTTCGGCAACGGCTCGGGCTCCACGTCCACGGTCGGCGAGGCGCTGGCCGGGCTGATCCAGCGCGAGCTGCTCACCCGCACCGCGATGACCGACTGCGGCACCCAGGGCCGCACCTGGGAGCTGCTGCGCCTGACCCGGATGCCGACGGTCCGGATCGAGATCGGGTACCTGACCCACCTCGGCGACCGGCGCAACCTCCTCGACCCGGGATTCCGCGACGTCGTGGCCGAAGGCATCCTCGTCGGCGTCAAGCGGCTCTACCTGCTCGGCCAGAACGATCAGCCGACCGGAACCTTCACGTTCTCCGACGTTCTCGCCCGCGAACTGGAGCGAGGCGGGGCGCAGGCGATCTGAGGGCCCCTCCCCGGTGCCCTCACCTGCGGTGATCCGGGATCGGGCCGCAGCGTTGATCTCAGGACGCCCTGAGATCGCCGCTGCCGGTGATCAGGATCGGGCCGGTACCAGGTCACGTGGGGCGGGTGCCTGCATCGGGATCGTGATCGAGCCCAGCAGTTGCTCCAGTGCGGCCTCGACGTCTTCCTTCCACGTCATCGCCGAACGCAGCTCCATCCGCAGCCGCGGCCACCGGGGATGCGGCCGGACCGTCTTGAAGCCGACGCTGCGCAGGAAGTCGGCCGGGATCATGCAGCCGGGCTCCGTGCCGGGGCGGGCCTCGCCGAAGACCTCGATGGCCTTGACGCCGCGCCGGGTGAGATCCCGCACCACCGCCTGCGCGAGCATCCGGCCGAGCCCCTCGCCCGCGAACTCCGGCATGACCTGCATCGTGGTGAGCAGGACGGCGTCGGCACTGACCGGTCCGGTGGGCAGCTCCGCGGCCCGGGGGGAGGCAGAGGGCGGCGCGTAGATCACGTAGCCGGCCGGGGTGCCGTCGACGTGCACGATCCGCCCGCACGACCCCCACTCCAGCAGGACCTCGGAGACCCAGGCCTCCTTCTCCAGCTCCACCGAGCCGAACTCGACGGCCTGCTTGCCGAGCGTCTCCGACAGCTCCCAGAACACACAGCGACGACACCGCTTGGGCAGATCGTCCAGATTGTCCAGAGTGATCGGAGCAACGTGCCAGGACACAACAACCTCCGGCGGCGAGCTCCCCTGTGCCGCCGCCCGACGCGCCGACCCCCCGACGATAGATCGATCCAGCTCACGGCGGTACCCGTCGTGCTGCGACCGGTGCCTCACCCACGACGAAGGGCCCCTGACCACCCCACCTGGTTACACTCGATCGGATCTCTACCCCGGGAGGAACCGTGTCCGACGCGCTGCCCCAGCCCCACCGACCGTCTGCGGCGGCCCCGGTGGAGCGGTTCGCGGCACGGACCGCGGGGATGACGGCGTCGGAGATCCGGGCACTGTTCGCCGTCGCGAGCCGGCCCGAGGTCGTCTCGCTGGCCGGGGGGATGCCCAACATCGCGGCGCTCCCGCTCGACGCGCTCGCCGTCGAGGTGGCCGATCTCGTCACCCGCGAGGGCCAGGTGGCGCTGCAGTACGGCTCCGCGCAGGGCCGGCCCGAGCTGCGCGAGCAGATCTGCGAGGTGATGGCGCTGGAGGGCATCCGCGCCGATCCCGACGACGTGGTCGTCACCGTCGGATCGCAGATGGCGCTCGACCTCGTCACCCGCATCTACTGCGATCCGGGTGACGTCGTGCTCGCCGAGGGGCCGTCCTACGTCGGGGCGCTCGGCAGCTTCGCGGCGTACCAGGCGCGCGTCGTCCACGTGCAGATGGACGAGCACGGGCTGGTGCCCTCGCTGCTGCGCTCGGCCCTGCACACCCTGGCGCAGCAGGGGATCACGCCGAAGTTCCTCTACACGATCCCGAACTTCCACAACCCGGCCGGCGTCACGCTCGCCGTCGACCGGCGGGCGGAGGTCCTCGCGATCTGCGCCGAGTACGGCGTCGCCGTGGTCGAGGACAACCCCTACGGCCTGCTCGGGTTCAGCGGCACGATCTACCCGGCGCTGCGCTCGATCGACCGCGACGTCGTGTACCTCGGGTCGTTCTCCAAGACCTTCGCCTCCGGACTGCGCGTCGGGTGGGCGCTGGTGCCGCCCGCCGTGCGCGACCGGCTCGTCCTCGCCGCCGAGTCGGCCACGCTGTGCCCGCCGTCGTTCACGCAGATGCTGGTGTCGCGCTACCTCGCCGCGCACGACTGGCGCAGCCAGGTGAAGACCTACTCGGAGGCCTACCGCGAGCGGCGCGACGCGATGCTCCGCGCGCTGGAGACCCACCTCCCCGACGGGTGTACGTGGAACGTCCCCGACGGCGGCTTCTACGTGTGGCTCACCGTGCCCGAGGGCGTCGACACGAAGGCGATGCTGCCCCGCGCCGTCACCGCGCGGGTCGCCTACGCCTCCGGCACCGGCTTCTACGCCGACGGGTTCGGCAGCCGGCAGCTGCGGCTGTCCTACTGCTACCCGACACCTGAACGCATCACCGAGGGCGTGCGGCGACTGGCCGCGGTGCTGGAGGCCGAGCTCGACGTCATGCGCACGTTCGGCACCCCCGCCCGCCTGCCCTCCACGCCACCGGAGCCGCGCGACGGCCCACAGGCGCCGTCGCCGCACACGCCCTAGAACCGGCTACGCCGCCGCCCACCCACGGCTGGCGTGGCGCAGAATGCAGCGGTGACCCAGAGAACGGTGGCCGTGCTGGCCGGTGGGCTGTCCCACGAACGCGAGGTGTCCCTGCGCTCCGGCCGCCGCCTGGCGGCGTCGCTGCGCAAGACTGGGCTGTCGGTCGTCGAGTGGGACGCCGACGCGTCGCTGCTCGGCCGGATCCGCTCCGAACGTCCCGACGCCGTCGCGATCGCCCTGCACGGGGGAGAGGGGGAGAACGGCTCCGTGCAGGCGGTGCTCGACCTGCTCGGCGTTCCGTTCGTCGGCACCCCGGCGGCCGCGTGCCGGCGCGCGTGGGACAAGCCGACGGCGAAGGCGGAGCTGCAGCGCGCCGGGCTCACCACCCCGGACTGGGTGGCGCTGCCGCACAGCACGTTCCGCGAGTTCGGCGCGCAGGCCGTCCTCGGGGCGATGGTCGAGCGGCTCGGGCTGCCCCTGATGGTGAAGCCGGACCAGGGCGGCTCCGCGCTCGGGGCCCAGGTCGTCCGCGACGAGGCCGACCTCCCGGCCGCGATGGTCAGCTGCCTGGCCTACGCCGACACCGTGCTCGCCGAGCGGTTCGTCGTCGGCACGGAGGTGGCCGTCGCGGTGGTCCACGACGGGGCCGAGCCGCGGGCGCTGCCCCCGGTCGAGGTCGACGCCGCGGGGGGCGTCTACGACTACACCGCCCGCTACACCCCCGGCGCCACGACGTTCCACTGCCCGGCGCGGCTCGACCCCGCCACCGTCGACGCCCTGCAGGACGCGGCGCTCGCCGCCCACGGGCTGCTCGGTCTGCGCGACGTCTCCCGCCTCGACGCGGTCGTCGACGAGGAGGGCCGCGTGCAGATCCTGGAGGTCAACGTCTCGCCCGGGTTGACCGACACCTCGCTCCTGCCGACCGCCGCCGCCGCGGACGGCATCGAGCTCGGGGACCTCTACGCGGCGCTCGTCGAACGCGCGGTGGAGCGCGGACACTGACGATGTTTCACGTGGAACAGTCGGCGCGCTGTTTCACGTGAAACAGCACGCCGGTCACTCGCGGGGTGCGGAGCGGTTCATCAGACCGGCGATCCGCTCGAGGTCGTCGACCGAGCCGAACTCGACGACGATCCGTCCCTTGCGCTGACCAAGCTCCACCTTCACGCGCGTGTCGAACGCGTCGGACAGCTTCTCCGCGAGCTCCTGCAGACCGGGGGCCTGCATCGGACGGCGCCGGACCGGCTTGGCCGTCGGGGTCTCCCGGCGGGCGAGGACGACCGCCTCCTCGGTGGCGCGCACCGACATCCCCTCCGCGACGATCCGCGTGGCGAGGTCCTCCTGGACGCTCGCGTCGTCGAGACCGAGCAGGGCGCGGGCGTGGCCGGCGGAAAGCACCCCGGCCGCCACGCGCCGCTGGACCGACACCGGCAGCTTCAACAACCGGATCGTGTTGGTCACGACCGGGCGGCTGCGGCCGAGGCGATCGGCCAGCTCGGTGTGCGTGACGCCGAACTCGGCGAGCAGCTGCTCGTAGGCGGCCGCCTCCTCGAGCGGGTTGAGCTGGACGCGGTGGATGTTCTCCAGCAGCGCGTCGCGGAGCATGACGTCGTCGCCGGTGCTGCGGACGATGGCCGGGATGCGCTCCAACCCGGCGCGTTGCGTGGCCCGCCACCGGCGCTCGCCCATGACGAGCTGGTACGAGCCGGGGGAGACCTCGCGCACGACGACGGGCTGCAGCAGCCCGAACTCGCGGATGGAGTGCTCCAGCTCCGCGAGCGCCTCCTCGTCGAACTGCGTGCGCGGCTGCTGCGGGTTCGGGTGGATGGCCGCGACGGCGATCTCCCGGTACTCCGCGCCCTCGACCGCGCTCGGCCCGTCGTCCGGGGACCCGTTCGGCGCCTCCGGTTCCGGACCCCGCCAGTCGGGCGGGAGCTGGTCGCGCGTGCGCAGCGACATGTCGCCCGCGGCCGGGCCGACGATGATCGGGCTCGACGGCCCGGTGGGGATCAGAGCCGCCAACCCCCGACCCAGCCCGCCCTTGCGCTCCGGGGACTTCCGCTCGGCCACCGTCGTCACCGCCCGTCGGTCCGGATGCGCCCGGTCGCGCCGCGTTCGGCGATCTCCCGGGCGGCATCGACGTAGCTCATCGCGCCGCGGGAGCCGGGGTCGTACGAGAGCACCGTCTGGCTGTACCCGGGCGCCTCGGAGACCTTGACGCTGCGGGGGATGACGGTGCGCAGCGCCGTGGGGCCGAAGTGGCTGCGGACCTCGGAGGTGACCTGGTCGGCCAGTTTGGTGCGGCCGTCGTACATCGTCAGCAGGATCGTGGACACGTGCAGGTCGGTGTTGAGGTGCGCGCGGACCAGGTCGATGTTGCTGAGCAGCTGTCCCAGCCCCTCCAGCGCGTAGTACTCGCACTGGATCGGGATGAGCACCTCGTCGGCGGCCACGAGCGCGTTGACGGTGAGCAGCCCCAGCGACGGCGGGCAGTCGATGAACACGTAGTCGACGCCGATCTCGTCGAGCGCCTCCCGGGAGAGGGCCTGCTTGAGCCGCCCCTCGCGGGCCACCATGCTGACGAGTTCGATCTCGGCGCCGGCCAGGTCGATCGTGGCCGGGATGCACAGCAGGTTGGGCGACGCCGTGCTGCGCACCGTGGCCTCGGCGAGGCGGATCTCCCCGAGCAGCACCTCGTAGACCGACGGCGTTCCCAGGCGGTGCTCGACGCCCAGCGCGGTCGAGGCGTTGCCCTGCGGGTCGAGGTCGATGACCAGGACGCGCACCCCGTGCATCGCGAGCGCCGCGGCCAGGTTGACGGTGCTGGTCGTCTTGCCGACGCCGCCCTTCTGGTTCGCGACCGTCAGCAGCCGGCGGTGGACCGGTCGCGGCATGCCGTGCCGGTCCGGGTGCAGCACCCGCGCCGCCCGTTCCGCCTCCTCGGCGATCGGCGTCCACTCCGGTGTTTCACGTGAAACATGTTGCTCGGTCACTGTCCGCTCCTCGCTGACGCTCGTCACGGCCGCTGCCTTCAACGGTGACCTGGCCAGCTCGGTCACGTCCACGAACCCTCCTTCGGGCGGCGCGTCATCGTCTGTCGCGACGAGCCGGTCGACCCGTGCCCCGCACCCGCTCCACCACGACGACCGTGGTGGGTGGGTCGACGGTACCGGTGCCACACCGCACGATCTCCGCATCCCCACCGCCGAGCCTGCGTACGGCCACGGCGTCGCGGGCGACCTCGTCGGCGGCGGAGGCTCCCTTCACCGCGAGCAACCGGCCTCCCGTCCGCAGGAGGGGGAGCGCCCAGCCGGCGAGGCGGTGCAACGGAGCGACGGCCCGGGCGGTCACCACGTCGGCCCCCTCCCACCGCCGTCGCACGGCGGGATCCTCGACCCGGCCGCGGTCGACCCGGACGTCGAGCCCGAGATCGGCGACCACCTCGTCGAGCCAGTCGACCCGGCGGGCGAGCGGCTCGACGAGTGCGACCTGCAGGTCGGGGCGGGCGAGCGCCAACGGAATCCCGGGCAGGCCCGCACCCGAGCCGACGTCCACCAGACGTGCACCCTCCGGCAGCAGCTCGGCGACGACGGCGCAGTTGAGGACGTGCCGGTCCCAGATCCGCGGGGCCTCCCGGGGGCCGATCAGCCCCCGCTCGACGCCCGAGGTGACGAGATGCTCGGCGTAGCGCCGGGCGAGGGGGAGGCGGTCGCCGAAGACGCGCTCGGCGACCGCCGGGTCGACCGCGAGATCGACCTCAGCCATTGCGGAAGACGACGACCTGGCGTCGCGGCTCCTCGCCCTCGCTCTCACTGGACACGCCCTTCACCCGGGCGACGGCGTCGTGCACGACCTTCCGCTCGAACGGCGTCATCGGCCGCAGCCGGGCCGGCTCGCCGGACTCGAGGACGTCCTTCGCCGTGCGGGTGCCCATCTCGGTCAGCTCGTCGCGACGGCCCTGGCGCCATCCCGCGATGTCGAGCATCAGCCGGCTGCGGTTGCCCGACTCCTGCTGCACCGCCAGGCGGGTGAGCTCCTGGAGCGCCTCGAGCACCGCTCCGCGGTCGCCGACCAGCTTGTTGAGGTCGTCACCGCCGTCGATGCTGACGATCGCCCGGCCGGCCTCGACGTCGAGGTCGATGTCGCCGTCGAAGTCGAGCACGTCGAGCAGCCGCTCCAGGTAGTCACCGGCGATGTCGCCCTCGCGGACGAGCTGGTCCTCCGCCGTGGTGGCCGCCTTCGGCGGAGCGGCGGCGGTGTCCTCGGCCGTACCGTCCTGCGCAGTCTGGGGCACGATGCGTCTCCTCTCCGAGATGGGCCGGTGCCACCCGGATGGTCCCGGATGACACCGTTACGGCCGCCGACGCGGGCGACCGCAGGTGGTTCGTGGGTCAGCGGCGCTTGCCCTTGCGGCGCGCCGGGGGGCGGGAGCCGCCCCCGCCTGCGCGGCGGGCGGCGGCACCGGCCGAGCTGCCGCTCTTCGGGCCCGCGCCGTTGGCGGTGCTGCCGTTGGACGCGGCGCCACCGGCGGGCGCGCCGTCGGCGCTGCCGTTGGTCCCGTTGGTCGAGGCCGCCGGCGTCTTGCGCAGGACCGGCTTGGCCCCGGGGGTCTTCGACGGCTCGGCCGGGGTGGTCTCGGGCCGCAGCGGCTTCTGCCCCGGCTTGGGGGCGCGCGCCTTGCTCTCGGTGACCGCCTTCTCGCGGGCCGCCGACTCCTCGACGTCGATGCGCTTGTAGACGACGTACTGCTGGCCCAGCGTCCACAGGTTGTTGGCGACCCAGTAGAGCAGCACCGCGAGCGGCAGGAACGGGGCACCGACGACGACACCGATGGGGAAGACGTAGAGCATCAGCTTGTTCATGATCGCGGTCTGCGGGTTCTCGCCCTGCGCCGCGGTCTGCCGCGCCACCGAGTGGCGGGCCGTGATGTGGGTGAAGATGCCCGCCGCGATCATCAGCGGGATCATGACGATCAGCATCGCCGGCAGGGAGGTGCCCGCCCGCTCGAGGGCCTGCGGGTCGTCCCAGAGCTGGAAGGGCCAGCTGCCCAGATTGGCGCCGAAGAAGTCGGCCCGGATGAAGGAGTTGACCTCGTCCTGGCCGAAGAAGTAGTTCTCGGTGCGTGGTGTGCGCCCGTCGGGGTTGAGCGGGGTGAAGTTGCGCAGTACCTGGAACAGGCCGATGAACACCGGGACCTGCACGAGCACCGGGAGGCAACCGGCCAGCGGGTTGACGCCGTGGTCCTTCTGCAGGCGCTGCATCTCTTCGGCCTGCTTCTGCCGGTCGTTCGCGTACTTCTTGCGGAGCTTGGCGATCTCCGGCTGGAACTCCTGCATCTTGCGCATGGAGCGGACCTGGCTGACGAACGGCTTGTAGAGGATCGCGCGCAGGGTGAAGACGAGGAAGACGACCGACAGCGCCCAGGCGATCCCGTTGTCGGCGCCCATGACCGCGCCGAACACCTTGTGCCAGGCCCAGAGGATGAACGAGACCGGGTAGTAGATGAAGTTCAGCACGGCGCTTGCTCCTCGTGGTGGTTCGGTCGGGCCGGAACCAGGTCGATACCGCCAGGGTGCCACGGCGCGCACTTGAGCAGGCGCCGGAGCGTGAGCCAGGAACCGCGCAGCGCCCCGTGCACCTGCAGCGCCTCCACGGCGTAGCTGCTGCAGGTGGGGTGGAAGCGGCACACGGGGGGGAACGCGGGGGAGACGTAGGTCTGGTAGCCGCGCAGCAGGGCGATCAGGGGGCGGGCCGCGCGCGAGGTCGTCATCGCTGCACGCCGTCGGGCCGCCGGGCACCTGGGAGCTTGCGGAGCGCGCCGCGCAGACCCGCGTCGAGGTCGACGGCCAGCTCGGCCGAGGTGGCCTCCGCCGCGGGGGGCAGCGCCCGCACCACGACGCATGCCCCGGCGGGCAGCGAGGCCAGCCGGGGTGCGAGGAGATGGCGCAGACGCCGGGACACGCGGTGGCGCACGACGGCACCCCCCACGGCCCGGCTCACGACGAGACCGGCGCGCGGCGTGGCGTCGGTGTCTCCCATGATCTGCAGATGAACGACCATCCGGGGCCGGCCGCTGCGGCGACCCCTGCGGATGACCGAGGCGAACTCGTCGCCACCGGTCAGTCGGGATCGGGCCGGCAGCACCGGCGGGGCCGGATCAGGCCGAGATCTTGTCGCGGCCCTTGCCGCGACGGGCGGCGAGGATCGCGCGGCCGGCGCGGGTGCGCATGCGCAGCCGGAAACCGTGCGTGCGCGAACGGCGGCGGTTGTTCGGCTGGAAGGTGCGCTTGCCCTTGCTCACGGTCGGCTCTCCATGCTCGACGGCGCGGGGACCTGCGACGCGGACTTCCGCGACGCGTCCGCCGTCCGCTGTGGTGTCGGAACGGTGTGACTACTTGTGGTGCGTGCTGTTCGACGTGCTGGCGCACACGGAACCCGCAGCACTCCTGGGCCCAGGGTACGCAGCCCGCTCGCGGAGGGTCAAACCACCCCGTCACCCGTACGCAGGTCGCGGTGCGGCGACGGCTTGTGGCAGCCGTGGGGTGTTGTTACCTTGCCCCCTCACAGTTCGATCCGGGGGGATCGGTCGCATCGGAGGGGGACATCCGGGCCCGCACGCGTCGCGTGCCGCGTGCCCGCGTACGGTCCTGCTCACAGGTGTGGACAAGTCTGGGGATGGGCTCCCCGTCCGGCCCGACGCGGCCAGAGGATCGAGGACGGAAGGGGGTCGGTGTGGCTGACCAGCCGGGCGACCTCGGACAGGTCTGGAACCGCGTCATCGCCGATCTCTCCGGCGCCGCGGGCGGCCCCAACTCCCTGCAGGCCCTGTCCTCACAGCAGCGCGCGTTCCTGCGCCTGACCCGCCCCCTGGGCCTCATCGACGGCACCGCGCTGCTCGCCGCACCGAGCGAGTTCGCCAAGAACGCGATCGAGCGGGTGCTGCGCCAGCCCATCAGCGACGCGCTGGGCCGCCATCTCGGCGTCACCGTCAACCTCGCCGTCGTCGTCGACGCCTCGGCCGCGTCGGGAGGTACCGAGGTGCCCGACCCGCCCGGTCGCGACACCGGCCCGCCCCCGCGCGAGCACCGCCCGGTCGACGGCCGCGACGCCGACGGCACCGGGCCGCTGCCCGTCCGCGCGGCGGGCTTCGACACCGCGGGCGCGGTGGCCGGCGCGAACGGCGACACACCCGACCACCGCCCCGGCCCGCCGCTGGCCGTCGACCCGCCGCCGCGCGTCGACGAGCCGGGGCAGCCCGAGGGCCGCACCACCGACGGGCGCATGCCCGACGGCCGCCTCGGCGACGGCCGCGCCGACGTCTGGCCCACCTACTCCGCGCCGCACGCGAGCGAGCCCGCGGCCGCGCCGCGCTCGCAGTCGCGCCTCAACGAGAAGTACATCTTCGACACCTTCGTCATCGGGGCGTCGAACCGGTTCAGCCACGCCGCCGCCGTCGCGGTCGCCGAGCAGCCGGCGCGGGCGTACAACCCGCTGTTCATCTGGGGCGACTCCGGGCTGGGCAAGACCCACCTGCTGCACGCCGTCGGGCACTACGCGCAGCGGCTGTTCCCCGGCATGCGCGTGCGGTACGTGTCCACCGAGGAGTTCACGAACGACTTCATCAACTCCCTGCGCGACGACCGCAAGGTCGCCTTCCAGCGCCGCTACCGCGACGTCGACGTGCTGCTGGTCGACGACATCCAGTTCCTGGAGGGCAAGGAGGGGACCCAGGAGGAGTTCTTCCACACCTTCAACACCCTGCACAACGCGAACAAGCAGATCGTCGTGTCCTCCGACCGGCCGCCCAAGCGCCTGGAGACCCTCGAGGACCGGATGCGCACGCGGTTCGAGTGGGGCCTGATCACCGACATCCAGCCGCCCGAGCTGGAGACGCGCATCGCGATCCTGCGCAAGAAGGCCGCCCAGGACCGCCTCGCCGTCCCCGACGACGTGCTGTCCTTCATCGCCGAGCGCATCGAGCGCAACATCCGCGAGCTCGAGGGCGCGCTGATCCGGGTCACGGCGTTCGCGTCGCTCAACCGCCAGCCCGTCGACACCCAGCTCGCCGAGATCGTGCTGCGCGACCTCATCCCCGACTCGGGCGCCTCCGAGATCACCGCGTCGACGATCATGGGCGTCACCGCCGAGTTCTTCGGTGTGACGATGGACGAGCTGTGCGGGCCGGGCAAGACCAAGGCGCTCGCCCAGTCGCGCCAGATCGCCATGTATCTGTGCCGCGAGCTCACCGACCTGTCGCTGCCCCGGATCGGGCAGACCTTCGGCGGCCGCGACCACACCACCGTCATGCACGCGGACAAGAAGATCCGCAACGAGATCGCGCAGCGCCGCAAGACCTTCGAACAGGTCCAGGAACTGACGGCGCGGATCAAGCAGCGCGCGCGCCACTGACCGTTCCCGCGGTCACCGTGATCGTCGCGAGATGTGCGCGGCCCCCTTCACGTCGCGCGGATCCGGCTCCCGATTCCACGGGACGGTCGAGGGCCGGCCGTCTTCTCACGGCGGCGACGCGCCACGGACCCGGCCCCGGCGATTCGCCGACGGCACCCGACCGTTCGGCGTCGCGCGGCCGACGTTCGGCGCCGGACGGCGCGTCGATCTCGGACGGAGCGTGACCGGTGTGGTGACGCAGCGTTGACGTCGTGAGGCGCACGGGAACTGCGTGAGTTCCCCGCCTCCACGCGGCCACGTCGAGCGCGACGATCCCGTCGCCCTCCGTCCCCGCGCGACCACGCTTTCACCCACATCTGGGGACAACTCTGTGGATTGCCGGGCGTGGACCGGTGGACGGACGGCCGTGAATCGGTGGACAACCGGTGTTCATCCGGGGGACAACCCGGAGGCCCCGCCGGCCGTCCACCGGGTGCCCGAGGTGTCCCCCGGCCGTCCCATGGCCGGGTCCACAGGACGCCACACCGTCTGAGCTGCGACGATGCGCTCCATCCACACAACACACAGGTGTGAGTACTACTGCTGGATCTCTCTTCTTCATGAACTACAAGAAGAACAAGCGTGTGGATCGACCCCCGGCGGGGCCGCCTCCGGGCGGGATGACACCCGCCGCCGGGAGGCTCTACGGTGGTGCTCCTCCCGGCTTCCCGTCCGACCGGTGAGTCCTTCCCCGCCCGCGAGAGGTCCCCGCCATGAAGTTCCGGGTCGAACGCGACGTCCTGGCCGACGCCGCCGCGTGGGTGGCGCGCAGCCTCCCGGCGCGGCCGCCGGTCCCCGTGCTCGGCGGGGTGCTGGTCGAGGCGAGCAGCGGGGGCGACGGCGACCGGCTGACGGTCTCCGGGTTCGACTACGAGACCTCCGCGCGCGTCGAGCTCGACGCGACGATCGGCGACCCGGGCCGGGTGCTCGTGTCGGGCCGCCTGCTGGCCGACATCACCCGCGCGCTGCCCTCGAAGCCGGTCGACCTCGTCGTCGACGGGGCGCGCGCGACGATCAACTGCGGCAACAGCCGGTTCAGCCTCCCCACGATGCCGGTCGAGGACTACCCGCAGCTGCCCGCGATGCCCCAGCACGCGGGCACCGTCGCGGGCACCGACCTCGCCGAGGCCGTGGCCCAGGTGGCGGTGGCGGCCGGTCGCGACGACACGCTGCCGATGCTCACTGGCATCCGGCTGGAGATCGAGGGCAGCCGGCTCACCCTCGCGGCCACCGACCGGTTCCGGCTCGCGGTCCGGGAGCTGGACTGGGAGCCCGGCGAGGACCTGGCGACGGGCTCGGTCGCGGTGCTGATCCCCGCGAAGACGCTCTCCGACGTCGCGAAGTCGCTCGCCGGTGCCGGGCGCGTCGAGATCTCGCTGTCCGCGGGGGACGGGATGCTCGGCATCACCGGCGGTGGCCGCCGGGCCACCACCCGCCTGCTCGACGCGGAGTTCCCCCGCTTCCGCCAGCTCATCCCGGCCGAGCACACGAGCGCCGCGGTGCTCGAGGTCGCGCCGCTGGTCGAGGCGATCAAGCGCGTGCAGCTGGTCACCGACCGCGTCGCCCAGGTGCGGATGGAGTTCGGCGAGGACGGGCTGCGCCTCGCGGCGGGCGGCGACGAGGTCGGCAGCGCCGAGGAGGAGCTCCCCTGCGAGCTCGACGGCGCCCCGCTGACGATCGCGTTCAACCCGAGCTACCTGCTCGACTCGCTCGGCGCGCTGCACACCGACCGCGCGCAGCTGACGTTCACCACGCCGAACCGACCCGCGCTCGTCCGCCCGGTCCCCGCGCCGCCCGCCGGCGACGACAGCGGCGGCGGCGGCGCAGACGCCGTCCCCGGATACCTGCACCTGTTGATGCCCGTCCGCCTCCCCGGCTGAGCAGCCCGGACCGCGGCGTCACCCCGAGAACCAGGAGAGCGACCGTGCAACTCGGACTCATCGGTCTGGGCAAGATGGGCGGCAACATGCGTGACCGCCTGCGCGCCGCCGGACACGAGGTCGTCGGGTTCGACCCGCGGCCCGAGGTCACCGACGTCGACTCGCTGGCCTCGCTCGCCGCCGCGCTGAGCGCGCCGCGCGTCGTCTGGGTGATGGTGCCCTCCGGCGACCCGACGCGCGGGGTCGTCCAAGCCCTGTCCGAGGTGCTGGCGCCCGGCGACCTGGTGATCGACGGCGGCAACTCCCGCTACACCGACGACGCCCCCAACGCCGCGCTGTTGGACGCGAAGGGGATCGGCTACCTCGACTGCGGCGTGTCCGGCGGCATCTGGGGCAAGGACAACGGCTACGGCCTGATGGCCGGGGGCGACGCGGCGCACGTCGAGCTGGCGATGCCGATCTTCGACGCGCTGCGGCCGGAGGGGCCGCGCGAGGAGGGCTTCGCGCACGCCGGGCCCGTCGGCGCCGGGCACTTCTCGAAGATGGTCCACAACGGCATCGAGTACGGCCTCATGCAGGCCTACGCCGAGGGCTTCGAGCTGCTGTCGGCCACCGACCTCGTCACCGACGTGCCCGCGGTGCTGCAGGCCTGGTCGCGCGGCACGGTCGTCCGCTCCTGGCTGCTGGACCTGCTCGTCCTCGCGCTGAAGGACGACGCGAAGCTGGCGAAGCTCGACGACTACGTCGACGACTCGGGCGAGGGCCGCTGGACCATCGAGGAGGCGATCACGCACGCGGTGCCGCTCCCGGTGATCTCGGCCGCGCTGTTCGCCCGGTTCGCCTCGCGGCAGGACTCCTCGCCCGCGATGCGCGCGGTCGCGGCGCTGCGCCAGCAGTTCGGCGGGCACGCCGTGCGCGCCGCGGGTCCGGCCGGCGCCCCCGGGGAGCACGCGGGCCCCAGCTCGGGCACCGGTTCCACCCAGAGCTAGTGCACCTGCGCCGCCTGTCCGTCACCGACTTCCGGTCCTGGGAGTCGGCCGACCTGGATATCGGACCGGGTGTCACCGTGCTGGTCGGGCCGAACGGGGTGGGCAAGACCAACCTCGTCGAGGCCGCCGGCTACCTGGCGACGCTCGGCTCGCACCGCGTCGCCGCCGACGCCCCGCTGATCCGCCGCGGGGCCGAGCGGGCGATCGTGCGCGGGTCGGTGGTGCACCACGGGCGCGAGCTGCACGTCGAGCTGGAGATCGCCTCGGGACGGGCCAACCGGGCCCGGGTGAACCGGGCGCCGGTCCCGCGCCCCCGCGACGTCCTGGGGATCCTGCGCACCGTGCTGTTCGCGCCCGAGGACCTCGCGCTGGTGCGCGGCGACCCGGGGGAGCGCCGGCGGTTCCTCGACGAGCTGCTGACGATCCGCCACCCGCGCTACGCCGCGGTCCGCTCCGACTACGACCGCGTCCTCAAGCAGCGCTCGGCGCTGCTCAAGACCGCCCGCAACGGCCGCGCCGACCTCTCCACCCTCGATGTCTGGGACGGACACCTGGCCCGCACCGGCGCCGCCCTGCTGGCGGGCCGGCTGGAGCTGGTGGCCGCGCTGGCCCCGTACACCGTGGAGTCCTTCGCCGAGGTCGCCCCGACCTCGGACCCGATCGCGCTGCGCTACCGCTCCAGCGTGCCGGGGGAGCTGCCGGCCGTGGGCGCCGAGCTGGAACCGCTGCTCCTCGACGAGCTGGCCCGGGTCCGGCGCCAGGAGGTGGAGCGCGGGGTGTGCCTGGTCGGCCCGCACCGCGAGGACCTCGACCTGCAGCTCGGCCCGGGCCCGGCGAAGGGCTACGCGAGCCACGGCGAGTCCTGGGCGCTGGCGCTGGCGCTGCGGCTGGGCTCCTACCGGCTGCTGTGCGCCGACGACGTCGAGCCGGTCCTGATCCTCGACGACGTGTTCGCCGAGCTCGACGAGCGGCGCCGCCGGGCGCTCGCCGACGTCGCCCGGCGCGCCGAGCAGGTGCTCGTCACCGCCGCGGTGGCCGAGGACGTCCCGGAGGGTCTGGACGGGGTACGGCTCGCGGTGGGCGGCGGAGAGGTGAGGGCCGGGACGCGAACCGGCTCGTCAGGGACGTGACCGCGAACCCGAGCGGCTGTGGACAAGGTTGTGGATACTGTGGATAACTCCGCCCGGACTGGTGATGAGCGGCCCGAACGACCGTCGACCGTGCCCGGTGAACCGTCCGGCGCGGCCGGATCGCGTGAGGTTGTCCCCAGCCCTGGGGATGACGGTTCGTCGCACGGCGGACGTGGATCGGACATCGCGCGGGAGGCGCTGCGGGCGGCACGCGAGGCGTCGGCGGAGCGGTCGGCCCACCGTGCGGCGGAGCGTCGCGGAACGCGGTCGACCGGGCGCAGCGGGCGACGTCGACGATGGTCGGGCCCCGGCCCCGACGAGCGCGACCCGCAGCCGTTCGGCCGGGTCGTGTCGCGGGTGTCGCTGGACCGCGGGTGGTCGCCCCGGCTCACCGACGCCACCGTGCTGGGCCGCTGGCCCCAGCTCGTCGGCCCCGACATCGCCGACCACTGCACACCGGTATCCCTGCGCGAGGGGGAGCTGGTGCTCCAGGCGGAGTCGACGGCGTGGGCCACGCAGCTGCGGACGCTGCAGCGCCAGCTGCTCGCGCGCCTGGCCGCGGCCGTCGGCAAGGACGTGGTGCGGCGGATCCGGGTGGTCGGGCCGAGCGGCCCGACGTGGCGGCACGGCCCACGGACCGTCCGGGGCCGCGGACCCCGCGACACCTACGGCTGAGCAGCCCGAACGCTTCTGTGTCCGCTCAGGGCGACATGACGTCGCCGCAGGCGCCGCTCGACCCCCACTCGTGCCGCCGGACTCGATGCGGTGACTGTTCGGCGTTCTGTGGGCCATCTGGGCGGGTCCTAGCCGCCGTTCTGTCGGAACGCCCCGGTACGATGGAGAGAGTGTTTCCGGGTGCCCCGCCGGGCCCGGTCGAACGCCCGGCCGATCTCCCCGCGGCCCGGGCTGGTGCAGCGAGGAGACAGACGGCCCGTGCCGGAGCAGAAGAACGGTTACAGCGCATCGTCGATCACGGTCCTGGAGGGCCTGGAGGCCGTCCGCAAACGGCCCGGTATGTACATCGGGTCCACCGGTGAGCGCGGCCTGCACCACCTGATCTGGGAGGTCGTCGACAACGCGGTCGACGAGGCGATGGCCGGGCACGCCACGCGCGTCGAGGTCACCCTGCAGGAGGACGGCGGCGTGCGCGTCGTCGACGACGGCCGCGGCATCCCGGTCGGCATGCACCCGGTGGAGAAGAAGCCCGCCATCGAGATGGTGCTGACGATGCTGCACGCCGGCGGCAAGTTCGACAGCGACTCCTACGCGGTGTCCGGCGGACTGCACGGCGTCGGCGTGTCCGTGGTCAACGCGCTGTCGGTCGCGCTCGACGCGGAGATCCACACCGACGGTTTCGTGTGGCGCCAGCACTACGCGCGCTCGATCCCCGGCCCGCTGCGCAAGGGCGAGGCCACCACCAGGACCGGCTCGTCGATCACCTACTGGGCCGACCCGGACATCTTCGAGACCACCACCTACAACCTGGAGACGATCCGTCGCCGGCTGCAGGAGATGGCCTTCCTCAACAAGGGCCTCACGATGGTCCTGCGCGACGAGCGCAACGGGGAGGCCAACCACGACGCCGAGGAGCCCGACGCCGAGGGCTACGTGGCGAAGACGGTCGAGAACGTCTACTGCTACCCCAACGGGCTCGAGGACTTCGTCGCGCACCTGAACAAGTCGAAGGACCCGATCCACAAGAAGCTGGTGTCGTTCTCCGGCGAGGCCGACGGCCACGCGCTGGAGGTGGCGATGCAGTGGAACTCCGGCTACACCGAGTCGGTCTACACCTTCGCCAACACCATCAACACCCACGAGGGCGGCACCCACGAGGAGGGCTTCCGCTCCGCGCTCACCAGCACGGTCAACCGCTACGCGCGGGCGCAGAAGCTGCTCAAGGACAAGGACCCGGCGCTCTCGGGCGACGACATCCGGGAGGGGCTGGCCGCGATCGTCTCGGTGAAGGTCAAGGAGCCCCAGTTCGAGGGGCAGACGAAGACCAAGCTGGGCAACACCGAGGTCAAGTCGTTCGTGCAGCGGGTGAGCAACGAGTGGCTCACCGACTGGTTCGAGCGCAACCCGGCCGAGGCGAAGATCATCGTCAACAAGTCGGTGCAGTCGGCCCAGGCCCGCGCGGCGGCGCGCAAGGCGCGCGAGCTGGTGCGGCGCAAGAGCGCCACCGACATCGGCGGACTGCCGGGCAAGCTGGCCGACTGCCGCTCCACCGACCCCGTCCGGTCCGAGGTCTACATCGTCGAGGGCGACTCGGCGGGGGGCTCGGCCAAGAGCGGCCGCGACTCGATGTTCCAGGCGATCCTGCCGATCCGCGGCAAGATCATCAACGTCGAGAAGGCCCGGATCGACCGCGTCCTGAAGAACACCGAGGTCCAGGCGATCATCACCGCGCTGGGCACCGGCATCCACGACGAGTTCGACCTGAGCAAGCTGCGCTACCACAAGGTCGTGCTGATGGCCGACGCCGACGTCGACGGCCAGCACATCCGCACCCTGCTGCTCACGCTGCTGTTCCGCTTCATGCGCCCGCTCGTCGAGCACGGGCACGTCTTCCTGGCCCAGCCGCCGCTCTACAAGATCAAGTGGGGTGGCCGCGGCGCGGAGCCGGAGTTCGCCTACTCCGACCGCGAGCTGCAGGGCCTGCTCGCGGCCGGCCGCGAGGCCGGCAAGAAGGTCCCGAAGGACGAGGGCATCCAGCGCTACAAGGGCCTGGGCGAGATGAACGCCAAGGAGCTGTGGGAGACCACGATGGACCCGGCCCACCGGGTCCTGCTGCGGGTCACCCTCGACGACGCCGCCACCGCCGACGAGCTGTTCTCGGTGCTGATGGGCGAGGACGTCGAGTCGCGCCGGTCGTTCATCACCCGCAACGCCAAGGACGTGCGCTTCTTGGACGTCTAGTCCGAGAACCGCGGAAGGAACCCCAGTGACAGACACCCTGGACCCCACGCTGCCCCCGGCCTCCGGCGGAGGCGACCGCATGGAGCCGGTCGACATCCAGCAGGAGATGCAGCGCTCCTACATCGACTACGCGATGAGCGTCATCGTCGGCCGTGCCCTGCCACTGGTCGAGGACGGCCTCAAGCCGGTGCACCGGCGCGTCCTGTACTCGATGGGCGAGAACAACTTCCGCCCCGACCGCAGCTACGTGAAGTGCGCGCGCGTCGTCGGCGAGGTGATGGGCAACTACCACCCGCACGGCGACAGCTCGATCTACGACGCGCTGGTGCGGCTGGCCCAGCCGTGGTCGATGCGCTACCCGCTGATCGACGGGCAGGGCAACTTCGGCTCCCGCGGCAACGACCCGGCCGCGGCCATGCGGTACACCGAGTGCCGCCTGTCGCCGCTGGCGATGGCGATGCTGCAGGACATCGAAGAAGACACCGTCGACTTCTCCGACAACTACGACGGCAAGAGCCAGGAGCCCGACGTCCTGCCGTCGCGGGTGCCGAACCTGCTGATCAACGGCAGCTCCGGCATCGCGGTCGGCATGGCCACCAACATCCCGCCGCACAACCTGCGCGAGGTCGGCGCGGGCGTGGTGTGGGCGCTGGACAACTGGGAGGCCTCCGACGAGGAGACCCTCGCCGCGCTGATGGAGCGGATCAAGGGCCCGGACTTCCCGACCGCCGGCCTGATCGTCGGCCGCGACGGAATCGAGTCGGCCTACCGCACCGGCCGCGGGTCGGTGCGGATGCGGGCGGTCGTGGAGGTCGAGGAGGACGCCAAGGGGCGCACCATCCTCGTCGCCACCGAGCTGCCCTACCAGGTCAACCCGGACAACCTGATCGAGTCGATCGCCACCCAGCACCGCGACGGCAAGCTCGCCGGCATCGCCGAGATCAACGACGAGAGTTCCGACCGCATCGGCATGCGGATCGTCATCACCCTCAAGCGCGACGCCGTGGCGAAGGTGGTGCTCAATAACCTCTACAAGCACACCCAGCTGCAGTACGGGTTCGGCGTCAACATGCTCTCGATCGTCGACGGCGTGCCGCGCACCCTGCGCCTGGACCAGATGGTGCGGCACTACATCCGCCACCAGATCGAGGTCATCGTCCGGCGCACCCGCTACCGGCTGCGCAAGGCCGAGGAGCGGGCCCACATCCTGCGCGGCTACGTCAAGGCGCTCGACGCCCTCGACGAGGTCATCGCGCTGATCCGCGCGTCGGAGACCGTCGAGGTCGCCCGCACGGGCCTGATGGAGCTCCTCGACGTCGACGAGATCCAGGCCCAGGCGATCCTGGACATGCAGCTGCGGCGCCTCGCCGCACTGGAGCGCCAGAAGATCATCGACGAGCTGGCCGAGATCGAGCGCACGATCGCCGACCTGCAGGACATCCTCGACCGCCCCGAGCGGCAGCGGCAGATCGTGCGCGACGAGCTCGTCGAGATCGTCGAGAAGCACGGCGACGAGCGACGCACGCAGTTCGTGGCCGACGACGGCGACGTGACCAACGAGGACCTCATCGCCGTCGAGGACATCGTCGTCACGATCACCCAGACCGGCTATGCGAAGCGCACCAAGACCGACCTGTACCGGGCGCAGAAGCGCGGCGGCAAGGGCGTGCAGGGCGCGACGTTGAAGCAGGACGACATCGTCGCCCACTTCTTCGTCTGCTCCACGCACGACTGGATGCTGTTCTTCACCAACAAGGGCCGGGTCTACCGGCTCAAGGGCTACGAGCTGCCCGAGGCCAACCGCAACGCGCGCGGCCAGCACGTGGCCAACCTGCTCGCGTTCCAGCCCGACGAGCACATCGCCCAGGTCATGCAGATCAAGAACTACGAGGTCTCGCCGTACCTGGTGCTCGCCACCCGCACCGGCCTGGTCAAGAAGTCCCGGCTCACCGACTTCGACTCGCCCCGCGTCGGCGGCCTGATCGGCATCAACCTGCGCGAGGACGACGAGCTGGTCGGCGCGGTGCTCTGCTCCGCCGACGACGACCTGCTGCTGGTCTCCGCCGAGGGCCAGTCGATCCGGTTCACCGCGAGCGACGAGGTGCTGCGCCCGATGGGCCGCGCCACGTCCGGGGTGCTGGGGATGCGGTTCAACGCCGGCGACCGGCTGCTCTCGCTCGGCGTGGTCCAGGACGACCGGTTCGTCCTGGTCGCCACCACAGGTGGTTACGCCAAGCGCACGCCCATCGAGGACTACCCGGTGCAGGGGCGCGGCGGCAAGGGCGTGCTGACGCTCCAGTACGACCGCCGCCGTGGCACGCTGGTGGGTGCGCTCATCGTCGGGATCGACGACGAGCTGTATGCGATCACCTCCACCGGAGGGGTGATCCGGACGTCGGCCCGGGAAGTGCGCAAGGCGGGCCGGCAGACCAAGGGAGTGCGGCTGATGAACCTCGGCGAGACCGCCACGCTGCTGGCCGTCGCGCGCAACGCCGAGGACGACGCCGACGACGCCGAGGTCACCGGCGGGTCCTGACCCGCACCGCCCGCGCACCCGCGGAACCCGAGTACCGAGGAGATCTCCACCTCGTGAGCGACAAGACGAGTACCCCGGACGAGCAGCCGGACCGCGACGACACCGGTGACGGCCGGGACCCGGGCTCCGGGTCCGCGGTCGTCACCGGCGAGCAGTCGGCGGCCGCCCCGGACATCGAGGGCGCGGTCCCGGTCGTGGAGGACGAGACGGTCGTCGACGTGCCCGTCGCCGCGCCGGACGCGCCGACGGCGCACATGCCGGTGCCCGCCGAGGGCGGGGGCGGGGAGTCCCACGGCACGGCCCACGCGGGCGCGAACGGCTCGGGGAACGGGAACGTCCCCGCGGCCGCCGTCCCGCCGGCGGCCGCCGCCGTGGGCGCGCCGCCCCGGCGCCCCGGCGGTCCGGACCCCGCGCCGGGCCCGGTGCCCGGGCCGGGGCCGGAGGCGGCCACCCCGCCGCCGTGGCGCCGCATCCCCGGGCAGGCAGGCCCTGAGCGGCACGACCCCCCGCGCGAGCCGGCCCCCGCCGGCGGGCTGATCGACGAGGGCCCCACCGCGTTCCTGCGCGCCCCCGAGCCGGAGCCTGCCCGCTCCGAGGACGCCGGACGCGCACCGGTCCGGGCGTCCCGCAGCCGGGCCCCCCGGCAGGCGGCGCTGCAGCTGCGCAGGCTCGACCCGTGGTCGGTGCTCAAGCTGGCGCTGGTGCTCGCCGTGGTGCTGTTCTTCGTCTGGCTGGTCGCGGTCGGCGTGCTGTACGGCGTCCTCAACGGCATCGGCGTGTGGGACCGCCTCAACGGCACCTACGCCGACCTCGTCTCCGGCCAGGCCCAGAGCGGCGCGCCGTTGATCAGCGCGGGCCGGGTCTTCGGGTTCGCGGCCGTCGTCGGGGCGATCAACAGCCTGCTGTTCGCCGTGGCCGTCACGATCGCGGCGTTCGTCTACAACGTGTCCGCCGACCTGGTCGGCGGCGTCGAGGTCACGCTGTCGGAGCGCGACTGACCCCGGTGCCGGGGCGGCCGGAGGCGCTGGGGTAACCTCGTCTCCGCCGCAGGGGCCTATAGCTCAGTTGGTTAGAGCGCGTCGCTGATAACGACGAGGTCGGTGGTTCAAATCCACCTAGGCCCACTCCGCACACTCCTCCGGCACCCAGGATGTGACCGTCGATGAAGAAGTTCCTCACCGTCGTCGCCGCACTCGCCGCGGGCGCACTGGTCTTCTCCCGGATCCGCGGGTCCCGGTCGGAGAGCGATCTGTGGCACGAGGCCACGACCCGCTGAGCGGGTACTGTTCTCCCAGTACCTCGGGGACGTAGCTCAATTGGCAGAGCACTGCCTTTGCAAGGCAGGGGTTAGGGGTTCGATTCCCCTCGTCTCCACCAGCTTGACCAGCTAAAACACCCTCGATCTGCCCGCCTGATTCGATCAATGGCATCGGCAATGGCATCGAGTACGATCTACTCGTGGCCAAAGAGCCTGCTCGGGGGCGTCCGCGCGGCATGATCCGGCGCCGCGGCAACTCGTTCCAGGTGATCGTCTACGCCGGCCTGGACCCGCTGACGGGCAAGCCGCTGCGGCTGCGCGAGTCGACGACCGACGAGGCCGAAGCTCGTCGCATCCTCCGTCGCCTCAGCGCGCAGATCGACCAGCAGCGCCACGCGACGACCAATGCCAGCTTCCGGGTGGCGATGGAGGCGTGGCTGCGGACGCACGAGATCGAGGAGACCACGCGCGCCAGCTACGAGCTCTACGCCCGTGTGCACATCTATCCAGCCTTCGGCGACGAGCCGATCGGCAAGGTGTCCACGAGGCTGCTGGAGGAGTTCTACGCCGAGCTCAGGCGGTGCAGCGCCCGGTGCGACGGGACCGCGTTCCTGGAGCACCGGACAAGCGAGCCGCACGAGTGCCGGGCGGTGAAGCACCGCCGCCGGCCGGGCCGGCCCCCGGCGGCCGGCTACCCGTCGCACGACTGCGCGAACATGGGCTGCCAGGTCGTCGAGTGCCGTCCGCACGAGTGCCGCCCGCTCGCCGCGGCGACGATCCGTCGCATCCACTTCGCGATCCGCGGCGTGCTTTCCGCAGCACAGCGGTGGGAGTGGATCACGAGCAACCCCGCGGTCCTGGCGCGGAAGCCCCGGCAACCGACACCGCAGCCCAACCCGCCCACAGTCGCGCAGGCGGCTCGCATCATCGAGGCGGCGTGGGCCGAGGACGACGCCTGGGGATCGCTGGTCTGGCTGGTCATGGTGACCGGCATCCGCCGGGCCGAGCTGCTCGCGCTCCGCTGGTCCGACGTCGACTTGGCCGCCGGCGTGGTGACCATCCGCCGGAATTACGTGCGGGTGAACCGGCAGTCCATCGAGAAGGACACCAAGACGCACCAGATGCGCCGTCTCGCGCTCGACCCGGCCACGGTGGAGGTGCTGACCGAGCACCACGACCGGTACTCGGCCCTGTGCCGCCAGACGGCCACTGGGCCCCGCCCCGATGCGTTCCTGTTCTCCTATCGCCCCGAGTTCGACCGTCCATGCGATCCGAGTGGTGTGACCCACCGCTACGCCCGGATGTGCGCTGAGCTCGGCATCGACAGCCACCTGCACGCGCTTCGGCACTACTCAGGGGTCTGTCTCGTGATCGGTGTTTCCGGCGTCGTTGTCAGTAGGTCTCGGCTCCCGGCCATCGGTCACCGAACGTGATGGCAAATGCGTTGATCACAGGCTTCCACCGCATCGTCCACTTGGTGCGGCCCTTCCCGGTCGGGTCCAGGCTGCGAGTCACAAGGTACAGGCACTTCATCGCAGCCTGCTCGGTCGGGAAATGGCCTCGCGCTCGGACGGCCCGCCGATAGCGGGCGTTGAGTGACTCAATTGCGTTCGTGGAGCAGATCACCCGACGTATCTCTACGTCGTAGTCCAGGAACGGCACGAATTCTTCCCAAGCGCTACGCCAGAGCCGGATCATCGCCCCGTACTTGCGACCCCATTTCTCCTCGAGCTCGTCCATGGCGACGAGTGCTGCGTCCGGGCTGGGCGCGGCATAGATCGGTTTGATGTCGCGTTTCACCGCATCCCAGTCCTGTCGACCGACTAGGCGGAAAGTGTTCCGGATCAGGTGCACGATGCAGGTTTGCACGATGGTTTGCGGCCACACGTTCGCCACCACCTCCGGTAGACCTTTCAGGCCGTCGCAGACCAGGAACAGCACGTCGCGCACGCCGCGGTTCTTCAAGTCGACCAGGACGCTCATCCAGAACTTCGCGCCCTCGCCGCCGACGCCCATCCACAGCCCCAGCACGTCCTTGCAGCCGTCCACGGTGACCCCGATGGCGGCGTAGACCGGCCGGTTGGCGACCTGCCCGTCCCGGACCTTCACGTGGATGGCGTCGATGAACACCGCCGCGTACACCGCGTCGAGCGGACGGCCGGCCCAGTCGTTCATCTCAGCGACGACTTTGTCGGTGATCCGTGAGACCGTCTCCTTCGACACCGACGCCCCGTAGATGTCGGCAAAATGCGCGGAGATCTCCCCAGTGGTCATTCCCTTCGCGTAGAGCGAGAGCACGATCTCATCCACGTTGGCGAGGCGCCGTTGCCGCTTCTTCACGATCTGAGGCTCGAAGGTGCTCTCACGATCCCGCGGCACATCGATCTCGACTTCGCCAGCGGCATCCGAGAGCACCGTCTTCGACCGCGACCCGTTCCGCACGTTCGTGGAGTCCCGCTCCGGGGTCGCCTGGTTCTTGGCGTGCCCGAGATGCTCGGTCATCTCCTCATTGAGCGCCGTTTCCAGCACATTCTTCGTAAACAGCTTCAG
>NZ_BJNG01000054.1 GCF_006539565.1 Pseudonocardia hydrocarbonoxydans
ACCCGCGATGGCGACGCCGTTCTGCGGGCCGGTGAAGGTGCGGCCGGCGGCGTAGTAGTCCGACGCCGAGCGGTTGGTGCGGCTGGCGCGGTAGACGAAGTACAGCGTGACCGCCACGAACAGCGCGAAGATGCCGATGTTGAGACCGACGTTGCCGACCTGCGCGGGGTCGGCACCCTGAGCAGGGACCATCAACTCTCCTCGACGCGTCTGCGCAGGCGCTCCGCGGCGGGGTCGAGGTGCTTGTTGGCGTACCGGACGTAGATCGTGGTGATCGCGAACGTGGTGACGAACTGCAGCAGCCCGATCACCAGGCCGACGTTGATGTTGCCGAACAGCTTGACCGCCATGAAGTCGCGCGCGTAGGACGCCAGCAGCACGTAGGCGAGGTACCAGACGAGGAACGCCGCGCTCATCGGGAAGACGAAACGCCGCAGCCGCGACCGGAGCTGCGCGAACTCCGCGCTGTCCTGCACCTCTTCGTAGACGGTCCTGGTCGATCGTTCGCCGGTCATGCTCACGGCGGGCCTCCCCCTCGTCATGCTGCGGCCCGGACGGGGCCCCACTATCAGGTGAACGAGGGGCCCGGCACGGGGCAACGCCGGAATACTCCAACGGGCAGCTGTGTCGCACAACACCTAACGCAGTGTGCGGCGCTCCCGGTCCGCCAAGCGGTCGCGGCTGAGCCCGAGGCGCTCCGGAGCGTGCAGCCGCAGCAGGATCTGGTCGACGTCGGCGGGCCGGCGGTCGCGCGTGAGCAGGCTGACGACCACCATCGTGGCGAACGCCGCCGGCACGCTCACGACGGCCGGCCGGTAGAGCAGCACCCCCAGCGCGCCGTCGCCGCCGACGCCGAGCAGGCTCACCGTCACCGCGCCGGCCGAGAGCACCCCGCCCACCAGCAGCCCGACGACCGCGCCGCGGTCGGTGAGCCCGCGCCACCAGATGCCCAGCACCAGCAGCGGGCAGAACGTCGACGCGGCCACGGCGAACACCAGCGCGACGGCCTCGGAGAAGTCGAGCCGGCCCAGGCCCAGCGCGAGCACGAGCGGCACGAGCCCGGCGAGCACCGCGGCGAACCGGAAGTCGCGCACCCGCCCGCGGCGGAACACGTCGGTGGACAGCACCCCCGCCACGCTGACGATCAGCCCCGACGACGTCGACAGGAACGCCGCCCACGCCCCCGCCGCGACGAGCGCCCCGATCGCGACACCGGCCCAGCCGACCCCGAGGACCGCGGTCGGCAGCAGCAGCACCGCCGCGTCGGTGTCGCCGTTGACCAGCAGCTGTGGCGTGTAGAGCCGCGACAGCGCCCCGAGCACCGTGACGGTGATGTAGAACCCGCCGAGCAGGGCGAGGACGACGACCGCGCTGCGCCGGGCCGTGCGCCCGTCGGGGTTGGTGTAGAAGCGCACGAGCACGTGCGGCAGCCCCATCGTGCCCAGGAACAGCGCGATGATCAGCGAGTAGGTGGACAGCAGCCCGTTCTCCCGGCCCTCGGGGAACGGGGTGAGCCAGGCGTCGTCGGCGGCGGGGGTGCCCGCGACGACCGGCACCGAGGACCCCTCGGTGAACCCCAGCCGCGAGCCCGCCTCGGCCGAGTGCAGGCCCGGCTCCCAGCGCAGCCCGGCGTCGCGGACGTCGATGCCGTCGATCCGGCCGGTGGCGACGAGGTCGGTGGGCACCCGCACGTCGAGCAGGACGTCGGTGCGGACGTCGACGCTGGCGGCGGAGGGGAACTGCGGCGGCGCCGGCCGGTCGAACTCCCGGGCGTCGCCGAGGAAGTAGACGACCGTGACCAGCGCGGGCAGGGCCACGGCGGTGAGCTTGAGCCAGTACTGGAAGGCCTGCACGAAGGTGATCGAGCGCATCCCGCCCAGCGCGACCGACGCCACGACGACGACCCCCGCCGCGAGCACGCCCGTCCACGCGGGCAGCAGGCCGCCGGTGATGACCGTGACCGTCAGCCCGGCGCCCTGGAGCTGTGGCAGGACGTAGAGCCAGCCGATGAGCAGCACGAACCCGGTGCACACGCCGCGCAGCAGCGGGGAGGCCAGCCGCGCCTCGGCGAAGTCGGGCACCGTGTACGCGCCCGAGCGGCGCAGCGGCGCCGCGACGAACAGCACCAGCGCCAGGTAGCCCGCCGTGAACCCGACCGGGTACCAGAGCGCGTCGACGCCGTCGCGCAGGATCAGCCCGGCCACGCCCAGGAACGACGCCGCCGACAGGTACTCCCCCGAGATCGCCCCGGCGTTGGCCGCCGGCCCGACGCTGCGCGAGGCCACCAGGAAGTCCGACGTGCTGCGCGTGACCCGCACGCCGATCGCCCCGATCACCGCCGACGCGACCGCGACCAGCAGCATCGCGCCCAGCGCGACGGCACCGGCGGTGGTCATCGCGTCACCCACACGGGGACGACGGGGCAGGGCATGGGACCAGTATCCCCAGCCGACCGACCATCGGTCACCACCCGCTCCCCCGAACGGGAGGGTCAGCCCGGATCCGGGTCGTCGTCGATGCGGTCGTGGCTCAGGCCGAGGCGTTCCGGCGCGTGCAGCCGCAGCAGGGCGTGGTCGACGTCGGCCGGGACCTCCCGGCGCGTGAGCCGGCTGACGACCACCATCGTCAGGAACGCGGCGGGGACGGTGACGGCGGCCGGCCGGTTGAGCAGCACGCCGACCGGGCCCGCGGGCAGCGCCGCGAACATGCTGACGGCGGTGCTGATCCCGGACAGCCCGCCGCCGACCAGCACCCCCGCGACGGCGCCGCGCGCGGTGAGGCCACGCCACCAGATGCCCAGCACCAGCAGCGGGCAGAACGTCGACGCGGCCACGGCGAACACCAGCGGCACGGTGAGCGAGAAGTCGAGCCGGGTGACCGAGAGCGCCAGCGCCAGCGGCACCACGGTCGACAGCACCGCGGCCAACCGGAAGTCGCGCCACCGGCCCGTCAGCACGTCGGTGAACAGCACGCCGGCCAGGCTCACGACGATGCCCGAGGACGTCGAGAGGAACGCGGCCGCGGCGCCGGCGGCGACCAGGCCGCCGAGCAGCCATCCCATGGGTCCCTGGCCCAGCGCCGCGACCGGCACCAGCAACACCGCGGCGTCGGTCTGGCCGCTCACCAGCAGCTGCGGGGTGTAGAGCCGCGACAGCGCCCCGACCAGGGTGACCAGGACGTAGAAGCCGCCGATCATGGCCAGCACGATGACGGTGGTGCGCCGCGCCGCCCGCCCGTCGGGGTTGGTGTAGAAGCGCACGAGCACGTGCGGCAGCCCCATCGTGCCCAGGAAGCCGGCGATCAGGATCGAGTAGATCTCCAGGAGCTGGTCGGGGCGGTCGCCCGACATCGGTTCCAGCCACTCGCCGTCGGTGGCCGGGGTGCCCAGCACCGTGGGCACCGGGGTGTCGGCGGGGAAGACCAGCGTGGCGCCGGCGCGCACCTCGTGCGGCCCGGGCGCCCAGTCCAGCGGCCCGTCGACGCGGGTGCCGTCGACGTCGCCCGCGGCGTCGAGCCGGACCGGGTCGACGACCTGCAGCACCACGTCGGTCCGGATCGTCACGGTCGTCTCGGCGGGGAAGGCGGGCGCGGCGGGCCGGTCGAAGGTGTGGGTGTCGTTGAGGAAGATGCCCAGCACGACGATGGCGGGCACCAGCAGGGCGGTGAGCTTGAGCCAGTACTGGAAGGCCTGCACGAAGGTGATCGACCGCATCCCGCCGCCGACGACGGTGAGCAGCACGACCGCCCCGGCCGCCGCCACCCCCGACCAGGCGGGCAGCGAGGTGAGCGTGGTGAGCGCGAGCCCGGCGCCCTGCAGCTGCGGCAGCAGGTACAGCCAGCCGATGATCAGCACGAACGCCGTGCAGACGCGCCGCAGCACCGGGGACCCGAGCCGGGCCTCGGCGAAGTCGGGCACCGTGTAGGCCCCCGAGCGGCGCAGCGGCGCCGCGACGAACAGCACGAGCGCGAGGTAGCCCGCGACGAACGCGACCGGGTACCAGAGCGCGTCGGCCCCCTCGCGCAGGATGAGACCGGCGATGCCGAGGAACGACGCCGCGGACAGGTACTCGCCGGAGATCGCGCTCGCGTTCGCCACCGGCCCGACGGTGCGCGAGGCCACCAGGAAGTCCGACGTGCTGCGGGCGACCCGCACGCCGTACGAGCCGATCGCCGCCGAGACGATCCCGACCAGCGCGATCGCGACGAGCGCGTACTGGGCGGAGGGCGCCACCCGTCAGTCCTGCACGTGATCGGCGAAGTTCTGCTCCACGCGCTCGGCGGTGCGGGTGTGCCACCAGCCCAGGCCCAGCAGGAAGGGGTAGACCAGCACGCCCAGCAGCAGCCACGGCAGCCGCAGGCCCAGGACGTCGGTACGGCCGATCTCGGGGAACAGCGCGAACGCCAGCGGCAGCAGGCCCAGCGTGAGCCCGGCGAACAGCGCGAACCGCAGCGCCACGGTGAGCTGGGAGCCGATCAGGTTGCTGCGGAGCAGCTCGCCGACCGCACCGCCCTCCTGGATGTCGACGACCGTGCGCACCGCGTGCGCCTGGTTGCGCCGCTCGGACAGCACGACCTTCACCCGCCGCTGCGGCAACCCCGACCCGGTGACCTCCTCGCCCGGTCCGGCGGACCGCGGCCCGGGCACGTCGACCGGCAGGCCGGGGGTGGCGAGCGCGGTGCCGTCCGGTGCGGCCGGGGGCATGTGGGCACTCCACAGCACGGTGTCGTCGTCGTCGACCGGGGTGAGGGGGCCGGTCAGGTCGGACCGGTCGGCGGGCAGCACACCCCGCGGGTCCGACGTCCACAGGGCCGGGTCGCCGGTCCCGTCGCGGGGAGGGGCGGGGCGCGTCGCGTCAGGCGCCGGCGACGCCGCCGCGGCTCCTGCGGACGCCGGGTCGGCGGTCGTGGGCCCCGCCGTCGTGGGCCCCGTAGTCGTGGGCCCCGCCGTCGGCATCGCGGTCGTGGGCATCGCGGTGGTGGGCATCCCGGCGTCCGGGACGGGCGGGGGCACCACGTCGGGTGCGGCGAGCAGGCGCGCCGGTGCGCGCGGCGGGAGCACCTCGGCCGCGGCGGCCGGTCGCGGAGCCGCGGGCGCGGGCCGGTCGTCGACGTCGGGGCCGGCGTCGAACAGCCCACCCGCCTCGATCCCGCGCCCCGGCGTCGGCGCGGCACGGTGGGGGACCTCGGGGTCGGCCACCGCCCCTGCGGGCGGGGGGACGACCGGAGCGTCGCCCGGGGTGTCCGACACCGGGCGGTCCGACACCGGCACCGCCGCCGCGGCGGGGCCTGCGCCGGGACGGACCGGGGCGGGGAACACCGGGGGGTCGGACGCCGGAGAGTCGGACACCGGAGATTCGGACACCGGAGATTCGGACACCGGGGGGGCGGTCACCGGGGCACCCGGCGGGAGCCCGGCGGCCGGCCCGCGGGCGACGACGGTGGAGGGCGGCACGTCGGTCCGGTCGTCGAGGTCGTCGAGGTCACCGCGGACGTCGGCGAAACCCGGGCCACCGAACTCGTCGGGCGCGGGCGGCCGCGCGGCGCCCTCGGCGAACGCGGGCCCGCCGAACGTGGCGGGCGCGTCGCCGCCCGGGCCGCGGGGCCCGCGTCGGTAGGCCCGCGGGATCCGCCGACCGGTGACGGGTTCGGCGGCGGGACCGGACCAGCCCTCGTCGGACGCGACCGGCTGCGACCGGCGCACCGGCACCCCGGACTCCGGCAGCGACGGGCCGCCGATCGGTCCGGGAGCGGGCGCACCCGGGCCCGGCGTGGCCACCGAGTGCCGGGGGACGTGCTCCACCCCACCCGGGGGATCGGCGGCGGGGTCGCGGCGCGCGTGCCGCCCACCCGCGGCCGAGCGACCTGTGGCCATGCGACGCCGGATCTCCTCCTGCAGCCAGGCGGGACCGGTGTCGGGGTCGACGGGGTCGTCGCCGTCCGGCCCGGGGGTCACCGACGGCGGTGAGCCGTCGATGAAGGTGCTCACGTCGGGCCCTCGCTACGCGCCGTGGGCGGTCACCGCTGGCTCCACGCCTGTTTCGTGGCGCGGACCAGACGGTCCTTGAGCTCGCGGGTGTGCCGGCGGCTGACCGGCAGCTCGGCGCAGTCGGGCCCGGTGCCGACGCGTACGACGTACCCCGACCCGGACAGCCGCAGCTCGGTGACCAGCGGCAGCGACACCAGGAACGAGCGGTGGATGCGGACGAAACCGGCGTCGCGCCAGCGGTCCTCCAGCACCGAGAGCGGGATGCGGACGAGGTGGCTGCCCTCGTGGGTGTGCAGCCGGGCGTAGTCGCCCTGGGCCTCGACGTAGCGCACCGCGGAACGCGGGACGAGCTTCGTGGTGCCGGCGAGCTCGACGGGGATGACCTCGTCCTCGCCGCTCTCCTGCTGCACCGGCTCGGCCATCGCGGCGGTGCGGCTGGCCAGGATCCGGTCGATCGAGGCGGAGAGGCGCTCGGAGCGCAGCGGCTTGAGCAGGTAGTCGACGGCGCCGACCTCGTAGGCGTCGACGGCGCGGTCGTCGTGGGCGGTCACGAAGACCACCGACGGGGGCACGGCCATCGAGGAGAACACGCGCGCGAGCTCGAGCCCGTCGAGACCGGGCATCCGGATGTCGAGGAACACGACCTCGACGTCGGTGCGCTCGGCGACCCGGGTGCCGGTGGCCTGGTTCATGGACCCGCGGGGGGCCTGACCGGCCGTGGCGGCCTCGCGCACGCCCTGGCGGCTGTTCAGGATCCGCAGTGCGTCCGTGGCGTCGGACGCCTTGAGCACGAGCCCCACACGGGGGTCCTCGCCGAGCAGGTACGCGAGTTCCTCGAGTGCCGGCTCCTCGTCGTCCACGGCGAGGACGACCAGGCCACCGGAGCTGTCGTTGCTGTCCACGATCTCCTCATCCTGCCCGCGACGATCACGGGTGCCGTCAACCATGGTGACGGCGAATCCGTGTGAGTGCCAGGGGCACGCACCATTCGGGTTCGTTCGATCACACGGCGCTACCTCGCCATGGGCTACAAACCGTACCGTGCCCATGTGGCGCGGATCTCGGCCGCCTGCACCATCCCCAGCAGCCCGTCCGTCCCCCACGGGGTTGCGCCTGCTGCCGGTCCGCCCATGCCGAGCCGGGCCAGGAGCGGCTTGCGCGCGTCGACGGTGACCAGCTCGGCGCCCGGGAAGCGCGCCGGCAGCACCGAGTGGGCGGTGCCCAGCCCGTCGGCAAGGCCCAGCTCGACCGCCCGCGCGCCCGTCCAGACCTCGCCGGTGAACAGGTCGGTGTCGGCGGCCAGCCGGTCGCCCCGCCGCTGCGTGACCCAGTCGCGGAACATCGTGTGCAGCTGGTCCTGCAGGTCACGCAGCCAGGCGACGTCCTCGGTCTTCTCCGGGAGGAACGGGTCGAGCCGCGCCTTGGAGGTGCCCGCGGTGTACAGGCGGCGCTCCACCCCCCACTTCTCGATCAGCCCGTCGAGCCCGAAGCCCTGGCTGACGACGCCGATCGAGCCGACGAGCGAGGTCGGGTGCGCGTGGATCTCGTCGGCGGCGCACGCGAGCCAGTAGCCCCCCGACGCGGCGACGTCCTCGCAGAACGCCAGCACCGGCACGCCCTTCTCGTCGGCGTGGCGGCGGATCGAGTCGGCGACCAGCGCGGACTGCGTCGGCGACCCGCCCGGGGAGTTGATCAGCAGCCCCACCGCGGCGAGCCGGTCGTGCCCGAAGGCACGCTCCAGCGTCTTCTCGGTGGTCTGCGCGTTGATCACCGCCCGGGGCACCGGCCCGCTCGTCGGCGTGATCACGCCGTGCAGGCGGACCAGCGACACGACGGGCTTGTCGGAGCGCACTCCGGGCAGCCGCGAGGTCAGGGCGTCGGGGAACCGCAGCACGTCCATGCCGGCCACGCTACGCGCGGAGCGCGCGTCGCGGGCGCGGTCCGGCACCCGCGCGTACGTTCCCACGCCCCGCGCACCCTCGAGCGTGCGCGCGGGGCCGCAGCGTGCGCGTCCCGGTCACACGCGGACGTTGGCCCGGAACTTCGGCACCCGCAGGGTGATCTTCATGCCCTCGCCGATGTTGGTCTCCACGACCAGGCCGAAGTCGTCGCCGAACGCCGAGCGCATCCGGTCGTCGACGTTGCCGAGGCCGACGTGCGCGCCGGAGAGGTGGGCGTCGTCGAGGTCCTCGGTGAGGCGGGCCGGGTCCATGCCGACGCCGTTGTCCTCGACGATGATGACGCACTCGGAGCCGGCGTTCTCCGCGGTCAGCGTGATGGTGCCGCCGCTGGGCTTGCCGGCCAGCCCGTGCCGCACCGCGTTCTCGACGAGCGGCTGCAACGCCAGGAACGGCAGCACGACGCCGAGCACCTCGGGCGCGATCTGCAGCTTGATGTTGAGCCGGTCGGAGAAGCGGGCCTTCTCGAGCTCGATGTAGCGCTCGATGTTGGTCAGCTCCTCCTTCAGCGTCGTGTACTCGCCCGCGGTGCGGAAGGAGTAGCGGGTGAAGTCGGCGAAGGACAGCAGCAGCTCGCGGGCACGCACCGGGTCGGTGCGGATGAACGAGGCGATCGTCGTCAGCGCGTTGTAGATGAAGTGCGGGGGGATCTGGGCACGCAGCGCGCGGACCTCGGCGCGGTCGAGGCGGCGGCGCGACTCGTCGAGCTCGGCGAGCTCCAGCTGGCTGGAGACGTAGCGCGCCACCTCCGCGGTGGCCCGCAGCAGCACCGGCCCGGCGGTCGAGGTCGTCAGCGCGCCGAGGGTGCCGATGATGTTGCCGTCGGACTCCAGGGGCACCACGACGACGCCGCGCACCTCGCAGCCGGGGTGGTCGCACGAGATCGAGGTGTGCGACATGACCTCCTGGCGCCCGGTGGCCACCACCTTCTCGGCGAGGATCCGCACGTCGGGCTGGTGCTGGTCGGAGTCGCCGTCCCAGGCCAGGGTGGCGCCGCGGCTGTCGGTCATGGTCAGCGCGCAGGTCTCCAGCAGCGTGCGCAGGTAGGGCAACGCGAACCGGGCGGACTGCGGGGACAGGCCCTCGCGCAGCGCGGGCGCGGCGAGGGCGACCGTGTGCAGCGTGCCGAACGTCGCCTTCTCCAGGGGGGTGCCGAAGGCGTTGCGCCGATTGCGCAGGAAGTAGAAGACCGCCGCGGCCACGCTGATGACCAGCAGGCCCACCAGCACGAGGAGGGCAGGGGACAACGCTTCCACGCCTCTACCTCACCAGCCGGGACAGTCGACGATCCGCCAGCGGCTTGCCGCCGGTCTGACATCCCGGACAGTACTGGAACGACTTCGTGGCGAAGGAGACCTCTCGGACGACGTCACCGCAGACCGGGCACGGGAGGCCGGTGCGGGCGTGTACCCGCAGGCCCGAGCGCTTCTCCCCCTTGAGCTCGGCCGCCTTGTGCCCCACCGAGCGGTCGACGGCGTCGGTCAGCACCGAGCGCAGCGCCGCGTACAGCGCGTCGACCTGCTCGGTGCCCAGCCGCCCCGACGAGGCGTAGGGCGAGATCCGCGCGGTGTGCAGGATCTCGTCGCTGTAGGCGTTGCCGACGCCCGCGAGCACCGTCTGCTCCACCAGCAGCGTCTTGATCCGCTCGCCACGCCCCTCCAGCAGCGCCGCGAACTCGTCGCGCGACAGCGCGAGCGCGTCGGGGCCCAGCCGGGCGATGCCGGGCACCTGCTGCGGGTCGGGCACCAGGTACACCGCGAGGCGCTTCTGGGTGCCGGCCTCGGTGAGGTCGAAGCCCGGCCCGCCGACGTGGTCGAGGTGCACCCGCAGCTCCAGCGGACCGCGGCCCGGCCTGGGCGGGGTGACGGTGGCGGTGTCGTGCCAGCGCAGCCAGCCGGCGCGGGAGAGGTGGGTGATGAGGTGGAGCGGGTCGTCGGGCCGGTCGGCGAACTCGACGGACAGGAACTTGCCGTAGCGCGCCGCGCCGGTGACCACCCGCCCCACGAGCGCCGTGACCGGCGGGTCGGCGGTCTTCACCGCGCTCATCGACGCCACGTCGACGCGCGCCACGGGGCGGTAGATCGCGTGCTCACGAAGGTGGTGGGCCAGGGCCTCGACCTCGGGGAGCTCGGGCATGGCGTCAGTTGACCGGCTGCAGGGGGCTGTCGGCGTGGCCGGGCGTGCCCTGCGTGCGGAGGCGCCGGACGACGATGCGCAGCTCCTCGCGGGCCTTGGTGCCCCCGCGGACCAGGCCCGTCCAGCGCTCGGCGGGCTGGTCGTAGCTGCCCGCCGTCTCCGCGACGACCGTCCACGGCCGCCGCAGCCACCACCGGATCGGGAAGAACAGCACCACGGCGCCGGCCAGCACGACGAGGAACCAGGGGATGTGCACGAGCGCCGGGGTCCAGACGATGAGGATGACCCAGAACAGGAACAGCGACGACAGGATGAGGACCGCGGCGCCGCGGCCGCCGTCGACGTCGTGCTCGAAGTCGTCGCCGGTGGCGGGCACGGACCACTCGATGTTGCGGCGCACCTGCCAGGTGCGCCCGTCGACGCCGGCGACCGTCTTCGTTCCCACGTCGTCAACTGTCCCACATCCCGGCCCCGCCGGGCGGCACCGTTCGTCAGGTGGCGGGGCACGCCGCGGGCGCGCTGAGCTGGTCGGGAGCGCCGGGCGCCAGCAGGTAGGCCACGACCAGCTCGGCGGCCACGTCGCCGTCGTTGCGCAGGGTGTGCGGCACGGCGTCGGCGACGAACAGCGCCTCGCCCGCCCCGAACGTCACCGGGTCGCAGGCGTCCTCGAGCTGCAGCGTGACCGCCCCCGCGGTGACGATCGTCGTCTCGGTGCCGGGGTGGCGGTGCCAGGCGATGGAGACACCGGGCGGCAGGGTCGCGGTGCGCACCGAGTAGACGGCCGGGCCGGGCGTCCCGATCTGCACCGGTTCCTCGACCAGGCCGCTGCCCAGCAGCTGCGGGAGCCGGGGGGCCGGTGCGAGGTCGGCCACCGGCGGGGCCTCGGTCGTGGTCTTCTCGACCGGGTCGCCGAGCTGCCCGGGCTGGGCGCAGCCCGCGAGCGCGCCACCCGTCAGCACGGCGGCCAGGCCGCACACCGCCAGCATCCGGACCGTCCTGCGCACGCGAACCTCCCGCGGTCGTTCGGCCACCCACGGTAGCGGGATGGATCATCCGGGCCTCGTCCGGTACTCCCCGGGAGGGGTGTCACCCGAAGTCGAGCGCTCCCGGGAGCACGCCCTCCAGCGCCAGGAGCCACTCCTTCGTGGCCCGGCCGCCCCCGAACCCGCCCAGCCCGTCGGCGCCCAGGACGCGGTGGCACGGCACCACGACGGGGATCGGGTTGGAGCCCATGATCGAGCCGACGCCGCGGGCCGCGGTGGCCGCGGCGCCGGAACCGCTGCGCGCCGCGAGCTCGCCGTAGGTGACGGTGTCACCGAAACCGACGGTGGCGTACAGCGTCTCCAGCACGCGGCGCTGCGTCCCGGCGGTGAGGCTCCAGTCGAGCGGCACCGTGAACCCCCTGCGGCGCCCGGCCAGGTACTCGGCCAGCTGGTCGGCCGCCTCGGACCCGCCGTCGACGACCTGCGCACCGAGCCGCCGAGCCGCCCGTCCTGCCGCCGCCCGGTCGTCGCCGAAGACGACCAGCGCGAGTCCCGCCTCGGTGACACCGACCGTCAACGCCCCGATCGGGGCCGGCGCAGGCAGCACCCGCACCCGGAGGTGGCGGGACGGCACGCCGACGACCTCACCCACCCCCCGAGTCTCCCCCGCCCCCACCCCCGCCCGCGAGTCCCCCGTTCTCCGCCCGCGAGTCCCCCGTTGTCCGCCCACGGCGCCGGTCCCGCCCGCGGTCCGCCTCGGGCGGGGGTCGTCGCCTCGACCCCGGGGCCCGGCGCGCTCCCGCAGCTCGTCCGGGACGCTCGGGAGGCGTCGGGGTCGGGTGGACGGCCGAGGTGATCCGGCGGGCGGCACCGACCTGCGGCGCAGGGTCAAGGGACGGCCGGCGGGAAGAGCTCGGCGACGAGGAGCCGGACCGCCCACTCGGTCCAGTCCGGGACCGTCCAGTCGTGCCCGACCACCAGCCGCCCGTACACCTCGGGGGAGAGCAGAGCGTCGATCATCTCCGTGGCGCGCTGCAGGGAGACCCGGGTCGTGAACCCGGGACGCTCCGCCAGCTCGTCGACGACCCGGGCGTGGGCCGCCAGCGCCGCGCGACGGGCCCGGTCGAGCAGCTCGGCCGGGTCGGGGTCGGCCGCCGCGGCGAGCAGGACCGCGTCGAGCGGATGACGGCGGGCGACCTCGGCGGCCGCGTACTCGACGTACCCGCGCAGCAGGGCCGGCCCGTCGGCGGCGGAGCGGGGGTGCCACCCGGACCGGTGACGTTCGGCGTCCGCGTCGAGTACGGCCTCCAGTACGGCGGCCTTGCTGCCGAAGGAGAGGTAGAGCGTCTGCACCGCCACCCCGGCCGCCCGCGCGAGGGCGGACATGGTCGTCTCCCGGTAGCCGGATCCGACGAACAGCGGCGCCGCGGCGTCGATGATCCGGGTGCGCGTTGCCTCCGCCCGGGCGGAACGCGATCCGACGGGCACCTGGCTCCCTTCCCAAGTGGTGTAACGACATTCCAGTACGACGTTACATGATGCCTTTACACACCGGCATCCAACTCCTGACCGGGGCTCCCCGGCCCGTCCTCGAGGCGCGGCACCGCACGTGCGGGCGCCGTCGCACGCGTCGACCGATCCGCCGGCGCCCCCCTCGCGGCCGGGGAAAGTAGGGACTCAGGGGTGCAGAACGGGGGACTCGCGGACGGAGAACGGGGGACTCGCGGGGGTCAGAGGGCGGCGGCGGAGCCCACACCGCTGCGGGTGTCGGCGGCGGCGCGCAGCAACGCACCGTCTCCCCGGCCGACGGCGCACATCCGGCCCAGCGCCCACTCCCCCGCGTCGACGACCTCGTGCCCGCGACGGCGCAGCTCCTCCAGAGTCGACGCCCCCAGCCGCGACTCGACGACCAGCCCCGCGGGCTCCCAGCCGCGCGGGGCGAACGAGCCGGGGAAGGCGGTGGTGTGCCAGGCGGGGGCGTCGATCGCGGCCTGGAGGTCGAGCCCCCCGACGGTGTGGGCGAGCCAGAAGCACAGCTGCCACTGGTCCTGCTGGTCACCGCCCGGGGTGCCGAACGCCAGGCGCGGCTCGCCGTCGCGCAGCCCCAGCGACGGCGAGAGCGTGGTGCGGGGCCGGCGACCGGGCTGCAGCGACGAGGCCAGCCCCGGCTCCGGCCAGAACATCTGGGCGCGGGTGCCGAGGCAGAAGCCCAGCGCGGGGATCGTCGGGGAGGACTGCAGCCAGCCCCCCGACGGCGTCGCGGAGACCATGTTGCCCGCGGCGTCCACGACGTCGACGTGCACCGTGTCACCGCGAACGGCCCCGGTCCGGGACACCGTCGGCTCGCCGAGCCCGGGCCCGCCGGTGCCGTCGCTGCGCCGCATCCCGGGCCGCCGGGCGTACTCCCCGAGCCGCGGCGCCCGCCCCTCAGGGGACCCGGGGCGCAGCTCGCGCGACGCGGTCGGCCCGATGAGCGCGCGACGGTCGTCGGCGTAGGCCCGCGACACCAGGGCGTCCAGCGGCACCGGCGCGCTGTCGCCGTACCAGGCCTCCCGGTCGGCGAAGGCGAGCTTGGCGGCCTCGACGGCGCGGTGCACGGTGTCGGCGGTGGCCACCCCGCCGCGGTACTCCACGTCGCCGTCGAGCAGGCGCAGCATCTGCGGCAGCACCGGTCCCTGCGACCAGCCGCCGGGCTTGACGACCGTCCACCCCCCGCCGACGTCGACGGCGAGGGCGTCCTCGTAGGTCGCCGACCAGCGGGCGAGGTCGTCGGCGGTGAGCAGGCCGGGATGGTCGCGGCCGGTCTCGTCGCGCACCGGGGTGGTGCAGAACGCCGCGATCTCCTCGGCGACGAAGCCGCGGTACCAGGCGTCGCGGGCGGCGTCGATGCGCGCCTCGCGGGTGGGGCCGACGGCGGCGGCGAGCAGGCGCCGCCAGGTGGCGGCCAGCGCGGGCAGCCGGTGGGTCGAGGTCGGCACGGCGTCGCCGGGCAGCCATGTCTGCGCCGACGACGGCCAGTGCGCGCGGAAGTGGTCGGCCACGGTCGCGATCGTGGGGGCGATGCGCGGGACGAGCGGGAACCCGCCCGCGGCGTAGCCCAGCGCGGGGTCGAGCGCCTGCTCCAGGCTCCAGGTGCCGTGGTCGCGCAGCAGCGTCAGCCAGCCGTCCCAGGCGCCGGGGACGGTGGCGGCGAGCAGGCCGGTGCCCGGGACGACCGCCAGCCCGAGATCGGCGAACCGGTCGACGGTGGCCGCCGCCGGGGCGACGCCCTGCCCGCAGAGCACCCGCGGGGTGGGGTCGGCGGCGGTGACGAACACCGCGGGCACCTCGCCGCCGGGCCCGCACAGGTGCGGCTCGACGACCTGCAGCACGAACCCGGCCGCGACCGCGGCGTCGAAGGCGTTGCCGCCCCGGGCCAGCACGGACAGCGCCGTGGACGTGCCCAGGTAGTGGGTGCTGGAGGCGGCCCCGGCCGGCCCCCGCTGCTCGTGCTTCGTCGGTGCCACGCCACCAGCGTGGCCCGCCCGGGCACCGCGCGCACGATCAGAGATCGGCGGCCAGCGGCACCTCGTCGATCGCCGGCGAGGTCATCCACCGGCGCACCGCGAGGGTGGCGGCGACGTCGTCGGCGTTGTAGGCCAGCAGCCGCTCGCGCTGCCCGGCGTCGGGCGGGGCGCCGTCCATGCCCACGGCGTCGCGGTACCAGCGCATCGAGTTCTCCCCGCTCGCCTCCGCGTCGCGCCAGGCGAACCCGGCGGCCGGGGCGATGCGCTTGAGACCCTTGCCGTGCGCGCACAGGAACCACTCGTTGACCACGGCGAACAGGTCGACCCAGCACGGGTCGTCGATGAACTCCTGCACCTGCGCGATCGGCGGGATGCCGGGCATCCCGGCGAAGCGCTGCGCCGAGCCGAGCAGCCAGCGGTTCTCCGCCTGCTCGTTGTAGCAGTAGGCGGCGAACGTGCGGCCCGACGCCGCGGCCCCGGCCCGCACCCCGGAGAGCCAGCCCCAGAACTCCGCGAACGAGCGGGCCTCGTCGACGGTGGGCACCGGGTCCCACGTGGCGAACGCGCGGTAGCCCTCGGGCTCGTCGCCGGGCAGCGTGCCGCCGGGACGGGTCAGCAGCGCGCCCCACAGGTAGGCGCCGGACTCCCCGAAGCTCTCCATGTCGACGTCGACCTCGACGTCGGCCCGCAGGACCGGCACCCGCGGCACCCGCCGGACCACCGACAGGTCGCGGCGCCACGCCCGCGCGAGGGCCACGACGTCGGGGTAGGGCTGCGCGGGGAACGGGATCGGGGGCTCGGCCGACGGGTCGAGCGCGGCGAGCCGCTCGACCGTGTGCACCCCGACCTCGCGCAGCGCCGCCGCCGTCTCCCCCCTGACGACGAGGCTGACGTCGCCCGCGAGGCGCAGCTGCGCCTCGCAGGTGGGCCACCACGGGCAGTGCCGGCACTCGTTGACCCGCGAGGGCGCCGCGAGCGCGGGCGCACCGGTGACCGCGGCGTGTGCCACGGCGGTGCGGTCGGCGAAGCGCAGGTCGTACTCGGCCAGCGTGGAGCGCCCGCCGGGCCAGTGCCCGGAGCGCAGGTCGTGCCACACCACGACGTCGGCGTCGAGGCCGACGACGCCGCCGAGGTGCGCGTGGCGGGCCTCGTCTGGCGGGGCCCAGCCTGCGGAGCGCAGCAGCCGGTGCAGGTGGGCCAGGCGCATCAGGTCGCGCGGCTGCGAGCGGATCTTGCGGGTGTCGTCGGGCAGGGCGCGGTCGGGGTGGGGCTCGAACAGCGGCGAGGTGACGGCGCCGGCACCCGGATCGGTGATCCGGTGCCGGACCACCAGCAGCGGCACGTACCCGCCGCCGGCCAGCCGGACCAGCAGCTCGGCGCCGCCGCGGCGGCCCTCGTCGGCGGGCGGCACCGCGCCCCACACGTACGGCGCCCCCTGCGCGACCGCGGCCGCGGTGGCGGCCGCGCCACCGGCCGCCACCCAGCCGG
Organism: Pseudonocardia hydrocarbonoxydans; assembly: GCF_006539565.1. GTDB lineage: Bacteria > Actinomycetota > Actinomycetes > Mycobacteriales > Pseudonocardiaceae > Pseudonocardia > Pseudonocardia hydrocarbonoxydans. The sequence continues at coordinate 16,058 of NZ_BJNG01000054.1, forward strand.
GCAGCGCCGCCGCGAGCCGGGCACCGAGCTGCTCGCGGTGCGCCGCGGCGTCGGCGCGGCGCTGCTCCAGCGACGGGTCGGGCAGGGCGCGCGGCACGTCCGCCGCCGACGGGTCGTGGTCGAGGTGCAGCCGCCGGCGGCAGCGGGTGAGCGCGCCGGCGTCGAGCAGGACGGCGGGAGGGAGGGGGGTCCGAGCGGTTGCCGTCACACGGGCGAGGGTAATGACGCCCCCCGACAACCTCGCGCCTGCCGGGCCGCGCCCGCCGTCATAGGCTGCGCCCACCACCCGGTCGAGGAGGACGCACACATGGCTCTGGGGCGACGATCCCGTCGGACGGACCCGGCGAAGGCGGTGTCCGACGCCGGCCGGGCGGTGCGCAAGCCCCTGACGGGCAAGCAGGCCAAGCGGATGATCGGTGTGGGCACGGCGGTGGCCCCCCTGCTGGCCCCGTACGCGCTGGCCGCAGCCGGTGTCGCGCGCGGTGCGTGGGACGCCCGCCGGGCCGCGCGCCTCGGCGTGGCGACCGACCAGCTCGCCGCCTACTCCGGCCCCGGTGGCGCGCTGCACGCGCGGCTCTCGCGGGTCGCCGAGGCCCTCACCGATCTGGAGTCCGCGCACGACACCGAGGCGGCACGAACGTTCGTCGCCGACACCCGGCCCCGGCTGGCCGACCTCGCCGTCGCCGTCCGGGCCGCCGAGCAGATGCCGACGGCGCGGCGGCGCACCGCGTACCGGGCGATCGGCCAGGAGCTCGACCGCACCGAGATCGACCTCCTCACACACCTGGGCGTCGCCACGGACTGACCCAGCGGCTACCGTCGATCAGGTGACCGGCGTCGGCCCGACGGTGCGCGCCAGCGCGTTGGCGCTGATCAGCGCCCTGTTGACGGTCGCGGGTCACGCCGCGGGCGGCGGCTCGCTCCCGGATCTCGGGCTGCTGGTCGTGCTGGTCCCGCTGCTGTGCGGGGCGCTGGTGACGGTCGCCGACCGGGCCACCGGCCTCGCCGGGCTGGTCGGCACGCTCGCCGCGGGTCAGTTCGTGCTGCACCACCTCCTCGTCCTGCTGCACCCCGCGCACGCGGCCGGGCCCGCGGTGCTGGGGCCCGCCGCGATGTGGGTGATGCACGGGGCGGCGACCCTGGTGCTGGCCGGTGCCCTCCGGTACGCCGACGCCGCGGTCGCCGCGGTCCGGGCGTTCCTCGTGCCGCCGCGCCGTCCCGCCCCGGCGCCCGCCTTCCGGCCGCTGGCCGCACCGGTCCCGGCCGGGCCCGCGACGGGCCTGCGGCTGGCCGGTGCGCTGGCCGCCGCCCGCCTCCGGAGGGGCCCGCCGGTGGGGTGCTGACCCCGCCCGCACCCCCTCATCCCCGGAGACCCCCATGTCCACGCACCACCCCCGACGGCCCGCGCTGCGCGCCGTCGTGCTGTTCCTGATCTGCGGGTTCGCCCTGCTCGCCGGCACCGGCGTCGCGTCGGCCCACACCCGACTGCTCGGCAGCGACCCCGCCGACGGCACGAGCCTCGACACCGGGCCCGCCCGCGTCTCGCTCGAGTTCAACGAGACCATGCAGGCCGGCTTCTCGACGATCACCGTCGTCGGCCCGGACGGCACCCAGTACCAGACCGGGGACGTCACCGCCGACGGCGGCACCGTCTCCGTCGCCGTCTCCCCGCTCGGCGCGGCGGGCGCCTACGAGATCGGCTACCGCGTCATCTCCGAGGACGGGCACCCGGTCACCGGCAGCGTCGTGTTCACCCTGAGCACCGACGGCCCCGCGGCGGCCGCGCCCACGCCGTCCGCCACCGGGCCGACCCCGGCCGCCGCGCCGGTGGCCGCCGCACCCGCCGCCCCGGCCGACGAGGGCGGCATGCCCGTCTGGCCCTGGGTCGTCGGCGCGGTGGTGCTGATCGGGGGCGGGATCGGGGCCGCGCTGCGCCTGGGCCGGTCGTGACCCCCGCGGACGACCGGCGCTGACCCGGTGACCGTCCCGGCCGCGACGGCGCGCGACCGGCTCCGGCCGGCGCTGTGGGCCGTGCTCGCGGTCGGGGCGGCCGTGGCCGCCACGGCGCTCGCCGGGGCCACCGCGGCGCTGCCGTTCGGGGTGGTCGTCACCCGGGCCGGGGCCGACGTGGCGGGGGTCGCCTGCGTCGGCCTGGCGCTGGTCGCCGTCCTGCTGCCGGGCCCGACCTCGGCCACCCGGCGCGAGATCGCCCGCACCGTCACCACGGTCGACCGCTCCCTGCTGGTCCTCGCCGGCGGCTGGGTCGTGCTGGTCCTGCTCGGCGTCACCTTCCGCGCCGCCGACGCCTTCGGCCGCCCGCTCGCGCAGCTCGGCGGCGGCGAGGTGCTGGCCTGGGCGACGCGGCTGGCGGCCGGCCGGGGGCTGGTGCTGACGGCGGGGTGCGCGGTGGTCGTGCTGGTCTGCGCCCTCGTGCGGCTGCGCGACCCGGACCGGATCGCCGCCCGGTTCCCGCTGGTCGCGGCCCTGCTCGGCGTGCTGACGCCGACGATCACGGGGCACGCGGGGTCGGCGCCGAACCATCAGGTTGCGGTCGTCTCGGCCGCGCTGCACGCCGGGAGCGCCGCGCTGTGGGTGGGCGGGCTGGCCGGGCTGCTGGTGCTGGTCGCCGCCCACCGCCCGCTGCTCGACGCCACCATCGGCCGGTTCTCGCAGCTCGCGGGCGTCTGCGTGGTCACCGTAGCGCTCACCGGCCTGCTCGGCGTGCAGGTGCGGCTGGCGAGCTGGGCCGCCCTGCTCGGCACCGGTTACGGGCTGCTGGTCGTCGCCAAGACCGTCGCGCTGCTCGCGCTGGCCGGCCTCGGTGCGCTGGCCCGGCGCCGGCTCGCCGCAGGGCGCACCCCGGTGCTGCGCTGGGCCGGGATCGAGGTGGCGCTGATGGCCGTGACCCTCGGCCTCGCCGCGGCCCTGTCCCAGGCCGCCCCCTAGTCGCGGCGGTAGGCCTCCAGCAGCCGCAGCCACACCTCGCTGATCGTCGGGTAGGCGGGCACCGCGTGCCACAGCCGGTGCATCGGCACCTCCCCCACCACCGCGACGGTGGCCGCGTGGATCAGCTCCGCGACGTCCTGCCCGACGAAGGTGACCCCGAGCAGCACGCCGCGCGCCTCGTCGACGACGATCTTCGCGACGCCGTCGTAGCCGTCGGCCTGCAGCGCCGACCCTCCGACGGCGATCGGGATCTCGACCACCCGCACCGCGAAGCCCGCCCGGCGGGCCTGCGCCTCGGTCCGCCCGACCGCCGCGACCTCGGGGTCGGTGAACACCACCTGCGGCACGGCGACGTGGTCGGCGGTCGCACTGAACTCCCCCCACGGGTCCTCGGCGATCTGCGCGCCCGCCGCCCGCGCCCGGATGGCGGCGCCGACGATCCGGGCCGCGTACTTGCCCTGGTGGGTCAGCGGTGCGCGGCCGGTGACGTCACCCGCGGCGTAGAGCCACCCCCCGTCGACCCCCTGCACCAGACCCGAGTCGTCGACGGCCAGCGGCTCGCCCGCCGTCAGCCCCACGGTCTCGATCCCGACGCCGGCGGTGTTCGGCCTGCGCCCGGTGGCGACCAGCAGCTCGTCGACGGTGATCACGGCGTCGCCGACGTGCAGGTCGATCGCGTCGCCGGACGCGGACACCGAGTCCAGCGAGGCGTCCAGCCGCAGGTCGACGCCCTCCTCCCGCAGCGCCGCGGCCACCCGCTCCCCGGCGACGGGCTCCGTCGACGGCAGCAGCGCCGACCCGTTCTGCACCAGCACGACCTCCGACCCCAGCCGCCGGAACGCCTGCGCCAGCTCGCAGCCGACGACGCCGCCGCCGAGCACGCCCAGCCGCCGCGGGATCTCCCGGGTCGAGGTGGCGTCGCGGGAGGTCCAGTGCCGCACCGTGTCCAGGCCGGGTACCGGTGGCGTCACGGGGGTGCTGCCGGTGCAGACCACGACGGCGTGCCGGGCCGTGTGCGCCCGGCCGTCGACCTCCACGGCCCGTTCGCCGGTGATCCGCCCGTGCCCGCGCAGCACCGTCAGCCCGGTCTGCTCCGCCCACTCCACCTGGCTCGAGTCGTCGAGGGAGTGGGTGAAGGCGTCGCGCCGGGCGAGCACGGCGCGCGGGTCGAACTCCGCGGTGGTGCCCGGCAGCCGCCGCAGGGCCGCGGCGGCGTGTCCGGTGCGCAGCAACGCCTTGGACGGCATGCAGGCCCAGTACGAGCACTCGCCGCCGACGAGCTCCGCCTCGACCAGCGCGACCGACAACCCGCCGCGGGCGGCGTAAGCGGCGGCGTTCTCCCCCACCGCGCCTGCCCCGATGACGACGACGTCGAACTCCGTCACGCCGTCACCGCCGCGACCGCCTCGGCGATGTCGAGATCGCCCTCGCGCAGCTCCAGGACGCGGCCCGCGGTGCCCGGGGCGGCCAGCAGGGCGGCGAGGACGGCGGCGGTGTCGTCGCGCGTGACGTCGGCCCGGTCGACCGGCGGCGAGGCGAGCAGCACCCTGCCGGTACCGGGGTCGTCGGTGAGCCGGCCGGGCCGCAGGATCGTCCAGGCCAGGGAGGTGGCGCGGATCGCGTCCTCGGCCGCCTTCTTGGCCCGGAGGTAGGCGACCCACACCTCTCCGCTGCCCGGGTCGGGATCGGCGTCGACGCCGGTGGAGGACACCAGCAGGTAGCGGGTCACCCCGGCCTGCGCCGCGGCGTCGGCCAGCAGCACCGCACCCGCCCGGTCGACGGTGTCCTTGCGCGCCACCCCGCTGTCGGGCCCGGCCCCGGCCGCGAACACGACGGCGTCGGCGCCGCCCAGGTGCGCGGCCAGCTCGCCGACCGACGCCGACTCCAGGTCGACGACGGCGCAGGTGGCCCCGGCCGTCTCGACGTCGGCCCGGTGGGCGGGGTTGCGCACCACCGCCGTGACGGTGTCGCCCCGCCCGGCCAGCAGTGCGGCGAGCCGCAGCCCGATCTTGCCGTGTCCTCCTGCGATGACCACATGCACGGTCGCGACGCTAGACCCGCCGCGCCCGACCCGCCGGGCCGGACGCGCCGGGTCAGCGGTTCGGGCGCAGCGTCCAGACGACGGTCATGCGGGTGGTCTCCCGCCCCTCCGCGTCGGTGATCGTCACCGAGACGGTGAACTCCGGGCGGGTGCCCGCGTCGAGCTCGGCGAGGACCTCACCTGCCGGACGGTCCAGTTCCGCGACGGCCGTGAGCGGTCCGCGCGCCAGCCGCGAGTAGGCGATGTCGGAGCGGACGACGAGCGGCGTGGCCCGTTCCATGACCGCCCCGAACGCCGCCAGGCCCACCGCCCCCGACGCCGTCTCACCCAGCCCGAAGATCATCGCCGCGTGCGGACCACCGACGTGGTTGTGCAGGTCGGGGGCGTCGGGCAGGTGGGCGACCGCGCGCTGCGCCGTGGTCTCCCCGAACGTGATGCCGACCGTGCGCACCCAGTGCACCGTCTGCGTCATCGCGGCGCCGACCCAGCTCGTGTCCGTCGTCATGCACGCATGCTACCCCCGGGTAGGCTTGGTCCGTTTTGTCTGTTTTCTCGCTATACGGAATCGACCCGGTTGTGAGCGGGAGCACTCGCGACTGGAATCGGGAGCCAGACAGAGACGTCCCCAGGGAGGTTCGCCGGTGAAGGCCGTTCGGGTACACGCGTACCACGAGGATCCGAAGATCGACGACATACCGGAGCCCACGATCCAGGGCCCGCTCGACGTGATCATCAAGGTGGGTGGCGCCGGGGTCTGTCGTACCGACCTGCACATCATCAACGGCGACTGGGCCGAGGCGATGGCGCCCGACCTGCCGTACGTGATCGGTCACGAGAACGCCGGGTGGGTCCACGAGATCGGCGACGGTGTCACCAACGTGGCCGTCGGCGACACCGTCATCCTGCACCCGCAGCCCTCCTGCGGGCTGTGCCTGGCCTGCCGCCGGGGCAAGGACATGCAGTGCGAGAACGCGTTCTTCCCCGGCCTGTCCAGCAACGACGGCGGCATGGCCGAGTACCTGCGCACCACCGCGCGGGCGTGCATCAAGCTCGACCCGACCACCAACCCGGCCGACGTGGCCGCGCTGGCCGACGCCGGCATCACCGCCTACCACGCGGTGCGCAAGGCGGTGCCGGACCTGTTCCCCGGCACCACCGCCGTGGTCCAGGGCGTGGGCGGGCTCGGGCACATCGCGGTCCAGGCGCTGGCGGCCATCACCGGCACGCGCATCGTCGTCGTCGACCGCAACCCCGACGCGCTGGCGCTGGCCAAGCAGATCGGTGCGGACGAGACCGTCCTCGCCGACGGCAACCACATCCAGACCGTGCTCGACCTGACCAACGGCCGCGGCGGCGACGTCGTGTTCGACTTCGTCGCCGAGCAGGGCGCGGAGCTCGACGCGTGGGCGATGACCGCACCCGCCGGGTCGCAGTACATCCTCGGCTACGGCGGCGAGTTCAAGGCTCCGACGCTCGACTTCGTCGGCGGCGAGAAGAACGTCATCGGCAACATCGTCGGCACGTACGCCGACCTGTCCGAGCTGATGGTCCTGGCCCAGGCCGGGAAGGTCACGCTGCACACCAAGCAGTACCCCCTGGATGCGGCGCTCGACGCCCTCCACGATCTCGACGCCGGCCGGGTCCGCGGCCGCGCGATCCTCGTTCCGTAGATCACCAAGAACGACGCGAGAGAGGTTCCCACCACCATGTACGAGAAAGACGGCGAGAAGTACTTCGTGGTCGACTCCCACTCCCACTTCTGGGACGCGAGCCGCGAGAACTGGCGCGAGGGTCGCGAGGAGTTCGCGAAGGGCTGGATCGACTGCTTCTACGGCTACCACCAGCTGGCCCCGCCCGAGACCCACTGGGACTACGAGAAGTACCTCAAGGTCACGCCCGAGGACTTCAAGCGCGACATGTACGAGGAGGGGCACGTCGACGTCGCGATCTTCCAGTCGACGTACCTCAAGGAGTGGTACACCAACGGCTTCAACACCGTCGACCAGAACGCGGCGCTCCTGGAGGAGCTCGGCGACAAGGTCATCGTCAACGGGCGCTTCGACCCGCGTGACGGAGCCGAGGGCCTCAAGCAGCTCGAGGCCGACGCGAAGAAGTACAACCTCAAGGGCGTGAAGCTCTACACCGCGGAGTGGAACGGCGACTCCCGCGGCTACAAGCTCACCGACCCGGCCACCTACGAGTTCCTGGCCGCCGCGCAGGAGCTGGGCATCAAGAACATCCACGCCCACAAGGGCCCCACGATCTGGCCGCTGAACAAGGACGCCTTCTCCGCCGACGACGTCGACCAGGCCGCCACCGACCACCAGGGCCTGAACTTCATCATCGAGCACGCGGCCATCCCGCGGATCGACGACTTCTGCTTCATGGCGGTGCAGGAGCCCAACGTGTACGCGGGCCTGTCGGTCGTCATCGGCGGCCTGATGCACGCCCGCCCGAAGTTCTTCGCCAAGGTGATGGGCGAGCTGCTGTTCTGGGTCGGCGAGGACCGCATGACCTTCGGCGGCGACTACAACATCTGGACGCCCAAGTGGCAGGTCGAGGGCTTCGTCGACTGGCAGATGCCCGACGACCCGGCATTCTCCGACTACCCGCGCCTCACCGCGGCCACGAAGAAGAAGATCCTGGGCCTCAACGCCGCGCGGCTCTACGACATCCCGGTGCCGGCCGAGCTGCAGCTGCCCTCCGACGACCCGGCCCAGCCCGGGGAGCAGCTGGTCGACGCATGACCGGCACCGTCGCCGGCGTCTGGCAGGCGTTGGGGACGGTGATGGACCCGGAGCTCGACGAGCCCATCACGGATCTCGGGTTCGTCGAGTCCTCCACCGTCTCCGACGACGGGGTCGCCACCGTGGTGCTGCAGCTCCCGACGTTCTTCTGCGCGCCGAACTTCGCCTTCCTCATGGTCGCCGACGCCTACGACGCGGTCATGGAGGTCGACGGGGTGCGGCACGCGGTGGTGACGCTGAAGGAGAACCAGACCGCCGACGCGATCAACAAGGGTGTCGCGGCCCAGGCCGGCTTCATCAAGGCGTTCGAGGGGGAGGCCACCGCGGAGCTCGACGAGCTGCGCACGGAGTTCCTCTCGAAGGCCGCGATCGCCGGCCAGGACCGGGTCGCCCAGCCGCTGGTCGACGACGGGGCGCACCCGGACCGGCTCGCCACGATGACGCTCGGCGAGGTGCCACCCTCGGTGGACCTCGACCGGCTGCGTGACCGGCGGGCGAAGCTGGGGCTGCCGGCGGGCGACGACGCCCCGCTGCTCATGCACCCCGACGGGAGCCGGGTCACCACGGAACAGGTGCCGCTGCACCTGCGCCGGGCCCGGCTGCGACGGGTGGGCATCGAGGCCAACGGCCACATCTGCCGCGAGATCATGAAGACGAAGCTGGCGGTCGGCGCACCGTAGCGTCGCCGCCGAGACGATGCCCCGTCCCCGGGCCACCGGGGACGGGGCATCGCCATGGACGGAGGGGGCTGGTCCACCCATGACGGTGGCGATGCAGACGTTGATCACGGGGATGCAGGCGATGACCGACGCCTTCCACGCGGCGATCGAGTCCGGCGACCTCGACGCCGCGCTCGCCGTCGTCGCCGAGGACGGCGTCCTGGAGGACGTGCCCGTCGGCGGGCCGCGCTCCGGTGCCGAGCTGCGCCGCCACCTCGCCGAGGACGTCCTCCCGCACCTGCCCGCCGACCTCGGCATCCGGCGGGTCACGCGTACCGCCGACATCCGGACGCTGGTCGACCAGCGGCTCGTCGGCTTCACCCACGACCGCGAGCTGCCGTGGCTGCTGCCCGGCGTCGCCGCCACGCACCGCCGGGCCGAGGTGCTCGCGATCTCCGTGGTCGCGTTCCGGCACCGCACCCACGCCGCCGTCACGCGGTCGCTGATCGTGTCCCACCGCACGCTGTGGGACCAGACCGGCCTGCGCACCCAGCTGGGTCTGGCCTAGGCCCCGCCCCGCCGCGGCGCCCTCCGACTGGAGGAGGGTCTAGGTTGGCCACGTCGAGATCGCTGCGTCTCCGCAGCCGCGTCCCCCGGCCCCGCCGGCCCGCCCGCAGCGCCGGTCGGGGGCCCCGGACGATCTCCTGCGACGACCGCGCGACCGCTAGTCCGAACGCCGCGTTACACCCCCCGAACGGGTGAATCACGCCGCGATGGCGCTGTTCCGCTGAAACGGATGAATGTCCGACGTCGATCCGCACCTGCGGAAACACGATCGATCCTTGTGACGCGTAACACCGTCGCGATTGGGAACTTCCTGCACCCCGAACGGCTGACCTGATCATCCCGGCCATATCTGGGCCGCTCCGCACTTCGTTTGGTCTCCGACAATGCCGGACGCGGGCGACCCCCGTAGTCGGCGTCTGGACGAAAGGACGACGGTGTCCGCTCACCGCGCGCGTACCGGCACACACCCTTCTTCCGGTGTGCCGGCTCTCGGCGTGGGTGCGGACCTCCCCCGCACGTAGCAGTACTCACCACCACGCAGTTCCGCACTGGGTTCGCTCCCCCCGCCCCATATCCGGGCCGGGAACCCTGATCAGGAGGACAACGATGCCCGCTCACCGCGCCGGCACCACCACACGATCCGAGTCACGCGACTCGGGCACCGGGCGCATGTCGCTGAACCGCCGGAAGTTCCTCGGCTACCTGGTCGCCGCGCCGACGCTCGTCGTCGTCGCGGACGTCGGGCGGGAGGCCGTCTTCGGCGGCGCCCCCCAGGCCAGCGCCGCGGCCCTCCCGTCGCCGCCGCAGACCCCGGAGTACTACGAGTTCGTCGACTCCTACCGCGACGCCTGCCGGCTGACCAACGCGCTGCTGCGGGTCGAGGTCAAGGAGGACGGCCGGGTGGCCTTCGCGCTGCCGCGCTCGGACAACGGCCAGGGCATCCAGACCCTCTTCGCGATGATCATCGCCGAGGAGATGGGCATCGACCCGAGCGACGTGGACGTCACGCTGGCCGACGCCCGCCCGGAGCTGGTGTTCAACCAGCTCACCGGTGGCTCCAGCACCACGTACTCCCTCTACACCCCGGTCCGGGTCGCGGCCGCCATCGCCAAGGGCGCGCTGCTCGACGCGGCCGCGCAGGCGCTGGACGGCGAGCGCCGGCTCCTCGAGACCGCCGGCCTCACCGTCGTCGACACCGCCGGCAACTCGATCGGGTTCGGCGAGCTGAGCAGGCTGGCGGCCGTCCCGGTCACCACGCCGGTCGAGGTGGTCCTGAAGGCGAACGAGGAGTTCACGATCCTCGGCAAGCCGCGAGGCAAGGACGACGCCTACGCGATGGTCACCGGCCAGAAGAAGTTCACCTGCGACATCCAGGTCCCGGACGCGCTGCCGACCGTGATCTGCCGGGCGCCCGAGCTGAACGGCTTCCCCGACGGCGGGCCCTCGAACATCGACGAGGTCCGCAACATGCCGGGCATCACCGACGTCGAGCCGATCGGCAACGGCATCGCGGTCCGCGCGCGGACCTTCGGCCAGGCCATCGACGGCGTGAACGCGCTGGAGCTGAACTGGAACCCCGGCACCGTCTCCGGCCAGAGCGACGAGGACATCGTCGAGGGCCTGCGTGCCGCCGAGCTGCCGCTGGCCGTGCCCGCGGTGCCCGGCAAGACGCTCGAGCAGGAGCTCATCCACTACTCGCGCAACGGCTCCGCTCTGGAGACCAACTGCGCGATCGTGACCTTCGACGGCAGCCGCGCCGAGGTCTGGGCGCCCGCCAAGAGCCCGATCGCCGGGGCGAAGATCGTCTCCGAGAAGCTGGGCATCGGCGTCAACGACGTCACCTTCCACGTCATCCCCGGTGGTGGCTCCTTCGGTCGCCGGCTGTTCAACGACCACGTCCAGGAGGCCTCGGAGGCCTGCCTGGCCATCGGCAAGCCGGTCAAGCTGATGTGGGACCGCGCCAACGACTGCCGCCAGGGCCGCGTGAAGCCGCTGTGCGTCACGCGGGTGCGCGCCGTGGTCACCGACGACGCGGTGGCGAGCTTCGAGCTCCGCTACTCCGGCGTGAACATGGAGGTCGACGAGGGCCTGACCGACGTCCTCACCTCGCAGGCCATCAAGGCGCCGGGCGGGAACCTGGGGGTGTCGGAGACCTTCTGGGAGCTCTCGGTGCACACGCCCTACAACTTCGGCGTCAACACCCGGGCCATGGTCGAGACCAACTACGGCTTCAACTCCGGTTCGACCCGTAACGTCTACGGCCCCGACACCTGCACCGCCCGCGAGCTGATGATCGACCGCATCGCCGAGCGGCTGAACAAGGACCCGTACGAGTTCCGGGCCGAGTTCGTCAAGACCGAGCGCCTGCGCAAGGTCATCCAGCGCGCGGCCGAGGAGGCCGACTGGGGCAAGTCGATGCCGGCGGGCACCGCGCAGGGCATCGGCGTGCACCAGGAGTACAAGTGCGCCACGGCCTGTGTCGTGGAGATCGACGCCCGGCCCGAGACGGTGAACCGCCAGGTCCGCTCCGGCCGCACCGGCCCGCGCGTCACCAAGGTCACCTTCGTGGTCGACCCCGGCCTGCTGCTCAACCCGCTCGGGTACGAGGCCCAGGTCCAGGGCGGCATCAACGACGGCATCGCCAACGCCATGACCGCCGGCCTGCACCTGGTGGACGGGTCGTTCGTCGAGGCGAGCTGGGACAACTACTTCTACACCCGGCAGTGGAACACCCCGCCCGAGGTCAACGTGATCCTCATCGAGGACTCGGAGTACCCGGACCCGGGTGGCGCCGGCGAGGTCGCGGTGGCGGCCACCATGTCGGCCGTCGTGAACGCCTTCCGGCGGGCCACGGGGATCGAGCCGACCAACACCCCGGTGCTGCACAACGAGCCGTTCCCGGAGGGGTTCACCCAGTACCCGACCGCGCCGCCGATCCCGACCTCGCCGACCAACGGCCTCGAGTTCACCTTCTAGGAGCCTGAC
>NZ_BJNG01000055.1 GCF_006539565.1 Pseudonocardia hydrocarbonoxydans
ACATGAGGCTGGGGCCGCACATGAGGCTGGGGCCGCACATGAGGCTGGGGCCGCACATGAGGCTGGGGCCGCACACGAGACTCGGGCCGCATACCGGCAGCTCCACCTCGTCGCGGCCGGGCGCCGCGTGACGGCCGGTCGACCGGCCCGATGAGGGGCTGTTACCCTACGGAATGCGACCACCCTGTCGCGCGTTTCCTTCAGCGTCAGGGCGATCAAGTGGAGCCCCGCTCCCACCCGCCCACCCCTGGTGTTCGGGTTCGGTCCAGGCCTGCGCGCCGTCCCAGGACGGCACGCGTGGGCCCGTGATCGTTGTCGGGTCTTCGCTCCGTCGCTCCACACGACGTCGATACGAGGAGACCCCATCAGCACAGAGACGCGCATCAACGACCGCATCCGCGTTCCCGAGGTCCGGTTGGTCGGGCCGAACGGGGAACAGGTCGGCATCGTGCGTATCGAGGACGCCCTGCGGCTGGCGCAGGAGGCCGAGCTCGACCTCGTCGAGGTCGCGGCCCAGGCCCGCCCGCCCGTCTGCAAGCTCATGGACTACGGCAAGTTCAAGTACGAGTCCGCGCAGAAGGCCCGGGAGTCCCGCCGCAACCAGCAGCTGACCACGATCAAGGAGCAGAAGCTCCGGCCGAAGATCGACAAGCACGACTACGAGACCAAGCGCGGGCACGTCCGGCGCTTCCTCGAAGGCGGCAACAAGGTCAAGGTCACGATCATGTTCCGGGGGCGCGAGCAGTCCCGGCCCGAGCTCGGGTTCCGGCTGCTGCAGCGCCTCGCCGAGGACGTGGCCGACCTGGGCGTGGTCGAGGCGTCCCCGAAGCAGGACGGTCGCAACATGACGATGGTGATCGGTCCGACCAAGAAGCCCGCCCCGCGCGCCCGCCCCGCTGCCGCCGAGCAGCCGGAGCAGGCGTCCGAGGCCGACGCGGACCAGGCCTGACGGTCTGCCCGCCCCCAGCACTGGAGTAGGAACAGCCATGCCCAAGAAGGCCCGGAACCACGGCAAGAACCCGAAGAACAAGACGCACAGCGGTATCGCCAAGCGGGTCAAGGTGACCGGCGGCGGCAAGCTCATGCGCCAGCAGGCCGGCCTGCGCCACCGCCTCGAGGTGAAGTCGAGCAAGGAGACGCGCGACCTCTCCGGCGTGGTCGAGGTCGCCAAGGCCGACACCAAGCGCGTCAACACGATGCTCGGTCGCTGACCCTTCTCCGCCCCACCCCCCACACGTAAGGAATCACCATGGCACGCGTGAAGCGCGCGGTGAACGCTCAGAAGAAGCGTCGCAGCACCCTGGAGCTCGCGAGCGGTTACCGCGGTCAGCGTTCGCGGCTCTACCGCAAGGCGAAGGAGCAGATGCTCCACTCGCTGAACTACGCCTACCGCGACCGTCGCGCGAAGAAGGGCGAGTTCCGCAAGCTCTGGATCACCCGCATCAACGCCGCGGCCCGCGCCAACGGCATGACCTACAACCGCTTCATCCAGGGCATCACGCTCGCGGGTGTCGAGGTCGACCGCAAGATCCTCTCCGAGATCGCCATCAGCGACCCGGCCGCGTTCGCCGCGCTGGTCGAGGTCGCCCGGGCCCACGTCCCGGCCCCGGCGTCGAAGGAGTCGGCGGCCTGAGCCGTCCGACGGGCACACCGCCCGGCACCGAGCGCACCCCGCGCGTCGTCGCAGCCCGCAAGCTGCTGCGCCGCGCCGGGCGCGACCGGGCCGGGCGGTTCCTCGTGGAGGGGGCGCAGGCCGTCCGCGAGGCGCTCGCCCACGGCGTGGTCCACGAGCTGTTCGTCACCGACGAGGCCGCCGCCCGCCATCCCGACCTGCTCGACGGCCCGGACCGGGTCACGGTCGTCGACGCCCGCGCCGCCGCGTCGCTGTCCGACACCGTCACCCCGCAGGGGATCGTCGCGGTCTGCGCGCTGCTCGACGTCCCCGTCGCCGACGCGCTGCGCGGCGCGCCGCGGCTGGTCGCGGTGTGCGCGGGCGTCACGGACCCGGGCAACGCCGGCACGATCGTCCGCGTCGCCGACGCCGCGGGGGCTGACGCCGTGCTGCTGGCCGGCGACACCGTCGACCCGCACAACGGCAAGGCGGTGCGGGCGTCCACCGGCAGCGTGTTCCACCTGCCGCTGGCCCGCGACCGCGACGCCACGGCCGTGCTCGACGCCTGCCGCGCGGCCGGGCTCACGCTGCTCGTCGCCGACGGCCACGGCGAGCTCGACCTGCTCGACCCCGTCGCCGACCCCGTGCTCGCGGGCCCGGTGGCGTGGATCTTCGGTGGGGAGGCGCACGGCGTGCCGGAGGCCGTGGCCGCCGCCGCCGACCACCGCGTCCGCGTGCCGATCCCGGGCCGCGCCGAGAGCCTCAACCTGGCCACGGCCGCGGCCGTGTGCCTCTACGCGAGCGTGGCCGCGGCCCGCCGCCGGGCCTGAGCCGCCCGGGATCCGGGCGTTCCGGCCCCTCCCCGCCCACGGTCAAGATCGGCGGGAGTGGGCGAGAGGTGTCACCGGCGACACCCGGTGGCCACTCCTGACGATCATCGACGGGCGCGGCGGAGCGGGCGTGGCGATCGCCGGGAGCGGCCCACCGGGGTCACCGCGGAACCCGCTCGCCGCCGCCGCGGCGCACCGTCATGCTGGGCCCGCCCGGACGCCGTCCTAGGATCACCGACACCATGACTGAGAGCACCGACGTAGTGGACGCGCTGCACCCGGATTCGCTGGCCGCCGCCGTGGCCGCGGCCCGCGCCGCCTTCGACGCGGCCCCCGACCTCGCCGCGCTCACCGCCGTGAAGCCGGCCCACCTCGGCGACCGGGCTCCGCTGCAGCTGGCCCGCCGCGAGCTCGGCTCCCTGCCCGGCCCCGACCGCGCCGACGCCGGCAAGCGGGTCAACGCCGCGCGCCAGGAGACCCAGGGGGCGTTCGACGCCCGGCGCGAGGTCCTCGTCGCCGAGCGCGACGCGCACGTGCTCGCGCAGGAGTCCGTCGACGTCACGCTGCCCTGGGACCGCACCCCGCGCGGCGCCCGGCACCCGCTGACCCAGGTCTCGGAGCAGATCGCCGACGCGTTCGTCGCCATGGGGTGGGAGGTGGCCGAGGGCCCGGAGGTCGAGTCGTCCTGGCTCAACTTCGACGCGCTGAACTTCGGCAAGGACCACCCCGCGCGGACCATGCAGGACACGTTCTACCTGGAGAACGCCGACGACACCGCGGGCACGGTGCTGCGCACCCACACCTCGCCGGTGCAGATCCGCTCGCTGCTCGACCGCGACCTGCCCGTCTACGTGGTGTGCCCGGGCCGCACGTTCCGCACCGACGCGCTCGACGCCACCCACACGCCGGTGTTCCACCAGGTCGAGGGCATCGCCATCGACAAGGGCCTGACGATGGCGCACCTCAAGGGCACCCTCGACGCGTTCGCCCACGCCATGTTCGGGCCGGAGTCGCGGATCCGGCTGCGCCCGTCCTTCTTCCCGTTCACCGAGCCCTCCGCCGAGCCCGACGTGTGGTTCCCGGAGAAGAAGGGCGGCGCGGGCTGGGTCGAGTGGGGCGGCTGCGGGATGGTGCACCCCAACGTCCTGCGGGCCTGCGGCGTCGATCCCGACGTCTACTCGGGCTTCGCGTTCGGCATGGGCCTGGAGCGCACGCTGATGTTCCGCAACGGCATCCCCGACATGCGCGACATGGTCGAGGGCGACGTCCGCTTCTCCCGCGCCTTCGGAATCTGAGGAGAGACGTGCGCGTTCCGCAGTCCTGGCTGTCCGAGCTCGTCGGCGAGCTGCCGCCCGTCGACGAGACCGCCGAGGCGTTCGTCCGCGTCGGGTTCGAGGTGGAGGAGATCCACCGCGCCCGCGAGATCACCGGGCCGCTCGTCGTCGCCCGCGTGCGCGAGATCGAGGAGCTGACCGGGCTCAAGAAGCCGATCCGCTGGTGCCGCGTGCAGGTGGGGCCCGAGCAGGTCAACGGCGTCATCTGCGGCGCGCAGAACTTCGCCGTCGACGATCTCGTGGTGGTCGCGCTGCCCGGCGCGGTGCTGCCCGGCGGCTTCGCGATCTCCGCACGGAAGACCTACGGCCACGTCTCCGACGGCATGATCGCCTCGGCCCGCGAGCTCGGCATCGGCGCCGACCACAGCGGGATCCTCGTGCTGCCCCCGGGCACCGCCGAGCCCGGCGACGACGCGCGCGACCTGCTCGGCCTCGACGACCCCGTGATCGAGCTCGACGTCAACCCCGACAGCGGCTACTGCTTCTCGATCCGCGGGCTGGCCCGCGAAATGTCGGCCGCGCTGGACGCCGACTACACCGACCCCGCCTCCAGGGTCGCGGTGGCCGAGGCCGAGGGCGACGCCTGGCCGGTCACCCTCGACGACGCCGGCTGCGCCCGGTTCGTCGCCCGCCGCGTCGACGGCGTCGACCCCGCGCGGCCCGCGCCGTGGTGGATGCAGCGCCGCCTGCTCGCCGCCGGGATGCGGCCGATCTCGCTGGTCGTCGACGTCACCAACTACGTGATGATCGAGCTCGGCCAGCCGCTGCACGCCTACGACGCGGGGCGGCTCACCGGGGCGATCTCGGTGCGGCGCGCGGCGCCGGGGGAGCAGCTCGTCACCCTCGACGACGCCACCCGCACCCTCGACCCCGACGACCTGCTGATCACCGACGACTCCGGCCCGATCGGCCTCGCGGGCGTCATGGGCGGGGCGTCGACCGAGATCCGCGACGGCGACGGCCCGATCGACGTCCTGATCGAGGCCGCCCACTTCGACCCGGCCGTCATCGCCCGCGCCGCGCGGCGGCACAAGCTGCCCAGCGAGGCGTCCAAGCGCTTCGAGCGGGTGGTCGACCCGCTGCTGCCGCCGGTGGCGGCCGAGCGCGCCGCGCAGCTGCTCGTCGAGTACGGGGGCGGCACCATCGCCCCCGGCCGCACCGATGCCGGGGCCGCGCCCACCCGCCCGGCCGTCACCATGCCGCTCGACGAGCCCGACCGCGTCGCCGGCGTCGCCTACCCCCGCGGCGCCACCGTCCGCCGCCTCACGCAGGTCGGCTGCGCCGTCGAGCTGGCCACCGGTGACGACGGGCGCGCCCGCGTGATCGCCACCCCGCCGTCGTGGCGGCCCGACCTGGTGCAGCCCGCCGACCTCGTCGAGGAGGTGCTGCGGCTGGAGGGGCTGGACGCGATCCCGTCGGTCCTGCCCGCCGCCCCCGGCGGCCACGGCCTCACCCCGGCGCAGCGCAGGCGGCGCTCGGTCTCGCGGGCGCTGGCCGAGGTCGGGTACGTCGAGGTGCTGCCGTTCCCGTTCGTCGGGCCCGCGGTGTGGGACGCGTTCGGCCTGCCCGCCGACGACGTCCGGCGCCGTACCGTCCGCGTCCTCAACCCCCTCGACGCCGAGCGGCCCGAGCTGTCCACGACGCTGCTGCCCGGCCTGCTCGACACGCTGGTGCGCAACCGGTCCCGGGGTGCGGTGGACCTCGCGCTCTACCACATCGGGCAGGTGGTGCTGCCGCACGCGCAGCCGGTCGCGATGCCCGACCCGCCCGTCGACCGCCGCCCCACCGACGCCGAGTACGCGCAGATCCGGGCCGCCCTGCCCGCGCAGCCGCTGCACGTCGCCGCGGTGCTGGCCGGCGACCGCGAGGCCCGCGGCTGGTGGGGGCCGGGGCGCCCCGCGTGCTGGGCCGACGCGGTGGCCGCCGCCACGCTCGTCGGGCAGGCCGCGGGGGTCGAGCTGCGGGTCGTCGCGGCGGATCTCGCGCCGTGGCACCCCGGCCGCTGCGCGCAGCTGCGCGTCGGCGACTGGCCGGTCGGGCACGCCGGCGAGCTGCACCCGAAGGTCGTCGAGGCGCTCGGGCTGCCGCCGCGCACCTGTGCCATGGAGCTCGACCTGGACGCGCTGCCGCTGCGCGAGCACCGCGCCGCGCCGCAGGTGTCGCCGTACCCGCCGGTCGGGGTCGATGTCGCGCTCGTCGCCGACGCGGCGGTGCCGGCGGCCGACCTCACCGACGCCCTCGTCGACGGCGGTGGTGAGCTGCTGGAGACGGTGCGCCTATTTGACGTCTACGCGGGGGAGCAGGTGGGGGAGGGGAAGCGCTCGCTCGCGTTCACCCTGCGATTCCGGGCGCCCGACCGCACGCTCACCAGCGAGGAGGCCAACGCCGCCCGCGACGCGGCGGTGACGGTCGCCACGCAGCGGTACGGCGCGGTGCTGCGCAGCTGACGCGCACCGGGTGAGACTGGGGCCATGCACTCCGTCGTGAAGACCCGCTCCGGCGAGGTGCGCGGGACCGTCGCCCCCGGCGTCGCCGCGTTCCTCGGCATCCCCTACGCGGCGGCGCCCTCGGGCCCGCTGCGGTTCCGCGAACCCGCCCCGGTACCGCCGTGGGAGGGGGTCCGCGACGCCACGGAGCACGGCCCCACCGCTCCCGCGCCGGGCTACCCGGCCCCGTTCTCCGACCTGCTGCCGGTCGTGCGGGTGCCGGGGGAGGAGATCCTCAACCTCGACGTGTGGACGCCCGACCCGTCGGCCACGGGCCTGCCGGTGATGGTGTGGATCCACGGCGGCGCCTTCGTCAACGGCTCCAACTCGATCCCGGTCTACGACGGCTCCGCGTTCGCCCGTGACGGCGTCGTGCTGGTCTCGGTGAACTACCGGCTCGGCGCCGAGGGCTTCCTGCACCTGCCCGACGCCCCGCCCAACCGCGGGCTGCTCGACCAGGTCGCCGCGCTGCGCTGGGTCCGCGACGAGATCGCCGCGTTCGGCGGCGACCCCGACGCCGTCACCGTGTTCGGGGAGTCGGCGGGTGCGATGAGTGTCGGCGCGCTGCTCGCGATGCCCTCGGCGCGGGGGCTGTTCCGGCGGGCGATCCTGCAGAGCGGCGCCGCGCACCACGCGCTCGGTGCGGCCACGGCGTCGAAGGTCACGGGCTACCTGGCCGAGGACGTCGGGGTCGAGCCCACCGCCGCCGGATTCGCCGCGGTGCCTCCCGTCCGGCTGGTCGCCGGGCAGCAGGCCCTGAGCGCGCAGGCGGCGACGCAGCCGGACCCGGCGCGGTGGGGCGAGATCACGCTGAACGCGATGGTCTTCGAGCCGGTCGTCGACGGCGAGGTGCTGCCGGCGCTGCCGATCGAGGCGGTCGCCGCGGGGGCGGGCGCCGACGTGGAGCTGCTGGTCGGCAGCAACCGCGACGAGCACCGGTTCTTCCTGGTCCCGACCGGCGCCGCCGACCGCGTCACCGACGCCGCGCTCGCCGCCGTCGCGGGGGCCTACCGGCTGCCCGACGGCGCGCTGGACGCCTACCGCGCCGAGCGGCCGGGCGACCCGCCCGGCCTGGTGCTGGCCGACGTGATGAGCGACTGGTTCTTCCGCATCCCCGCGCTGCGGCTGGCCGAGGCGACCGGGCGCGCGCACGTCTACGAGTTCGACTGGGTCACCCCCGTACTCGACGGCCGGCTGGGCTCGTGCCACGCCCTCGAGCTCGGCTTCGTCTTCGACACCCTCGCCGCGGCCACCGACCTGGGCGGCGGCGACGCGCCGCAGGAGCTGGCCACGCAGATGCACGCCGCGTGGGTCGCGTTCGCCCGCACCGGCGACCCGGGCTGGCCGCCCTACACCCAGGGCCGCGCAGTCCGGCGCTTCGGTGACGTCGTGGAGACCGTGGCCGACCCGCGGGGCGGGATCCGCGAGCTCTGGACCGGCATCCGCTAGCCGAGGGCGTCGAGGGCCCCCTGCGCCGCGGTGCGCCACGCGTCGTCGGAGGGGGCGCCGTCGAGCACGGCGATGGTCACCACGTACCGGGGCCCGGCGAGCTGCAGCGTGACCCCCGGAGCGGTGTCGACGAGCGCCGCCGCCTCGCCGACCCCGGTCAGCTCGCGGCGGCCCTGCGGCGGTGCGGCGAGCACGAAGTCGGCGGCCGTGCCCTCCCGCGGCTCGTAGACGTTGATCGAGGCCAGCGGCTCCCCCGCCGTGGACGACGCGACGCAGCTCGTCGGGCGCGACCCGTCGGCCCGGGTCACCTCGGCCTGCTCCGGCGGCAGCACCGGCTCGCCGAGCAGCGTGCTGAACGCCAGCGCGTCGAGCAGGCACTCGTCGTCGACGACGTCGGCGGCCAGGGCACTGCGCGGCCCGGCCGGAGCGGCGGACGGGGCGGCGGACGGCGCCGGGGACGCGGGGTCGACGACCGGCGCCGCCATCCGTCCGGAGCCCGGCACGACGGTGGTGCAGCCCGTCGCGAGCAGCGCCAGTGCCGCCGCCACCACTGTTCGTCCCCGCACGCGCGCGACGCTAGACGGCCGGGCCGCGTCCCGTGGCCGTTCGGCCGGATTCGTCGCGCAGGACCCGCAGCGCCCAGGCCACCAGCTCGGGCCGGCCCGTGCACCCGCTCTTCGCGAGCAGGTGTTCGACGTGCTTCTCCACCGTGCGCGGGGACAGGTGCAGCCACTGCGCGATGTCGCGGTTCGCCCGGCCCTCGGCCACGAGCGCCAGCACGTCGGCCTCCCGGGCGGTGACGCCCCGCTCGCGCAGCACCGGCGGGACCCCGGCGTTCCCGCGGGGGACCACCGCCCCGGTCCGGCGCCAGAGCCCCCGGACCGCCGCCGCGCAGCGGTGCTCTCCCCGTGCCTCCCAGCGCCCCACGTCCTGCGCCGCCCAGCCCGCCGGGTCGCCCCAACCGTCGGCCAGCGCGGCGCCCGTGGCCACCCGTCGGGCCTGCAGCCGGTACCAGGCGATGTCGACCGGTTCCCGCAGGAGCGTGTCCGCGGCCCCGAACGCGGCGAGCGCGCCGTCGCGGTCGCCGCGGCGGCCGAGGGCGACGGCGCGGGCGAACCCGGCGAGGCCGACGTTCCAGCGTGCGGTCTGCGGGTCGGGCGGGTCCGGCACGGTGCCGGTCGGGTCGGCCGCGGCGCGCAGCAGCATCCACAGCCCGACCGACGGCGAGCCGCTCACCTCGTTGGGCTGCTGCGCGAACGCGGCCACGGCGCGGTCCAGGTCGGCCAGCGCCCGGCGGTCGTCGGCGGCCGCCAGGGCCCGCGTGGCCCGCACCCCCCACACCTCCCCGTGCAGGTGCGTGTCGCGGGGGGCGAGCGCGAGGGCCTCGGCCATGTCGTGCTCGGCGCGGTCGTCGTCGCCGAGCAGCACGTGGGCGGCCGCGCCGAGCAGCAGGGCCTTGGGCAGGGTGGCCAGCCGGTACCGGCGGGAGGCCGCCGCGCTGGCGCGGGCGGCGGCGAGCGCCTCGCCCGGCTCCCCGCGGGCGTGGTGCGCCGCGGCCCGTTGCAGGTCCAGCACGGCGACGGCGGCCAGGTCGCCGATCGCCGATGCGCGGTCGCGGGCGTCGGCGAGGCGGTCCAGCCGCAGGCTCACCTGGACGTCGGAGATCGCGAGCTCGTGGCGGGCGCGGGCCGCGGGGACCGGCAGGCCGGCGTCCTCGGCCGTCCGCAGGGCCCGTTCGGTCAGCTCCTCGGCTCGGGCGAGGTCGTCGCGCCGGGCGATCCGGCCGAGCACCAGCAACGCCTCGCAGGTGACGGCGGGGTCCTCGGCCCGCTCCAGGACCCCGGCGGCGAGGGCCGCGGCGTCGGGGAGGCGGCCCGCGCCCAGCGCCACCCGGGCGGCGGCCGCCTCGACCCGCGGGTCGTCCACCGCCCCCGCGCGCCGGGCGGCGGCCAGCTCGGCGTCGGCGGCCGCCCAGTCGCCCGCGGTGGCGTGGATCCCGGCCAGGCGCAGCCGGGCCGACACGGCGGCCTCGCCGCGGGCCGGGAGACGCCGGACGCAGCGCGTCGCGACCGCCACCGCCTCGGTCGTCTGCCCCGACGCGGCCAGGACGTCGGCCAGTGCGTCGTCGGCGGCCGCGGCCAGGGCCGGGTCGTCCCCGGCCAGCTCGCCGGCCCGCCGCAGCACGGACTCGGCCGAGGTCAGCGCCCCGCGGTCGAGGTTGCGCCACCCGGCCTCCAGCAGCGCGGCGGCGGCCCGTGCGGTGTCGCCGGCGCGCAGCGCGAGATCGGCGGCCAGGTCGCACCACGTGCCGTCGAGCTCGGGATGGGCGGCCAGGACGGCGCGCAGGCCGCGGCGGGCCCACCGGGCCCGCTCCGGCGGCAGCAGGGCGGCGAGCACGGCGTCGCGGCCCAGCGCGTGGTGGAAGCCGACGGTCCCCTCGCCCGCCACCAGCAGACCGGCGCGGGTGGCGGCCCGCAGCCCCGCGAGCACCTCCTCGGCCGGGGAGTCGAGGACGGCGGCGAGCAGCTCCCAGTCGAACCGCGCGCCGAGCACGGCGGCCGCCTCCACGCAGCGCCGCGCGGCCGGCGCCAGCGCGTCCAGCCGCGCGCCGACCAGCCCGGCGACGGTGTCGGGGACGACAGCGGCCGCCTCCGCCCCGGCCGCCAGCAGCTCCTCCACCAGCAGCGGGGTGCCGCCCGCGCGGCGGTGCAGGGTCGCGCGCAGGTCGTCGGGCGGCGCGGAGCCCAGGCACGCCGCGGCCATCGCGTCCACCTCGTCGGCGGCGAGCGGGGCCAGCGGCAGCCGGGTGCAGGCGTGCCGGGTCGCCAGCGCGCGCAGCAGCGCCGTCACCGGGCCGGGGTCGTCGCGTGCCGTCACCAGGACGAACACCCGTTCCTGCGCGACGTTGTCGGCGAGGTACTCCAGCACGCCCAGGGTCTCCGGGTCGGCCCAGTGCAGGTCCTCCAGGACCAGCAGCAGCCCGCGGTCGCCGGCCAGCGTGGCGAGCAGCCGCAGGACGGCCTCGCCCAGGACGGCCTCGCCCGCCACCGGGTCGCCCGGCGGGTCCACGCCGGGCGACCGGGTGCGCCAGTGCGGCAGCAGCCTGCCCAGTGCGGAGCGGAACGGGCGGAGCGCGGGGTCGTCGGGCTCGTCGACGTGCCGCATCCCGGCCAGCAGCGCCTCGGTGAGGGGCCGGAAGGCGGTGCCGGAGCCGGACTCCACCGCCCGCCCGACCAGCACCGGCAGCTCCCAGGTCCGGGCGGTGTCCGCCGCCTCGCGGGCCAGGCGCGACTTCCCGATGCCGGGCGGCCCGACCAGGGCCGCCGCGGAGCCCCGGCCGATCCGTGCCGCGGCGGCCGCGGAACGCAGCGCCGCCAGCTCGGCGCGCCGGCCGACGACGGTGGGACAGCGCACCGGACCAGCGTAGGGCGCGGCTACGTGCGGCGGCAGCGCTGAGTACGTGCGCACCCGGATCCGCGCCGGGCTCGGGGGCGCCAGGCTGGCCCGGTCGGCGACCGCGAGAGAGAGGACCTCCGAGATGAGCATCCCGACCAGCACCCGGCCCTACCACCTGACGGCGGGGGAGGGTCCCGCCCTGTGGCACCTGGGCTCGCTCGCCACGTTCAAGGCCACGTCCGAGACCACCGGCGGGCAGCTGTGGCTGCAGGAGGTGCGGGGTGGGCACGGCTACGCGGCGCCGATGCACCGACACAGCCGCGAGGACGAGGCGTTCTACGTGCTGGAGGGGGAGATCGTCTTCCACGTCGGCGACGAGGTGCTCGGTGCGGGCGCGGGGAGCTTCCTGTGGGCGCCGCGGGGCGTCGCGCACGGCTTCTGCGTGGAGTCCGACGAGGCCCGGTTCCTGGCCTTCTCCGGGACCGCGGGCCTCGACCGGTTCTTCTTCGACACCGGTGAGCCCGCGGGGGCGCTCACGCTGCCCCCGCCCGCGGCGGGCCCGCCGGACATCGACGCGCTGGTCGCGGCCGGGGCCGCCTACGGCGTCGAGCTCGTCGGACCGCCGCCGACGCCGCGGGACTGAGAACGACCCGCGGACGGGGCACGACCTGGATGTACTTATCGGCCACCCCGCGTCTCTGCCACGGTGACGGGCGGGGCGGACGGTGACGGGCGGGACCGGAGGTGGCGGCAGTGGTCGAGCACGCGGCGAGGCACCGGGCGGAGCGCAACGGAGCCGGGCAGCACGGGGACACCGGGCAGCACGGGGACACCGAGCACTGGGTGGAGCTGCGGGTGCACGGCGTCCGGGCCACCGATCCCGAGGACATGCTCGACGTCGACCGGGTCGTGCAGGTGGCGGGCGACGAGCTGGGCCGGGTCTTCCGCCGCGCCGACCGGCGCGGCGCGGAGCTTCGCGAACCCGACGGCCACGTCGTCGAGGCCTACCACTGGGGACGGCTCACCTCCGGCTCGTTCAGCCAGGCGCTGTGGCTGCTGCTCGCCCCGTTCGGGCTGGTCAACGCCGCGCAGTTCACGCTGCCCCGCCCGGTCGGGACGTGGCCGCGGCGGTGGCACGAGCTCGCAGGCGCGGCGCTGCGCCTGCTGGGCCTGGCGATGACGGCGCTGTTCGTCCTCACCATGGCGACGCTGACGGTCGACCTGTGGGCCTGGCAGCAGGCCGGGGCGACCGGCGGCGGTGCCTACGCACTGGCGCTGCTCGCGCCCGTCGCGCTGCTCGGGTTCTTCCGGTGGGCGGCGGGCCCGCCCGCCCCCGACGTCCGGGAGGCCGCGCGCAAGGACGGCGGGATCGACGCCCCGGTCCCGCCGTCGCGCGAGCAGCCCAGCGACCTGGTGCACCGTGACTTCTTCCTCGGCGCCCACGACCTCGGCTCGCTGCGGCTGCTGCACGTCGCGGGCGGGCTGACCGTCGTCGCGGGCGTCGGTGCGCCGCTGACCGCGGCCGCCGGGTTCCCCCCGGTGCTCCGCGCGGTGGCCGCCGCGCTGTTCGTGCTCGTCGCGGTCGTCGTGACCGCCGGCCTGCGCGATCTCAACACCGCGACCAACCCGTGGGACCCGGACGACCCGGCCGCCGCCGTGGCCCGGCGTCGCAGGAGGAACACCGAGCTGGTGGCGCAGGCGCTCGCGGTCCTGGCCGGGTCCGCGGCGCTGGTGACGGTCGGGGCGGCGCTGCTGGCCCCGGTCGGCGGCGGGACCGGCGGCCTCCCGGGCCTCGACCTGATCTGCTTCCTGGTGATGGTGGTGGCGGCGGCCGCCGTCGGTCTGCTGGCGCTGGGCAACCTCCTGGTCGCCCGCGGGGTCCGGGCCGGCGACGCCTTCGCCCCCTACGCCGGCGGGTGGGCGTGCACGCTGCTGGCGCTGCTCGGGCTGTTCCTCGGCGTCGGCTACTCCGGTGCGTTCGCCACGATCGTCGCCGCGGCGCTGACGTCGGACGAGCGGCCGGTCGTGGTGCCGGAACTGCTCTCGCGCGTCGCCTACGCCTGGGGGATCACGGCCGCCGGGGTGCTGCTGCTGGCCGGCTACCTGTTGGTCCGGCGGCGGTCGGCGATCGCCGCCGTGACACCCGCCGTGGCGGCCGGGGCCCCGTGGCTGACCGGGCGGTGGGCGCGCAAGGTCGCCGCCGCGATGTGGGTGGCCCGGCTGAAGAACGGGCTGGCCTGCGTCCTCACGGTCTTCGGGGTCCTCGGCGTCGTGCTCACCGTGTTCGCCGCGGTCGACCTGGCGCCGGTCGTCGGGCTGCCGCCCGTCGCGCTGCCCTGGATGCTCGACGTGCTCAGCTGGTGGCCGCGGCCCGACGCCCCGGCCCCGGCGTTCCAGGTGGCGCTGCTGGCGTTCGGCACGCTGACCCTCACCGGTCTCGCCACCGGGCTCATGCTGCTGGCCCGGACCGCGCTGTTCGGGGCGTCGGCCCGGCGCGGGATCAACGTCGTGTGGGACGTCGTCGCGTTCTGGCCGCGCGCGGTGCACCCGTTCGTGCCCTCGGCCTACTCCGCGCGGGCGGTGGCCGACCTGGAGGACCGGATCCGCTGGCACCTCGCGCCGGGCCGCACCGGACGGCTCGCCGTGTGCGGGCACAGCCAGGGGAGCCTGCTGACGTTCGCGGCGCTCGTCCGGCTCGCCGCCTCGCCCGCCGACCGCGCCCTGCTGGACCGCGTCGCCTACCTCACGTTCGGCTCGCAGCTGCAGGTGATGTTCGCCCGCGGGTTCCCCGCCTACGTCAACCGGGCCGCCGTCACCGCCCTCTACGGCGACCTGCGCGGGAACTGGCGCAACCTCTACCGCGACACCGACGCGCTGGCCGGGCCGGTGCTGAGCTGGCGGCGGCCGGCGACGGGGTGGATCGAGGCGCCGGGTGCCCCGGTGCTCGACCGGGCCTCGGAACCCGGCCGCGAGCGGTACGGCCCGGACTGGCGGATCGCCGACCCCCTGCCCCCGGCCGACCCGACGCTGCAGGAGTCGTGCCTGCTGCCCCTGCGCGGGCACGGCGAGTACTGGCTCGACCCGGCCTGGTACGAGGCGCTCGCGGACCTGGGGTGCCCGCGCGCGGTCGCGCACCGCACGGCGTCACCCGATGCGGCGCAGGGCCTCCCGCCGGGACAGGGCGGACAGGCCGGGATGGTCGTCGACGAAGCTCCGGACCCACCCGGGGTCGACGCGCGCGTGCTGGCGCAGGGCCCAGCCGATCGCCTTGCGCAGGAAGAAGTCGGGATCGGCCAGGTTGGCCTCGACGGCGTCGGTGAGCAGACCCAGGTCGGTGTCGGCGCCGGACCCGAGCTGGGCGATGACCGATGTCCGGCGCAGCCACCGGTCGGGGTCGCGGATCCAGGAGCGCAGCACCGGCAGGAGTGAGGCCGGGTCCGCGCGCAGCAGCGGCCCGATCCGCGCGCTCGCGATCTCGTCGGTGAGGTCCCACCAGCCGCCGCTGACGATCCAGTGCCGGTACAGCGGCACCCAGGAGGCGTCCTGGGGCGGGGACCAGCGCCGGTGCCCGGTGAGGCTCAGCGCGACGTAGCGCTCCTCCCGGAACCGTGCGCCGTCCCACAGGTCGCGGACCGCGGCGGCGAACTCGGCGGGCGACGGCACGGGCCGTGTGGCCACGAGCTCGCGCACCAGCTCCGCGCGGGCCGGTTTCGGCACGCCGCGGAACCGCATCGCGGACTTCATGTAGCGCTGCATCGGCCCGGCCGCCACGGGATCGGCCCGGGCGGCCAGGCCGGCGCGCACGGCATCGGCCAGGTCGGTCACACCGGTGACGGTACGGGCGGGCACCGACAGGATCTGGCTTGCATGAGATTGCAGCACCGTGCATAGTCATCCACATGGTGCGGATCGCTGTCGCAGGGGCCAGTGGCTACGCCGGGGGCGAGGTCCTCCGGCTGCTGCTCGGCCACCCCGACGTCGAGATCGGGGCGCTCACGGCGGGCGGGAGCGCGGGCACGCGGCTGGGGGAGCACCAGCCGCACCTGCTGCCGCTGGCCGACCGGGTGCTGCTGGACACGACACCGGAGACCCTCGCGGGCCACGACGCGGTCGTCCTCGCGCTGCCGCACGGCCACTCGGCGGCGCTGGCCGCCCAGCTCGGGCCCGACGTCGCGGTGATCGACTGCGGAGCCGACCACCGGCTCGTCGACGCCGCCGCGTGGTCGCGCTGGTACGGCGGCGAGCACGCCGGGAGCTGGCCCTACGGGCTGCCCGAGCTGCCCGGCGCCCGCGACGCGCTGCGCGGGGCGACGCGGGTCGCGGTGCCGGGGTGCTACCCGACGGCGATCAGCCTGGCCCTGTTCCCGGCGCTGGCCGCCGGGCTCGCCGAGCCGTCGGTCGTCGTCACCGCCGTCACCGGGACCTCGGGGGCGGGGAAGTCGCTCAAGCCGCACCTGCTCGGGGCCGAGGTGATGGGGTCCCTGTCCGCCTACGGCGTGGGGGGCGTGCACCGGCACACCCCCGAGATCGTGCAGAACCTGTCGGCGGTGGCCGGGAGATCCGTCGAGGTGAGCTTCACCCCGGTCCTCGCCCCCCTGCCGCGCGGCATCCTGGCGTCCTGCTCGGCGCCCACCTCGGCGTCGGCGGGGGAGGTGCGCGAGGCCTACGTCAAGGCGTTCGACGACGAGCCGTTCGTGCACCTGCTGCCCGAGGGCGTCTGGCCCACCACGGCAGCCACGCTCGGCGCCAACACCGTCCACCTGCAGGTCACCGTCGACCACGACGCGGGCCGGCTGATCGCGGTCGCCGCGATCGACAACCTCACCAAGGGCACCGGCGGCGCCGCCGTGCAGTGCCTCAACCTCGCCCTCGGTCTCCCCGAGACCACCGGCCTCCCGCTGAACGGAGTCGCCCCGTGAGCGTCACCTCACCGCAGGGGTTCCGGGCGGCCGGGGTCGTCGCCGGGCTCAAGTCCAGCGGCGCCCCGGATCTCGCGCTCGTCGTCAACGACGGGCCGCGGACCGCCGCGGCCGGGGTCTTCACCCGCAACAAGGTCAAGGCCGCGCCCGTCCTCTGGTCGCAGCAGGTGCTCACCTCCGGGGCGCTGCGCGCGGTCGTCCTCAACTCCGGGGGCGCCAACGCGTGCACCGGGCCGGAGGGGTTCCGGACCGCGCACGCCACCGCGGAGAAGGCCGCCGAGCTGCTCGGCTGCGGCGCGGTCGAGGTGGCGGTCTGCTCCACCGGCCTGATCGGCGCCCAGCTGCCCCGCGACGCGGTGCTGGCCGGGCTGGAGAAGGCCCACGCCGGGCTGGCCGGCGACGAGGCGGGCGGCACCGCCGCGGCCACCGCGATCATGACCACCGACACCGTCGCCAAGCAGGCCGGGCACGTGTCGGAGGAGGGCTGGCGCATCGGCGGCACCACGAAGGGCGCCGGGATGATCGCGCCGTCGATGGCCACGATGCTCTCGGTGCTCACCACCGACGCCGACCTCGACCCCGCCGAGCTCGACACCGCGCTGCGCGCCGCGGTCCGCGTCACCTTCGACCGGCTCGACGTCGACGGCTCGATGTCCACCAACGACACGGTGCTGCTGCTCGCCTCCGGGGCGTCCGGCGTGCGGCCCGATCTCGCCGGGTTCACCCGCGCGCTGACGGCGACCTGCCGGTCGCTGGCGCAGCAGATGCAGGCCGACGCGGAGGGCGTCACCAAGCGGATCACCGTGCGCGTCACCGGCGCCGCCTCCGAGGACGACGCCGTGGTCGTCGCCCGGACGGTGGCGCGCGACAGCCTGGTCAAGACCGCGCTGTTCGGCTCCGACGCCAACTGGGGCCGGATCGCCGCGGCCGTCGGCTACTCCGACGCCGCGGTCGACCCCGACACCCTCGACATCGCGGTCAACGACGTCGTGCTGTGCGCAGGCGGCGTCGCCGCGGGCGGGCGCACGTCGGTCGACCTGTCCGGGCCGGAGATCGTCGTCGCGATCTCGCTCGGCCTGGGCCACGGCGAGGGCGAGATCCTCACCACCGACCTGTCGCACGCCTACGTGGAGGAGAACAGTGCCTACCCCTCGTAGCGAGCGGCTCGACCGGGCGGGGGAGAAGGCCGGCATCCTCGCCGAGGCGCTGCCCTGGCTGCAGCGCTTCCACGGCCGGATCGTCGTCGTGAAGTACGGCGGCAACGCCATGATCGACGAGGAGCTCAAGCAGGCCTTCGCCCGCGACATGGTGTTCCTGCGCCTGGCCGGGATCCTGCCGGTCGTCGTGCACGGCGGCGGCCCGCAGATCAGCGCGATGCTCGCGCGGCTGGGCCTGCCGGGGGAGTTCCGCGGCGGGCTGCGGGTCACCACGCCCGAGACGATCGACGTCGTGCGGATGGTGCTGGTCGGGCAGGTCGGGCGCGAGCTGGTCGGCCTGATCAACCAGCACGGCCCGTACGCCGTCGGGCTGTCCGGGGAGGACGCCGGGCTGTTCACCGCCGAGCGGCGCACCGCGCTGGTCGGGGGCGAGGTAGTCGACATCGGGCTGGTGGGCGACGTCGTCGACGTCAGCCCCGACGCCGTGCTCGACATCGTGCGGGCGGGCCGGATCCCGGTCGTCGCGGGCATCGCGCCCGACGTCGAGGGGCAGGTCCACAACATCAACGCCGACAGCGCGGCAGCCGCGCTCGCGGCGGCGCTGGACGCGGCCAAGCTCGTCGTCCTCACCGACGTCGAGGGGCTCTACGCCGACTACCCCGACCCGGAGTCGCTGATCAGCGAGCTCACCGCGGCCGAGCTGGAGCCGATGCTGCCCGGCCTGGAGTCGGGGATGGCGCCGAAGATGGAGGCCTGCCTGCGCGCGGTGCGCGGCGGGGTCGGCCAGGCGCACGTGATCGACGGCCGGGTGCCGCACTCGGTCCTGCTGGAAGTGTTCACCCACGAGGGAGTCGGAACGATGGTGATCCCGTGAGCGCCCACGCACAGCGGTGGCGGGCCGCGATGATGGACAACTACGGCACCCCGCCGCTCACGCTCGTGCGCGGGTCGGGCGCCCAGGTGTGGGACGCCGACGGCCGCCGCTACCTCGACCTGCTCGGCGGGATCGCCGTCAACGCGCTGGGGCACGCGCACCCGGCCGTCGTCGAGGCGGTCTCCCGGCAGGTCGCCACGCTGGGCCACACCTCGAACCT
This sequence comes from Pseudonocardia hydrocarbonoxydans, assembly GCF_006539565.1. GTDB lineage: Bacteria > Actinomycetota > Actinomycetes > Mycobacteriales > Pseudonocardiaceae > Pseudonocardia > Pseudonocardia hydrocarbonoxydans. The sequence goes on from NZ_BJNG01000055.1 coordinate 18,278, forward strand.
CTACATCACCGAACCGCCGCTGGCGCTGTCCGAGCGGCTGCTGGAGCTGCTGGGGCAGCCCGGCCGGGTGCTGCTGTGCAACTCCGGTGCCGAGGCCAACGAGGCCGCGTTCAAGATCGCGCGGCGCACCGGGCGCGGCGGCGTCGTCGCGGCGGAGCACGCCTTCCACGGCCGCACGATGGGCGCGCTGGCGCTCACCGGCCAGACGCCCAAGCGGGTCCCGTTCGAGCCGCTGGTGCCCGGGGTGTCGCACGTGCCCTACGGCGACGTCGCCGCGCTGGACGCCGCGGTCGGCGCCGACACCGCCGCGGTGTTCCTCGAACCGATCATGGGCGAGGCGGGTGCGGTCACCCCGCCCGCGGGCTACCTCGCCGCGGCCAGGGAGATCACCGCCGCGCGCGGTGCCCTGCTCGTGCTCGACGAGGTGCAGACCGGCATCGGCCGCACCGGCTCGTGGTTCGCCCACCAGGCCGCGGGCGTCGTGCCCGACGTCGTCACCCTCGCCAAGGGCCTGGGCGGCGGGCTGCCGATCGGCGCCTGCATCGGCCTGGGCGCGGCGGGCGACCTGCTGGAGCCCGGCCAGCACGGCACCACCTTCGGCGGCAACCCGGTGTGCGCCGCCGCGGCGCTGGCGGTGCTCGACACGATCGCCGCCGACGACCTGCTGGAGCACGTCACCATGCTCGGCAAGACCATCGCCGCCGGCGTCGAGTCCCTCGGGCACCCGCTGGTGCGCGGCGTCGACGGCGCGGGCCTGCTGATCGGGATCGTGCTCGGCGAGCCGGTGGCGGCCCCGCTCGCCGCCGCGGCCCGCGACGCCGGGTTCCTGGTCAACAACGCGGCGCCCGACCGGATCCGCCTCGCGCCCCCGCTGGTGCTCACCGAGGCCCAGGCCGGCGAGTTCCTCGACGTCCTGCCCGTCCTGCTGGACGGTGTGTCGTGAGGCACCTGCTGCGCGACGACGACCTGTCCCCGGCCGAGCAGGCCGAGGTGCTGGCGCTGGCGGCACGGATGAAGCAGGAGCCCTTCGCGCACCGCCCGCTGGCCGGGCCCCGCGCCGTCGCGGTGTTGTTCGACAAGTCCTCGACGCGCACCCGGATCTCCTTCGAGGTCGGGATCGCCCAGCTCGGCGGCACCCCCGTCATCATCGACGCGAAGGCGAGCCAGCTCGGTCGCGGCGAGACGATCGCCGACACCGCCCGCGTCCTGTCGCGCTACGTCGACGCGATCGTCTGGCGCACCGGTGACCAGTCGCGCATCGAGGAGATGGCCTCGGCCGCGACGGTGCCGGTCGTCAACGCGCTCACCGACCAGTTCCACCCCTGCCAGGTGCTGGCCGACCTGCAGACGGTGCAGGAACGGCTGGGCCGCCTCGCCGGGGTGACGCTGACCTACCTCGGCGACGGCGCCAACAACATGGCCCACTCGTTGCTGCTCGGCGGCGCCACCGCCGGGATGCACGTGCGGGTCTGCGCGCCGCAGGGCTTCACCCCCGACGAGCAGGTCCTGCGCGACGCGAAGGACCGCGCCACGCACACCGGCGGCGGCGTCGAGCTGATCGGCGACCCGCACGCCGCCGTCGCGGGTGCCGACGTGCTGGTCACCGACACGTGGGTGTCGATGGGCCAGGAGGACGACGGGCTCGACCGCGCCGCGCCGTTCCGCCCTCTCCAGGTCAACGCCGAGCTGCTGGCCCGCGCGGCCGAGGGCGCGATCGTGCTGCACTGCCTGCCCGCGCACCGCGGCGACGAGATCACCGACGAGGTCCTCGACGGCCCGCACAGCGCGGTGTGGGACGAGGCGGAGAACCGCCTGCACGCCCAGAAGGCGCTGCTGACGTGGCTGTCCTCGACGTGAACGCCCGCCCGGCGCGGGCCGGTCGGTGACCGCGGTGTCCGGGGCCGGACGCACGCGGGCGGCGCGGCACGCCCGCGTCGTCGAGATCGTGCGGGACCGGGCCGTGCACAGCCAGACCGAGCTGCTCGCGCTGCTCGAGGCCGACGGCATCGCGGTCACCCAGGCCACGCTCTCGCGCGACCTCGACGAGCTCGGCGCGCTGAAGGTCCGGGGCGCCTACGTCATCCCCGACGACGGCAGCCCGGTCCGGGGTGTCGAGGGCGGCACGGCGCGGCTGTCGCGGCTGCTGGGGGACCTGCTGACCGGCGCGGACTCCAGTGGGAACCTGGCGGTACTGCGTACGCCGCCCGGCGCCGCGCACTACCTGGCCAGCGCACTGGACCGCGCGGCCCTGCACGACGTCGTCGGCACCATCGCCGGCGACGACACCCTGATGGTGGTGGCCCGCGAGCCGCTCACCGGCGCCCAACTCGTCGCGCTGCTGCGCGATCTCTGACCGAAGGAGCAACCACCCCGTGAGCAAGGTCCTGACCTCCCTCCCCAAGGGCGAGCGCATCGGCATCGCCTTCTCCGGGGGCCTCGACACGTCCGTCGCGGTCGCCTGGATGCGCGAGAGCGGCGGGATCCCGTGCGCCTACACCGCCGACCTCGGCCAGTACGACGAGCTCGACATGTCCGGCGTGCCCGGTCGCGCACGGGAGTACGGCGCCGAGATCGCCCGCGTCGTCGACATCCGGCCGCAGCTCGTCGAGGAGGGCCTCGCCGCACTGGCCTGCGGCGCCTTCCACATCCGGTCCGGCGGCCGCACCTACTTCAACACCACCCCGCTGGGCCGCGCCGTCACCGGCACCCTGCTGGTGCGCGCGATGCACGCCGACGACGTCAACATCTGGGGCGACGGCTCCACGTTCAAGGGCAACGACATCGAGCGGTTCTACCGCTACGGCCTGCTCGCCAACCCCGAGCTGCGCATCTACAAGCCGTGGCTCGACGCCGACTTCGTCGCCGAGCTGGGCGGGCGCGACGAGATGAGCCGGTGGCTCACCGCCCGCGGCCTGCCCTACCGCGACTCCGCGGAGAAGGCGTACTCCACCGACGCCAACATCTGGGGCGCCACCCACGAGGCCAAGACCCTGGAGCACCTCGACGTCTCGCTGGAGACCATCGAGCCGATCATGGGCGTCAAGTACTGGGACCCGTCCGTGGCGGTCGAGACCGAGGACGTCGCGGTCACCTTCGAGGCGGGTCGGCCCGTGGCGATCGACGGCGAGCGGTTCGCCGACCCGGTCGCCCTCGTGCTGGCGGCCAACGCGATCGGCGGGCGGCACGGCCTGGGCATGTCCGACCAGATCGAGAACCGCATCATCGAGGCCAAGTCGCGCGGCATCTACGAGGCCCCCGGGATGGCGCTGCTGTTCGCCGCCTACGAGCGGCTGGTCAACGCCATCCACAACGAGGACACCGTCGCCAACTACCACAACGAGGGCCGCAAGCTCGGCCGGCTGCTCTACGAGGGCCGCTGGCTCGACCCGCAGGCGCTGATGGTCCGCGAGTCGGTGCAGCGCTGGATCGCCTCGTTGGTCACCGGCACCGTCACCCTGCGGCTGCGCCGCGGCGACGACTACACGATCCTCGACACCCGCGGCGACGGCTTCTCCTACCACCCCGACCGGCTCTCGATGGAGCGCGTCGAGAACGCCGCGTTCGGTCCGACGGACCGCATCGGCCAGCTCACGATGCGCAACCTCGACATCGCCGACTCCCGCGCCAAGCTGGAGGCCTACGCCGGGCAGCCGCACGACCAGGGCACGGTCCTCGTGGAGCACGGCACCCTGTTCGGCGAGCTGCCCTCGGGCGGGTTCGACCGGATCGCCGCGGCCGACGAGGCCCGCGACGCCGGGCAGCTGCTCGACGACGCCGCCCTCGAGGCGGGCACCGACTGATGGCGGCCCACACCACGTCCGCACTGTGGGGCGGCCGGTTCGCCTCCGGCCCCGCCGACGCGCTGGCCGCGCTGTCGAAGTCGACCCACTTCGACTGGCGCCTCGCCCCCTACGACGTGCGCGGCTCGATGGCGCACGCCCGCGTCCTGCACGCCGCGGGCCTGCTCACCGACGCCGAGCTCACCGGGATGCTCGACGCGCTGGCGAAGCTGGGTGCCGACGTCGGCTCGGGAGCGTTCGGGCCCGCCCCCGACGACGAGGACGTGCACTCCGCCCTGGAGCGCGGCCTCATCGAGCGGGCCGGCCCCGAGCTGGGCGGCAAGCTCCGCGCCGGCCGCTCCCGCAACGACCAGGTGGCCACGCTGTTCCGGATGTGGCTGCGCGACGCGGCCCGCCGGGTCGGCGCGGGCGTGCTCGACGTCGTCGACGCGCTGGTGGCGCAGGCGCTCGCGCACCCCGACGCGCCCATGCCCGGCCGCACGCACCTGCAGCACGCCCAGCCGGTGCTGCTCGGCCACCATCTGGCCGCGCACGCCCACGCGCTGCTGCGCGACGTCGACCGGCTGCGCGACTGGGACAGGCGGGCAGCCGTATCGCCCTACGGCTCGGGCGCGCTCGCCGGGTCCTCGCTCGGCCTGGACCCCGGGGCGGTGGCCGCGGAGCTGGGCTTCGACTCCTCCAGCGCCAACTCCATCGACGGCACCGCGAGCCGCGACTTCGCCGCCGAGGCCGCCTTCGTCCTCGCGATGATCGCGGTCGACCTCTCCCGGATCGCCGAGGAGGTGATCGTCTGGGCCACCGCGGAGTTCTCCTACGTCACCCTCGACGACGCCTTCTCCACCGGCAGCTCGATCATGCCGCAGAAGAAGAACCCCGACGTCGCGGAGCTGGCGCGGGGCAAGGCGGGCCGCCTGATCGGCAACCTCGCCGGCCTGCTCGCCACCCTGAAGGGCCTGCCGCTGGCCTACAACCGCGACCTGCAGGAGGACAAGGAGCCGCTGTTCGACTCCGTCGAGCAGCTCGACCTGCTGCTGCCCGCCGTCGCCGGGATGGTCGCCACGCTCACCTTCCACACCGACCGGCTCGCCGAGCTCGCACCCGCCGGGTTCACCCTGGCCACCGACGTCGCCGAGTGGCTGGTGCGCGAGGGGGTCCCGTTCCGGGTCGCGCACGAGGCGGCCGGCGGCTGCGTCCGCGTCGCCGAGTCCCGGGGCGTCGGGCTGGCCGACCTCACCGACGCCGAGCTCGCCGCCGTCCATCCCGTCCTGACGCCCGGGGTGCGCGACGTGCTCACCGTGGCGGGCTCGATAGCCTCACGGGACGCCCGCGGGGGTACCGCGGGGGAGCGCGTCGCCGAGCAGCTCGACGACCTGCGCGCCGCCGCGGCCGCCGCCCGCGACGCACTTCGCTTGGAGGATCTCCCATGACCACGGATCTGGCTTCCCGAGCCCAGGCCGACTACGACGCCCTCGTCGCGCAGGGCATGAAGCTCGACCTGACGCGCGGCAAGCCGTCGGCGGCCCAGCTCGACCTCTCGGCCGCCCTGCTCGGCCTGCCCGGCGAGACCTACCGGGCGGCCGACGGCACCGACACCCGCAACTACCAGGGCCTGCAGGGCCTCACCGAGCTGCGCGAGATCTTCGCGCCCGCGCTGCAGGTGCCCGTCGAGCAGCTGATCGCGTTCGGCAACTCCAGCCTGGAGCTCATGCACGACACGCTGGTGCACGCGCTGCTGTCGCCGCTGCCGGGCGCCGAGCGCCGCTGGGTCGACGAGGAGAAGGTCGTCTTCCTCGCGCCCGTCCCCGGCTACGACCGGCACTTCGCGGTGTGCGACCGGCTCGGCATCGAGCTCGTCGCCGTCCCGATGACGCCCGAGGGCCCCGACATGGACGTCGTCGAGCAGCTGGTGGCCGCCGACCCGTCGATCAAGGGCATCTGGTGCGTGCCGAAGTACGCCAACCCCGACGGCGTCGTCTACTCCGACGAGGTCACCCGCCGCCTGGCCACCATGCCCACCGCGGCCCCCGACTTCCGGATCATGTGGGACAACGCGTACGCGGTGCACCACCTCACCGAGGAGGCCATCGAGGTCGCCGACGTGCTGGCGCTCGCGGCTGAGGCCGGCCACTCCGACCGCCCGTTCGTGTTCGGCTCCACCTCGAAGATCACCCTGGCCGGGGCCGGGGTCGCCTTCCTGGGGGCGTCGGAGACGAACGTGAAGTGGTGGCTCGCGCTCACGGCCAAGCGCACCATCGGCCCCGACAAGGTCAACCACCTGCGCCACGCGCTGTTCTTCGGCGACACCGCCGGGGTCGCCGCGCACATGGCGAAGCACCGGGCGCTGATCGCCCCGAAGTTCGCGGCGCTGGAGCGGATCCTGACCGAGAACTTCGCCGACACCCCCGGTGTCTCGTGGTCGACGCCGAAGGGCGGGTACTTCGTCACCCTCACCGTGCCCGAGGGCACGGCGACGGCGATCGTCAAGCTGGCGAAGGAGGCGGGCATCGCCCTCACCCCGGCCGGTGCGACCCACCCCGGCGGAGAGGACCCGCAGGACGCGATCATCCGGCTCGCCCCCACCTTCCCGCCGCTCGACGAGGTCGAGAAGGCCATGGCGGGCGTGGCCGTGTGCGTGAAGCTGGCGCTCGCCACGGCGTGACGCCGTTGCTCGGTGCCGGGGAGCTCGCGGACGACGTCGTCACCGCGGCCGTGCGGTTGCTGGGGTGCACCCTGGAGTCCGACACCCCCGACGGCACGGTCGCGGTACGCCTGGTCGAGGTCGAGGCGTACCGCGGCGCCGACGACCCGGCGTCGCACGGGTTCCGGGGGCGCACCCCGCGCAACGCGGTGATGTTCGGCCCGGCGGGGCACCTGTACGTCTACTTCGTCTACGGCATGCACTTCTGCGCCAACGTCTCCTGTCTCGTCGACGGAGAACCCGGCGCGGTGCTGCTGCGCGGGGGAGAGCTGGTCAGCGACCCGGGGGTGGCGCGGCTGCGCCGGCCGACGGCGCGCCGCGACGTCGACCTGGCCAGGGGCCCGGCCCGTATGGCCGCGCTGCTGGGGCTGCGGCGCGAGCACGACGGTCTCGACGTCACCGACCCCACGTCGCCGGTGCGGCTGCGGGCCGGGTCGCCCGTCGACCCGGCCCGGGTGCGGAGCGGCCCGCGGGTGGGGGTCGTCGCGGCACACGACGTGCCGTGGCGGTTCTGGGTCGACGGCGAGCCCGCGGTGAGCGCGTACCGCCGGGCCGGTGCCTCTGGACGACGGAAATAGGTGAGGCTAGCCTCTGCTGGTGTTCGAACGACGCCGCGTCCGCGGCCTCCTGCTGCCGGCGCTCGTCGCCACCGTCTCCCTCGCCCTGGCCGCCTGCGGGGGTGCCCCGGCCGACACCGGCCCGGAGCCCGGCGCCTCGCCGGGCTTCCCGGTCTCGGTCGAGCACGCGCTGGGCACGACGGAGATCCCGGCGCCGCCGGAGCGGGTGGTGTCGCTGGGCTACACCGACCAGGACGCGATCCTGGCCCTGGGCGTTGTGCCGGTGGCCATCCGCGAGTTCACCGGGGGACAGCCATCGGCCACCTGGCCGTGGGCCGCGGACCTGCTGCAGGGACAGCAGCCGGCGGTCCTCGACGGGGAGTTCGGCCTGGAGGCCGTGGCCGCGCTGGAGCCCGACCTGATCGTGGCGGTGTCCGCGGGCCTGACCGCGGAGCAGTACGAGAGCTACTCGCGCATCGCCCCGGTGGTCACCCAGCCCGTCGGCGACCAGCCGTTCCAGAGCCGGTGGCAGGACACGACCCGGCTGATCGGGCAGGCGCTCGGGCGGGGCGCGCAGGCCGACGGGCTGGTCGCGGACCTGGAGGCGCGCTTCACGGCCGTCGCCGCGGAGTACCCGCAGCTGGCGGGCAAGCGGGCCGCGGTGGCGGCGCTGAGCTCGGTCGGGGCGGGCCAGTTCTTCGTCTGGACCTCCCAGGACAACCGCGGCCGGTTCCTGACCTCGCTCGGGCTGACGGTGCCCGCCACCTTCGACGAGCTCGCCGGCGAGAGCTTCTACGCCGACCTCAGCGCGGAGCGGCTCGGCCTGCTCGACGAGGCCGACGTGCTGGTGTGGCTGCAGATCCCCGGCACCGAGAACGCGACCCTGGAGGCGCAGCCGGGATACCCGGCGTTGCGCGTCGGGCAGGAGGGCCGCGTGGTCAACGCGAGCACCGAGCAGGCCGTCGCGCTGTCGTTCAGCAGCGTGCTGAGCCTGCCCGCACTGCTGGACACGGTCCCGGCCGAGCTGGCCGCGCGAGTGGGCGGCTGATCGTCGCCGACGGGCGCTGGGGAACAATCCCGGCTGTGAGCACCGACGTACTGGACGACCTGGAGTGGCGCGGCCTCGTCGCGCAGAGCACCGACCGGGCCGCGCTGCGGCGCGAGCTGGCCGACGGCGTCCTGACCCTCTACGCGGGGTTCGACCCGACCGGGCCGAGCCTGCACGCCGGGCACCTCGTGCCGCTGCTCACGCTGCGGCGGTTCCAGCAGGCGGGCGCCCGCCCGATCGTGCTGGCCGGCGGGGCGACGGGCCTGATCGGCGATCCCCGCGACGTCGGCGAACGGTCGTTGCACGACGAGGACACGATCCGCGACTGGGGTGCCCGCATCCGGGGGCAGCTCGAGCGGTTCGTGGCTTTCGACGACACGCCCAGCGGCGCGCTGGTCGTCAACAACCTGGACTGGACCGGGCAGCAGACCGCGCTGGAGTTCCTGCGCGACGTCGGCAAGCACTTCTCGGTCAACGTGATGCTCGGCCGGGAGACGGTGAAGCGACGGCTGGCCGCGGACGGGTTGTCCTACACGGAGTTCAGCTACCTGCTGCTGCAGAGCCAGGACTACCTGCACCTGTACCGCCGGCACGGCTGTCGCCTGCAGATCGGTGGATCCGACCAGTGGGGCAACATCGTCGGCGGGGTCGAGCTCGTGCGGCGTGTCGAGTCCGCCGCGGTGCACGCCCTGACGACGCCGCTGGTCACCGACGCCGAGGGCCGCAAGTTCGGCAAGTCCACCGGCGGCGGCAACATCTGGCTCGACCCGGCGATGACCTCGCCGTACGCCTGGTACCAGTACTTCGTGAACGTCTCCGACGCCGACGTCGGCCGGTACCTGCGCCTGTTCACGTTCCTGGCGCGGGAGCAGATCGAGGCGCTCGAGCAGGACGTCGCCGAACGGCCGCATCTGCGCGCCGGGCAGCGTGCGCTGGCCGCCGAGCTCACGACGCTGGTGCACGGCGCGCGACAGACGGAGCAGGTGGTCGCGGCCAGCGGCGCGTTGTTCGGGCGCGGCGAGCTGCGCGATCTCGACGCCACGACCCTCGACGCGGCACTGGCCGAGGTGCCGAACGCCCAGGTCGGCTCGTCGGAGGACCCGACGATCGTCGACCTGCTCGTCGCGACCGGTCTGAGCGAGAGCCGCGGTGCCGCGCGACGGGCGGTGGGCGAGGGGGGCGCGTACGTCAACAACGCGAAGGTCGTCGACGAGGCGTGGACCCCGGGCCCCGGCGACCCGCTCGCGGGTGGCTGGCTCGTCGTGCGGCGCGGCAAGCGCAATCTGGCCGGAGTCCGCGTCCTGAGCTCCTGACCTGCGGGTACACCGAAAAGGACCCCCCCGGTTTGACCCCCCTGAGGGCGCCTGTGTAACTTTCTCCTCGTCGCCACGGCGGGCAGCACGACAGACCGGGACGAAATCTTCGGCCCAGAGTCAGCCCGCGGAACGGTGACCACCCCGGCAAGGCCTTCCACCTCACGGTGTAGCCTTGCCCAGCACGTCCCAAGCAGTTGGGCCTGGCGGAGTTTGACACCGCGAACAGGACCATGTAGCTTGGAAAAGTTGCCCCGGCCCGGTCCGCAAGGATCGC
>NZ_BJNG01000056.1 GCF_006539565.1 Pseudonocardia hydrocarbonoxydans
CCCTAGGCGCCGAGCCGCCTGCGCTGCCCCCGAGGGCCGCAGAACCCATGCAGCGGCACCGTCGGCCGGTCGGGGTCCACGTCCCGGCGGCCGAGCTATCCGAGCGCGTCCCGCAGGAACCGCACCTGCAGCAGCAGCAGGTTCTCGGCGACGACCTCCTGCGGCGTCATGTGCGTGACGCCCGACAGCGGCAGCACGGTGTGCGGGCGGCCCGCGGCCAGCAGTGCCGAGGACAGCCGCAGCGTGTGCGCGGCCACCACGTTGTCGTCGGCCAGGCCGTGCACCAGCAGCAGGGGGCGGGTCAGCGCGGGGGCGTCGGCGATCAGCGACGAGCGCGTGTAGGCGTCCGGGTGCTGCGCGGGATGGCCCAGGTAGCGCTCGGTGTAGTGGGTGTCGTAGAGCTCCCAGTCGGTGACGGGCGCACCCGCGACGGCGGCGTGGAACACGTCGGGGCGACGCAGCACGGCGAGCGCGGCGAGGTAGCCGCCGAAGGACCAGCCGCGGATGCCGACGCGGGAGAGGTCCAGGTCGGGGTGCTGCGCGGCGACGGCGTGCAGCGCGTCGACCTGGTCGTCGAGCACGGGCGTGGCGAGGTCGCCGTGCACCGCCCGCTCGAACTCCGGCCCGCGCCCGGGCGTGCCCCGGCCGTCGACGACGACGACGGCGAAGCCCTGGTCGGCGAACCACTGGCTGGTCAGGTAGGCCGCGCGCTGGGCGGTGACGCGCTGGGCGTGCGGGCCGCCGTAGGGGTCCATCAGCACCGGCAGCGGGGTGCCCGGCGTGTGACCGGTCGGTAGCAGCACCGCGGTGCGCAACCCCCGCTCGCCGACCTCGTACAGCGCGACGGCGGGCGTCAGGCCGGGCTGCTCGGCCAGCGAGGTGACGGGGAACTCGCCCGCCGCGCTGCGGACGACCGTGCGGGAGCCGTCGGAGAGCAGGTCGCCGCTGGTGACGACGGTGGTGCCGCCCGCGCGGCGCCCCGCGTGGACGCCGGGCGAGGTGTCCACTTCGGCGAGCCCGTCGCCGTCCCACGTCCACAGCCCCACCGAGACGGGGTCGGTGCTCGCCCGGAACAGCACCACGTCGCCGTCGACGTCGACGACCTCGCGCACCTGCACCGCGGGCGGGGTCACCGCCGTGCCGTCGACGACGAGCCGGTGCGCGCCCTCGCGGGACTCGACCGTGACCAGCGCGCCCGAGGCGGTGTGCGCGGGCACGCCGGGGACGACGTCGACCCAGGCCGGGTCGGTGTGCTCGTGCAGGGGCGTCGCGGCGCCGGTCGCGGGGTCGACGAGCGCGGTGCGCAGGGCGGTCTGGTCGCGCGGGGCGGTGGTGACGAGCAGGCCGTGGGTGCCCCAGGCGACCCGGACCAGGTACTCGTCCCCGTCCAGCCGCACCGGGACCCGGGTGCCGTCGAGCGCGACCAGCTCCAGCGTCACCACGGCGTTCGCGGTGCCCGCGGCCGGGTAGGCGACGACGGCCGGGGTGCGCGCGGGGTGCTCGGGGTCGGCGATGTGCCAGCGCTGCACCGGCGTGGTGTCGACGCGGGCCACGGCCAGCCGCTCGCCGTCGGGCGACCACCAGAACCCGCGCATGCGGCCCATCTCCTCGGCCGCGACGAAGTCGGCGAGACCGTGGGTGACGTCCGGGCCGTCCGGCTCGGCGACGGTGGTGGTCGTGCCGTCGGCGAGGTCGTGGACGTGCACCGCGCCCCCGGCCACGTAGCCGACGCGGCGGCCCGTCGGGTCCGGCTGCGGGTCGATCACGCCACCGGGGGAGGGGAGTGCACGGGGCGCGGTCCCCCCGGCGAGGTCGGCGACGTGCAGCTGCCCGGCCAGGGTGAACGCGGCCGTGGAGACCGACCGGTCCGTGGAGTAGCCGACGATGCCGCCCGCCTGCTCCCGGCTGCGCTCGCGCCGGGCCCGCTCCTCGGGCGGCAGGTCGCCGTCGTCGCCCAGCGCCACGGGATCGGCCACCAGGTGCTCCCGCCCGGTGGCGGCGTCGAGCGTCCACATGCAGGTGACCGGGTCGGTACCGCCCCGGCTGCGCAGGAACACCACCCGGGTGCCGTCGGGGGACACGGTCAGGCCGCGGGGGGCGCCGAGGGTGAAGCGTCGGGTGCGGGCCTGGCGGCGGGGGAAGGAGTCGACCACCCCGACAGTCTCCCCGGCCGCCCGGCCCGCCGACCGGGCACTCCCACCCCGCGAGTCGGGACATCCGTGCGACCGAGATGTACCGCGGATGCGGGCGAGGGACCCGGACGTCGGCGGGGCGCGGTCGCACGCGGACGACGTCTCGGTCGCGTGGATGTCCCGACTCGCGGGGGTCAGTCGACGCAGGGCACGGTCGCCGCGGTGATCGGCCGGTCCGCCGGGGTCGTCGCGGTCGTCCCGGGCGGCGCCGGCGCGGAAGGGGCGGGCGCGGAGGGGTCGGGCGCGGAGGGGTCGGGCGCGGAGGGGTCGGGGGAGGAGAGGCGGGCGGCGGAGGGCGGCGGGGACGCCGACGGTGTCGCTCCCGGTCCGGCGCCCCCGACGACCCCGGCGACGAACTCCCGCACCGCGTCGGGGTCGATCTCGACCGCCACGCCGTCGACCGGGGTCTGCAGGTCCGGCCGGCCGGTGGGGACGGTGAGGAACGCGATGTCCCCGCCGGAGGCGCGGCGGAGCTGGGCGACGAGCCGGTCGAGGTCCCAGCCGCGGTCGAGGACGACGTAGCGGGTGACGGCCCCGACCAGCGCGTCGACGCGCGCCGGGTCGGCCAGCGCCCCGGTGCCGAGGGCGCTGCGGGCCAGCCCGGCGAGGAACGCCTGCTGGCGGGTGACGCGGTCGAGGTCACCGGCGGGCAGGTCGCGGCGCTGGCGGACGAACGCGAGCGCGTCGCCGCCGCTGACGATCTGCTGCCCCGCGGGCAGGTCGATGCCCGAGCGCTCCTCGCGGACGGCGGCGTTGAGGCACACCGGGACGCCCCCGATCGCGTCGGTGATCTCCACGAACCCGGCGAGGTTGATCTCCGCGAAGTGGTCGACGCCGACGCCGGTGAGGCTCTCGACCGTGTCGACCAGGGTCCGCCGCCCGGCCTCGCGGGCGGCGCGTTCGAGGGCGGCACCGGTGAGCCCGCGCGCCGTCAGCTCGTCCTCGGCGGCCGACATCCCGCGCCGGTAGGCGGAGTTGACCTTGTGCCGGCCCAGCCCGCCCGCGATGTCGACGAAGGAGTCGCGCGGGATCGACACCGCCGACGCGCTCGCCGTCGTGCCGGCCGGGACGTGCAGCAGGATGATCGTGTCGGTGTTGAACTGGCCCTCGTCGTCGCCCGCCCGCAGCTCGGCGAGCACCTCGGGGGGCAGCGGGTCGCCGGAGGCGTCGGTGCGCGTGTCGATGCCCACCAGCAGCGCGGTGAACTCCTCGTCGAGCCCCGGCGCGGCCTGCTCGCCGAGGGCGCCGCTGGTGACGAGCCCGTCGGACACCTCGCGGTACACCGCCCACGAGTACCCGGTGGTGACCAGCACCGCGACCGAGACCAGCACGACGACACCGCGCACCGCGAGGCCGACCTGACGGGCGATCATGCTGTCCCCTCGTACCGCCCGCGGAACGTCACCCACACCCGGCGGACAGCGGGGGGACACGGCCCAGCCGACGGGCGTCGGTCCAACCGTACCGGCGGACCGACGCCCGCGCCGCAGGTCCGGGCCGCGCCGGACCTGCGACGAAACCTCAGCTGCCGCCGGGGTTCAGGGTGACCTCGATCGGCGCGAAGGACGTGCCCTCCACGTCGACGCCGTCGGCGCGCAGCAGCTCCAGCGCCTGCTCCACGTAGGTGTTGGTGTAGGCGTCGGCGTCCGGGTCGGCCGTGATCACCGTCTGGCCGTCGGCGTTGACGGCGGTGCGCGCGACCTGCACGGTGCGCGCCCACGCGGCCTCGTCGATCGTGCCCGCACCCGCGGGGGCCGGCCAGATCAGCTTGTTGACCTCGTTGACCTGCCACAGCTGGTGGCTGGCCCCCAGCGTCGACCCGGCGGCCACGACGATGTCGCGGCAGGACTCGACGTTGTCGCGGCAGTAGGCCCAGCCCTCCAGCGACGCCGCGACGAACCGCGTCGTCGTGTCCTGGTAGGCGGGGTCGGCCAGGCGCTCGGTGTTGGCCCAGATCGCGTCCTGCAGCATCGCGGTGCCCTGGTCCTCCCAGTTGATCACCGAGAAGTCCGACGGCTGGTAGAGCGCGCCGGTGTCCGGGTTCGTGGCCTCCAGCACCTGCGCGTACTCGTTGTAGGACATGGCCTGCGCGGCGTCGATCTCGCCGGAGAGCAGCGCCTCCATGTCGAACTGCTGCTGCACCAGCGTGACGTCCGCGGCCGGGTTGAGCCCGGCGGCGGTCATACCCGCGAACAGCTCGAACTCGTTGCCGAAGCCCCAGTTCCCGACGCGCCGGCCGGCGAGGTCGGCGGGTGCGGCGATGCCGGAGTCGGCGAAGGACACCTGGTAGGTGCCCGAGCGCTGGAACACCTGGGCGACGTTGGTGATCCCCGCACCCTGCTCGCGCGAGGCGAGCGCCTTGGGCACCCAGGCGATCGCGAAGTCGGCCTGGCCCTGCGCGAGCACCGTCTGCGGGACGATGTCGACCCCGCCCTCCAGGATCTCGACGTCGAGCCCCCGCGCCTCGTAGAAGCCCTGGTCGACGGCCGCGAGGTAGCCGGCGAACTGGCCCTGCGTGAACCACTGCAGCTGCAGCGACACCGGGGTGAGCCCGCCGTCGGCGGGTGGGCCCGCCGACGGCTCGGCGACCGTGGAGCAGGCGGCCAGCGCCACCGCGGAGGCGGCCACCGCGAGGGCCGTTCGGAATCGGGACATGCGCTCTCTCCTCACTGCCGGGGACGGGTCACGAGCCGCTCCAGGAGCAGCCCGGCGAGGTGGTACAGCAGACCGAGCGCGATCGCCGCGACGACGAACGCCCAGGCCCGCGCGTAGGCGGTGTTGGCCGCGGCGGAGGAGATCCGGCTGCCGAGCCCGTTCTGCGGGCCGCCGAAGTACTCCGCGACGATCGAGGCGATCACCGCCGCCGGGGCGGCCAGGCGCAGCCCGGTGACGATGTGGGGCACCGCGCCGGGCAGCCGCACGAACCGCGACGCCTGCCACGGGGTGGCCGCCAGTGCCGTCATCAGGTCGGCGTGCACCGGCTGCACCTGGCGCAGGCCACGCGTGGTGGAGACGAAGACCGGCACCACCACGACCACGGTGACGACCAGCTGCCGCGGCACCTCGGTCGTGGAGCCGAACAGGGTGGTGAACACCGGGGCGAGCGCCACGATCGGCACCGCGCTCGCGGCCAGCACGACCGGTGTCGCCAGCTCGCGCACCGGTCGCGACCACGCCGCCAGCAGCGCCAGCGCCACCCCGAGCAGGAACCCGGCGACGAGCCCGGCCAGCGCGTTGCCCCCGGTCACCGCCGCGGTGGGGAGGATGACGCCGAACTGCGCGCCGACCTGCCCCGCGATCGCGGTGGGCGCGGGCAGCAGGAACGCCGGCACGGCCAGGGCGAGCACCAGCACCTGCCAGAGGACGAGCACGCCCGCCCCGAACGCCAGCGGCGGCAGCCAGGTCCTCATCCGTGCCCCTTGCGCAGGGCCTCGCGCACGTCGGTGATCGCGGTGAAGAACGCGGCGGACTCGCGGACGTCCTCGACGTCGTCGGGGGCCAGGTCGGGGCGGGAGCCGGGGCGCCGCCCGGCGACGACCTCGGTGATCCGCCCGGGCCGCGGCGACATGACGACGACGCGGTCGGAGAGCACCACCGCCTCGGGGATCGAGTGCGTCACGAACAGCACGGCGGCGCGGGTCTCGCCCGCGATGCGCAGCAGCTCGGCCTGCATCCGCTCGCGCGTCATCTCGTCGAGCGCGCCGAACGGCTCGTCCATCAGCAGCAGCGACGGCTTCGGGGCGAGCGCGCGGGCGATCGCGACCCGCTGCTGCATCCCGCCCGAGAGCTCCCCGGGCCGCGACCGCGCGAACTCGGTGAGCCCCACCATCTCCAGCAGCTCCGCGGCCCGCTCACGGCGCTGCGCCCTCGGCACCCCGTGCACGTGCAGCGGGAGCTCGACGTTCTCCGCGACGCTGCGCCACTCCAGCAGCCCGGCCTGCTGGAAGGCGATGCCGTAGTCCTGGTCGAGGCGGGCCTGCGCGGCCGGCTTGCCGCGGACCCGCACCGTGCCCGCGGTCGGCTGCTCCAGGTCGGCGACGACGCGCAGCAGCGTCGACTTCCCGCATCCCGACGGGCCGATCAGCGAGACGAACTCGCCCGCGCCGATCGTCAGCTCGATGCCGTCCAGCGCGCGGACCGGCCCGAACACCTTGTCCACACCGGCCAGCTCGACGGCGGGCCCGCTCACGCGACGCTCCCGCGGTAGCGGCGCAGCGCGAGATCCAGCAGCCCGACGGCCGCGGCGGCGACGAGCCCGAGGACCGCGGCGCCCAGGATCGCGGTGTACATCCGCGACGGGTCGCCGGTGGCCGACTGCGCGTACTCGATGATCAGCCGGCCCACGCCGCCGCGGGTGCCGGTGGAGATCTCCGCGACGATCGCCCCGACGACGGCCGCGGCCGCGGCGAGCCGGACCGCCGGGAGCAGGTGCGGCACCGACGCGGGCAGCCGCAGCCGCAGCAGCGTCGTCCACCAGCCGGCGGCCAGCGACCGGAACAGCTCCACGTCGGCGCGGCGCGGCGAGGTCAGCCCCCGCAGCATCCCGACGGCGATCGGGAAGAACGCGAGGTAGGAGGAGATGACCATGACGCTGGTCCACGGCTGCCAGGGCTGGCCGAGGATCGCGATCTTCCCGCCCCACCCGGCGACGAGCGGCGCGATCGCGATCAGCGGCACCGTCTGGGAGAGCACGACCCAGGGCAGCAGCGCCCGCTCCAGCAGCCCGAACCGGGCCATCGCCAGCGCCAGCACCGCGCCCAGCACCCCGCCGATGACGAGCCCGCCCAGCGCCAGCCCGAGGGTGAACAGCGCGCCGGACGCGACGGCCTCGCCGACCGTCCGCTGGGCCGCGGCGCCCGCGACCTCCGGCTCGCCGAACCGGGCCAGCACCGTCCACACGTGCGGCATCGCGGCGTCGTCGGTGCGGGGGAGCACCCGGGTGTCACCGATGCGCACCCCGTCCTCGGGCAGCACCGCCTTGGCCAGCTCCCACGCCACGACCAACAGGGTGAACGCGACGACCGCGCTGACCGCCGTGCGTAACCGCGCCATCCGTGCAGGGTCCTTCCCGATCAGGTGAAAGGGAAGACTGCGCAGCCCGCATGACGACGACGTTGCGCATCTGTTGCCGTTCGGGGCGGGCGGCGACCCGGCCGGGCTCACAGGTCGACGACCGTGGGCGGGCGTCCTCGCCCGAGCGCCCGGGTCACTCGTCCGGGTGGCGGGTCGCCGTCCACGACCGACGCGCGGCGCGCCGTGCCACGGTGAGGACCGTCCCGAACCCCCCCCGGAGCAGGAGGTCGGTGTTGCTCACGGACGTGTCGTCGCATGACCTCGCGAGGGCCATCGCGTCGCGACTCGACGCCGTCGCCCCCCGGGGCCTACGGGTGACGGACGAGGGCGCGAGCGTCCGCGTGCTGCGCGGTGGTGCCTGGATCGGCGGATCGGCCGCCCCGGAGATCGTCACCGGGCGAGCGGACGAGCGCCGGGTGGAGACGGCGGCCCGGGCCGTGATCAGCGGTGTGCAGGACGTGTTCGCCGAGGTGCTCGCCGAGCCCTGGCCGGCGTCGCGCGGAGAGATGCCGGCCCCGGACGCACGGGTCGAGGAGGGCGTGCTGCACGCATGGTTCGGCTCGGCCGAGCGACCCGTGCTGTCCCTGGAGCCCTACGAGCTGTCCGCGCGGTAGCGACCGATCGACGGACGGACGGTCAGCTCTGGTCCACCCAGCCCTGCGCCTTCCAGTCCGGGATCGACGGGCGCTCCTTGCCGAGCGTGGTGTCGTCGCCGTGGCCGGGGTAGACCCAGGTGTCGTCGGGCAGGACGTCGAACACGCGCTCCTCGAGGTCGGCCACCAGCGACCAGTAGTCCTCCTCGGACCAGGTGCGGCCGGGGCCGCCCGGGAACAGGGAGTCGGCGCTGAACAGGTGCGGGTGCTCGGCGTCGCGGTAGAGCAGCGCGATCGAGCCCTGGGTGTGCCCGCGCAGGTGGATGACCTCCAGCTCGATCTGCCCGAACCGGATCGTGTCGCCGTGCTCGACGAGCTCGTCCATCGGGACCGGCAGCTCGGGGGCGTCGATCGGGTGGGCGATCAGGTGCGGCTGGAACATGCCGGCGACGGCGCCGAGGGCCTGCCAGTGGTCGGCGTGCCGGTGGGAGGTGACCAGCGTCTTCAGCGCGGGGCGGTCGTCACCCGAGCCGATCAGGTCGGCGAGCCGGTCGGCGTCGTTGGCGGCGTCGAGCAGCAGCGCCTCGTTCGTGGCGCGGCAGACCAGGAGGAAGGCGTTGTTGTCCATCGGGCCCACCGACAGCTTGGTGATGGTGAGCGCGTCGAGCACGCGACGGATCGCGGGCCCGCCGGGATCGGTGTGACCGGAATAGGTGTCGAGGACGTCCACGGACGACAGCCTAGTGCGTCACGATCGGGTTCCGGTCGTCACGCGATGCGTTGACATCCCGTCACCCCGCACTACACGATCCGTCCGATTCGCTCCCCCTGTGTAGAACTTTTCACCACCGGCCCGCTCACCGAGGAGTACCGTCATGGAGCACCCCGCCCTGACCCGTCGCCGTCTGCTCGCCCTGTTCGGCGCGGCGGCGACCCTGCCGGTCCTCTCCGCGTGCGGCAGCAGCGTCGGCGGCGGTGGCTCGGCCCCGGCCGCGGGTGGGGGTGGCGGGACGATCAAGGTCGGCCTGGTCGTGCCGCAGTCCGGCGTCTACGCCTCCCTGGGGGAGGACATGACCCGCGGCTGGGAGCTGTGGCTGGAGTCCAACGGCGGGCGGTTCGGCGACTACACCGTCGAGACCGTCGCCGTCGACGAGGGGGAGACCCCGCAGACCGGCGTCCCGGCCGTGCAGCGGGTGATCCAGCAGGACGACGTGGACGTCGTGGTGGGCCTGGTCAACTCGGCCACCGCGCTCGGCGTCAAGGACCTGCTGACGGAGTCGCGCAAGCTGCTCGTCGTCACCAACGCCGGCGCCGAGGGCCTCACCGGCGCGGCGGCCACGCCCTACATCTGGCGCACCTCGTTCACCAACGGGCAGGTCGCCGCCGCGATGGGCACGCACCTGGCCGAGACCGGCTTCGCCGAGGGCGTCTTCCTCATCGCCCCCGACTACGCGGCGGGCACCGAGGTCATCGAGAACTTCAGGGCCGCCTACACCGCGGGCGGCGGCACCATCGCGGGCGAGGCGAAGCCGCCGTTCGGCACCACGTCGGACTACCAGCCGTTCCTGTCGACGATCCAGGCCTCCGGCGCGCGGGCCACCTTCTGCTTCTTCTCCGGCGCCGAGGCGATCACCTTCGTGCAGCAGTACGCGCAGTTCGGGCTCGCCCAGTCGATCCCGCTCTACGGCTCGGGGTTCCTCACCGAGGGCAGCGTGCTGCCGCAGCAGGGCCAGGCCGCGCTCGGGGTCCAGACGACGCTGCACTACACCGACCAGCTCGACAACCCGGCCAACACCGCGTTCGTGGAGGCCTACACCGCGGCCTACGGGGAGTCGCCGAGCACGTTCTCCGTGCAGACCTGGGACGCCGCGAACGTGCTGAACCGCGCGCTGGCCACCGCCACCGCGCTGGACGGCGACTCGCTGGCCGCCGCACTGGGCGGGATCGGCGCCGTCGACGACAGCCCGCGCGGCACCTGGGAGTTCGACGGCCAGACCCCGCGGCAGAACATGTACCTGCGCAGCGTGCAGGACGCGAACGGCACGCTGGTCAACGCGGTGGTCGAGGACCTCGGCCCGCAGAGCCAGCCGGGCTGAGCGCGTGCTCGTCAGCGTCCTCAACGGCTTCGCCATCGGGTTCCTGCTGTTCATCCTGGCGGTCGGGCTCTCGCTCGTGTTCGGGATGATGGACGTCCTCAACCTCGCGCACGGCGCGCTGTTCCTGGGCGGCGCCTACCTCGGGGCGGTACTGGGCGGCAGCTGGGGCGGGTTCCTCGGCGCACTCGGGCTCGCCGCGCTGGGCGGGCTGGCCGGCGGGGTGCTGTTGTCACTGATGACCGAGCCGCTGCGCAGGCGCTCGCACCTGGACCAGGCGCTGCTCACCCTGGGCGTCGCGCTGATCGCCGCGGAGCTGCTGATCATCACCTTCGGTGACGACCCGCTGTCCGCGGCGGCCCCGCCGGGGCTCGACGGCTCGGTGACGGTGCTCGGCGCGGTGTACCCCACCTACCGGCTGCTGATCATCGTGATCGGCGCGGTGCTGGCGCTGGCGGTCTACCTCGTCGTCGACCGGACGCGGGTCGGCGCGCTGGTGCGCGCCACCGTCGACGACCGGGAGATGGTGTCAACGCTGGGGATCGACAACCGGCTCGTCAAGGGCGCGGTGTTCGCGGTCGGGTCGGTGCTGGCGACGGTGGCGGGCGTGCTGGGCGGTCCGATCTACGGCGCCCGCCCCGGCCTCGACGCCACGGTGCTGATCCTCGCGCTCGTCGTCGTCGTGATCGGCGGGCTCGGGTCGGTGCGCGGCGCGCTGGTGGGGGCGCTGGTGATCGGGCAGATCGACACCGTCGGCCGCGTCCTGCTGCCCGACTTCGCCTCGTTCGTGCTGTTCGGCGCGCTCGCGCTGGTGCTGGTGGTGCGGCCGCAGGGCCTGTTCGGCACCCGGGCGGTGGCCCGGTGACCGCCGTCGAACCGTCCGTCGTCCCGGCCACCCCGGCGGCCCGGCGCGGGTACGGCCGCTGGGTCGCGATCGCGGTGCTCGTCGTGCTGGCCGCCGCACCGCTGTTCCTGGCCCCGTTCGCCACCTCGACGCTGAGCCGGGTGCTGGTGTTCGCGCTGTTCGCCGTCAGCCTCGACCTGCTCGTCGGCGTCACCGGGCTGCCCTCGCTCGGGCACGCCGCCTACTTCGGCTCCGGGGCGTACGCGGCGGGCTGGACCTCGATCCACGTCACCGCCGAGGCGCCGGTGCCGCTGCTGGTCGGGGCGGGTGTGGGGGCGCTCGCGGCGGCGTCGACCGGCTGGATCACCGCCCGCTCGGCCGGGGTCTTCTTCCTGATGCTGACCCTCGCCATCGGCGAGCTGGTCGGTCAGGTCGCCAACACCTGGGAGTCGGTGACGGGCGGCGCGAACGGCCTCACCGGCGTGCCCGCGGTGCGCATCGCGGGGCAGCCGCTGGCCAACGCCGGGTTCACCCACTGGTACGTGCTGCTGGTCGCGGCGCTCGGGTTCGCGCTGGTCTGGACGGTGGCGCGGTCGCCCTTCGGTGACGCGCTGCGCGGCATCCGCGACAACGAGCCGCGGATGCGCGCGCTGGGCTACTCGACCTCGCTGTACAAGTACGCGGTGTTCGTGCTGGCCGGGGGCGTCGCGGGGATGGCCGGGTCGCTGCTGGTGGCGCAGCAGCGGCTGGTGTCCACCGCCGACGTCGGGTTCCTCATCTCCTCGCTGATGCTGCTCGCCGTCGTCATCGGCGGGGCCGGGTCGCTGTGGGGGGCGTGCCTGGGCGCGGCGCTGGTGGTCGTCGTCCGCGACGCGCTGGGCCCCACCCTGGACGGGCACGGCCCGCTGGTGCTGGGGATCGTGTTCGTCGCCGTGGTCTACCTGCTGCCCCGCGGGGCGGCCGGGCTGCTGGGGAGGACCCGTTGAGCGCGCTCACCTGCACCGGCGTCGGGCGGGCGTTCGGCGCCCTCAAGGCCGTCGACGACGTCGACCTGGTCGTCGAACCGGGCGCCCGGCACGCCCTGATCGGCCCGAACGGGGCCGGGAAGTCGACGCTGTTCAAGCTGGTCACCGGCACGCTGCGGGCCGACACCGGGCGGGTCGAGCTGGCCGGGCGCGACGTCACCGGCCTGTCGGAGGTGCGCCGCAGCCGGCTGGGGATGAGCCAGACGCTGCAGCACTCCAGCCTGTTCGGGTCGATGACCGCGGCCGAGACGGTGGTGCTCGCGCTGCGGCGCCACGACGGGTCGCGGATCACCCCGTGGCCGCGCCGCGACCCCGCGCTGCGGGAGCGGGCGCAGGAGTCGCTGACCGGCGTCGGGCTCGGCGGGCGCGGCGACACGCCCGTGCCCGCCCTGTCCCACGGCGAGCGCAAGCAGCTGGAGGTCGCGCTGGCCCTGGCCTGCCGCCCGACGCTGTTCCTGCTCGACGAGCCCGCCGCGGGCATGTCCCCGGCCGAGCGGGCCCGGCTCGTCGAGCTGCTCTCCGGGCTGCCGGAGGAGATCACCGTGCTGTTCGTCGAGCACGACCTGGACCTGGTCTTCGCCCTCGCCGACGCCGTCACCGTCCTGCACCTGGGCCGGGTGCTGCTCTCGGGCACCCCGGCCGACGTGCGGGCCAGCGACGCCGTCCGCGAGGCCTACCTCGGCGCGGGCCGCCGCGAGGAGCTGTTCACGCGATGACCCTCTCCGTGCGGGGCCTGGTCTCGGGCTACGACCGCAGCGCGGTGCTCGGCGGCGTCGACCTCGACCTGGCCTCCGGTGCCACCCTGGCCCTGCTCGGGCGCAACGGGGCCGGCAAGTCGACGCTGGTCATGACCCTGGCCGGGCTCGTGCCCGTGACGTCGGGCTCGATCACCGTCGACGGGGTGGAGCTGGCCGGTCGGCGTGCCGACGTCATCGCGCGGGCCGGGGTGGCGCTGGTGCCGCAGGGCCGCCGGGTGTGGTCGACGCTGACGGTGGGGGAGCACCTCGCGCTCGCGTCCCGGTCCCGGAAGGGGACGTGGACCGTCGACGGCATCCTCGACCTGCTGCCGCGGCTGCGGGAGCGGCGCAGGCAGCTCGCCGGGCAGCTCTCCGGCGGCGAGCAGCAGATGCTCGCCGTCGCCCGCGCGCTGCTGACCAACCCGCGGGTGGTGCTGCTCGACGAGCCGTCCGACGGTCTCGCGCCCGCGATCGTCGAGCAGATCGCGGCGGTGGTCACCACGATGCGGTCCGAGGGTGTGGCGGTGCTGCTGGTGGAGCAGGACCTGCACCTGGCGTTCGGGGTGGCCGACGAGGTGGCGGTGATGGCCCGCGGAGAGATCGTGCACCGGGTGCCGACCGCCGAGTTCCGGCGCGACCCCGACACCGCCCAGCGCCTGCTCGGGGTGGCCTGAGCGGCGCGCCTACCCGAACAGGCCCCGGCGGCGGCCGAGCTCGGCGAGGCGGGACTGCAGCTCGCCCTCCCAGTCGTGCCCGAGCGCGTCGTGCCCGACGGTGAACCGCTGGGTGGTGTCGCCGCCGCCGTCGAAGAAACCGCCGGCCTTCCGGTCGCCCACGAGCAGCACGTCGGTGGCGTGCGGCCCGACCAGGAAGACCACCTCGACCTCGGACATGTTGGTGCCGTGCGGCGGGGCGAACTCCACCTCCTGCACGAAGCCCAGCTCGGCGCCGGGCACGCGGGTCTGCTCCAGGTCCGACCGCAGGAACCGGCAGCCGATCCGCTCCAGGGCGGCGCAGATCCGGTCGGCCACCGGCGGCGCGCCCACCCGGATCGGGTCGAGGTCGGTCTTGTCCGTGGACCGCGCGATCTCCAGCTCGGTGCGCAGCCCGAGCCGCACCTTCGGCAGCTCGTGCGGGCCGAGCACGGTGAACGGGGTCTGCAGCGGCAGCCCGACCGCGAACGGCAGCGACCGCCGCTCCCCGGGGTGCAGGGTGAACGGGCCGTGCACCCGCTGCCCGCCGAATCGGCGGTCCGCGGAGTGCTCGCCGTCGTCGGTCTCCACCTCCACGCGGGCCTGCAGGACCATCTCGACGTAGGAGATCTCCTGCTCGAACTCCCCGCCCACGACCTCGACGACACCCTCGACGACGCCACCCGGACGGGCGAGCCCCGTGTGCACCACCGTGTCGATCGTCGTCCCGCCGCCGAACCGTGCCTTGAGCCTCTTGAACACCATGGCGGCGAACCGTAGACCGGTCCGCGGGCCCCGGGGAGGGGGTTTCCACCCGTCACGGAGTGGTGGAACTACGGTGTCGTCCCGATCTCGGACGGGTGACGATCACCGTCGCGCCCGGTACCGTCCCGGGACCGCATGACCATGGGGGACGAACGATGACGCTGCACCGCCTCCGGGTGCTGCCCCGCGACGTCGACGCCGCCGCACTCGGCCTGCTCCTCGACGCCCCCGCGCCGCCGACGCTCGCCGAGCTCGTGCTGCGCCACGGCGACGACCGGCTGGTACTGGGCGTGCTGGGCGCGTCGCACGCCGTCACGGCCACGTCCGGCGGCGGGCGGCTGACCGAGCAGGTCTCCTGCGACGCCGTCGCGGCGGGCGGGCGGCCGCTGCCGCGCAGCACCCGGGCCGGGGCGTACCGGCTGACGTCGGACGCCCGGACGGTCCCCGCGGCCGAGCTCTCGGCCACGGCCGCGCACCTGCGCACCCGCGCCGGCGGGGCCGACTGGGTGTGCGGCGCGTTCCCCGGCGACGGTGCCGCACTCACCGCACTGACCGGTGCCGCCCTGGACGGCGGCTGGACCTGGCGCACCTGGCATCTCTACCCCGGACCCGAGGAGGGCGTGATCGTGACGACGCGGAGCAGGTGGACACCGTGAACCACCACGCGGCGAGGCGCCACGTCGCCGGAGCGGCCCTCGCCCTCGCCCTGCTGACCGGCTGCGGCGCGGGCTCGGACGTGCGCGGCTTCCTCGAGGACACCTTCGACGAGCAGAGCGAGTCCGGCGACACCAGCACCTACCTGGCCGCGGCCCCCGTCGCCGCCGCGACCTCGCAGATCGCCGGGGCCGTCCCGCCCGCGGCACAGGCGAGCGACGCGGGCAGCGAGTACCTGCGCTACGACGACGACATCGTCGTGGTCAGCCCGGCGAGCGGCGGCAGCACCGTCCGGGTCGAGGACCTCGACGGCGCCTACCGGGACGGCTCGTACGCCTACCTCGGCCAGGGCTTCACCCCCGGTTCCCCCGCCGCCACCGACGATGACGACGACGACGTGAAGTGAGGATGATCTTCGCCATGGAGTTCGGATCCGTGGACGCCGGCCTGCTCGGCCAGGGCGTCCTCGCCACCCTGCTGTACTTCGTCATCGGCTTCGCCGTGCTGGCGCTGGGCTTCGTCGTGCTCGACGTGCTGACGCCGGGCAACCTGCGCCGGCAGGTCTACACCGACCGCAACCCCAACGCCGCGATCCTGCTCGCGGCCAACCACCTCGCGCTGGCGCTGATCGTCGTCACGGCCATCCTGACCAGCGACGACTCGCTGGGCCAGGGTCTGGTCGACTCGCTGGTCTACGGCCTGCTCGGCGTGGTGCTCCAGGGTGTGGCGCTGCGGCTGCTCGACGCGTTCGTGCCCGGGCACCTGCGCGCGCTGGTCACCGAGCCGCGGATGAGCGGCGCCGCGTGGGCGGTCGGGTCGAGCCTGCTCGCGATCGGGGCGGTGAACGCGGCGGCCCTGTCATGAGGCGGCGGGTCGTGACGGCGTGACCGCGCCCCCGGTCCTCGCCGTCCCCGACGGCGCGCCGCCGCTGGGGTCGCGGCGGGCCCGCCCGCTGCTGCTGGCCGCGGTGGCGGTGTGCGCGGCCTGCGGGCTGGTCTACGAGCTGGTCCTGCTCACCCTGGCCGTCACCCTCGCCGGTGGCGGGATCGCGGTCACCTCGCTGATCGTGGCCGGGTTCGTCGCGGCGCTGGGCGTCGGGGCGCTGGCGGCCAAGCCGCTGCTCGCCCACGCGGCCCCGGCGTTCGTCGCACTGGAGATCGTGCTCGGCGTGGTCGGCGGGCTCTCGGCGACCGCGCTCTACGTCGCCTTCTCCTTCCACGGCACCAGCAGCGCCGTGCTCGTGCTCGCCACGGCCGTCATCGGCGTCCTGGTCGGCGCCGAGGTGCCGCTGCTGATGACGCTGCTCGCCGGCGACGGGCGCTCGGCCGGGCGGCTGGTCGCCGACCTCAACGCCGCCGACTACGCCGGAGCGCTCGTCGGCGGCCTGGCCTGGCCGTTCGTGCTGCTGCCGCTGGTGGGGCAGATCCGCGGGTCGGCGGTCACCGGCATGGTCAACCTCGTGGCGGCCGCCGTCGTCGCGGCGTTCGTGCTGCGCGGGCGGCTGGGGGTGCGGGCGCGGGCGCTGGCCACGGCGGCGCTGCTGGTCGCCGCGACGGTCCTCGCCGTGCTGCTGGTGCAGGCGCAGGACATCGTCGAGACGTCGCGCCAACGGCTCTACGCCGACCCCGTCGTCGCCGACCTGACCTCGGCCTACCAGCAGATCGTGCTCACGCAGCGGGGCCCGGACCTGCGCCTCTACCTCGACGGCGACCTGCAGTTCTCCTCGGTCGACGAGCACCGCTACACCGAGGCGCTGGTGCACCCGGTCCTGTCGCGCGACCCGTCGCGGGTACTGGTGCTCGGCGGCGGCGACGGCCTGGCGGCGCGGGAGCTGCTGCGGCACCCGTCGGTGACCGAGGTGGTGCAGGTCGAGCTGGACCCGGCCGTCCTCGACCTGGCGCGCACCCGGCTCGCCGAGATCAACCACCACGCCCTGGACGACCCGCGCGTGCGGCTGGTCGTCGACGACGGGTTCCGCTGGCTGCGCGACGCCGGGCGGGCGGGCGACGGCACCGCCGGGTTCGATGCCGTGGTCGTCGACCTGCCCGACCCGGACACCCCCACGCTGGGGCGCCTGTACTCCACCGAGTTCTACGGGCTGGTCGCCCGCGTGCTGGCCCCCGGCGGGCAGCTCGTCGTGCAGTCGGGCAGCCCGTACTCGACACCGCAGGCGTACTGGCGGACGGTGTCGACGGTCGCGTCGGCCGGGCTCGGCGTCACGCCGTACCACGTGCACGTGCCCAGCTTCGGCGACTGGGGCTTCACCCTCGCGCAGGCCGGTGGGCCGCCGCCGCTCGCGCTGTCGCCACGAGCCCCGGAGCTGCGGTTCCTCGACGACGCCGGGCTCGCGGCGGCGGCGGTGTTCCCGCGCGACCGGCCGCGACTGGACCTGGAGCCCTCCACCCTGGACCGGCCACTGATCGTCGACGACACCCGGGCCGGGTACGCGCGCTGATCAGCCGGTGCGCAGCACCGTGCGGATCGGCACGGCGTCGCGCAGCAGCCGGGTGACGGGGGTGTTGTCGACCTCCGCGGAGAGCTGCTCGCGCAGGTCCGGCTCCACGGCCGCGACGACGGTGACCGTGCGCACCAGCATCGGGCTCGGCCCGCCCTGCACCGCGACCCGCACCTCGACGTCGCCGGGCGGGACGTGCCAGCGCCGCAGGAACGTGCGCACCGACATCACCGTGCACGACGACAGCGAGGCCGCGAGCAGCCCGAACGGGGTCGCCCCGGCCGGTTCGGGACCACTGTCGGCCGGGATCTCGCAGTGCAGCGAGAAGCCGTTGACGTCGACGTCGGCGTACCGGCCGTCCCCGTCGGCGAGACGGGCGGTGGACCAGACGTTCGGCTCTCCCACGTCGCGCAGGGTAGCCCGGGGCCATGATCGTCAGTTGGGCGCGTTCCCGGCGGGATCCCACCGGGAACGCGCCCAACCGGTGATCATGAGCCCGTCCGGGCGGCGCCGCGCCGGTGCGGTGCCCGGCGTCCGGCGTCCGGGGACGGGGGACGAGCACGTCCGGGCCCGTGGCCGCCCGGCGCACCCCGGCGACCGGTCGCCGTCGCGTACGATCGGGGCACGGGGACCGGACAGCGGCGTCGATCGCCGCCGACGCGGGCCGGGGCCCGGATGACCTGCGGTTCCGCCCGGGCGCGGAATCCCGGCGGGCGCCTTCTCGAACGTCTGTGCGATCCTCGGCGTCGGCGCGTGGTTGTCGGTGCCCGTGCCTAGCATGGGGAGACCGGCGAGAGCACCGCCGTTTCGCCCCTCCCCGGATCCCAGGAGGCCATTCGTGGCGGATCGACTGATCGTGCGCGGCGCCCGCGAGCACAACCTGCGCGGCGTCGACCTCGACCTGCCGCGCGACAGCATGGTCGTGTTCACCGGGCTCTCCGGCTCGGGCAAGTCCAGCCTGGCGTTCGACACGATCTTCGCCGAGGGCCAGCGCCGCTACGTCGAGTCGCTCTCGGCGTACGCGCGCCAGTTCCTCGGCCAGATGGACAAGCCCGACGTCGACTTCATCGAGGGGCTCTCGCCCGCGGTGTCGATCGACCAGAAGTCCACCAACCGCAACCCGCGCTCCACCGTCGGCACGATCACCGAGGTCTACGACTACCTGCGCCTGCTCTACGCCCGCGCCGGCGTCCCGCACTGCCCGGTCTGCGGGCACGTGATCGAGAAGCAGACGCCGCAGCAGATCGTCGACCAGGTCCTCGCCATGGAGGAGGGCGCCCGGTTCCAGGTGCTGGCCCCGGTCGTGCGCACCCGCAAGGGCGAGTTCGTCGACCTGTTCTCCCAGCTCCAGACGCAGGGCTACTCGCGCGTGCTCGTCGACGGCACGGTGTACCAGCTCGCCGACCCGCCGAAGCTCAAGAAGCAGGAGAAGCACGACATCTCCGTGGTGGTCGACCGGCTCACCGTCAAGGGATCGGCCAAGCAGCGGCTCACCGACTCGGTCGAGACGGCGCTGCGGCTGGCCGACGGACTCGTCGTGCTCGACTTCGTCGACCTGCCCGAGGACGACCCGCACCGCGAGGTCCGGTTCTCCGAGCGGATGTCGTGCCCCAACGGGCACCCGCTCGCGCTCGACGAGCTGGAGCCCCGCACGTTCTCCTTCAACTCCCCCTACGGCGCCTGCCCGGAGTGCGGCGGCATCGGGATCAAGAAGGAGGTCGATCCCGAGCTGGTGATCCCCGACCCCGACGCGAGCCTGGCCGGCGGGGCCATCGCGCCATGGTCGTCGGGGCAGTCGGCGGAGTACTTCGGGCGGCTGCTGGAAGGGCTGGCGAGCGCCGTCGGGTTCCGGATGGACACCCCGTGGCGCAAGCTGTCGGCCGCCGAGCAGAAGGCCGTGCTGCACGGCAGCGACGACCAGGTGCACGTGCGCTACCGCAACCGCTACGGCCGGGAGCGGTCCTACTACGCGGCCTACGAGGGCGTCATCCCGTTCCTGGAGCGCCGGCTCGACCAGACGGAGTCCGACTCGCAGCGCGAACGCTACGAGGGCTACATGCGCGACGTGCCGTGCCCGGTCTGCCGGGGCGCGCGGCTGCGGCCCGAGGTTCTCGCCGTCACCCTCACCCACCGCGAGCACGGTGAGCGCTCGATCGCCGAGATCTCCGCGATGTCGGTGGCGGAGTGCTCGGAGTTCCTCGGTGGCATGGTGCTCGACCAGCGCCAGACGATCATCGCGGGCTCCATCCTCAAGGAGGTGCAGGCGCGGCTGGGGTTCCTGCTCGACGTGGGCCTGCACTACCTCTCGCTCGACCGCGCCGCAGGCTCGCTGTCCGGCGGGGAGGCCCAGCGCATCCGGCTGGCCACGCAGATCGGGTCCGGGCTGGTCGGGGTGCTCTACGTCCTCGACGAGCCGTCGATCGGGCTGCACCAGCGCGACAACCGCCGCCTGATCCAGACGCTGGTCCGGCTCCGCGACCTGGGCAACACGCTGATCGTCGTCGAGCACGACGAGGACACCATCCGCGCGTCCGACTGGGCCGTCGACATCGGCCCGGGCGCGGGGGAGCACGGCGGGCACATCGTGCACAGCGGCCCGGTCGCCGAGCTGGAGTCGCACGACACCTCGATCACCGGCGCGTACCTGTCCGGGCGCCGCTCGATCCCGGTGCCGGCGACGCGGCGTGCGATCGACCCGGACCGCAAGGTCACGATCGTCGGCGCGCGGGAGCACAACCTGCGCGGCATCGACGTCGACATCCCGCTCGGCGCGCTGGTCTCGATCACCGGGGTGTCCGGGTCGGGCAAGTCCACGCTGGTCAACGACATCCTGGCCACGGTGCTGGCCAACAAGCTCAACGGCGCCCGCCAGGTGCCGGGCCGGCACACCCGGATCACCGGGCTCGACGGGCTCGACAAGCTCGTGCGCGTCGACCAGAGCCCGATCGGCCGCACCCCGCGGTCCAACCCGGCCACCTACACCGGCGTGTGGGACCAGGTGCGCAAGCTGTTCGCCTCCACCACCGAGGCCAAGGTCCGCGGGTACCAGCCCGGCCGGTTCTCCTTCAACGTCAAGGGCGGGCGCTGCGAGGCGTGCTCCGGCGACGGCACGATCAAGATCGAGATGAACTTCCTGCCCGACGTCTACGTGCCCTGCGAGGTCTGCAAGGGCGCCCGCTACAACCGCGAGACGCTCGAGGTGCACTACAAGGGCAAGACCGTCGCCGACGTGCTCGACATGCCGATCGAGGAGGGCGCGGAGTTCTTCGCCCCGATCAACTCGATCAGCCGCTACCTGCGCACGCTGGTCGACGTCGGGCTCGGGTACGTGCGGCTCGGCCAGCCCGCGCCCACGCTGTCCGGCGGCGAGGCCCAGCGGGTGAAGCTGGCGTCGGAGCTGCAGAAGCGGTCGAACGGCCGCACGATCTACATCCTCGACGAGCCCACCACCGGCCTGCACTTCGAGGACATCCGCAAGCTGCTGCTCGTCATCAACGGGCTGGTCGACAAGGGCAACTCGGTGCTGGTCATCGAGCACAACCTCGACGTGATCAAGACCAGCGACTGGGTCATCGACATGGGCCCGGAGGGCGGCTCGGGCGGCGGCACGGTCGTCGCGCAGGGCACCCCGGAGCAGATCGCCGCGCACCCCACGAGCTACACGGGACAGTTCCTGAAGGGTCTGGTCACGCCCGAGGAGCCCCGGAAGGCCCCCGCCCGCCGGCGCCGGGCGGCCGCCGCCCGCTGACGGACCGGGTCGTACACCGACCCGGGTTCGCGCGCGCTGACGGGTTTCGCGCGGCCCCGGGGGCGTGCGCGACCCGGGACGGCGAGCGGGACCCGGGGTGCGGGCGCCGGACGGGACGGTTGCCGGCTCCGGGTCGGTACCGCCGCGGGAGCGGTCATCGATCACGCGCGGTCACCGGGTGATCCGCTGCCCAGGTGCGGTGTCGCGGCGTTCGGCGGAGCCGGCACACGACGGTGGACCCCTCGTGGAAACACTGTTACAGAGGGGTGGGCCCGCGCGGGGTGGGCGGGATGAGCGGGTGACACGGCATGACGGACACGCTCGACTGCCTCGCGTTCCCCGCCACCGAACCCCCGTTCCCCGAAGCGCTCGGGGTGGCCGAACGCATCGAGGCGGGGGTGTTCAGGGCGCGCTTCGGCGAGACCGCCGAGAACCTGCGGTCCTACTACGCCGCGCACCTCCCGCAGACCCGGATCGTGCTCGTCCGCGCCGGCGGCTGGGCCGGGATGATGCGCCTGGGCCTGCCGGGGCCGCTCGCCTCGCTCAGCCTGGAGGACGCCGGGGCGCCACCGTTCGGGGTCGACCTGCGGGCCGAGCTGGCGGGCGCCGCACCGGTGGTGTTCCTCGACGTCCTCACCACGGCGGTCCGCAGGCGCTTCCGCAACCGCCGCGTCTTCGAGCAGATGCTGCGGGCCGCGGCGGACGTCGCCGCCGAGCACGGGTGCACGCACGTGATCGCGATGGTCGACCGGCGGGTACTGGTCTACCTGCGCCGGCGGCGCCTGGCCTGCACCGTGCACTCGGGCTGGCACCGCTACTACGGATCGCCCGCCACGGGCGTGGTGTCGGTCGGGACGGCCGAGCTGCGCCGCTGGCTCGACCGCGCGGATCAGGCCAGCCGGTAGAAGCGGAAGAACGCGTCCTCGACCGGCAGGATCTCGGCGCCGCCGTCGAACCGGGCGCGGCGCAGTTTGCGGGCGGCACTTGAGACTCGGGCCGCACACGAGGCTGGGGCCGCACATGAGGCTGGGGCCGCACATGAGGCTGGGGCCGCACATT
>NZ_BJNG01000057.1 GCF_006539565.1 Pseudonocardia hydrocarbonoxydans
CCCTAGGGCGGCGAGGTAGCGGCGCCACTCCGGGTTGTCGACGCGGGGCGTCCAGCTGGTGAAGGAGTCGCCGACCGGGTCGAGCTGGTCGGCGTGCTCGGTGCGGATGCGGCTGTAGATCGCGTTGGACGCGTTGCGTACCCCGTCGAAGGGGCGTTCGGCGATCGCGTCGTGCAGAACCTTCCGCGGATCGTGGCCGGCGAGTTCGGCGCGACGCAGGATCCGGGTCAGCGTGGCGGCACCGTCCTCCGCGGCGATCCGGGATCGCTCGGCCGGGTCGAGGACGCCGACCTGGGCGAGCTGGTCGAGCCAGGTCGCGGTCCGTTCCGTCGCGGCGAGCTGGGCGGCGTCGGCGAGAAGATCGGCGGCGGTCCGGGTGCTGCCGGCGTCGGTGGCGGCCTGGGTGGCGGTGGCGAGCGCCGACCGGTTGGCCGCGTCCGCCGCGTCAGTGCTGCCGAGTACTTGGGCGAGGACGGCGACGGGGTCGCGGTGCAACGTGTGGGTGTCGTTGCCCTGCGCGGCGTCGTCGACCGCGGCGAGGGTGACGACGTAGGCGGTGTTGGTGTCGCGCCCGCGGGTCATCGGCACCAGGAGCCCTGCCGGGCTGGTCCGTGGGGTGGCTACCGTGTGGCTGGTGTCGACCGAGGCGCCCTGGGCGGCGTTCTTCGTCGAGGCGTATCCCAGCGCCAGGTGCTCGGCGAC
The DNA here is from genome assembly GCF_006539565.1 of Pseudonocardia hydrocarbonoxydans. GTDB lineage: Bacteria > Actinomycetota > Actinomycetes > Mycobacteriales > Pseudonocardiaceae > Pseudonocardia > Pseudonocardia hydrocarbonoxydans. The sequence continues at coordinate 703 of NZ_BJNG01000057.1, forward strand.
GTAGCCGGCGGGGAGCACCATCGCCTCGCCCAGGACGTCACCGTCCGACGTCCGGCCGCGGATCACCGCGACCTCGAGGGCGCCGTCGTCGCGCACGGCGTGGACCCGATAGCGCTCGCGGGTGATCGCAGGGCGGGTGTTGCCCTCCACGCCTTGAACGGTCCAGTCCAGGGTGCGGGCCTCGACGAGATCGCCGACCCCGGCGTAGGTGCCCTGCAGCCCGAGCTTCACCCCGTTCTCGGCGACCTGGCCGAGCCGGACGAGTTCGGCGCGGACCTCCGCGGACAGGCGGGCGGCCTGTTCGTTGGTGTCGACGATGAGCAGCGACTGCCGACCGGCGAGGGTGTCGCCGAGCCAGCCGCGGACCGCGGCCTGCTCGGCCTGCTCGACGGTTCCGGCGTCGATCAGCCGGCCCTGCTTGTGGTACTCGCGCAGCACGGTCTCGTCGCCCGCGCGCAGCCGCAGCGACGCCTCCCGCTCCCAGGCGTGGGTGGACCGGCGGGCCTCGACGAGTTCGTAGCTGGCGCCTGACTGTGCGATCAGGTCCATCCCGCCTCCGGCCCCGACCGCGGCGAGCTGGCGGTGGTCCCCGACCAGCAGCAGCTTCGCTCCGGCCGCGTCCACATGGCTGTGGATGGCGGCGAGCGCGGCGGTGTCGGTCATCGCGGACTCGTCGACGACCACCAGGTCCCCGCCGTGCAGCCGCCACACCTGATCTCCGTCGACGGGACGCGGCCCGCCTGAGCCGGGGCCAGCGGCGAGCCGACGCTGCGCACCGAGCCAGGCGGCGACGTTGCTCGCGGTCACCCCTTCGGACTTGAGAACCTCGGTCGCGATCTGCGAGGTCGCCAGGCCGAACACCCGCCGCGGCGACTCCCCGCCGGTATGGACGGGGTCGGTCCAGCCGCGCGCGATCGTCCCGACGACGAACGACTTCCCGGTGCCGGGCGGCCCGATCAGGGTCTCGACCCGCGCACCGGAGGTCAGCACGCCGCGGACGGCGGCGGCCTGGTCGACCCCGAGTTCGATCCCGGACTCGGCCAGCTCCTGGATGAACCGTTGCGCCCGGTCGTACGGCAGCGCCGTCCCCCCGACGGTGGCGGTGGCCGCGACCAGGGCGCGTTCGGTGCGGACCTGGTCCGGGGTGGCGTAGAGCATCGCTCCGGGGGCTTGGTAGACGCTGGAGCCGTTGTCCAGGCGTAGCTCGGCGGGGAGGTGCTCGTCCCCGGGGCGGTTGCCGTCGAGCACGATGGCGTACTTGAGGGCCTCGTGGGTGAGTGTGTCGACGAGCCGGCCGACGTCGGCGCCGTCGGTGATGCCGAGGTAGTCGGGCAGCGCGGCGTTGATCGCTCCGCTGAGGTCTCCTCGGTGCCAGCCGGCCTTGCGGGACTGGATGTCGGCGAGCGCGGTCTCGATCACCGCCTGCGGGGACCACTGCATCGGTGCTGGCCTGTTCTCGCGGGCGGCGAGCACGGCGTCGGCGACGCCGGCAAGTCCTCCGTCGATGTCGGCGCGCACGCGCTCGTCGATGCGGTCGAGCAGCTGCTCGCGGGTCTCCCCGGTGTGCGACTTCGACTGGCGGGTCAGCAGCGTGGCCTGCTGGGCGATCCGGTCGCGCTCCAGCCCGTTCGGGGCCCGCCCGTACCGGTCCTCGAACGCGCCGATCAGCTCGTCGGCCTTCGCGGTCAGCGTCCGCCGCCGCGTCGAGATCAGGTCCATCGCCTCCTGCGCGACGCCGACGATCTCGCGGGCCTTCCCGTCCGGGCGGGTCGCCAGCACCACCCCGAGCGCGTGCGTCAGCCGCTCCTCGGTGGTCCGCTCCGCGACCGCGGCGCCCGCGCGCTGGAACTTGAACAGCGCCCGCGAGTCGATCGTGCGCCACTTGCCGTCCGGGCCCGGCACCCGGTTGAGGACGGCGTTGTGGATGTGGAGGTGCGGATCGTGGTCACGGCTGTCGTGCTGGAAGAACGACGCCACCGTCCACTCGTGGGCATCGGCCCACCGCCCCGCCGCGCCGCCGTGCTTCCCGATCCGGGTGTAGCCGGCCTTCTCGGCCATGTAGGCGAGGCCGGCGTTGTTGCCCGCCCAGATCGCGTCCTCCACCGCTATGCGGCAACGGGCCCACGCCTGCGCGGTCTCCTCGTCCCCGGCCCGGCGGGCCGCGACTTCCTTCGCCTCGAATGCGGTGTGTACGAGCGTCACGCTCTTCTGCAGGTTGAGCGTGATGTCGTAGAACGCGACGTTGTGCCGGGCGGACTTGCCCGCTTGAACACGGAGTTCAGCGCGCCGTTCAGCGCTGGCGCCGGGCTCCTGTTCAACCGCCGCGGCGTACAGGTCGTCCTCGCTGGCGTACTTGCGGCCGGTGTGGCCGAGGGTTGCCACCTGGTCCCACTTCGTGGGGTCCCTGAACCCGGGGTCGCGCGGGTCGAGGAAGCCCTCGTAGAGCGCGCGCATGTCCTGCGCGTCGACGAGCCCGGAGAGGCCCAGCCGCTCCGCTCCGGCACCCCACCAGCGCCCCGGAGGCTCTCCTTCCGAGACGGCGCCGGTGTAGTAGTTCTCGCGGCCGGTCGCCACCTCCCGGAGCAGGTAGTCCGGTGAGTAGCCGGACGCGATGCTCATCACCACGGGGACCACCGCCACCCCGAAACGATCTTGGAGGCCTCGACTGCAAGATCAACCGCGCGGAGCGTCGGTTGTGGCCGGCCGGAGGCCGGCCCGGACCCGTCGATCAGGATGCCAAGGTGTGCTGCAATTGATCTTCTGGTTCTGGGGTCTCGTTCTCGGTCCTCGTTCGTCTGTCTGGCGTAGTGCTTGGTCTCGGTGTTCGTGTTCGGCTCGCTAGTGGTGTTCGGGCTGCTGGTGCGGCTCATGTCGGTCATGGCTGGGTCGCCCTCTCGATGGTCGGGTCGTCCTCGTGCTCGCTCGGGTCGGGCTCATCGGTGCTGCGGGCGATCAGGTGCAACGGGGTCGGCTGGGCTCGGAGGTGCTTGAGGGCGGCGGAGGCGGTTCCTCGGGAGACCTCGGCGGCCGCTTCCAGCTCGGTGACCGTCGGGAGGGCACCGTGGCGGTGGGCGTGCCGCATCGCGGCCGCCCGCGCCCGCTCCCGGGCCGGAGCCACGGCCTGCTGTTCAACCGCTGCCGGGGCGAGCGCCGGATGGCCCGCGGGGGCGGCGACCTCGGATGGACGTTGAACGGCGGAGGGCGGCGCGGGTTGAACAGCGTGGGCAGTGACCTCTTGAACAGGGGGTGGGTTGGGTTGAACGGAGGCCGAGTTGAACGGCTCCGGTTGAACAGCGCCGGCTGCCAGATCGTCCGCGTTGCCTGGGACAGGGCGTTCGTCGGTGGCCAGGAGGTAGAGCAGGTGCGCCACGATCGCGGCCGCGATCGCCGGCCACGCCCCGACCCCGAACCGCAGCGCCGCCGACGCCTCGACCGCCGACCCGGACGCCAGGAACGCGGCCTGCGCGAGCCCGGACAGACCGGCGGCGAGCACAACCACGCTCCACGCGTAGCGGGCCGCGGAGCCCGACAGGCGGGCGGTGGCGGCGTAGGCGACCAGCGCGAGCCCGTCGGTGATGAGCGGGTAGAGCCAGGCGATCCCGGCCGGGACGCGCGCGGCGTGAGCGACTTCGTAGAGGCCGTGCGCGGTCGCGACCGCGGCGCCGAGCGCGACCGCGAGCCCGGGCAGCCAGATCACGGCCCGGATCACCCGGGCGGCCGGCTCGCCACTGCTGGTCATCGGTGGGGCCCTCCGTTCAGGGCTGTCCCGATCGGCGACGCGGCCGGTTCCGGTGCGGGGTCATCGCGCCGGGTGGCCCACCACGCGGTGATCGCGGCGATGGCGTCGATGCCGGGGACCGGAGCGGCGCCGGTCGGGCGCTGGTCCCAGTCCGCGCGTGTTTGGTGTCGCTCGATCGAGCACGACCCCGCCGACGACCGGATCCGGCGGACGACGCCGGGGCGTTGACGGTCATGCCAGTCCCCCGCGAGCTGCACGGACGCGCCCTTGCCCTGGTAGGCGGCGCACCAGGCGTGCATGAGCCACAGCAGTTCCTCGACCACGTCGGGGTGGTAGAGCCAGCACTCCGGCAGCGCTGTGACGCCGTCGGGGTAGCGGAGGTAGATCGTGTGCAGCCAGGCGCACAACTCGCTGAGCGCCCGCTCGACCACCGTCTCGTCGGCCTGAAGCAGCAGCCACGACGGGGCCGGCGTCGCGGCCGGCCGCTTGGTCATCAAGGCGACGGAGTCGGCGAGCTGCCCGACCAACCGCCCCAGGTCGTTGACTCGTCCGCTGACCTCGCGCAGCGGATCGACCGCACGGCGTAGATCGTCGAGATCGCGAGCGAGTCCGGCGAGAGCGTCGGCGCGGGCGAACTCGGCGTCATGGTTCGAGCCGGTCATGGCAGACCCGGCCCGTCGTCCATGGCGGAGCGCGACCCAAGTGGTTCCAACTCCATCTCATCCACATCGAGGGTGTCGGCCGCGTCGTCGGTGTGCCAGCGGACGAGCTGCTCGCGGCGCGCAGGGTCGTCCTCGACGATCTGCCCGCGCAGTTCGGTCGCCGCGTGGCCGTCGGCGACGCGGGCGATCAGTGCGTCCTTGTCGGTCAGGAATGCCGCCTGCTCCCGCGGATCCACGGCCCGGCCGGGGGTGGACAGTTCCCGCAGCCGTCGGGTCAGCGCGGCGATCTCGGCGGCCGACGGACTGGAGCCGTCCGGCCGATCGCTGGGGTGGGCGGTCATGGGGCACCTCCGGGGGTGTGGGCGTGGGTGTGGCCGTTGCTGGTGTGCGCGGCCTGGACGGGCAGCTCGACCGTCGGTGCATCGAGGTCGACCGGGACGTCGTGCGTGCTGGTGGGGGTCAGGTGGTCCCGGACCCGGCGCCAGGCCCGCACGATGGACGCGCGAATGGCGCGGCAGCACCTGCCGACGAGGGCGCCGATCCATCGCAGCGTGGCGACGGCGGGGCCGGCCAGACGCGACCACCAGCGATGCGCCGTCGCGGCCCAGCGCGCGAGCCAAGCGGCGAGCGCAGGGTGCGCGATCTGAAAGGCTCGCCAACGGACGTCGCGGCGATCCCACGCCATCTGCACCCGCCCGATCACCGGGGCCAGACCGCGGCGGATCAGCATCACCCGCCCCGACGGGAGGTTTGCCAGCTGCGCCGCTGGGAGCACCGGCACCCGCCGCGTCGTCCGGGACGCGACCCGGCCGTGCATGTCGGTGGTCAGCGTCGGCTCGTCGCGGTCCCCGGCCAGGGTCGACCAGAACTGCAGGTCGTCACGGTCGCGGGTACCGCCGAACACCATCACCGCACCGCAGTTGTTCAGGATCGTGGCGGTGTTGTGCTCCCCCCACCGGGCCAACAGCTGAGCGCGGGACTGGAACGCGGCGATGATCGTCACCCCGCGCCCGCCCATGTCCGCGGTCCAGGACTCCAACGGGACCGGGGAGATCAGCGCCGCCTCGTCCAGCGCCAACGTCAGGTTCGGGTCCAGCCGGCCCTTCGGCGCGACCGCGGCCAGCGCGCGGGCCTCGCGGGCGATGTGCCCGGTCAGTGCACACACCAACGGGCCGGTCTGGGTCTCCTCCCCGCCGAGCAGGAACACCGTCGCCCGCTCGGCGAGCAGCCGCTCAACGTCGAACCCATCCCCGGCACCGGCCTTCGCCGAGCGTTCGGCGTCGGGATGGTTGAGCCACCCCAGCGCCGGTGCGACGGTCGAGGTGATCGACGTCCGCGTGTTCGTATTCGTGCCCAGGAACTGGGCCAGGTCTTGCTCGAACGCCTGCACGGTAGAGCGGCGCAGCAGCGGCGGGACCTCCCGGGCGGCGTCGTCGACGTCGGCCACCCAGCGGCCCACGTCCTGGATGGACTTTCCGCCCAGCGCGGCGGCGTGCAGCAAGCCGGCCAGGACGCGGCGGGCGTGGCCGTTCCAGAACTCCCGATCCCCACCCCCGCCCGCCCGGGACACCGCGGCGATCAGGTCACTGGCCCTCTCGGCGGCGGTCACCGGATCCGTGCACCCGGTGAGAGGGTCGAACGTGATGGTCGAGGCGAACGCCTTCCCACCGAGCCCGACCGGGTTGAACACGTACACCGGGCCGCGCTGCGCACGAAGGGGCGCGCACAACTCGTAGAGATCGGTGCGGGTGGAGGTGACCAGGACGGCGCCGGGGGCGTCGAGGATCCGCCCGGCCAGCCATCCGGTCTTGCCGGTGCGGGGCCCGCCGAAGATCATGACGACGTCCTCGATCGGTGACCACACCGTGAGCCATCCCGTACGGCACAGCTCGATCGCGACCTCGACCGCGGGCAGCCGCCACCGCGCCCACCGGCCCAGCTCGGCCAGGGATGGGCGGACGGTCGCGGCCCGTTGGCGCATGGCGCGGGCGGAGGCGTGACGCAAGATGTCGAAGGTGGACGCGACGCCGGCCTTGCGCCGGGACTGGCTTGACCAGCGGGTCACCAGCGCGGCCGAGCGGGACAGGTGATGCCACCCCACCGCGGCGCCGCCCACGGCGGCGATCAGGTAGCCCCACCACGGGAGCTGGTGCAGCAGCGCCCAAGCCGGGAAACCGGCGAGCAGGACGCAGAGCAGGGCGTAGGCGTACGAGCCGCGCCGCCACAGCACCGCGGCCGCGATCCCCAGCACCAACAGGAGTAGGAGCAGGTTCATCGGTCCGCTCCCACCGCGTGGGCGACCGCCGTGGCGACCGCGCGGGCGTTGCCCGGGCCCATCGCCCGGAACCGGAACCGGTCCGTCCCGAGGGTGATTGCCAGGTCGAGCACCGCGAGCTCCGTCGAAGACGCGGTGTCGAACCGGCCGTTGTCGAAGGCGATACGCGCGGCACGGAAGTCGATCCACCACCCGCCGTCCGGGCTGTGATTCACACACGCCGCCACGAACTCCGTCCGCCGCGGCCACACCTCGTGGGCCAGTAGCAACCACACCGCGGCCTGCACGTGCGGGTCGTGGCCATCGATCCACCGGTGCAACCCGGCCACCACCGCGGCGGGGCCGCCGATCGCGCGTACCTGGCGGGTCATCGGGACACCCCGCCCTCGGCGCGGCCGGCGGCCAGGGCGTCCTCGACGCCGATGTGGCTGATCGCGCTCCAGAACCGGTTCGCCACGTCCAACGCGCATCCGGCCGCGATCGCCAGCTGGTCGAGATCGCAGCGGGCATCGATCAGGCGCTCCCGCGGGTCTTCCCGCCACGGGTCCACCCCGCGCGCGTCGTCGTAGACCCGCTTCCCGGGCGGCTGCCGGTCGGCGTAGCTGCACACTGGATCGGCAAGCAGCCGGGCCAACGACTCGATCGCGGCGAACGTGTCGACCAGATACCCGGCCAGGTTGTAGAAGTCCGCGTGATCGGGCGCGGCGCCACGCTGCGCGTGCACCACCGCCCGCCACGCCTGCGCCCCGGACTCGGCGCGCTGCACCGCCTCGGGGCGGTCGTCGGGATCGTGGTTGGTCTTGGTACTCATCTAGGATCAGGTCCTTCCGCTCGTGTCCCTGCCTGGGTTGCTGTGTGGGAGATCTGGAGGGGAGCCCGGTGGCCGCCGGCGCTCCCCTCCCCTACGTGGGTCGACGTCGTGGGGTGGATGACGCGGGCCCAACGGCCCGCCGTGCGGCCGGAGACCAGGAACTCCCCCGCCGCGTCCCGCACCGACATCCCGGCCGCGATCGCGGCCCGTCCGGCTTCGGCGACCTCGGCGCGCGTCGCGTTCACCGGCCGCTGCGGGGTCCGTGGCCGTGGGAGCCGGCCATGCTGACGACCACGCCGCCGGGCGAGCTCGTGACGGCGCTCGTGCTTGGTCATCCCGCCCGCGATGCCGTCCGGCTGGTGAGTCAGCGCCCAGGTCAGGCACTGCTCCCGGACCGGGCAGCCGGCGCATACGGTCTTGGCGAGTGACACCTGCGCCTCGAGCTCCGGACCGGCCACCGCGGTCGGGAAGAAGATCTCCGCATCGACCGACCGGCACGCCGCGCGGTGTCGGAAGTCCTCCGGCCGCACGTGGCCGCCGACCGGCTCGCGTCGGGTCGTCCTCGTCGCAGGGGCGCTCATCCCACGGCTCCCGAACCCTCGGTCAGCGGCTCGGAGGCGGCGCCGACCGTGGCCAGGAAGTCCGCGACCATGCCGGGCAGACCGGCGCCGGCCGGGGTGCCGATGAACAGCACCAAGGCCAGCAGCGCGAACACGATCGCCCCGCCCGCGACCCGCGCCTTCGCGCAGATCGCCGCGCCGACGATCGCGAAGAAGATCAGCAACCCGACGGCGCCCATCACCCCACACCGCCCGGAAGCTCCACGTTCGCCGCAGCGATGCGAGCAAGCGCGGCGATCCGGTCGTGGCGCCACTGTTCAGTCCAGGCGCCCAGGTCCACGCAGCGGCCCGTGACAAGGACGTCGTCGACGAGCCGGTCCAGCACCGCCCCGGGCACTACGTAACGCCCGCCGATCTTGAGCCCGGGGAACGTTCCGTTGCGGAGGTGTCGGTACAGCGTCGACTCGTCGAGCCGGAGGATCTCGGCGGTCTCGGCCGCCGTGTAGAAGGACGGCCGCTTGACGGCCGACTGGTCGGATCGGTTGTTGCTCACTCCTCGCTCCTTGGGTTGTCCTGCGTCTCGGTGCCTATGCATCCCGCTGACTCGCCTTCTGCCAGTTTCACACTCATTTTGAGCATAGATTGATAGTTCGTCAACGGTGTTCTACGCGCGACCTACGCGCGGCTTCGCGCTCTAGCTACTCTCGGTAGACCTCAACCCGGGAGAGCACATGAGCCAGGACTGGCCCGCCGTCGGCGCGGCGATCCGCGCCCGGCTCGACGACCGCGGCATGACGATGACGGAGCTGGCCACGCGATCCGGCGTCTCGCTCACGACGGTCCGCGAGCTGGTGCACGTACTCAACGAGCGTCGGCGGCAGCCACGCACGCTGGCGTCGCTGTCGAGCGCTCTCGACTGGCCCGCCGATCACCTCGGCGCTGTCCTCCGTGGCCGCTCGACCGACGACATACCGACCGACGACCTGGCCGCGATCCGACGCGACCTCCGTGATCTGCGTCACCGTGTCGAGGTGCTGGAGCGCGAGAACGGCACTCCCTCGTAGCTGTGGCATCTCTCGCCTCCTGTCGTTTCGGGCGCCGGGGCTGTCCTGCACAGGAACCAGCCTGGATGTCCGGAACCGCCTCCAACAGGGCGCAGTAGGGGGCACACTTGCGCACAGGGCGCAGGTCAGGGAGGTGATCGGTCGTGCCGACGAACGAACGCCTCGTCGCACTCATGACCGAAGCAGGCTTCCTCGACGGACGCGGTGAGGTCGGCCGGAAGAAGTTCGCGCGAGCTGTCAACGAGTCCGCGGCCGGGCGTGCCGCGGGGAAGCGGTTCAACCACACCTACGTCGGCCGATGGCTGGCCGGTGTCACCCCCCGGGACGACGCGACCCGCGACGCGATCCGAGAGGCCCTCGCCGTCCGGCTCGGCCGGCGTATCTCGCCCGACGAGCTCGGGTTCCGGTCGATGCTCTCCGTCTCGCCCGACGTCGGGCTCGCCTACCCCTACCGGCCTGACGACGGCGTGAACAGCGTCGCCGAACTGCTCGAAGCCGATCTCGCGGGAACCGCCGCTCTCAGCAACGCCCCGGCCAACGTCGGGGCCTGGCACGACGCCTCGATGGCGTGGCTGGTGGATGCGCAACAGAGGCTCGGCTCAGGCTCGGGCCCGAAGAGGGTCGGCGCGTCCGACGTCGAGCGGCTACGCACAATGCGATCGACGTTTGACCGCATCGACAGCACCTTCGGCGGCGCCCACGCGCGCAACGCCCTCGTGCAGTACCTCCACGGCGAGTTCCCGCTGTTGCTACGCGCTCAGGGCACCGCCGACGTCCGCGCAGCTCTCTTCTCTGCAGCCGGCGAGTCGACCCAACTCGCCGCATGGATGTCGTACGACGCCGGACACCACGGACTCGCGCAGCGCTACTTCATCCAGGCCCTCGGGTTCGCCGACGCCGGAGAGGACCGGCTGCTCGCAGCCAGCATCCTCGACGCGATGAGCCACCAAGCCAGCTTCCTCGGCCGGTACCGGGAAGCGGCGAACATGGCCCGCGCGGCACGACTCGGGACGCAATCAGCCGGCGTCGCGATCCTGACGTCGCACTTCTACGCGATGGAAGCGCGCGCACTCGCGCGGCTCGGTGAGGCGTCAGCGTGTGACCGGGCGATGGGCGCTGCGATCGACCACTTCGACCGACACACTCCGGGCGACGGACCAGCGTGGCTCGACTATTTCGACGACGCCGAGCTTGCCGCAGAGTTGGGGCACTGCCACCGCGACCTCGGCCGGCCGGATCGGGCGATCGAGTTTGCGACGCGGGCACTGGACTCGGCGTCTGGCGACTACGTCCGAAGCGACTTCTTCGTGGCGATGGTGCTCGCCGACGCACACCTCGATCGCGGCGACGTCGACGAGGGATGCCAGATCGCTGCGCAAGCGTTCGCCGTCGGAGAGGGTCTGGAATCGGCGCGCTGTCACAGCTACGTCATTGAGTTCCGAGAACGGCTTGCGCCTCATAGGCAATCACCCAGCGTCCGCGAGTTCACTGCAAGCGTTCGCAACACACGTATGTGGTCACGAAGCCAGCCTTCGTCTCCATAGCAGAGCGCCCGGTACAACTAGAAGGTCATCGTAAAGGCAGGTGTTTAGCGAAGCCGTCCACCAAGGTGCGGACCTCACTATCGCACTCCTGCGCCCAGATCGCTAAAAAGGCAGAGCCAACTACAGATGCCGCAGTGAAATCAAGGTCGTCACCGATCTGCTGGAACACATTGTGCCTATCTCGATTCGTAAGGCCGCGATCTAAGACAACAGCCTTAACTCTCTCCTGCGCAGACGAGGGCAGCTGTAAGGAGACTGCAAGCCTGGCAGCGAGTCGCTCGATATCACCATGGATCACATCAAAGATGTGAGCCTCGGGCATACCAGTGCCAGGGAACGCGAAGATACTTTTCGACGGATCGCACTTCCCAGCCTGATCGCCATCCAGGACGCAAACTGACGGGAACCGTGCAGTAGGATCCAGATTGTGCTGCCCATTCACCTTGATAGCAGGCCTCTCACCCCCCATTCGATGAACTAGCACCGCATCCAGCTCAATTCCGCCGTAATACCTCAAGACAGTCCACATCATCTGCTCGGCGAACGAATCCTCGACGAAAACGGCCAGCTTCGCGTCAACCTGTCCCGTGATAGTCCGTAGCGCTTTGATGTCGAGCTTTCCCTGAAGAACCTCACCATTGTATGCTGCCCAGATAGCCTTCGGAGGCAGAGGGTCAATCGCATCGTTGGAGTGTGTTGTGAAAACTACTTGGACCGATTTCCGAAGGGCGACATCGATAAGATACTCGACCAGCCGTCGAGTCGCTACCGGATGAAGCCCGTTCTCGATCTCCTCTATTAGAATCATCGCATTATCCGGTGCCGACTCAATATCCGAAACGATCCGAATAACGCTGGCTTCCCCCGCACCGAAGTGAAACTCCGAGTACTGTTCACCGCCGGGAGACCGAGCTGCAAAGAGACTCACACGCTTCTGGCTATCGACAAACAAGCGCGTGAACCCGGCGATGTTCTTGCCGAGGATCTTCTCGACTGCGTCAACAACAGGCTCGGACAGCTCCACCTCGCTGGCCGCAGAGAACTTGTTCCCGATAGCCTTCACAAGTTCGCGACGTTCGGTGGCAGGAATCGTCCGAGTTACCCCAAAGACCAGAACAGGCCGCAGAAGTGCTTTGCGATTCCACTTCAATGACGGAAAGCTTGCCGTTCTAGCCAAAGGAAGGCGGGCGTTTACGGTTCGGTCAATCACCTCAAACTCAAGAGACCAGTCCTTCATGCTCGCGTCATAGCGGCCACTCTTCGCGAAAAAGCGACCTGGGGGAATCTCTAGATAGGCCAGACTCGCAGCGCCGAGAATTGTGGTCTTGCCTCCGCCGTTCGGGCCGACGACTGCCGTCACCGGAAAATCTAGACTCACGACCCTGTCTGTAAACCCGCGAACGCGTTTCAGAATAATCCTCTTAAGGTACTTCCCATACTTGTCGCCAGTAACCTTATCCTCAAGGGTCTGAATATCACTATCGCGGATCTCGCTCCGAAACGTCACCGTTTCCCTTTCTGGCCGGGAAGATTAGCTATTTCGCGTAGGCTCAGACGCCGTGTGGCAGACCTCGTGTCGACTACTGCCGATGAGCCTAGTACGCACCCCAGTCTCGCCTGCTCGAGCCTGTCCGAATGGCTTCAATTCTTTTCCGGCCCTCAGCCGCAGCCCCTGCTGAATCATCTGCTTTCCTGCATAACCACGCAGTCATCGCAATCTCGCGCATGTCAGCCAGTTCGCCGTATGCGGACCAGGACATCAGATCATACCCATACACGTCGACAAACTCGGTGTACTCGCCGCTAGTGTGCCAGCCGAGCCGATCATAGAATAGTGCAGTTTGAACTAGATCCCATTCGCGCGGGCCCGTTGAAAAACTATCGAGGTCGATCAAGACCGCACAGCCGCCATCGTCGATCAAGACGTTGCCAACGTTGGCGTCGCCGTGCACGACACCAGCGGGGAGCGCGAACGGGAGTAACGGGAACCGCGAGCGCGCCCATTCGAGCCGCACACGGAGGAACTGTGCATCGGCCTTAGGAATCGCCGCAAAGTCCGGGAACGGCTCGCCCGACGTTCCGAACGGCTGGAGTGGCGGGAGCGCCAGGGTCGGCGGCACATCAAGGTCGTGGAGCCGACGCGTCAGCCTGGCGACGTCGCGGATCGGGGCGTAGCGGGTCTCCGGGGCGATCGACTCCCAGAACGTCACGACCCGGCCGTCGGCGTCGACGGGCTGCTCGACTTCGAGCGCGCGGGTCGCAGGGTAGTCGATGTTCCGCAACCAGCGGGCGACGTCGATCTGCTTCTGCGCGTTGTCGCGGTGGGCCAGCGATGGCGCTACCCGCGCGATGGTCGCCGCGTCCACCCTGAACACCGCGTTGGAGCCGATGCGGATCAGCTCGGCGTCGCCGTGCGGGAGCCCGACCTGTTGACAAGCACGCGCCAACGCCCGACGGGCCGTAGCCTCTGTGAGCGCTTCACTGGAGCTGGTCGCGAGTTCGGCCATGTTCGGCGCTGTCCCCACCTTCGGCTCGACCGGGAAGCGATTGTGCGTCAGGGTACGCGCGGATTGTGCCGGGGCGCCGGGCCTACGAGCGGTCGACCGGCCGAAGGACGGGCATCCGGCCCCCGATGACGCCGGCGGCCGCGGTGTCGGCCGAGCCGACCCAGGCGGCGTAGTGGCGCAGCGTCGTGGTGCCGTCGCCGTGTCCGAGCCGGCCCGCCACAGTACGGAGGTCCACGCCCGCGGTGAGCAGCTCCGTCGCGGAGTAGTGCCGTAGCTCCTTGAGCATGGTGTCGATTCCGAGCTTGGCTACCAGGCGCCCATAGCGACGCGTGAGCGACGCCGGATCCCGCGGGCTGCTCAGGTCCGGCTTCGCCGAGAACACCCACGTGCGGTCCGTCAGGGAAACGCCGAGCAGTGCGAGCCGGCCCGCGCAGTCCTCCCGGTGCTGGCGGAGCAGCTCGACGGTCGGCACGTCGATCGACACCCGCCGCATCTGGTGCGATTTCGTGTCTTTAAGGACCATGCCGTCATTCGTCCGGACGTAGTTCTCGTCCAGCCGCACGACCCCGGCGGCCAGGTCGACGTCTTCCCACTGCAGTGCGACCACCTCACCCCGACGTGCACCGAGCACAGCGGAAAGCCAGACGTAGAGGCCCCACTCCGCCGACGAGGTCCAGGCGGCCTCCACGATCCGGGCCATCTGCTCGCTCGTCGGCGGGCGCGGCTGCGGGCGTGGCTTGGCCGGCGGGCGGACCGACGGCATGGGGTTGAAGCTGATCCAGCCCCATCGCACGGCGGCGCTACATGCGCCGGACAGGATGGCGTGGATCGAGCGCACGCTCGACGCGGCGTAGGGCTTGCAAATGTGCACCCTGCAGCCGGCGGCCGCGCAGTCGTGCGGCGCCTTCTCAGCGTGGGACTCGATGAACGGCTTGCCGTTGCACAGCCCCCGGCATTTCCTGAGCCGGCTGTAGAGCGTCTCCAGGCGTTGCGATGCGTCGCGCACGAACAGGACCAGCGGGACGTCACCGATCGCCGGAACGATGTACATCCGGATCTGCGACTCGTAGGTCATGCGCGTCGTTGCATCGACCTCGTGCTGCGCCATCCAGCGCTCCAACAGCGCACCGACCGTCGCCTTCGTACGCGCGACCTTCAACGCGTCGGCGTCGGCGAGCAGCTTCGTCCGGAGCTTCTCCGCCTCCCGGTAGGCGGCGCGCTCGGCACGGTCGCCCTGGCCCTCGATCTCGACGCTGTCGACGAGCACGATTCGCTCGCCGGTCGAGGGGTCCTCGCCGGCCGAGACCCGGACCTCGTAACAGCGCGCTCGACGCCGAATGCTCCCGCGCTGGCGCGACACCGGGGCGTCGGATCGGGTGGCCACGATCGGAAGCTAGCAGCGTTCGTGGACCGGACCGTGGACCGAGATCAACTAGCCGACCCGAGAAATGATCTAGACCTGACCGTTCGTGCTGGTCGGGGCTGGTGTGACGGTGGTGCGCCCGAAGGGATTCGAACCCCTAACCTTCTGATCCGTAGCTGAACGGACCTAGTCCATACGGTCCAATGCGGTCCAGTAGCACCAAGAAAGTGCAGGTCAGACCCTCCACCTACCCCGTCCGTCCAAGCAGGCCGTGAGACGTCTGTGAGACGGGGCGGCCCCGGAACCGCGGTGATCGAAGCACCGGCCGGGGCCTTGATCGGATGGAGGTCCGACCCATGAACGAACCTATCGCGACCCGCCAACGGGTCCGCGCCTTGCTGACCGTCGCCGGGCTGCTGCGCGTGCGGGTGTGTCCCCTCTGCGCCGCCTTGGTGCTCGCGGACGGACGCGCACAGCACGACCGGACACACGCGGCCGGCGGTGCCCGGTGAGCGCCCGCTACGTCACCGCGGCCGGGCTCGCCGTGGTCCTGGCCGCCGCCGCGGTCCTGTCGTTCGACGCGCTGCGCGGTCTCGCGCTCGCCGTCGCCATCCCCAGCCACCTCGCGTGGCTGCTGCCGCTCGCTGTCGACGCCGGGGCCGCCGTCTCCTGCGCGGTGTGGCTGGGTGTCCGCACCGCCCCCGAGGTCGCCAGGTTCGCCGGGCGCATGACGTGGTGCCTGCTCGCCGTGACCGTCGGCGGGAACGCTGCGCAGCTCGGGATGCACGCCCACACGATCGCCCCGCCGTGGTGGGTCGCCGTGCTCGTCGGCACCATCCCGCCCGCCGTGGCCGGCGCGACGGTGCACCTGCTCGTCCTGCTGGTGCGCCGCGACCAGGCCGCCGACGTCGACGACGAGCTGCGGGTCGACGAGGTCGGCGCCGTGCTCGAGGTCGACGACCGGATCGACTGGTGGACCGACGCGCCACCGGCGCCCGCGGGACCGGTCGACCGTGCGGCCGAGCTGATCGCCGAGGGCGCGGGCCGGCGGCGTCTCGCGCGTGAACTCGGCATCCCCGAGCATCGGGCGCGGGCGCTCATCGCCGCGCACCGGGACGCCCCGACCGAGGCGGGGGTCGCGGCATGACCGTCGACCTCGGCAAGGCACAGGCCGTCTCTGTGCCCGCTCAGACCGTCGCAGAGCCCGCGCTTGTCCCACCCCCGGGCGAGGGCCACCCGGGCCGGGATGCGGCGCGGGTCGATGTCGACCCGCCCGCAGTCCCGCGTCGTCTCGCCGACGCCATCGAGCGCCGCCGCGTCGCCCGCCGGCAACCGGTCGTCCCGGACGTGCTCGCCACCGGGGCGGCACGCCGGGCGCTGCTGGTGGACCTGCTCGGCCACGGATGGTTCCTGGCCCGGTTCCACGGCGTGCGCGCCCCCCTGTACCTGTGGCGGCTGCTGTGGCGCTCCCCCGTCGGCATGTGGCGTCTCGCCCGCTGGGTGCTCGACGTTGTCAGCGACGCCGAGGAGCGGCCGCTGCTGAGGTCCGCAGTAGTCCGCGACGACGTCGCCGACTACGCCAAGCTCGCCGCCCTGCACACCGCCCGGATCAAGGTCCGATCGGCTGTGACCGCCGCCCTGACGGTCGCGCTGATGCTGGCCGGGTGGGCGGCATGGGTGTGGCTCCCCCAACCCGTCACGTGGGCACTGCTGGCCGCGGTTGTGGCCGGGCTGGGCGTGCACGGGCGACGACGGGACACCCCGATCGTGACCCGGGCTGTGGACCTGCCCGCCGAGTACAGCCGTCCCACAGCCGAGCAGATCGAGACGGCCCTGCGGTCCCTCGGGGTGGCGGCGCTGTCGGCGAAGGGCGCCCGGATCGGGTTCGCGTCCCCCGTGCGGGACACCGGGACCGGGTGGGTGGTGTCGATCGATCTCCCGGTCGGGGCCACCCCGGAACAGGTGATGGACCGTCGCGCCCCACTCGCGTCCGGCCTGCGCCGCCCGGTGGGGTGCGTGTGGCCTGACGCCGACCCGGAGGTGCACGGCGCACGGTTGGAGCTGACCGTGTTGAAGGTCGAGATGAGCAAGGCGCGACCGAAGCCGTGGCCGCTGCGCAAGGCCGGCGCCGCCGACGTGTTCGGCGAGCTGCCGTTCGGCACCGACCAGCGCGGCCGCCCCGTCGGCGTCCCGCTGATCGAGTCGAACATGCTGATCGGGTCGCTACCCGGGGCGGGCAAGACGGCGGCGCTGCGGTGCGTCCTACTTGGCTGCGCCCTCGACCCAACGGTCGAACTGCACGTGCACGAGTTGAAGGGCAGCGGCGACCTGGAAGCGTTCGAGCGGATCGCGCACGCCTACGGCTCCGGCGTCGACGACGACACCATCGGCGCCGCCCTCGACGGGCTGCGGTGGCTTCTGGCCGAGCTGGGACGGCGTGCGCAGAGGTTGAAGCGCCTCCGTGAGACCGCGCGTGATCTGGTGCCCGACTCGAAGGTGACGCGCGAGCTGGCGAACCGGCGAAACCTCGGGCTGCACCCCATTGTGTTCGTCGTCGACGAGGCGCAAGAGCTGTTTGCCCACCCCGAGCACGGCGCAGAGGCCGGCGACCTCGCAACGCGCATCATCAAGCGCGGCCGGGCGCTCGGCGTGATGCTCGTCGTCGCCACGCAGCGACCCGACAAGGACAGCCTCCCGACCGGGGTCAGCGCCAACGTGGGCACCCGGTTCTGCCTGCGGGTCATGGGCCAGGTGGAGAACGACATGGTGCTTGGCACCAGCTCCTACAAGAACGGGGTGCGGGCCACGATGTTCACGCGCTCCGATCGCGGCATCGGCTACCTCGTCGGCGCCACCGACGCGCCGGTCGTGGCCCGCACCTACTACCTCGACGCGGCCGACTCCGACGCCGTCATCGCCCGGGCGCACGCCGCCCGCGCGGCGGCCGGCCTGCTCACCGGGCGCGCCGCGGGCGAGGAACCCGAGCCGGTGGTGACGTTCAACTTGCTCGACGACCTCACGGCCGTGTTCGCCACCAGCGAGCGGCGGTGGGTGTGGTCGGAGGAGGCGTGCCGGCTGCTCGCCGAGCTACGCCCGGCCGTGTACGGCGGCTGGACAGCCGACGTACTGGCCCGCAACCTGCGCGCGGTCGGTGTGGAAACGCGGCAGCTCAACCGGGTCGGTCCGGACGGGCAGCGCCGGAACCTGATGGGCGTCGAGGCCGACCAGCTCCGGGCCGCCGTCGCCGGGCACGCCGCCCGGCTGGTGATCGACGGGCCGTAGACCCGTAGACCGTCACGGCCCCGAAGGTAGAGGGACCGCTAGACCCCGAACCGGGCTGTGACCTGCGGTGTAGACCCGTAGACCCGGCTGTAACGCGATCAGCTTCTCGTGCGAATATCAGGGCAAGGCCGTCCCCCAACGGCCTGATCGACTCGAACGGCCCCGCCGCGTGGACACACCCACACGGCGGGGCCGTTCGTCGTCAGGCGCTCACCGGGTCGCCCCTCCGAACGGGCCGAGCGCGGCGAGGGTGCGGGCGCGGCGGCCGAGGGTGTCGGACGCGCGTTCGGCGACCGGGTTGTTGACGGTGACCTGGATGACGCGGTCGCCGTGGCGGGTCGAGGTGTTGCCGGGGGTGGCGCGGGAGAGCCACCCGTTACCGGGCAGCCCGGTCGCGGTGGCGTCCATGTCGGCGGTGAGGGCGGCGTGCGCGCCGCCCATGACGCCGCGGGCGGCGTCGACGACGCCGGGCATCCCCTTGCGCAGGCTCGCGGCGAAGTCGCCGGTCAGCGCCTTACCGGAGTACGTGACGTAGCCGGACCCGGAGAACGGGCCTTCCTTGGCGGGGGAGAACGGCCACAGGGCGCGCAGGTTCGCCATGGCGCCGCGGACCCACGCCATGAGCTGGTTCCACCGGGCGGTGAGGCCGTTCCAGAACCCGGAGATGAGCGCCGAGCCGGAGTTGTAGAGCAGCGATCCGAGGCCGCCGAGGATGCCGAGGGCGCGCCCGGGGAGGGAGCCGAGCCAACCGAGCAGCTCGTTGATCTTGGCGCCGGCGGCGGACACCGCCCCGGCGAACCATTGCCCGAACAGCAGCGGCAACGACGCAAACCAGGCGATCTTGGCCTTGGCGTTCTCGACGCCGCCCTGCACGAACCCGACGATCTGATTCCAGGCGTCGGCGACGAACGCGCAGATCGAGCCCCACGCCGCCGAGGTCCATGCGCTGATCTGCTCCCAGTTGGAGTAGATCAGGAACGCCAGGCCGACGACGGCGGCGATGACCAGGGCGATCGGGGCAATGGCGATCAGCCACGACGCGGCCATGACGGCGGCCGAGGCGATGCTCGACGCCGCCATCATCGCCCACGACAGGACGGTCGACCCGGCGGTCATCAACATCTGACCGGTGAACACGGCGGCCCGCAGGAGGAGCGGCCCGAACGCCATCCCGATCATGCCCAGGCTGGCGATCATGGACAGGGCGGCCGGGCCGAACCCGGCGACGGCGGCGGCGACCATGCCGAGGGGGCCCTCGGTTTCGATCAGCCCGTTCGTGAAGTTCGTGAACCCGGCCGACACCCGCTGTAGCTTCTTCTCGGCGGTCTCGGCCATGACGTCGCCCGCTTCGTCGAGGGTGCCAGCGAAATCGCCCATGGACGCGACGGCCTCGGACGGGTCGAGCGCGTACAGCGACCCCTGCAACTCCTCGGCCTTGGTGCCGAACAGGCCGAACGCGATCTCGGAGGCGTTGGCCTGCCCCTCGGTGGTGCGGAGCTTGTCGACGACGTCGTCGAACGCGGCGGCGGCCTCGGGGCCGCCGCGGGCGAAAATGGCGGTCATCTGCTCGGCGTTGAACCCGAGGGCCTCGAACGAGGCTGCGGCGGTGGCGCTGCCGTCGGTGGCCCGGATGGAGAACTCCTCGATGGCGCCCGCGGCCACGTCGGTGTTCTTCGCCCCCGCGGCGAGGAGCTGGTTGATGATCCCGAAGTTCTGTTCCCCGGACAGGCCGAGCTTCTGAAACATCGGGGAAAACTCGGTGAGGGAGTCGGCGAGGTCGTCGGCGCGGTCCCCACCGGTGCGGGTGACCACCGCGATGAGGTCCATGGCGGTCGAGCCGTCCATGCCGAGGTTCCGCATGGCCTGCCCGGCGGCCCGGGTCGACTCGGCCACCTCGACCCCGAACACGTCGGAGAGGGTGAGGGCCTGCTCGGCGAGGGGCTGCATGTCGACGGAGTCGACGGCCACGCCCATGTTCTGCGCGACGCCGCGGATAGCCTCGTTCGCCACTTCGACGTTGCTGGCGAACCCGCCTGCCCACAGCTCCCCGGCGAGGGTGCCCGCCTGCTCGGCCTGCTCGGTCGTCAACCCGAGCTGCGCCTGCAACCGGGCGTTCGCGGTGTCCATCTCGATCGCGCCGGCCATCGCCGAGGACAGCCCGGCGCCGAGCGCGGCACCGGCGGCCGCCCCGGCGGCGGCGGCGACACCGCCCATGCGGCGCATCCGCTCCTCGCCGCGGTCTACCCCGGCCTCCAACTCGGAGTCGTCGACTCGGAGGATCGCGACCAGCTCGCCGATGTTCATGCGGCGTCACCGCCCCGGGCCTGAGCGGCCGCCTGCCGCAGCTCGTCGGCGAGGGCGTCCGCGACGTCGGGCGGGAGGTCGAGAGCCACAGGGGGGCCGTCGAGGCGCGGCACGCGCAGGCTCACCAGGCCGCCGCGGGTGGTGACGGCGGGACCAAACGGCCCGCGAGGGGCGCGCGGCGCGAAGCGGGCCATGGCCCGTCGCGCCTGTCGGTTCGTGATCATGTTCAGTTGTCCGATCTTCGGTTGTGGATGATGAAGCACCACACCGGGCCAACCATCAGGGCCGGCCCGGTGTGGCGACGGTCAGCCGCGCTCGGCGAGGACGGCGCGGCCCTCGGCGACGACGCCCGGGTCGCGGTCGTCGACGCGGTAGTGCCTGGTGTCGACCGGCCTGAAGTTGGTCACGCTCACGTGGGCGGCGCCGAAGACGCGCTTGACGTGCTCCGTGCCGTCCTGCAACCGGTAGGTGTGCCCGTCGACGAGCACCTCGCCGACCGAGGGCGTGTCGGCCCGGTAGACGCGCACGCCGCGGTGCCGCTCGGCGCGCGGCAGGGTGATCAGCCGGCGCACGGCGGCGTTGCGCTCGTGGATCGCGTCGGCGTAGGCCCGAAGCGCCCGCACCGCGGCGTCGTAGAGCGGCACG
>NZ_BJNG01000058.1 GCF_006539565.1 Pseudonocardia hydrocarbonoxydans
CGGCTGGTGGGCGCCTGCGGCGAGCCAGTCGCGCAGCCGCCACAGCACGTCGTCGGGCAGGCGCCCGGCGAGCGCGACGAGCAGGTCGTGCGTGGACCGCTCGGCGTCGGTCATCCCGCCACCTCGACGACGATCTCCACCTCGACCGGGGCGTCCAGCGGCAGCACCGCGACCCCGACGGCCGAGCGCGCGTGCGCGCCCGCGTCGCCGAAGACCTGGCCGAGCAGCTCCGACGCGCCGTTGATCACGGCGGGCTGGCCGGTGAAGTCGGGCGCCGAGGCGACGAAGCCGACCACCTTCACCACGCCGACGACCGCGTCGATCCCCACCAGCGCGTCGACGGCGGCGAGCGCGTTGAGCGCGCAGGTGCGGGCCAGGTCGCGGGCGGTGTCGACGTCGACCTCGGCGCCGACCTTGCCGGTGGCCGGGAGCGCGCCGTCGACGAAGGGCACCTGGCCCGCGGTGAACACGAGGTTGCCGGTGCGTCGCGCGGGGATGTAGGCCCCGGCGGGCGCGGCCACGGTCGGCAGCGTGATCCCGAGCTCGCGGAGGGTGGCGGAGGCCGTCACGACTGGGCCGGGCGCTTGAACCACGCGACCAGCTGCTCGCCGTTGGCCCCGGAGGTGACCGTCACCAGCTCCCAGCCGTCGCGGCCGAAGTTGTTGAGGATCGCCTGCGTGTTGTGGATCAGGACGGGAGCGGTGAGGTATTCCCACCTGGTGTGCGCGGGGGAGCTCATGGACATGGACTGTAGCCAGCGCCTCACCCCGATCGGGCGACCGGGCGGCGCGCGGGCTCGTAACGTGGACGTCATGACGACGACGGGCTGGCCCGACCAGCTGGCGCAGGCGCGGCTGCACGTGGTCACCGGCAAGGGCGGCACCGGCAAGACCACGGTGGCCGCGGCACTGGCACTGGCACTGGCGACCGGCGGGAAGCGGACGCTGCTGGTGGAGGTCGAGGGCCGGCAGGGCATCGCGCAGCTGTTCGACACCGCCCCGCTGCCCTACGAGGAGCGCCGCATCGCGGTGGCGCCCGGCGGCGGCGAGGTGCGCGCGCTGGCGATCGACCCCGAGGCCGCGCTGCTGGAGTACTTCGAGCTGTTCTACCGCCTCGGCATGGCCGGGCGGACGCTGCGGAAGATGGGCGCGATCGAGTTCGCCACCACCCTCGCCCCGGGTCTGCGCGACGTGCTGCTCACCGGCAAGGTCAAGGAGTGCGTCACGCGGCGGCACAAGGACGGCACGCCCGTCTACGACGCCGTCGTGCTCGACGCGCCGCCCACCGGCCGCGTCGTCAGCTTCCTCGACGTCACCAAGGCGATGGCCGACCTGGCCAAGGTCGGCCCCATCCACACCCAGGCCGAGGGCGTCGTGCGGCTGCTGCACTCCCCGCTCACCGCCGTGCACCTGGTGACGCTGCTGGAGGACCTGCCCGTCACCGAGACGCTGGAGGCGGTCGAGCAGCTGCGCGAGGCCGACCTGCGGCCGGGCGCGGTGGTCGTCAACCAGGTGCGCCCGCAGTGGCTGCCCGACCGTTCGGTCACCGCCGCCGCGAACGGCCGCGTCGACGCCGAGCGGATCCGCGCCGGTCTGGCGTCGGCCGGCCTCGACCTGCCCCCGGACGTCATCGACGGGCTGGTGGCCGAGACCGTCGACCACGCCGTCCGCATCCACGCGGAGTCGCTGGCGCTGGCCCGGCTCGACGAGGGCACGGACCTGCCGCGGCTCGAGCTCCCGACGCTGATCGACGGCGTCGACCTCGGCTCGCTCTACGAACTCACGGAGGAACTGGTGGCTCAGGGCGTCGGAGCGGGGGTGCCGGTGTGAGGACCGCACCGGACTGGGACGTCGACGCGCTGATCGACGATCCGGCGACCCGCGTGATCGTGTGCTGCGGCTCCGGCGGGGTCGGCAAGACCACCACGTCCGCGGCGCTGGCGATCCGCGCCGCCGAGCGCGGCCGCCGCACCGTCGTGCTGACCATCGACCCGGCGAAGCGGCTGGCCCAGGCCCTGGGCCTGCAGGCGCTGACCAACGAGCCCGGCCTCGTCGCCGATGCGGACGGCGACCTGCACGCGATGATGCTGGACATGCGCCGCACCTTCGACGAGATGGTGGAGACGCACGCGGAGCCCGGCCGGGCCGAGACGATCATCGCGAACCCCTTCTACCAGACCATCTCCTCCTCGTTCTCCGGGACGCAGGAGTACATGGCGATGGAGAAGCTGGGGCAGCTCGCGGCCACCGGCGAGTGGGACCTGATCGTCGTCGACACCCCGCCGTCGCGCTCGGCGCTGGACTTCCTCGACGCCCCGCAGCGCATGTCCACCTTCCTCGACGGCCGCATGATCCGGCTGCTCTCGGCGCCCGCCCGGGCCGGCGGCCGGGGCCTGATGAAGATCGTGGGGGCCGGGTTCTCGCTGTTCGCGAAGGCGGTCTCGACGATCCTGGGCGGCCAGCTGCTGGCCGACGCCTCGGCGTTCGTGCAGGCCTTCGACACGATGTTCGGCGGGTTCCGGGAGCGGGCGGAGGCCACCTACGCGCTGCTGCGCTCCCCGGGCACGGCGTTCGTCGTCGTCGCCGCGCCGGAGCCGGACGCGCTGCGCGAGGCCGCCTACTTCGTGGAGCGGCTCACCGCGGAGTCCATGCCGCTGGCCGGGCTCGTGCTCAACCGCACACACCCGGCGCGGGCCGACCTGTCCGCGGCCCGGGCGCGGGACGTGGCCGACGGCCTGCGCGGCGCCCCGCTGGCCACCGCGGTGCTGCGGCTGCACGCCGACCGGGTCGACCTCGCCGAGCGCGAGGAGCGCCTGCTCGCCCGCTTCGCCCACGCCCACCCCGGCGTCGCGGTGGCGCGGGTGCCGGTGGTGGCCGCGGAGATCTCCGATCTCGACGGGCTGCGCGAGGTGGGCGCCCGGCTGGCCGCGGCGGCCACCCCGCCCCCGGCCCCCACCTCGCTGCGGACGGCCCAGTAGCGCGACCCTGCCGTACGGAGGGCCGCACGGGCGGCGCGACTCGGTCGCACGGAGGTCCCGACTCGCGCGACCCCTCCCCGCGAGTCGGGAGATCCGTGCGACCGGGTCGCACCAGGCGTGCGTCAGGCCGACTCGTGCAGCTGCCGGGCGGTGCGCTCGGCGACGGCGTGCTCGGTCGCCCTGGCCAGCCCGGCGGCCGTGTCCTCGTACGGCGTGGCGTCGGGGTCGGCGGCGTAGTAGGCGGTGCGGGCGCCGGTGAGCAGGTCGTGCCAGGACTCGACCTCGGGCCGGGTGCGCAGCAGCGCGCGCCGCTCGCGCTCGGTCATCCCGCCCCACACCCCGAACTCGACGCCCTCGTCGAGCGCGTGCGCGAGGCACTCGGTGCGTACCGGGCAGGACCGGCAGAACATCCGCGCCTCGCGCTGCTGCGCGCCGGTGACGAACAGCTCGTCGGCGTCGTCCGTGCGGCACCGCGCCGCGCTCCGCCAGTTCCACCGGTCCGTCATGGCCCCTCCCGAGGTCCCGCAAGGTCGACTCGACCCGCTACAGACGGATCCTGCGCCGTGGCGGTTCCCGGCGGGAGGGAGCAAAACTACTCAGGACCCCCGACCTGACCGGGTCCCGACACCGCGCGGCGTACCCTCGCCCTCCGTGAGCTTCCCGCGCCATCTGATCCGGCCGGTCGGCCTGTTGCTCGGCCTGTGCGTGCTGGCGGGGATCATCACCGCCGGCGCCGCGTTCCCCGCCGCGATCGGGCTCGGCCTGGTGGCCAACGACGCCAGCGACAGCGTCGGCAGCGTCTCCACCGAGGTGCTCGACCAGCCGCTGCCGCAGACCACGATCGTCACCGACAACGCGGGCAACACCATCGCCCAGCTGTTCGTGCCGGACCAGAACCGGCGCTCGGTCACCTCCGACGAGATCTCCCCGGCGATGAAGGCCGCGATCGTCGCCGTCGAGGACCGGCGCTTTTACCAGCACCAGGGCGTCGACTGGCAGGGCACGGTGCGCGCCGTCGTCACCAACTCGGTGTCGGGCAGCATCGAGCAGGGCGCCTCGACGCTGACGCAGCAGTACGTCAAGAACTACCTGCTCTACGTCGACGCGGAAACCGAGACCGACCGGCTCAAGGCCACCGAGCAGACCCCGGCGCGCAAGCTCAAGGAAGCCCAGATCGCGCTGCAGCTCGAGCAGTCGCTGAGCAAGGACGAGATCCTCACCCGCTACCTCAACATCGTCCCGTTCGGCAACGGCGCCGCCGGCATCGCCTCCGCCGCGCGCACCTACTTCGGCAGCACCCCGGCCGAGCTGACGGTGCCGCAGGCGGCGCTGCTCGCGGGCATGGTGCGCAGCACCACGGCCACCGACCCGGTGCAGAACCCGCAGGCCGCGCTCGACCGGCGCAACCTGGTGATCCAGCAGATGCTGGAGCAGCAGATGATCGACCAGGCGCAGGCCGACGAGGCGCTGGCCCAGCCCTTGGGGATCGCGTCGCCGCTCAACACGCAGGCCAACGGGTGCATCGGCGCGGGCCCGGCCGGGTTCTTCTGCCAGTACGTGCAGGAGTACCTGTCCGAGGCCGGGTTCTCCACCGACCAGCTGCGTCATGGCGGGTACACGATCCGCACGACGCTCGACCCCGTCGTGCTGGAGCGGATGCAGGCCTCGCTCACCGCCGAGGTCCCGGCCGACCAGCCCAACGTCGCCAACGTGATGGCCACCGTGCGTCCCGGCACCGAGCGCCACGAGGTGCTCGCGATGGGGTCCAGCCGCGTCTACGGCCTCGACGCCGACGCGCTGGAGACCAGCTACGGCCTGCCCTACATCCCGGTGCCGCTCGGCGCGGGCTCGGTCTACAAGACCTTCACCGCGGCCACCGCTCTGGAGAAGGGCCTGGGGATCAACTACCAGCTCTCGGTGCCGCCGAGCGGCTACGCCTCCCCGATCTACGTCGACGGCGGCGGTCGCCCGCTGCCCGTGCAGAACTCCGGCAGCTACGGGGAGCGGATGACGATCACCGATGCGCTGGCGCAGTCGCCGAACACCGCGTTCGTCAAGCTGATGGAGTTCACCGGCGTGCCCGACGTCGTCGACATGGCGGTGCGGCTGGGCCTGCGGTCGCTGGCGACCGAGCGGTTCGTCGACCCCAACACCGGCCAGCCGACGGACCGCTCGATCGCGGAGGTCACCAAGGCGCAGCGGCAGGCCTCGTTCACCCTCGGGGTGAGCCCGACCAGCGTGCTGGAGCTGTCGAACGTCGGCGCGACACTGGCCAGCGGCGGCATGTGGTGCCCGCCCACCCCGATCGCGTCGATCACCGACCCCGAGGGCAACCCGGTGCCGGTCACCGAGGCGCCGTGCGAGCAGGTCGTCGACCCGGGCCTGGCCAACGCGATGATGACGGCGATGAGCAAGGACGACCTCCCCGGCGGCACCGCGGCGAACGCGGCGCGGCAGGTCGGCTGGGACCGCCCGATGGCCGGCAAGACCGGCACCACGCAGGCCAACAAGTCGGCCGCGTTCCTCGGGTACTTCCCGGAGATCTCCGGCGCCGTGATCACCTACGACAACGACAACCGCCCCGACGCGCTCTGCGACGGCGCGGGCTCGCCGTTCGCCTGCGCGCGCGGCAACATCTTCGGCGGCAAGACCCCGGCGGAGACCTGGTACGGGATGATGTCGCCGCTGTTCGAGGGCCAGCCGGTGACGCCGCTGCCCCCCGTCGACGACCGGTACCTCGAGGGCGGCGCCGAGTCGCGCGTGCCCGACGTCGTGGGCGACGGGCAGAACGACGCCCGCGCCACCCTGGAGTCGGCGGGCTGGGCCGTCACCACCCGCACCCAGGACAACGCGGCGGCGCGCGGCACCGTGATCGGGCAGAGCCCGCGCGGCACCGCCCTGCCCGGCGAGACGATCGTGCTGACGGTGAGCAGCGGCGAGGTGCCGCCACCGCCCGCGGCGCCCACCGCGGAGGTGCCACCGCCCGAGGGGGAGGCGCCGCCCGACGGGGGCGCGGGCGCCGACCCGGGGACGGGCGAGGGGGCCCCGCCACCCGCCGACGGGGGATGACCTTCGCCCGTGCGGGTGGTCGGGGGTGGCACCGCCGGTGATCACCGCGCCCGCGGCCTACCATCGCCGACCATGAAGTCCGCCGACGCACCGGTACCGCGGCCGCGCGGCGCGTCCGGGGGCACCGCCGCCGTGCCGATCAGGGGCCGGGTGACGTCGCGGTCGGCGAGCAGCACCGCGTTGCTCGACGGCCTCGCGCCCCCGTGGCAGCGGATGCCCGGTCCGGCCGAGGACCGGCCCGCAGTCCGGCTCGCCCGCGACCCCGGGGACGGGGACCCGACCACCTCCCCGGACCCCGTCGTCCGCCCCGACCCGGCCGCCACCGCGGACGCGACCACCTCCCCGGGGACGACCACCTCCCCGGGGACGACCGGACGGGCGGTCCGGCCGGTCACCGACCTGGCCGCGCGACGACCCGTCGTGCCCGGCGAGCTGCGCCCGCCCGTGCGGTCCGCCCGGCCCCGGGTGGTCGAGGAGCCGAGCATCCTGGGCCTGTCGCGCCGCACCCGCAGCCGGGTGGGGTCGCGGCTGTTCACGCTGTTCTTCGTCGCCGTGTTCACGCTGATCGCGCTGCAGATGGTGCTGGAGATCCTGTACGGCTGAGCGTCGGTGCCCCGGCTACCCTGGCGATCGGCCCGTTCCACCCGAGCGCCGAGGAGGTGAGCCGCCGTGACGACGCCGTCGGCGCCCACCTCGCACCGGGTGCGCAGCGTGCTCGCCATCCCCGCGTTCCGCAGGCTGTGGCTGGTCACCGCCGGGTCGGCCACCGGCGAGTGGCTGAGCCTGCTCGCCCTGTCGGCGCTGGCCACCCAGCTCACGTCGGGCTACCAGGCGCAGAGCTTCGCGCTCGGCGGCGTGGTCGCCACGAAGCTGCTGCCCGCACTGCTGCTCGGCCCGCTCGCGGGGGCGCTGGCCGACAAGTTCGACCGGCGCCGCGTCATGGTCGTCTGCGACGTGCTGCGCTTCGGCCTGTTCGTCTCCATCCCGATCGTCGGGTCGCTGGTGTGGCTGTTCGTCGCGGTGTTCCTCATCGAGCTGTGCGCGATGTTCTGGATCCCGGCCAAGGACGCCGCCGTCCCCAACCTGCTCAAGCGCCCCGACCAGGTCGAGACGGCCAACCAGCTCGCGCTCGTCGTCACCTACGGGGTGGCGGTGCTGCTGGCGGCCGGGCTGTTCACGGGGCTGTCGAGCATCGGGTCCGCCCTCGGCGGCGACGCCGGGGAGACGGCCACGCTGCACGTCGCGCTCGCCGTCACCGGGTGCGCGTACCTGGTCATGGCGATCACCGTGGGGTTCTTCGTCCCGGAGATCTCCGGGCGGGCCACGCAGCGGCGCGAGCAGGCGCCGGGGGTCCTCACGCTGCTGCGCGACGGGGCGCGGTTCGTCGTCGCCACGCCGCTGATCCGCGGGCTGGTGGCCGGCATCGTCGGGGCGTTCGCGGCGGGCGGCACGGTCGTCGGCTCGGCCACGCTCTACGCGGCGAGCCTCGGCGGCGGCAACGCGGCCTACGGCATCCTGTTCGCCGCGGTGTTCGCCGGTCTCGCGTCGGGCATGGCCGTGGCGCCCGGGATGGCGCGGCGGATCCCGCACAACCGGCTGTTCGGGGCGGCGATCGTCGCGGCCGGGGTGGCGCTGGTGCTGGTGGCGCTGGCCCCGCACCTGTTCGTCGCGATCGGGGCGGTGGCGCTGGTCGGCGGGTTCGCCGGCATCGCGTTCCTCACCGGGCTCACGATCATCGGCACCGAGGTCGCCGACGACATCCGCGGCCGGATCGTCGCGTTCGTGCAGTCGATCGTCCGGCTGACGCTGCTCGGCTCGATGGCGCTGGTCCCGCTCGTGGTGGGGCTGGTGAGCACGCAGACCGTCGAGCTGTGGGGGCGGTCGTTCCTCATCGACGGCACGCGGATCGTCATGCTCGGCGGTGGCCTGGTCGCCGCGGCGATCGGCATGGTGGCCTACCGGCAGATGCACGACCGGCGCACCGAGCCGATGCTGCCCGACCTGCTGGCCGCGCTGCGCAGGGGAGTGCCGCGGGTCGGCTCCGGGGTGCTCGTCGCGGTGGAGGGTGCCCCCGCCGAGGAGACGGCCGAGCAGGCGGCGCAGCTGGCGGCGCGGCTGCGGGCGGCCGGGCACACCGTCGTCGAGCTCGACGACTCCGGGCGCGACCGCGAGCGCTGGGAGGCCGCCGTGCGCGAGGCCGCGCTGGGCGGCGTCCGGGCGCAGGCGCTGGCCGCCGCCGCGGTGCGGGCCGACCTCGTGGAGCGGGTCATCCGGCCGGCCCTCGCGCAGGGTGCGGTGGTCGTCGTCGACCGCTTCCTGGCCGGGCTGGTGCAGTACGGCGTCGCGGCCGCCGGGGTCGATCCGCGCGAGCTCGAGAACCTGGTCCTGTGGGCCACCGGCCGGCTGCGCCCCGACGTGTCGGTCCTGCTCGACCGCGCCGCCCCCGCCGCGCCCGCCGGGCTGCCCGGCGAGGAGCACCTGCGGGTGCAGCGACTGCTCACCCGGATGGCGGCCGCCGAACCGCACCACTACGTCGTCGTCGAGGCGGAGGGCAGCGCCGAGGAGGTCGCCGACCGCGTCTGGGCCGGTCTCGTCCCGATGCTGCCGGCGCCGGGCGCCCCCACCTCGCTGGCCGCGCCGTGACGGTCTGGGACGAGGTCGTCGGCCAGCCCGACGCCGTCGAGGAGCTGGGGAGGGCCGCGCGCGAGCCGTCGTCGATGACGCACGCGTGGCTGTTCACCGGGCCGCCCG
This sequence comes from Pseudonocardia hydrocarbonoxydans, assembly GCF_006539565.1. Taxonomy (GTDB): domain Bacteria; phylum Actinomycetota; class Actinomycetes; order Mycobacteriales; family Pseudonocardiaceae; genus Pseudonocardia; species Pseudonocardia hydrocarbonoxydans. The sequence goes on from NZ_BJNG01000058.1 coordinate 8,798, forward strand.
GGTCGGGGCGGTCGATCGCGGCGCGGGCGTTCGCGGCGGCACTGCAGTGCCCCGAGCAGGGGTGCGGGCACTGCGCGACCTGCCACACCGTGCTGGGCGGCACCCACGCCGACGTCCGCGAGGTGGTGCCGGAGGGGCTGAGCATCGGCGTCGAGGCCATGCGCAGGCTCGTCGCGCTCTCGGCCCGGCGGCCGTCGACGGGGCGCTACCAGATCCTGATCATCACCGACGCCGACCGCCTCACCGAGAGTGCGGCCAACGCCCTGCTCAAGGCGGTGGAGGAACCCGCCGAACAGACGGTGTTCCTGCTGTGCGCGCCGTCGGACCATCCCGAGGACGTCAGCGTCACGATCCGCTCGCGCTGCCGGGTCGTGCCGCTGCGCACGCCGTCGGCCGACGCCGTGGCCGCCGTCCTGGTCCGGCGCGACGGCATCGACGCCGAGCAGGCGCGGTGGGCCGCGTCGGTGTCGGGCGGGCACGTCGGCCGGGCCCGGCACCTGGCCCGCGACGAGAACTCCCGCGCCCAGCGCGAGGCCGTCCTCGCCCTGCCCCTGCGCACCCGTTCGCTCGGCGACGCCTTCACCTTCGCCGCCGACCTCGTCCGCGGGGCGAAGGCGGAGGCCGGCGCCCTGAGCGAGGCCCGCGACGGCGCCGAGCGCGAGGAGCTGGGCATCGCGATGGGGGCGGGCGGCGTCGGCAAGGGCGTCGCGGGGGCCGCCCGGTCGGCCAAGGCCGCGGAACGTGATCTGGAGAAACGCCAGAAGCTCCGCAACACCCGCAACCAGCGCGACGCCCTCGACCGCGCGCTCGTCGACCTCACCTCGTTCTTCCGCGACGTCCTCGTCACCTCCGCGGGCGCCGCCGTCCCGCTGGCCAACCCCGACCGCGAGGCCGACGTCCGCCGCGCCGCCACCGAGTGGAGCGCGGAGTCGGCGCTGCGCCGCCTGGAGGCCGTGCTCGCCTGCCGCGAGGCGCTCGACCTCAACGTCAAGCCGGAGATCGCCGTCGAGGCGATGATGACGGCGATCCACACCGGCTGACCCGCTCCGGGGCGTCCCGAACCCGCCGGTACACTGGCGTCCGCACATCGCCGCCTTAGCTCAGTCGGTTAGAGCGACGCACTCGTAATGCGTAGGTCTGGGGTTCGACTCCCCAAGGCGGCTCCGTTTTCGCAGGTCAGCGACCTGCCAGTTCCTGTCCCGGCATTTTCGTGGCCTCCTGCGTGCGTAGCTCAGCGGGGGCTTGCCCGGCAGGTCTGGCGTGACCGGTGCGTCCGGATCGCCTTGGTGGTGGGGTTTTAGGCGCTGGAGGGCAGAGGCGATCTTGGTTCTGGCCCCTACGGCATCGCCGCCAGGAAATGCGCGTTCCTTCCCTTGCCGTCGCCTCGGACGAGGACTCCATCGATGACGAGGCGGTCGAGGTGGTTTAGCGAGCCTGTCTGGGTGAGTCCGGTGAGCGTTGCGTAGTCGCCGGATGTGATCCGGGAGTGAGAGGCCAGCCAGAAGCGGACGACCGCGCCGGGGTCGTCTGGACGTCGATAGTTCAGGATTCCTCGGGCCCGGCGGTCGGGAGCCGGGGCTGCGCTCTCGACGACCCGAATCGCAGCTGAGGACAGAATCCAGACGTCCTTGAACCGTGTGAGAAGTGGGGAAGACCCGACGCGGCATTCGGTGGCCGCGGTCTCGAGCGCTTCTGCTGCTTCCTGCGGCGCGCGCTGGAGGAGTTCGGCGATGAGGTCGGGGGTAGCGAACGGCTGGCGGAGAAGGTGGTCGACGATGAGGGCGACCCTGACGTCGCGTCGTCGGACGGCAGGCTCGATGCGGCCGGTGAGGGCCATGACCGGGACCACAGGCCGACCGCCGACGAGCCGTGTCCTGACCCGTGGGCCGTCTTCTTCGACGATGAGGGGCGGTCGGTGGCCGAGCGCGACCATCTCTCGGTACATGCGGTCGACGCCCATGCCTTGCTTCTCGACCAGGTTGAGTGCTCTGAAGAGGTCGGCGAGTGCAGGGTGGCGGGCGTAGCGTTGGGCGAGGACGGTCGCGGCCGTGATGCCGCCAGTGAAGCCGCCAGGGCTGGTGACCTGCAGGGCCGAGTCAGCGTCGATCCACGTGATCGTCACCGGGCCGGACGACAACCAGTCGCGGTGCACCAGGCCATTGAGAACGGCCTCGCGGACTGCCCGGGGTGGCAGCCGGCGGACGGTCGGCTCCGCGAAGCCGCCCTGGAGGGTGACCTCCGTATTGAGTGAGTTCAGGCGGTCTTCCACAGCTGACAGTTGCTCGAGCACGCTCAAGCCCGTGAGGTCCGGGGGGCGAAGGAGCACATCTCCGCCCTCTACGTCGATTGCGGTCATCGAGAGGTATGTGCGGTCCGCAGGGCAGAACAGGAGAGCGCCTGCTTGGGTCAGGTGCCCGTCGGGATGGAGGACACCCAGTCGTCGCAGGAGATCGGCGACGGTCTCGCTGGCATGGTGTTCGAAGCCGGCGTCGCGAAGGTAGCGGCGAGCCGTCACGATCGCGCCGTCACTCACGTCGACGACGGTGCGACTCGTGACGGCGGCCATGCTGTCGTGGCCGGCTTGGCTTTGGCGATGCAGCCACCACTCCGAGCGGTCAACCGCGACACAGTTGACTCCCACCCGCCAGCGGATCCGACCGCTGGTGTCCTCGATGGGCTCGTGGGCTGATGCGACATACAGGACGAGGAGGCGGACTCCGCTGACCTCGCGTTCCTCGACGTCCGGGGCGAGGTCGACACGGGTGTAGATGCCGTGTCGGAGCCAGTCGCGGTCCAGCGCGGTTCCGAGCAGGTCGCCGGTCTTGTTCTCGATGCCGACGATCAATGCTCCGCCGCCTGGTGTGTTGGCGAAGCAGGCAACTTCGTCTGCGAGTTGCGCGGCTGCGGCGGTGTTTTGTGCTTGACCTGCCAGAAGTGCCCCTCCACTGCCACGCCGGCCGGCTTCCTCCTTGATGTCGACGTGCTCGAGCTCGGCGTCGTCAGGCAGGACTCCGGCCCGGAGCTTCGCGAGGACCGCGTCCACGGCGCGCCTGATCGTGGACCGGGCGTCGACGAGGTCGGGCTCGGGATGAAAGGGCAACACCGTCGGACACCCGCTCACGCACTTGAAGTTTCCGGTCTACGTAATCTACAACTGACAGGCGCGGGCGGCGATCTGTGGGGGTTTCGACTGCTGCGATGCGTGAGCGAGAAGGGCGTGACTGTCGGTGCTGTCTGTCACGCTCTCTGCGCAGGATCTCAGGAGGTCTGGATGACGGTGGTGGCCGACGCTCGCTGGCGTCCCTCACGTGCCGGGATCCTCAACGTCTATCAGTACGAGGACGAGACCCTGCACTTCGCCGGTGGCCGGCTGCTGCTGCGCGGGGTGAACGGGTCGGGCAAGTCGACAGCGATGAACATGCTGCTGCCCTTCCTGCTGGAGGCGGACACCCGGCGGATCGACGCCGCGGGCGAGCAGACCGGGGTGCTCAAGTCCTGGATGCTCGCCGACAACGACGAGACGCAACGAACCGGCTATTTGTGGATCGAGTTCGCCCGGCCCGATCCGGAGGCGGCTGGCGGTACGCGCCATCACACAGTCGGCTGCGGGATCCGTGCGAACCGCAGCACGGACCGCGCGACGACGTGGTGGTTCTCCACGCCCCGACGTGCGCGGATCGACTTCGCGCTGACCAACGGCCGTGTGCCGCTCGCCGTCGACGCGTTGCGGGCCGAGCTGGGGAGCGAGGCTGTATTCGCCCAGAACCAGGTCAGGGAGTACCGAGCCGAGGTCGCCAGGCGATTCTTCGGCGGGGCAGACCCGTCGGGCTACTTCGCCCTGCTGCATCAGGTGCGCAACCCGAGGGTCGGCGACCGGATCGACGCCGATCTGCCCCGCAGGCTGCTGGACGCACTACCGCCGGTGCCGGAGGAGGCTGTCGCTGACGCTGCGCAGCCGCTCGAGGATCTGGAGAGCCATCGACTCAACGTCCGCGCCCTCGCTCAGACCGACCGGGCGCTGAACAGCATGCTCGAGACCTATCGTCATTACGCCCGTCGGGTGCTGCGAGTGGCAGCCGAGCGAGCCGCCTCGGCGGTCACGACGGCGCGTTCCGCGCTGCAGCAGCGCGGTAGGTTGCGCGCCGCCAGTGACGTAGCGGACGCGACAGAGGCTCGGCTGCGTGACGAGGTGGGGCAGCTGGAGCGAGAGCACGCCACCGCGGACTCCACCCTCGCCGGTCTGCTCGACTCCGACGCGTACAAGCAGCTCGCCGCGCTCCTCGCCCGTCGTGACCAGGTGAGAAGCCTCGAGTCGGAGGCGGACACGGTCGAGGAAGTTCGCAACGAGGCAGCACGCCGGGTGCGCGCTGCCGTTGACCTCGTGCGGTCCCGGCGGGGCCGGGTCGACGGCGACCTCAAACTGGTGAGCGACGATCTCGCCGCAGCGGCCCGGCACAGCCGGGTCGCCGGTGTGGCCGCCCCGCTCCCCGACGCTCCCGTTCTTCGCCCTCGGGCCCTTCGCGGCGGCGTCGAAGGCCCGGCACCAGACACAGACCCGCTTGCGCATGTGGCGACCGCTGCGGTCGCGGACGCGGTGCGGCGGAGACGGGCGGATGTAACCCGGGTGCGTGAGCTGCTCGTAGAGTCGGAGAAGCAGAGCGAGGCGGCATTCCGGGCGGGCCGCGAGGCGCATGCGGCCGATCAGAGGGCGGACGAGGCCCGTACGGCGGCCGCGGAGGCCCGAGCCACCGCCGAGGCGGCGGGCGCGGACCACAGAGCCGCGGTCGCCGCATGGTGGGAGCGGCTGACCGAGCATGTCCGAGCGGTCCCGCCCGCTGAACCCGTCGGCAGCGCGAGCCGGTTGACCGTCCCCGCGGCCGCGGATCCGGGTGGTGAGGAGCTGCGCGAGTCGGCGCGAATGCGCCTCGTCGCGGCCTCCGCGGCGGTCGTCGCCGCGGAGGCTGAGCTGGAGCCGGCCCTGGCGGCGGCGTCGCTACGCCTGGAACGGGCGACCGCGCACCTCGCCGCGCTCGACCGCGAGCTCGTGGCGGTGCGGGAAGCCCAGGATCTCCCACTCCCCCGGGCGGCGTGGCAGGGTGCCGAGCCGTCGGATGCCGTCCTGTTCGCCTCGGTCGTCGATTTCCTTCCCGGTCTCGACGACGGAGCGCGGGCCGCTCTTGAGGCCGCCTGCGAGGCGGCCGGACTGCTCACCGCGACGATCCGAGCCGACGGCGAGGTGCTCGCCGCGGACGGGGAGCTGCTCCTCGGGCCCGGCCCGGCCGTGGAGCCGAACATCGCCGAGGTCCTCGGTGCGGCACCGCTGGACGGTGTGGACCCGGTGGCGGTGGCGGCAGCGCTCACCAGGATCGGGCTCGGGGCGTCCTCCGCGGCTGCGCTGTGGGTGGCGCAGGACGGTCGCTTCGGCGCGGGCCCGCTGCGCGGGCGCCACGGGAAACCCGCCGCGGAGCTCATCGGGGCCGGAGCCCGCGCGGCCGCCCGGCTCCGACGCATCGTGGAGCTGGAGGCTGATCTGGCGGTGGCAGACGGTGAACGGCTCGCACACCAGCAGGTGCACGATGCTCTGGTCGAGTGGCGCCGTGTGTTGCGCGGCCTGGGCGGCGAGATCCCCGACTCGCGGCGGGTCGATGACACCGTCGCGGTCGCCGCAGGCGCGGTGCAGGATGCGGTACGTGCCGGCGAGCGTGCCGCGCGGGTCCGCACGTTGGCGATCGAGGCCGAACGCACGGCCGAGCGCGCATGGGCCACCGCCGAGACCGGTGCGGCGGAGGCGGGCCTGCGGCTGGAGGCGGAGGCTCTGGACGAGATCCGGGGCGCGCTCGTCGAGACGGACGCGGTTCTGCGCCGGCTCCCTGACCGGGTCGACACGGCTCGGCGGTCCCTAGAGGACTGGGCATCGGCCGCTGATGTGTGGGAGGCCGAGTCCGAGAGACTCGAAGCCGCGCAGGACCGCGCCGTCGATGCCCGCGACCGAGCCACGGCGGCGCGTACCGCACTCTCGGCCACCGAGGCTTCACTGGGCGAGGAGCCGGAGCGGGTCGCGGCGCAGGTCGAGGCCGCCAAGGCGCGGCGCGACGGTCTCGCCGAAGAGATCAAGGCCCGCCGCGCCGCGCACAACCAGGCCATCGGCGCCGCCGCGACCGCTCGCAGTACGGCACTGGCCGCCGAGGGGGAGGTCGAGCGCTCCGAGCAGGGGTGCAGAGACGCGCGGGCAGCCCTGCTCGAGGTCACTCGGGTGCCGGGACTTTTCCCCGCAGCCCGCGCGGACGAGGCCGACGACCTTCCCGACCTGCCGGACACAGTGGAAGGCGCCGCCCAGCTGGTGGCAGCGGTGCGTGCCGCCGTCCCCGACCCGCAACGGCCGGTCGACGAGGACGCGCTGGACCGCTCACTCCGCGGTGTGCGGGACTCGCTCGGGGCCGGTTGGGACGCAGGCACCAGCCGGTTCGGCGACGGCGCGCCCGTCGCCATCGAGGTCTCCGGTCCCTACGGGCGGCGGGTACTGCTCGCCGCGACCGAGCAGGTCGCGGCCGACCTCCGCCGGTCTCAGGGCCTGCTCACCGCCCAGCAGGATCAGGCGCTGCGCAACCTTCTGCACGGCCGGGTGGCGCGGGAGGTGGCCCGGGCCCTCTTCGAGGCTGATGAGCTGGTCAGGGGTATGAACACCATCCTTCGCGCAGTGACCACGAGCCTGGGGATCGGTGTCCGACTGGACTGGCGTCACCGCGGGGACCTCGACCCGGACACCGCCACGGCACTGCGGCTGATGGCGAAGGATCCCGACGCGCGCAGCGACGGGGAGGACGCCGCTGTGCGCGTGGCGGTGTCCGGACTGGTCGAGGACGCCCGCGCCGCCGACATCGACGCGTCCTACCGGGATGTCATCGGGCGAGTTCTCGACTACCGCAGCTGGCACGAGCTGCGGGTCTACCTGCGTCGCCCGGGCCGTCCGGACGAGCTGCTCAGCAGGCGCTCCCGGCTATCGGAGGGGGAGAAGAAGCTCGTCACCTACCTGCCCATGGCCGCGGCAGCGTCCGTGTCGGCCACCGCACACGACCCGTACGAGATCGGTGCGCCGCGGCTGATCATGCTGGACGACGCGTTCGCCAAGGTGTCCGAGGACAACCACGAGGGCCTCTTCAGCCTGCTCGTGGGACTGGACCTGGACTTCATCGTGACGAGCGAGCGGCTCTTCGGCACCCATGCGAGCGTTCCGGAGCTCGCCATCACCGAGGTCCTGCGAGACGCGGACCTGCGCACCATCGCGCTGCTGCACTATCACTGGGACGGTCGGCAGCGTACGGAGTTGGCGAGGGCATGAGCCGCACCGAGGTCTTCGCCTACGTCACCGAGAGCCCCGAATACCGCTTGATCCTCGGGATCTTCGCCGGGACCTTCTTTGCTGAGCTCACCCCTGAGGACGTGGCCGCACGCCTCGCCGCGACCGGCATCGAGCTGCCGGTGGATACGGTGGCGGTGCGTCTGGAGAGCCTGCGGAACTGGGGCAACCTGGAGGTGTCGGCGTCGGTCGGGGCGGTGAGCACCGTCGCCGACTACTACAAGCGCCGCAACCGCTACCTCATCACCCGCGTCGGCCAGGAGGTGCACGAGCTCGTCGAGAGCGTTTTGGCCCAGGTCGACAACGTGCGTGACGTCTCGCTTGGCCGGCTCGACGTCCTGGCCGCCGCTCTAGAGGCGCTGCTGCGGCTGGACGTGCGGGCGGCCTCGCCGACCACGTTGGCTGACGCGGTGCGGGCGGTGTTCGACCCCCACCGCGCCTTCTCCGCCGAGATCACCCAGTTCTTCGCCGCGATCAACCAGTGGCAGGCCCGCTTCGATCTGGACGAGTCGGAGTTCGCGTTCTTCTCCGAGGTACTCGTCGGGTACGTCGGCGAGCGTTTGGAGTCTTTGGAGCGTAAGGCCCGGCCGATCGGGAGGCTGCTCGCGGAGCTGGAGCCCCTGATCCCCGTGGTCGTCGCGAGGGCACGTGACGGCCTGGCCGCTCGGGTGGCGGAGGCCGGTCTCACGGACGTGCAGGTCCGCTCCGGGCAGGGCGGGGCCCTGGCCGACTGGGAGAACCTCGGCAACTGGTTCCGGGGGCGTCCGGGCGTCCCGAGCAGAGTGGCGACCCTCGGCCGTGACGCCGTCAACGCCGTCCGGACCCTGACACAAAACCTCACCCGGCTGTCGCGCTCCGGCGTGGCCGGGTCGTCGCGGCGCGCCGACTACCTCCGCCTGGCCTCGTGGCTCGACGCCGCGGCCCGGGAGCGGCCGCAAGAGCTCCCTCGGCTCGCCGGAGCCGCGTTCGGCCTGTTCGGCAGCCGACACCTCGGGGGTGCGCCCGGAGACGAGGATGATCCGGTGCCGTCGGTGACCTCGTGGTGGACAGCGCCGACCGCGGACATCCCGGTCAGCCTGAGGGAGCGAGGGGACACCACCAACCGTGGGCGCTCCGGGCAGGTCGCGGACCGGTCGGTGCAGCGCGAGCACCTCCTGGCCCGGCGTCGCGCCGAAGAGGAGGCGACCGCTGCCGCGCGTGCCGAGCTCCTCGCCGCTGCCGCATCGGACGGCACCCTCGCGAACCGCACGGCAATGTCGACATCGGCACTGCGCGCGCTGCAGCGGCTCCTCGGTCCTGCCGTCGCGGCGATGGGCCCGACCGGGGAGAAAGGCGAGGCGGAGGCCGACGGGATGCGGTGCATGGTCGAACGTCGAGCAGGTGAGGCCACAGCGGTCAGCACGCCCGCCGGCACGCTGGTCCTGCACGAGCTCGGGATCGCCGTGATGGCCGCCGATGCGTGACGATCCGCACCGGCCCGCCGAGCGCATCGCCGCCGCTCGGGCGTTGCTCGCCGACCCGTGGCGGCCGGCCGAGACCGACCCGTCACTCTTCCTGCTCATCCGCCGGCATGCCGAGGTGCTCGACCGCTGGTTCACCCAACGGCTCGGCTATCGCCTCCTCGTCGATGCCGACACTGCCCGGCTCACAAAGAGCGGGCACCTGCCGCACGATCGTCCGCTGCGCACGCGGACGGGCCGACCGTTCACCGGTCAGGAGTACGTGGCGCTCACTCTGGTGCTCGCGGCCACCGCAGCGGGCCCGGACCGGATCAGCCTGCGCGACCTCGTCCTCCAGTTCCGCTCCGCGGCCGCCGACGCCGAGATCGCCCTCGACGGAGGGTCCGCGGAGCGGCGCACGCTGGTCACCGCCTTGCGCTGGCTCATCGAGCGTGGCGTGGTGCGCGAGCTGGACCGATCCGTCGCAGCCTACGAGTCCGACGGCCGGTCGGACGCCCTGCTGGAGATCCGCAACGATCGCTTGCTCATGCTGCATACCCCTGCCCTCGTCGGCGCCGAGTCGGCAGCCGACCTGATCGAGCGCAGCACCGACTCGGGTGGGCGTGCCGCGTTGCGCCGCAGGCTGGTGGAGGACCCGGTGCTCTACGCCGACGACGTGAGCGTCGAGGACTGGGCTGAGCTGCGCAGGCGGATCGGCGAGGAGGTCCGCTTTCTGGACGAGATGTTCGGGCTCCGCATCGAGGCCCGCGCCGAGGGCCTCGCGGCGATCGACGTGGACGGCGGTCTCAGTGACATCGTCTTCCCTCGCTCGGGAACCACCGCGCACGTCGCTCTGCTCCTCCTCGCCACGCTCAGCGACCACCATGGAGGCGGCGCCGACACGAAGGCACTCGATGACGAGGTCGGGCACCTCGTCGGGCGCTACGGACGGTTCTGGCGCAAGGACGCGGTCGCCGACCCCACAGCCCTGCGGCAGGAGGCGGTGGAGCTCCTCCGGTCGATGGGGCTCGTCGCCGTCGACTCCGCCGGGATCGTCCGGCCAAAGCCGGCGGCGGCGCGCTTCGCCCCCACCGTGGTCGTCGAGGACGAGGAAAACGATCCGCCGATGATGTTGCTGTGACCGACTTCCTCGCCGTCTCGGAGCTGACGCCGCTGTGGGAGGCCGTCCGCGCTGCGCTCGACCGCAACGGCCTGGAGTGGCGTGGCCGGCTGGCCCTGCCCCGTCTGCCCGCCGAGGGGCGCCGGCGCCTGGGGGTCCTCCTCGAGGGGCCCATCCCCGCGGACCGGCGCTCGGTTCCGCTCGCCGAGCTCGCCGCCGCCGTCGAGAGGCTCTCCCGGACCGATCTCGTCAGTGCGCTGACCGACCTTGGCCATCGGCCGTCGGGGCGTCGGGAAGCACGACTCGCTCATCAGGAGGCCACCCGGCTCCGTCGCGCGGCCGTCGACACCACGGTCGAGGCCGCCTTCCCGGACGCGACGTGGGCGGTCGGGTGGGGCGACTCGGCCTGGACCGACGGGCTGTTCGCGCGCCAGTCACCCGAGGAAGTCCAGACGCTGGTGACGGATACCGCGCGAGTACTCCGCCACGCAGGGACAGGCCGAAGTCGCACCGAGCTTGCAGCGCTGCTCCTCGGCAATGCGCATGCGCTGGACTCCTCCGAGCGCATCGCCGTCCTCGTGACGAGGGCTCTGATCGCTCGGGACGGCCCCGAGTCCGAGCGAGCGGTTTGGGAGCGGGCCGGAATGCCTCTCGACCTGGTGTCCGCACCCGTCCTGACCTGGGGACTGCCGCTGCTCGGTGAGGGCGCCGTCGCGCACTCCTCGCGCGCCATGCGCGACGCGGGCCTGCCCTTGCATCTGTCGACCGTCGCGTTGCGCGCCGAACCGCTGCGCGTGCCGGAGGGAACCCGGGTGCTGGTCGTCGAGAACCCGCGCCTGGTCGAGGCCGCGGCTCAGCGCCGCCTTCCTGCCGCGGTGATGTGTACGAATGGAAATCCGACCACGGCGCCGTCGGAGTGCATCGCCGGTCTGCGCTCGTCGGGCGCCGACCTGCGCTACCACGGCGACTTCGACACCGCGGGCCTGGCGATGGCAGCCCGCGCGGCTGCATTGGGCTGTGCTCCGTTTCTCATGAGCGCGAAGGACTATCGTGCAGCGCTCGTGGTCGCGTCCTCGACCGGGGTCGAACTGCCGCGTGACGGTGGAGCGATCCCGACGACCCCGTGGGATGCGGCGCTCGCTACGGACTTCGAGGTGTCACGGCTGATCGTCCACGAAGAGCGGGTGATGGACGACGTGCTGGCCTTGCACGCGGCCTGCTGAGCCCATCTGCTCGAAGGACCGGCCGTGGCCTCTGTCGTGGCCTCCGACTGCTTCCGGCCATGCCTGCCGTGCTCTCTCCCGCGTTCCGCAGTTGATGGGCACATGAGCGGGGTCCGGCCGATGACCC
>NZ_BJNG01000059.1 GCF_006539565.1 Pseudonocardia hydrocarbonoxydans
AGCGGGTGTCGAGGCGGTCGGGTCCGACGGCTCGGCGGGGCGCGATCGTCTCGTGCGTTGGCGGACTACGGGAGCTTGGACGCGAGGACGTCGGCCGCCAGGATCTCGGGTGCTGCGCCGAGGAGGTGCTGGTTGGCCATCAGGGCTGCGACGATGGCGCCGTTGGCGTGGGCGTCGCGAGCGGCCTCGTCGGGGAATGCATCGAAGATCCAGAAGGTGTCGGCGTGGGTCCTAGCCGCGAACCAGACAATCGTTCCTACTTCTTCGTTGGCGAGTGCGACAGCGCCGGCGAGCAGATCGGCGAGCGCGTCGTGCTGTCCATCGGCCGCGACGATCTTGGCGACGAAGGCATACGGAAGTGATGCGGGTGTGGACATGAGGGGTTCTCCTTGAAGTCGGGGTTCTTCGTGGGGCGAGTTCAGCGTATGACGAGCGAGGGCCGGTGGGGAGTGGCGTATACGGCAGTATTGCTATTGTTCGCGCCATGCGTATCGGACTGATCGCGATCGACGGCTGCTTCGGTTCGGCGGTCGCGTCGGTCATCGACATCGTGCGGGTGGCCGACGGAGCCCGCGGCGATGTCGACCCGCGGATCGACCCGATCGAACTCGCCATCCTCGGACCGAAGCGGCGAGTGACCACGACGGCATCGATGACCCTGTCGGTGGACCACCCGCTGTCGGAGTCCGGAGAGTTCGACGTGGTCGTCGTCCCTGCGCTTGGAACCCTCACGGCCGCCGCGACCCACGACGCCCTCCAGAGCCGAGATGCTCGTTCGGTCATCGCCTCACTCGGGCGCCTCGACGACGCGACCACCCGGATCGCCGCGGCGTGCACCGGCGTGTTCGCCGTCGCCGAGACCGGACGGATGCATCATCGGCGGGCGACGACCAGCTGGTTCCTGGGGCCGGAGTTCCTGAAGCGCTATCCGACCGTCGCCCTCGATCTCGACACCATGGTCGTGGTCGACGGGAACCTCGTCACCGCCGGCGCCGCCTTCGCCCACATCGACCTCGCGCTCTCACTCGTGCGATCGATCAGCCCCGACCTGGCCCAACATGTCGCCAAGCTCCTCATCATCGACGAGCGCCCGTCGCAGGCGGCCTTCGTCGCCTACGAACATCTCCGGCACGAGGACCCGATCGTCGTCGAGTTCGAACGCTTCGTGCGCGCCCGCCTGGACGAACCGTTCAACGTCGCCTTCGTCGCGCAGTCGCTCGGCACCAGCCGGCGCACCCTCGAACGACGAGTCCGTGCGGCGCTCAACCTCACTCCGCTCGGCTTCGTCCAACGGCTTCGCATCGAACGAGCTCGGCACCTCTCAGCAACCACGGACCTCACCTCCGCCGAGATCGCGCGACGGGTCGGCTACGCGAACGCCGAGACTCTGCGCTCCCTCCTGCGCAGGGAGCGACGCCGTTCCTGACCTATCGCCATGCCTGTAGCCGGTGTCCTAGCGCTCGGTTGGAACCACCTCTCAGCACGTCGCGTCGACGCTCCTGCGTCGCCCCTGGACGACCCACTCGACACGCCCGCAGCACAGGCCATGTGACGTGCCCCGGCTTCCCGTTGAGCAGATGGCGGGCATCGCGGAGGCCGCGTGGGCGTCGTCGGCCCGGTGGGGCCTGGGTGCACCGCGCGACCCGGCGTCGCTCCCGCCGGCTCGTGGCCGAGATCCCGTCGACACCGTTCGGCCGACACCGCAGGGTGTGGCTGTGTAGAGAGGCCAGGGGCTCACGGTTCGGGATGCCGTGCTGCGGTGTGGGTCCCGAAGGTGCGGGCGTGGTAGGTCAGTGGCATTCCGTCGGCGACCTCGGCGTCGACGACGGAACCGAGCAGGACCACGTGGTCGCCGCCGTTGACGAACGTCTGCACATCGCAGGCCAGCCAGCCCGGTGCACGGCCGATGCGGGGCAGGCCGTGTCGGACGGTCCACGGCACGCCGTCGAACTTGGTGCTGCCCTTCCTCGCGAAGCCCATCGCCAGCGGGGACTGGTCGCTGCCGAGGATGTTGACCCCGAACCGTTCGGTCTCGCGGACCATGGCGAGCAGGTCGGAACCCGCGTCGAGCGACACGAGCACCATCGGCGGCCGTAGGGACAGCGAGGCGAAGGCACTGACCGTCGTGCCGTGCGGCCGGCCGTCCACCATGACCGTGACCACCGACACCGGTGTGCAGACGCTCGCCATGACCTCCCGGAAGGTGTCGGTCAGCGCCGCGGTCGCCGCAGTCACTCCCCGCCCATCGCGGCGACCATCATGTCGAGGACGGTCTGGTCGGGGCAGGGCGGCGGCTCGGAGCCCGCGAGCCGGCCCATCATCTCGAACGCCTGTGCCACGCGCGGCCCGTCGATCACCGGGCTGTGTCCGGAGATGATCGTGGACATGCCGTGCGCCTGCACCTTCTTGACGCACGCCGCGTAGCGGGTGGCGTCGACCATGCTCAGCCACGGTGACAGCGCGTGGATGCCGAACATGACCATGCCGCCCCACCAGGCCTCGGGGTCGAGGTCCGCGACGGTGTCGATCGGGGTGACACCGGGCCCGCCGGGCACCGGTGAGGCGAACGCGTCGGCCGCCCAGTAGACGCCGGTCGAGGTGTCGAGCAGGCCGCGGGTGGCGGGGGAGTCGTAGACCGGGGGCCGCAGCGCCACGAGGGTGCGGTCGCCGGCGTCGAGCGACTCGCCGTCGTTGAGCCAGCGGCACCGCCGCAGCGGGAACTCGTAGGCGTTGGAGAAGCGCTCGACGAGCGTCCAGCTGCAGACCAGCATGGCGTTGGGGCAGGCGTCCATCACCTGGCTGAGGTTGCCGGTGTGGTCGGAGTCGTCGTGGGTCAGGAAGACCCAGCGCACGTCCTCGGGCTCCACCAGGCCGAACACGTCCTGCAGCCACTGGTCGCGGTTCCGCGCGCTGCCCGTGTCGACGATGACCGGCTCGGCACCCTGGATCACCGCCGAGTTGAGGTACACCGACAGCGGTGCCCCGAGGGCGTGCTGGATGTCCTGGATCAGGAAGGTGCCCGGCGCGACCTTCTTCGGCGGCTGGTGCAGGGTGGGAATGTCGAGGATGGACATGGTCGTCTCGCTTCTGCGTCGGGACTGCTCGGAACGTGCAGGTGGGACGTGCCGGATCAGGTGCGGGCCGGTTCCTCCAGGTCGGACTCCGCGGCGGTGCGCTCGGTCGGGAGCTGCTTCTTCGAGATCTTCTGTGTCTCGGTGAGCGGCCAGGACTCGACGAACTCGAGGTAGCGGGGCCGCTTGTACGGCGGCAGCCGTTCCGCGCACCAGCTCCGGAGCTCCTGCGCGCCGACCTGCTCGCCGGGGCGCACCATGACGAAGGCCTTGACGTCCTCCTCGGTGAGGGGCGAGGGCACGCCGATCACCGCGCTGGACGACACCGCGGGGTGGGCGTCGAGGACGACCTCGACGTCGGCGGGGGAGAGGTTCTCCCCGCGGCGGCGGATCAGCTCCTTGACCCGGCCCGCGAAGTAGTGGTTGCCGGCCTCGTCGAGGCGGGCGAGGTCGCCGGTGCGGAGCCAGCCGTCGCGCAGCACGGCCGCCGACTCCTCCGGCATCCCGAAGTACCCGGGCGTGGTGGCCGGGTTGCGTAGCCACAGCTCGCCGACCTCGCCGGTCGCCACGTCGTCGCCGGTGGCCGGGTCGACGACGCGGGAGCTGTTGATCCGGCCCAGTCGCGGGTGCTGGCGCGGGCGGCCCATCGAGCCGTACGCGATCGGCTCGTCCACCGGTGATATCAGCCCGTAGGGCGACTCGGACAGCGCGTAGCCGATCACCAGCCGGAAGCCGAACCGCTTCTCGATCTCCTCGTGCCGTTCCCGGTGCGGGGCCGGTGCGGAGTAGCAGTAGCGGAGCTTGTGCTCGCGCTCGATCGGCGACGGGTCGCGGGCCATGAGGATCTCGACCATGGCGCCGATCGCGTTGAACACCGTGGCGCCGGTGTCGCGCACGGTCTCCCAGAACGTGCTCGCCGAGAAGTGCGGCAGCAGGACGAGCCGGACACCGCAGCCCCAGGACCCGAGCGTCGAGTACGCCTGGGCGTTGAGGTGCGACAGCGGCAGCGTCGTGAGCAGCACGTCGTCCGCGGTGAGACCGAGCCAGTACGGGTAGCCCTCGGCGGCCATCGTGTACATGCCGTGGGTCTCGATGATGAACTTCGGACGGCCGGTGCTGCCCGAGCTCTGGATGTAGGACGCGGGATCGTCCGGTGTGCGGGGTACGGGTTCGGCGGGCAGGCTCCGCAGCAGGCCGGCGACCTCGACGCGGCTCACCGTGGACGGCACGGGCGTGCCCACGGGGGCGATGACGATCCTCGCCCCCGTCTCCTCCACCACGGCGGCGAGCTCCGACTGCGCCGCCTTCGGGTTGACGGCCACGCTGACCGCGCCTGCCAGCACGACGCCCAGCCAGGCGCGGATGAAGTCGAGCCCGTTGGGCAGGACGATCACCACGTGGTCGCCGGGTGACACCCCGAGGGCCTGCAGCCCGCCCACGCACCGCAGCGCGTCAGCGTGCATCTCCGCGCGGGTCGTCTCCCCGTCGGGAGTGCGGCACCACGGCTCGTCGGGCCAGCGGGCCGCGCCCTGGGCGAGGAACTCGGAGAAGGTCAGGATGTCGTTCACGGGCGGGCTCCTCAGGCGAAGACGGGCGAGGTATCGACGGTGATCCGCTGCTCGCGGCACAGCCCGTCCTCGCCGAACACGAAGAAGCAGCCTCCGCGCACGGTTACCTCCTTGCCGTCCTTGCGCGTGTAGATCACGTCGCACTCGAACGCGACGAGGTCGTCCTCCACCTGCCAGGCCGTGTGGAGCACGTGCCGGATGCCGTCGACGCTTCCGAGCAGCCCGGTCAGCGCCTCCCGGATCGCGTCGCGGCCCTCGAGCGGGTCGGCGTTGGCGAAGACCATGCGG
Organism: Pseudonocardia hydrocarbonoxydans; assembly: GCF_006539565.1. Lineage (GTDB taxonomy): Bacteria > Actinomycetota > Actinomycetes > Mycobacteriales > Pseudonocardiaceae > Pseudonocardia > Pseudonocardia hydrocarbonoxydans. The sequence goes on from NZ_BJNG01000059.1 coordinate 4,928, forward strand.
GCGTCCTCGGCGAACATCGCCATGTACGCCTCGGTGTCCATCGCGTCGATGGCCCGGTAGTAGTCGCGGAGCCAGGCCTGGTTCTTCTCGGTTGCGAGCATGGGGAACTCCGTCTCAGAGCAGGGGTGAGTTGGGGGCCAGGCCGGCCAGCGCACGGCCGTGGAACTCCAGGCCGGTGGTGGGCGACATGATCGCGTGCACCTTCAGGGCGGCCGCGTCGCGCGCGAGCCGTTGCATCGGCGAGCTCTTGTGGATCGCGGACGCACCGGACGCCGCGCGCAGGATCTCCACGGCCTCGGAGTACAGCTCGGTGGCGTAGGCGACCTGGCCCCAGAGCCGGGAGTGCTCGCCTTCGGCGTACGGGGTGTCGTCCGCGGCGTGCCGGTCGACGATGTCGGCCACCTCGAAGGTCAGGGCGTCGGCGGCCCGGATCCGCAGCGCGGCCTCGGCGGCCTGGTGGTGGCGGATCGGTGCCTGGCCCTGGTCGCCGTAGGTCGTGTAGGTGATCGGCCGGCCGGCCCCGATCTTCCCCAGGAAGAAGTCGAGCGCCGCGTGGGCGACGCCGGGGAAGCCGAGCGAGCCGGTCGTGAGGATCGTCGAGATGATCGGCGTGCGGTAGAGCGGGGTCGCGGCGTTGCGCTCGGTGCGGAACCGACCCTGCTGGGCGTCGCCGAAGTGCATCATGCGGTCGCCGGGCACGGGGATGTTCTCGCCCGTCACCGTGTTGCTCCCGGTGCCGCACAGGCCGCTGACCTGCCAGTCGTCGACGATCGTCATGCCCTCGTACGGGGTGAGGAACATGCCGAAGCCGGGTGCGTCGGACTCCGGGTCGATCACCGCGCTGCGGATCGCGTACGTCGCGTGCGCGCAGCCGGTGTTGAACGGCCAGCGCCCGGACAGCCGGTAGCCACCGTCGCCGTCGGAGATCGCGACGGTGCCGCCGAGGGGGAACGACACCGTGATCCGCACGTTCGGGTCGGCGAAGACCTCGTCCTGCACGTGGTCGGGCATCAGCGAGGTGAACAGCGTGCCGTCACTCCACAGCCCGGCCACCCACGCCGTGGACGAGCAGCCCGTGCCGAGCTCGCTGTACACCTCGACCTTGGTGCGGGTGTCGGCCTCGTAGCCGCCGTAGCGGCGGGGCAGGGTGAGCCGGAGCAGGCCCGCTTCCTCGAGTGCCCGGACGTTCTCCTCGGGCAGCTTCCCCTCCTGCTCGCAGCGCTCGGCGTTGCGGCGCAGGAGTGGGACGAGCTCCGCCGCGCGCGCGACGAGCTCCTCGCGGCTCGGCACATCCGTCGAAGTCCGGCTGTCGATCGTGGTCGTCACGGGAGGTCCTCCTCGTCCGGGCACGGCGGCCCGGCCCGGCCCCGCACGCGGCGGGGCCCGAGCACAGGGCCGCTGGGGGATGGGGTCAGATGGTGAAGAAGAGCTTGCGGAAGGTGTCGATGGCGCCCTGGTCGCCGGTGGCGGAACCGCCCTGCAGGCGCTGGTAGACGTCCAGGCAGAACTCGTTGCAGGGGAAGGAGAACGTGGCGTCGGCCCGCTCCGGGGTGCCGGGGGCGAAGGTGAGGCCGCCGTCCTTGACCTGCACGGTCCAGTGCTCGTCACCGGAGGTGTTGATGTGCACGTCGATGGTGAGGTCCACGCCCTCGGCGAGCTCCGGGGCGAAGCAGATCTGCATGAGCCCGAACATGAACGGCACCAGGGTGTCGGCGGCCTCGGAGTCGACGAAGGCCTCCTTGCCCAGCGCCTTGCGCAGGTCCCAGTTGTGGACGGAGTAGTCCATCAGCTGGAACGCGGCCATCATGAACGCCGGCACCGGGCCGACCCACTTGTGCGGCACCAGCCGGCCCGCCCACTCCTCCTCGGTGAGCCGGTCGAAGTAGGAGAACATCAGCTCGGCGCACGCGTCGAGGCGGCCGAGGACCTCCCAGCGGTAGACGCTGCGGTACTCCCGCGCGCTCTCGCCCAGTGCCTCGCCGTAGGCCCGCATGCCGCGCGGCTCCTCGGTCGGGAAGCCGTGTTCACCCTGCTTGAAGTAGCCGAGGTAGCCGTAGGCGGCGTCGAGCAGGTGCCCGGCCATGTCCCGGACCTCCCACATGTCGCAGGGGGTCTGGGCGTGCCACTCCTCCTCGCTGGCGGCCACCATCATGTCGAAGGACTTCTGGTACTCCTGCCGGATCAACCGGATGAGCGTGTCCTTGCCGGCGAACTGCGTCACGTCGACGCGGGTCGGGAGGGTGGACGTCATGGTGGACTCCTTCGGTGTGTGTCGGGTCAACAGGTGGGAACGTCGATCTGGCGCAGCCAGTCGTCGCGGTCGTACAGCGTCTTCACCGAGGTGACCGCGCCGTCGCGGGTGCGGATCACCACGACGCCGGGCAGCGAGAAGCGCTGGCCCGCGCCCTGGTGCACGCGGTCGCGCCAGGTGAGCTCACCGGTGAACGCGCCGGTGAACACGACCTCGGCGAGCACCGCGCCGTTCGCGGCGGCGGCCGGGGTCGACACGAGATCCATGGCGAGGCCGGCGAACGTCTCCGTGGTGGTGCGCAGGAAGTGCGCCACCGCGGCGTCGGGCGAACGGGCCGGCTCCGGGCGGAACAGCGAGTGCACCTCGACGTCGTCGGCGAACACCGCGCGCAGGGCGGGGACGTCCCCGGCCTCGTGGGCGTCGTACCACCGGGTGAACACGGTGAGGGCGTCGGCACTCACAGCATCGGGGTGTTCGGCGCGAGCCCGCACAGCGAGCGCCCGTAGATCTCGATGCCGGTGGTCGGCATCATCACCGCGTGTGTCGCGAGCGCCTGGGCGTCGCGTGAGACGAGCTGGATCGGCTGGCTCTCGTGGATGCCGCTGGCCCCGCTGGCCTGGCGCAGCGTCTCGATCGCCTCGCCGTAGAGCCGGGTGGAGTAGGAGACCATGCCCCAGATCTCGGGGATCTCACCGGCCTCGTAGGGCTCGCCGCTCTGCGCGTGCCGGTTGACGATGTCGGCGGCACCGGACATCAGGTGGTCGCCGGAGCGGATCTTCATCGACGCCTCCGCCACGTGGTGATGCGTGATCGGCGCCTCGCTGCGCTGCCCGTAGCCGGTGTAGGCGATCGGGCCGCGGGTGGGCAGGCGCTCCAGGAACAGCTCCATCGCTGCCTTCGCCAGGCCGGGGAACGTGGCACCGCCGCTGGTGAGGACGTACGGCACCGCCGGGATCCGGAAGATCGGCCGGTCCTTGTTCTGCTCGCTGCGCCCGTGGCCCAGCTTGAACTCCTCGAGACGCAGCATGCGCTCCTCGGGGACGAAGACGTTCTCCCCGACGACGCTGTTGCTGCCGGTGCCGCGCAGCCCGCTGACGTGCCAGTCGTCCAGGATCGTCAGCTCGGCGTAGGGCATGAGGAACAGGCAGACCTCGGGCTTGCCCGCCTCGAGCTCGACCACGGCGGGCTCGGCGACCCAGGTGCCGTCCAGGCAGCCCGTGTTGAACGGCCACTTGCCGTTGACGCGGAACCCGGTGCCGTCGCGCTCGGCGCGGGCGGTCGGCACCAGCGTGGCGGTGCAGTGGACGTCCGGGTCGCTGAAGATCTCCCGCTGCACCTCGTCGGGGAGGTGCGACACGATGAAGTCGGCGTCGGAGTAGAGGGTGGCCACCCACGCGGTGGAGCCGCACCCGCGGGCCAGCTCCCCGAACATGGCGATCTTCGAGTGGCTGTCGATCTCGGATCCGCCGTACTCCACGGCGCGGGTGGCCCGGAGGATCCCCGACGTCTCGAGGGCTCGCAGGTTCTCCGCGGGGAGCCGGCGCTCGGCGTGGGCCTGCGCGGCGTTGGCCCGCAGCAGGGGTACCAGGTCCGCCGCGCGCTGCACGAGCTCGGTGCCGGTCGGGATGGTGGTCGGCCGGTCGGCCACGTCAGTCATGTCCCACTCCTTCGTGGACGCGCCGGGTCGGGTTGCCCCGGTTCGGGCGCAGCGGTACTCACCCGGGCACCGGCCCGGGGGTGTCTATCGATCGAGGAGGCGCGGCGATGTCGGGAGGATGTGCATCCGAGATCGAGCGCCCGCCGGGCGGTCGGGGCTCCGGCTGTGTCCGGAGCCACAACTGCTCACGTGGCTTTGTATACGACCGGACGGTAGCGGCGCTGCTCAGGATGCGTCAAGGGTGTCGTCGGAATCGCCGCAGTCCATCGTTCGCCAGTGCGCAACATGGGGTCGATCGCTGCTGCAATCACCCCTGTGAGCAGCACGAACGTACGTCGAGCGATCTGATTACCGCACGCTGGACGGCGAGATCGCCGTGGGTGGGTGTGCAGTCCTTGGCACTGGAGGGGTGCATCGAGATGTGTACGAACCGCCGTGCACGACGGTTCGTGGGCGCAGGCAGCCCGACAGGAGTTGTGTACGATCTGCCGCCGCGTCAGGCGCTGGCGCGGCCCGGGTCGCCCACGTCGGACGTGCGCTGCTCCTGCTCCATCTGTCGCAGCGACCGGCGCCCGGCCCGCAGGTGGGCCCGCATGACGCCCTCGGCCCACTCACCGTCGCCCTCTTCCAGGGCCTCGAGGATCTCGCGGTGGAAGGCGAAGGCACGCTCGAGGTCGTGGTGCGTGTGGTGGTGGAACGCCTCGCGGACGAACGGGGTGGCCAGCAGCGTCGGGATGATCGCGATGAGCTGGCGGTTCTGCGAGGCCTGGTTGAGCGTGACGTGGAAGTCGATGCACAGGCCGCCGATGCGTTGCAGCTCCGGCTCGGCCGCCCCTGGCAGGAGCAGCTCCATCTCGGTGCACATGGCGCGCAGACCGTCGAAGTCGACGTTCTCGCGGGCCTGGGCGGCCCGGCGTACGCCGTAACCCTCCAGCAGCACTCGGAGGTCGTAGATGTCGTCGAGGTCCCGGGCCGTCCATCCGACGACGACGGCCCCCCGGTTGCGCAGGATCTGCACGAGACCCTCCGCCTGCAGCCGGTGCAGCGCCTCGCGCACGGGTGTGCGGCTCACTCCCGCCGCGGCGGCGACATCCTCCTCGCGCAGCCAGCTCCCGGGCGGGTACTCGCCACTCGCGATGCCGCGCTGCAGCACCTCGTACGCGACCGCACGGGCCGACCTCGCCATCTCCGACCTCCCCTAGCCGATGCTCCCGGCATCATCCCACCACGAGGATCCGGGGTGACCAAACCCCTGATTGGATACAAGCGATGATCTCCTCTCACGCTTCTGACGTCCTCGACCACGGCTCGATATGCCGCTGAGCTGGGACTATCAACGACGCTGAGTGTTCGAGGCAGACCTGGCAGCCGGCACGTACTTGTGCCATCCACCAGAACTCGCATACAATCATCGACGTCGCTGGGACGGTCGTCGCCGTTCCCGAGCTGCCCTCGAGCCGCCCCCATTGACCGTCCGGCCGCCGGGGTCCGGCCCACCCGCTCCGCCGCACATGCAGGAGGACACGATGACCGCCATCAACTTCGCCGGCCTGAACCACCTCGCGCTGGTCACCGACGACATGGACAAGACGGTGCGGTTCTACCGCGACGTGCTGGGCATGCCGCTGGTCGGCACGACCGGCAACCGCGACGAGAACTACCCGCACCGCCACTACTTCCTGAGCATCGGCCGCGGCGCCTCGATCGCGTTCTTCGAGTGGAAGGACGTCGAGCTGCCCGCCCGCAAGGACTCCGGCATCCCCGCCTCGGGCATCCAGTTCGACCACGTGTCGATCAGCGTCGACTCCGACGAGGACCTGGAGAACCTGCGCAAGCGCCTGACCGACTCCGGCGCCGACGTCAGCGAGGTCGTCGACCACGGCCTGCTCCGGTCGGTCTACGCCACCGACCCCAACGGCATCTCCATCGAGTTCTCGGTGCCCGCCCGCGACCTCGACGCCGACCCGTGGTTCGACGACGCCGACCCCGTTCCCGCCGTGCGGGAGACGTCGGCCGGCTGAACCCGATGACGACCTTCGACACCGACATGCCTCCGATGACCACGTCGATCGGGCGCTCCACAGCCGACGACATCTGGGTCCAGGGCTACGACCTCGCCGGCGAGCTGATGGGCGAGGTCGACTTCGGCAGCGTCTTCTACCTGCTCATCACCGGCCGGCTGCCCACGGCGGGCGAGGCGCGGATCTTCAACGCCGTGCTCGTGGCGCTCGCCGACCACGGCCTCACACCCACCGCGCTGGCCGCACGGCTCACCTACACCGGCGCGCCGGATGCGATCCAGGGCGCGATCGCGGCCGGCGTGCTCGGCGCGGGGTCGGTGTTCCTCGGGGTGTTCGAGGACGCGGGCCGCGTGCTCACCGCCGCGGGCCCGACCCCGGACACCGGCGAGGAGGACCTCGAGCGGATGGCCGCGGAGATCATCGAGGACCACCGCGCCCGGGGAGCCCGGATCCCGGGCCTCGGGCACCCCTTCCACAAGGACGGCGACCCCCGCACCGCGCGCCTGCTGGCACTGGCCCGCGAGCACGACCTGCTCGGGCCGCACACGCGGCTGATGCTGCGCGTGCAGGAGCGGGCCACGTCGCCGTCGGGCAGGCAGCTGGCGCTCAACGCCGGCGGAGCCTGCGGCGCGCTGCTCTCCGATCTCGCGATCGACACCGCGGTACTGCGCGGCGTCGCGGTCGTGTCGCGCGCCGCGGGCGTGGTCGGGCACCTCGCGGAGGAGGCGCGCGCCCCGATGGGCCGCACGCTGTGGCACATGGCGGAGCGTGCGGCGACCTACGAGGCCCGGCGGTGACGGCGGGCCCCGCCTACTCCGGCGACGTGACGGTCGGAGGGCCGCCCGCCCGCCGCGAGCTCCGCGGCCTCCGCGTCACCAAGGTGGCCGTGGGGGCCTATGACAACAACGCCTACCTGCTCGAGTGCACGGCCACGGGCGAGCGGCTCCTGATCGACGCCGCGGCGGAGCCCGACACGCTGCTCGACCTCATCGGGCCGGCCGGGTTGGGCCGGGTGCTCACCACCCACTTCCACTTCGACCACTGGGGCGCCCTCGCCGAGGTGGTGGAGCGGACGGGGGCCACGACGCTGGCGCATCCCGCCGACACCGTCGGCATCCCCGTGCCGACCGACACGCCCGTCCGCGGCGGCGACGAGGTGCGCGTCGGCGAGGTCCTGCTGCGGGCCGTGCACCTGGTCGGTCACACCCTCGGGTCGCTGGCGCTCGTCTACGGCGAGCCCGGCGGGGCACACCACGTCTGGACCGGCGACGCACTGTTCCCGGGCGGCGTCGGCAAGACCCACGGCGAGCCCGCCCTGTTCACCGCCCTGCTGGACGGCGTCGAGGCGGGCCTGTTCGACGTGCTCGGCGACGACACGTGGGTCTATCCCGGCCACGGGCGCGACACCACGCTCGGGACCGAGCGGCCGCACCTGCCCGAGTGGCGGGAGCGGGGGTGGTGAGCGAGCGATCGACGCAGCAGCCGTCCGCAGCGCCGACCTCGGGCGGCGAGGGAGCGATGCGCGGGCCGCTGGACGGGGTGCGGGTGTTGGAGGCCGGCACGCTCATCGCCGGCCCGTTCTGCGGGCAGCTGCTCGGAGACTTCGGCGCCGAGGTGATCAAGATCGAGGATCCGGTGCGCGGGGACCCGATGCGGCAGTGGCGCACCGACGACCGTGGTCGGTCGCTGTGGTGGCCGGTGATCGCGCGCAACAAGCGGTCGGTCACCTGCAACCTGCGCGACGCCGACGGCCAGGCTCTCGTGCGCGAGCTCGTGGCGCGCTCCGACGTGCTCGTGGAGAACTTCCGGCCGGGCACGCTGGAGCGCTGGGGCCTCGGATTCGACGAGCTGCAGCGGATCAACCCGAGGCTGGTGCTCGTGCGCGTCACGGGCTACGGCCAGTCCGGGCCCTACGCCCACCGCGCGGGCTTCGGCTCCGTCGGCGAGGCGATGGGCGGGCTGCGCTACGTCACCGGAGAGCCGGACCGGCCGCCGAGCCGGGCGGGCATCTCCATCGGCGACTCGCTGGCCGGCACGTTCGCCGCGCTCGGCGCGGTCATGGCGCTGTTCGCGCGGCAGACGACGGGACGCGGCCAGGTGGTCGACTCGGCGATCTACGAGGCCGTCCTCGCCATGATGGAGTGCCTGCTGCCCGAGTGGGAGGTCGGCGGGATCCGCCGGGAGCGGACCGGGGCCGTCCTCCCCGGGATCGCGCCGAGCAACGTCTATCCGAGCGCCGAGGGCGCCGACGTGCTCATCGCGGCGAACCGCGACACCGTGTTCGAGCGACTCTGCGAGGCCATGGGCCGGCCGGAGCTGGCCACCGACCCGCGCTTCGCCGACCACGGCGCCCGCGGTGAACACGCCGCCGAGCTCGACGCGATCGTCGCCGGCTGGTCGGCCGGCCTGCCCACCGACGACCTGCTGCGCCGCCTGCACGACGGCGGCGTGCCGGCCGGGGTTGCGTACACGGCGGAGGACGTGCTGGCCGACGAGCACGTGGCCGCGCGGGATGCGGTCGTGCGGCTCGTGCATCGGCAGCTGGGCGAGTTCCCCGTGCAGAACGTCGTCCCCAAGCTGTCGGACACGCCGGGGCGGGTGTCGCGGCTGGGGCCGGAGCTGGGCGAGGACAACGACGAGGTGTTCGGACGCCTGCTCGGCATCGACGCCGAGGAGCTCGGCAGGCTGCGCAGCAGAGGGGTCGTGTGATGGTCGAGGAACACGGGATCGGCACGGCGCTCGTCGACCTCGCGGCCGGCCGACCGGTCGTGCTCGTGGACGACGGCGGCGAGGGCACGCTGGTCTTCGCGGCCGCCGCGGCGACGCCCGCGCTGCTCGCGTTCACGGTGCGGCACACGTCGGGGTGCGTCTGCGTGGCGTTGCCGGGCGGAGCGTGCGAGCGGCTCGGCCTGCCTCCCATGCACGGGGCCGACCGCGAGGAGCGGGGCCGCACCCACACCGTGACGGTCGATGCCCGCAGCGGGATCACGACGGGCATCTCTGCCCGCGACCGCGCCCGCACGCTGCGACTGCTCGCCGACCCGGCTGCCGTGGCGGGTGACCTGGTCCGGCCGGGTCACGTGTTGCCGCTGCGTGCCGCGGAGGGCGGGGTGCTCGGCCGCGCCGAGCCTGCCGAGGCGGCCGTCGACCTGGTGCGGCTCGCCGGGCAGCAGCCCGCGGCGGCGCTCTGCGAGATCGTCTCCGTGCGGCGGCCGGGCGCGATGGCGCGGGCCCGGGAGCTCGCGGCGTTCGCGTTGGTCCACGGGCTGGCGCTGGTCACGGTGGGCGACGTCGTCGCCCACCGCCGATGGGGCGAGCGGCACGTCGTGCGGGCGACCGAGTCACTTCTGCCGACGCCGCACGGCACGTTCCGCGCGATCGGCTACTCCTGCACGCTCGACGGCAGCGAGCACATCGCGCTGGTGCTCGGGGAGGTCGGAGCCGGCCGCGCGGTGCGCGTCGAGCTCCACGCAGAGTGCCGGCTCGGTGACGTCTTCGGCTCCCGGCTGTGCGGCTGCCGAGATCGGCTGGAGGCGGCGTTGGCCGCCGTGGCCGCCGACGGCCGTGGCGTGGTCGTGTACGTGGGCGGCGCCTCGGGGCGGCAGATCCGATGTGGAGCCGTCCCGGACGGCACTGCCGAACTCGTCACCGCGCAGATCCTCGGCGATCTCGGTGTGCCCGCGGCGCCGGTGGACGACCGGCACGCCGCAGTGTCCGGATGAGCGCACCGGACACCGCCGTGGAGATCATCGAGGTGGGGCCGCGGGACGGGCTGCAGAACCAGGACGCCCTGCTGACCACCGCCGCCAAGATCGAGCTGGTCGAGCGGGCGATCGCCGCAGGCCTGCGCCGCATCGAGGCTGTCTCGTTCGTCCATCCCGGGAGGGTCCCGCAGATGGCGGACGCGGAGGCCGTGATGGCCGGCGTCCCGCGCGTCGACGGGGTCCGCTACGCCGGGCTCGTGCTCAACCGCCGCGGTGCCGAGCGGGCCGTCGCCGCCGGGGTGGACGAGCTGAACGCCGTCGTGGTCGCCAGCGACACCTTCGGCGGGCGCAACCAGGGCGTCACGGCGGAGGAGAGCGTGGCGATGTGGCGGGAGATCGCCGGGGTCGCGCACTCGGCGGGGGTGCCGGCGACCGTGACCGTGGCGGTGGCCTTCGGGTGCCCGTTCGAGGGCGAGGTGCCCGCAGCTCGCGTCGGCGAGGTCGTCCGGCGCGTCGCGGGGGAGGGGCCGGCCGAGATCGCGCTGGCCGACACGGTCGGGGTAGGTGTGCCGACGCAGGTCGCCGAGCTCGCCGAGCAGTCGGCCGCGAACGCGCCGGGCACACCGCTGCGCTTCCATTTCCACAACACGCGCAACACCGGGTACGCGAACGCCGTCGCCGCGGTACAGGCCGGCGTCCGCCTCCTCGATGCGAGCCTCGGCGGAATCGGCGGTTGCCCGTTCGCGCCGGCCGCCACCGGCAACATCGCCACTGAGGACCTCGTCTACCTCCTTCAGAGGATGGGCGTAGGCACCGGGGTGGACCTCGCGGCGGCTGCACGGGCCGGGACGTGGGTGTGCGGCCTCCTCGGGATCGACCCGCCTGCGCTGCTCGGCCGCGCCGGTGGGTTCCCCTCCGCGAGCGCCGATGCGCGATGATGCCGCCGGGTCGGACGGCGCGAGGAGGACGACATGCCGCGGGCGGCGGAAGCGGCCTATCAGGTCATCCAGGGCGCGATCGCCACGGGCGAGTACGCGCCGGGCAGCTGGCTGCGGGAAGAGGACATCGCCGACCGCGCCGGCGTCAGCCGCACGCCGGTGCGGGAGGCCCTGCGCAGGCTGGGCATCGAGGGCCTCGTGGAGATCGTGCCGAACCGCGGAGCACTCGTCCTCGGGTGGACGACGCGCGACCTCGACGACATCCACGACCTGCGCGCGATGCTGGAGGGTTATGCCGTCCGCCGCGTGGCCGAGGGCGGCCACGCGGACCTGCCGGCGCTGGCCGCACTCTGCACGGAGATGGAGCGGCTCCTCGAGGTCGGCGGCGAAGCGACCTTCCCGCGCATCGGCGAGCTCAGCTCGGAGTTCCACACAGCGCTCTACGTGGCCTCCGCGAACCGGCAGCTCCTGGCCGTGATGCCGGCCCTGATCGAGATCCCACTCGCCCGGGAGGGCTACCACCAGCGCACCCGCGAGATGATCGAGCGGGGCATGACCCAGCACCGTGAGATCCTCGACGCCATCGCCGCCCGCGACGGAGACTGGGCCGAATCGGTCATGCGGGCTCATATCCGCTCCGGCCGTGCCTCGCTGCGGCGTCGGGGTCGATGGGCCGAGGAGCCGACCGACGGGGAGCCGGCCGAGGGCGCCGGCGCCTGATGACGAAGGAGACCCGTGATCGAGTCCCGCACCGCCGACCTCTGCGACGAGCACGATGACGACCTCGAGTCGTGTGATCTGCAGTTCCGCCAGTTCGGTGGACGCTCGCACTTCCGCGGACCCGCCTCCACCGTTCTCTGTCACGAGGACAACGCGCTGATCAGGGCGGTGCTGGCCGAGCCGGGGGACGGACGCGTGCTCGTCGTCGACGGCGGGGGCTCGCTGCACCGGGCCCTGATCGGCGACATGGTCGCCGGTCTCGCCCTCCGCAACGGGTGGTCGGGCATCATCGTGCACGGTGCCGTGCGGGACGCCGCCGGGCTACGGACGACGGACATCGGGATCAAGGCGGTCGGCACCAGCCCGCGGCGGTGCACCGGCACCGGCGCCGGCCGGCGTGACGTCCCCGTCACCTTCGGCGGGGCCACCTTCACTCCGGGCGCCGACGTCGTGAGCGACGACGACGGGGTCGTCGTGGTCGGGGCCGCGGCGCTGAGCGGTCACGCCCGGGCATCGGGTTCGGCGTTGCCGGAGAACTGACGACCGGGGCGGACAGCTCCGGCGTCGGTACCCCCGGGGCTCGCGCCGCCGTCTTCTTCGTCGTCGAACCCGACCGCGCCCGCCTGGCCGACCTCGCCCAGCGCGTCCGGAGCGGACGGCTCACCCCGCTCGTCGGCGCCGTACGACCGTTGTCCGAGGCGGCCGCCGCGTTCGCCCGGCACGTCCGCCCGCGCGGCAGGACGATTATCCGGGTCGTGGACGACCAGGAGACGCAGCACCCGTTGATCAGCGACGGCCGGCGGCCAGGACGACGAGGAACTGGCCGCCGCCCGCCTCGATCTCGGCGGTCACCGGCAACCCCGGTACCAGTCGGGAGAACCGGTCCACCAGCCAGTCCGCCGCCGCTCGGGCGTCCTGCTCGGTCGGACAACGGGCCACCATCTCGCGTCCGCCCTTGCGCTCCAGCCTCCCGGCGACGGTGATCAGTGGTGCGGGATCGACGACGTACAGGTGGTCCGGCCAGGCGATGACCACCTTGACCGCGCCCTTGCGGGTGTTGCACCCGCGGTGCGCGAGCCGCTCGGGGACCTTGGCCTTCCGGTCGGCGGTCCGGCTGTCGACGCTGGGTCCTCGCGGGTCGTTCACCGACATGTCGGGGTCGACCGGTTCGTCGCACACCCAGCACGACCAGCCGTCGCGCTCGGCCACGTTATCGAGGAGACTCATTGCGGCAAATTAGCCCGCCTGGCCACCGCCCCCGAGTGCGGTCCTGTCCGGTCACGAGGTGAGCCGCCACCTCGCGGCCGCGATCACCGGCACCGACAGCGAGGTGGCCAGGGTGGAGAGCAGGGCGTTGAGACCGTCGATGCCGGTGTAGCCGCGCCCGGCGCCCTGCTTGGCGAAGCCGTAGACCTGCCGCACGGTGTCGTCCAGATCCAGGAACGCAACCCGATCAGCACCGGGCAGCAGCGGTGCGGATCTGGCGAGGCGGGCGGCGACGACGTCAAGCTGGCGGACGTGGCCGAAGGTGAACCATCGAGTCCGCCCCAGCGACCATCCCCGCGACTAGCGCGATCACCTTCCCAGCGGCGTTCGCGGTGCCCTTCCCCCTCGGAGTCAACCGGCCGGCGAGCAGCGCCTCCAGCCCGCAACGGGCGGCCAACGCCAAGACCGGCACCAGCCCCGCGCACGAGACGAGATTCGGGTCATCGAACCGCGCCGACATCGCGCGGCGAGCGTGGGATAGTCGCATCCAGCGGATGCCCTTCTGGGTGGGATCGATGTGACCGTCGCAAGCCACATTCTCCCAGTTCAGAGAGGCATTCGTGTGTCACGACCCTCACCAGCGCACTTCTGCGGTGGATCCAGGCTCAGCCTACGGCAGTAGCGTCAGGGCGTTCGTGTGGCGCGGCCGGACGGCCCGGAAGTGACGATGGTCGAGAGTGGCGACCTCTGTGATGCGGAGCCGCTCAGCCACTGTGATGACGGCCGAGTCGGTCGTGCCGAGCGGGAAGTCGCCGTAGGTTTCGACCAGATCGGCCACGCGATCGTAGTCGGCGTCGGGGAGGTGCAGGCTCGGTTGTGGTCGTCATCGCGGTCAGCGGCGGCAACCAATGGGCCCGTATCGCAGACGATCACTCAGGAGCGCCCGAAGCCCTCGGCGAGCACATCGTCGTGGTTACTGCCGAGGTCGGGTCGGCCGCTGGCGAACGACGCGAACCACGACGGCGGCCAGGTGGTTCCAGGTCGCTGCTCGTGCTGATGACGGATCGCGGCGAGCGCAGCGGGAACCTGCTCGTCGGGCAGATCCTCGACGAGACGCTTCAGTGCGTCCCGCTCAGCGCACATGGCATCGAACGTAGCCCAGACCGGAACGGCCATGAATCCTGACGCGCGCCCGATACCCTCGGCCACATGTCCCGGTTGCGACGCATCACCGCCGTGCCGGCGATATGCCACCTGCAGCCGACCGTGCGCGGGCTGCGGTACCCGGTCGCGAGCCTGCTCGAACTGCTGCTCTCGGGAATGACCATCGACAAGGTGCTCGACGACTACCCGAACCTCGAGCGCGACGATCTGCTCGCCGCGCTGGAGTCCGGGGCGCCCGCC
>NZ_BJNG01000060.1 GCF_006539565.1 Pseudonocardia hydrocarbonoxydans
CGGCCGTGGCCACCTGGGCGATCCCGCGCACCTGGTCGGTGAGGTTGGTGGCCATCAGGTTCACCGCGTCGGTGAGGTTCTTCCAGGTGCCCGCGACGCCCGCCACCTCGGCCTGGCCGCCGAGCTTGCCCTCGGTGCCCACCTCGCGCGCCATGCGGGTGACCTCGTCGGCGAACAGCGCGAGCGTGTCGGTCAACGAGTTGATCGTCTCGGCCAGCTCGGCGACCTCGCCGCGCGCGCTGACGGTGATCTTGCGCGTCAGGTCGCCCTGGGCGATCGCGGTGGCCGTGCTGGAGATCGAGCGCACCTGGTTGGTGAGGTTGGAGGCCATCGTGTTCACCGAGTCGGTGAGCGCCCGCCAGGTGCCCGCGACCCCGCGGACGTCGGCCTGGCCGCCCAGGCGCCCGTCGGTGCCCACCTCGCGGGCCACGCGGGTGACCTCCACGGCGAACGAGGAGAGCTGGTCGACCATCGTGTTGACGGTGCGGCCGATCCGCAGGAACTCCCCGCGCAGCGGCCGGCCCTCGATCTCCAGCGCCATGTGCTGCGACAGGTCGCCCTCGGCGACCGCCTCGATCACGCGCGCGATCTCCGCGGTCGGCCGCGCCAGGTCGTCGATCAGGGAGTTGACAGCCTGCGCACCGGTCGCCCAGCCGCCGTCGTAGCTCTCCTCGTCGAGGCGGTCGGACATCCGGCCCTCGCGGCCGACGACCCGCCCGATCCGCAGCAGGTCGCGGTTGCGCCGCTCCTGGATCCCGACCATCTCGTTGAACTGGTCGACGACCTCGCCCGCGGTGCCCTCCCGCCGGGGCAGCCGCACGTCGAACCGGCCGCGGCGCACCTCGTGCAGTGCGTCCGCCAGCTCCCGGAGGAGGTCGCCACCGTCCTCCGGCCTTGTCGTTCCCGGCACACCCGCCCGGGTCCTCTTCGCCGTCACGAGGTCCTCCATGCGGCCGCCGTCGGTCCCCCGGACACTAGTGCAGCCCCCGCAGGCGCCCCACCGGATGCCCGTCGCCCCCGGTCGGTGCCCCGCCGGATCTGGAGGCACACTGCGGGGGTGCCCGTTCAGACCGAGCGGCGGATGCGCCTGCCGCCCGACCCACGATCCCCCGGTCAGGCACGCCGGATGCTGCTCGACGCCCTCGACGCACCCGAGTACGACTCCGTCGTCGACACGACGGTGCTGCTCGCCAGCGAGCTGTGCGAGAACTCCGTGCTGCACGCCGGCACCGAGTACGAGATCGAGCTGCGGGTCACCGACGTCGAGGTGACCGTCACGGTGAGCGACCGCGGCGCGGGCCCGCTGGAGGTGCACCTCGCCCAGCCCCGCCGCCTCTACGGGCGCGCGGCCGCGCACGGGCGCGGCCTCACCATGCTGCAGCGGCTGGCCACGGTGTGGGGCACCCGGCACGAGGCCGACGGCACCCACCGCACCTGGTTCAGCCTGCTGCTCGCCCCCGCCGACGGGACCCCGCCGCTCCCCGCCGAGCCGGGCGGGTCCGGCCCCGTCCCCGCGGGCCCCGACGCCGAACGCACCCGCTGGCTGCTGCACGTGCCGACCGGGCTGGTCGACCGGCTGGAGCCCGCCGAGCTCGTCGCCGAGCTGGTGCGCCGGCTGCGCGAGGTCCTCGACGCCGCCTCGGTGGTCGTGGAGGTCGACGACGGCGACGGCACCGGCCTGCAGGAGCTCGCCCGCTCGGGCGGTCCCGGGCCCACCGGGGCCGGGGCGCTGGAGCTCGCGCTGCCCACCACCGCGCCCCTGCGCGGGGTCCTGCGCGTCACCGGCGTCACCGGGCCGGCCCGCACCGCCCGCGAGCTGGGCGAGCTGGTGGCGCATCGCGTCGCGATGGCGGTGGAGTCGGCCTGGCTGCGCGGGGTCGACCAGCGCCGGCGGGCCTGGATGACCTACCTCGCCGAGACCAGCGAGCTGCTGTCGCAGTCGCTCGACGTCGAGCTGGCCGTCGCCGTCGTGCCGCAGGTCGTGGTGCCGCGGCTGGGCCAGTGGTGCGCGGTGCACCTCGCCGACCCGCTCGGCCGCCTGCGCCTGGTCGCGCTCACCCACGCCGACGAGGACCACCTCCCCGAGCTGCGGGCCGAGCTCGACCCGGGCGGGCGGCCCGGCCTGGGCGGCGAGCTGCGCGACCGGCTCACCGAGCTGCTGCGCGACGACGGCGCGGGCAGCACCGCACGGTTCGCGCTGCCCACCGACGGCGTCGCGGTGGCCCTGCGGGCGCGCGGGCGCACGCTGGGCACCCTCGTCGTCGGGCGGCACGCCGGACGGCCGCACTCCCCCGAGGACGTCGTGCTGATCGGCGACATCGCCCGCCGCGCGGGGCTGGCCATCCACAACGCCCAGAGCACCGCCGCCCACGTCGACGTCTCCCAGGCCCTGCAGCAGGCGCTGCTCCCGCGCGCGCTGCCGGTCGCGCCCGGGCTGGACTTCGCGGCCCAGTACCTCCCGGCCACCGCCGGCAGCGACGTCGGCGGCGACTTCTACGACGTCCTCACCATCGACCCGGCGCACTGGCTGGTCTCCATCGGGGACGTCTGCGGGAAGGGGGCCCGGGCCGCCGCCCGCACCGGGCTGGTCCGCGACGTGCTGCGCGTGCTGGTCCGCGACGGGCGCACGCTGCCCCGCGCCGTCGAGCTGCTCAACGACGTGATGATGGACGTCGACGACCCGCTGCAGTTCTGCACGCTCGCCGCCGCCCAGGTCAGCCGGCCGGGGCCGGGCGGCCCGGGCGGGTTCGACGTCGACCTCCTCCTGGCCGGGCACCTGCAACCGGTGCTCGTGCGCGCCGGCGGCACCGCCGAGCTGATCGGCGAGTTCGGCACGGCGGTGGGGCTGATCGCGCAGGTGCAGCTGCACGCCACCCGCCACCGCCTGGCCCCCGGCGACACCCTGCTCGTCTACACCGACGGGGTGACCGAGCGCCGACGCGGCCGCGAGCAGTTCGGCTCCGACCGGTTGCTCGCCGCCGCGGCCGGCGCGGCCGGGCAACCGGCCGCGCAGCTGGTCGAGGCCGTGCGGTCCGCCGTCGAACGGTTCTCCTCCGACCCCCGCGACGACGACATCGCGCTGCTCGCGGTGCGGGCACTGCCTCAGTGACGGGACGGCCCACCGGGCGTGTCGGGTCTCACCGCCCGGACCTGTCGCACCGAGCCGTAGGACGGGCACCCTGGAGCGACGACGGCCGCCCGACCCGAGGAGGACTGCTGCGCCCCGCACCCCGCACCCCGCGGATCCGGTCCGGCCCCGCCGTCGCGCTGGTGCTGTTCTGCCTGGCGGTCGGCCTGCCCGCCACCATCGCGCTGACCCCCGCCCAGGAGGTCGTCGCGTTCGGCCAGCAGATCGGGGTCGGCGCCCGCCCGCCCGACCTCAGCGTCGCCGGGCCCGCGCAGGTGGTGCAGGTCGGCAGCACCGCCTACGACGTCGACCGGCTGACGGTGTGGGGCCCGTTGCGCCCGCAGCTCACGCTCGGCCCGGTGCAGCGCAACGCCGACGCCCGGGCCGCCCTGGACCCCGACGCCGGACCGCGCCGGCTCGACGCGGCCGTCTCCGCCGTCACCGGCGGGTTCGTGGCCTGGTACCTGTGGGGCGGGCTGCTGCTGGTGGTGTTCACCCTGGCCGCGTCCGCGGGTGCGGCGGGGCTGCGCACGCTGCTGGTGCTGCGGGCGGAGAGCCGGCTGCCCGGCGGTCACCGCCCGCTGCCGGAGATCTGGTCGCACTGCGTCCGCGGGGCCGGCCGGATGACCGCCGCCGCCGTCGTCGCCTCGGTGCTGGCCTGGGGGGCCGCGGGCACCCTGGCCTACGCGGGCGCGGCGGCGGGCCTGCGCAACGTGGCGTCGCTGTCGCAGCTGGTCGGGGCCCGGCACCTGTCCCCCGAGCCCGTCGGCCCGCCCGTGAGCGGATTCGACGGGGCCGTGATCGGCGACTCGCGGGTGGCGCGCCTCGGCGGGCCACCGCTGCCCGACGGCACCCCCGACGACGTCGCGTGCGGACGCAGCACCGACTCCCTCGCCGAGCAGATCGCGGCGCTGCGCGGTGACCGCGTGCTCAACCTCGCCTGCCCCTCGGCCACGGTCGCGGCCGGGTTACGCGGACCGCAGGAGGAGGGCGGCCGGGTGCTGTCGCCGCAGGTCGGGCTACTGCGCCAGGTACAGGGGCTCGACTGGGTCGTCGTGGCGGTCGGCCCGAACGACGTGGGCTGGATCGACTTCCTGCTCTACTGCTACGGCGTGCCCGACTGCGCCGACAACCTCACCCAGGGCGAGTTCGACTACCGCCTGGCCGCGTTCGACCGCGTCTTCGGCGACCTGCTCGTCGACCTCAACGACCTGCCCGGTCGCCCGCAGGTCGTCGTCATGGCCTCCTACGACGCGTTCCCGCCCGACGCCCGGTGCCCCGACACCCGCGGTCCCGAGCAGTTCCCCGGGCTCGACCCGGGCAAGATCGCACTGCTCGACGAGCGCAACGAGGCCGTCAACGCCGTCCTGGAGGCCGGTGCGCAGGCCTACGGGTTCGACGTGGCCCGCCCGGCGCTGCGCCCGCTGTGCGACCCGGCGCGGGCCGGGCTCGGCCCCGACCTGCAGGGCCTCACCGATCCGTTCCCGTTCCACCCCACCGGCGTCGGCTCGCTGCGGATGGCGGCGGCGGTGACCCCGCTGCTCGGGCCGCCCGTGGCGCGCGGCCGGTAGCTCAGGTGGCGGGCAGCGCCTCGGCGGCCGGGCTGCCCTCGGCGACCCGGACCACCAGCGCCCCCGCGTCGACCCGCACCACCATCTCGGTGACGTCACCGATCGGGTCGCCGTCGATCTGCGACGCCTGCGGGTCCTCGGCCCGGACGACGACCTCGCGGGCGGTCCAGTGCTCCACGCGGGGGTGCCCTCGGCGCCTGCGGCTGATCACCCGGGCGGCCACCGCGACCCACCCCGGGATGCCCTTGGGGGCGAGGTTGACGATGTCGAGCACGCCGTCGTCGACCTCGGCCTCGGGCATCAGCACCAGACCGCCCAGCAGCGTGCCGCTGTTGCCGACCAGCACGGTCCGGGTGCGGCGGCGCAGCTCCTCGCCGTCGTCGAGCCGGATCGTCACCCGGGTGCGCCTGCCCCGCATGGCCCGCAGCCCGGACACGACGTAGGCCATCGGGCCCACGCGGGCCTTGAGGGCCTCCGGCGTGTTGCCCATCACCTCGGCGTCGAACCCGGTGCCCGCCATGACCAGGAACACCCGCTCGTCGGTATCGCCGTCGACGCGGACGCGGCCGATGTCGATCGCGCGGTCGTCGCCGGTGAGGGCGACCCTGGCCGCGGCGGCCATCTCCAGCGGCGTGCCCAGCGTGCGGGCCAGCAGGTTGCCGGTGCCCGCCGGGAGCAGGCCCATCGCCACCCCGGTGCCGGCCAGCGCCTCGGCGACCGAGCGCACCGTGCCGTCGCCACCGCAGGCCATCACCACGTCGACGCCCTGCTCGACGGCCTTGCGCGCCTGCCCGGTGCCCGGGTCGTCGACGGTGGTCTCCAGCCACAGCGGCTCGGCCCAGCCCAGCTCGACGCACAGCCCGGTGACGAGCTCCTGGGTGCCCGGCTCGACCTTGGTGGGGTTGGCCACGACGGCGGCGATCGGCCGGTCCTCGGGTTCGGCCGCGAACGGCTCGGCGGGGCTGTCGGATCGGCGGTTGCGCACGGCGAAAGCTAGCAGCACGCCCACGAGCAGGACGGCGAGGATGACGACGACCAGCCAGGTCGCCCCGGAGGCGGACACCGGCGCACTGTATTCGTCCGTGCCGCGCCCCCGACGGCGGTCAGGCCGTGACCGGCCCCGCTGTGACCGAACGCTCGGCGACCAGCGTCGCCGGGTCGGTGTAGGGCAGCTCCAGGTCGTGGGCGACCTGCAGGCTGGTCAACGCGCCGTCGTGGGTCGAGAGCCCGTGACCGAGGGCGGCGTCGGCGCGCACGGCGTCGGCCCAGCCCAGGTCGGCCAGGCGCAGCACGTAGGGCAGCGTGGCGTTGGTCAGGGCGTGGGTGGAGGTGTGCGGCACCGCGCCGGGCATGTTCGCGACGCAGTAGAAGACCGAGTCGTGCACCCGGTACGTGGGGGCGGCGTGGGTGGTGGGGCGGGAGTCCTCGAAGCAGCCGCCCTGATCGATCGCGATGTCGACGAGCACCGATCCCGGCTTCATCCGGCGGACCAGGTCGTTGCTCACCAGGCGCGGGGCCCGGGCCCCGGGGACGAGGACGGCGCCGATCACGAGGTCGGCGGCCAGGCAGGCGTACTCGATCTCGTGGGCGTTGGAGGCGACGGTGCGGACGCGGCCGGCGTAGCGGTCGTCGAGGTCGCGCAGCTTGGCGATGTCCAGGTCGAGCACCGTGACCTCGGCGCCCATGCCGACGGCCATCGCGACGGCGTTCTGCCCGGACACCCCGGCGCCGATGACGACGACGTTCGCCGGTCGCACCCCGGGGACCCCGCCCATCAGCACCCCGCGCCCCCCGGCGGCGCGCATCAGCGCACCGGCCCCGGCCTGCGGCGCGAGCCGGCCCGCCACCTCGCTCATCGGGGCGAGCAGCGGCAGCGCGCCGTCGGCGGTGCGGACGGTCTCGTAGGCGATG
Organism: Pseudonocardia hydrocarbonoxydans; assembly: GCF_006539565.1. Lineage (GTDB taxonomy): Bacteria > Actinomycetota > Actinomycetes > Mycobacteriales > Pseudonocardiaceae > Pseudonocardia > Pseudonocardia hydrocarbonoxydans. The sequence goes on from NZ_BJNG01000060.1 coordinate 6,610, forward strand.
GCGGTGGTGCCCGACGCCAGCAGCGCCTCGGTGCACGGCTTCGACGCCGCGAGGTGCAGGTAGGTGAACAGCACCTGCCCGCGGCGCAGCCGGTGGTACTCCTGCTCGATCGGCTCCTTGACCTTGAGCAGCAGGTCGGCCGCGGCCCAGACCTCGTCCGCGGTACCGGTCACGCGGGCGCCCGCCGCCTCGAAGTCGGCGTCGGTGATCGAGCTGCCGAGCCCGGCGCCGCGCTCCACGAGCACGTGGTGGCCGTGACGGGTGAGCTCGTGCGCCCCGGCCGGGGTCAGCGCGACGCGGTACTCGTGGTTCTTGACCTCGCGGGGCACACCGATTCTCATGGCTCCAGAGTGAACAACCGGGAGATAGGCTGCAACGGAACCGCAGATCATTCGTCAGGAGACGCGTATGCCTCAGCCTTCTTCCGCTGAGCGGCCCGTTCCGCCCGGGTCGCCGCAGGATGTTCGGCTCGACGACACCGACCGGACGCTGGTCACCGCGCTGCTCGCCGACGCCCGGCTGTCCAACAAGGACCTCGCCGGCCTGGTCGGGATCGCGCCGTCGACGTGCCTGGCCCGCGTCCGGGCCCTGCGCACCCGCGGGGTGATCCGCGGGTTCCACGCCGACATCGACCCCCGCGCGCTCGGCCACGACCTGCAGGCCATGATCGCGATCCGGCTGCAGCCCGACGCCCGCCGCGCCATCGTCGAGTACACCGCCCGCCTCACCCGCTACCCCGAGGTACTGGAGGTCTACTTCGTCGCGGGCGCCAACGACTTCCTGGTGCACGTCGCGACCGCCAGCACCGACGAGCTGCGCCGGTTCGTCGGCGAGCAGCTCAACCGCGACCCCGCGGTGGCCGGCACGGAGACGAACCTGATCTTCGAGCACACGCGCGGCCGCCGGGTCTGACCGGCGCCCCGGGGCTGCCCCCATCCGACGTTGCAGTGGGGTGGCTCTACTGCAATGCGGTGGGTGTGAAGCCACCCCACTGCAACGCGAGCGGGGCGTCGGGCTCAGTGCGGATCGGCGGGGGCGGCGTCGACCGGCTCGGTGACGGGGCCCGGCTCGACGAGGGCACGCTGCATCCACGCCACGTCGCGCCACCGCCCGGCCTTCCAGCCCACCCGGCGGAACGTCCCCGCGGGCTCGAAGCCCAGCGCGCGGTGCAGGCCCGCGCTCGCCTCGTTGGGCAGGGTCATCCCGGCGAACGCGGTGCGGTAGCCGCGGGCGGCCAGGCGCGGCAGCAGCTCCGTGTACAGCGCCCGGCCGCCGCCGGTGCGGCGCAGGCCCGTCTCCAGGTAGACGCTGACCTCGCAGGACCAGCGGTAGGCCGCGCGCGCGGCGAACCGGCCGCCGTAGGCGTACCCGCGCACGCCCGACCCGTCGGTCAGCACCAGCCAGGCGTGCCCGCGCTGCGCCGTCGCGATGCGCGCGGCCATCTCGGCCGCGGTCGGCGGGACGGTCTCGAAGGAGATCGCGGTGCCGGTGACGTAGGGGGCGTAGATCGCGGCACAGGCCGCGGCGTCGTCGACCGTGGCGTCCCGGACGTTCATGGCCGGATAGTAGCGAGAACGGCACTATGGTGACACCGTGTCCGACCGGCTCTCCCTCGCACTCGCCGCCGCCCTCTACGCCGCCCGCACCGCCCGCGACCTCTCCGCCGCGGCCCTCGCGGAGCGCTCCGGGGTCTCGCGCACGATGATCGGCAAGATCGAGCGGGGCGAGGCCCAGCCCACCGCGGCCCTGCTCGGCCGCCTCTCCGGGGCGCTGGGGATGACGCTGTCGGAGCTGGTGGCCCGGGCGGAGGGCACCGGCGGGCGGCTGGCCAGGGCCGCCGACCAGCGCACCTGGACCGACCCCGACACCGGCTACGTCCGGCGGGCCGTCTCCCCCGTGCCCGGCGGGCCGCTGGAGCTGGTGGAGGTGCACCTGCCCCCCGGGGCCCGGGTCGAGTACCCGGCCGAGTCCTACGCGTTCCTGCACCACCAGATCTGGGTGCTCGACGGCGCGCTCCGGTTCGAGGAGGGCGACGTGCGTCACGAGCTGGGGGCCGGCGACTGCCTGCAGCTCGGGTCCCCGCAGCCGTGTGCCTACGTCAACCCCACCGACCGCGACTGCCGCTACCTGGTGGCACTGGCCCGCCGGACCTGACCCCGAGTCGCCGGATCCCGGCCCGCCCGGCAGGGTGGCGGCATGCGTGTCTTGGTGACCGGTGCGTCCGGGTTCGTGGGCGGGCGGCTGTGTCCCGCCCTGGAGGAGGCGGGGCACGAGGTGTCGGCGATGACCCGCCGCCCGGAGACCTACCGGGGCGCGGGCACCGCGGTGCGGGGCGACGTCCACGACGCGGCCTCGCTCGCGCAGGCCCTCGAGGGCCACGACGCCGCCTACTACCTGGTGCACTCCCTCGACGACCCCCGCTTCGCCGAGCGCGACGCCGACGCGGCCCGCACCTTCGCCACCGCCGCCGCCGACGCCGGGGTGTCGCGGATCGTCTACCTGGGCGGCCTGGGCGACGACGCCGACGACCTGTCCGAGCACCTGCGCAGCCGCCGCGAGGTGGAGAAGCTGCTCGGCGGGGCGGGTGTGCCGGTCACCGTGCTGCGCGCCGGGATCATCGTCGGGCACGGCGGGATCTCCTGGGAGATGACGCGCCAGCTCGTCGAGCACCTGCCCGCGATGATCACGCCCCGCTGGGTGCGCACGCGCACGCAGCCGATCGCGGCCGCCGACGTCGTGCGCTACCTCGTCGGGGTGCTGGACGTGCCCGCCACCGAGGGCCGCGCGTTCGACATCGGCGGCTCCGAGGTGCTCGAGTACATCGACATGATGCGCCGCGTGGCCGTCATCGAGGGGCGCACCATGATCGTCGTGCCGGTGCCGCTGCTGTCGCCGAAGCTGTCGTCGCGGTGGCTGTCGCTGGTCACCGACGTCGACGTGCAGACCGGGCGCAACCTGATCGACTCGATGTCCAACGAGGTCGTGGTCCGCGACCCCGCCATCCGCGACCTCGTACCGTTCGAGCCGATGGACTACGACTCCGCGGTGCTCGCCGCACTGGGCGACCGGGCGCGCGCCGCGCGGCGGAAGCGGGGGGACGCATGAGGGCCCGCCGGTTCCTGCCCCACTGGCTCGCGGAGAAGGTGCCGCGCGACCACTGGGAGTCCGACGCGAAGTTCCGCCGTAGGCGCCGCGTCGTCGCCGCCACCTCGCTGGCGGGGGCGGGGATGCTCGGCGCCGGGCTGTCCACCAAGCCGGCTTCCCCCGCGTTCTACGGCATCACGCTCGGCACCGCCGCCACGTGGGTCGTGGGCGGGCTGGCCTCGGGCAAGCTGCACCTGGGATGGATGCAGTACGGCGACAACCTGCGCCGCCCGATCGTCACCCCGGTGCTGACGGGGGTCGGCGCGTTCGGCGTGTTCTACGCCGCCGCGCTCGTGGCCAAGCGGATCCCGGTGCTGGACCGGGCCATCTCCTCGGTGCTGCAGTACGCCGACCAGGGCGACGACGGGCTCGTCGTCCTCACCACGCTGGCCAACGGCGCGGCCGAGGAGGTCTTCTTCCGCGGCGCGCTCTACGCCGCCGTCGGCGAGCGGCGGCCGGTCGTGGCGTCGACGGGGGTCTACATGCTGGCCACCGTCGCCACCCGCAACCCGGCGCTGGTGCTGGCGTCGGGCGTCATGGGGACGCTGTTCGGGTTGCAGCGCCGCTCGTCGGGCGGCATCCAGGCGCCGCTGCTCACGCACCTGACCTGGTCGTCACTGATGCTGCGCTACCTGCCGCCGCTGTTCCGCGACACCGACTCCGGCGCGAGCGCGACGAACTCGCCCAACGCGGAGATCAGGCGGTCGACGTCGCCGTCGTCGGTGTAGGGCGCGAGCCCGATCCGCAGCGACCCGGCGTCGCCCAGGCCGAGGTGCCGGGACGCCTCGAGCGCGTAGAACGCGCTGGCCGGGGCGTTGACGCCGCGCTCGGCCAGGAAGCGGTAGGCCTGCGCCGGGTCGCGGCCGTCGAACCCGACCAGCAGCGTCGGCGTGCGCCGGGCCGCGCGCGAGTACACGGTGACGCCCGGCAGCGCCGCCAGGGCGTCCTCGATGCGGCGGCGCAGGCGGTCCTCGTGGGCCTCCACCGCCGTCATCGACGCGACGAGCCGCTCGCGGCGTGACCCGTCGCCGGGCACCAGCCCGGCCAGGAAGTCGACGGCCGCGGTCGTGCCCGCCAGCAGCTCGTAGGGCAGCGTGCCGAGCTCGAAGCGCTCCGGCACCGCGTCGGAGGAGGGGGCCAGCTTGGCCGGGCGCAGCGTCTCCAGCAGGGCGGGTGCCGCGGCGAGCACGCCGCAGTGCGGCCCGAGGAACTTGTAGGGCGAGCAGGCGTAGAGGTCGGCACCCAGTTCCGTGACGTCGACGGGGGCGTGCGCGGTGAGGTGCACGCCGTCGACGTGGACCAGCGCCCCCACCTCGTGCGCCCGGTCGGCGACCGCCCGCACCGGGGGCCGGGTGCCCAGCAGGTTCGACGCGCCCGTCACCGCGACCAGGCGGGTGCGCTCGGACAGGACGCCCGCGATGTCGTCGAGCTCGCCGGTGGCGGGGTCGAATCCCAGCCACCGCACGGTGGCGCCCACGGCCTGCGCGGCCAGCACCCAGGGCCGGATGTTGGCGTCGTGGTCGAGACGGGTGACGACGACCTCGTCGCCGGGACCCCATCCCGTCGCCAGGGTGCGGGCCAGGTCGAAGGTGAGCGCGGTCATGCTGCGGCCGAACACGATGCCGCCCGGGTCCGCGCCGAGCAGGTCGGCCATCGCCGCGCGGGCGGCCAGCACGATCGCGTCGGCGGCCCGCTCGGCGGCGGTGATCGTGCCGCGGTTGGCCAGCGGGGACGTCATCGTCTCCGCCACCGCGCGCGCGACGACGTCGGGCACCTGCGAGCCGCCGGGACCGTCGAAGTGGGCGTACCCCGCCCGGAGCGAGGGGAAGTGGTCGCGGACGGCGGACACATCGAGGCGGGCGACGTCGGTGCTCACGCCCGTCACCCTGCCACGGGGCATGATCTCCGCCGTGCTCGACTGGTCACTGCTCGACGGGCCGCTGCCGTGGCTCGTCGCCGGGACGGGAGTCGTGGCGCTGGGCGTGCTGCTCGCGGCGGGCGGGCGCCGCGGGTGGCGGCGGGGCGTGCCGGTCGCCCTGGCCGTCGCGGCCGGGCTCACCGCCGCCGCGGTGCTCGTCGTCGACGTCGTGTGGCGCCCCTTCCCCGACCCGCTGCCGCTGCCGCTGATCCTGGCCGTGGGGGTCGGGCTGCTCGGCATCGGGCTGGCGGTGGCCCGGCTGCGGTGGTGGTCGCCGGTCGCGGCGCGCTCGTCGCCTACTCCGGGGAGCTGACCGACTGCCTGCTGTTCGCCGCCGCGTCGACCGGGCTCGCGGCCGGGCCGCTGGTGCTGCGCGGGGCCGCGGACCGCCGGGCCGCGGCCCCGTCGCGCGCCGAGGGGCGGGTGCTCGTGGCGCTGGTCGTCGCCGCCTCGGCGGTGGGGCCGGTGGTCGCGGCCGTGGCGCAGACCCCGATCGGGCCGCTGTCGGTGCTGCAGTTCGTGGTGCTGTCCCCGCCGCCGGACGCCGCGACCGTCCAGCAGATCTGCTCCACCGCCGCGGCGGAGGTGTGCCGGTCGCTGCAGGCCCAGCTCCGGCTCTCCGGGCTCGGCCCGGCGATCGCGTCGGTGGTGCCGGTCCTGCTGCTGCTCGTCACGGCCGAGGGCCTGCGGCGCGGGCGGCGGGCGGCGTGGGCGGCCGGGATCGGGCTGAACCTGCTGCTCGCGCTGCTCGGGCTGGTGCTGGCCGCGCAGGTCGCGACGATCCCCGCCGAGCAGCTCGTCGTCTACGGCGGCGCGCCCGGTGCGCGGCAGGTGCTGGCGCTGGTCCTGCCCCCGCTGCTCCCGCTGGCGGTGGCCGTGCTGCTGGTGGTGACGCGGGCGCGGTTCGCGGTGCGCGCGCCGTCGGGCACCTACCGGCGGCTCGGGCTGGTCGCCGCGAGCGCGCTCGTCCTCGCCGCCGTGGCCTACGTGGGCGGCGGCACGCTGGCCGCGGGCGGCTTCGACCGGTGAGCTGGTCGCCGACCTGCCGCTGCGGTTCCTGCCGCCGGGCTACCTGGGCGAGGTCGAGCCGGGGTTCCTCCCCCAGGACCTGGCCGCGACGGTGCTGTTCGAGTGGACCGGGGTGGTGTTCTGGCTGGTGGTCACGGCGGGGCTGCTGCGGTCGTTCACCGCGGCGCGGCCCGAGGGCGCCGCCGACGACGCCGGCCGGGCCCGGGCGCTGCTGCAGGCCACCGGCGGCTCGCACCTGGGCTGGCTCACGACCTGGCCGGGCCGCTCCTACTGGTTCGGCGACGGCACCGCCGTGGCCTACCGGGTGATCGGCTCCGTCGCGCTGACGACGGGCGACCCGGTCGGCCGGACGGTGCCCGCGACGCCGCGGTCGGCGGGTTCGCCGCGCACTGCGCCGAGCGGGGCCTGCCCCGGCGTTCTACAGCGTCACCGACGCGACCCGCGCCGCGTGCGCCGCGCTGGGGTGGAGCGCGGTGCAGGTGGCCGAGGAGACCGTCGTCGCGCTGCCGGGCCTGGCGTTCACCGGCAAGCGGTGGCAGGACGTGCGCAGCGCGCTCAACCGCGCCGGCCGCCACGGCGTCACCGCCGAGTGGATCGCTTACCGGCACGCGCCCCTCGCGCTCACCGACCAGATCCGGACGATCAGCGAGGAGTGGGTCGTCGACAATGGGGCTCCCCGAGATGGGGTTCACCCTCGGCGGCGTCGACAAGCTGGCCGACGACGCCGTGCGCTGCCTGCTCGCCGTCGACGCCGACCGCACGGTGCTCGGTGTCACCAGCCGGCTGCCGGTGCACGACGGCGGGGAGGTCGTCGACTGGACGCTGGACTTCATGCGCCGCCGCGCCGGCACCCACGGGATCACGGAGTTCCTCATCGCCTCGGCCGCGTCGGCCTTCCGTGACGAGGGCGCCCGGTTCGCCTCGCTGTCCGGTGCGCCGCTGGCCCAGCTCGCACCGCAGCAGGCCGACGGGCTGCAGCGCGTCCTCGACGTCGCCGGGCAGGCGCTCGAACCGGTCTACGGGTTCCGGTCGCTGCTGGCGTTCAAGGCCGAGTTCCAACCGACCTACGAGCCGCTGTTCCTCGCCTATCCCGATCCCGTCGCGCTGCCCGCCATCGGTGTGGCGATCGGGCGCGCCTACCTCCCCGGCCTGACCGCTCGTCAGTCCGCCCGGCTCGTCACCCGCATGCGGAAGGGCAGGACCGGCACGTGAACGGGTCGTGGCGACCGGACGTCGCGTGGACTGCGCCGACCGGCGCAGGCCGTGCAACCCGCCGGGACTTCGCAGAACCGGCTAGTACCCTCGCCCGGGTTGATCCGGTAACCGGCGGAGGGCACGGGTGGTGCGCGAGAGCAGGGAGACCGACGAGGTGCTGGTCTGCATGGCCCAGCGCCTGCAGAGCCAGCTGGAGCGGCAGCTCACCCTCGTCGAACGCCTTCAGGTCCACGGCGGCGACGAGACGCTGGCCGACCTGGCCGAGCTCCGCACGTCCCTGCAGCGGTCGCTGCGGGGCAGCGAGAACGTGCTGGTCCTCGCCGGGGCGCAGCAGGGCCCGCGCACCCGCGGCCCCCGGTCGGTCGCCGACGTGCTGGCCGACGCCCGCGCCGCAGTCGAGGACGTCTCCCGCGTCGGTCTCGGCCCGGCACCCGACGCCAGCATCGCCCCGCGCGCCGTCTCCGGGCTGGTCGCGCTGTTCACCGAGCTGCTGACGCACGCCGTCACCGCTGCGGCGCCGACCGGCCGGGTCGAGGTCAGCAGTGCGCGGTCCGAGGACGGCGGCGTCGGCGTCGAGGTGGTCGTCGAGGGGCCCAGCCCGAGCCCCGGCGAGCTCGACGAGCTCAACCGCCGCCTCGGCGACCGCCCGATCATCGACGACATCGTGTCCAACCGCGTCGGGCTGTTCGTCGCCGCCCGGCTGGCGCGGCGCTGCGGCGTCGCCCTGCGGGTGCAGCACCGGCGCAGCACCCTGGCCGGGCCGGGGATCGTCGTCGTCGCCCACTGCCCGCCCGACCTGCTCGACGCCGTCGCCTTCACCGCACCGGACGCCGCCCCGCGCGCCTGGAGCCGGGAGCCCGCCCCCCGCAACGGCAACGGGCACGCCGGCGCGAACGGCAACGGGCGACCCGGCAACGGCCACCCGGGCAACGGGCCGCACGGACCTCCCGGCGCCGGCTACCCGGTCCGCGGCCCGGCGGCCGAGCGGACGGTCGGCCGGCGCCCGGGGGAGGTGGCCCCGGCCGCCGGTCCGGACCGGGTGCGGCGGCCCGACCCGCTGTCGGACCCGATCCCCGGGTTCGGCCCGCGGCGCAGCCCGGAGCCCTACCGCCCGGTGGTCCCCGACCCGGTGTGGTCCGCCCCGCCCCCCGCCCAGCCGGTCGAGCCCGTCACCTCCGGCGAGCTGTGGTCCGCTCCCCCGCAGCCCGACGCGTCCCGGCCCGCCGTCCCCCCTGCCGAGGCGTTCCCGTCCGTCGGGTACGGCTCCGGCGCGGCGCCCGTCGACGACCTGTCCGGGGCGGTCCGCACCGGGCCCTCCCGGCCCGGCGGCGACGCCGGGCCGGCCACCCGGACCGGCGGCCACCGGGGCGAGCCGCTGTGGGCCGACGAGCCACGCCGCCCCGAGGACCCGTTCCGTCCTGGCGGCGCGACCCGTCCCGTCCAGCCGCCCGTGCTGCCCGCCGAACCGGTGTGGACCGACGAGGCCCCGCTCTCGCGGGGCAGCGGCGACGCGGAGCTGTTCGGCCCGCTCACCAGCACCCTGCGCGACCGGATGCGCGAGAGCGGGCCCAACCCGATCTATGAGGCCGTGGCGTCGGCGTGGTTCGTCGACACCGACCCCGACGCCGACGACCGCCCCGCGGGAGGAGCCCCGGCCGACTGGAACACCCCCAGCGACGCCGAGTGGCGGGCCGCGTCCGAACGCGCGTCGCGGCCCGCGGGCCCGCCGCCGCAGTCGACGTCGGCCGGGCTGCCCCGCCGCCGCCCCGGCACCCAGATGGTGGCCCCACCGCGCCACGGCGAACCCGCCCCGCAGGGCGGGTCCCGCGAGCGGGAGCCCGAGCGGGTGCGCGAGCGGCTCGCGGTCTACCAGCAGGGGCTCGAGCGCGGGCGGCACCGGGCGGCCGACTCCGACCTCTGACCCCCGGCGGCGCTCCGCTTTTGAGACGCCGCGGCACCCCACCCCCGTGACAGGGTGACCGTCACGGGTCGAGCAGGGGGTGGCGATGGGTCTCGGGCAGGACGTGGTCGGCGGGCTGGCGGCGATCGTCGGGCCCGAGCACGTCCGCACCGCCCGCGGTGACCTGGAGCCCTACGCCCGCGACGCCACCCCGGTGTTCCGCGGCGCGCCCGACGCCGTCGTGTGGCCCCGGACCGCCGAGGAGGTGGCCGCGGTGCTGCGCCTGGCCACCCGTCGCGGCATCCCGGTGATCCCGCGCGGCGCGGGCTCGAACCTGGCCGCCGCGACGCTCGCCGACCGCGGCGGGATCGTGCTGGTGCTGACCCGCATGACCACGATCCTGGAGGTCGACGCCGACGAGCTGCTCGCGCGCGTCGAGGCCGGGGTCACCACCGCGGCGTTGAGCGAGGCGGCCGCCGCGAAGGGCCTGCTCTACGCCCCCGACCCCGGGTCCCGGACCGTCTCGACGGTCGGCGGCAACGTCGCCACCTGCGCGGGTGGCCTGCGCGGGCTCAAGTACGGCGTGACCCGCAACTACGTCCTCGGCGCCACCGCGGTGCTGCCGACCGGGGAGATCATCCGGACCGGCGGGCGGCTGTGGAAGGACGTCGCGGGCTACGACCTCACCCGCCTGCTCACCGGCTCCGAGGGCACCCTCGGCGTCCTCACCGAGATCACGGTCGCGCTGCTCCCGATGCCGGCCACCGCCACCACCGGCGTCGCCTACTTCCCGTCGCTGGCCGACGCGGGCCGGGCCGTCACCGCCGTGATCGCCGACGGGATCGTGCCCGCCACCCTGGAGTTCCTCGACGCCAAGTGCATCGGCGCCGTCGAGGACTTCGCCCACCTGGGCCTGCGCCGCGACGCCGGGGCCCTGCTGCTGTTCGGCGACGACGGCCACGCCGACGCCGTGGCCCGCTCGCTGGACCGCATCGGCGAGCTCAGCACCCGGCACGCCGCGCTGGAGGTGACCCTCGCCCCGGACGTCGCCCGCTCCGAGGCGCTGCTCGCCGCCCGCCGCTGCGCGCTGCCCGCGTTGTCGCGGCTGGGCACGCTGACGATCCTGGAGGACGCCACCGTCCCCCGGCCACGGCTCGCCGAGATGGTCGGGCGGATCGACGAGATCGCCGAGCGGCACGACGTCAGCATCGCCACCTTCGGTCACGCCGGGGACGGCAACCTGCACCCGACCTGCGTGGTCGA
>NZ_BJNG01000061.1 GCF_006539565.1 Pseudonocardia hydrocarbonoxydans
TGTCTTCGGGCAATCTAATCACCAGCACCCGCAGTGGCGAAGCCGCCACACCGGGTCGCTGGCATCTCTCCCGGGAGGAGGCCGACGTGATCGATGTATCCACGACCCTCCGCTCCGCCTCCTGCTTCCGCCTCGACGGCAGGCCCACCACCCCGGGCCGCCGTCTCCCGTCCCGGCCCGCGCCGGGAACCTCCGACGACCGGCGACCGCCGGTGCACCGTCGTCCACGGGAAAGGAGCACGTCGATGTCCGCGAAGAAGATCCGCCGTTCGGCCACGGTCCCGGGGAGGTGGTCCCCGTGACCATCACCCTGATCGTCGCCGGAGTCGTCATGATCGCGCTGATCGCCGTCGTCGTCGGCATCGTCGACGCGGCCCACGCCAGGGCCTGGCGGGAGATCGCGGCGATGCGCCGCGAGCAGTGGATGGCCCGCCAACCGGAGTTCCACGGCGTCGACACCGACGCCTGGGACGAGGACTGATCCTCCCGGGCCGGTCCCGGGGGGCGATCGGGCCGGGAGCCGGCCGTCGCGCCCGCTACAGGGCGCGGCGGCCGGACAGGGCCCGGCCGAGCGTCAGCTCGTCGGCGAACTCGAGGTCGCCGCCCATCGGCAGCCCGGACGCCAGCCGCGTGACCGACAGCCCGGGGAAGTCCCGCAGCAGCCGCACGAGGTACGTCGCGGTCGCCTCGCCCTCGGTGTTGGGGTCGGTCGCGATGATCACCTCGGAGATGTCGGCCTCGTCGGACGCCGGGCCGGTGCCGCCGAGCCGGGCCAGCAGCTCGCGGATGCGCAGGCCGTCGGGCCCGACGCCCGCCAACGGGTCGAGCGCCCCGCCGAGCACGTGGTAGCGGCCCTTGAACTCCCGGGTGCGCTCCACCGCCAGCACGTCCTTGGGCTCCTCCACGACGCAGACGATCGTGGGGTCGCGCCGGGCGTCGGCGCAGTAGCGGCAGCGCTCGCTGGCCGAGACGTTGCCGCAGAGATCGCAGAACAGCACACCCTGCTTGACCTTCTGCAGCGCGTCCTGCAGCCGCGACACGTCGGCGGGGTCGGCGGCGAGCAGGTGGAAGGCGATCCGCTGCGCGCTCTTCGGACCGACCCCGGGCAGCCGGCCCAGCTCGTCGATCAGGTCCTGGACCGGCCCCTCGAACATCTCAGGCGCCGGGCAGCCCGAGGCCGCCCATCCCACCGGCCAGCGGGCCCATCTTCTGCGCCTGCATCTCCTGCGCGGCCCGCGCCGCGTCGTGCAGGGCGCCGACGATGAGGTCCTGCAGCGTCTCGACGTCGTCGGGATCGACGATCTTCGGGTCGAGCTTGACCGACCGCACCTCGCCCGCCGCCGTCATCGTCACGTGGACGAGCCCGTTGCCCGCCTGGCCGAGCACCTCGGCGGTGGCCAGCTCGGCCTGCGCCGACATCAGCTGCTCCTGCATCTGCTGGGCCTGCTGCATGAGCTGCTGCAGGTCGAGATCCCCCGGGTTCACGGCTGCTCCATGGGTAGTCGGCTGGAGACACCAGCCTACGGCTCCCCCGTGGCCGCCCGATCAGGCCCGGCGCCGGTAGACCACCCGCGCCACGATCTCGATCACCACCACACCCACCGCGGCGACGGTGAGGCCGGTCAGCATCGTGGGCGTGTGGTCGGGGTCGAGCTCCCAGAACCCCTGCCCGAAGAAGATCGGCAGGAACAGGGCGTAGCAGAAGGCGGCGATCGTGAACCCGATCATCACGACCTTCCACCAGACGAACGGGCGCGCGACGACCACCAGCACCCAGGTCGCGACGACGAACAGCGCCACCACCGCCGCCGTGCTCTGCTGCACGTCGGTGGCGGTGGGGTCGGCGCGCACCAGCAGGTAGGTCACGAACGTGACGATCCCGGCGACGAGCCCGGACGGCACCGACAGCCGCAGCACCCGCCGCACGAACCCGGTGCGGGCGCGTTCGGTGTTGGGGGCGAGGGCCAGGAAGAACGCGGGGATGCCGATCGTCAGCGAGCCGATGAGCGTGAGGTGCCGCGGCAGGAACGGGTACTGGACGCCGAGCGCGCCGATCGCGATGGCCAGGAACACCGAGTAGACGGTCTTGGTGAGGAACAGGTTCGAGACGCGCTCGATGTTGCCGATCACCCGCCGCCCCTCGGCGACGACGTGCGGCAACGTGGCGAACGAGTTGTCCAGCAGCACGATCTGGGCGACGGCGCGGGTGGCCGGGCTGCCCGACCCCATCGCGACGCCGATGTCGGCGTCCTTGAGCGCGAGCACGTCGTTGACGCCGTCACCGGTCATCGCGACGGTGTGCCCGCGCTGCTGCAGCGCCCCGACCATCTCCCGCTTCTGCGCCGGGGTGACCCGGCCGAACACGGTGCCCGCCTCCAGCCTGTCGGCGAGGTCGGCGTCGGTGAGCGTGCGGGCGTCGACGGGGGCGTCGGCGCGGGGCAGGTGCAGCGAGGACGCGACCGCCCCCACGGACAGGGCGTTGTCGCCGGAGATCACCTTGACCTCGACGTCCTGCTCGGCGAAGTAGGCCAGCGTGCCCGCCGCCTCGGGCCGGACCCGCTGCTCCAGGACGACGAGCGCGACCGGCTCGACCGGCCCGTCGGGGGCGGGACGGCGGCCCAGCAGCAGCACGCGCAGCCCGGTGGAGCCGATCCGCTCGGCCTCGGCGCGCTGCGCGGACTCCTCGGGCAGCAGCACGTCGGCCGCCCCGAGCACCCACGTGCCGTGCTCGTCGAACGTCGCGCCGCCCCACTTGCGCGCCGAGGAGAACGGGACGGTCTCGGTCGCCGTCCAACCCGGGTCGGGGCAGCCCTCGACGACGGCCGCGAGGCTCGCGTTGGGCCGCGGGTCGGCGGCGCCGAGCGCCCCCAGGGCCGCGCGCACCCCGGCGTCGTCGGGTCGGACCTCCGCCAGCCGCATCCCGTTCTCGGTGAGCGTGCCGGTCTTGTCGGCGCAGACGACGTCGACGCGCGCCAGCCCCTCGATCGCCGGCAGCTCCTGCACCAGGCACTGCCGCTTGCCGAGCCGGACGACCCCCACCGCGAAGGCGATGCTGGTGAGCAGCACCAGGCCCTCCGGCACCATCGGCACGAGCGCCGCGACCATGCCGCGCAGCGCGTCGTCGACGTCGCTGCCCGCGGTGCGGAACTGGCTCCAGATGATCAGCGCGGCCGCCGGCACGAGCAGGTAGGTGATCACCCGCAGGATGGTGTTGATGCCCTCGCGCAGCTCCGAGCCGACGAGGGTGAACTTGCTGGCCTCCTCGGCGAGCTGCGCGGCGTAGGCCTCGCGGCCGACCTTCGTCGCCCTCTGCGCCCCACCCCCGACGGTGACGAAGCTGCCGGAGAGCAGCGGGTCGCCCGGCTGCTTGTGCACGGCGTCGGACTCGCCGGTGAGCAGCGACTCGTCGACCTCCAGGCCGTCGGCGGCGAGCACCACCCCGTCGACGACGATCTTGTCGCCGGGTCCGAGGTCGATGACGTCGTCGAGCACGACGCCGCTCGGGGCCAGCTCGACGATCCCGCCGTCGCGCCGCACCCGCGGCCGGGCCTCGCCGACGATCGCGAGCCGCTCCAGCGTCCGCTTCGCGCGCAGCTCCTGCACGATCCCGATCAGGGTGTTGATGATGATGACGAACCCGAACAGGCCGTCCTGGATCGGGCCGATCACCAGGATGATCGCGAAGAGCACGCCGACGATGGCGTTGAAGCGGGTCAGGACGTTGGCGCGGATGATCTCGCCGACGCTGCGGCTCGACCGCGACGGCACGTCGTTGGTCTGCCCCGCGGCCACCCGCTCGGCGACCTGCGCCGCGGTGAGGCCGTGCAGGACGTCGGGCTCGGCGACTGTCACGTCACCGGAGCGTACTCAGGGGGTCGCGGGTCCCGAACCGGACATTCGACCCACCCGGTCAGCGCTGGTCGAGCGCGCGCGCACCGAGCTGGGTGGTGAGCAGCTCGATCGCGGCCTCCTCGGGATCGCGACGGTCGGCATGGGACCCGGGAGCCACCGCCGCGGCCTCCGCGATCATCGACTCCTCGTCGTCGGGCGGGGCGTCCTCGGGCGCCGGCTCGGGCGGCAGCGGCGTGCCGTCGTCGGGGGCGGTGGAGCGGCGGGTGGGCGGCGGGCGGCGGGGCGGCGCCGCGGGCGGGGTCGGGCCCCGGGGGCCGGCGGGCGGCGGGGTGCCGCCGTCGCCGTGCTCGCAGCGCACCCGCCAGCTCACACCCAGCACGGCGTGCAACGACTCGGTGATCACGTCGGTGTTGCTCTGCTCCGACAGCAGGCGCGCCAGCGGGGCGGTGCCGATGCTCAGCACGAGCGTGTCGTCCTCCACGGCCCGGACCGTCGCGCTGACGAGCAGGGCCGCGGTGCGCTTCTTGCGCTCCTTGGCCGCGGTGAGGATCTCCGGCCACACGCGGCGCACCGCGGCGGCGTCGAGGCCGGCGGCCCGCGCCGGCGCGGCGGGCTCGGCCGAGGGTGCGGCGGTGGGCGACGGCGATGCGGCGACCGCGTCGTCGGCGGGCGCACCCCGGGACGCGACGGCGTCGGCGGGCGGTCCGTCGACCGGCGCGCGCCGCGCCGCGGCGGGGTCGACGCGCGACGCGGCGGCGGCCGGGGCCCGCGGCGCCTCGGCCCCGGCGGGCGGCGCACCGGCGGCCACGTCGGCGTCGTCACGGGGGGCGGCGTCGCGGGGGGCGGCGTCACGTGGGGCGGCGGCGTCACGGGCGGCCGGACGGTGCCCGGCAGGATCGGCGGGGCGCTGGTCGGCGGCGCGCGACGGCGGCGCGGGCTCCTGCTGTGCCGCCCGGGGCGCGGCGGCGTCGGCCGGGGCCGACTCGCTGGCGCGCCGGAAGGTGCGGCCCGGCGCCGCGGCGTCGACGGGATCGGCGACACCCGAGGTGGCGGCGATGTCGGACCGGCGCTCGAGCCGTTCGAGCCGCTCCAGCAGGCCCGGCTCGGCGGTGCTGGCGGCGGGCAGCAGCATGCGGGCGCAGAGCAGCTCCAGCAGCAGCCGGGGCGCGGTGGCACCGCGCATCTCGGTGAGCCCGGTGAACACGATCTCGCCGTAGCGGGCGAGTGTGGCCGGACCGATGCGGTCGGCCTGCTCGATCATCCGCGCCACCTCGTCGGCCGCGGCCTCGACCAGCCCGCGCTCGGCGGCCTCCGGGACGGCCTGCAGCAGCGTGACGTCGCGCAGCCGCTGGAGCAGGTCGGAGGCGAAGCGGCGGGGGTCGTGCCCGGCCTCCACCAGCCGGTCGACCGTCTCGAACACCACCGCGCGGTCGCCGGCCGCCAGTGCGTCGACCATGTCGTCGATCAGCGCCACGTCGGTGACGCCGAGCAGCGCCACCGCCCGCTCGTAGGTGACGCCCTCCGGACCGGCCCCGGCGAGGAGCTGGTCGAGGACAGACAGCGAGTCGCGCGCGGACCCCCCGCCCGCCCGGATGACCAGCGGGTACACCGCGGGGGCGACGACCGCGCCCTCGTCGGCGCAGATGCTCTCCATCAACCGGCGCAGCGTGCCCGGCGGGATCAACCGGAACGGGTAGTGGTGGGTGCGCGAGCGGATCGTCGGCAGGACCTTGTCCGGCTCGGTCGTGGCGAACACGAACACGAGGTGCTCCGGCGGCTCCTCCACGATCTTGAGCAGGGCGTTGAAGCCCTGCGTGGTGATCATGTGCGCCTCGTCGACGATGAACACGCGGTAGCGGGACTCGGCGGGGGCGAAGAAGGCGCGGTCGCGCAGCTCGCGCGTGTCGTCGACACCGCCGTGGGAGGCGGCGTCGAGCTCGGTGACGTCGATGTTGCCCGGGCCACCCGGCGCCAGCGCGACGCAGGACGCGCACACCCCGCACGGGTCGGGCGTGGGGCCCTGCTCGCAGTTGAGCGAGCGGGCCAGGATGCGCGCGCTGGAGGTCTTGCCGCAGCCGCGGGGCCCGGAGAACAGGTAGGCGTGGTTGATCCGCCCGGCCGCCAGGGCCGTGCTCAACGGCTCCGTGACGTGCTCCTGCCCGACGACCTCGGCGAACGTCGCCGGGCGGTACTTGCGGTACAGAGCCAGCGCCACGGGTCGAGGCTACCGACCGACCCCGACAACCGGGCGGGCGGGAGAAACGTGAGCGGGCCCCGCGCACCCGCCAGAGCCCGTTGACCCTTGCTGCCTTCCGGCCCTGGGGGAGTTCACAGGATGGGCGCCGCGCGGGACCCGGTGCCGAGTGTAGTGCCGAGTCCGGCGGCCGGGGCGGGGAGGTTATGCTTCTGCACGTTGGAGGATTCGCCTAGTGGCCTATGGCGCACGCTTGGAAAGCGTGTTGGGTTCACGCCCTCGGGGGTTCGAATCCCCCATCCTCCGCAGGTGAGACCGGGTGCCCCGCTCGTCGGGACACCCGGTTTCGTCGTTCAGTCTCAGTTCCAGTCTCACTTGCCGGCCGCCGGACCCCAGATCAGGCCGCCGACCCGACCGGCGACGTCGGACCGGATCGAGCCGGTGATGTGCTGGTAGCGGGCCGCCATCGCGGTCGTGGACCAGCCCATGAGCCCCATGACCGCGCGTTCCGGGACGCCGAGGATCAGCAGCACCGTCGCGGCGGTGTGCCGGGCATCGTGCAGACGACCGTCACGCAGGCCGGCATCCGCGAGGAGCCGCTTCCACTGGTGGTAGTCCGTGTTCGGGATGACCGGCTCACCCCGCGGCGTCGTGAACACGTACCCCGTGTCCCGCCAGAGCTGCGCGGCCGTCGTCCGCTCCCGCGACTGCTCCACCTCGTGCAGGCGCAGGAGCTCCAACAGCTCGTCGGGTAGGCCGATCGCCCGACGGCCGGCGCGAGACTTCGTGTCGTCGGTCTCCGGACGGACCTGCAGCCGGTTCGGGCAGTAGCCGGCCTTCTTCCCACAGGTGCTGCCGCAACCGTGCTCGTAGCGGGGTCGGAGCCGCCCGCGCCGTACCCACAGAGTGCCGCTGTCCATGTCGACGTCGGACCACCGGAGGCCGAGCACCTCCCCCTGCCGCAGCCCGAGCGCCAGAGCGATGGCCCAGCGGGCACCGTTGCGCCGCGCCCCCGCGACCTTGAGCAGCTGTTGGATCTCGTCGACGGTGTACGGCTCCACCTCCACCTCGACCGGACGCGGAGCCTTCGCCAGCGCCGCCACGTTGCGCGTGATCTTGCCCCGCCGCTCCGCCTCCCCCAACGCCGTGCGGATCGTGCGATGCGCCTGGTTGGCCGTGCCCGGCGAGCTGCCCGCGCGCAGCATCTTGGCGTAGAGCCGTTCCAGGTGTTCGGGTTCCAGACGGTCCAGCCGGTGCGCGCCGATGCCGGGCACGAGGTGCACGTTCACCGCGACGCGGTAGCCGTCGAGGGTGTTCCGCTTGACGGCCGGCGCGGCGATGTTCTCGACCCAGTGCGTCAGCCACTCCCCCACGGTCGACGAACGGCCGGTGGATCGGACCCTGCCGGTCTCCCGGCCGCGCTCCAGCTCCCGGACGGCCTTGATCACGTCCGCCTTGGCCTTGCGCATCACGTGGCGACGATCCGGCTTGCCGTCGTCCTTGACGCCGACCGTCACCCGGCCGTGCCAGAACCCGTCCTTGCCGAGATAGATGCTCGACGCCCCGTTCGGCTCCCGCGATCTTTTGGGGGCCGTCACGCTGCACCTCCGAGCGTGCGGAGACGCAGGACGTAGTCGTCCAGGGCGTCGGTCGGGACGCGGCGCAGCCGACCGATCCGCACCGACTCGACCTCACCGGCGCTGACCAGGGCGTACATGAGCGTCCGCCCGATCCCGAGCCGGTCAGCGGCCTCCTCGACGGTCAGCACGAGCCGGAACGGGCGGGCCTGATCGGTGGTGGTCACGCTGCCTCCTCGGTAGTTGCCGAACGGTTTTCCGGTGGTGCGCCGGCCAGGAGTTGGGCGGCGTCGTAGTCGGCCTTCCAGCGCTGTCTCTCCGAGATCGCATGCAGCAGCAGCGCGGGCCGGGTGGGTACGTCGGGGTCGCCGGCCTTGGTTCGTTCCCACTCGAACGGCCCGTCATCGACGGCGTAGCCGGGTCTCACACCGGTGGCGGTGAGCAGTTGCCGAACGAACGCGGCCCGCTCCCCGGCGTGGTCGGCCAGGGTCTTGCCCGACCACTTGCGCGAGACCAGGACGCGGCGTCCGGCGATGCCGAGGTGTTCGGCGCGGTGGGCCTTGCCCTTGCACTGCCCGGACGCCATGGACAACCGCGCGCCCTTCGGCTGGACCCCGTAGATCAGCCAGATCGGGCACGTCGGCGAGCACGGGGTGATGCGGAGTTCAGCGACGAGGCGGCGGTGGTGTTCGCGCTGTCGCTCGGTGGCGTCGTCGTCGAGGCCGGCGGCGTGGGCGACGTCCTTCATCAGGTACTTGGTCAGGTACCCAACGTGCCGCCCGGCCTCCTCCGTGCCGCCGAGGATGCCCTTCACGTGCACCTGCGCCCCGAACCGCACCACGTGCGACGGCTCGGTCAGCACGTCGGGATCGGTCGCCTGCTCCCAGGTGGGCAGGGGTTCACGGGTGTCAGGGTCGACGAACCCTTTGCTGCGGTCGTCCCACCGCGGCATGTCCTTGCCCGTGTAGCGGATCTCGTCGTGGGCGGGCCAGAACACGCCGTGATCGGTGGCGGCCGCGATGGCCCGCAGCTCGGCGCGGGGGATGGTGCCGCGGATGGCGGCGTGGAAGTGCGGGGCCCCGCGGCGTTGGGGTTCGATGGTGCCGAAGTACTGCACGTCCCACCCGACGCACCGACGGGTGTTCTGCCAGAACCGGTCCAGGATCTTCGGGAAGTGGATCGCATCGCGAGCGGCCCGCCGGTAGTCGTAGCGGTCCGGGTCGACCGCGGCCCCGTCGCCGTCCACCCGCCCGTACGAGTCCAGGGTGAGCGTCAGGAACGTGGACGGGCGGTACTTGTTGCCGAACACCTGCCCGAGCGTGCGCTTGTCTACCGGCCGACGTGGGAGGTCGGGCAGGTCCTGCCGACGACGGGTGGACCGCTTGACCGCGGGCCGGTCGGGTCGGTCGAGGGGTTCGAGCCGGCCGGTCACCCCGAGGCGGCGTAGCTCGTCGTCGACGACGGCGACGGTCTCGCGGATCTCCTCGCACTCCTCCTCATCAGCATCGGCCCGGGCGTCCTGGTAGGCGGCGTGCAGATCGGCGCGGGCCGCCATGAGTTGCTTCTGCTCCACGGTGGGGTCGGGCCGGTCGGGGATGGGTTCGTGCTCGAGGTGCCAGCCCTCCCGGCACTGGGCCATGCGGATGCGCCGGTTCTTCTCCGCACAGGGCTTGCACACGTCCTCCCGCCGGGCCCCGCAGGGGACGGGGACGACGTCGACCTTCCCGGAGGTGAGGTCGATGCGGCGCAGCGCGAGCGGGCGCACGCACACGCCGTGTTGCTCGGCGAGCTGCCGGGCGACGTCCCCGGACAGGGCCATGAGCGCCTTCTGCGCGCGGGTGAGCCGGTCGTGATCGACGTAGCCGGCCGGGTCCGTCGCGGCCGCCGTGCCCGTCGAGGTCGTGGTGTCGGTGGTGGTCATGCGGGGCCTCCGATCGAGTGCAGAGCCGGGACGGGCAGCGAGCGCGGGCCGGCCTGAGCCGGGATGGCCAGGCCGGTCGGGGTGGTGACGAACCGCTCCAGGTCCTTGATCACGTGATCCGGCACCCAGGCCGAGCGGACGCGCAGCGGTTCGCGGATGCCTTCGCCGAACAGGTAGCCCACCCCGGGCTCGTGCTCCCCGATCCGGTTCGCCCACGCCCCGCGGTCGTAGGCGTGCTCCCCGAGCACCATCGACACGTGCGACTTCGACGCCACCCGCAGGCAGACGCGACGCGGGAACAACTCCCTCACCGGGACGGTGTCCTTGGTCGGCTCCTGGACGTAGCCGCGCATCGAGTAGCCCAGCGCCCGGCCCTGGGTGGTCAGGACGGCGACCCGCTCGACGATGGCTTCGCGGGTCTTCCTATCGCCGACGTAGCGGACCAGGGCGCCGATCTCGTCGAACTCGATCAGCTCCAACGGGAACTCGCGGCTGATCGGGACGACCCGCTTGTGGGTGGAGAACCGCTCCTTCCGCGCGGTCATCCCGGCGATCAGGTCGTCCAGTAGAGCGAGCGCGTCGCGACTGGTGGAGGCGTAGCGGTGGAACACCTGCCGCCCGTAGGCCAGCTCCATCCCCTTGGGATCGATCGCCGAGACCCGGACCAGTCCGTCGCGGATGGCCGGGGCCATCGAGATGATCGGCGCCCAGGTGAACGAGTTCTTCCCGGCCCCGGTGGAGCCGGCCACGAGGGTGTGGCTGCCCTCGATGGCCTGGAACCAGTCCGTGCCGTACTCGGTGCGCCCGGACCAGATCCGGCGGAAGTCGGTGTGCTCCCCGAGCGCGCCCCACAGCGCGCCGAGCGCCTGGCAGTCCACGACCGAGGCGAGCCGGTCGTGGCGCTGGTAGTCGATCGACACCAGGTTCGGCCCGAGCTCCCGCACCTGACACCGGGCCACCCCGCGAGCGACGGCGAGCGAGCGGGCGGCGGCGTCGAAGTCCTCCGGCGTCTGGCCCGGGACCAGCCGCACCTTCACCTCATCCCAGGACCCGCCGGAGCGGACCCCGACAACGCGCGGGGTCTGTCCGGCGCCGGCCTTGACCTTCGGTTGGACCGCGGAGCGGCGGAACGGATTGACCTGCACATGCACCCCGGGATCCCGGTCGGCGACCGTGAGGCCGCAGGCACGGAGCCAGCGGGGCATCTTGCGGGCGTAGACCGCCCACCGCAGCCACCAGGCGCGCAGGTGCCGGCCGGCCCACGGCTCGTAGGAGTCGCGGCCCCAGTACCACCAGGCGAGCAGCCCGAGCCCGATCACGGCGGCGGTGATGAGCAGGGAGGGCCAGCCGAGGAAGTGGCACCACAGCAGGACGGCGGCCGTGGTGGTGCTGGTGCGCCAGTGCTGGACGATCCAGCGCCCGAGCTTCCACGCACCCTTCACGAGCAGCCAGGCGGTCACGAACACGACGGCGATGGCGGCGAGGGCTTCCAGGAGTTGGGTGAGCCACTTGCCGACCTTGTGAAGGACCCACAGCCCGCCGCCGGTGACCAGGGCGAGCAGGACGAGTTGCGCGGTAGTCATCTCACGCCACCTCCCGAGAGGCCGGGCCGCTGGCCCAGCGCTGGTGTGCGGCCTGGCGGCTCACGCCGAGCCGGGAGGCGATCTCGCCCCACGAGTAGCCCGCGGCCCGCAGGCCGGTGACGGCGTCGCCGATGGCGGCGTCGAGGTCGGCGGACAGGGCGGCGAGATCGGGCAGCGCCTCGACATCGCCCGCGGCGATCCGACGTCCAGCGGCCCGGATGACGCGTCGGCCGAACGCGGCGAACTCGGAGTTCTCGACCACCCGCGGCGTGCGGCCGGTCGTCAAGGTGGCGTTGACACGGGATCGGGCCCGGGCGTTCATGCGGCCACCGCCCCGGGCAGGGCCGACGAGAGCTGACGGCCGGCGTACAGGTCGGCCCGCTCGTCGGGCGTCAGGCCCGCGGTCATCCCCCACCGGCGGGCCGGGTCCTCCCCGGCCATGACGTCGAGCAGGCACGCCGCCCGAACCGGGCAGTCCGCGCAGATCTCACGAGCGGTGGTGACGGCGGGGCCGTGCGGGTCGAGGTCGAGCGGGTAGAAGATCTCCGGGTCGACGTCGGCGCACTCGGCGCCCTGCCGCCAGTCCCGGCCGGCCGTGGTGGTCGTGGTGTTCATGCCGACACCCCCAGCTCGTGCCAGTTGGACAGAGCGCCGGCGGCGTCGGAGGTGGGACGCTGCTCGGCGCGGGCGCGCCAGTCCGCGGCGAGGTCGCGCCAGAACCGGGCCCGGTCGCGTTCCTGGCACTCCGCGGCGATCGCGGCGTGGCGGTACACCCGGTGCACCGTGGAGTCGCCGCGGGTGCCGGTGGTCAGGACCCGCCACCATCCGGCCGTGCGGGCGCAGATCATCGCTAGCTGCTCGGCGCGCTCGGCCCGCTCAGCGTCAGTGGTCGGCCGGGTCGCGGACACGGCCTGGAACTGCCGGTAGTAGTCGTCCGTGGCCGCGGAGACCCGGTCTGCGACGGCGGGCCGGTCACGGTCGGTGGGGTTGTTGGAGTGCGCGTTCATCTAGGGTTCGTGTCCTTCCGGGACTCGGATTCCTTGCCAGGGGTTGGAGCTGTGGGAGATCAGGAGGGGAGCCCGGTTGCCGCCGGTGCTCCCCTCCGCCATGAGGTTCAGGCCGCCTCCCCGGAGTTCGCTCGGGGTGTCGGCTTCCCAGAGCCGGCCTGCTGCGGGGCACGCATCGCCGAGGCGCGGAAGCTGTAGGCGACGCGGGCGCGGCCGCCGTTCTCGTTGAGGTACGGCGTGACCGTGAGCCCGTCGAACTCGACCGGACGGAACGGCATCCCCGGGATCGCCTCCGGCGGAACCGGCTGGTGCGGGGCGGAGATCTTCACCGTGACCGTCTTGGCGTCCTTGCGAGCGTCGGGGTCCGGGTCGAGCACCGACACCGACCACACCAACAGCCCCGACTCCTTGTCAGTGGCCTGCACCGGACGCTCCCGCGTGGAGCGCTCGAAGTCCCGCACCGCCTCCACCTCCCCGACGACGTACGCGCCGTGCGGGAACACGTCGCCGTGGTTGACCTTGAACTTGCCGTTGATCGCCACGTGGCTCTCCTCTGTGTTTATCCCCCTAAACCGTAGAGCCGGACTGACACCCGTTCGTTGAGGGGGGGTAAACAGAAGGTAGGTGGGTGTCGCGACCCTGTCAAGGACCCCTAAACTCATCACGGTGAGTAGCCCTGACGACTTCGACGCGGTCCGGCGCGATCCGGACCCGATCCGTCGCGGGCGCAGGGCGACCGAACTCATGTCGATCTATCAGCAGCGGGCCACCGAACTGGCCCGGCTACGGCGCGAGGCCATCGAGGAAGCCCACCAAGGCCACGGCCTCACCTACACCGAGATCGCGACCGCCCTCGGGATTACCAAGGGACGCGTCACGCAGATCCGCTCCGGTGCGCCGGCCCGGGAGCGGGCGTTCTTCGGAGTCGGGCCCGTGCACGTCGGGGTCCCGTTGCGTGAGGGCACCGACAGCCGGATGCGTAGCTACGTCGACGCGGCGGACCTCAAGACACAGGAGGACATGGCGACCCTGCTCGGCACGCTTGCCCTCACCGCGGAGCCATTCACGATCCCGCCGGCCAGCACCACCGTCCCGGACGGCGACACGGTCATCATCTGCGGACCGAAGTCCGCCCCGATCGGCGCCGACCTCCTCGCCACCGACCCACGGTTGGGCATGGTCCACGACGCAGGCCGCTGGTGGATCGAGGACAAGCGGACCGGCGAGCGCTACGGCTCACCGCTCTCCGAGACGCCCCCGGGACGCGAGGACATCGGCTACCTGTCCCGACGCATCGACGATGGCCGGGTGATCGTGCACATCGCCGGCATCCACAGCCCCGGATCACGCGGTGTCGTGCACTACCTCGCCCACCACCTGGCCGAGCTGCACAGCCAGGTCGGCGCCGACTCGTTCAGTCTCGCCGTGCGCTGCCGCCTCGACGACCTCACCGTCATCGACAGCGAAGCGTTCGCCGGCCCCTATCGCTGGTGACCCGATGAAGGTGCACACGGCGACACTCGCAGGCGGAGCGTCCAATGCCGACCGCGTCTTCGTCACCGACCACTCGGTGATCGTGCTCGACGGAGCAACAGCCTTCGCACCAGTCGACGTCGACCCCGGCACCTACGCCGGAACTCTCGGCCATGCCATCGCCGAACGCGTCGACCAGACCCCCGACATCGCCACCGCCGTAGCCGAAGCTATCCGCGCGACGACCCTCGCCCTGCACCTCGACAACACGGCATCGCCGTCGAGCACGGTTGCGGTTCTGCGAGCCCGGACCGGGCATGCCGACCTCTACGTTCTCGGCGACAGCCCCATCTACTACGGCACCGCACAGCAATCCGGATGCCTCACCGATTCCCGCTTGGCCGCCCTCCCCCTGGCCGAGCGCGGGCACTACAAAGCAGCGCTGACAGCGGGAGCCGGCTACAACGAACAGCACCGCGACACGCTTACCGCCCTGCAGCGTGCCCAGCGGCTTCACCGCAATGTGCAAGGCGGGTACTGGATCGCCGAGACCGATCCCGAAGCGGCCCATCACGGCCTCACCGTGACCCTGACGGCCGCCGATATCGAATGGGCCGTACTCGCCACCGACGGCGCAGCCGACGTCATCTCCCACCACGAGAAGCCAGCGTGGTCCGAGATCGCCCACTACGACGACGACGCCCTATCGGATCTGCTCCACAGCCTGCACCGATGGGAGGCCGACCACGATCCGCACGGCCAGCTCTTACCCAGATCCAAGCTGCACGACGACAAGACCGTGGCTGCAGTACCAGCAGTCTTCTAGGTCAGGCCCGTCACCGTTCTACGCTGCCGAATCTGTCTCTTTAGGATCAAGGCGCCGCCTCCGGCGGCGCGCGA
>NZ_BJNG01000062.1 GCF_006539565.1 Pseudonocardia hydrocarbonoxydans
TTCGTCGCCGTCGACCGCTCCAACCGGCTCCCCGCGATGATCACGCTCACCTACCCCGGCGACTGGCTCACCGTCGCCCCGACCGCCGAGAGCGCCAAGCGCCACTTCTGGGCGCTGTGCAAGCGCTACGAACGCGCCTGGGGCGAACCCCTGATCGGGCCGTGGAAGCAGGAGTTCCAAGCTCGCGGCGCCCCGCACATGCACCTCTCGACCACCCCGCCGATGGGCTTCACGTCGATCAACGACCCGCACACCGGTCAGCCCCGAACGGTCGACTTCCGACAGTGGCTCTCGATCACTTGGGCCGACATCGTCGCCCACCCCGACCCCGAACAGCGCCGCCGACACCTCGCGGCCGGAACGGGCGTCGACTATGCCGAGGGCATCAAGCTCACCGACCCGCGCCGCATGGCGATCTACTTCGCCAAGTACGGCGCGGCCGGCGCCAAGGAGTACCAACACCGCGTGCCCCGCGAGTGGTTGACCACCTCGCTCGTCTGCGACGACTGCGGCCGCGAGTTCGATGAGGACCGCGACGAGTGCCCCGACTGCGGCAGCGGCGACGCGCAGCTCGTGGACACCGTCGGCGCCGGCCGCTTCTGGGGTTACCGCGGCCTCCGTCCCGCGCTCGCGGTTCGGGAGGTCACCCCTCCAGTCGGGATCGCAGCGGGCCGCGTCATGCGCCGCTGGTATCTCTCCAAGCAGCTCACGAAGAGGGTCGTACGCGTTCGGGTCGAGCAGGACACCGGCCGCGTTCGCTACAGACAAACCGCCGTGCGCAAGCGCCTATTCGCGCATAGCCGCGGATTCGCCACGGTCAACGACGGACCCGCGTTCGCCTCCCAGCTCGCCCGCTATCTCGCGGAGATCCTGCCAAACCAGACGACGGATCAGTCTGAGCAGCCGTGACCGCGCCCTGCAGCCGGGCGGTTCGATGGACGCAGCGCAATCCGGCCGGGCACGGCGTTTCCGGGGCCGTAGCCTGCTCGAGTGACCTCGAATCCCACCCCCACCATGATCCGGGCACGAGTGTCCGTCGTGGCCCGGTCCGGCGAGGTCGAGCTAAAGGACCAGGGGGTCACGGTGGCTTCCGGGCCGATCGTCCTGAGTGTGACCGGCCACGTCGGCCGCAGGATCCGGGTCGACGGCGTCGACCGCCGGCTCTCGGCTGGCCCCACGGGCGTCCTCGCGCTCGACTACACCCGGTCTACGGGCTTCCACCGCGTCGAGATCGACGGCCAAGCGTTTTGGTTCGCCACCGAGGACCACAAGCTGCGGCTCGAGGGCATCACGCGGATGTTGAGTCACCTCAAGAACTTGGGCACCGGGTGGACCGGGCAGGCATTGTTCTCGGACGGCAGCGGCTACCTGGACCCGCACGTCGTCTACGGCTGGCTCGACGCGAACGCGAACGATGCTCTGGACGCCATCCAGGGCGTCCTCACCGCCCCGAGGACCGACGACGTCTCGATCCGCGTGCTGAGCCGCCGGGGCGGGAGCTCTGTCCTCGCGGTCCCCACGATGCGATTCCTCAGGTCCGACCCCCAGCGGAACGTGGTCGAGCAGGAAGGCGGCCTGCTGACCGTCGCCGGGCGCGCCTACAACCCGGCCCGGGTGGTGGCGCGCCGCCGCCAGCGCACCGTGGACACGGTGCCCAACCGCCGTGCGGTGCATCTGCTGGGCCTCCTCCACCAGCTGCTGTCCGAGCTGATGCGTGCGCAGCTCCCGGCCGTGCCGATGGCCCGGTGCCGGCTTTGGCGCGAGCGCGTCGGACGCCTCTCCACCCAGCCGCTCGCCGTCAAGCTCCGCCTGAAGCCGAACGCGCTCGCCCTGCCGCGGCGAGGGCCCGAGTTCACCGACCGCAGCTACATCAAGGTCTACGACTTCGCGCGGACGGTCGGCGGGTTCGGATGGACCGCCAGCGCCGACCCAGCCCGCCGGTACAGCTATATCGAGAGCGCCGACCGGATCTACCAGGCGTACGCCGCGCACCGCGTCGCGTCGGTGCTCCGGCTCGCCCAGACGTCCGGCATCTTCGGGTCTGCCCCGCTCGCGTTCACGGGACCCGAGTTCGACCTCTACTACGACGCGGTCCCACCGGTCGACGTCCTGGCCTCGTGGCGGGCGCGGACCCCGGTGCCCGACGCATCGAGGCCCGATCTGCTGCTCCACGAGCGGGCGACCGGGAAGGTCGCCGTGCTCGACGCCAAGTACAGGGTCGGCGGCGACGGCCAGGCCTCGGAGGACAGCCGCAAGGAGGTCGCCGCCTACCAGAACCTCTACGGGCTCTCCTCTGTGGCGATCCTCTACCCGGGGGTCGGCAGCGAAGCGAGGGTGATCTCCGACCAGGGTGAGAGCGTGGTCGAGATCCCGGTCGTCGGCCCTGGCGACGGCCTCGAGCAGGCGATCGGCCTGGTCCTGGACCGCCTGCAGTCGCCTCCGTACGTCTAGGACGTCTCAGAGGAGCGGCAGGAGCTCGTCCGAAGGGCCCGACATCGTCTGGTCAATCAGGCGGCCGATCTCTTCTGCGTTGGGTAGGGCCGCCGAGGCCGCTAGGAGCGGCTGCGCGTCCGAGTGGGCCCCTCGGAGCTGGTGCACGATCTTGTCCGCGACGGCGTTCCCCACGGCCGTGAGCTCCGCCTGCGCGTCCCGCTCGGACATCACGAGTGCCATCACGACGTCGCGGAGGATTCCGAGCGTGAACCACGATCGCCCGCTCGACGTCTCGAGGACGGCGTTGGACACGCTCACGAGGGCATGCTGGGCCTCGGCGCTGAAGTCCCCGAAGTCGGACACCGAGCGCAGGGCGGTGAGCCGGAGGGAGTCGAACTGCGATGCGTGCCCGGCGCTCTCGCGGGCCTCGACGTGGTCGCGCTCGTTGTCGATCAGGGTCTTGACGACTCCGGCCACGGCGGTTTCGGGGTCGTTCTCGTAGCGGTCGCCGAGGATGTTCGGCATCGTGATGGTGGTCGACCTCCTCTTGGTCGGCGAGCTCACGCGGGTACGGGTCTCGGGTTCGTCGCGGAAGGAGTTGCAGGTCGCGATGACGAACGTGTCTATGGGCAGGCTGGCGACCTCGCCGTTCGGCAGCCGCACGATCCTCTCCCGCTGCTGGGTCGCGACGAGCACCGCGGACAGGTAGGTCTCCACCGAGGCCAGGTTGAACTCCTCGAAGATGACAACGCGGGCCTCGAGCGGGACGTCATCGAGCAGGATCTCGCGAGCGAAGTCCTGGAGGTGGACCGTCCCGTCGAGGCGCTCGTACCCGATCAGCTCGGCCTCGTCGAAGTCCGCCCGCACGGGGATCATCAGCGGCGCGTCCAAATCGAACTCCTGCTCCATCGCGCCGCCTAGCAGGCTGGCGAACAGGGTCTTGCCAGTGCCAGGCTGACCGACGAGTACGACCAGGTCGCCGCGGAGCCAGGCCGCTAGGACGCGGCCGACGAGCCCTGGCGGGAGCTGGAAGCCCTTCGCCGCCACCTGGCTCTCGAGCGCGCCGATGACCGTCGACAGGTCGTCGGTGACGGTCGGTGCCGGCGGCAGGACCCCGAGCTGCTGGTAGGTCTCGTCGGACACGGGATCGGCCGCGAACGCGACGGTCCGGTACTCGGCCGGGATGTCGTCCCAGAAGATCGTCCCGACCAGGTCGCCGCGGTCCGGCCTGAACTCGTGCTTGAACCAGGCATCCAGCTTGTCGATGTCGTCCGCGCTTGGGCTGATGCCGGCGGCGTTGAGAATCGCGGCGTCTATCGTCGATGTGTCGACGTCGCGGCCGGTCCAGAGCGCCAGGTTGATCAGCCGGACGGGCTTGTTCGTCTCCGCCAGCAGGTCCGCACCAGCGGTGGGCGTCAGTCCCCAGATGTCCCCTGACAACCCGGTCTGTGCAGGCTTGCGCTGGACTAGCACCTCGCCGCGTCCCGCGCGCTGGCCGCGCTGCCTCTGAAGCCCGCCGCCGGTGAACTTCCGCGTCTGCCAGGGCGTGTCATTGCTCCAGATCGCGCGGTACGGCCGGTGCGGGTCGGGAGCGCCGGGCAGCTCGAAGAAGTCTTTGAGGTATTGCTCCTCTACGCCGCCGCCGTACGGCACCTGGGCGATCGTCGGGTCGACGTCCTGGCGCTTCGCCTCGCGGAGAAGTGCCGGCAGCGTCACGACAGTCAGGGCGTGGGCTCCTTCCATCGCGTTGACGGCCTCGAGGAGGAGATGAGCAGACACGTACGGCACATACGCACCGTAGTGGGAGGCTCCCCCCTGCGTGAATGACGTGGGTGCAGACAGATCAGCCGATCGGCTCGCCAAGGGTCTCCATATTCTCGGAGATAAGCGCGCAGAAGTCGGGGTTGAGCTCGATCCCGACCGACGACCGCCCCATCTCGTCGGCGACGTACATGGTGGTCCCGCCCCCCACGAACGGGTCAAGGACAGTGCCGCCTTCCGGGCAGCCGACTGCGATGCAGCGCTCCACGAGTGCGCGCGGGTACGGAGCGTAGTGCGTGCCGCGGGCGAGCGACCTGCGGTCCGGCTCAATGAACCACACATCCTCCTCGCCGTCGAGGCCATCGCGGTCGAAGAAGTAGCGCGGCGACTTGGAGAATAGGAAGACGTGCTCGTACTTGCGCCAGGGGCGGTCCTTGCTCGTCGGCTCGGGGATCGCGGACTTCCGCACCCAGATGATGCTGCTCCGCAGGGTCCAGCCGTCCTCCTGCATGGCGAGCGCCACGCGCCACGGGATCCCGATCAGCGACTTGCGAGGGAGCCCGAGCCCGGGACCGTCCACTGCTCGGAGTCCGGGCAGGCGACGGCTACGGTGCTTGTCGTCCTTGCCGTGGGGGCGGCCCTTCGCGCTGTAGTACGTGTCGCCGAGGTTGAGGAAGACGACGCCGTCGTCGGCCAGCGCCGGCTTGATCGCTGCGAACGTCTCGCGCAGGTTTCCGACGTAGCCGTCGATCGTGGGCTCGAGCCCGAACTGGCCGTCGACCTCGTAGTCGCGCTGCCAGTAGTAGGGGGGGCTGGTAATCACACAGTTGATCGAGCCGGTAGCGAGGGCGCTGGAAACCACCTTGCTGTCGCCGTTGAGAACCGTCCACGACGTGCCGCTCTCGCGCTTGCCCGAGGCGTACAGCGGGTCGTCCTTCTCGAAGTCTTCGTCACGCATAGCAGACAGGCTCGCAGGAGGTACCGACACTTTGTCAGTGTAAGACATCTCCGACGGTGGATCGAGTGCGGGGCGTCAGCGTGTCGCGCCACAGGGCTCCACGCCCTGGGGCTCCGGTCCGAGGATCGTAAGGTCAGAGTGTGTCGAACGCCGATGAGAGCCACCTGCGGGCCCTCGCCGTGCACCTTGTGGGACCGGCGGAGATCGGCGAGCTACTCGGCGTCGACGCGAACACGATCAACGTCTGGAAGGCTAGGCGCGTCCAGTTCCCGGTACCGGTGCGGCGACTGCGCTCGGGCGACATCTGGGACAAGCGGGAGGTCATCGCTTGGGCGAGGGCGACGGGGCGCTATCCGGCCGGGACCGAGAATGACCCAGCTTCTACGGAGAGCTGACTGCTGCGAGTGCTCGTCGCACGCTCGAGCCGGCCGCGGCTCACGGACACGGACGGCTGATCATCGGGCCTCGCCGGTGACAAGCTTGTAGCGCAAGCATGTGGAGCTTCGTGCGGCATCCCGTCGACCTGGCATCGCCCGACCGCGCGGCACGTCGGGCGCAGCATCGCTGCCCAACCGTTACCGACGATGCCAAGCCTGCGCCCGGCGTGCCGTGTGGTAGCCCTCCGGGAGGTCGACGGGATGCCGCACCCCAGCCACCCAACCGCCATGACCGCACCGGACGAGGACACCCGGTCATCCCGGAGACCTGCCCGCCCGGCGAGGGCATTCCTTAGGCGGTTGCCGCAACCAACGTGGCCCGGAAGTCGGTCGCGCGGGATTCCTTCGGGTAGAAGCGTCGAAGGACGTCGTCGAGCTCCGTTCCCAGCATCAGCAGCGACGGGCGGGAACGACGGTCGATCGAAAACGCCTCGTCGGCGATCGTGAGCGCCTGGTCCAGCTCGCCGTTCCGGGCGGCGACCACGGCGAGAGTCAGCCGAGCCTCGGCTGTCCGCATCGGTGACTGCGACGTGCCGTCCGGGTTCATTGTCTTGCGGATGATCTCGGTGGCGTGCATCTCGGCCAACTTGTCGTCACCGATGAGGCGGTAGCAGTCCATCGCGTAGAAGTCGAACTTGTCCGGGTCCACCACGAAATGGTTGTCCGGGCGCTCGGGGTACGGCAGTGAGTCGAGCAGCACGCGGCCCTTCTCCAGTGCGCGGGTCACGTGGCGGTGGTTCCCCATGCGCGCCCACGCCTTCGCCTCCTGGCCGAGCAGCTGCACGGCGACCGATCGGCCCGGCGCGGCGTCCTGGCCAGCCTGCGCGGCCTCGATGACCTCGCGGTACCGGCCATTGGTGAGCGCGAACCATGCGCGCATCTCGTGCGCCCACGCGATCACCGGAGCGTTGTCGGCCTCGCGGCCGAGCTGGAGCGCGGCGACGCGCGTGGACTCGGCGGCGCGGGCCTGGCCGCTGTCGTACTCCAGGCAGCCGATCAGCAGCGTGAGCCAGCCGGCGGCGTCCAGGGCGTCTCGGTGCTGCGGCAGGCTCAATCGCTGGTCGAGAATCTGCGTGACGTTCGTCAGCCACTCGCGGCTCTTGGTGATGAGGGCGGCCGGCTCCGCGCTCGCGTAGTCGCAGCACATCTGCTCGACGGTGAAGCCGAGGGCGTCCAGGGTGCTGTCGTTGACCGACGACTGCCGGATGCGCTGCACGAGCTCGTGCGTGTCCATGCCGCTGCGCATGATCAGCGCCTCGTCAGTGGCCGGCGGCCGCGGTGCCCGGTTCTCGCCGAAGATCGATTCGACGACGGTCCCGAAGGTGGCCGCGATCAGCGGGCGGTAGAACTCGTCCGGCCGGTTGCGGCCGCGCTCCCAGCGCTTCCACTGGTCCTTGAGCCCGTCCGGTAGCGGGACGTCCGAGAAGGTCCGCATCGCCGTCACGGCGTCGGTCTGCGACCAACCGCGGGCCTGCCGTTCGCGGCGCAGGCGCTCGGCCCAAGCCGGCTGCGTCGGGTCCAGTTCCGTCACGACTTGCAGCGTACCCAGGCGATTGCCGTCCCGTGGGGCTTCCGGCGATCCGCCCCCAGGGGGCACGGGTGCCCCCTCGCCCTGCCCCCTCCGGTGCCTCTGCCGCACGTGGCGCGGATCACGGACTCTGAGATCACGCGATCCAGGAGGACGGGCAGATGACGATGAACAGCAACGAGCGGGCCGAGCTGATGGCCTGGCTGGTTCAGCTCACCGAGGAGATGGAGGGGCTGAGTCGTCGGGTGCGGATGCTGGCCGTGGCGATCCAGGAGGATCAACCGCCGGAGGAAGGGCCACCGCCTCCAGGTGGCTGATGCGGTCGGCCAACTCGTGCATGACGCTCTGCACCGACGCCAGTTGCTCGCGGATCATCGCGTACTCGGCGGACTCGGTCGGCTCGGCCGGCAGCTCGTCACGCACGAAGTAGCCGCGGGTCGAGCGGGACACGATCAGGCCCTCGTCACGGAGCACCCGTAGCGCGCTCTGCGTGGTGACGGGCGCGATCTCGAACCGCGTCGACAGGTCCCGCACTGATGGCAGCCGCTCCCCCGTCGGGAGCTGCCCGCTCCGGATCTCGGCTCGCAGCACGTCGGCCACCTGCAGGTAGGTCGGCCGGGAGTCATCGAGCGTCAGCACGACCGCAGCCTACGAACCCGGCGCCCATCTGCACCAGCCCGGCCATCTGAGCCGACTATTCTTGTCTCGCTAGTTGTACTGGTACAGTGCGTACAGACGGCACACGTCGTCCTGACTCAGGAGTGAACCACCCATGCAGAACTTCAAGATCGACCAGGCACTCACCTTCATGTCGGTGTTGCTGCTCTCGTGCGAGCCCAAGACGGCGTTCGGCGACCAGTACCGGCAGGAGACCACCAAGGACGGCACACCCAAGTGGGAGGCGCAGCTCGTGGCCGCGTTCCAGCAGTTCGGGCGGCCGCAGAACGAGATCATCAAGGTGGGCGTCGCTTCCGAGCGGAACCCCGGTGACGGGATCTCCGTGGCGACGCCGGTGCAGCTCGTGGACTTCGAGATCGGGGTCATGGAGCGCAAGAAGAAGGACCCTGCGACCGGCGACGAGCGGGTCGTGGGCGTGCAGGTCTGGTACCGCTGCGCCGAGATCCGACCGCTGTCGGCGACGGGTGGCAGCAAGCCCCGCCCGGCCGCCGAGGCGGTGAGCTGACGTGGACTACTACTACCAGCGGGATCAGGCACGGGCCGGTGAGATGGCGGCCGCGATGGGGAAGGTCGGCGTTGCGCTCCTCGCGCTGCCGCTCGACGAGATGCCGGTCATCGCCTCCATCCAGGTGCGGCACGACGCCGTGTCGGAGGGCCTGCGGATCGAGATGCAGCTTGGCGCGAGGAACGAGCCGGCAGCCGGCCTGCTGGCCTGGGCCGGCGCGCTGCCCGAGTCGGCCGCGGCAGGCTGCGAGTTCCGCGACTACGTGCGGGTGGAGGTCGTCGGCGTGCTCGACGGCGTCACCGTCGCGGTCTGGGACCACATCACGGGCCGCGAGATGGGCGACGCCGTCCGTCTGCTCGGCCTGCCGCTCGACGGCCGGACACATGGTGTCTCGGTCGCGGCGCTGCGCGAGCTGGCCGACCACGACGAGAACCGAGCAGCCAAGGAGTCGATCCGTGCGTAGCGCGATGAAGTACCCGGCGGATCTGCGGGTGATCAACCCGTCGGTGGTCATGGTCTGCCAGGACTGCGAGCACGGGTGGGAGCTGGTCAGCACGGCCGACGTGCGCGCGCTGATGGACAACGGCTGCCCGAACTGCGAGGGCTGGGTGTGGGCCGGCGACCTGATGGCCGGCCACACGACCACCGACGACGCCCGGAGGGCCGACGCGTGACCGCAACCATCCCGACCCGTCGACCGGATGCGGGCACGGACGACCTCGACGCCACCGCCGCCCTGTCCACCCCGTCCGTGATCAACCTCGCGCTCGACCGCGTCCGGGCCGAGCAGCAGCGCGCCAACCACGTTCTCGTCGGCGCCGGCAAGTGCCGCCGGCTCTCGGCGCTGTACGAGCACGAGGCGCGCCTGTGGACGTTGCTGTCCCGGCACACGGCCGAGCACGTGTACCGGCGCGCCGCCGTCGAAGCGCAGTGCGCCGCGCGGGGCCGGGCGCGGGAGTATGCCGAGCTGGCGCTGACGTGGCCTACCGGCGGTGCGCGATGACCCGCCGGACGGTCGAGCGCCTGCCGCAGTTCTGCGAGATCTGCGGGCGGCCGCTGATCAGTGCTCGCGTCCGGCGAACGGGCCGCTGCGGGGCGCACCCGCGGCAGCCGGCCCTGCCGGAGGCAAACGGCACCGCGTACCGGCTGATCATGGCGGCCGCCGCCATCCTGTGCGGCGTCGCTGCGGCCGCCGGCATCTGGCCGGCTGTGGATCGGGTCGTGTCCGCCGTCGTCGTGGGCGTGTTCGTTGGCGTGGCGGTAGCCGGCTGCGTCGCGGTGGTGCGCCGGGAGCTGCGGATCCGGCGCCGGCTCGCCGCGATTCAGCCACTCGGCGCCACCGATCGGCCCCGGCAGCGCGTGGGGGTGCCGCGATGACGGACACGGCACAGCTCCCGCTCGTCCTGGAGAGCGCTCCGGCGACGGTTCGGCCGTCGGTGTGGGTCTCGGTCCGGGCCGGCTTGGCGCGGCTCGCCGTGGCGCTCCTGCGGACGCTCGTGGCGTTCGGTCGGTACGTGCTCACCGTGTGGGCGGCCTTCCGTTGCGGGCTGCGCTGGCGCACGTTCTGCGGCAACACCGGCCTCGCCAAGCAGCGCCAGACGGTGCACGGCGACGACTTCACCAGCTACCTGAGCACCAAGACGTTCGCCGTTCCCCGGCTCCGACGCGTTCGGATCGGGCAACACGGCTGGACGATGCGAGTGCAGCTCCGTCCGGGGCAGGACCTCGCGGACTACACCGCGGCGGCCGCGCCCCTGCGGCACCTCGCCCGTGCGCAGTCGGTGCGGCCTCGCGAGCTGTGGGACCGGCCGGGCTTCGTGGAGCTGGCGATCCTGCGCCGCGACCCGCTGCGCGGCGTGCTGGAGCGGCCTCGGCAGCTCGAGTGCGGCGTCATCGTGGCCGGCACCACGGAGACCGGCGAGCCGTTCGTCGTCGACTTCAACCAGGAACCGCACTGGCTGGTGTCTGGTGCCACCGACTCGGGCAAGTCGAGCCTCATCGCGACCTGCCTCGCCGCGCTCGCCCCGACGCGGGACGTGCTGATCTCGTGGGATCTCAAGTTCGGGATCGAGGGGGAGGCGTTCCGGCGCCGGTTCACCGACGTAGCCACCACCGGGCCGGAGGTGCAGGCGTGGTGCGGCCGGCTGCTCGCACTGGCCGGCGAACGGGCCGAGCTGTTCAAGACGCTGCGCGTGGCGAACGTGCGGGAGGCCGAGCAGCTGCGCGGGGTGGCCCTGCGGCGGATCTACGTGTGGTGCGACGAGGTGGCCGAACTCGCCACCGCCCGCAACGGGGAGGTGAAGCCCGAGGAGCTGCTGTCGGACGTGCTGCGCGTCGTGCAGCTCTGCCGCGCCATGGGCATTCACGTGGTCATCGCCGGCCAACGGTTCGGCTCCGACCTCGGCAAGCTCGTCACCGCCGTCCGTGCCCAGCTCGGGGGCCGGATCTGCCTCCGCGTCAACGATGAGGAGACGGCCAAGATGGTCCTCGCCGGCCTGGATCCCAACGTGCACACCCGCGCGATGGGCCTCCCGCACAAGGGCATGGCGATCGTGAAGCGGCGCGCCGAGTGGGAGTACGCCCGCGCCACCTACCAGAGCAGCGCCGAGCGCTACGCCATCGGCGACCGGCATGCGGGCAACCGCATCACCTGGGACGACCTGCTCACCGAGGACCGCGCCATCGCCGCGGCCGCCACCACGCACGGTTACTGAGAGGGGAGCCGTCATGTCCGCTGCAACCATCATCGCCCTGACCGTCCTGCTCATCTGCGCGTCGCTCATCGCGCTCGCGCACAAGGCGAAGGGCGTCGGCCCGCTCGTCCTGGCCGGCGTCGTGCTCGGCCTCGGCGCCGGCGTCTCCGGCACCCTCCTCGCGGCCGGACTCACCTGGTGAGCGCCGTCATGGAACCGGTGTTCCTCACCGTCGAGGAGGCGGCCGGCGCGCTCCGCATCAGCCGCACGCGCGTGTTCGACCTGATCCGAACCAACCGCCTGCCGTCCCGCAAGCTGGGCCGCCTCCGGCGCATCCCCGTCTCGGCCGTCCGCGAGTTCGCGAAGGCCGGCGACCACGGGGAGGGCCGCAGATGAGCGAGAGCAGCGCCGGCCGCAAGCGGGCCAACGGAGAGGGAACGATCTACGCGCGCAAGGACGGGCGGTTCGAGGGCGCGGCCTACGTGCTGATGACCGATGGCACGGTCCGCCGGCAACGCGTCTACGGGCGCACCCGGCGGGAGGCGTTCGACAAGCTCGCGAAGATCCAGCAACTGAGCCGCGAGGGCATCCCGATGCCGTCCGAGTCGTGGACCGTGGAGCGCTTCCTCGCCTACTGGCTCGAACACGTCGTGAAGCCGGGCAGCAAGCCCAAGACGTACGAGGGCTACGAGGGGATCGTCCGCGTGCACCTGGTTCCGACGCTCGGCCGGAAGCGGATCAAGAGCGTGCAGGCGGCCGACGTGCGGCGGCTGCTGCTGCGGGCCGGCAACCGCTGCCGCTGCTGCGAAGAGGGAATCGACGCGGCCCGGCCGGAGAAGCAGCGCAAGTGCTGCGCGGTCGGCCGGTGCTGCGGCAAGTACCCCGGCACGCGCCGGCTGCAACAGATCCACGCCGTCTTGCGGAACGCCCTGCAGAGCGCGTGCAAGGAAGAGATCATCATGCGCAACGTCGCCCGGCTGGTCTCGGTGCCGGCACCGAACTACCGCGTCCATCGGGGTGTGGACGTCGAGCAGGCCCGCAAGCTGATCGCCGAGTCGACGGACGACCGGTTCCACGCGCTCTACGTGATGACGCTCTACCTCGGGATGCGCCGCGCCGAACTGCTCGGGCTCGCGTGGGCGGACGTCGACCTCGCGGCCGGCCATCTCGAAATCACCCAGACGTTGCAGCGCGTGGATGGCGCGCTGCGGCTCGTGCCCACCAAGACCCGAAGCTCGGAACGCACGGTGCCACTCGTCGGGCTGTGCGTCGACGCGCTACGCGCCCATCGCGCCCGGCAGGCCTGGGAGGCATCGCAGACCGACGGGTGGACGGACAGCGGCCTCGTCTTCACGAGCACGACCGGCACCCCGTTGGAGCCGGACAACCTGCGCCGCAGCTGGTACCCGCTGCGCGAACGGGCAGGGCTCACCGGAACCCGGTTCCACGACCTGCGGCACTCGGCCGTGTCGCTGCTGCTCGGGCTCGGAGTGCCGCCGCACGTCGTCCGGGACATCGTCGGGCACGCGCACATCGGCGTGACGATGGAGATCTACGCGCACGCATCGCTGGCCGAGAAGCGCGCCGCGCTGGCCAAGCTGGATGAGAGGCTGCGATGACGTTGCCGTCACGGTTGCCGTCAATGCGGCTCGGCGGACGTCCGCCGCGAGAGGTAATCGCAGGTGAGACGTGGTGGCCAGGGGCGGGGTCGAACCGCCGACCTACCGCTTTTCAGGTCGCGACGGTCACGGGCTGCAGGGCCTCACGCTCGGCCGCTGGTCCTGCCCGAACCCGTAGCGCCCCGCCGCGTTCCGGTGGGTTGCCGTCAGCGCTGCCGTCAGATTCGGCTCTGGGAACCTCGGCGACACGTCGTCCCTCGGCTCGGTGGTCGTCGTGATCACGGCACCGATCGGCACAGCGACAATCCCAGTTCTTCGCCGGCCCGTCGAGACGGGAGGGGCAGTCGGCCCCGGCCGACCAGGGCGCGCCGGAGGCTGGCGCCCTGGGCAGGCCGATGGGTCGACTGCCTCCGCACCGGAACGATCCGGGCCGGCGCCAGAGCATGGGCTTGTCCCATGTGCCATATCTGTCCGCGAGCACGACACGGCCAACGATCACGAGAACCCGATCTGGCGCCCGGCGTTCCCCGGACCGGAACTCGTCGGCGCCGCCGCTGACCTGATCCCCCACCTTCGCGACGTCGGCGGCCGCGACTCGGTGATGCGGGAAGGGCCGCGCTGGCAGATCGTCGTCAGCCCCGGCGTGATCCGCGTGCAGACCCGCGACGCTGCTCGTGCGGAACGCACTCGCGAACGGGCCGCGGAAGCTCGACGCCGCGAGATCGACATGCGGGTCACCTGGTCCGCGAACGACGAGGACGTCCCCGAACCCCTCCCTACCCGAGGAACGATCTTCGCGTGGAGCCCCAAGTCACGCGCCCGGATGGTCGCCCGGCTCTCTGACCTCGACTACAACCGGCTGTACGGCCGATACCGCATCTGCTCGGACTGCGGCACCGACTACCCCGACCACCGGTTCACCTGCCCTGACTGCCACTCCCCCAAG
>NZ_BJNG01000063.1 GCF_006539565.1 Pseudonocardia hydrocarbonoxydans
CCCTAGGGGCGCACCGCGCGCAGCAGGTCGCCGATGAACCCGGTCGGGGTCCAGGACAGCAGCGCGACGGTGCCGCCGGGCCGGCACACGCGCAGCAGTTCGGCGGCCGCGGCCTGCTGGTCGGGCGCGAACATCACCCCGACGCAGGACAGCACGACGTCGAACTCGCCGTCGGCGAAGGGCATCGCCGCCGCGTCGGCCTCGACCCACTCGACGGACAGGCCGCGCCGGTCGGCCTCGGCCCGTCCGGCGTCCAGCAGCTCGGGGGTGATGTCGGCCGCCACGACGTCGGCCCCCTGCGAGGCGGCGGGAAGGGCGGCATTGCCCGCGCCGGCCGCCACATCGAGGACGCGGTTGCCCGGCAGCACGCCCGCAGCCCGGACGAGTGCGGCCCCGAGATCGGGGATGACCTGCCGGGCCACCTCCGCGTAGTCGCCGGCCGACCAGGTGGCCCGCAGCTTCGTCCGAACCGGATCAGCCCGGTCCGCGGCCGCCGCGGTCATCGCCGCGGCCCGGTGGTGGGGCCTGCCGGTGCGGGGACGTGTGTTCATGGGTGCCTCCTGCCGATGGTCGTGCGTCCGGTGATGGACTCCAGGGTCGGCCGCGGACCTGCCGCGGTGCCATAAGCAGAAGTGCTTATGAGCGCTACTGGGGCCTCGCCGGGCGAGTCGGCGTTTGACCTCCCGGATCAAGAGCCCGCGGAGGCGGGCGCTCGGCGACCACGGCCGCCGTCAGCACGTCATCCGCACCGTGCACGGCCGCGGTCGAACGGGATGTGGGGAGGCTGCGAGGTGGCGCCGGCCGAGGCCTGCCGCGTGCTGCGTCCCGGCGGCCTGATCGGGATCGGCCTCCGGGGCGGCGGGCCACCGCTGGACCTGCCCGCTGCGGGAAGGCCTACGCCCGCCACGCCACGCCGAGCGTCACCGCGACCGCAACCGCGGCTGCGGTGAGCACGGTGCGCAGCCGCGACACCAGACGGTTCATCAGAGCTCGCACTCGCGGGCCGCCAGAGCGCGCCGCTGCCACGCGTCGGCGTCGACCCCCCGGACCAGCAGCCAGCCGGAGAAGGCCAGCTCGCCGGGGACGGCCAGCACGAGCACCACGGTGGACAGCACGCCGGCGAGCTCCGGAGCCACCAGGGTGCCGAGGCTCTGCGCCAGGTAGCCGAAACCGGCGAGCGCCAGCAGCCCGCCGACCAGCCGCGGCAGGTACCCGGACTGATACACGAGCCAGCCCAGCAGCACCAGGTGCAGCCCGAACAGCAGCCCCCAAACGAGCACCAGAGAGCTGTCGGCTTCCTGGAACGCGAGCGCGAGCGCGTCGCGCTGCTCGGTGCTCAACGCCGTGAGGTAGCCGGCGCCGCCGACGAGCACGAGGGTCATGATGCTGGTCAGCAGGTTGCCGGCGGCCATCACGACGCCCTCGCCCGCCCGAGCGAGCGCCGCCGCCAGCGACACCGACCGGCTGACCGGCCGCATCAGGGCGTACAGCACCCCGGCGAGGGCGATCTCGACGAGGACCACCGTGGCCTCCCCGACCATGCCCCAGCGGAACAGGCTCTCGCTCGCGGCGATGTTCCGCGCCGTGCCGGCCGCGTCCCCGGGCACGACCAGGGTCGAGCGCACGGCGGCCGACAGCGGGTACAGCACGAAGATCGCGAGGTAGAGGATCCCCGCGACGCGGGTCAGCCGGCGCAGCCTGCTCCGCGCCGCGGGTGCGGCGGTCGTGGTACAGGTGGTCGTCTCGCGGTCGGGGACCAGTGGTGTGGCCATGATCGGGTCCTTCCCGGGTGTGCGGTGGATGGTCATGCGGTGAGGACGACGCGCCCGCGGGAGTGGCCGGCCCCGACGTGACCCAGGGCGTCGGTGGCGTCGCGCAGGTCGTAGGTCGCGTCGATGACCGGCAGCACCCGGCCCTCGGCGGCCAGGCAGGTGACCCGCTCCAGGGCCGCCCGGTCCCGGGTCGCGAACAGCGGCCGCAGCCGCTGCCGGACACAGGGCGAGAGCGCCAGCGCCCCGGCGAACCTGCTCATCCCGGTCAGCGACCGGGGGTTCTGCCCGCCGACGACCACGTAGGTGCCCGCCGGTCGCAGCACCCGCCGCGCGGTGCGCAGCGACTCGCGGCCGACCAGGTCGACGACCAGGTCGTAGCGGCCGGTGTGCCCGGTCACGTCGTCGCGGGTGTAGTCCAGGACGTGGTCGGCGCCTGCGGAGCGGACGAGCTCGACGTTGCGGGGGCCGGCCACGCCGGTGACCTCGGCGCCCAGCGCCTTCGCGAGCTGGACGGCGAAGGTCCCGACACCGCCCGAGGCGCCGATCACCAGGACGTGCCGGCCCGCCGGGAGGGGGCCCGCCCGATGTAGGGCCTGCAGGGCCGTGACCGCGGCGGTGGGGACGGCGGCCGCCTGCTCG
Source organism: Pseudonocardia hydrocarbonoxydans (assembly GCF_006539565.1). GTDB lineage: Bacteria > Actinomycetota > Actinomycetes > Mycobacteriales > Pseudonocardiaceae > Pseudonocardia > Pseudonocardia hydrocarbonoxydans. The sequence continues at coordinate 2,412 of NZ_BJNG01000063.1, forward strand.
AAGGTGAGGTTGGTCGGCTTGCCGACCAGCAGTCCCGGGCGCGCCGAGGCCAGCTCGGCGAAGGCACCCTCGGCCCAGCCGAGCACCTCGTCGCCCGGCCGCAGATCGGTGACTGCGGTCCCCACCGCCTCGACCACACCCGCCACGTCGGCGCCGGGCACGCGCCGCCGGGGTCCGGTCAGGCCGGTGGCCAGGCGCGTCGCGTAGGGGATGCCCTCCACGGCGAGCACGTCGCCCCGGTTCACCCCGGCGGCCCGGACCCGGACCAGGACCGCGTGGTCGTCGGGTGCCGGGTCGCCGAGCTCTCGGGTCTTCAGGGCCGTGGGTGGTCCGTACGTGTCGTGGACGATCGCCTGCATCGGGTCTCCCGGAGTGTGCGGTGGTGGACGCGCCCACCGTCGCCCGGGGCTGTTGTGCGGATGTCGCGCGGGTGTCGAGCCGCCGGTCCGGCACCTTTCTCCCGGCGGCGGCGGCGGTTAGGTTGGGTCGATGGCCGGCCGGCGCGGGCACGTCAGCACCGTCGATGTCCGGCTGCTCGGGGGGGGTGCAGGCCTCAGGCCTCGACGGCCGACCCCTGGACGTCGGGCCGGCCAAGTGCCAGGTGGTGCTCGCCGCGCTGGCCCTGTCCGTGGGGTCCGCGGTGCCGGTGCCCAGGCTGGTCGAGGCAGTGTGGGGCGAGGACCCGCCGCGCACCGCCGAGCGCACCCTGCAGTCCTACCTCGCTCGGCTGCGCCGCACCCTCGGCGCCGCATCGATCACGAGGTCGCCGGGGTGTTACCGGCTCGACCTGCCCGCCGAGGCCGTGGACGTCGCGCGCTTCGCACGGTCGCTGGACGCCGGCGATCTCAACGGCGCTCTCGCGGACTGGCGGGGCCCGCCGCTGGCCGGGTTGGACGCGCCCGGGCTGGACGCCGCGGTCGCCGGGCTCACCGAACGCTGGCTCGGCGCGGTCGAGGACGACCTGGCCGGGCACGTCGAGTCCGACCCGGCCGGCTGCATCGCCCGGCTCAGCGAGCTCACCGCGGCCCACCCCTTCCGCGAGGGGTTGTGGGCGCTGCTGATGACCGCGCTGTACCGGGTTGGTCGCCAGGCCGACGCGCTGGCCGCCTACCGGACCGCCCGCGACCGGCTCGCCGACGCGCTCGGCGTGGCACCGGGCCGCCACCTGCAAGACCTGGAGCTGCGCATCCTGCGCCACGACGCGCAGCTCGGTCCCGACCCGCCCGCGCCGCCGTCGCGGGTGGTGCCGGCGCCACCGACCGGGACGGTGACGGTCGGTTTCGTCGACGTCGGGGGCAGCGGGGCCACCGGCCGGCCCGTTCACCAAGAGCTGGCCCGCCGCCACGGCGGCCACGTCTTCGCCCACGCCGGTGACTCCTACGGCGTGGCGTTCCGGACCGCGGACCGGGTCGTGGCCTGGGCATCGGACCTGCACGACGCCGCACCGGGCGAGGCCGGCGGGCAACGGCCCGCCCTGCGCGTCGGCCTGCACACCGGCGCCGCCGACGAACACGACGGCGGCTACTTCGGGCCTGCGGTGCACACTGCGTCCCGGCTGGCCGCGGTCGGCCACGGCGGGCAGACGCTGGTGTCCGGGTCCACCGCCGGGCTGCTCGCGGCGACGTCCCTGCTCGCGGCGACGTCGCTGCGCGATCTGGGCCGCCACGTCCTCGACGGGGTCGTCGGCGAGCTGCAGGTCCTCCAGCTCGGCGACGACCGGTTCCCGCCGCTGCGCACGTCGGACCGGCGCGGCGGCAACCTGCCGCACCGGCTCGGCCGGCTGATCGGCCGGGACCAGGAGCTGGAGCGGGTCGGCCGGGCGCTCGCGTCCCACCCGGTAGTGACCCTGGTCGGGCCGGGCGGGATCGGCAAGACCCACCTCGCCCTCGCCGCCGCCCGCGCTTACGCGCCCCGGGACGGCTGGGTGGTCGAGCTCGCCGACATCGACGCCGCCGCCGACGTACCCCGGGCCGTCGCCGAGGTGCTCGGTGTGCGCGAGCGGCACGGCGTGCGCCTGGCCCGCAGCGTCGTCGACACCCTGCGCCGCCGCCGCGCGCTGCTGGTACTTGACAACTGCGAGCACGTGGTCGACGCGGCCGCCGACCTCGCCGCGCTCGTCGCGGACGGCTGCCCGGACGTCCGGATCCTGGCCACCTCCCGGGAGCGGCTCGGGCTCACCGGCGAGCGCGTCGTCACCGTCCCGCCGCTGGACCCGGACGGATCGGCGGCCGAGCTCTTCGCCGAGCGCGCCCGGTCCCTCGACGCGTCGCCCGACGTGGCCGGGCAGGTGGCCGGGGAGGTGGCCGAGATCTGCCGCCGGCTCGACGGGATCCCGCTTGCCGTCGAGCTCGCCGCGGCCCGCGCCGCTACGATGGGCCCGGTCGAGCTGTGCGAGCGGCTGCGGCACCGGCTGCACGTGCTGGAGGGCACCCGGCGTGGCGGCACGGAGCGGCACCGCACCCTGCGGTCGGCCATCGGGTGGTCTTACGACCTGCTCGCGCCGACCGAGCGCACCGTCTTCCAGCGGCTGTCGATCTTCCACGGCACGTTCGACCTGGCCGCGGCCGAGTGGGTTGCGGGTGCCGCGCCGCTGAGTCCGCCCGAGGTCGCCAACGCGCTCGGGCGGCTGGCCGAGCAGTCGCTGGTGACCGTGGGGTCCGGGCCGTTCGGCCGGACGTTCCGGCTGCTCGAACCGATCCGCGAGTTCGGTCGCGACCGCCTCGGCGACGCCGGGGCAGCCGAGGCCGTCGCCGAGCGGCACGCCCGGTGGTGCCGGTGCGAGGTCACCGGCATCCACACGCTGCTGGCGGGCTGGGGCGAGCCCGAGGGCGTCGTGCGCCTGGCGGCCCTGTTGCCCAACCTGCGTTCGGCGTTCGACTGGGCCTGCGGGACCGGCCGGGCGGGTCAGGCCCGGGACCTGCTGACCCCCGTGCTGTCCGAGATCGTGGTGCGCAGCGCCGTCGAGCTCGGCGACTGGGCCGAGCGGCTGCTGGCCGTCACCGATCCCGGGGACACCGACGCGCGGCTGCTCGGACTCTACGCCGCGGCGCACCGGTACTCGATGACCCAGGACCCGCAGGCCTACCGGCGCCTGCTGGCGCATCACGGCGAACCCGACCACGTCCTGCTGCACCACGCGCGGGCGATCGCCACCCAGGACCACCCGCTGATGGCCGTGTGGGCGCCGCGGGCCGTGGCAGAGCTCCGCGCGCGCGGGGAGGACCACCTGGCCGAACGCGCCGAGATCAACGTGGCGACGGCGTGGATGAACCTCGGCGAGCTCGGACGCGCCGAGGCCCGGCTGCGGGAGCTGCTCGAGCGGTACCGGCGGCAGGGCCCGCCGACCTTCGTGCACTGGACGCTGCTGCTACTCGGCTACACCGCACTGTTCCAGGAGGACACCGCAGGGGCCGACCGCTACTTCGCCGAGGGGGTCGCAATCGAGGTGCCGCCCCGCACGCACAGCCCTGCCGCACCGCTGCGGGCGCGGGCGGCCTTTCGGCGTGGGGAGCACGCGCGCGCCTTCGGCATCCTGCGCGACCACATCGACGTGCTCCTGGTCACCGACAACATGCAGGCCGCGATGATGGACTGCACCGAGTTCGTCGCCACGATGGCCGCGACCGGCCGGGTCGAGGCCGCCGCCCGGGTGCTCGACCACCTGCAGTCGGGTCACCTGCTCGACGGCCCCGGCTGGCGGCTGCTGGTGGCCGACGCGACGGCGGCCGCGGCGCGCCACGGGGCCGGGCCCGCCCGCGACCGGGTGCCCGCCGGGGACCGGGCCGTCCTGGAATACATGCGCGACATGCTCGACCGGATCATGGCGTGACCCCGGTCCGTCCGGACACCCGGCGGCCCGCCACCGTCGTCGACCGCCTGGACCGCCGCTGATGTCCCCGTATCCCGTGGCCGACGCCCCAAGAAGGGCGGCAAGCGCAAACTACCTGCAGCTCCGGCACGACGTCGTGCGGGAGTCGCCACTTCAGTCGTGGACGGTGTCAGCTCGGTAGCTGTCGTTCATCCACGGCTCATCCACGACGAGTCGTCAGCGCCACGTCGGCCGCACCTCGACAGTGCCCGTCCGGGCGATGATGGCCAACAGGGTGCGTGCACGGGACAATCAGCCATGCTGACCGCCCTGCGCGTCCGGATCCTGCCCGAGGCCCAACGACGCACGCTCGACGAGCTGTCCGACGACCTTGAACTGCGCACAGGCGACGTCCGCGCCAAGAGCTCGGCCTTCTGGACCATGCTGACCCTCTCCGGCATCGTCGCCGCGGCCGGGATCATGAGCGACTCCACCGCGACCGTGATCGGGGCGATGATCATCGCCCCGCTGTCCACGCCGATCATGGGGATCGCGCTGGCAGCGGTGAAGCGCCGACGCAACGGCTCGGTGGCGTTCGTACTGGCCGGCGCCGCGCTGGTGGTGCTGATCGGGGTGCTGGCCGCCGCGGTGCTGCCCGGCTCCTACGAGCTCACCGACAATAGCCAGATCACCGCGCGGATCTCCCCGGGGCTGCTGGACCTGGTCGCGGCGCAGGCGACCGGGCTGGCGGGCGCGGTCGCTCTGACCCGCCGCGACGTCGCGGCCGTGCTACCCGGCGTGGCCATCGCGATCTCCCTTGTCCCGCCCCTGGCGGTGGTAGGGATCTGTCTCGGCCGCGGCGCGTTCGACCTCGCCGCCGGTGCGTCGCTGCTGTTCCTGTCCAACCTCGTCGCGCTGGTGCTCGCGGGCATGTTCGTATTCGCCGTGCTGGGCTATCCGTCCGAGCTGGTGACCGACGGGTCTCGCGGCACGAACCGGACGTACGTGACCTTCGCGGTGCTTGCCGTGGTGCTGGGGATCCCGCTGGTGCTCAACACCGTGTTCAGCGGCCTCGTCTCGTCGTGGGAGGCCGCGATCCAGCGGGCCGGGGTCCAGTGGCTGGCCACGGCCCCCGGCTCGTCGGTGGACGGGGTCGACCTGCACTCCGCAACGTTCAGGCTGCGCGTGCAGACCCCCGGTGCGCTCCCGCCGACCGATCGCCTGCTCTCGTCCCTGGCCGGGGAGGTGCCCGACGGCCTGCGGCTGGAGATCGTCTCGAGCCGGGGCGAGACCATCGACGCCGGCACGGTCGGAGGCTGACCCGGCACGGTCGGAGAGATCACGCGTAGCGCGAGGTGTCCGCAGGTGCGGGAGGCGCTTCCTCGTGGGCCGCGACCTGGCCAGCGACGCCGGCCCGTCCGCCCGCGTCGAGCTTCCCGATGATGTGCCGGACGTGCACGTGCACGGTTCGTTCGGCGACCCCCAGGACCCGCGCGATCTGCCGGTCGGTCCGCCCGGTGGCCACCAGCCGGGCGACCTCCCGCTCCCGTGGGGTCAGCGATCCGAGCGCCCGCCGGGCCGGGTCCGCGCGGAGCACCTCGCGGGCGAGGTCGACGGCCGTGCCCAGCCTGCGTCCCGCGTCGCGCTCCCGGTCGAACGCGGCCGCGCCGAGTTCGGTGGCGAGCCCGCGATCCAGCGCCTCGCGATCGGACCGCTCCTCCGCGGACAGCAGCGCTCCCAGCCGCGTCCGTCGCGCGGCGGCCGCGCCGAGCAGCCAGGCCGCGGCACGGGGCGTGCCGTGGGCGGCCGCGACCGCCGCCGCCCCCTCCAGACACCGCGCGAGACCGAGCTCGTCGGCGAGCTGCTCGGAGAGCTCAAGCGCCTCGTCGAACAGCGCGGTGGCCTCGTCGACCTGTCCAGCGACGAGCTCGACCGGGCCAAGGGCGCACGCCGCGCAAGCGGTCGCCCACCGGTACCCGAGCAGCCGGAAGGAGTCCAGCGCCGCCCGGAGGTGGGCGGCGGCCGTCGGATCCGACCGCCTGCGCGCGAGCAGGCCCAGGTCGTAGCGAGACCAGGCCTCGCCCGCGGCGTTGCCCGCACCGGCGTTTCGACCTGCCGTGGGGCGAGCAGCTGGTGCCAGACGCCGGCCCGGCGCAGCAGCAGGTGGGTGGGCAGTTGCAGGACGAGGATCGTGGCGACGGCCAGTGCGGTCTCCAGCGCGGGCAGGATCGCCACGGGCAGGGTGTAGGCCATCAGGACGCGCAGCCCGCCCTCGGCGAGCAGGACCGAACCCCACATGACGGTGATGGCGCGGTACGCCCGGCGCAGGCGGGGGTCGGTCTCCCACATCCGGTCCATCCGCTCGGCCCGGTGCGGGAGCAGCGCGCGGGTGGTCTGGAAGGTCACCGGGTGGCGCAGGCGGAGACTGGCGAGCATCATCACGCCGGCCGGCAGGCTGAGCAGGGCCCCGCGGACCAGGACGTCGCGGGGATCGCCACTGATCAGCGCGGCGAGCAGGCCGAGGACCATGACGGCCAGCACGGTCAGGGCGAACCCGTCGGCCCGGCGGTGCCGCACGGCGGTCCAGAGGGCGCCGAGCAGCGGCGGGACGGCGCCGACGGCCAGTGCGGTGATCTCGCCGGCCCCGATGCCGAGCAGGACGTAGAACAGGACCAGCGGCACGGCGAGGTCCAGGACCGTGCGGGCGGCGGTGCGCAGGGCGCGCGGTGGGGGCGGTGCGGTCATGGGTGACACCGTCGCGCGCCGGTCGTCCGCGAGGCATCGGCCCGGCGGCGGGTCCGGGTCGGTCCGCGGTCGGGTCCCCCGTACGACTTTCGTCGGACGCCGTCGCGGTCAGGACCACCCCGGTCAGGACGTCTTCGTCGTGGCCTCGACGACCTCCCCGGTCCGCAGCTTCTCCCGGTGGGCGACGACCTCCCGCTTCACGACCGGCGCGAGCAGGTGGAGACCGGCCACGTTGAACAGGGCGAGCAGGGACAGCACGGCGTCGGCGAAGGACAGGACGCTGCCCAGGGTGAGCACCGACCCGATCACCACGAAGACGCAGAACACGGCCTGGTGGATGCGCTCGCTGGCCGGGCTGCGGCCGAAGAGTAGGTCCACGCCTTCTAGCCGTAGTAGCCCCAGGTGATGATCGTCGACAGGGCGAACAGGGCGACCGCCACCGTGAGCACGTAGGGGAACCATGCCGGCGATGGTGATGGTCAGCGCTGTCATCGTGCAGATGACGACGGTGTCGATAAGGGCTCCAGGAGCGCGACGTACCCCTCGGTGACGGGGTGCTCGGTCCGCACGGCGGAGTGCGCGATCGGGGCCGAGCCGAGGCCCGCCTCGTTGGAGAAGGCCGCGCGCTGGAAGCCGACGGTCAGCGCTCCGATCGTGCCCCCGGCCACACCGGCGCCGGTGAAGGCACCGGCGAAGATCGCTCCGAACGCCGCGGGCACCTGGGGCAGGTCGACGCCGATCACGATCAGGCACGCCGCGATGTAGACCACCGCCATGGTGGGCACGAGCCGGCTGGTGACCCGTCCGATGGACGCGATGCCGCCGACGAGGACGGCCCCGACCAGAGCCGCCAGCACAAGACCGAACACGAGTGCGGTGCCGGCGCCGCCGAGCGGGCCGGTCTCGCCTCCCGTGACGTCGCGCAGCTGGGCGAACGTCTGGTTGGCCTGGAACATGTTGCCGCCGGCGAGGCCGAAGAACAGAATCATCACGGCGGCACCGGCGGCGAGGATCCGGCCCACGATGCGACCGGTCGCACCGGGCAGCCGTTCGGCCACGTCCTTGCGCAGGTGGTGCATCGGGCCGCCGGACACCGTTCCGTCGGCGTGCACCTCGGGGTAGCGGACGCCGAGGGTGCCGGCGGCCCACCCGGGTCTGCCGGCTGAAGGTCGAGCGGGTCGGGGACCGGGACACCCGGATGGACATCACCTGCCTCCACCATCGTGTGTCGGCGATGAGGAGGAGCCGGGATCGGTTCACACGGCGGTCGGGTTCGGCATCCACTTGCCCGTTGCGGCCTGCTCGACCTGCACACCGAGCTCCGCGAGAGTGGTGCGCTCGACGGCGTCGAAGTCCTGCGCGTCGACGGTGTGGCGCAGCCGAGCGAGCTGGTCGGTGACCGCCCGACGCTGGTCGGGCCGGTCCACGGTCCAGCCGAGCTCGCGCAGCAGCATCATCAGCCGGGTCAGCACGGCTGGGTCGGCCGCACCGTAGCGACGAGGCTGGGACACGGCCAGGTCCAACAGCTCGGTGAGATCCGGACGGCGCAGAACGACCCGGATCCGGTCCTCGTCGTCGTGCAGCAGGCGGGGTCCGAGGTCGCGACCGGCGAGCTCGCACAGCAGTGCCGCGGAGTGGCCGAGGGCGTGCACGGCGGTGGTGGGGTCGTTGATGCCGGGGGACAGGGCCTTGACGGCCACATCGGTGAGCTGCCGCAGACCGTAGGCGACGTCCTGTGCGGCGGTGCGTTCGTAACCGGTGGAGATCGCGGTCGCCACGCGCTCCGTGAGCTGGCTGCGGGTGCCGGGGTCGAACCCCGCGGCTGCGCGGGGCCAGCAGGCTGCGACGGGGGTGCCGGCGATCAGCGAGCTACCGGGATGGCGGTCGACGAGCACGACGGCATCGGCGTCGACGGCTGCATGCAGCAGGGCTTCCTCGTCCACGCCGCCGAGGAAGCCGGAGCGCGCCGCCGGTACGAGAATCGCGTCGGCAGGCGGATCGGGTGGCGCAGAGTTCCCGGCCGGAGGTTCGCCGTCCACGGACAGCATCCGGTCAGCGGTGTCGGAGGCGGAGGTGTGGACCTCGCGCAGCATCGTCTCGACCCGGATCTTGCTCGCCAGGTGCGCGAGGAACAGCACCAGCGTGACCACGGTCGCCAGGGCGAGCAGGAAGGCGAGTGTCACCGAGATCTGCGGGACGAATGCGTCCTGTCCGTCGTCGGCGGTCCGCACGGTGCGCAGCACCGTGAGCGAGTAGGCGAAGGTCGCGAGGAACAGCGCGAGGGTCCCGTGCACGAACCGGTCGCTGGTGAAGGTGCGCAGCAACCTCGGGGAGAACTGGCTGCTGGCCAGCTGCAGGGTGACGATCGTCAGCGAGAACGTCAGGGACGTGACAGTGATCTGTGACCCGGCGATCGCCTCGAGCACGGATCGGGCGGCTCCTGCACCGCCGCCGAACAGGTACCTGGTCACGGAGGCGGGCAGAACGTCGTCGATGCGCTCGTCGAGGCGGGGCAGGAACACCCCGAGCGCGACGGCCAGCGCGACACCGATCGTGGGCACCGGCCACAGCTGGGTTCGCAGGGTGTCACGGGCCGCGCCCACCGTGCCCGGTCTGTTCATCGTGCCCCCGTCCGCGGAACCGGGTGGCCCCGGCGGCCACTCCATCACATCCGGGACCGCTCCGCCCCGCAGGACGGCGACGGTCGGCTGCGTGTGCACCACGGCTCGGGACGCCTCTGCCGGCCGGGCCGGTATGCGTCGTCCACCGGGCCTGCTGCGGTACGCGGGCCGGTGGGGAGATCAGGCGGCGGTGGGTTGTCGGAACCACGCGACGGCGGGATGGTGGCCGGCGGAGGCGGTACCGGGGCAAGGCGCCGCGCATCTCCGTCGGCCACCGCGGACTGTGTATGCCACTGCCGCTGGCACGGGGTAGCGGTTCGAGGATTCGTCAGGATCCCGTCAGATCGGGATGGTCGGTCGGGAACGGCGGTCGCGCGCCTGCACGTGGCGAGGCCCGACCCCGGCTCAGCCGGGTTCGCCCGAATGGACAGCGCCACGAACTGGGGCGTCGGACGGTCTTGGCGGCCCAGCCCTGTGCGGGCGGCCCGAAACCACCTCCGTCGACCTGGGGCCGACGGCCCTGACGGGCCTGTGACGTGCTCCGGCGGAGGGAGGCGGTGGTCGGCGGGCGCCCGTCGGGGGTCGACTGCGGGCCCAGCGGACCTGTAGCCGGTCGGGCGTCCCGTCGACCACCAGCCGCCTTCCTAGCCCCGTCGTCGAGGTCGTGACCGGGTGCGGGCGATTCCGTCAGGAGATCGTCAGGTTGCCGCCGGCGCCGCTGACGGCTCGATCGGCTCGTCCTGGGCGTGACCGGCGGGCGCCAACCTTGCGATGACCTGACGATGCCGGTGACGTCCCCCGCCCGCGGGTAGCGTCGCTGACCGTCCAGGAGCCGTCATGTGTCCGCCGTCGCGGTCAGGCGGACGACCTCGGTCCGCGTCCGGGTCTGCTGTGACAGCGAGACCAGTTCGACCGGGGAACAGACAATGAGGATGGGTGCGACGTATGTCCGTGTTCGAGGATA
>NZ_BJNG01000064.1 GCF_006539565.1 Pseudonocardia hydrocarbonoxydans
GGGCCTGGCCCAGCGGATCAGACCCGCACATCGAGCCGGCTGTCGAGGGGCCGACGGGCGCCTACCTCAGCTCACTGACGATCACGTTCGACGCCGAAGGAGGAGCAGCGCGCTGATGAACGAGGAGTGGGTGCCCGAGGCCACCAGGCTGGCGATGATTCGCATCCTGGAACACGCCGAGCTGGTCGGTCTCGCCAACACCGAGGAGTTCACATTCCGGTCGTTCTTCATGGCCGCCGCCTGCGAGCTGCTCGACAAGCCACGCTTCCAGACTGAGTGGCGCACGTTCGACCTCCTCGTCCAGGCCGACGACACCGCCTCCTTGATTGAGTTCAAGTACTACATGTCGAGGCCGACCTACCGCCTCGACGGCAGCCCCGGCCCGAGGAAGGGCGGTGCGAGTGCCAAGAACGAGCGTGAGTTCCATGCCTGTGTCCAGAAGCTGCGCACGACCGCCATCGACGGGATCGACCAGCGCCGGCTCGTGCTGGTCTACCACCGCGACGATCACGCCCCCGGCCGCAGCTCTCGGTCGCTGCACCGCAGCTACGGCCGACTCGGGCCGTCCGCGTCGGCGGCCCGGGTCTGGGCGTTCGCGCACGGGGCCCTCGAAGCACGCGTCCTCGAACCGACACCAGGATCAGGCAGGCTCGGGTGACCCAGCGCGAACGGGCTGCTGTCGTGCGCTCTACTGACATGGTGATCGACCGCGAGATCCTGGAGGCTCACCACGCCTTCGTCACCGGGGATAACGCCTGGCAGCAGCGTGCCCGCCTTACCCAGGCCCTGTGGCGCGAGCGCCAAGGCCTCGCGGCCGGGCTCCACCGCGACGTCCCCCTCGGGTCCCGCCTCACCCCCGGCGACGGCGAACCACCGACGCTGGCCAACTACATATCCGACCCGGCCAAGCGTCAGGTCGAGGCCGCCGTGGCCAAGAAGAACGGGGCATTGCTGTCCCAGCCGCGGTTGTGGGTCGACCTGCTGTCGAGTCAGCCGCTCTGCTTCAACCTCTTCGGCCCGCTCGCCGAGGATCTCGACCTCGCCACGGCCACGCTGCGGCTGCTGTGGCCGCACATCGGCCAGGTCACGGAGATCAAGTTCGAGTGGTCACCCGGCCGCGGCGACGAGCGCTACACCGGCAACCACTCCGCCTTCGATGTCTTCGTCGCCTACCAGAACGGCACGAGCCGCGGCTTCCTCGGCATCGAGGTGAAGTACCACGAGAATCTTCGCGGCACCGCAGCCACCGACCCGAAACAGCGCTATCCGAAGATTGCGGCGAAGCACCGGATCTTCCGCGACGGCGCGCTGCCGGACCTGCAGCGGCTGCCACTGCAGCAGCTGTGGCTCGACCATCTCCTCGCTCTGCAGCTACTAGCGTCGCCGGACGATGGGTGGGACGAGGGCACCTTTGTGTTCCTCTCCCCCACCGGCAACGTCGCCTGCACCACCGCAGCCCGCCGCTACAGCCACGCCCTGACCGACTCGACGACATTCGACGCCCGGACCCTCGACGAGCTCGTCCAGGCCATCCGGCTGGTCGCCGACGATCCATGGGCCGACGCCGTCTACGAGCGGTACCTCGACCCCCGACCGGTCTCGCGTGCTCTGCATCGGGACCCTGCACGACACCTACGCTGAGCAGTCGGCTCGTAACGGAGGCGACGCCGCCATCGAAAGATCGGCGAGGGTCGTTGTGTTGCCTCAACTCGACACTTCGATCATCCTGGCCGTAATCGGGCCTTCGGGGCAGCGGGCGACGTCGTGGTTGCCGCATGATCAGTTCGGAGCAAGACGCTGTGACAGACGCACGGAGCTCGTGGACCAGCTCACGAATGTCGAGCGCGGACCGCGAGACCCGACGCGGATGAGTACTCCCACGCACCTGCAACTGGCTCCCGGGTCCGTCGTCGTCGTCCGCGACGAGGAGTGGTTCGTCCGCGCGACCGAGGAGACGAACGACGGGCTCCTGGTTCACGTCCAGGGCCTGAGCGAGCTGGTCCGCGACTCCACCGCGAGCTTCTACGCGAGCCTCGACGACGTCCGCCCGCTCGACCCGGTCGACGCGAAGGTCGTCCCCGACAGCAGTCCCCGCTACCGCACCGCGCGGCTCTGGCTGGAGTCGACGTTCCGCAAGACCCCGGTCCCGCTCGGCGACCGCTCGCTGACGGTCTCCACCCAGGCGCTCGCCACCCCACTCAGCTACCAGCAGGCGGCGGTACGCCGGGCCCTGGACCCGGAGAACCTGCGGCCGCGGATCCTGCTGGCCGACGCGGTGGGGCTGGGAAAGACGCTCGAGATCGGCATGATCCTGGCCGAGCTGGCTCGCCGGGGCCGGGGGGACCGGATCCTGATCGTCACCCCGCGGCACGTGCTGGAGCAGATGCAGCACGAGATGTGGACGCGGTTTGCACTGCCGTTCGTGCGACTGGACTCGGCAGGCATCCAGCGAGTGCGGCAGAAGCTGCCGGCCACGCGCAACCCGTTCACCTACTTCAAGCGCGTGATCATCTCGATCGACACGCTCAAGTCCGAGCGGTACCACGCTGGCCTCAAGAAGCAACGCTGGGACGCCGTGGTCATCGACGAGTCCCACAACCTGTCCAACAGCGCCACCCTCAACAACCGGCTGGCCCGGCTGCTGTCGCGGACCAGCGAGGCCCTGATCCTGGCGTCGGCCACTCCGCACAACGGCCGGGCCGACTCGTTCGCCGAGCTGATCCGGCTGCTGGATCCGTCGGCGATCCCGCCGACCGGCGAGCTCGTCGCTAAGGAGATCGAGCACCTCGTGATCCGCCGCCACCGGCACAGCCCCGAGGTCGAGTCGGTCGTGGGCGCGGACTGGGCGCAACGGCAGGAGCCGCTGAACATCCTGGTGCCCGCGACCCCCGCCGAGGACGCGATCGCCCACGAGCTGGAGACCGTCTGGCTGTGGCCCGCGGCAGGACGCAGCCCGTGCTCCGGGAAGAACGCGTCGCTCTTCCCATGGACCTTGGCGAAGGCGTTCCTCTCCTCACCGGCCGCGCTTCGCGACACCGTGCGGGAGCGCATCGGCCGGCTCGGCGACGACGCCGAGCGCGAACGCAAGGCCCTGGAGCAGCTCGCCGAGCTGACGAAGGCTGCCCTGGAGCAGCCCTCGGCGAAGTACACCCAGCTACTGACGCACCTGCGAGAGATCGGGGTCGGCAAGACCTCGCCCGCACGAGCGGTGGTGTTCGCCGAACGGGTCGCCACGCTGCGTTGGCTGCACGAGCACCTGCCGAAGGATCTGGGCCTTCCCGCCGGTGCCGTGGAGATCATGCACGGCGGCCTGGCCGACGACGAGCAGCAGCGGATCGTGGACGAGTTCAAGCAGCAGAACGCTGCGGTACGGGTCCTCGTCACCGGTGACGTGGCCTCCGAGGGGGTCAACCTGCACTCACAGTGTCACGAGCTCGTGCACTACGACATCCCGTGGAGCCTGATCCGCATCGAGCAGCGCAACGGCCGTATCGACCGGTACGGGCAGAAGCACCCGCCGCGGATCACGGCGCTGCTGCTGGACCCGACCAGCAAGCAGTTCTCCGGCGACGTCCGGATCCTGGCGAAGCTCATCGAGAAGGAGAACGAGGCGCACACCGCGCTCGGCGACGTGGCGTCGCTGATGGGGCAATACGACGTCAAGGGCGAGGAGGACGAGATCCGCGCGGTGCTCGCCGGGCACAAGTCCCTCGACGACGTCGTGCGCACGCCCGCGGAAGCCGCCGCCGGCGACGACCTCACCGGCCTGTTCCTCCAACTCGCAAGCCTCGGCACCGCGCCCGCCGCGCCACCGGTGCCACCGGCCACCGTCGGCACCGGCCTCTACCCCGATGACATCACCTACCTCGACGAGGCAATTCGGGCGGCGTTCATCGACCCGACCGCGCCGCCAGGCAATGCCGGGGTGTCGTGGCGACGTGACGAGGCGTTCGGCACGGCCGAGCTCGTGCCGCCGAAGGACCTGGTGCAGCGCCTTGAGGTGCTGCCCCAGAGCTACCTGGCCGATCGGCGGGTCACCGAGAAGTTGGTCCTGGCCACGACCCCGGCCCGCGGAACGGACCGGCTCGCGGCGGCGCTCCGCGACGACAGCGACTCGAGCTGGCCGGACGCGCACTACCTGGGCCCGCTGCATCCCGTGTTGGACTGGGCCTCCGACCAGGCACTGGCCGGGCTCGGCCGCAACGAGGTGTTCGCGGTACGCGGCGACGTCGATCACCCGACGGTGCTGCTGCTGGGCACCTTGACCAACCGGCGCGGCCAGGTGGTCTCGGCCGCCTGGTTGACGGCCGAGTTCCCCGACGCCGACGACACGGCATTCGTACTGGTCAACCCGCATGCCTCGGCCGCCGAGGCGTTGACCGCGCTGGGCTGGAACCGCACCCGGCAGAACTCCGGCGCAGTGCCCAGTACCGACGACCTGACCCGGCTCATCGCGCCGGCGGTACGCCATGCGCAGACCCAGATGCGTGGTCTGTTCGCCGCCGCCGAGACCGACGTCGCCCAGCGCGTCGAGGCATGGTCACACCGGCTTGACCGATGGGAGCAGGAGGCCGGTGTCCTGATGCAGCGCAGCGAGCTGAAGCAGCGGCGGGTCAGCGTGCAGCAAGAGCGTGAGCTGGTCGCCGCAATGAACCCGGACCGGCAACTGGTCCGGCCGCTGCTGGTCGTGGTTCCGGACGCGGGAGCGGACCAGTGAGCGGGTCCGACGCGATCCTGGTCGGCGAGGGCTGGATCTCCGAGCACTTCTTCACCACCGACGCCACCTCCCAGTCGTTCCAGGCGAAGGTGTTGGAACGGCGCAAGGCATGGGACGCCGAAGCGAAGGAGCAGCGTCCGACGCCGCGCTCGCGCTTCAGCGAAGTCCGGCCGTCCCTGGAGGTGGAGCTGGCGGGCCTGGCCGAGCTCACCGACCCGGACGCGGCGGTCCCCCACGACGCCGAGACCGTCATCAAGGCCACCTCCGAGGTGTACGAGACGCTGCTAGAGCTGCTGGAGCTGCGCGGCCACGGGCTGCACATCGACGGCACCGGCCCGTTGTTGCGTGTCTCCGCACCTGGGATCACCGCGCGGGCACCCCTTGCCGTGGTGCTGGCGTTGCCGGCCGCCGCGGTGGAGGACGTACTGACGAAGGACGCGGCAACGCTGCTCACGCCACTCGCGCCCAATGACGGTGACCCCGACTTCACGTCGGCGGCGCGCCTCGTGTCGGCGCTGTTCGTCGACGAGGACGCCGCCCCCGACCTGGTGCTGATCCTGGCCGGACGGTGGGCCGTGCTCGCCGAGCAGGCGCGCTGGGCGGAGGGTCGCTACCTGGCCGTCGACCTGCAGTTGATCTGCGAGCGCAACGACGCCAAGCGCGGCGGGGAGATCGACCGTGCCCTGACGTGTCTGTCCGCCGAGTCGATCGCGCCCGACGGCGACGGCAACCTGTGGTGGCACGGGGTGCTGGAGGAGTCGGTCAAGCACACCGTCGGCGTGTCGAAGGACCTGCGCAACGGCGTGCGGCTGTCTATCGAGATCATCGCCAACGAGGTGGTGATCCGCCGCCGCGAGCAGGGCCTCGACCCGCTGCCGGCCGCCGACGCGAACGAGCTGGCCAAGCAGGCGCTGAGGTTCCTCTACCGGATCCTGTTCCTGCTCTACGCCGAGGCGTCCCCCGAGCTGGGTGTACTCCCGGTCGGCGCGCAGGAGTACGACGCCGGGTACAGCCTGGACCGGCTGCGCGAGCTGGTCCAGGTCGAGCTGGCCACGCCCCGGGCCCGGACCGGCACCCACCTGTACGACTCGCTGGGTGTGCTGTTCCGGCTGGTCGACTCCGGGCACGCGCCCACGCGCCCTACGGCCGACGACGAGGACTCCGCGTTCACGGAGGGCCTGGAGTTCAACGCGCTGCGCGCCGACCTCTTCCAGCCGCGCGCGACCCGGTTCGTCGACGAGGTCGGGCTGGGCAACGTCGCGCTCCAGCAGGTGCTGGCGCACCTGCTGCTGAGCAAGGAGAAGCGCGGCACGGACCGCGGCTTCATCTCCTACGCAGAGCTGGGCATCAACCAGCTGGGCGCGGTGTACGAGGGCCTGATGTCCTACACCGGCTTCTTCGCCGACACCGACTTGTACGAGGTCGCCAAGGGCGGTGACGGCAGCAAGGGCTCCTGGGTGGTGCCGGTCGAGCGGGCCGACGGCATCGCCCCCGCCGACTTCATCAAGACCCCGCACCCCGTCACCGGCGAACCGCAGCCCGTGGTCCACCCGCGCGGCTCGTTCGTGTTCCGGCTCGCCGGCCGGGAACGCCAGCAGTCGGCGTCGTACTACACGCCCGAGGTGCTGACCCGCTTCACCGTCGGCCAGGCGTTGGAGGAGCTGCTCGACCAGGACGGCCAGCGCACCACTGCTTCGGAGATCCTCGGACTGACGGTGTGCGAGCCCGCGCTGGGCTCCGGCGCCTTCGCCCTCGAAGCCGTCCGCCAGCTCGCCGACCAGTACCTCAAGCGCCGCCAGGACGAACTCGGCGAGCGGATCGACCCCGACGAGTACCCGCGCCGGTTGCAGGAGGTGAAGGCCTACCTGGCGCTGCACAACGTCTACGGCGTCGACCTCAACGCCACGGCGGTCGAGCTGGCCGAGATCTCGCTGTGGCTCGACACGATGGTCTCCGGGCTGTCTGCGCCGTGGTTCGGCCTGCACCTGATGCGCGGGAACTCGCTGATCGGGGCGCGGCGTGCCGTCTACCGGCGCAGCCAGGTCGCCGACAAGAGCTGGCTCGGCGCCGTCCCCACCGACCTGCCGCTGACCGCGCTGCCCGGCGACATCGCGGCCGACCGGGTCGGCTCCGACCTCGGCGACAGCATCCACCACTTCCTGCTGCCGGCCGACGGCTGGGGCGCCGCTGCCGACGCCAAGGAGGCCGCGAGCCTGGTCCCGGCCGCGGTGAAGAAGCTCAAGCGCTGGCGCGGAGCCACGAAGACCACGCTCTCGAAGACCCAGGTCGCCGCCCTGGCCGAGCTGGCGAACCGGGTCGAGGCGCTGTGGCAGATCAGCTACCGCCGCCTGCACCTCGCCGAGCAGGAGATCCGCCGCTCCATCCCGGTGTGGGGTGCCGGCTCGCTTCCTGCCGGCGGTGCGGTGCAACGCGAACAGATCGAGGAGTCCCTCGCCGACCGGGCCGGCGCCTACCGGCGGCTGCGCCGGGTCATGGACGCCTGGACCGCCCTGTGGTTCTGGCCGCTCACCGACACCGCGACCACCGTCGACGGGCACCGCGTCGAGCCGCCGACGGTGGACCGGTGGATCGCCGGGCTGCAGGCGGTGCTCGGGCGCAACCCGGACGTGGGCAAGCAGCACACGAGGAAGGCCACGAAGACGGCAGGCCAGATCTCGCTGGCCCAGGCGACCAGCTGGGAGGAACTGGGCCGCGCCGAGGAGCTGGAGCTGGACTTCGCCGGGGCTCGCTCGATCGACGCGGTCCTCGCCGAGCACCCGTGGCTGGTGGTGTGCGAGCGCGTCGCCCGACAGCAGGGGTTCTTCCACTGGAACCTCGACTTCGCCACGGTGTTCGCCCGGGGTGGCTTCGACCTGCAAGTGGGGAACCCGCCGTGGGTGCGGCCGCGATCCGACGTCGACGGGCTCCTTGCCGAGGGCGACCCGTGGTGGAAGCTGGCGGTGAAGCCGAGCGAGGCTCAGATCGCGCAGAAGCGCGAGGAGACCTTGGCTAGGGCCGGGATGACCGACCTGGTGGTAGACGGCAGCACCGACGTCGCGTCCATAGCGGAGTTCGTCGGTTCGACGGCGCAATATCCTTATCTGCTGGGGTCTCAGCCCGACCTCTACCGCTGCTTCATGGAGCAGACCTGGCGGGCCAGCTCCGGACGCGGGACGATCGGCCTCATCCACCTCGACACGCACTTCACGGACGATAGGGCCGGGCTTCTCCGCATGGAGGCCTACCACAGACTGCATCGACACTGGGAATTCATCAACGCACTCAAGCTCTTCGAGGTTCACGACCAGCAGCACTATGGTGTCAACGTTTACGGCCCACGTCGCACCGACGTCTCATTCGACAATGCCGTTTCGCTCTACCACCCAGACACAGTGATACGGTCTCTTGCCCACGATGACTCGGGCCCGGAACCCGGATTCAAGGATGATCACGGGAACTGGGATCAGCGTCCGCACCGTGGGAGGATCACCAGCGTAACCGACGAAGCGTTGGCAACCTGGCATACCACCCTCGAAAGTTCGGCGACGCCACTGCATCACACCCGCATGGTCTACGCCATTAACAGAGCAGCAGCCTCGACCTTGCAGAAGCTGACTCACTCTCCGCGAATCGGTGATTTGCAATTAAGATTCTCCTCTGGATGGCACGAGTCTAGCGATCGAAAGAAGGGTTACATCGCGACTGATTGGGGCTCCCCCTCCTCCTGGGACGATGTGATTTTGCAGGGGCCGCACCTCTTTGTAGGCACCCCCCTCTATAAGACGCCCAACAAGACTTTGCTACATCGCCAAGACTGGTCCGAGACCGACTTTGAAGCACTTGCGTCGGACGCAGTGCCGATCACCGCATACAAGCCTGCTGGCGACCGTTACGGGTACGACTGTGACTACACCGACTGGGGCGACGAGAGCGATCCAGAGCCCGCGCGCGACCACTACCGGATCGCCTGGCGCGCCATGGCGGCCAATACCAACGAACGCACTCTCATCCCGGCGCTTATCCCACCGGGCCCTGCTCACGTGCACGGTGTCGCCTCCGCGGGAGCGCCGAACCGTGGGCTGAGGGATCTCGTCGCCGTCAGCGGCTACCTCAGCTCACTGATCAGCGACTTTGCGGTCCGTGTGGCGCCCAAGTCGACCATTAGCGCCGGCACGGTGAGCCGGCTCCCGTACGCGGACGGGCCTCTGCGGTCCGCATTGATACTTCGCGCCCTCCGTCTGAACGCGATCACCAACGCCTACGCCGACCTCTGGTCGGAGTGCTGGTCCCCCGACTTCACCAACGACACCTGGACCGGCGGCCTCCCCCATCACCGCCGCCCCGACCTCGGCGCAGTCACCCCCACCTGGACCCCCGCCACGCCGCTGCGCATCGCCGCCGACCGCCGCCAGGCCCTCGTCGAGATCGACGCCCTGGTCGCCCTGATGCTCGGCCTCACTGCCGACGAGCTGTGCACGATCTACCGCACCCAGTTCGCGGTGCTCTACGGCTACGACCGCAACGTCAACTCCTACGACGCGAACGGTCGGCTCGTCCCGAACTCCGTCCTGAGCGTGTGGCGCCGGAAACGCGAGCGGATCACCCTCGACGAACGCACGGCCACGAACCAGGCCGGCAACACCTATACCTACGAGCTGCCGTTCGTCACCCTGGACCGCGAGAAGGACATGCGGCAGGCGTACGCGCATTTCGAGCGGCTACTGGCA
>NZ_BJNG01000065.1 GCF_006539565.1 Pseudonocardia hydrocarbonoxydans
GGTCGGCGAGCTGGGCGGCAAACCGACCGGGGTCATCGCCAGGCAGCTCCGGGACCACGCGCCGCACCCCGCTGAGCAGCCCACCCCTCTCAGGCCGCCGTGGCCGTGCGGGTACCGGTCGCGGCGGAGGCCTGGCGTACGTAGCGCTGGCCTGGGCGAGCGAGGTGGCCGCCGACAGGCCGGCCACCGCCGCTCATCCGCTCCTCAGCCCTCGACGACCCCTGCTGAGACCGCTCCTCACGCACAGAACCGCTGGACGTCGGCTGCACCGGCGACCGCGACCGTGCAGAGTGGTCTGCCTCGGCCTCGGTAGCCGGGGAACCGACTGGATCACGCCAATCGTGATCGCCGCGCCACTGACGAGCAGGTGGAACGGACCGCTATCTCGGGCGCCGGCTCACCGACCGCCAGACCGCCGACGTGCTCGAAAATCTCCTGGGGTCCGGCGGGCCCGACGACGAAAAGAGTCCCAAAAGTGTCCCGTGATCTTGCTGCGGTCCGGCGGACGACGCGGTGACCAGGCGGAGGGGTGGGCCCCCGGGGGATCGAACCCCGAACCCGCGGATTAAAAGATCGGGGTCACCGGGCCGCGCGGCCGTCGCACACCCGTTGAGCTGGCGCCGGCGGCGGCGAGCGCGGCTGCGTTGTCCATGGATGACTGGTCCTCATTGACAGAGTCATTGACACGCCATCCTCGACGGGCCCGCAACGCGAGGGCGCCGCACTAGCGTCCGCCTCGGTCATCGTCATCCCCGGCATACCCTCGCGGGCCCACCTGAGCGAGAACCTCGCCGCCACGATCGAGTTGTCTGCCGACGCGCTGGCCAAGCTCGACGGCATCGCGAAGCCTCTAACGACACGGATCCGCGTTCCCGACTATCCGCGGCCAGCGTCCTCCGTCCGGCTGCCGAACTGTGGCTTCATTGACCTGCCGTGCCTCGTGCCGCCCGTCCAGTCGGCGAACCAGAACTGCCAGAACGCGCCACATACGAAGCCCACGTTGACCCGCGAAAGTCAGCGGGCGCCATGCCGCGCCGATCGCCGTGCCCGAACGCTCGAACGACCTGCGCCGTTGACCCTCGTCCACACGTCCCGAAAGGCGATGCGGTTGATTCGACGCCGGTGGTACCTGTTGCCGAGCAGTTCGCGGAGGGGATTGCATCCGCGAACATGGGCAGGCACCTTCGCCGCAGTGTTGAAATCCTCCATCATATCGACGAACTTCATTAGCGGTAGCGCTCGGCTCAGTCGCCGGATATCGGCGTCCGCTGCCAACGTGCGTGCAAGGGCATCCTGGATCGCCACTCTCCAGAAGTCGACGAACTCACGGTGCTCCGGACGGATCGGCATGCCGAGTCTTGGACTCCAGCACCAGACCGGCGATCCAGTGTTCCTCGCCGTGTCGAGAATCGATCTCCTATCAGTCGGGCGCGGACCGCCGTCGAAGACGAGGAGCACGTTCGTACACGACGCATCTCGCATCGTCGAGTTGAATAGATCCAGATCTTGTCGCCGCAGACCTCGACTGCTGCCGTCCTCAGTGAAGAATCTGACGTCTGAAGTATTCCCGTACTTCTCGGCGGCGAACCGCACCATCTCGCGGACGGCGGCCCGGTCGCCCCAGTCCTCGGACCCGACGATCAGGAAACGAGTTCCCTTACGGACGGCCAGCCTCTTCGGTTTCAGGTTCTGCTGTAGGATCGGCGCCTCGGCAATTGGTTCCGGTATCCGGAGCTCTTTCTGGATCTGGCCGGTGTGCAGCACCACCAGTTCGCGGTTCGCGCGGGTGAGGCTGGTATATAGCAGGCCGTGTCGTCCGACGGGTTTCGGGAAGTTCATCGGTTCGACGACAATCGCGGCATCGAACTCGAGCCCTCGCGCCTGCTGCGGGGTCAGCACGCGTACTTGCCGCACATCCTTGACCATGGTGTTCGGGTGCTGCGGGTCGTTGTGGAACCCGGCCCCTCGCAGCGCACGGATCGACTCCGGCGGATGAACGCCGATGACGACCACCGTGCCCTCAGGATGCCGGCCGTGGAGGGCCGACACCTCGTGGACGACTTGTGCGTACAGCCGATCGGCAGCGATCTTCCGCACCCTGGGCGGTTCGCCGCCGGCCTGGAGGGAAACGACCGATCGCTCAGCCTCCGGCAGTAGCCGCGATGCGAATTCCATGATCGCCGCCGACGTGCGGTATCCGCGGTGGAGCGCCACGACTGGCATGTCGTCAACCGCGAGCGACCGGGACACCGATGTCCAGTCCGGATGGCTCAGATCGGAACGCCGCTGATTCAGATCTCCCAGGAGGGTCCAGCGTCCTGTTGGGTTCACGGAGCGGAGGACCGCCCACTCCAGGGGGCTGAGGTCCTGCGCTTCGTCGACCACGACGTGGTCGTACGAGTAAGGGCCCACACCGGCGACAGCTCCGCCGCAGGCGGCGAGGATCTGGAGGTACCTGCGCATTGTCTGAGCGGCGGTGAAGGCGGGGAGTGTTCGGAGGAAGGTGGCGCGCGCGAGGTCCTGCGTCAGGTGGGTACTGCCGACGCGGTTGACACGGAGAGCCTCATAGGTCTTCTCGACGCTGGCAGCGTGCGAGATCGGCTCGTCGAGGTGGCCCTCCTCGCGCAGCAGGTGCACGGCCTCGCATGCGAGGTCGAACAACTCGTCATCGACCTCCCGTCGGTCGTTCGCCTGGGCGTTGTCCAGATTGGCGGAGAGACCCCGAACGTCGAGCATGGCGCTGTCGAGCGACATCGCATCGACGACGCCGGCGCCGCCGTTGAGCTCAGCCAGCACTCCGCGGATGTACTGGACGTAGTGCTCAGTCGGACCGATGACGAGGACGCGGCGGAGCGGGCGTGGCTCGTGCTCCGGATGGACGAGGTAGGCCGCGCGGTGCGCAGCGACGACGGTCTTACCCGTTCCTGGGTGCCCTTCGATGACGAGCGACCGATCCGAAGCGGCAGTAACCATCTCGTACTGGTCCGGCTGCAGCGTCGCGAGAACGCTTGTCAGACGCTCCGTCCGGGGCGCCGAGATCGCGGCGAGGACAGCCCGCTCTGCGCGCATGGGCTTTCGCGCAGGCGCGATCGTCGGTGCCAGCGACACCTGTTGGGGGGAGGTCGGGGGCTCCGCCTCAGCCTCGAGGGCGTGCCGCTGCTCGGGGACAAGAGGTGCCTTCGCGTTGCGCCGCGGCAGCGGACGGCGAGTCGGCGCCTTCGGGATCGCAAGCTTGCGCCGCGCGAACGGCTCCGTTCGACCCTGCGCCGGTCCAGGGTCGTCAAGGTAGTCGATGACCTCGTCACCGCGGCGGCGGAGAAGGGTTCTCCGCGAAGTGACCTGGGAGCACAACTCGTGCTGGCTCCAGCTTGTGAAGAAGGTGCTGGCGATCGGCGCCGCCCAGCTGAACACGACGAGACCGTTCCGGTCGTCGTGGTGGTGGCTGCCGATGTAAAAGTCGGTTCCGTCCAGTATGTCGGTGGGCTCCGCCAGCTCGACGCGGCCGAGGAGGCCATAGACAGGTGCCGGAGCAGGCCTGGGCCCTGGAGCCTGACGGTGGCCCCCGTGAGCCACGGGTAACCGCTGCTGTTGTTCGCTCTGCAGCGCCGCGCGGTAGCGAAGATCGGTCGCACGCTCGTCGGTGATGATGGCGGCATCGCCGTGGG
This sequence comes from Pseudonocardia hydrocarbonoxydans, assembly GCF_006539565.1. Classification (GTDB taxonomy): domain Bacteria; phylum Actinomycetota; class Actinomycetes; order Mycobacteriales; family Pseudonocardiaceae; genus Pseudonocardia; species Pseudonocardia hydrocarbonoxydans. The sequence goes on from NZ_BJNG01000065.1 coordinate 3,666, forward strand.
TCATCGGGTGATCTCCAGGTAGCAGACGGCGAGGTACTCAAGACTCAGGTCCACTGAACGTCTCTGCTCGAGGGTGCGCATCGCTTCCCTGTGACGTTCCCGTGCGCGCTTGCGCTGTCCTTCGAAGAGGTGGAGTGCGCCGCGTCCGCGGTCACGCGCGGTCTGCATCCTGCGGTCGATCACGGCCAGCTTGCGCTTGAGCTGCTCGTGCAGGCTCAGTCGTCGTCCCTCGGTGAGGGCGTCCGCCTCGTCGATCCGGCGTTGCTGCTCGACGGTGTGCCGCTCGTCGAGTACGTCGGTGGCACGGACGATCGGGCCTTCCAGTTCCTCGGCGTCGGCGGGATCGTCAGCCGGCCACAACTCCCCGCGTGCGAGTGCGGCCAATAGAGCATCAGACGCCTCCGGAACCACCTGCTGGTTGCTCAGGTCCACCGCCGACCCCCACAGTTCTCGGGTCGCCCGATCCCCGCTCCCTTCGACGCGGGCGAGGACGACCGCATACCGGCCCCGAGGGGCGATGGCATCCCGGTCCGCTACCCGGATGTGTGCGTGCCTCGCCTGCCGGTGTCCTGGTACCGAGATCGCTGCTAGCACGAGCGGGTGGTTCGCGGTGAGGAGGCTCCCTCCGGATGTACGCGCGTTCTCCTGATCAAGAACGAGCGGCAGGTCAGCTTCCTCGCGCAGCGACCGCGCGAGGTCCGCCACCTCTGCGTGCATCCGATGCCCCCGACGGGCCACATCCTGGAGCTGATCGGCCATGACCGCGTTGCCCCGCAAGGTGACCCGGACGTCGTCGATGGTCGCGATCCCCGGTGCGTTCGCTGTCGCCGCCCAATCGTGCAGGAGATGCGCCAGTTCGCGCTGGCCGACGTACCGGCCGCCGCGTACGAGCTCCCGTTCGAGCCCGGTCACGTCGACGTCGTTGCTGACGAGCAGGTCGGCCGCAGCGCCGGCCAGCTTCTCCGCTTCGGCCTTCTTCGCCTCGACAGCCGTGACGAACTGGTCCGCCTTCGCCAGCTTCTGATCGGCGTTGAGTTCGAAGCTGTAGACCGCCTTCTGCAGGGAGGAGAGCTCGGACTGGATGATCGGTTCGAGTGCTCCGATGGCATTCTCGAAGACCCCGATGCGCTCCAGCACGCGGGTGAGGATCTTCTCGTCGATGGTGTAGTCGTTGACGAAGTTGACGACGTGGATCTTCTGCTCGCGCTGCCCGATGCGGTCGATGCGCCCGATGCGCTGCTCGACCTCCATCGGGTTCCACGGGAGGTCGTAGTTGACGACGGCTGAGCAGAACTCAAAGTCGAGGCCCTCGCTCGCAACTCGATTGGCGAGGAGCATGTCGAACGCGCCGCGGCGGAACGCGGCCATCACCTCGCGGCGCTCCTCCCGGGGCACGCCGCCGTGCAGGACCGCGACCCGTGCGTGCGGTGCAAGCCTGCGCCGTAGGTAGGCGAGCGTCGGACGGGAGAAGGTGAACAGCAAGATCTGCTTCCGCTGGCGGAGGAAGCCCTCGACGATCGTCAGCAGCCGATCGAACTTCGAGTCCACACCGTCCGGGACTCTGTGGGCGGCAGCCATGAGCTCCCGGTGTGGAGGCACCGACGACCGCGCCGTCGTGGGTGGGCTCGGATCGTCCTCGTCCTGCACCGCCGCCCACGCATCGGCCTGCCCCACGACGACGTCGCGCGCCGCGGGCAGACATGCGCTGGCCAGGCGCAACGGCATCTGCATCGCGAAGTGGAGGGGCATGCCGACGTCCTCCGCACGCCTGATGCACCATTGCAGGTACTGGTCGTAGAAGACACGCTCGGCCTGGCTCCAGACGACCTCCTCCCGGTGCGGCTCGCGAAGCGCCTTGTTCTCGTCGATCTCTGCCTTGCGGGTACGGGTGATCGCCGACGACAACGCATTCAGGTCAGCGAGATAGCGTCGTGCCTCGACCACGTCCGCCGGTTGCAAGACGTCCCGGCCGATGATCTCCCGCAGGACCGGGTAGTCCGGTCTGCTCATCAGTGCGGCACCGAACTTCATGGTCTTCAGCTCGTCGAGGACGGCGAGGCGGTCCGCACCCGCCGCGCCCCGATCGAGGAGCAGTCGCTCGACGCGGAACAGCACCGCATTGGGTTCCAGCCGCAGCTCCAGGATCCCGGGATCGTCGAAGTCCTCGGGAGCAAGCAGCTCCAGCATGTTCGCCAGGTCGCTGTAACCGAGGTTGACCGGCGTCGCGGTGAGGAACACCCGGGCATCGGCCCAGTCGTTCAGGCGCATGCCGAGGTCATAACTCTTCGTCTCGACGTTGCGCATCTGGTGCGCCTCGTCGACAACGATCAGGTCGAGCTGGGGGGGATCCTCGTCGAACTCCTCAAGGCCCTTCCACGACCTCAGCCTCTCGAGGCTCGTGACGTAGGCGAATCGATTGGGCAGCTTGCCCTTCTGGTGCCGGTCGAGGAACTGGTCGAGGGCCTTCGTGTCCAGCTCGCCGAGCATGAAGTCGAATCGCTGCTCCATCTCGTCCCGCCATTTCGAGACGAGCGAGGACGGTGCGATGACCAGGACGCGGTCGGCGGCGCGGCGGGCCTCGAGCTCCGTCCAGATCAGGCCCGCTTCGATCGTCTTACCGAGGCCCACCTCGTCGGCGATGAGGATGCGTGCGGCGCCGGTGCGCAGCAGCCGCAGTACCGGCTTGAACTGATATGGGCGGAACACCGTCCGCGTGGCACGGAAGGAGAAGATCGTGTCCGTCAGAGACGCGGCGAGCTTGCCCCGGGTCAGCGTGGCACCGAACCGGTCGATCGTCGACGCCGGGCCGAGGATCCACTCAGCTGGACCGCCGTACTCGGGCGCCTCGTCGAGCGCCGACTCGGTCAGGAACTGGGACCGGTTATCGAGGCGTAGCTCGTAACGCCACGTGCCCGCCACGAACTTGCGGCTGCGCACCTCCGCGTCCCTGCCGCCGGCGCGGGTGACGACGGGCTGGCCAACCCCGAAGCGTGGGGCCGCGACGACTGAACCGTCGTCCCACAGGCTCTCTGCCCAATCGTAGGCAGCGGCGAGCGGCGAATCCTCGGTGAGGGCATCGACGTCAACGATCGCGCTGTCACCCGAGCCGACACCGGCGTTGACCACCATGACAATCGTCGAGTCCACTCCGGAGAACCAATAGAGGCCCATCGGCAGCTCGGCCTCCGCTGAGGTGCGGAGCTGTCCTACCGACGCGACGACGTCAGGGATCGCGCCGCCGACGACGAGCAGGCGGTCGAAGCGCATCGTCGCGAGGAGCTCAGTCAGGCCGGTGGGCAGCGGGTGATAACCGAAGGTCCGGGCAACCTGCTCGGCCGACCGAACGAAGCGCCCCACAGTCTTCCTCCACGGGCATCGAGCTGACGAACGAGAAGCCGGGAGCGTCCCGTGCTTGAACATCACTTCGCAACAGGCCGCGCGAATGCGACATTCGTCCCGGTGAATCACCCGTTCGGGTTACTATCCGGCGGCGATTGGCGGCCTGATCGTCGTCACCTGAGATCGCCCTCCTGGAAGCGAGCTGGGTCGATGCACGAGACTGTCGATACGCGTCAAGATGCAGCCGCCCTCGTAGCCCGGTACACCGGCTGGCGCTGGGTCGCCTTCACCGACCGGTGCTCGTGATCAAGAAGATCGCCGTCCCGGTGGCGCCGCGACGATCCGGCAGGTGGCCGAACAGTTCGGTCCGGGCGTGGACTCGATCCACCGGGCCATCACCGAAGCGACTCGTTCACAGCGCCCGGCCCGCACTGACGGCTCAGATGATCACGATACGCTCGCACTCGTGACGTCCGAGTTGAGCGACATCGATATCGGATTCAACGTCAGCTCGGACACCCCGCCTGGTCGTGACCCGGACAGTCACAGCCCGACGTTGCGCGAATATCATCGGCTGTTGTGGAGCAAGCCGCTGCCGGACGGGACGCCCTTCACACTGATGCCGTCCGGACGTGCCCACTACCTGCTGCACGAATCGACTAAGGGGCGATTCTCGCTGTCCAGCGACGCTATCAACAACCAGCACCGGGGCCTGCTCAGCGACGTCTACGGCTCGCGGGCGCAGCAGGTGAACGACGACTTCTGCCGCGCGACGATGACCGTCGGCGGGTACATCCTGTTCCCCGGCGAGCGACTGAACCGCAAGCCGACGATCAACCAACATCGCGGAATGCACCCGCGGATCCGGGATCGCTTCGACCTCACCCTGGAATGCATCCGACGCCACTACACCGGTGAACACAGCCCACTGAGCGAGACACTGGCACGCTATGTGCACTTCTTCGCGCTGTTCGAATCGTTCACCGGCTACGTCGAGCACTTCCTCCTGCACGCCCTCGTCGACGGGAGCGGACAGGTGCGATTCTTCCGTCCATTCGATGGCTTCAACCCGAACCCGCTCCCCACCGAACGGGAGGACTACAATGCCTACCTCGACCGGCAACGCGAGTTCGTCACAACACGCAACGCCCACATAGCCGCCTTCATTCGATCGCGCTGACCTCGGCGATCCCTGCGTATCGCAACTCGTTCGGGTTGTGGCGGCGCGCTGCGCGTAGGAGGACCCACCGTGAGGGTGGCAACGCCGGACCGCCGGACCCGACCTCGCTACCGTGCGCAGATGACGGCTCAGGACAACGCCTTGCCTGGCGAGCCCGGCCCCATAACGGTGCCCCTCGATCGCTTCAGACCTGGGGTTCCGGCCGACACGTGGCCGGCCGGACTCCCCGACGTCGGCATTCTGCGGCGAAACGACGTGTTCGCCGTCGCCGACGCATGGATGGCCCGCAAGAGCACTGCCCGGCAGCTCACCCTCGCTGTGATGCTGTGGGGATTCGGCGGCACCTCCTACGGTCCACACCGGACGCGACAGATCCTTGCCGCCGATCCCGATGGCCTCCGACTCGAAGCGGCGCTCGCCCCGCTGCGCGACCCACTCGACATCGACGACCTACGCGCGGTCTACGTGTCGATGCGGCGCGGCCAGCCGCAGCACGTCCGAGGACTCGGACCGGCGTTCTTCACCAAGCTCATCTACTTCGCCGGGTACCGGCGTGGCGGCGGCGGCGTGCAGCCGCTGATCCTCGACAAACGGGTCGCGTCCCGGCTTCCCGCCGATGCCGGGCCCGCCCGTCGGCGCGACGGCGGGTGGCCGTCGTCGGAGTGGGTTACGTACCTGCGCTGGGCCGCCGAGCAGGCGGAACGATCGACGTTCGGTGGTGAACCGGAGCGCGTGGAGATGGCGCTGTTCAGCAACGAGTGGGCGGCGGGCTCCC
>NZ_BJNG01000066.1 GCF_006539565.1 Pseudonocardia hydrocarbonoxydans
TGGGGGGCCTAGCGCCGATGCAGGCCCGTCGGGTGGGGCTCGCGCCATCCTCACCGCGACGACGCGACAGGCCGTCGCCGATGCGTGGTCGTTCCGTTGTCAGCGGGTCGACAGTCGCCCACCGGCGGAGGCCGGAGCCCCTGGTCCGGAGATGCCCAGCGCCGGCGGACCGGCCGTCGAGCCCGGTCTCCGGCGGATCCTGGTCAGCGGCGGCCGGTGGCCAGGGTGACGAGGAACTGGCCGCCGCCCGCCTGGATCTCGGCGGTCACCGGCAACCCGGGAACGAGTCGGGAGAAGCGGTCCACCAGCCAGTCCGCGGCCTCTTGGGCGTCGTGCTCGGTCGGGCAACGGGCCACCATCTCGCGTCCCCCCTTGCGTTCCAGTCTCCCGGCGACGGTGATCTGGCGGCTCAACCGGTCCGTTGTCGAGCGGTGACCACGGATCGACCACGCCTCGACAACGGATCGACCACGCTGCGGCAGCGGCGCTCTACCAGGCTTGTTCGCGATGGACGCAACCCGAGCACCGGTGCCGCGTCGCGGTCAGCCCCAGGCGGGTGCGCCTCGGCGCCGGCAGGTATTGGTGCGGCTCTCCGACGGCGACCTCGCGGAGATCAAGGCCGGTGCGGCGCGGGAGGGGCTAGCGGTCGGGGCGTGGATGCGGGAGCTCGCCGTCCGCGCGGCCGACGACGGCGCGGGCTGGGACCTGGCCGTGTCGCGGCGCGAGGTCGTCGCGCAGCTGATGCGGGTCCGGGTCGATGTCGCCGTCATCCTCGCTGCCGACGACATGGCGGCCGTGCGCGACCGAGTCATGGCCGTGCTGCTCGATCTGGACACGCTGATCGGGGACGCCGCCCGAAAGCCTCGACGGCAGTGATCACCAAGGTGGTGCACGGGTGGCGCCCTGGTGGACTGATCGCCTACCTGATGGGCCCGGGACGCGCGGAGGAACACCGGCAGCCGCGGGTGATCGCGAGCTGGGACGGCCTCGACGCCGCCTGGCAGCCGGCGCGGACCGGTGCGGGTTCCTGGGATCTGGATCTCGGGCCGCTCGTCGCAGCACTGCGCGCGCCCGCGGTCGCGGCCGGGCTGCCCGATCGACAGGACGACAGCGGCACGCGCGGGTACGTGTGGCACTGCTCAGCTCGGCTGGCAGCGGGAGATCGGCTGCTCAGCGACGGGGAGTGGGCGGGGATCACCCGGGAGCTGCTCGACGGGGCCGGTGTCGCGGCGCGGGACGACCCGGGCGGGCCGCGGTGGTTCGCCGTGCGGCACGCCGATGACCACATCCACATCGCCGTGGTGCTGGTCCGGCAGGACACGGGCCGGCGGTTCTGGCCGTACCGGGACTACCCGCGGCTCAGGGAGACCGCGCGGGCGATCGAGCGACGCCTCGGGCTGACCGAGACGGCGACCGCCGACGGGACCGCGGCACGGTCGCCGTCGCGCGGGGAGATCGAGAAGGCGGCGCGGCAGGGCCGGGAGCCGGCGCGGGTGGAGTTGGCGCGGGCGGTGCGCGAGGCCGCCGTCGCGAGCAGCGGCGCCGAGGAGTTCATCGACGCGTTGTCCGCCGCCGGGTACCTCGCCGAGTTACGGCGGGCGCCGTCGGGTGATCCGATCGGCTTGAAGGTGGCGCGGCCCGGTGATCTCAGCGCGACCGGGCAGCCGGTGTTCTACAGCGGCAGCAAGCTCGCCTCGGACCTGTCCATGCCCAAGCTGCGGCAGCGCTGGGCCGACAGCGCCCGAGGACCCGATACCGGTAGTTCGGCCACGGCCGGGCGGCAGGTCGCCCGGGCCCGCCGGGCAGTGGCTGTGGCCCGTCGTGGCGTCGGTGTCGAGGACGTCGAAAGCATCGGGCACGCGACTGGCGACGTGCTGACCGCGCTGCGCGGGTGGCCGGGCGCGGGACGGGATCTCGGCGAGGCGGCGGACCTGTTCGACCGGGCTGCGCGGGCACCGGGCCGCGGCGTCGGTCGGGCCGGCCCGTCGAGTGTCGGACTGCGCCGCATCGCACGGCACCTGATCCGGCACCGACGGGTCGCGACCGACGACGACCTCGGCGGGGTCATCGTGCTGGCCGTCGCGGTCGCCGGGCTGGTCCGGGAGATTGCGGCCTGGCAGCGGGAGCGCGGCCGCACCCACCAAGCCGATGCCGCTGACAACGCAGCGGCCGTGGTCGACCGATGGTCAGCAGTGTTGTCCACAGCCGACCACGCAGGCGCCACACGGGCTGCACCGCGCCCCCTCGTCGGCCTCCAGCACGGCACCGGCGCCACGCCGCCGCGTCGCGAACCAACAACTCGACGACTGCCGCCCAGCGCGGCAGCTCGGCCGGCGCCCGTACACGCAGGCCCGGCATGAGCCGAACGGCGCTCCGCAGGGGGCGCGGCGGACGCCTTCCCCGCTGGCCGCCATGGTGGCCGTCCGTCGCCCGTCGTGGGTCAACGTCGTTCGTCCTCGCCTGGCGGCTCGGGCGCTCCACGTTGACCCACTCCTCGCCGACGGCAGAGCGGCCGGGACGGAGGAACGGCCGGAAGCGGTCGGACCTCGTGAGCATGGTCGACGTCGATGATCGGTCGGTCCTGGCCGGCGGAGCTCAGCCGCGCACCCGCTCCGACACCGTCCGCCGGGTCGGGCCCAGGAGGATCGCGGCCCCCACGGCTCGCCATGACCACGGTTCGACCACGCCGCAGCAACACGATGACAACGGCCCAGGTCAACGCCGCAGTCAGCCTCGTTCCCGGAACGTCCGGAGGAGGCAGCATGCAGCACCGAGCACCCGAGGTGCACAGCCCGCGCGAGCGGCGCGACGTCGAGAGCGGCGAGCCTGGCGGGGCCGTGCCGGTGAGGCTGCACCGGATCCCCGACGCGATGCGGCTGCTGTCGCTGAGCCGCTCGGTGATCTACGAGCAGATCCGCTCCGGCCGGCTGCGATCGGTCCGGCAGGGCCGCACCCGTCTCATCCCCGCCGACGCCATCGCCGAGTATGTCGAGCTGCTCGTGCGGGAAGCCGATGACGGCGCGGCGTAGCCGCGGCGACGGTGGGCTGCATTGGGACGATGCCCGGCAGCGCTGGGTCGCCACCATCACCGTCGGTCACACGCCGGCCGGCAGGCGCATCGTTCGGAAGGCCAGCGGGCGGACCAAGACCGAGACGCGGAACCGGCTCAAGGAGCTGGTCCGCGACCACGACGACGGCGTGCTGATCGCGGCGCAGAGCTACACCGTGGAGCAGGCCGTGCAGGACTGGCTCGACCACGGACTCGGCGGGCGGGACCCGAGCACGGTGCAGACCCTGCGCAACCTCGCCGTGCGCCACGTCGTCCCGGCGCTGGGCCGGCGCAAGCTGCGTGAGCTGTCGGCCGAGGACGTCGACCGCTGGCTGGCGGACAAGGCGCGGGAGCTGAGCACCAGCACCGTGTCGCGGATCAAGTCGATCCTGGCCAGATCGATCACGCGGGCGCAGGCCCGGGACAAGGTGAAGCGCAACGTCGTGCTGCTGTGCGGGACACCGACCGGGCTGGCCGGACGGCCGTCGCAGGCGTTGACGTTCGACCAGGCACAGGCGCTGCTCGACGCCGCGCCGGCGTCGACGATGGGCGCCTACGTGGTCGTCTCATTACTGACCGGTGCCCGCACGGAGGAGTTGCGGGCCCTGACCTGGGAGCATGTCGACCTTGTCGGTGACCCGGCCGCGTCGCCGCCGGTCCCGCCGAACGTCAGGGTGTGGCGCTCGGTGCGGGCAGGGGGTGACACCAAGACGAGGGGTTCGCGGCGAACGCTCGCCTTGCCGGACCGTTGCGTCGAGGCGTTGGAGGAACACCGCGACCGTCAGCGGGTCGCCCGCGGGGTGGCGGGGGAGCGGTGGACCGACCACGAAATCGTCTTCGCGACCGAGGCGGGGACGGCGATGGACGCGGCGAACGTGCGGCGGGACTTCCGGCGTGTGGCCGTCGCCGCCGGGCTGGACGACCGGCGCTGGAGCCCGCGCGAGCTCCGGCACAGCTTCGTGTCCTTGCTGTCGGACGGGGGAGTGCCGATCGAGCAGATCGCGCGGCTGATCGGTCATACGGGCGGTTCGAAGGTGACGGAGTCCGTCTATCGCAAGCAGCTACGACCGGTCATCGAGGAAGGAGCTACGGCCATGAACCGCGTCTTCCCGGGCCGCCGGCGAGTTAGTCACCCAGCTAGTCACCCGGTCCGCCCCGAAACGCCAAGAAGGCCTGGTCCGAATCCCCAGATGGGGCTCTGACCAGGCCTTACGTGGTGGGCGATACAAGGATTGAACTTGTGACCTCTTCCGTGTCAAGGAAGCGCTCTCCCACTGAGCTAATCGCCCGAGGCGGTGGCGGGAATCGAACCCGCGTACAGGGCTTTGCAGGCCCTTGCCTAAGCCACTCGGCCACACCGCCAGATCCTGTGACTCCTGGGATCTGATCCTGGAGGTCCGAGCGGACCCGAGGTTCCTCCGAGCGGACGACGGGATTCGAACCCGCGACCCTCACCTTGGCAAGGTGATGCGCTACCACTGCGCTACGTCCGCATGTCGCGGTTGTTCACCGCGTTGTGGGCAAACCTTAGCGCAGGCTTCCGGGGGCTTCCACACCCACCCCCTCGCCGCCCGCGCAGGCGGTCTGACCTGCGTCAGTCGCGCGCAGGGTCGTTGTCGAGGAGTGCGGACAGCGCCGTCTCGAAGTCGAGCCACGAGTACTCGCGGCCCGGGGGGACCGCGTCGTAGGTGCGGTGCAGGAAGTCTCCGAGGGTCTGGGCGCACGTGGTGAACACCGCGTGGCCGGACGGGGAGGAGAGCTCGAGCTGCACGCGGTGGGGGTCCAGGGCCATGGGGCGGACCCGGACGTCGCCGCTGCCGGACGGGGTGATGAGGCCGTCGTGGAGCAGGTCACGGGCGAACACCCAGTCCACCGCGCTACCGTGGCCGGTGCGGAAGGACGCCTGTACCGCGAAGGGGTCGCGGCTGTGGTAGCTCAGATCCACCTTGACGCGCACCGCAGGGGCGTCATCGGTGATCAGCTCGAACACCGCCGGTGAGCAGATGACCGTGTGCTCGTCGCGCATCGTGCGTCCTCTTTCGTGGTCCCGCGTGGCTCGTCAGAAGGAAAAACGACGGTGTCGCCAAGATGTGACGGGTCGAGGGACAGAGTCCGCCCGGATGCCGGTATGTCCTCACTCCTACGGGGCAACGGTCACGCTCCGCAGAGGGTGACCGCGCGCCGCGTATGCACGCTGGGACTAATCTGAACCGGACGCCACGTCGTGGCGAATAGAGAGACGTGAGGAACTCGCTGGTGGCCGAAGTCGCCGATGCACGTGGCCCGTCCGGCAGACGGCCACGGCCTGCGGCGGCCCGGGCCCACGACCCGGCCGACGAGCTGCTGGTCCGGCAGATCGTCGACGGCGATCAGACGGCGCTCGGCGCCCTCTACGACCGGTACTGCCGCCCGGCGTACTCCCTGGCCCGGCGCATCTGCGCCGACGAGGGCATCGCCGAGGACGTCGTGCAGGAGGTCTTCCTCGCGTTCTGGCGCGACCCGCGCCGGTTCGACCCCGAGCGCGGCGCCTTCGGTACGTGGCTGCTCACGCTGGTGCACCACAAGTCCGTCGACGCGGTCCGCCGGGAGAGCTCGATCCGGCGCCGGACCGTGCCGGCCGCCGAGGACGGCGACGAGTGGTCGGCGCCCCCCGGGCCCGGCGCCGACCAGGCCGCACTCGGCAAGGTCGTGGCCGGTCAGGTGCGCGACGCGCTGGGCCGCCTCCCGGCCGAGCAGCGCCAGGCGCTCGCGCTGGCCTACTACGGCGGCTACACGCAGCGTGAGGTCGCAGCGCTGACCGGGGTGCCGCTGGGCACCGTCAAGTCCCGCATGTTCACCGGCGTGCAGCGGTTGCGCAGCGTGCTCGGCCCTCTGCTCGGCGAGTTCGCCACCGATCTGGGTGGCGCCCGATGACGACACCACAGGACTGTCCGTTGACCCACCAGGCCGTCGGCTGGGCGCTGCACGCGCTGGAACCCGACGAGGAGATGGCGGTGCTGCTGCACCTGCCGCACTGCGCCGCCTGCCGCGCCGCGGTCGCCGAGGCGGAGGAGGTGCTCGCCGCGCTGGGCGGGGTCGTCCCGGCTGCGGAACCGCCGACCGCGCTCCGTGACCGGCTGATGGCCGCGGCCGCCGCCACCGAGCAGCGCCCGCCGGTGCTCCAGGCCCGTCCCGAGCCGCCCCGGTCCGCCCCCGTCCCCGTCCCCGCGCAGGGCTTCCCCTCCGACGGCCGACGCCACCGCCTCGACGAGGAGGACCGCGCCCGTCGTCGTCCCCGCTCGACGTGGCTCGACCGCCGCCGGCTGGTCGCGGCGTCGCTGGTGCTCGTCGCGGCGGTGTCCGTCGGCGGTCTCGCCATCCGGGCCGGCCAGCTGGAGCAGCAGCGCGATGCGGAGTCCGCCCAGGCCCAGGGCCTGTCGGAGCTCATCTCCCAGCTCGACCAGCCCGGCACCCGCCACGCTCTGCTCGAGTCGGCCGACCGGAGCACCGTCGCGGCGGTGCTGCTGGCCGGTGGCGAGCGTCAGGTGTACACCCTCGGCCTCGCCGCGAACGCCCACGACCGCACCTACGTGCTGTGGGGGATCCGCCCCGACTCGACCCCACCCGTCCCGCTGGGCGTCTTCGACGTCGGCACCGCCGACCAGGGCGTGCGCACGGTAGGGTCGGCGGCCGAGACGGACGACTTCGCGCAGTACGCGATCTCGCTGGAGCCGGGGCGCGTCGCGCCCGTCTCGCCGACCGAGGTCGTCGCGAGCGGGCAGGTGGAGATCTGAGCAGCACCGAGAAGGCCACGGCGCACCCGGAGCCTCGGGGCTTCCGGGCGCGCATCGAGCGCACGCCCGCGCTGCGCCGGACCTACCGCATCGGCGTGGGCGTGCTCGGCGCGGTCGTGCTCGCGCTCGGGATCATCGCCATCCCCTACCCCGGGCCGGGGTGGCTCATCGTCTTCGCGGGCCTGGCCATCCTGGCCAGCGAGTTCGCGTGGGCCAAGCGCGTGCTCCGCTTCGCCCGGTCCAAGTACGACGCCTGGACGGACTGGCTCGGCCGCCAGTCCCTGCTCGTCCGGCTGGGCGTGCTGGCCCTCACCGGTCTGGTCGTCCTGGCCACGTTGTACCTGCTCGGTGCCCTCTACCTGGTGGCCGGATGGGTCGGGCTCGGCGGATGGACCTGGCTGCAGAGCCCGTTGTTCTGACGTGTAGAGTTCTGCACGGCTCGGGCGATTAGCTCAGGGGGAGAGCGCTTCGTTCACACCGAAGAGGTCACTGGTTCGATCCCAGTATCGCCCACGCAGGTCAGAGGCCCGGTTCGAGATCTTCGGACCGGGCCTTTGTCGTCGGAGTCAGCGAAAAGTCAGCAGCACCGGTCATATCTGGTCGCCGTCCTCGTCGTCATCCATCGCTTGCAGGATGCGGTCGTGGTTGTCGGTACGGCGGGTGTAGAGGTCCAGCGTGGTGGATGAGCGCTCGTGGCCCATCACCTGCTGCACCATGTTGATGGGTACGCCGTCATCAACCAGCCAGGTGGCGTACGAGTGA
>NZ_BJNG01000067.1 GCF_006539565.1 Pseudonocardia hydrocarbonoxydans
CACTTCAGCGAGGCGGCGACTCGCTGACCAGGCACATCATCAGCCGCCACCCGCTCATGTGCCCATCAACTGCGGAACGCGGGAGTAGTCGGCCGACAGCACGGCGGCGAGCGCGGACTGCAGCTGGGTGAGGGCGTCGTCGTCGTCCCAGGTGGCGGCTGGTTGGCGCCAGGCGATGTAGCCGTCGGGGCGGACGAGCAGGGCGCCGGCCTCGTGGATCTGGCGGATCCGGGCCCAGTCGCGGTAGACGTCCTCGGCGCCCGTGGCGCCGATCACGACGGTGCGCAGGAATGGGAGATCGAGCTTCGCCGCGGCGCGTGCCCACGACCGCCCGGCCAGGCCGGTAACCAGTGACAGCCGGCCCTTGCCGGTGACGTCGAGGGTCGAGACCCGTTGTCCGTCGGCGCCGAGCAGCCATGCGTGCGGCAGCTTGGCCCCGGGTCGGGTGGTGGCCTGCAGATAGAGCTGCGGGTCGCGAACGTACTGCTCCTCGCCGGCGTCCGGGTCGGGGAGCACGGCGGTGGAGGCGTAGCGCTGGTTGAGCTCGACGCCCTGCGCGTTGAACTCGTAGTTCTTGAGTTCGAGCGCCTCGGTGAGCGCATCACGCACGGCGACACCGTCCGGGCCGGGGTCGCGCAGCTTGGCCAGCCCGGCGGCGACGGGATCGGCCTCACCGGTGGTGCGGAAGCACTCGTTGAGCGGGGCGTAGTCGACGCGGGACTGGTTGGCGCGGGCGACGACCTGCTTGCCGACGGGCATCCGCTCGTCGGAGTAGGTCTCCAACAGCTGCGGGCCGGCGTAACCCTGGATGACGAAGGCGAGTTTCCAGGCGAGGTTGAACGCGTCCTGGATGGAGGTGTTGGAACCCAGCCCGCTCGACGGGGGGTGACGGTGGACGGCGTCGCCGCCGCAGAACACACGTCCTTTGGAGTACTGGGTGGCGTGGGCCTGGTTGACGTACCAGCTGGAGCAGGACTCGATCTCGATCTCCAGGTCCGGGTCGCCCACGTAGCCACGGATCCGGGCCTTGACCGACTCGGGCTCGAAGTCGGGGGCCGGGCCGGACAGGTCGTAGCCCCAGCCGGCGATCCAGGTGTGCCAGGGCCGGATCGCGCGCAGCAGACCCATGCCGATCTCGCCGAAGTTCGCGCTGGGGGTCATCAGCCAGTGCAGGATCGACGGGCGGTGCTCGACGAAGCGGCTCAGGTCGGCGTGGAAGAGCACGTAGGCGGTGGCGGCGCGGGCGAGCTCGCCCTCCAGCGGCAGCTCCAGCTCGTCGACGATCTGGGACTTCGCGCCGTCGGCGCCGATCATGTAGCGGGCGCGCATCGTGTACTCGCGGGCCGTCACCAGGTCCTTGAGGCGGGCGGTGACGCCGGTGTCGTCCTGGGTGTGGCCCAGGTACTCGGTGTTGAACCCGAACGTCGCCCCGCGTGCGGCGGCGTTGCTGACCAGGACCGGTTCCATGTAGGGCTGGGGGATGTCCAGCAGTGGGCAGGGGCTGCCCTTGATGTAGTCGCCGATGCGGTCGTCCCCGGTCCCCCAGGTGCGCAGCCGGGCGATCTCGTCACCGCTGAGGCTGGTGGTGAACAGGGTGTCGCCCATCTGTTCCCACGGGGTGGCGTGCTTGGTGGCCTCGGCCTCCACGCCCAGGTCGCGCAGGACCTCGACGGTGCGCTGGTTGGTGATGTGTGCGCGGGGGGTGTTGGCCAGCCAGTTCCAGCGGGTCACCGCATGTGCGCGGACCCCGTAGGTGGCCAGCGCGAGCGCGGCGGCGCCGCCGGTGGGACCGGTGCCGACGATCAGGACGTCGGTGTCGTACTCGGTTCCCGGCCCGGAAGTGGCGTCGGAGGTCGGGCTGGGCACGATGTCGGGTGTGCTCATGGTGGTGTCTCAGTCCCGGTGGGAGAAGGTGGCGGACACGGTGCCGAGCGCGGTCAGCTCCGCGCGGTAGGTGGCGCCGGCGGTGACGGGCACCATCGGGCCCAGCGCGCCGGAGAGCACGACGTCCCCGGCCCGCAGCGGGGAGCCGACGTCGCGGGCGACGCGGGCCAGCCACAGCAGAGCTGCGATCGGGTCGCCCATGCAGTCGGCGCCGGATCCGCTGCTCACCTCGGCGCCGGTGTCGTCGACCATGACCATCTCGACGCCGCGCAGGTCGCGACTGCCGAGTTCGACCGGCTCGTCGCCGAGCACGTAGAGGCCACTGGAGGCGTTGTCGGCGACGGTGTCGACCAGCGTGATGTCCCAGCCGTCGATCCGGCTGTCGACGATCTCCAGTGCGGCGACGGCCTGGCCGACCGCGGACCGGACGGTCTCCTCGGTCAGGTCCTCGCGGTCGAGGTCGGCGGCCAGGACGAACGCGATCTCCGCCTCGATCTTCGGCTGGAGCAACCGGTCGATGTCGACGACCTCGCCGTGCGGGCAGGCCATGTCGTCGAACAGGACCCCGAAGTCGGGCTGGTCCACGCCGAGCTGGGCCTGCACCTTCGGCGCGGTCAGCCCGATCTTGCGCCCGACCACGCGGCGGCCCTCGCCGAGCCGGGCGGCGGTCAGCAGGCTCTGCACCGCATAGCCGGTCGCCATCGTGCGGTCGGGCAACAGCCCGCGCACCGGCGGGCACGGACGGCCCGTGCGGGCCGCGTCGCGCAGGCAGGTGGCCGCGGCCTCATGGGCGGCATCGGTCATCTCCAGGCCTCCGATTCACATGCCCGCCACCCCGGCGGTGTCCACTGCCGGGGTGGCGGGGTCTGGGCTCACTGCTCTGGGGTCACTGCTCGGTCAGGAACGCCAGCGCGAGGGCGTTGAACGTGTCGCGCTGTTCCCATTGGGGCCAGTGCCCGGCCCCGGTGATCAGCTCGAACCGCCCGCCGGTGATCTTTTCGGCCATCTCCAGGCCGGCGCCGGCGGGACCGGACGGGTCGTCGCTGGTCCAGATGACCAGCGCCGGTCCGGGCACGGCGGCCAGGTCGGCGTCGGTGACCATGTTCCGACGGCGGGTCTCCACGTCCTGCAGGCACAGGATGTGGCGCATCGAGTCGGCGAACCCCGGCCGGGAGTAGATCGCCTGCCGGATCGCCACGAGCTCGTCGGTGACGGTCGCCGGGTCGGCCATCAGCCACTGCAGGCGAGCCCGGATCCGCTCGTCGGAGGGGTCGTCGGCGGCCGCCTGGGACAGCCCGCGGATCTTGTCCATCACCTCGGGGCTGGCCATCGTGCCGCCCGGGGTGTTGAGCACCAGCTTCCCCGTGCGCTCGGGGTGGGCCGCGGCGAACTTGATCGCGACCCAGCCGCCGAGGGACTCCCCGTTGAGGTGCGCCTTGTCGATCCCGAACGCGTCGAGCAGGCCGGCGAGGTGCTCGACGTAGGTGTCGAGCTCCAGGTCGGACTTGGCGTGGGTGGTGTAGCCGTGGCCGGGGTAGTCGTAGGCGATCACGTGGAAGTGCTCGGCCAGCGCGGCGATGTTGTGGGCATAGGCCTCCAGGTGCCCACCCGTGCCGGGCATGAGGATCAGCGGTTCGCCTTGTCCCGCCTCCAGTACGCGGGTGCGCCAGGGGCCGACCTCGACGTAGTGGACACGGTGCTCGGTCGCACCGAGCGCGACCCAGACCGGCGTGTCCTTCTTCGGAACCACAGTCTGCGGATCGGTCTGTGCGCCGCTCATGCGTTCGCCTCTGCGGTGGCGGAGAGTCCGGCGAGCAGCTCGTCCGTGGTGACGATCTCGGCGAGAAGGCCCAGGGAGCCCAGCGACGCCTCGTGCGCCTCGGGTGATCCGGCCGAGCAGGCGTCGGAGACCACGACGGTGCGGTAGCCCAGGTCCGACGCCGCGCGGGCGGTGCCCTCGACCGAGGCGTTGGTGGCGACCCCGATGAAGACGACGGTGTCCACCCCGGCCTCGCGCAGGGTGGCGTCCAGGTCGCTGCCGTGGAACCCGCCGACCCGGTTGTGGGTGACTACGTGGTCCCCGTCGCGGGGGGTCAGCTCGGCGGTGATGTCGGCGCCCGGGGTGCCGTCCTCCAGGCACTTGGCCTGGGCCACCATTCCCAGCAGCGGGGAGTTCGGATTCAGATCGCCGTAGCCGGGCTGGAACGCCACGCGGGTGAAGACGACGGTGGCACCGGCGGCGCGAGCGCCGTCGAGCACCCGCACCGCGGTGTCCAGGACGCCGGTGCGCTCGATCTCGGCGCGGAAGAACCCGGCGAACGCGCCGTCCGGGCCGACGATGTCGTTCTGGAAGTGCACGCCGACGACGGCGGTGCTCTTCGGGTCGAAGCTGGCCATGATGATCCTCCAGGATCAGACGGACGGGGAAGGGTCAGGCGCGGGCGAGGATGGACGAGCCGATGTCAGCGATGTCGCGGTCGGCGGTGAAGGGGTTGGACAGGAAGACGCTGACCATGTCGCAGCCGGCCTCGCGCATGAGCTGGGTCTTCTCCAGCAGGTCGTCCGGGCTGCCGTAGAGGCACCAGTAGTCGACGAGTTCCTTGGTGATCAGCGGGCGGTGCACCGGGTCCAGCCCGCGCAGGTACTTCGCCCACACGTCCAGGTAGTGCGGCGCGTCCGCGGCGGTGGGGTCACCGAGGTACGCCATCGCCGCATCGGTGGACGCCTTCACGATGCCCTCGCCGAGCTCGTCGACGTGGCCGTTCATGAACCCGACGTTGGTCAGGCACGAGCTGATCGGGCCCGAGCCGAACCCGTTGTCGATCCCGTCCTCCCAGGTCTCGCCGTTGCGGAGCTGGTAGAACCACGACAGGGCGACGAGCTTGACCGAGCCGGGCGGGCGTCCGGCCTCGGCGACGGCCTTGTCCAGCTCACGGCGGACCACGCCGATCATCTCGGGGTTCGGCCCGAGGCAGTAGGTCATGTAGTCCGCGTGCTTGGCCGCGACCGCGAACCCCTTCGGCCCGCCAGCGGACATCCACACGTCGATCGGGTCGTCGAGGTTGTACCAGAGCCCGCCCTTCTCCAGGAACTCGATCTCCCGTTCCTGGCCGAGCCAGTTCTGGGTGACCCGCTCCCCGGCCAGTAGACCGCGGGTGATCTCGAGCGCGGTGTCCAGCTCGGAGACCTTCGCGGGGCGGTTGCCCATCGAGCGCAGCGCGTTGTTCGCCGTCCCGATCCCCAGGAAGGTGCGGCCGGGAGCGAGGGCGTTGAGGGTGGCGATCGAGTTCGCCGTCACCGGCGGGATCCGGGTCAGCGGGTTGGTCACCCACGTCCCGAGTTTGATCGTCGACGTCTCTCGGGCAGCCAGGGCCAGGTACTGGTACGGGTCGCTGAACAGCAGCGGACCCTCCCCGACACCGAAGTGGCTCGCGCCGACGTCCTCGGCCTGCTTCGCCCAGCCGACCTTGTCGATCTTCGCGCAACTACCGATACAGAAGTCCATGACTGCTCCTTTGCGGCGTGGTCTGTGATGGGCGATCAGGCCGCGGATGCGGCCGTGGTGACGCCGAAACCGGCGATCCACTCGGGGATGGGGCGATAGAACGAGGTCTCGACCCGGTACGGGCCGGCCGTCGACAGTGCGGCGTAGGCGGCGATCCAGGTGCGCACCTCGTGGCTGGAGTGCCCGGCCTTCTCCACGAACTCCTCGTTGGACCAGGAGTCGATCTCGTCGAAGTCACCGGCCGCCAGCAGCCCCATCAGGTGCCGGTCCCACTCCGGGTTCAGCGGAGCGATCGACGCCTCCCCTGCCGCGAAGGCCACCCCGGTGTCGAAGACCCGCTGCTCCCGCGCCGCCCGCTGCTCGGGAGTCGGGTTCCGGCCGTCGATGAGCCTCTCGGCCACCTCCGGCGGAGCGTCCTGCATCCGCGGAACCGGCGGGTCGTGCGACAGACCGCCGGATCCCACGATCAGCACCCTGCGGTCCAACCCGGCGACCGCCCGGCCGATCGATTCGCCCAGCCGACGAGCCCGCGACACCGGCCCGAGGGGTTCGGCGACGGAGTTGACGAACACCGGCACGACCGGCAACGCGTCGATGCGGCCGAACAGGATCTCCAGCGGTTGTGCCATGCCGTGATCGACGTACATCCGCTCCGAGTAGGCGAGATCGATGCCCTCGCCGAGAACGTCGCGAACCACCGCGTACGCCGCGTCCCGGTCGACCGGCAGCGCACCGGCGGCGGTGCCGTAGTCCCCGATCGACCTGGCACCGGTACCCACGCAGAACGGCGGCATCATGTCGTAGAAGAAGCCGTTGTAATGGTCCGGCCCGAACAAGAGCACCAGTTCCGGGTCGAAGTCCGACACGAACCGACGTGCCGCCGCGAACGACGCCTCGACGACGGCAGTCGTCTGCTCGCCCGGATCGTTCACCCCCATCAACGGGGAGTGCGAGGTCGTGCACAAGGCCAACGACATGCGGCCCTCCTTCCGGCTCCGCCTTGAGCCGCATGATCACTCTGAGTAGCTGCCATGCTAGCGTGCTGGCAGCACAGTAAGGTCTGTGTCACAGCGATGCAAGGGGGACTTTCGGATGGACCCGGTGGGAACTGACCTGGCGGCCGACCGCGGCTACCCTCCGACGGTGACCCGACCCCAACCCGTTCGTCTCGACCGGGCGACGAGCCGGCTCAACCACGCCGTGTACGACCAGCTCAAGGAGCGCCTGCTCGATGGCGTCTACACCGCTGGGGAGCAGCTCTCCACCGAGCAGCTACGTCTTGAGTTCGGCGTCAGCAAGCAGCCGGTGATGGAGGCCATGCGCCGTCTCTCCGGGGACGGCCTGATCGACATCTACCCGCAGGTCGGATCCCGGGTCGCGATCTACCCGCCGCAGGAGGTCGGGGATTTCTTCGTCATGTTCGGCGGATTCGAGGGCACCATCGCCGGCATCGCCGCCACCCGCCGAACCCCGGAGCAGCTCGCCGACATGGATGCAATCTCCCGCCAGATCGACCAGCTCCGCGCCGAGCTCGACCCCGCTGTTCGCGCACGGGGCTACCGGCTGCTCAACCGCCGCTTCCACGAGGCCGTCCACCTCATGGCCCACTCCCGCGTCATGGCGCAGACCAGCAGTCGGATGTGGGACCTGTCCGACTTCCTGATCAACACCACCGGATCCCCGAATCCCCTCAGCAGCGCGCTCGACGAACGCCACAACGACCACGAGCGGATCCGCGCGGCACTCCACGACGGAGACCAGGCCACGGCGCGCAAGGAGATGGAGCGCCACATCGTCGGCACGGTGGGGACTGTTTCAAGATCGGTGTTTCCGGCCCGACACGCCGGGCTGGGTTCCGGCGGGATGGGCACTGTGAGTGATGACATCGGACCTTGTGAGTCCACGCAGGAGTGAGTCCAAGCCGTCGCGGGAGCTGTCGCCGGAGCAGGCCGCCGCGGCGGCGATGGTGGCCGAAGCGAAGGCCCGCGGTCTGGCGTTGACCGGCCCGGACGGCTTAC
>NZ_BJNG01000068.1 GCF_006539565.1 Pseudonocardia hydrocarbonoxydans
ACCTCGTCGCCCCGAGCCCGTTCTCCCAGGTCAACCCATGGATTCGTCACTCACATCTGCCCACGAACTGCGGAACCCGGGGGAGTGCTCGTTGAGACTCGGACATGATCTTCCTCCTGAATGTGATCGGTCAGTGGAGGGAGCCGGTCGGTAACCCCGCCTCTCACCCCGTTCATGACCACCACGCCCTGCCGACTTACACCCAACCCGCTACTGTGTCGCAGATCACTCGCGAGCCACGTCGATAGGCATGGCCAGGCCCTCACGCGAGCGCTCGTCGACCACGAGTGGGTTTGCGGGAGCGGAACAACCGGACATCGCACTCGTCGGGGGAATCCGACTGAACTGTCCTAGCAGGTCGGGAGACTTCGGGATGCTCCGGCTATAGGACCTATCTTCAGGTCGCCTCAACAGGTCTGTCGCGCCGGGTCCGCATGCTACGGGCAATAGTCGTTGCGCTTCGCGCGAGCGACGGCGGCGCGGCGCCGTGTCAGGAAGTCAGACGTGGGCGCCGCCGCGATAGCAACAGAGGTTCGCGCCGAAGGCCCTTCCCTCGATCCCACCGACGCACCAGCCCTCGCGGCGCCTCAGGACCACCGCGGCAGCGACTGCCCCGAGCAGCCTTCGACGTCGCAGGCGGCGCAAGTCATCCTCGCTCGCCGAGCGTTCCGTAACCCTCCATCGACCTGGCGAACTGCAACGGGTCACCGTCCACGAAGGTGTCCGGGGAGAATGTCCGGTCAGCCATGACGCCCCACGTCCGGCGCCGCTGCATGGCGAGGTTCCCGGCATCATAGAGGGAGAACACCGCAGCCTCCCTGTAGAACTTCGCCATCGGAAACTTCCGGTCGAGGGCGTTGACGCCGACGACGCGCATGCAATCGGTTACCACGCTCTGCATGAGGTCGCCGCAGAAGCTCTTGTTCATCCCGCCCAAAGCGTGACCCTGCCCGTCGAACTGGTCCATGTAGTGGGCGGTCTTCCAGCAGAGATAACGACCTGCTTCGATCTTCGCGGCGATATCGGCGAGCAGGTTCCCGACGGCCTGGTGGTGGATGATCGGGCTCGACCCACCGCCGGTGTAGGTCTTGGCCCACTTGAGCGTGAAGTCGTAGGCCCCGCGGGCCAGGCCAACAGCGGCCATGCTCGCGATGGGCGCCGACCATGTGAAGTTCCGGTTGATGAGCAAGTCACCGTCGCCTGCAGCAACAAGGTTCTCTACGGGGACGCGTACGTCGCGGAAGGTCATCGTCACGTTCTGGCACGTGCGGTGCGCCATCTTGTCGATCACCTCGTACTCGATCCCGGCGGTGCCGCGCTCGACGAGAATCGCGCTCAAGCCCTCCTTCCCTCCCCTGGCGCGATCCGTCCGGACAACGCAGAGGCTGACGTCGGCGCCACGCAGATCCCATCCGCCGGAGTTGCACGGCCAGTGCTTCTCCCCGTTCACCACGTACTGTCCGCTGGACCGGTCATGTTCAGCCATCAACTGGATGCCGGCCCGTGGACTGGGGTGGTCGAAGTTGGCGGTCCCCCCGCGTTCGCTCACCGCCCAGCCCGCAAGGAAGTCACCACTGGTGTCGGCTGCGGCCCGCCCGATCCACTTCTCGCGCTGCTCCTCCGTGCCGAACCAGAGCAATGGCATCAGTGCGAGACCGTTCACGAGCAGGATCGTGGGAAAGCCCGGGTCAACCGCGCACAGTTCCTCGATCGCGACCAGGAAGTCGACGTTGGATGCGCCGCCACCGCCGTACTGCTTGGGCAGGAACATGGTGTGCATGCCCTGAGCCGCGGCCTGTCGGTAGACGGGCCGCATGGCCTGAAACGCCTCCTGAGGGTCGACTAGTGCGTCAGCCAGGATCGACGCGGGTCGCAGCACCTCCCTGGCGAACTCGCGGCTCGTGTACTTCAGCCTCTTCTGCTCGGCGGTTAGATCGAAGTCGACGGGCACGGGATGCTCCTCCTGCACGAGCGCGGCATGCGCTGCCAGCGCGTTCGGACCGACGTCACGCCGGTCCTAGCGAAGGCCACTCCGTTATGGCCGGATCCGACAGGTCAGGTGCCGGCTATTCCGTTGATCATTCCGAGGGCGCCGCGCAGCCCGTCGTCGTTGGCCGCGATCTCCTCGAGGGTGGCGTCGTCGAGCACTGCGAAGTACGCGTCCAGAGCTCGCGCGAACACGCTCCGCGCGCCACAGACGCCGGCGATGCGGCAGTATCGGGCCGGGCCCAGACACTCGACGACGGCGAAGTCAGACTCCATCGCCCGCATGACCTGGCCGACGGTGATCGCCGTCGGGTCGAGGACCAGGCGGACGCCCCCACCGCGTCCGCGGGTGGTTTCCACCAGCTCCGCCGCCGCCAGGCGCTGGACGACCTTCTCCAGGTGATTGCGCGATACGTGGTGCGCGACGGCGATATCTCCGACGGAACCCCGTCGTCCAGGCGCCACCCGCAGGTACATCAGGACGCGCAGCGCGTAATCGGCGTGACTCGTGTGCTTCATTGACCACCGGCTCGTCTCGATCGGGACCGCTACGAACCGTACCCGCCGGGAGTCCCGGCCCGCCCCCAGCGGAGGACGGGCCGGGAGACATGGGTCAGCCGGCGATGGTGCCGATCGACTCGTGGTGCTTTCCGAACTCCACGTAGTCGTCCTCCATGATCGCCCGCGGGTTGAACATCGGGTCGGCGAGGATGCCGTGCACGCGGCGGCGCTGCATGCCCATGTTGCCGCCGTCGTAGATCGGCAGGACCGAGGCTTCTCGGAGAATCTTGCCGAAGCCGTTCTTCTTCTCGAGGCTGTTCACCCCGACGATCTGCATGCACTTGAACACGCAGTCGAACATCATCTCGGTGACCTGGATCTTGTTCATCGCGCCGACGAGCTCGGCGTGCTGGTCGTGCTTGTCGAGGTAGTCCGCGGCGCGCCAGGAGAAGTAGCGGCCCATCTCGATCTTCGAGGCGACGTCGCCCAGGACGTAGCCAACGTTCTGGAACCCGATGATCGGCTTCAGGGCGCCCCCGGTGTTGCCCTTGGCGAAGTCCAGCGCCATTTCGTAGGCCGCCCGTGCCATGCCCACGGCGGCGATCGCCGCGACCGGCCCGGACCATGCGAAGTTCCGGTTGATCACGAAGTCCCCGTTGCCGACCGCGCCGGGCATGAGGTTCTCGACCGGGATCCGCGCGTTGTCGAACGTGATCTCGGCGTTGGAGGCGAGACGATGGCCGTCCTTGTCGAGGTGCTTATAGGTGACCCCCGGCGTGTCGCGCTCCAGGATAAGAGCGGACAAACCCTCAGTCCCGCCCTTCTCCGAATCCGTGCGGACGATGAGCGTGCCGGCGTTCACGCCCCGTTCGTCCCATCCGGCCGACGAAGGCCAGTACTTGCGTCCGTTGATCACGTAGGCGTCCCCGTCGAGGGTCGCCGTCAGGCCGACACCCGCCGGACGAGGCAGCTGGATGTCGAAGTTGGCGGTACCGGAGGGGTTGCCGGGCGGCTCGCTCGCCGTCCACCCGCCCAGGTAGGTGCCGGTCGGGTCCGACGTTGCCGCGGTGAGGAAGCGCTCCTTCTGCTCGTCGCTGCCATACCAGGCGACCGGCATCAGTCCGAGCCCATTGCACAGCACCGTGCAGGCGAAGCCGGGGTCGACGACGCAGATCTCCTCCGCTGCGATGACCAGGTCCACGCAGGAGACTCCGCCACCGCCGTACTCCTTCGGCAGCATGCACATGGCGATCCCGGCCTTGTACGCCTCGACGTACGCGGGCTTGGTCATCTGGAAGCCCTTGAGCGGGTCGGGCTCTGCATCGGCCTCGGCGACGACCGGCTTGAGCACGTTCTCCGAGAACGCGCGGACGTCGTACTGCAGCTTCTTCTGCTCGTCGGACATGGTGAAGTTGATGGTCATGACTACTCCAGTGGGCATCTCGGCGGATCACTGAGAGAGCACGTGCGGCGACCGGTGGTCACGCGTCCGTGACCCCGACCGCGACAGACAGTACTAGAAGTGGTACGTCGAATGCGTGTTTAACGGGTTGCGATGACGTTGCGGGACGATCCGATCGGACTCACGCTGGTGACACGGGTCCCGACCAAACGACGTCGCGCTCGGATCGCGGGGTCGACGAGGGTCGGCACCTCGCCGACGCGGTGCGCATGAGCGCAGTGGCTGCGGCCACCGTCCCCGCCTAACGGTGGTCGCCAGCGGGCTGCCCTTACCGGTGATGACTCGTGAGCCGAGGCAGGACCTCGGCAAGCCTTAAGAGGTCCACCTCACCCTCTTCGGTCAGGCCCGGAATCACTCCTAGGAGGGTCTCGGCCACCGTGAGCCGGTACTCGTGGCGGCCGCGATCCATCGCCGCCAAGACGAGAGCGTCGGATGCCGCTTGAATCGCCCCTCCCTCCGTCGCCGCAGTCCCGCTGGCCAGGGGCTGCACGTTCTCCACTCCGGCACTGAGCACGCCGAGCGTCCAGATGATGTCCATCCGCGGAGGATCACAGGCTCGGGGCGGCCGCGTCGGCGTCCGCCCCGAGTTGTCCACAACCCCGCCCGCTACTCGTCCTCGGTCGGGTTCTCCGCCAGCAACCGGGCCGCCTGGCGCCACGCGCGCAGCATCGAGGTGTAGGCGGTCGCGTCGCACACCTCCCAGTTGACAGGGCCGACCTCGATTCGCAGCATCGCCGGTACGGCGCGGCCCGCGCGGGCAGGCATGAACGCCCATGTCACGTCCGGCAGTCCAGCGAACCGGATCATCGCCGCCACTGTCGTGGGCCCGATCAGCAACGGACGACGCCCCGCAATCGCCGGGGCCAACGATTGCGCCCCGACAGCCGCGCCGCTCCACCCGTCAGCAACCGCGCGCGCCGTGGCCCCCGCGCGGATGTAAATCAGCACCGAGCCGAGGGTGAGGCCAAGCTGCTGTTCCGCGGTCCCCACGTGGGCGAGATCGATCCGGGCGGGAACCAGTCCGGCGGCTCGGACGGTCAGGTTCGTGACCACAGACGAGCTGGTGATCAGGCGTGCCTGGGTGGTCGGGCTTGACTGCTCGACGCTGCGGCTGCGGTCGGTGCGTGCGGGCATGGTGGCCTCCCGGTGCTGGTGGGCCTGGTGGCCCGTCCCCTTGGGGCGGCGGGGAGTTGTTTCCCCCGCCGCCGTAAGGCGACCAACCACGGCCGTGGAGGCTGCCGGTCAAGGGCGGCCGGAGGCCGTCGCGCAGCGACACGGAGCGAAGCGGAGTGCCCTTTACCGGGAGTCAGGCCGTGGTAAGCCGAGGGCCGCCAGGTCCCGCCGAAGGCGGTCGATCGGGCAGTTCCTGGCCTGCGCGGCCATGAGCGCGAACCCGACCTGGGACCGACCGACGGCCCGATGACCTGGTTGGACGTCGAGAACCGTCGGTGGCTCGTGCGACTCTGGATGCATGGAGGTGACGGAGAGGGACGTCGAGCGCATCCCGCTGCGCAACCTTCGCGTGCCGCTGGGCGAGTTCGTCGCCGTCTGGTCTGAGGCAGAGCGCCGGAACACCGAGCAGGCCGAGCGGGGCGTGACGGACTGGTACGCCGGGGGCGTGATCGTGACGTGCCGGTGGTTGGCCCGCGCGGTGGTGCAGCCGGCGTCGGGGCCGCGGCGGTTGGCCCGGCCTCCGGTGTCCCGGCACGACGAATGCGCTCGTGAGGAGCTGATCGAGGCGGAGTACCTGGTCGCGGAGCTGCTCGACATTCGCCGGCCGGATCTCGTCGAGACGCGTCCGGGCTGGTGTGAGGCGATCCGGGCCACCTTGCGGTGGGCGTGGCGCAGCTCGGGGACGCCTCCGATCTTTGTTTCGGCACGCGTGGCGGGATGACCGCCACCTACGCCGGCGCTGCTCAACGAGGCATCGCTCCGTCATAGCTGCCCATGCCGTCGGTGTACTCGTCGACGTCGGCGGTCTCGGCGGCCTGGTCGTCGGCGTGCCAGCGGTCAAGTTCGGCGGCCCGGTGCTCGGTCTCCTCCTGCAAGTCGATGGCCCGGCGGGCGTTGATCTCGGCAAGCGCGCGAGTCGCATCCGCGTAGTCGTCGGCGGTCTCGTCCGGAGTCGGGATCCGGACGGTGTCCTCGTTGCGCGGCGCGGGTTCGTCGGCGGCGATCTCGCGGATGTCGCGGTTCTGTGCTTCCACCACCACGTCGTGAGGCGCGGCTGCGATGTGGTCGACGTGGTCATCGATCAAGTCGGCCTCGGTGACGGCGCGGTGCTGATCGTCCTCGATCGTCGCGTGGCGGTCGGCGGCGAGCCATTCGTCGGCGGTGACGAGTTGCTCGGGTTCGGTGTCGTCGATGTGGCGGCGGGTGAGTTCGGCTTCGCAGCGTCGGCCGTAGCCGAGGGTGCGGGCGTTGTCGGCGAGGAAGTGCGCCCGGGCGTCGTCGATGACCTGGAGCCTCTCGGCCTGCGCGTCGAGGGTCTCGGCGAGCGCGCGGGCCTGTGCGGCTTCGGTCTGCAGTCGCTCGCGCTCGGCGGGGTTGGCGTCGGCTTCGGCGGCACGTAGCTCGGCGGTCTGGCGGTGGGTGGCCGCGGCCTGGCGGGTGCCGGCGAGCTCGTTGCCGACATACCGAGGCGCCCACGCCTCCTCCCGGTGTGCGGCGCGGATCCACATCCGGAGCTGGCCGTCGGTCATCTCCAGCTCTTCGCGTTCGATCTCCGGCCGGCCCAGCGTCCGCCAGGCGGCGCGGTACGCGGCGTACTGCTCGACCTGCCCCGGCTTCGGGGCGGGGCCGAGCGCATCAACGGGGTCGTCGTGGCCGCGCATCTCCCGGTACGCGGCGACCAGGCCGGCACGGCGTTCCCACTCCGCGCGAGCCTCGCTGTCGGTGGGCGCGGATCCGATGGCGCTGGTGAGCCAGTCGGGCGCGGCGTTAGCGAGTTCGGCGCCG
Organism: Pseudonocardia hydrocarbonoxydans; assembly: GCF_006539565.1. Lineage (GTDB taxonomy): Bacteria > Actinomycetota > Actinomycetes > Mycobacteriales > Pseudonocardiaceae > Pseudonocardia > Pseudonocardia hydrocarbonoxydans. The sequence goes on from NZ_BJNG01000068.1 coordinate 6,908, forward strand.
AGCTGGTCGGCGCGCCGGTCGGCCGTCTCGGCTAGGG
>NZ_BJNG01000069.1 GCF_006539565.1 Pseudonocardia hydrocarbonoxydans
GCCCCGCCACCTCAGCACTCCACCTCCGGCCCGTGCCGAGGTGGCGTGTCCGTCTACCCGGCCCCGCCCTCCACCGATAGACGCGACCTGATCTCAAGAACCAGATCAGCAGCGCGACCGCCGACGAGCACGACGAGAAGAACCCGGGCGCTGCCCGGACCCGGCACCGCTCAGAGATCAGGGGAGCTGCGGTGCGGTCGTGATCTCCTCACAGCGCGCCAGAGGCAGCCAGACCGGCGGCCCGACATGCAAGCCGGGAAAGAGTGGCCTGCACGCCGAACCACCGGCCCGGCAGGGATGAACCCGCGCCGCGAGGAGATCACGCTCAGGACTCCACGCTAGGGCGACAGCATTCCTAGGTTGACTAGGCGGTATCCCATCGCCTGAATACTCACATCAAATTGCCGAGCAAGGGCTGAAATCAACTGATCCCTTCCACCAATTGTTGCCGGGAGGGATCCGTTCATCGCCTCTTCTATGAAGTCTTTCGGCATCAGAAGCGCTGCTGCGAACGCATTTGCCTCTATCTCCTCGAGGTTAGTTGCCATACTCGACACTTCATCGCGCTTATAGATGCGCACCGATTGATCTACAGTCAGCTCTCGCTCCGCGTGCAGGTCGAGATGGCCAAGCTCGTGCGCAATAGTAAACCGCTGCCTTCGGGGGGCTTCCAGATTGTTCACACCAATAATTCGGCGTGACCCATCTCGCATTGCAAATCCTGATTCAATTCCTTGCGATCTACTATAGACAAGCTCGATCCCCTCTGACTCGACGATCTTAATGACGGGGACTGGCGGGAACGCGACGCCGCAACGTACAACAAATTGAGTCGCCCTCTCCTCGATCTTACGCTTCGTCGTCATGCGCTTTCTTTCGATTCACTTATCCGCGAAGTGCGGAGTCCTGCTTCAACGAAGCTGCGGGCAGTGGTCGAGTAGCGTTCCAGGTCGTCGTTCACCGGGCTTGGTAGGCCTTGCCTACTGACGGCGAACGTATCCGCAATTAGATCGCTCGGATCAATCGAGAGACATCCTGCGATGAGAGCTAGCACATGAATCTGCACTCGTTGGCGCCCGGCCTCTAGATTTGCAATCGAGGATCGCGTTAGGCCTGTCTGTTTGCTCAATTCAAGTTGAGTCATGTTCGCAGATGTGCGTGCAACTTTTACTCGACGTCCAACCGCAGAGTAAAAATTGTCTATCTGCTCGTCTGGTGGAGCATTCATCGACAGATCCTCCCGGGGCACGCGGCTACCATAGCCGAGCCGGTTTGTCTAGTAAACCAACGCTACCCGCCTGGGAGTGTGGGGGGTTGACGCCCGACCGCCGGACCGCTAGCGTCCGGCGATGTCGCCCCCACTGACATCACCACACGGTGGGGACACGGGGGACGACATGGAACCGCAGTAGCCGCTCCCCCAAACCACGAAGGGTGGAACCCCATGAGCACCATGCTCATCTCGTACGACCTCAACTCGCCGGGCCAGAAGTACGACGAGTTGATCAAGCACATCAAGAGCTACGGAACGTGGTGTCACGTGCTCGACAGCACCTGGGCCGTCGTTACGACGCGGACTGCCTCCGGCGTTCGTGATGAGTGCCTGAAGCACATCGACACGTCTGACGATCTCCACGTCGTCAACATCACCGGTCAGGGCTCGGCTTGGTACGGCCTCAGCCCGCAGATCAGCGCCTGGTTGAAGAAGCACACCTGATGCGCCGAGGTGCGTGGCTCCGGCGGCGTCCGGAGCCACGCACCGCCGAGCGGCAGTCTCAGTTGCAGTCTCGTTCTCCACCGTCCAGGACGAGCCGTCGCCTGCGGCCACCATCCACATGCCCGACGTCAGAACCCCCGTGACCCGGTTCGAACGCTCGTCACCAGACTTGGAAAGCGTGTTGGGTTCACGCCCTCGGGGGTTCGAATCCCCCATCCTCCGCAGGTGAAGCCCGGTGCGTCGCAGGTAGACGCACCGGGCTTCGTCGTTCGGTCTCACCCAGGCTTTGACGACAGGCCGCCGACCCGTCACGCGGGTGGTGACGCGATGTCCACCAGTGCCGCGGGGTCGTCGCTGTAGGCGACCATCCAGGTCGGGTCGATCCGGTAGTAGACGACCTCGTCCCAGTCCCAGGTCCCGTCGTCGCCGTAGTGCTCGAGGAGGTACTCGCGGACGTCGGGCCAGGTCGGATCGTCCGGTCGGTCACGTGGGTTGAGCGGTGTCGCGCGGCCGTGGGTGAAGATGCCGACCTGCTCGCCGCGCAGGTAGGTCGTACTGATCGCGGGTCGGGCCGCGAGGTGCCGTGCCTTGGCGGCCCGCGGGTGGGTACCGATGACCCACCGGCCGTTCAGGAAGTGCCCGTCGACGGCGCTGATGCGGGGCTCTCCCCGGCGGGTGACGGTGGCGACGGCCAACGTGCACATGCCTCGACAGACCTCGACGACCTGGCGGGCGGTCAGGGTCCGTTCGCAGGGACGGACGATCGACTTGAGGTGGTCGGTCGAGCCGGCCAACGACGAGTCGAGGAGTGCCTGGAGCCGGTGGAGATCAGCCGAGGACTCGAACACCGGACCAGGCAACCACACGCCACGGACACATCCAGCGGATCGGCGTGCTGCCGGGGACCGGGTGGCGGCAGCGGCGGGATGGCGTTGCGCTCGGCCGGGCCGGTGTAGTTGGCGCACACGTGGTCACCGGCCGCGATGTCGACGTCGTGAACCTGGGTGCTCATCGTCGGCTCCTCTCCCGGGCCGGCAGGGCCGGACGACCGACCGGCCCGCACTCCGCCGCAGGCCCGCAACTCGGGCCGCTCGTCGGGGTGGGTCCTGTCAGGGCCGCCGGTCCGGTCGGGTGGTCCGGGCGCAGCGGAGTCGTCGAGCGGTCAGATCGCTCACCAACCGTGGCCGGAGACCCGCCCGCCCACTACCGTCGACCACGGGTCCGCCTCCCGCGGCACCCCCGGACGAGGTGCGTCGTACCCGGCACGACGACGACGCGGCACCGGAGGTGTGTCATGGCATGGGTCGTCCTGGTGATCTCGGGAGTCCTGGAGACCGTCTGGGCGTCGGCGCTGGCCCGCTCGGCGGGGTTGAGCCGGCTCGTCCCGTCCGTGGTGTTCGGCGTCGCGCTGGTGCTGAGCATGGCCGGGCTGGCGTACGCACTGCGGACGATCCCCGTCGGCACCGGCTACGCGATCTGGGTCGGCATCGGCGCCGTCGGCACCGCCGCGTACGGGATGGCGGTACTCGGGGAGCCCGTCACGACGCTGCGGATCCTGTGCCTGGTTCTCATCGTGTCCGGCGTTGTGGGGCTGAAGTTCCTCCATTGAGCCCAACGGGACCTTGATCAGGTCACAACAACCTCACGGACGGGGTGAGCGTGGTTGGCGCGGGGGCGTCCCGGGAACCCGTTGGCAGTTGGTCGCCGACAGCGGCCGCATGGGGCACACAGGAGGATCTGAGATGGGCATTCTGGGCTGGATCATCGTCGGCGGCCTGATGGGGGCGCTCGCCAAGGCGATCATGCCGGGCAACGACCCGGGCGGCATCATCGTCACGATCATCATCGGCATCGTCGGCGGTCTGCTGGGCGGCTTCATCGGGTCCGCGCTGTTCGGCGTGTCGACCGCCGGCTTCTTCGACATCCAGACGTGGCTCATCGCCCTCGTCGGGTCGCTGCTGCTGCTGGGCATCTACCGCGTGGTCGTCGGACGCCGAGCCGTCCGCCGCTGACGCACCGCGCGAAGGCCCCGTCCCCGTCGGGACGGGGCCTTCGTCGTGTCCGGGGGACATGATGACGGCGTGACCGTCCGACTCCTGCTCGCATCGGCCTGCGTCGGCGTCCCGGGGTGGGTGCTCGTCACGCGCTGGGCGAGCGTCGTGCACGGCCATCCCGCGTACCCGGTGCTGCTCGCCGCGCTCGTCGTCGCGGGGGTGGTGATCGCCCTGCGGGCCCGGCGGCCGCGGTCGTCGGGCGGGTGGCGCACCGCGGGCCGGGTCGTGGCGGCCGCGCTGCTCGTGGCGGTCGTCGGCGCGACCGGCTGGCTGCGCCCCTTCGCGGCGACGACCGGCGACCCCCTCGCCGTGGAGGGGCCGACGACCTGGGAGCTGCGACCGTCCGGCGCGCCGTCGTCGGTGGGCGTCGCGTTCTACCCCGGCGCGAGGGTCGACCCCCGCGCCTACCTCGCGCTGCTGCGGCCGCTGGCCGACGCCGGGCACCTCGTCGTGGTGGTGAAGCCGCCGCTGAACATCGGGCTGCTCGCCCCGGCGCCCCCGTTCGACGACCATCCCGGCGTCACCCGTTGGGTCCTCGGCGGGCACTCGCTCGGCGGCACCGCGGCCGCGACGGTGGACGACCCGCGGGTCACCGGGCTGCTGTTCTGGGCCTCCTACCCCGCCGACGACCAGTCCGGGCGCGACGTGGCGGCGCTGTCGGTGTCCGGCGACCGCGACGGCCTCGCCACCCCCGACGACATCGCCGCCACCGCCGACCGGCTCCCCGCCGGCGCGCGCTCGGTGGTGGTGGAGGGCGGGGTGCACGCCTTCTTCGGCGACTACGGCGAGCAGCCGGGCGACGGCGTGCCGGGCGTCGACCGGGCCACGGCGCAGCGGCGGATCGTGGAGGCGACCCGCGAGTTCGTCGGCGGCGTCCGGGGCTGAGGCCGGGAAAGCCGGAACGCCGGGTCCTCGTGGTGAGGAACCCGGCGTCCCGGCTGTTCGCGCTGGCGGTGCGGTGGCGGTGGCGGTGGGATTTGAACCCACGGAGGCTTTCACCTCACACGCTTTCGAGGTCTGCCGACGGCGGTCCGGGGGCGGTCGCGGAGGTGTTCACCTGCGCCATCGCTCCCCTACACTTGAAGTCGAACGTCCGCGGCCGGGTGCGAACGAGACTACGAACGAGACTAAGCAAGATCAGCGTCGCGACCTGCCGCCTGCCTGCTCTCTGTTGTTCGATGAGAGCGCCCGGTCGCCGACGAACGCTCTCGCCATATCGACCGTCAGACTTATGCCAAGGTGGCGCGTGGACTCCGCTCTCCTCGCAGCGATCATCGCTGCTGCTGTTGCGCTACTTGCTGCCATCACGTCGGCGGTTGCCACGATGCGGGTCGGGGCAATCCGTAAGGGCCTCCAGGTGCAGATCGCGATCCCCCGGGTCGACGCATACCGAGCGCTATGGGATCTCACGCGGCCCGGAAGCGTCGGCGAGCCGCTGGACGGAGCGGCACGACGACGCCTCGACGCTCAGATGTTCGAGTGGTACTACACGAACGGCAATGGGATCTTCTTGTCGAACCAGTCCAGGGACCTGCTCCAGGAGACACAGCGAGCACTGGCCCGACCGGGCGAGGACTGGAGCAAGATTGCGGACCTTCTCGGTCAGGTTCGCACCTCGCTACGTAATGATGTTGGCGTGTTTGGCACAGACGACATCCGACGAAGGCGCCGCCAAGCTTGACGACATCCGCGACCACGGGCATATCAGACTGGCCCTGACATCAGATTGGGAACCAGCGTGATGCGCCACGATCATGGCCCTGACCTCGCGCTTGCTCAGCCCCGGAGTGACCGCCAGGGACCGCCACGGGCCGCTGCGGCGGGCACGTCCGGGGCACGCAATACGTCTACCGCCGGAGCCTCCAACGCACACCAGCTCAACCGCCGGCGTCCTGGCCGGGGAATCCGTCATCTACCGGATCGGGTAAGCAGTCCGCATGTCCTTCTGCTTCCGCATCCGCTGCACGCTCGGCACAACCGTGACCCTCTCCTCGGGAGAGCCGCGTTGGATCCTGGCCACCAACGATTCACACGGCCACGATGTGTTCTTGGCTCCCGCCGAAGGTGAAACAATCGGCGGGACACGCGAAATAGTCATACGAGGATCGACCTTCAATACGCACGATACCGCACTAGCAACAGGGCAGCAGTGGCTGGTTCGAGTCAAACGCGCATTCAGTAAGATGAATGTTGGGGCCGATTTCGGCGAAAGAGGAACCGCAGGAGTCTACTTCGACAGCGGCCTAAGGATGCTTGAGGACGAGCACGGGGGACGGATGCTGAATGACTTTATGGGCCTGACGGTGTTCGAGTGTGAACCGGCGCCGATATTTGCAAGAGTGGGACCAGTGACAGCCTCAGTCGGCAAAGGCGGCGTTCTGGAAGCTCTCTCGTTGGCGGCAAAAAAGAATCCGTCTATGTCACCGCAAGAAGAGATGGCATACTCTCTTTACAGCGCATCATTCAACGAGTCACACGCTGACGCTCGCTTCGTAATGCTAATGATGGCGATCGAGACGCTACTTCCAGAGGTCACGCGGCCAGACATCGTACTCGAGCACGTCGAACGCCTCTCCAAGTTGACGGAGACGGCAGACCTCCCCGATCCGGAGAAGAGATCGCTCATTGGCAGCTTGAAGTGGCTGCGGCTGCAGTCCGTGAACCAGTCGGGCCGACAACTAGCCTCCACACTCGGAAGCAGGTCCTACATGGAAGGTAGTTCGACCGGCGCTGAGACTCCGATCAAGTTCTTCACCCGCTGCTACGAGATGCGCAGTGCGCTCGTCCATGGTCATTATCCGCGGCCTACTCGACCCAAGATGTGGGCCTGCGAGCCGCTCATCTGGAGCGATTCGTCGGCGACCTGCTCGCTGGAGATAATCGGGCACAGTAGCTTCGAGCAGCCAGTCTCACGAAAGTCACCCGCTGGACGGTGATCTCGCGGCGCGGGGTTCATCCCTGCCAGGCCGGTGGTTCGGCAT
>NZ_BJNG01000070.1 GCF_006539565.1 Pseudonocardia hydrocarbonoxydans
TTTCGGCCATGGCGTTGTCGAAGGCGTCGCCGATGCTGCCCATCGAGGCCACCACGCCGGACGTGCGCAGGGTGCGGCCGAAGTCGATCGAGGTGTACTGGACGCCGTGGTCGCTGTGATGGATCAACCCTTCGGCGGGTTTGCGCTGGTGCAGGGCCATGCCGAGGGCGTCGAGGACGAGTTCGCGGCGCAGGTGGTCGGCCATGGCCCAGCCCACGACGCGGCGGGTGCAGGCGTCGAGGACCACGGCCAGGTAGAGGAAGCCCTCCCAGGTGCGCAGGTAGGAGATGTCGGCAACCCACAACTGGTCCGGGCCCTCGGCGACGAACTGGCGCCCGACCAGGTCCGGGGCGACCGACCCGGCGCCGACACGGGAGCGCTTCTTGCCGTGGCGGCGGCGGTGGATGCCCTCGATCCCGGCCACGGTCATCAACCGGGCGACCTTCTTGTGGTTCCAGACCCGGCCACGGTCGTGGATCTCGGCGGTCAAGCGTCGGGCGCCGTAGGTGCGGCGGTGCTCGGCCCAGGCATCGTGCAGTTCGTTCGCGGCGTAGGCGTCAGCAAGATCTTCCTCGGAGATCACGGGTCGGCCGCGACCGATCCAGTCGTAGAACGCCGAGGTGCTGACCTGCAGGACCCGGCACAGGAGACGGACGGGGTAGGTGGTCTTCTCCGCGGCGATGAACCCGTAGATCGCTTCTCGGGTCACCGGTCTGTCTCCCGGGCGAAGAAGACCGCGGCTTTTCGCAAGACCTCCTTCTCCAGCTCCAGCTCCGCGACCCGCCGGCGCAGCCGGGCGAGCTCGGCGCGTTCCTCGCCACTGACCGCGGCCGGTCCGTCGCGACGTTCGCGGCGCAGCGCCTCGACCCAGTTCCGTAGGGTCTCGTGGTTGACCCCGAGCTCGCGGGCTACGTCCCGGATCGAGCGGCCCCCGTCGAGTGCGAGCTTCGCGGCGTTGCGCCGGAACTCCTCGGGGTACTTGCTTCGACGCCCCATCGCGCGTCCTCCTCCTCGGCTACTGCCAATTCTGGAGGTGTCCGGCCCGCGGGGGTCACTTCAGACGGCGGTTTCTACATGTACTGCACGCCGATCGACCGCACGCCCGGCTACTACTGCACGCCGACCGACGGTCGCCCCCCGGTCGGCAACCCGGTACCGCCGCCGCTGACGACGACGGCCCCGCCGCTTCCAACGACCGAGGAGCCTCCGGCGCCCTCGCCGGAACCCTCCAGTCCGCCCATCACCCAGACCCCGACAACCTCACCGAGCTCAGGTAGTGAGGGCTCCCCCGATCCAGGCCCCCTCACCGGCGGGATTCCGCCGGCTACGGAATCAACCGCAGAACCGTCATCTGCTCCGGCGTAGCGCTCAGCGGCCGCAGGCGTGGCATCAGATGTGGCACGAACTGCGGTTCACGCGTGCTCAGTCGCTACTCGCGCGGCAGGCATCGGTCGCGTCCCGTGGGGTGGTGGAGTTCGGGTTCGCCGGTCTCGGCGTGGCGATCATGACGGAGACGGCCATCGTGTGACGGTCAGTGAGACCTGGCTAAGGGTTCTCACGAAGGGACACGACACACGATGGCCATGGACCATGCCGCCCTACTCGAAGTGCTGGACGCACTCAAGGCCGGTGACGCCGGTGACCGCGTCCGGGTCGCGGCCGAGACGATGTATCAGGCGTTGATCGACACCGAGGTGTCGGCCACGATCGGTGCCGGGCGGTGGGAACGCAGCCCGGCACGCAGTAATCAGCGCAACGGGTCCCGGCCGCGCACGCTGGCCACCCCGGCGGGGGATCTGGCGTTGCGGATCCCGAAGCTGCGGACCGGGTCGTTCTTCCCCGCCCTGCTCGATCGCCGCCGTCGGGTCGATCAGGCGTTGTTCGCGGTGGTGATGGAGGCCTACGTGCGGGGTGTCCACGCGCAAGGTCGACGACCTGGTGCAGGCGCTGGGGGTCGGGTCGGGGATCTCCAAGAGCGAGGTGTCCCGGATCTGCGCCGAGCTCGATGATCAGGTGGCCGCGTTCCGCGGTCGGTCGCTGGCCGCCAGCAGCTACCCGTATGTGTTCCTCGATGCCACCTACGGCAAGGCCCGGGTCGACCACCAGGTCGTGTCCCAGGCGGTGGTCGTGGCGATCGGGGTCCGCGCCGACGGGCACCGCGAAGTCCTCGGGGTGGATGTCGGGGACAGCGAGAACGGGGCGTTCTGGACCGCGTTCCTGCGCTCGCTCAAGGCCCGCGGCCTGTCCGGGGTCAAGTTGGTGATCGCCGACGCGCACCTCGGGCTGGCCCAAGCCGTGCGCACCGTGCTGCTCGGAGCGGGGGTCCAACGCTGCCGGGTGCACTTCATGCGCAACGTGCTCGCCGTCGTGCCGAAGTCGAACGCGGAGATGGTGGCCGCCCTGGTCCGCACCATTTTCGCCCAGCCCGACGCGGGCGCGGTGCGCGAGCAGCTGCACACCGTCGCTGACATGTTGGGGCGGCAGTTCCCGCAGGTCCAAGCGATGCTCGAGGCGGCGGCCGAGGAGTTGCTGGCGTTCACCGCGTTCCCGCCCGGGCACTGGAAGAAGATCTGGTCGACCAACCCGTTGGAGCGGCTGAACAAGGAGATCAAACGCCGCATCGACGTGGTCGGGGTCTTCCCCAACCCCGCCGCCCTGCTGCGCCTGGCCGGCGCCGTCCTGGCTGAGCAGCACGATCCGACCCCAGCTCCACGTGTGACCGGCACGTTCTCTGCTGAATAGATCGTCATTGCGACAGTCGCGCCACGGGATGACGGCCGCTGCCCAGCAGGAGCGGCCGCCACGTCGTCGCAGCTTCCCGGCGAGCTGCGAGCCTGCTACGGCAGAAACGTGAGGCCTCGACGTGTCAGACCATGGAGCAGGACTCGGCCGCGATCGTCGCGGGCACGGTCAGCTTCCCCCGGGAGGGTTTCCAGAAGGCGCGAGTGCTCGTCATGCCACAACACGTCGGTGTCGTCGACATCGGCGATCGGCCGCCGACGAGGTAGCGCGGCCTCGCCCTCACCGTCGATCACTTCGAACCGGACCCGGTCACCCGCGTGCTCCGGTACGCCGAGGCGCGCGGCGACCTCGACCAAATGGCGCCACGACGAACTCGTGCGCACCATCCGGAGTGGACAGACTCATGGCCGCCACCTCCCTCGTCGGGCCATCATCGCACCAGCAGCCTCCCCGACGGGATCGTCGGCGAGGTGGGCACATGCCACCGTCCTCGGGCATGCTCCGTGTCACTCGCCGTGACCGGGAGCAGCGGACGCGTGTGCCGCGGGATGGGCTGCGAACTGGTGATCCTGCTGCCCTGACAGGTTTCTCGAGCGAGGTTGCACAGCGTCGGCGCTGCTAGATGCCCTGGCCTCGACGGGCTCAAGCCGGCGGCGACCCTGCACGGCGGTGGTGACCGTCCACGCCGCAACGAGCGGCATGCTCGCCAGCATCGCCGGGGCGTGACGGCCGCGGCCGCCGCGTGCGGGGCCGTGCTCGGCCCGACGTGGAAATGCGCGAGCGGCCCGATCCTGTCGGGGCGCGTGGCTAGCTTCCCGCCGTGGCCTACGTCCCTCCCGCGACGCTCGACCTCGGCTTCCTGGACGCACTCCCCGACCCCGGCGGGTGGCGCACGGACCGGGTCACGCACTGGCACCCGACCGTCACCGAGATCGGGACGAACGTGCGGGAGCGGTACGCGATGGAGCGCTGGCACCGGATCGTGTCCGAGGAGTTCGTCGGCACCGAGACCGACCCGCGCCGGGCGCTGCTATGGGTCACCGAGCAGCGCGCGCGGGCTATCCGCCGGGCGTCGGACCCGGAGCTGTACGCACGACGCATCGGCTGGGGCACGCGTGCGGACTTCGAGTTCCAGGCGATGTGTTCGTGGGAGTCGCTGACCCGCCCCGGCCGGACCCCCGCCGGCGGCGGGGTCGCCGTACGGGACGGGTGGTCGGTGGAGATCTACGCGACCCCGATGACCGCGGCCGACTGCTCCCGACGCCACCGAGATGAGCTGTCGATTGACAATCGATAGGTCTCGATCGATACTCGGCACATGCCCCCACGCCGCGCCGTCGTGCTCCTCCGGGTCGTGCTCGTCCTGCTGTTCCTCGTCGCGACCCTGGGCCAGGGCGTCCTGGTCCACGAGGGCGTCGCCGAGCTGGGTGCCGGCCGGATCCCGGACCTCACGCGGCCGGGCTGGGCGATCCTGCTGGTCGCGCTGCTCGGGCTGGTCTGCGTGCAGGTCGTCATCGTGGCCACGGGCAAGCTGCTGACGCGGGTCGCGCGCGACGAGATCTTCAGCCCGGGGGCGCTGCCGTGGGTGGACGCGATCGTGTGGTCGATCGTCGCGGGGTGGGTGCTGCTGCTGTGCGCGGCCGCGCCCGTCTACGTCGTCGCCGAGCTCGACGACGCTCCCGGGCTGGCCGCGATGCACCTGCTCCTGCTGCTCGTCGGGGCCGCGGTGGGGCTGCTGATGGTGGTCATGCGGGCGCTGCTGCGGCAGGCGACGATGCTGCGGGTCGACCTCGACGCGGTCATCTGATGGCGATCGTCGTGCGGATCGACGTCGAGCTGGCCCGGCGCAAGATGAGCGTCGGGGAGTTCGCCGAGCGTGTCGGGCTCACGCCGGCCAACGTCGCGGTACTGAAGAACGGGCGCGCCAAGGCGGTGCGGTTCAGCACCCTGGAGGCCATGTGCCGGGTGCTGGAGTGCCAGCCCGGCGACCTCCTGGAGTGGGTCGACGACGAGCACGCCGACCCGGCCGTCCCCGCGGCCCAGGGCGGGGACCGCCGGTGACGCGCGCCGCCGTCGAGGCCCCGCCGCTCACCCCCCGCGAGCTCGACGTCGTGCGCGCGGTGGCCCACGGCGCCACCAACGCGGAGATCGCGGCGGCGCTGCACGTGACCGTGTCGACGGTCAAGACCCACGTGACCCACGTGCAGGACAAGCTGCTCGCCCGCAACCGCGTGGAGATCGCGGCCTGGGCGTGGCGGACCGGGCTGGTGGGGTGAGACTCAGGGCTGCCAGGTGCGCAGCCAGATCGTCTGCGGCGAGCGCATCAGGTCCGAGAGCGCGGTGTCGGGCAGCACCGTGTCGGTGTCGGTGAGGACGTAGCCCTGCTCGCCCGCCGTCGACAGCGACTGCCCGATCACGTTGACGCCGGTGTCGGCGAGCAGCTGGTTGATGCTCGCCAGCGCGCCGGGGACGCTCGTGTGCAGATAACCCATCCGGAACGCACCCGCCGGACTCGGCGGCGCGACCTGCGGCAGGTTGACCGAGAGCGCCGTCGCGCCGGCCGTAGCGAAGCCGATCAGCTTGCCCGCGACGAAGTGCCCGATCTCCTCCTGGGCCTCCTGCGTGGAGCCGCCGACGTGCGGGGTGAGGATGACGTTGTCGAGCCCGCGCAGGGGTGACTCGAATGCGTCGCCCTGGGCCTTCGGCTCGATCGGGAACACGTCGATCGCCGCGCCGGAGAGGTGGCCGGACAGGATGTGCTCGCGCAGCGACGCGTCGTCGACGACCATGCCGCGCGAGGCGTTGATGAACACCGCGCCCGGCTTCATCCGTGCGAACTGGTCGGCACCGAACAGGCCGGCGTTGCCGGGCCTGCCGTCGACGTGCAGGCTCACGACGTCGGACTCGGCGAGCAGCTGGTCGAGCGTGCCGACGCGCCGGGCGTTGCCGTGGGCGAGGCGGTCGGCGGTGTCGAAGAAGATCACCCGGAGACCGACGGCCTCGGCGACGTTGGACAGCTGCGTGCCGATGTTGCCGTAGCCGACGATGCCGAGCGTGCGGCCGCGGACCTCGTGGCTGCCCTTCGCCGACTTGTCCCACACGCCCTCGTGCATCCGGCGGGTCTTCTCGGGCAGCCGGCGGGCCAGCGAGATGATCTCGCCCAGCACCAGCTCCACGACGCTGCGGGTGTTGGAGAACGGCGCGTTGAAGACCGCGATCCCGCGCGCGGAGGCGTCGGCCAGGTCGACCTGGTTGGTGCCGATGCAGAAGCAGCCCACGGCCAGGAGGTCCTTGCCCGCCTCCAGCACCCGCGGGGTGATCGTGGTGTTGGAGCGGATGCCGAGCAGCGACACCCCGGGCAGCGCGTCGAGGAGCTCGTCCTCGCTCAGGGACCCGGTGCGGGCGTCGACCTCGAAGCCCGCGCGCCGGAACGCCTCCGTCGCGACCGGATGGATGTTTTCCAGGAGGAGCACCTTCACCGGGCCAATTTAGACCAGCCGCCCGCACGCGGGACGCGCCGCACGATCGGGTGACGACCGGCGGCCACCGCAACACCCCGGCGGGTGACGGCGATGAAGAGGCGAGACCCGAACCGGAAGGAGCCCCGATGGACACCCACGTCGTCGGATCGCGCCGGGAGCTCGACGTCATCGCCGCCCTGCGGCGGCTGCGCCCGGCGCTCGACCCCGAGCCCGCGGCCCGGGAGGCCGCGAAGCACCGCCTGATGATGGTGCTCACCGCGCTCCCGCCCGCCGACGGCGCGCGGATGGTCGGCTAGGG
>NZ_BJNG01000071.1 GCF_006539565.1 Pseudonocardia hydrocarbonoxydans
GGATGGTGTGCGGGTGTCTTTTGAGAACTCAACAGTGTGTCGAACTGTGTCGTCTTTGGACGATGCGATCTTGAATTGGTTTTATGCCAGTTTGTTTTGCCTGCGACTTTGGTTGTGGGTACTTTTGTTGGGTGTTGAACCCTCTGTTTTTGTTGGAGAGTTTGATCCTGGCTCAGGACGAACGCTGGCGGCGTGCTTAACACATGCAAGTCGAGCGGTAAGGCCCTTTCGGGGGTACACGAGCGGCGAACGGGTGAGTAACACGTGGGTGACCTGCCCTCAGCTCTGGGATAAGCCTGGGAAACTGGGTCTAATACCGGATATGACCACATGTCGCATGGTGTGTGGTGGAAAGTTTTTTCGGCTGGGGATGGGCCCGCGGCCTATCAGCTTGTTGGTGGGGTGATGGCCTACCAAGGCGACGACGGGTAGCCGGCCTGAGAGGGCGACCGGCCACACTGGGACTGAGACACGGCCCAGACTCCTACGGGAGGCAGCAGTGGGGAATATTGCGCAATGGGCGAAAGCCTGACGCAGCGACGCCGCGTGGGGGATGACGGCCTTCGGGTTGTAAACCTCTTTCGACCTTGACGAAGCCTTCGGGTGACGGTAGGGGTAGAAGAAGCACCGGCCAACTACGTGCCAGCAGCCGCGGTAATACGTAGGGTGCGAGCGTTGTCCGGAATTATTGGGCGTAAAGAGCTCGTAGGCGGTCTGTCGCGTCGGTCGTGAAAACTTGGGGCTTAACCCTGAGCTTGCGGTCGATACGGGCATGACTTGAGTTCGGCAGGGGAGACTGGAATTCCTGGTGTAGCGGTGAAATGCGCAGATATCAGGAGGAACACCGGTGGCGAAGGCGGGTCTCTGGGCCGATACTGACGCTGAGGAGCGAAAGCGTGGGGAGCGAACAGGATTAGATACCCTGGTAGTCCACGCCGTAAACGGTGGGCGCTAGGTGTGGGGGCCATTCCACGGTCTCTGTGCCGCAGCTAACGCATTAAGCGCCCCGCCTGGGGAGTACGGCCGCAAGGCTAAAACTCAAAGGAATTGACGGGGGCCCGCACAAGCGGCGGAGCATGTGGATTAATTCGATGCAACGCGAAGAACCTTACCTGGGTTTGACATGCACTAGACGCGTCCAGAGATGGGCGTTCCCTTGTGGCTGGTGTGCAGGTGGTGCATGGCTGTCGTCAGCTCGTGTCGTGAGATGTTGGGTTAAGTCCCGCAACGAGCGCAACCCTCGTTCCATGTTGCCAGCGGGTTATGCCGGGGACTCATGGGAGACTGCCGGGGTCAACTCGGAGGAAGGTGGGGATGACGTCAAGTCATCATGCCCCTTATGTCCAGGGCTTCACACATGCTACAATGGCCAGTACAGAGGGCTGCGAGACCGTGAGGTGGAGCGAATCCCTTAAAGCTGGTCTCAGTTCGGATTGGGGTCTGCAACTCGACCCCATGAAGTTGGAGTCGCTAGTAATCGCAGATCAGCAACGCTGCGGTGAATACGTTCCCGGGCCTTGTACACACCGCCCGTCACGTCACGAAAGTTGGTAACACCCGAAGCCGACGGCCTAACCCCTTGTGGGAGGGAGTTGTCGAAGGTGGGACTGGCGATTGGGACGAAGTCGTAACAAGGTAGCCGTACCGGAAGGTGCGGCTGGATCACCTCCTTTCTAAGGAGTTCTCACCGTGTGGTGAGGCTGGCTGGTCACTCTGAAGGTGGCTGGTTCTCCTTTCACGATATCCACTGCTTTCGGTGTCGGCTTTCGGGTCGGTGCTGGGGTGGTGGCTGGGTGGAACATAATTCCGAGTAGATCTTCGAGATGCGTGGCTGTCCTTCGGGGTGGTTGCGGGTTCGGCACGCTGTTGGGTCCTGAGGGGACACCTGAGTGTGGGTGTTGTTCTCTGGCTGCTCCTGGCCTGGACCGTCTAACGCATCCCTGGTGTCGCCGGCTTTGGTCGGTGGTGTGGGTGGGTGTGGTGGTGGTCGTGGTGGGTTGGGGTGTGGTTGTGTGTTGAGTGTTGCATAGTGGATGCGAGCATCTTGTTGTGAACAAGTGTTTAAGGGCACATGGTGGATGTCTAGGCATCAGGAGCCGATGAAGGACGTGGGAGGCCGCGATAGGCCTCGGGGAGCTGTCAACCGAGCTGTGATCCGAGGATGTCCGAATGGGGAAACCCAGCACCCGTCATGGGGTGTTACCAGCATCTGAATACATAGGGTGTTGGAGGGAACGTGGGGAAGTGAAACATCTCAGTACCCACAGGAAGAGAAAACAACCGTGATTCCGTGAGTAGTGGCGAGCGAAAGCGGAAGAGGCTAAACCTATGTCGTGTCAAGCCGGCAGGCGTTGCGATGTGGGTGTTGTGGGACGTTGTCGTAGGTGGACTGCCGTCTGTCTGACTGCGTGGTGTCGTGTTAGCGGAAGACTTCTGGAAAGGGTCGCCGTAGTGGGTGAGAGCCCCGTACGCGAAAATTCGGCACGCGTGGTGGATGATGTTCCCGAGTAGCAGCGAGCTCGTGGAATTTGCTGTGAATCTGCCGGGACCACCCGGTAAGCCTAAATACTCCCTGATGACCGATAGCGGACTAGTACCGTGAGGGAAAGATGAAAAGTACCCCGGGAGGGGAGTGAAATAGTACCTGAAACCGTGTGCCTACAAGCCGTCAGAGCCTTCGGGTGATGGCGTGCCTTTTGAAGAATGAGCCTGCGAGTTATGCTTCGTGGCGAGGTTAACCCGTGTGGGGTAGCCGTAGCGAAAGCGAGTCTGAATAGGGCGTTTGAGTCGCGGGGTGTAGACCCGAAGCGGAGTGATCTACCCATGGCCAGGGTGAAGCGACGGTAAGACGTCGTGGAGGCCCGAACCCACCTCGGTTGAAAACGGGGGGGATGAGCTGTGGGTAGGGGTGAAAGGCCAATCAAACTCCGTGATAGCTGGTTCTCCCCGAAATGCATTTAGGTGCAGCGTCGCGTGGTGGATGCCGGAGGTAGAGCACTGGATGGGCTAGGGGGACCAAAATCTTACTGAACTCAACCAAACTCCGAATGCCGGTATTTCTAGCGCGGCAGTGAGACTGTGGGGGATAAGCTTCATAGTCGAGAGGGAAACAGCCCAGATCACCGGCTAAGGCCCCTAAGCGTGTGCTAAGTGGGAAAGGATGTGGGATCGCCCAGACAACCAGGAGGTTGGCTTAGAAGCAGCCACCCTTTAAAGAGTGCGTAATAGCTCACTGGTCAAGTGGTCCTGCGCCGACAATGTAGCGGGGCTCAAGCACACCGCCGAAGCCGTGGCAATACCACATGAGATCCGCCGGCGTGGGTTCGTCCCTGCGGGTGTAGTCGTGGTGTTGGGTAGGGGAGCGTCGTGCATCCGGTGAAGCGGCGGGGTGACCCAGCCGTGGAGGGTGTGCGAGTGAGAATGCAGGCATGAGTAGCGAATGCAGAGTGAGAACCTCTGCCGCCGAATGACCAAGGGTTCCTGGGCCAGGTTAATCCGCCCAGGGTGAGCCGGGACCTAAGGCGAGGCCGACAGGCGTAGTCGATGGACAACGGGTTGATATTCCCGTGCCCGTGATAGTGCGTCCGTGCTGAGGCCGGTGATGCTAACCATCCGAACCCGCTTACGACCCTTCGGGGTTGTTCGTCGGGGGAGCGTGGGAACCGATCCGGTAGTAGGCAAGCGATGGGGTGACGCAGGAGGGTAGCTCCGCCAGTGAATGGTAGTACTGGTGCAAGCGTGTAGCCCGACATCCAGGCAAATCCGGGTGTCATATGAGGGTGAGACGTGACGCGTAGCCGATTGAGGCGAAGTAGAGTGATCCCATGCTGCCGAGAAAAGCCTCTAGCGAGTGCTGTTGCGGCCCGTACCCCAAACCGACACAGGTGGTCAGGTAGAGAATACTAAGGCGATCGAGTGAACTGTGGTTAAGGAACTCGGCAAAATACCTCCGTAACTTCGGGAGAAGGAGGACCGTCTGCTGTGAAGCTCCTTGCGGGCTAGCGGTGGGCGGTCGCAGAGACCAGGCCCAAGCGACTGTTTACTAAAAACACAGGTCCGTGCGAAGTCGCAAGACGATGTATACGGACTGACGCCTGCCCGGTGCTGGAACGTTAAGAGGACCTGTTAGTCCTTCGGGGCGAAGCGGAGAATTTAAGCGCCAGTAAACGGCGGTGGTAACTATAACCATCCTAAGGTAGCGAAATTCCTTGTCGGGTAAGTTCCGACCTGCACGAATGGCGTAACGACTTGGGCGCTGTCTCGACCACAGACTCGGCGAAATTGCACTACGAGTAAAGATGCTCGTTACGCGCGGCAGGACGGAAAGACCCCGGGACCTTTACTACAGCTTGGTATTGGTGCTCGGTTCGGCTTGTGTAGGATAGGTGGGAGACTGTGAAGCGGCCACGCCAGTGGTTGTGGAGTCGTTGTTGAAATACCACTCTGGTCGAATTGGGTGTCTCAACCTCGGGCCATGATCTGGTTCAGGGACAGTGCCTGGTGGGTAGTTTAACTGGGGCGGTTGCCTCCCAAAATGTAACGGAGGCGCCCAAAGGTTCCCTCAGCCTGGTTGGCAATCAGGTGTTGAGTGTAAGTGCACAAGGGAGCTTGACTGTGAGACCGACAGGTCGAGCAGGGACGAAAGTCGGGACTAGTGATCCGGCACCACCTGGTGGAAGGGGTGTCGCTCAACGGATAAAAGGTACCCCGGGGATAACAGGCTGATCTTGCCCAAGAGTCCATATCGACGGCATGGTTTGGCACCTCGATGTCGGCTCGTCGCATCCTGGGGCTGGAGTAGGTCCCAAGGGTTGGGCTGTTCGCCCATTAAAGCGGTACGCGAGCTGGGTTTAGAACGTCGTGAGACAGTTCGGTCCCTATCCGCCGCGCGCGCAGGAGACTTGAGGAAGGCTGTCCCTAGTACGAGAGGACCGGGACGGACGGACCTCTGGTGTGCCAGTTGTCCCGCCAGGGGCATGGCTGGTTGGCTATGTTCGGAAGGGATAACCGCTGAAGGCATCTAAGCGGGAAGCTCGTTCCAAGATGAGGTCTCCCACCACCTTGCGTGGTTAAGGCCCCCCACAGACCATGGGGTTGATAGGCCAGAGATGGAAGCCCTGTGAGGGGTGGAGTTGACTGGTACTAATAGGCCGAGGGCTTGTTCATGACAAGTTGTTTGCATCCACTGTGCGACCCTGAACACACAACCATGTGTGGTCTGGGTGGTGAATGATCGTCTGTTCGCATCCACTAATTGCATATGCTTTGATCAGCACGACACTTCGATAGTGTTGTCGGTGGTTATGGCGGAGGGGGAACGCCCGGTCCCATCCCGAACCCGGAAGCTAAGCCCTCCAGCGCCGATGGTACTGCACCTGTCAGGGTGTGGGAGAGTAGGTCGCCGCCGACATCAAACCTCATTTGTGGGCCCCCGCCGTCAGGCGGGGG
>NZ_BJNG01000072.1 GCF_006539565.1 Pseudonocardia hydrocarbonoxydans
AAGGCGATCGAACGTCGCGCACCCCTGTGCGGCGAGAGCGGTCCCGGCAGGTGCGCGAACACCTGGCCCCGGGACCTAGACCGGATGGAGCCCGGCCCTGTGAGCACCCTATCGACCCCCACGCCCGCCGACTACGTCGACGCGCCCCGCCGTGAGCTGCTCGACGCGCTCACCGCCGCCGAGGGCGTCCTCGTCGACAACAGCCACGGCATCGGCGCGCCCCGCACCCCCGACGACGTGCGACACGCCGCCCTGGTTGCGCTGGCGACCGCCCGCGCCCTCGCCGTGCTGCTGCTGCGGTTCGAGCCGTGGACGCAGCTCGACGCCCTGCGCGCCGGTGCCCCGCTCGTCGACGTCGCCGCGGCGTGCGGGCTCGACGTTGACGAGGTGCTCGCCGGTCTGCGCTCCCGCGTCGCCGGGCAGGTCGAGCACGGCCTCATGCCGCGCACGGTCGCCGACGAACTGCTCGCCGCCGTCGAGCACGCCGCCGCGTCGCCGCCGGCCTGACCCGTCCCCTGCGCGCTCTCGCGCCCTCACCTGTCCGCACGCACCCTTCCGCGCGCGGTCCACATCGCACACCCTTTCACCAGCACAAACAGGAGATCATCATGCGTCGCATCCCGGTCGACACCACCAAGGTCGCGTTCATCGGCACCGGCAAGGCCGCCGCCCGCGCCAAGTACGCCGAGCTGTCCGACGGCACCCGCCGCCGCGTGCCGGACGCGCAGGACGCCAACGACGACGGCGTGCCGATGTGGGTCGTCGACGTCCTGGTCGACGACGACGACGCCGACCGCGCCGAGGTGATCGGGGTCAAGGTCGCCTCCTACGAGGAGCCGGTGACGGCGAAGTGGCAGCCGGTGCGGTTCGTGAACCTCGTCGCGCTGGGCTACGTCGCGCAGGGCACCGGCCGCGTCGCCTACAGCTTCACCGCCGACGGCATCGAGACGGCCGCCGTCAAGGCCGCCTGACCGGCCCCTGACGTCCCGGTGACACACCACCGGGCGCCCCACCGGCACCGGTGACACACCACCGGCGCCACCCCCTCGACGGCCCCGGCCGGGCTGCACCCCCACGCAGCTCGCCGGGGCCGTCCCCGTCTCCGAAGGGAACCCGCCGTGACCTTGCTCGACGCCATCCGCGGCCGCCACGCCCGCCGCCACTCCCACCGCCTCGACGAGGTCGAGGTCGACGCCTTGGTCGACGCATGGGCGCGGGCCGCCGAGGGCGCCGGGTTCGTCCGTGTCGTGTCCACCGTGACCGGCCCGACCGTGATCGCCCCCCGCCTGGTGCACATCGTGTTGGGCCCGCCGGCGGTGCTGACGGTGCGGCTCGAACCGGGGCAGACCGTCGCCGAGCTGCGCACCCTCGCGCGCCGGCTCGCTCCGCACCTCGGCGCCCGCGCGCTGCGAATCGAGGCCCTCGGCGTCGGCGACCACGCCCGCGTCACCCTGCTCGCCGCGGACCCCCTCGCCGCCCCGGTGGCGCTGCTGCCCGGTCGCGGCGTCCTGCTCGGTCGCGGCGAGGACGGCCGGTGCCTGCGCGTCGAGCCCGCCGACCTGCCGCACCTCATCGCCCAGGGCGCCACCCGGTCGGGCAAGTCCCGGTGGCTCTACGGCCTGGTCGCCCAGCTCGCCGCCCGTGCGGACGTCGAGGTCGCCGGGGTCGACCCGTCCGGGCTGACACTGCGCCCGTTCACCGGCACCCGGCACGCGCACCGGCAGGCGTGCGGCCTCGCCGACCCCGCCCGCGCCGAGGCCGTCCTCGTCGGCCTGGTCGCCGAGATGGACCGCCGCCTCGCCGTGATGCCGACGTGGCTCGACGTGCTGCCCCTCGGCGAGGACGAGCCGCTGATCGCCGTGGTGTTGGAGGAGTACCCGGCCCTGCTGCGCGCGCTCGACGCCGCCGACGCCAAGCTCGGCAAGCGCGTCCGGGCCCTGGTGGCTCGCCTGCTCGCCGAGTCGCACAAGGTGGGCCTGCGCGTCGTCCTGGTCGCCCAGCGCGCCGAGGCGACCATCGTGGGCGGCGCCGAACGGGCCCAGTGCGAAGGCCGGCTGTCGTTCCGTGTCGACACCGCCGAGTCGCTGCGCCTGCTGCACCCCGACGCCGACGACCTCGCCGTCGACCACGCCACCGCCCCCGCCGGTGTCGCCCTGGTGTCGTGGCCCGGCCGGCCGACGTTCCGCCTGCGCGCCCCGCACGTCGCCTCCTACGGCGCGTACGCCGCGGCCGTCACCGCCACCACCCGCGGTGCCGCGTGAGCCCCACACGACCCGTTCCCGCGTCCCTGCCGTCACGTCGGCGCGCTCGCGCCTGCACGGCCGGTGCAGGGCCCGCAACCTGCCTCGCCGACCGCCGCCGGCCTGCCCAGCCTTGCGGGTCCTGCGCCGGCCGTGCTGCCCTCCGGGGCCGACGTGGCGTCAGGGACGCGACCCCCTGCCCGATCCGAGGTGCCCACGGCAGTGCCGCCGGAGGCGCCCCGCAGGACACCCGGTGACGGGCCGCCGGGCCCCCGCGCCCGACGGAGTCGGGGGCGCGGGGGCGGCCGGGCGCAGCCCGGCCCTTGGTATACCGGCGGACACCGCTTCCGCCGCAGGCCAGACACCCACGGTCGAGCGGGTCGAGAAGCGCCGTCAGGGTCGTCGGGACGCTCACGCGCTGCGTGCCCGGTTGTGGGAGGTGTCGACCTTGTCGAGGCTGCGACACTGCGGTCGGGTGTCGTTCACCGGTGCAGGTGGCCCGGTGTTGCGGATCTCCGGTGACGGCGAGGGTGGGCGTCGTGCCGGGTTGGCTGGACTGCAGAGCTGCGGTAGCCCGTGGAGCTGCCCGGTCTGTTGTCGCCGAATCGCCGGTCAGCGGTCCGATGAGTTGCGGGAGGTGCTCGACGCCGTCGCCGCGGCCGGTGGGTCCGTCTGCATGATCACGATGACGACGCGGCACCGCGCCGGGCAGTCGCTGCGCAGCCTGTGGGGCGGGGTGTCCGCGGCGTGGCGCGCGGTGACGTCTGGTCGGGCCGTGGAGCGGGAGCGCGGGACGTTCGGGGTGCTCGGCATGGTGCGGGTCGTGGAGGTCACCCACGGCGAAAGCGGATGGCACTGCCATGTTCACGCGCTCATCGCGTTCGACGGCCCGGTCAGCCGTGAGCTTGCCCAGGAGCTCGGCGGGTCGATGTTCGGTAGGTGGGAGCGAGCGCTGGTCCGGAAGGGGTTCGCCGCGCCGCTGGAGGATCGCGGCGGGCTCGATGTGCGCCCGGTCGACATGGGTGTCGGGTCGCGTGACGCGGTCGCCGAGTACCTGTCCAAGATCAGCGCCGAGATCACGGGCGGCTCGGCGAAGGAAGGGCGGCGCGGCAACCGGACGCCGTTCGGGATCTTGCGTGACGGGCTCGCCACCGGCCTAGCGGACGATCTTGAACTGTGGGCCGAGTGGGAACAGGCGTCCCGCGGCCGACGCCAGATCGCATGGTCTCAGAACTTCAGGAAGTGGGCAGGTGCTCGCCGGGAGCGCAGCGACGAGGAGATCGTGACCGACGACCTCGGCGGTGAGGACATCTTGGCCGTGGAGGCGCAGGACTGGCCTGCGTTGCGCCCGCGGGTGGCCGAGCTGCTCGACGTGGCCGAGCGGGACGGGCCGGTCGCTGCTGCGGAGTGGTTGACGGCGAGGCGTATCGGGTGGTTCCGGTGCCGTCGCGGTGTGCCGCCGGGCAAGAGTGAGGCACGTCACGATATGGCGGAGTGTAGCTAGAGGT
>NZ_BJNG01000073.1 GCF_006539565.1 Pseudonocardia hydrocarbonoxydans
AAGCCATCTACGCCGGCGCCGAGAACATGTGACCGCGGTGGGGGCCCCGTGACCGGGGCCCCCACCCCCATCCCATCTTCACGAGAGACGAGGACGAAGCTCATGAACAAGCGCTACGCACTGGCCGCACTCGCGACCGCGGCGGTCGCCCTTCCCCTGGTCGGGGTCGGCATCGCCACGGCCGACGAGGACGACGCCCCCGAGTACACCAACACCCAGAACCCCGGCCAGCTCGGCACCTCCGTGGTGGCGATCCTCGAGGAGCTGACGTTCCAGGGCACCGACGCCCTCAACGGTGACAACCGTCCCGACGGCGCCAACGGCGTCGAGAACGAGTTCCCCCCGGCCGACCCCCGCCAGGTCGAGGGCCCGGTCGGTGGACTGCTGAACGGTCCGTTCGACTAGGGAGCAGTCGGACCCACCATCGACGCACCGGTCCCGGGCCATCTCCTCCCGGGGCCGGTGCGTCACCGCTCGACCGTTCGGGTGGCCAGGGCGCCAGCCGAACGAGTGATATCCGCCGACTGGTCGACACTCCGTCGATGAGAGAGCACGCCCGAGCGAGGCCCCGCATCTGCACCACCGATGCGGGGTTTCGTCCCTTTTCTGCGTCCGTGGAGCACCCTGTTCACTCCCCGGGCCCGGGGCACGCCGCGTACCGCGGCGACATCCGGTTCGTTGCCCCCTTCGACATGCCGCACGCACGGCTCACCCCGTCGCCGCCCGGCATCCTCGGTACGAGGCGACGGTGCCCGCGCGGCACCCGCAGGTCGACGGCCGACGAACAGGAACTCCCCGCATGGCCCAGCACCACTTCGCCTCCCCGCAGCCCGCGGCGCCCCGCGCCATGGTCAGCCGACGCAGTTTCCTCGGCTTCGTCATCGCCGCACCGACGCTCGTGGTGGCGGCGGAGCTGAGCACCGGTGTCCTGGGCCTGGCCCCGACCGCCGCGGCCGACCCGCTCGTGTCCGTGCCGCAGACGCCGGAGATCTACGACCTGCTCGACGCCCTGCGCGACGCGGCCCGCCCCACGGCGAACCTCATCCGCATCCAGGTCAACCGCGACAGCACCGTGTCGTTCGAGCTGCCCCGCTCCGACAACGGCCAGGACATCATCGGCTACGCCAAGATCGTCATCGCCGAGGAGATGGGTCTGGATCCCGAGCAGGTGAACGTCACCCTGGCCGACGCCCGACCGGAACTGCTGTTCAACCAGCTCACCGGCGGTTCGAGCACCGTCTTCACCACCTTCACCCCGATCCGGGTGGCGGCGGCGATCGCCAGCGGGCGCCTGCTCGCCGCCGCGTCCGCCCAGCTGGAGCAGGAGGTCAACCTGCTCACCACCCGCCGTGGCGTCATCACCGACACCCTGGGTGCCGCCATCCCGATCGGCGACCTGGCCGAGATCGCCTCCAGCGATGTGACCGAGCCGGTCGAGGTCCTGCTGAAGCCGCGCGAGGACTTCTCCGTCATCGGCACGCCGCGCAACAAGCCCGACCAGCTCGCGATGGTCACCGGCGCCAAGAAGTTCGTGACCGACCTGACGATCCCCGACGCCCTGCCGACCATGGTCTGCCGGGCGCCCACGCTCAACGGCACGGTCGAGTCCGTCGACAACATCGACGAGGTCCGGCAGCTGCCGGGCGTCACCGACGTCGAGGTGATCGGCACCGGCATCGCCGTGCGCGCCGCGACCTTCGGCCAGTGCATCGACGCCATCCAGGTGCTGCGCGCCCAGTGGGGCGAGGGCACGGCCGAGGGGGCGAGCGACGACTCGGTGCTGGAGCAGGTCCGGGCGGCCCAGCTGCCGCTGGTCGTGCCCGCAGGCGTCGTCGGTGACAGCATCGAGAGCGAGCACACCTTCTACTTCCGCAGCGGCAGCTCGCTGGAGACCAACTCCGCCATCGCCGACGTGCGCGACGGCAGTGCCGAGATCTGGGCCCCGGCGAAGAACCCGATCGCCGCGCAGGGCGAGATCGCCAAGATCCTCGGCCTGCCGGTGAGCGCCGTGACCTTCCACGTCGTCCAGGGCGGCGGGTCGTTCGGCCGCAAACTGTTCTTCGACGGCGCCCTGGAGGCCGCGGAGATCTCGCAGAAGATGGGCAAGCCCGTCAACCTCATGTGGCACCGCGCCGACGACTCCCGCGTCGGGCGTGTGCACCCGCTGTGCACCTCGCGGATCCGCGCCGTCGTCGCCGGGGACAAGGTGCTCAGCTTCGAGCAGCGTCACACCAGCGTCTCCTCGGAGATCAACCCGGGCCTGGGCGAGCCGATCACCGCGGCGGCGATCAAGCTCCCGCTGGCCAACCTGGCGTTCTCCGAGTCCGTCTTCGAGCTGACGCAGGTCGCGCACTACGACTTCGGGGTGAGCACGCGCCTGCTCAACGAGGTCGACATGCGCTTCAACACGCAGTCGACCCGCAACATCTACTCCCCCGACGTCACGGCCGCCCGCGAGCTCATGGTCGACCGGATCGCCGAGCAGATGGGCAAGGACCCCTACGAGTTCCGCCGGGAGTTCCTCAAGTCCGACCGGGCGCGCGGGGTGCTCGACAAGGTCGCCGAGGAGGGCGACTGGGGCAGGTCGATGCCGGAGGGCACCGCCCAGGGGATCGGCTTCCACTTCGAGTACAAGGGCGTGTCGGCCTGCCTGGTCGAGATCGACTGCCGCCCGGAGACGGTGAACCGGCCGATCCGCGAGGGCGTCACCGGGCCGCGCGTCACCAAGGTGGTCTTCGCCATCGACCCCGGCCTGGTCATCAACCCGCGCGGCGTCGAGGCCCAGATGATGGGCGGCATCAACGATGCGATCGCCAACATCCTCACGGCGAGCCTGCACCTGACCGACGGCTACTTCGTCGAGGCGAGCTGGGACAACTACTTCTACACCCGGCAGTGGAACACCCCGATCGAGATGGACATCCACATCGTCGACTCCGGGTTCCCCGAGCCCGGCGGCATCGGCGAGGCCGGCGTGGCCTCCGCCGGGGCGGCCGTGGCCAACGCCTACCGGCGGGCCACCGGCATCACCCCGGAGTATTTCCCGATCAACCACCGGGACCCGTTCCCGTTCGAGCCCAAGCCGGTCGTGCCCCCCGTCCCCCAGTCGCCGACCAACGGCCTCGAGTTCACCTTCTAGGAGCTCCCC
>NZ_BJNG01000074.1 GCF_006539565.1 Pseudonocardia hydrocarbonoxydans
CGGCCGCCCCGGTGAGCCCTGCGGCCGGTCCGCCCAGGGCGCCGCCCAGCGCGCCGGCCGCCGCGGTGCCGACGGCGATCCAGGCCGGGCGCGGCGCGGGGCCGCCGGGGGACCGGACGGGGCGGGAGGCGCCGGGCGGCCGCGAGGTACCGGACAGCCGCGCCGCGCCGACCCGGTGGCCGCCGACGAGCAGCGCGGCGGCGAGCAGGAGCAGGACCGGCGGTGTCATCGTGGCACCGCCGCACGCAGGATCTGCCCGGTCCAGGCGAGCCCGGCACAGGCCAGGGCCACCCCGACGACGAGCAGCGCCTGCCCGAGCAGCCCGCCCCGCAGCACCCCCACCGGATCGGCCCCCACGAGCTGACCGAGCCCCAGGCCCAGCGCCGGCAGCGCCGTGAGCACCCCGGCCGTGGCCCGCGGGCCGGCGAGCTCGGCCCGTACCCGGGCGGCGAACCGGACGCGCCAGGCGAGGTCGGCCGCGGCGCCGGAGAGCAGCGCGGCCAATGGCACGCCGCACCGGTCGGACAGGGCCCAGGCGGCGGCGAGCCGCTCGACCTCCGCGGCCACCTCCGGGTGCGCGCCGGCCCCGCGGCGCAGGGCGGACGGGACGTCGTCGCCGAGACCGCCCGCGTCGGCCGCGGGGGTGAGCACCGCGCGGGCCCGCGGGCCGTCGGCGGTGGTTCCGGCCAGCGCCGTGGCCGGGTGGGCGCCCGCGGCCAGCTCGTCGGCCATGCGGGCGACCGCCGAGGCCAGCTCGGTGGCCGTCGCGGCCGCCCCGGCCTCGACGCGTCGGGCGGCGCGGTGGCGCCGGAGCGTGGCCCCGACCAGCAGCCCGGCGAGCGCGCCACCCGGCCCGGCCAGCAGCAGCCCGCCCGCACCGGCGGCGACGACGGGCGCCGCTCCGGGTGCGCGCGACCGGCGCGGCCGCCCGGCACGGGGCCGGAACGCCCCGAGCCGGCCGACCGCCACCGGCGGGGGCAGGCACAGCAGCGCGGCGGCCAGGCACAGCAGCGCGCCGGCCGGAGCGGCGCACGACGCGGCTACCACGGCGCCGGCACCTCGCGCTCGGCGAGCATCCGCCCCAGCGTCTCCCGCTCGGTCGTCCAGCCGCCCTGGCGGGTCCAGGCCGCCCGGACCTGCACCTCGGACCCCTCGCGGGCCAGCACACCCACGGCGTCGAGCACGCGGGCGCCGCCGCCGAGGCGGCGCATGTGCAGCACCACCTGCACCGCCGCGGCCAGCTGGCTGTGCAGGGCCACCCGGGACATGCCGCCGACGGCGGCCAGCGCCTCGAGCCGGGCGGGCACCTCGCGCACGGAGTTGGCGTGCACGGTGCCCGCCCCGCCGTCGTGGCCGGTGTTCATCGCGGACAGCAGGTCGGCGACCTCCGCGCCCCGCACCTCGCCGACGACGAGTCGGTCGGGCCGCATGCGCAGCGCCTCGCGCACCAGGTCGCGCAGCGCCACACCGCCTGCGCCCTCGATGTTGGCCGGACGCGACACCAGCCGGACGACGTGCGGGTGCCGTGGCGCGAGCTCCCGGGCGTCCTCGACGGACGTGACCTAGCACCGGAGGTCACAGTGAAGATCATCGTTCGTAAGCCCAGGTCAGCCAGGCGATCCGCCGAGATCCTACGGCTCATCGCGGTAGCTCTCGCTACCGCGATCGTGGTCGTGGGACTCGGGTTCGTCGGGGCGTACGCGGGTGCGTCCGCTGCGTGCCGTGTCGCACCCGTCGATCAGTCACTACCGGTCGTCGTGGTCTGGCACGGCACCGGTAACCCGGCGGAACGGACACACGATGACGTGCACGTGGACGGCACCCCGTGAAGCGCGCCCTGATCGTCCTACGGCTATCACGGGACTCGGATGCAAGTTCGAGCATCGAGCGGCAGCGCGAGGCAACGACCGCTGAGTGCGAGCGGCGCGGTTGGGTCGTCGTCGGTGAGGCCGTCGACGTCGACGTGTCCGGCAAGGTGGACCCGTTCAGGCGTCCCGAACTCGGCGCATGGCTCGCAGAGCCGCACCGGTTCGACGCGATCGTCGCTCAGAAGATGGACCGACTCACTCGCGACTCGTATGGCAAGGAGATCCTAGGCCGCTGGGCACAGGAGAACGGCGTCACGATCCTCGCCGAAGGGCAGGAGTACGACTCGCTAGCGGCGGGTGTCTTAGCGCTCGTCGCGCAAGGCGAACTCCGCAAGATCAGTGAGCGGAACAAGGAAGCGTACGACCGGAATCTTTTAGCCGGGAACTATCGTGGCGGGCATACGCCCTTCGGCTACAAGGCAGTCAAGGTCGGTAACGCATGGCGACTCGTGATCGACGCGGACGAATCGAAAGTCATTAAGGACATCGCTTCGCGCATCATCAGTGGTGAGCCTGTCGCAAGGATCGCTGAGTCGCTGAACCGTGACGGAGTTCCGACCACGAAGGATCGTGCTCGAATTCGCGCGGGTAAGGAGCCAAACGGACATCGCTGGACGACAAGCAACCTTATTCGGATGCTGTCGCAGGAAACCCTACTCGGGTACGCCGTCCAGTCGGACGTCGTCACGAATGGGCGCGGCGTCGTCGTCACTAAGACGAGCAAGCAAGGAAGGACCCGCAAAGAGCTCTCCCGCGATAAGCGGGTCGTGATCGGTACGAACGGGCTGCCCGTTCGTCGGGCGGACCCGGTTCTGACCGAATCGGAGTTCCGAAAGGTTCAGGCGGCTCTGTCACTCCGTAGGGGAACTGCACCTAAGCGCCGGGTTCGTGGCGTCGCGTTACTGCTACAGGTCATCTTCTGTGCCCTATGTGGTCGGCCGATGTACGCTTTCCACACGAACAGCGGACGCGAAGGTGAGCACCGCGCCTACTACCGGTGCTCATCGATGCTGGATCGACCCGCGTGTGGGAACCGGTCCGCTCGTCTACCTGAGATGGACGAGCTAGTCACGAACGGCCTTCTAGCGATGATCGGCGCCTACCCGAACGTCCGGCGCGTCTATGTTCCGGGCAGTGACAACACGGACCAGATTGCGGAGATCGACCGGCAATTAGATGGCATCCGTAGGGGCATGGCGGTGTTCGTCGGTGACCAGCTCGACCGGCTGCTAGCGCCGGTCCCGGACCTGAACGCTAGGG
>NZ_BJNG01000075.1 GCF_006539565.1 Pseudonocardia hydrocarbonoxydans
ACGTCGTCGGGCTGGTCGGTCACGGGGTCTCCTCGGTGGTGATGCGGTCCGCGCGGGCACGGACGTGCCGGGCGGCGTCGGTGAGCCGGCGCAGGACGTCGACGGCCTCGGCGGCGATGTGGTCGGTCGAGCGTTCGGTCGGCTCGTCCCAGTACTCACGCAGGGCGGCTAGGACGGCCTGTAGTCGGGCGTGCTCGCGGGAGACGCCACGGTCGCCGATGATCACGACCGGACCTCCCGGACGGCGATGAGGTTGTCGACCTGGGCCGTCAGCCGGGCCGTCCGGGCGGCGGCCTGCGCCAGGCGGCGGCGCGTCACGGGGTCGGCCTGGGAGGCGCGCTCGGCGAGGGCGAGCAGCGCTGCGGCGGCCTCGGCGGCGATCTCCTCCCCGGCGGCCCGCACCTTGGGATCGCGGCTGCGCCGTAGACGGGCCAGGGCGCGGCGTAGGCGGTCGTCGGGGTGCCCGCTGCGGAACAGGTCGGCCGACGGCGGTGAGGGGGTCGCAGCGGCGACGTCAGCCTGTCCGTCGTCCTCACGCGCACGCACTCGTGCGCCCGCGGGCGCAACCCCCTGTCCGGGGCGCGGTGACACGGTGTCGGCGTCGCCGTCGTCGGGCGCGCATCGTTCCTCCCCCTCGGCGAGAGGGCGCGGGCGGACCGGCGGGCGATCGTCGGGGGCGGTCGGCGAGTTGTGGGTCATGGGCTGTGGTCCTTGGTTCTGGGTCGGTCGGCACTCGGCCCCGCTCTAGAGAGCGGAGCGGGGGGCCGAGTAGGGGTGCAACGGCTGGTCGAGCAGATGCCGAGTAGGCCGAGTGCGCAGGTCGCGGGGATGCCGAGTGGTGGCCGAGTGAGGCCGAGCAGGGGTGCCGAGTAGGGGGCCGAGCGCGACGTTGCTCGGCACGCCACTTGGCACCCCTTCGCCGTGGGTCAAGATGCGGCCCGGTCGGCGTGCGGGGGCATCCACCGCAGGGCCAGCGCGAGTCGGGTCGTGCCGTTGACGTGTTCGGCGACCGCGGTGTTCTTGACCAACGCGATGCCCGCGGTGATCGAGCTGCGGCTGTGCTTCTGTAGTCCGTCGGCGAGGGCGGCCCGGATTTCGGCGCCGCTGAGGCCGTCCTGGTCGCCGGCCATGGCAAGGACCCGCACGATGTCGAACGCGGCTCGTCGGCCGGCCTGCCCGGCGAACAGGTCTGCCACACCGTCCGGGACGTCGTGCTTCCACCACTCGTGGCCGAGGTCGAACGTCGGCGATGCGTCACCCTCCTCGCCGATGTCGACGACCATCGCGTCGTGACCGGGCACCGTGCGCAGCCGGAGCGGCCACCGGCCCTCCACAGGGGCGTTCTTGAACTTCTCCACGCGCAGGGTGCGCTGCGACGTCGAAGATCGGGCATCTCCGGCGAGGTCGATCATCAGCACGAAATCGGCGTCGGACCCCTTCGCCGAGGACCCGCGCAGGCGGCGGCCGTCGTGCCCGGTGTGGTCGAGCAGGAGGACCGACGCGCCGAGTTCGTCGCGCAGGCGGGCGGCGGCCTCGATGGCGACCCCTACCTCGGTGGCGGAGTTCTCCTCGGCGCCCGGGATCGAGCGGTGCATCGTGTCGATGACGACCAGGCCCGCGTTGAGCTCGCGGACGAGGTCGATCAACTCGTCGACGTCGGCGCCGGAGTTGAGGTGCAGCGGCTCGTTGTGGATCGTGAGTGCGCCGGGCTCCAGTGCGCCGTTGAGGCGCCGCCACGCGGCGACCCGGTGCGCGATGCCGTCCCAACCTTCCGCAGCGATGTAGAGCACGTTGACGGCCTGGGTGACCGCGAACTCGGGGCGGTCGAGCCAGGCACGGCCGGCCGCCACGGAGCAGGCCCACGACACGGCCACGAACGACTTGTAGGTGCCGTACGCGCCGCCAAGGAAGCCGATCGCTGTGCACGGGATCAGTCCGGCCATTCGCCACCGCGGCGCCGGCACGTTCTCGACGTCGTTGGAGTCGATCAGCCGCTCGGACCGGGGCCGTCGCTTGGGTCGGTTGCGCTCGGCGAGGAGGCGGCGGGCCTCGGAGTCGACCTCGAGAATTTCGAGCCGACTCGTGATCTTGTCCTGTCGGTCCAGCTCGGCCTGCCGGGCGCGGTCCTCCGCGGTGGCGCGCTGGGCGAGGACGAGGTGCCACGGCCGCGCGAAGGCCGGGACTGGCGCCGGGAATCTGTCCAGCACCTTGCTGCGCTCGGCCGGGGTGAGGACGGGCCACGCCTCGCGCACCTCGCCGCTCAGGTGTGGTGGACACTCGTTGAACGACCACGGACGCGGTCGTCCGTCGGCGTAGTGGGTGTTGGTGTCCATCACCGGACACCCCGCATCGCCGCGTCGAGAGCCTCGTCGGTAGCCGGGCAGTCGACGGCGTGCTCGACGTGGACCCTGGTCATCTCGCCGCGGCGCTTGGCGCGGCGGCGGGTGGCACGGTTGGGCAGGCAGGCGCGGGCGCCGCACGGGCAGGTTCCGCCGGTGTTGGTGATGCGACGGCGGGCGATCCCTTCGCGGACGGCCGGCGGGGCGTCCTCGGGGATCGTGGGGGACAGGACGAGGGCGCGACCTTCGGGGAGGTCGACGACGGCCACGTCGTACGTGGCGCTGTGCTGGGTGGGCACGGGTAGAATCTCCGTTGCTGGGATGAAGTTGTGCGACGGCCGGGCCTTGGGTAGGCCCGGCCTTCGCGATGTAGGGGGTCAGGCAGCGGCCGGGCGCGACACCGCGGTGTCGGCGGGGGCTCGCAGCAGCGCCGAGACGCGACGCCTGGTCTCGTCGGAGAGCGGCGGGGCCTGGTCGACGATCCGGCGGATGCGCTCGGCGCGGGCGGCGTCGGCCGGGGTGGGCGTGCGGTCGGTCATGGTCAGGCGGGCACCGAAGCGGCGTCCATCGAGCGCAGCAGCGAGTCGACGTCGTCGGCGAGG
>NZ_BJNG01000076.1 GCF_006539565.1 Pseudonocardia hydrocarbonoxydans
GGGGGCTGATCGGCCGGAGTTTGGGCCGAACCGACCCGGATGCCGCGCCGTCGCGGCAACGCCCGACCCGCTGACCTGCGATGCTGTAGATGTTCCGCCGACGAGAGAGCGACACGTGCTGATCACCACCGACCGCGGCAACATCCGCACCGACGAGCACATCGTCGGCGACCACGACCTCGTCGAGTACGGCGGCCGGCAAGCGCAGGTCACCGGCGACCTCAACCTAGAGCTGCGCGTCACGCTCGCCGGCAGCGCCGGCTCTCTCGCCGACGTCGAGTACGGCGGGCCGGCCTGCACCGCGACGATCCGCGACGCCGTGCTGCTGCGGTGGGTGCGCGAGCGGGCCACCGTTGACTACCTCGACGGCGATCCCGGGCCGGCCGTGCCCGTGCCGCCGGATGAGCCGGGCGCGATCTACTGACATGGCCGCCGTCCCGTACCCCGATGACGGGCACCTACTCAAGATCGGCCGGCTCGCCTACGCCGTGACCTACCTCGAAGGCATGGTGCTGTTCGATCTGCCGGGAACCGGCGCACAGTTGCCGACCGCGATCACGCTCGCCAAGTTGGGCGGCAAGCCGACCGGGCTCATCGCCCGGCTGCTCCGGGACCACGCGCCGCACCTCGCAGACCCCGCCCTGCGCGAGTACCTAGTCGCGGCCGGCGATGCCCTCGCCGCTGTCGCGACGATCCGCAACGCTGTACTGCACGCGCGGCCGGCCACCATCGACGACCAGCAGCGGCTCAACCGCGCCCACGCCGGCGAACACTTCGTGATCACCGACGCATGGCTCGACGCGAAGACCGCCGAGATCGAGCAGTACGTGCGCACGGTGTCAGACGTCCGCGAACGGCGTCGGTCCGCGCAGACCTGACCGCCCGCTCACGCTGGCCGTAATCTCGTGCGCAGACCGGCGCGGCGCGAACGGGCAACGGCCGACTACGCCTCGCAGGCGAGCGCGTGAGCCGGTCGCCTGAAACGGGCCAGAGCACAGGTCGCCGCTGGCCACCGGACACGGCAGCGCGGTCGTACGGCGCGGTCAGACCCCCTCGAAGAAGCCGCGTGAGTCGGCCGGGCCGTCCTCTCGCTGCCCTCGTAACTCCAGGCACCCGGCGGTGGGGCGCGTCTATCGATCGCTGCCGGTGATCCTGGGCAAAGCCTCGGCGAGGCCGAACAGGTCCACGTCGCCCTGCTCGGTCAGGCCCGGAATGACCCCGATCATGGTGTCGGCCACGCAGACCCGGTATTCCTGGCGGCCGCGATCCATCGCCGCCACGACGAGAGCGTCGGATGCCGCTTCGATCGCCTCCGCCTTCGTCGTCGCGGTCCCGTCGGCCAGGGGCTGCACGTTCTCCACTCTGGCGCTGAGCACGCCGAGCGTCCAGGTGATATCCATTCGCGCAGGATCGCGGGTTCGGGGCGGCCGCGTCGGCGACCGCCCCGAGTTGTCCACAACCCCCGCCCGCTACTCGTCCTCGGTCGAGTTCTCCCCCAGCAACCGGGCCGCCTGGCGCCACACGCGCAGCATCGAGGTGTAGGCGGTCGCGTCGCACACCTCCCACGTGACCGGGCCGATCTCGATCCGCAGCATCGCCGGAACCGCCCCACCCGCCCGGGACGGCATCGACGCCCACGTCACGTCCGGCAGCCCGGCGAACCGGACCATCGCCCCGACCGTGGTGGGCCCGATCAGCAACGGCCGACGCCCCGCGACCGCCGGGGCCAACGACCGCGCTCCGACCGCTGCACCGCTCCACCCGTCCGCGACCGCCCGGGCGGTCTCCCCGGCTCGGATGTAGATCAGCACGGTGCCGAGGGTGAGGCCGAGCTGCTGCTCCGCCGTGCCAACGTGGGCGAGATCGAGCCGGGCGGGAACGAGTCCGGCGGCGCGGACGGTCAGGCTCGTGACGACCGAGGACTTGGTGATCATCCGCGCTTGCGTGGTCGGGCTGGGCTGCTCGACGGTGCGGCTGCGGTCGGTGCGTGCGGGCATGGTGGCCTCCCGGTGCTGGTGGGCCTGTCGGCCCGTACCCCTTGGGGTGGCGGGGTGCTGTTCCCCCGCCGCCTTGGGGCTCCCATGCACGGCCGCGGAGGCTCACAGTCACGGGCGGCCGTTAGGCCGTCGCGCAGCGACGCGGAGCGAAGCGGAGCGCCCTTGACC
>NZ_BJNG01000077.1 GCF_006539565.1 Pseudonocardia hydrocarbonoxydans
CCCGGGTTCCGCAGCTGATGTCGGTGCTGGACACGGAATCTGGGGGTTGACCTGCGAGAACGCCGAAGGCCGCCCGGACGGGCGTGTGTCCAGGCGGTGAGGTTCGTGCTGGTCAGAGCGTTGTGGCGGGCCCGAGTTCGATGATCTTCTTGGGTGCGTTGATGTCGAGCTTGGCGAGGATGTCGCGCTGGGCGGTGGTCAGCTCGGTGCGTTGGCGGAACGTGCCGGCGGGGCCGGTGAAGGTGCCGACGTGCAGGTCTTGGAGGTCCTCGCGGACGCGGTTCCAGGTAGCACCGGTGGTGGTCTCGACGATGCGGACCAGGAGCAGCGCGAGCCAGCAGAGGATGACGTGGGCACGGATGCGTTCTTCGAGGCGGTGATAGACCGGGCGCAGTTCCAGGGTGGTCTTCATGTCGCGCCAGCCGCGTTCGACCTGCAACAGCTGCTTGTAGCCCAGCGCGATGTCCTCCGCGGACAGGTGCGGGTCCGAGCAGCGCAGCAGGTACTTCCCGTCCAGGTTCACCTCGCCGGCGATCTTCTTGCGGTCGACGCGGAGCAGGCCCTTCGGGGTGACGCGCAGGAACCGGTTGAGCCCGGGCATGGTCGAGATGCGCCCGCGCAGCTCGGCCCGCTTGGTCACCGTGAGCCGGTCGGTGTCGGCGATGAGCGCGATGAGCTTGCCGACCATGACCTCGCGCAGCGCGGCGTCCCGTTCGGCCTGCTCAGGGTTGAAGCAGATCACGAACCGCTCATCAGCGGCGATCTTGACCTCTTTGACCTGCAGGTTGTCCCGGACATGGCTGTAGCGGCCCTGGCGGGACAGCGCCGCGGTGGCCTCCGCGGAACCGGAGCGGAGCTTCTCTCCGATGATGTAGTGCCCGCCGCCGCGGCGCAGCTCCCTGCGGTTCTGCGTCGAGGAGAACCCGCGGTCCGCGACCCACATCACCCTCGCCAGGGTCCAGTCCCGCATGTCCTCGCGGGCCTGGCGGATCAGCGCCGAGTCGGTGGTGTTGCCCGGCCAGCACCACACCCGCACCGGGATCCCGGCGCGGGTGACGGCCATGCCGATCACGACCTGGGGCAGGTCGTCACGGGAGTCCTTCGACTTGCCGTAAGTCCGGAACCCCACCCCGCCGCCGGTGTCCTCGCCGTCGCCGTCGCCGTCGCCGTTGCCGTCGCCGTTGCCGTCGCCGTCGCCGGGGTCCTGGTCGGGGACCGGGCGCCCGCGGACGTCACGGGCGAGCGGGTCGTCGGGCTCGTCGGTCTGGAAGTAGGTGGAGGTGGTGTCGAAGAACAGCAGGTCGACCTCGTGATCGAGCAGGGTCGCGACCTGCCAGAACACCTCCCGTTCCAGATCGGGGGCGATGTCGAGGAGCCAGTCCATCGCCCGGTAGCAGGCGTCGTCGGAGGTCTCGGCCAGGCCGTCGATGTGCGCGCGGCGGTTCACCCAGCCCGCGGCGGCCAGCTTCGAACCCGGCGCCAGCGCCCGGTTCGCCACCAGCGCGAACAGCACCCGCTCGGTGCGCGGGTCGCGCTTGCGCCCGGTGAGCAGCCGGGTCATGACGGTGTCGATCCCGAGGCGGCGCCACAACGCGTCGAGGACCAGGGTGCCGCCGACCGGGCGCGAGGAGGTGAACGCCAGCCCCGCCGCCCCGGGCGCCTGCGAGCCGGTCAGAGCGGTGGCCGGGTCGAGCAGCCTCGTCAGCGACGCGACCAGGCGCTTGATCGCGTCGCGGTCGAGTTGGTCCTCCCGGCCGAAGCTGTGCAGCACCTTGGGCCGCGAGGTCTTCGTGGTCGGGTCCCACTCGTTGTGGGTCAGCTGCAGGTACCGCACCGCGGCGCCGTCCTTGTTTCGCCGTGTCGACACTCGTACGTGCACGTGTCCAGACGTTACATGAGTTCCAGCAGCTCAACAGTTCGAACACCGATCGAACGTGTGTCCAGTATTTTCGCCGCTTCCGGACTTGCTCCCGCTCGCTGACCTGGGAGAATACCGCGGCGTGTGTCCAGATCCGCCCATCAGCTGCGGAACGCGGG
>NZ_BJNG01000078.1 GCF_006539565.1 Pseudonocardia hydrocarbonoxydans
ATGGTCTGGCGCCCCGATCAGCTCGGGCAGTTCCTGGATCACGCAGCCGAGGACCGGCTGTACGCGCTGTGGCACCTCTACGCGTTCCGCGGCCTGCGACGCGGCGAGGCGTGCGGCCTGGAATGGCCCGAGGTCGATCTGACGGGCGGCTCCATCGCCGTCGTACGCCAGCGGATCACCATCGCAGGTGTGGTGTACGAGGACACGCCGAAGTCCGACGCCGGGGAGCGCGTGATCGCTCTCGACGAAGACTCGGTGGCCGCGCTCCGCGCCCATCGGCTCGTCCAGCGCAAGGACCGCATGGCCGCCGGCTCGGCCTGGGTCGACTCGGGGAAGGTCTTCTGCGCAGAGAACGGCTCACCGCTCGACCCGAGCGACATTTCCGACCGGTTCGAGGACCTGACGGTCGGCGCTGGCCTGCCCCCGATCAGGCTGCACGATCTCCGACACGGCGCGGCATCGCTGATGCTCGCGGCCGGCGTCTCGATGAAGACCGTGCAGGAGACACTTGGCCACTCCAACATCGCGCTCACCGCGAACACCTACACCTCGGTCTACCCCGAAGTGGCGACCGCAGCCGCCGAGGCGACCGCCCGCATGGTGCCCCGCGCACGACGCGACGCGTGACGCTGTCTGGCTGACGCCCAGCACGTCCCTGCGTCGTCCAACGATGCGCGCGAGGGTGATGACAAGGGCGCGAACGCGAAGTCGACCTCAGGCCGTGCTCAGGTCTGCTGATCATCACGCCGAGGTCGCCGGTCAAGAGCTGCGCGCACTGACGGGCCCACACCCACATCTCGCACTCGGTGCAGCGCGTCCGCGGCGACCTTGAGGTCGTCCTTGCCGCCCTTGAGATAGACAACGAGCAAGAACACCAGGATGAGCGTCAGGCTCACGAGAGCAGACACGGCCAGAACCGCGGCGACGATCAGGGACAACTCGGACACATCTACCCCACGGGAGAGTCAGACTTGCAGCCGAGTACTGCAGGTCAAGCGTGTGGTAGGGCGATCATGAAGTTGTTCCCGCGGTGAAGCAGGATCGAAGGCTTGTACGCCGTCAGATAGCTCGTTCGCCCCACTCGGTCCGAGGTCGATCCGCGGGAGAGGAGAACGAGCCCCGCGCTCAAGGCGCCGAACAAGCCCACGGACACTCCAGTGTGGCCGTCCGCGAGGTTACACCACTGTCATTTACGGACCGTGCGCGGTCGTACGCGCGGAACACGCCTCACGACACACCGTTGTCATCCTGTGTGTGCGATGGTCTTGTGTGATCGCGTTGCAGACGTTCTACCTGCGAAAACGTGGTGCGCCCGAAGGGATTCGAACCCCTAACCTTCTGATCCGTAGTCGGCACGCTGACGCCCACATGCCTGGCGACCTGGCGAATCGACGGTTCTACTGGTGCTCGATCAGGCAACAGAGGAACCTGGCAACAGCAGTTCGTGGACCGACTCGTGGACCGACATCGGGACTGCTGACGGTTCGGTTGACATCCTTCCAGCGAGGACCACAGTCCTCACAGATCAGATGTCAACCGAACCGTCAGCAGTCCCGTCTCTTCCCCCCGACGAACTCGGCGGGGCCGAACTCACTGACACCACCACCGGTCACCGACTGGGTCACGATCACGTCCTTGTCGACCTGACCGACGAAGGTGTGCTGCACCTCCAGGTGCGCCTCACCATCCGCCACCGAGACCACAATCGCCTCGAACGCCGTCTCCCGCTCCGCCAGGATGGTCGGGTCCACCGGCGCGCACGCCGCAGCGGGACCACCCGAGGACGGTGCGGTCAGCTCGGTCGAGGCGAGAGCCGACGGAGCACCCACCAGAACCACCGACGCCACGGAGACCGCTGCCGCAGCGGCAGCGCCGAGCAAACCGCGGCGGACCCACCGCGACCGACCACCGCGGTCGCGCCCGCCGGCGGCATCAGCGGCGTGGGAGTCCCGCGTTCCGCAGTTGATGGGCACATGAGCCGGGTCCGGCCGATGATGTGCCTGGTCAGCGAGTCGCCGCCTCGCTGAAGTG
>NZ_BJNG01000079.1 GCF_006539565.1 Pseudonocardia hydrocarbonoxydans
TGCGTTCCGCGTAATTCAGGTGGTCTAGAGCGGCGATGGGGGGCTTGACCTGGAGGAATACGTTGAGACGCCCCGGACGGGCGTGTCTCTAGACGGCGGTGTCGCTGCTGGTCAGCGGCTTGCGGTGGCGAGTTCGATGATCTGCTTCGGGGCGGGGATGTCGAGGCGGGCGAGTAGGTCGCGTTGGGGCTTGGACAGCTCGGTGCGCTGGCGGAACACTCCGGTGGGGCCGGTGAAGGTGCCGGCGTGGAGCCGGTCGAGGTGGCGGCGCACGTGATGCCAGGTGTCGCCGGTGGTGGTCTCGACGACGCGGATGAGCAGCAGCGCGAGCCAGCAGAGCACGACGTGGGCGCGGATGCGTTCTTCGAGCCGGTGATAGACCGGGCGCAGGTCGATGATCTGCTTCATGTCGCGCCAGCCGCGCTCGACTTCCAGGAGTTGCTTGTAGCCGCGCGCGATGTCGGCGGCGGGCAGGTGCGGGTCCGAGCAGCGCAGCAGGTACTTCCCGTCGAGGTTGGCCTCGGTCTTGATCTTGGCCTTGTCGACGCGCAGCAGCCCGCCGGGAGTGACCCGCAGGTACCGGTTCAGGCCCGGCTTGGTCGAGATTCGTCCGCGCAGCTCGCCGCGCTTCATGACGGGCAGGCGGTCCGAGTCGGCGATCAGCTCCTCGAGCTGGGCGATCAGCTGGGCGCGGATGTGCGCGTCGCGCCCGGCGGCGTCGGGGTTGTGGCAGATGACGAACCGCTCGGACTCGGAGACCTTCACCTCCTTGATCCGCATGTTCTCCGCGATCTCGGTGTAGCGGCCCTGCCGGGACAGCGCGGCCTTGATCTCCACCGAGTCCGAGCGCAGCTTCTCCCCGATGATGTAGGCGTGCTCGCCCTGGCGCAGGTAGCGGCGGTTGGCCTCGGAGGAGAATCCGCGGTCGGCCACCCACACGATCTTCGACAGGGTCCAGTCCCGCATGTCGTCCTTGACCTGGCGGATGAGCTTGGAGTCCGCGGTGTTCCCGGGCCAGCACCACACCCGCACTGGGATCCCCTCGCGGGTGACCGCCATCCCGATCACGATCTGGGGCAGGTCGTCGCGGGAGTCCTTGGACTTGCCGTAGGTCCGGAACCCGACGTTGCCCTCCTTGCCCTCCTTGCCGTCCTGGTCGGGGACCGGGTGGCCGTGTTCGTCGCGGGTGACCGGCTCGTCGGGGTCGTCGAGTTCGAAGTAGGTGGAGGTGGTGTCGAAGAACAGCAGGTCGACCTCGAGGTTGAGCAGGTTCGCGACCTGGCGGAACACCCCGATCTCCAGCTGCTCGCGGACGTCGTGGAGCCAGTCCATCGCCCGGTAGCAGGCGTCGTCGCTGGTCTGGGGCAGCCCGTCGATGTGCACGTCGTGGTTGATCCAGTCCGCTGCCGCCAGCTTCGACGACGCCGCGAGCGCCCGGTTCGCGACCAGCCCGAACAGCACCCGCTCGGTCGCCGCGGTGTCGCGGGGCCGACCGCGACGCGGCTTGGCGTCCAGGCCGCGCAGGACGGTGTCGATGCCCAGCCGCCGCCACAGCGCGTCGAGGACGAACGTGCCGCCCAACGGGCGGGACTCGCAGAACACCAGCTCCGAGCCCGCGGTCGCAGCCAACGCGTCGGCCGGGTCCAGCAGCCGGGCCAGCGACCCCACCAGCCGCTTGACCGCGACGCGGTCGAGCTGGTCGGCCCGCCCGAACCCGTAGAGGATCTTCGGGACCGACCGGCCGGCGACCGGGTCCCACTCGTTGTGCGCCAGATGCAGGTAGCGGACAGTCCCGCTCTTGGTCTTCCGCGCCGTCGTCTTCACGTACATCGCTCTAGAACATAGACCATCACAGCACGCTCAGCAGCAACTACCCAGACAGGCGTTTCTCTAGGCGAATCTGCCCTCGGTGGCCATCCGCACTGCCCTGACCTGCATCCTCACCCGCCCAGGACCTCCAGACCGGCCGAATTACGCGGAACGC
>NZ_BJNG01000080.1 GCF_006539565.1 Pseudonocardia hydrocarbonoxydans
AGCTGGCAACAAAGCTACACTCCACCTGTGTCGACAAGCAAGCGCCCCCTTCGCCGAGTCATCCTCTACGGCCGCGCCAGCCACGCCGAACGCGACGACCGCGAGGGCAAGGACCGCCACACCACGTCCGTCGACGACCAGCTCAACGCCCTGCGCGCGTGGGCGACCCGGGCAGGCGTCGAGGTCATCGCCGAGCCCCGCGACGGGGTCAGCGCGTCCCGGTTTGCCCGCGGGAAGGCGCGGGAAGGCTGGCAGGAGGTGCTTGACGTCCTCGCCACCGGCCAGGCGGACGCCCTCTGCGTGTGGGAGGTCTCCCGCTCGACGCGCGACCGGGCGGTGTGGGCTGCGCTCATCGCCGGGCTGATCGAGTCGGGGACGGCCCTTGTGGTCGACGGCAAGGTCCACGACCCGGCCGACCCCGACGACGGGTTCATGCTCGACATGGGCGCGGCGCTGGCCGTGCGCGAGGTGGCGATGCTGTCCAAGCGCGTCAAACGCGGCATGGCGTCCCGGGCGACGAGGGGGGCGCCCCACGCGCGCCTGCCGTACGGGGTGCGGGCCGAACACGACCCGAGGACGGGCCGCGTGGTGCGGTACGTGCTCGATGACGAGCGCGCCGCGGTGGTGCGCGAGGCGGCGCGGCGCATCCTCGACGGCGAGACGCCGACGACGGTGGCGAACGACTACACCCGGCGCGAGATCCCCTCCCCCAGCGGCGGCCGGTGGATCGGCAACAACCTGCTCCGGCTGGTGGCGAGCCCGGCGTCGGCAGGGCTGCGGGTGCACCGCGGCGAGGTGCTCGACGGGGTGACCGCGGCGTGGCCGGCCATCGTGACGATGGACCAGCACCGGCGGTTGCAGCAGCTCCTCCACGACCCCACCCGGCGCACCCACCGCGACGGCTCCCACGTGCGACACCTCCTCGCCGGGGTCGCGCACTGCGACGTGTGCGGCGGGCCCGTGGGGACGTTGAAGCGGCAGCGCGTCGGCGGGCCGGTGGTGACCTACCGGTGTCGGCTGCGGTTCTGCGTGAGCCGACGCGCTGACGAGCTGGACGAGTTCGTCGAGGCCGTGGTGATCGAGCGGCTGTCGCGGCCGGACCTCGCCGCGGCGTTGGCGGCGGAGGCGGACGACCCGGCGGTGTCGACGGCCGGCGAGGAGGTAGCGCGGTTGCGTGCCAAGCTCGACGAGGCCCGCCGCCTGGTCGACGTCGACCGGCTCACGCTGGAATCGCTGGCCGACCTGGAAGCCCGGACCCTCCCCCGGCTGCGGGCAGCGGAGAAGCGGGCCCAGCCGCGTCACGTCCCGGCGGTGGTGTTCGATCTCGCGGGCCCGGACGCTGCGCAGCGATGGGCGGCGGCGTCGGTGAGTGCGCGTCGGCAGGTGTTGCGTGCGCTGATGGATGTGCGGATCGGGAAGGCGCCGGCGCGCGGTCCGGGGAGCGCGATGGATGAGGCGTCGGTGCGTTTCGTCTGGCGCACCGGATGATCATGCATTCGTGCGACTGATCATCCAGAGGCAATCGAACATAACTACTATTCTCGGATCTTCCAGCGTCGCATAATCGCAGTTCAGAGGCTCGCGCCTGATTATCACAGACATGATCGACTATTCATCGGACGCGACCTGCGGTTATGTGCTCGCCGGTCACGCTCGGTCATGATCGTTTATGCACTCACGGGACCCCGCCGAACGG
>NZ_BJNG01000081.1 GCF_006539565.1 Pseudonocardia hydrocarbonoxydans
GAACCGCCCCGGCGTGTCCGGAGGCTCATGGGGTTGAGTGGCCGGCCTCGGTGAGGGCGGCGTGTTGACGGTAGTGCGCCGCTTCGAGTTCGGCGGGTGGGATGTCGCCGCAGGCCTCGAACAGCCGGCGGTGGTTGAACCAGTCGACCCATTCCAGGGTGGCGATCTCGACCTGCTCGACGGTCCGCCACGGCCCCCGCGGTTTGATCAGCTCGGTCTTGAACAGCCCGATCACCGACTCGGCCAGGGCGTTGTCATAGGCGTCGCCGACCGATCCGACCGACGGGTCGATGCCGGCGGCGGCGAGGCGCTCGGTGTAGGCGATCGAGGTGTATTGCGACCCGGCGTCGTGATGACAGATCAACCCGGACAGGTCCTCGACGCCTTCGCGTTGACGGGTCCACACGGCCTGCTCCAGCGCGTCGAGCACCAGCTCGGTGCGCATCGTCGTGGCGGCGCGCCAGCCCAGGATGCGGCGGGCGTAGGCGTCGAGGACGAAGGCCACGTAGACCATCCCCGCCCAGGTCGGGACATAGGTGAAGTCCGCGACCCAGGTGCGGTTCGGGGCCGGCGGGTCGAACCGTCGCTCCACCAGGTCCGCCGGGCGCGGCGCGGCCGCGTCCGCGACGGTGGTGCGGACCCGGCGACCACGACGGGCACCGACCAGGCCCAGCTCGCCCATCAGCCGCTCCACCGTGCAACGGGCCACCGCGATGCCTTCGCGGTTGAGCGCGAGCCACACCTTCCGGGCGCCATAGACGCCGTAGTTCTGGGCGTGCACCCGGGCGATGTCGACCTTGAGCTGCTCATCACGCAGCGCCCGCTTGCACGGCTGCGCCTTCGCGGCGCGAGCGGCGTAGTAGGTCGATGGGGCGATCGGGCAGCCGTGCTCGGAGAGCACTCTGCAGATCGGCTCGACTCCCCACCGCAACCCGCCCGCGTCCTGCTCGGCGTGGGCGGCGATGAACCTCACGAGCGTGTCGAGGGCCGGTCGAGCTCGGCCGCGAAGAAAGCCGACGCCGCTTTCAGGATCTCATTCGCCCGGCGCAGCTCGGCCACCTCACGCTTGAGCCGCTTGATCTCCGCGGACTCCTCCGTGCTCCCGCCCGGTCGCTGGCCCTGGTCGATCTCGGCCTGGCGGACCCACTTGCGCACCGTCTCCGCCGTCCCAACGCCGAGTTTCTGCGCGACCGCACCGATCGCAGCCCACTGCGAGTCATAGTTCGGGGTCACCTCGGCCACCATCCGGACCGCCCGCTCACGAAGCTCCCGCGGGTAGGGCTGGGCGCGATAGGTCATGACTCCATCTCCTCAGAAGATCGAGTCTCCCGACACACCGGGGCGGTTC
>NZ_BJNG01000082.1 GCF_006539565.1 Pseudonocardia hydrocarbonoxydans
ATGGACCTGCTCGTCGAGGCCGACACCGACGCGAGCGTGCAGGAGGCGGTGTTCTTCGCCGTCGCCGACCTGCTCAACCTCGAGGTCGACCTGCTGTTCTTCGACACCACCAGCACCTACTTCGAACGCGACACCGAAGATGCCGACACCGACGGTGAGCAGGGGTTCCGCCGCTACGGGCACTCCAAGGACCACCGCCGCGACCTGCCCCAGATCGTCATCGGCCTGGCCGTGACCAGGGAGGGGATCCCGGTCCGCTGCTGGTGCTGGCCGGGCAACACCAACGACCAGGCGATCCTGCCCGAGGTCAAGGACGGCTTGCGGGGCTGGCGCCTCGGGCGGGTCGTCACCGTGGTCGACCGCGGGTTCTCCTCCCGGGAGAACCTCGCCTACCTGCAGCGCGCCGGCGGGCACTACATCGCCGGCGAGCGGATGCGCGACGGCAACGCCCAGGCCCACGAGGCGCTGTCGCGCCAAGGTCGCTATCAGTCCGTGCGCGACAACCTGCGGGTGAAGGAGGTCAAGATCGCTTCCACGCCCGGGATCCGGTGGATCATCTGCCACAACCCCGAGGAGGCCGAACGCGACCAGGCCGCCCGCGACGCCGCCATCGTGCGGATCGGTGCCGAGCTGGACCGGATCACCACCGCCCGCGCCCGAGCCCGCGAGCAGGCCCGCGCCCGCCGCACGGCATCCTCAACGCCCAGGGCCGCGGTGAGCGCGGCGACCCGCACGAAAGCCGACCGCAGGGCCGCCGCCGACGAGGCGGCGCACGTCAAGGCCGAGTGCGCGCTGCGCGAGCACCCCGCCCTGGGCCGGTGGCTGCGCCAGACCCCGTCCGGGCGCCTGGTCCTGGACCGGGCGAAGATCACCGCCGAGGCCCGGCTGGACGGGAAGTACCTGCTCTCCACCTCGGATCCGGACCTGTCGGCCGAGGACGTCGCGCTGGGCTACAAGAACCTCCTCGAAGCCGAACGCGGGTTCCGCGACCTCAAGTCCACCATCGAACTCCGGCCGGTGTTCCACCGGATCGAGCCCCGCATCCGCGCGCACGTGCTGCTCTGCTGGCTCGCGCTGCTGCTGATCCGGGTCGCCGAACGGCGCACCGGCCAGACCTGGCGCCAGATCAACCGCGAGCTGGGCCGACTGCACGCGATCACGCTATCCGGACCAGCCGGCACCGTCGTCCAGACCACCGAGCCCACGACCGCGCAGTTGGG
>NZ_BJNG01000083.1 GCF_006539565.1 Pseudonocardia hydrocarbonoxydans
AGGCCCGTCCGACGAGGTCATGAAGATCCTCCCGGCCCTGACCGTCACCGACGACGAGCTCGAGGAGGGCCTCGCCATCGTCGCGGAGTCCGTCGCCACCGTCACCGAAGGGATGTCCCAGTAGATGATCGTCCGCACGCTCGACGAGATCACCGGTACCGACCGCGACGTCGAGACCGAGAACTGGCGCAGCAAGCGCATCGTGCTCGGCGGCGACCGCGTCGGCTTCTCGGTGCACGAGACGGTGCTCAAGGCCGGGACCGTCAACGACTTCTGGTACGCGAACCACATCGAGGCCGTCTTCATCACCGAAGGTGAGGGCGAGCTGTACGACAAGGACAACGACACGACCTACGCGCTCGCGCCCGGGTCGATCTACGTCCTCAACGGAAACGAGCGCCACCAGCTGCGTCCGCGCACGCAGATGCGGACGGTGT
The DNA here is from genome assembly GCF_006539565.1 of Pseudonocardia hydrocarbonoxydans. Lineage (GTDB taxonomy): Bacteria > Actinomycetota > Actinomycetes > Mycobacteriales > Pseudonocardiaceae > Pseudonocardia > Pseudonocardia hydrocarbonoxydans. The sequence goes on from NZ_BJNG01000083.1 coordinate 438, forward strand.
GCGTGTTCAACCCTCCCGTCACCGGGCGCGAGGTACACGACGAGAACGGCGTGTACCCGCTGATCACGGTGGACGAGGAGGAGAAGGAGGCTTCGTAAGGTATGGCAGTCACGGACCGACGACGCACCGCGCGCCACGGCGACCGCTACCCGACCCGGGTGGCCGACCGCCCTGTGGTCATCGATCGGGCGGAGCCCACGGTGTGGAGCACCGCACCGGGGCCGCTGTCGCCCGAGGAACTGGCCGCGCACGAGCGTGACGGGTTCGTCACGGTGCCGCAGCTGCTCACCCCCGACGAGGTGACGGAGTTCGCCGGCGAGCTCGACCGCCTGGCCACCGACCCCGCCGTGCACGCCGACGAGCGGACGGTCATCGAGAAGTCGTCGGGGCAGGTGCGCTCGGTGTTCGAGGTGCACGCGCTGAGCCCGAGGATCGCCGAGCTGATCGCCGACGAGCGGGTGGCCGGCCGGGCGCGGCAGATCCTCGGCTCCGAGGTCTACGTGCACCAGAGCCGGATCAACTACAAGCCCGGCTTCGGCGGCGGTGGCTTCTACTGGCACTCCGACTTCGAGACCTGGCACGCCGAGGACGGCATGCCGTCGCCGCGGGCGGTC
>NZ_BJNG01000084.1 GCF_006539565.1 Pseudonocardia hydrocarbonoxydans
AGTGTCTGAGCGATCATGGAAGCCAGGTGAGTAGGGCTGCGAGCTGGAGCGCTCCGAGGTAGTTGCGGGCGTTTCGGTCGTAGCGGGTGGCCAGGCCGCGCCAGTGTTTGAGCTGGCAGAAGCCTCGCTCGACGGTGTTGCGCCGCTTGTAGCGGGTCTTGTCAAACCCGACCGGGCGCCCGCCCCGCGAGCCCCGGCGGGCTCGGTTGGCCTGCTGGTCGCGAGGTTCGGGGATGGTGTGGGCGATCCCGCGGCGCCGCAACACCTCGCGGTTGGCGCGGGAGCTGTAGCCCTTGTCGGCCAGCAGGTAGTCCGGACGGGTCCGGGGCCGACCGGGTCCGGCACGATGGACTCGGATCCCGGCCATGAGCTGGGGGAACTGCGTGGTGTCGTTGACGTTCCCGGCGGTCAGCTGCAGCACCAGCGGCCTCGCCCGCCCGTCGACGACGCAGTGAACCTTGGTGGTCAGCCCGCCCCGGGAACGGCCGATCGCATGGTCGGAGGGCTCGGCGAGGACACGTCGTTCCCGTCGTCGCCGGTGATCGAGTCGGGAATTCTTGTCATTCGACCAAGCCCCCTGTGAGCGTGTCCGGGCACGAGACCGGGCCCGGTGCGGTGGCGGCGTTGCCGCCGATACGCCGGGCCGCGGCGCCGTGCTGATGGACCCGCACCAGCGAGGAGTCCGCCGAGACCAGCCAGTCCAGCTCCCCACGGGCATCGGCGTCGGCCTGCGCGGCGGCGAACAGCCGAGCCCAGGTGCCGTCCTCGCTCCAACGGGTCTGCCGCTCGTAGGCGGTCTGCCAGGGACCGAACCGCTCGGCCGGGATCTCCCGCCACGCCGCCCCGGTGCGGTACTTCCACGCGATCGCCTCGATCACCTGCCGATGATCACGCCACCGCCCACCCCGGCGCGGGGTCCGATCAGGCAGACGCGGCTCCAGCCACGCCCACGCCTCATCCGACAGAACCTGACGATCAGCCACGGCCCCATCCTGGCCGATGACCCAGCCAAGATCCGTTAGACACT
>NZ_BJNG01000085.1 GCF_006539565.1 Pseudonocardia hydrocarbonoxydans
TGAGCCTTTGCCAACCTGATCATGCGTTGGCGATCATGAGGGTCTGAACTGCGGCGACGAGCTTGTCGGCGGTGTTCGGGCTGGAACGGATCTTGCGCAGGATCCGCCAGTTCTTCAGCTCGGCGTTGACCCGCTCGCCCGGCCCGCGACGGCGTGCGTGAGCGGTGTTCACGTCCTTCTGGTCCTGGGAGAGGCGGCGGTAGCGGCCGGTGTCGGGGTCGAGCCGGCGTCGGCGCTGTGGGACCGCGACCGTCGGCCCGGCGCCCTGGTAGGCGGTGTCGGCGGCCGCGGGGATTCCATGCGTGGTGAGCGCGTCGATGATCCCGTGCTCACGGGCGGCGCCCATGTCGTGCCGCGCTCCGGGCAGCGGCGGGGAGATCCACACCAGGCGACCGATCGGGTCGGCGATGACCTGCACGTTGAGCCCGTGCGCCTTGTGCTTCCCAGAGTAGAAGGCCCGGTCGTAGCCCGATGCCATGCCGACCCGGTCGATGCGTAGCAGGGTGCCGTCGAGGATGACGAACGCCTTCCGGGACGCGACCTCGATCGCCTGGGCGAGGGTGGGGGCCATCGCGGCGAGCAGGTCGAGGGCTTCGCGGACGTAGCGGTAGACCGTGGAGGTGCCGATCGTGAATCCGCAGGCCAGGTCGGCGTAGGTCTCACCTTTGCGCAGGTGCGCAAGGACCAGCAGCGCCTGCCGGCCGGGCGAGAGCTTACGCCAGCGCGTTCGGCGCTGGTTGCGGTGCGCCCGCAGCGCATCGGACAGCACACCGAGCGCGCGGCTGGACATGGTCATCCCGGACGGGTAGGACAGCACCTTGAAGCTCCTGGTCGGACGGTTTGATCTCAGCAATCGCCCGTCTACCAGGAGCTTCACTCATTCGGGGTCACGCCACGCCGTACACGCCCTGACCTGCCCGTCCGTCAGGTTGGCAAAGGCTCA
>NZ_BJNG01000086.1 GCF_006539565.1 Pseudonocardia hydrocarbonoxydans
GCCCCGGGAGTTCGGCCCCTGGCAGACCCTGTGGAAGCGACACCGCCGCTACAGCGGTGACGGCACCTGGGACCAGGTCCTGTCTGCTCTGCTGACCAGCGCGGACGCTGCCGGTGTCGTGAACTGGGACGCCAGCGTGGACTCCACGATCATCCGCGCGCACCAGCACGCCGCCAGCCTCACCCGCGACACGGGGGGCGAGATCGAACTACAACAATCTGCTCGACGAACCGCCTGACCATGCGTTGGGCCGCTCTCGCGGGGGCCTGTCCACGAAGATCCACCAGCTCGTCGATGGCCACGGCCATCCGCTGGTCGTGCTCGTCGGGCCGGGCCAAGCCGGCGACGCCCCGATGTTCCCGCACCTCATGGCGCATCTGAGCATCGCCCGCCCCGGGCCCGGGCGGGCGCGGACCCGCCCCAACCGGATACGCGCAGACAAGGCCTACTCGTCGCGGGCGATCCGCGGGCATCTACGGGCACGACGGATCGTCGCAGTCATCCCTGAACCGGCTGACCAGCAAGGACACCGCAAGCGGCGCGGGTCTCGGGGCGGCCGCCCACCAGCATTCGACTCCGTGGACTACCGCAACCGCAACGTCGTCGAACGAGGCTTCTGCACCGTGAAGCAGTGGCGCGGGCTCGCGACCCGCTACGACAAGCTCGCACTGACCTTCCGCGGCGGCGCCGTCCTCAAGGCCATCGTCACCTGGCTCCAGGCATTAGGAGACACGCTCTAG
>NZ_BJNG01000087.1 GCF_006539565.1 Pseudonocardia hydrocarbonoxydans
TAGGGCGTGTCTCCCAATGCTTGGAGCCAGGTGACGATGGCTTTGAGCACGGCACCGCCGCGGAAGGTCAACGCGAGCTTGTCGTAACGGGTGGCCAGGCCGCGCCACTGCTTGACCGCGGCGAACCCGCGTTCGACGACATTGCGGTTGCGGTAGTCCACGCTGTCGAACGCGGGCGGGCGACCACCTCGACGGCCGCGGCGCTTGCGGTGTCCTTGCTGGTCGGCGGGCTCGGGGATGACCGCGAGGATCCGTCGGGATCGCAGGTGGCCGCGGATCGCCCGCGAGGAGTAGGCCTTGTCCCCGCGTACCCGGTTGGGCCGGGTCCGCGGCCGCCCGGGCCCGGAGCGGGCGATGCTCAGATGCGCCATGAGATGCGGGAACATCGGGGCGTCACCGGCCTGACCCGGCCCGACGAGCACGACCAACGGGTAGCCGTGGCCGTCGACGAGCTGGTGGATCTTCGTGGACAGCCCGCCCCGGGACCGACCCAACGCATGGTCAGCCGGTTCGTCCAGCAGATTCTTGTAGTTCGATCTCGCCCCCCGTGTCCCGGGCGAGGGTGGCGGCGTGCTGGTGCGCGCGAAGGATCGTGGAGTCCACGCTGGCGTCCCAGTTCACGATCCCCGCAGCGTCCGCGCTGGTGAGCAGGGCGGCGAGGATCCGGTCCCAGGTGCCATCCCCGCTGTAGCGGCGGTGTCGCTTCCACAGGGTCTGCCAGGGCCCGAACCCTCTCGGG
>NZ_BJNG01000088.1 GCF_006539565.1 Pseudonocardia hydrocarbonoxydans
TGCGGTCGGCCTTCTTCCGGGTCGCCGCGCTCGTCGTGGCCGACCCGGCGCGGCGGGCGCGGGCCTGATCCCGGGCCCGGGCGCGGGCGCTGGTAATCCGATCGAGCTCGGCACGGATCCGCGCGATGGCCGCCTCCCGCTGCGCAGCGTCGCGTTCGGCTTCGTCGGGGTTGTGACAGATGATCCACCGGATCCCCGGCGTGGAAGCGATCTTGACTTCCTTGACCCGCAGGTTGTCACGCACCGACTGGTAGCGGCCCTGGCGCGACAGCGCCTCGTGGGCCTGGGCGTTCCCGTCGCGCATCCGCTCGCCGGCGATGTAGTGCCCGCCCGCGCGCTGCAGGTAGGCCAGGTTCTCCCGCGAGGAGAACCCACGATCCACCACCGTCACGACGCGCCCGAGGCGCCAGCCGCGCAGCCCGTCACGGACCTCCGGGAGGATGGCCTGGTCGTTGGTGTTGCCCGGCCAGCACCAGCACCGGACCGGGATGCCCTCCCGGGTGACCGCGAGCCCGATCACGATCTGGGGCAGGTCGCGGCGGTGGTCCTTGGAGTGCCCGTAGCGGCGGAACCCCGGCGCGCCCTCGGGACCACCGTCCGCGCCCTCGGGCGGGTCGGGG
>NZ_BJNG01000089.1 GCF_006539565.1 Pseudonocardia hydrocarbonoxydans
CCCCGACCCCGACCCGTGCGACGACGGCAGCACGGGCACACCCGGGTTCCGCCGCTACGGGCACTCCAAGGACCACCGTCGCGATCTGCCCCAGATCGTGATCGGGCTGGCGGTCACCCGGGAGGGGATCCCGGTGCGCTGCTGGTGCTGGCCCGGGAACACCAACGACCAGGCGATCCTCCCGGAGGTTCGCGACGGGCTGCGCGGCTGGCGCCTCGGGCGGGTCGTGACGGTGGTGGATCGGGGGTTCTCCTCGCGGGAGCACCTCGCCTACCTGCAGCGCGCCGGCGGGCACTACATCGCCGGCGAGCGGATGCGCGACGGGAACGCCCAGGCCCACGAGGCGCTGTCCCGCCAAGGCCGCTACCAGCAGGTCCGGGACAATCTGCGGGTCAAGGAAGTGAAGATCGCGTCCACACCGGGGATCCGGTGGATCATCTGCCACAACCCCGACGAGGCCGAACGCGACCAGGCCGCCCGAGAGGCCGCGATCACCCGGATCTGTGCCGAGCTCGACCGCATCAGCCTCGCCCGCACCCGGGCCCGCGAGCAGGCCCGCACCCGCCGCGCCGCATCGACCACAGTGAGCGCGGCATCCCGGAAGAAGGCCGACCGC